>CAYSFR010000024.1:0-143187 GCA_964430625.1 uncultured Solibacteraceae bacterium
CCCTTCGACAGGGCAAACAACCGCGCCACGGAGCCACCCCGCCCGAGGCCCGGATTTACCAACTCGAACCCAATCCGGCGGACCAACCCCGCCACAAAGAAAGGATACTCACCGGCCAGCCAGCGGCCCGCTCCCCGAAGGCCGCCCTCAGGCGCCCCCCGGATTTGCGACATCAAACCCAATCCGGCGCAATCACCCGCCGGCGGCCACATCGCCCCGCCCCGCCAAACGGCAACCAGCCCGCCGGCAACGGAATACGCCAGCCGCCAGCAGCCCGCACTTACTAAGCGACTAACTCAACAACTTAGTCGCCACCTTACCCGCCACGTCCGTCAGCCGGAACGGCCTGCCCCCATACATATAGGTCAGCCGGTCATGCTGTAACCCGAGTAAGTGCAGCATAGTCGCGTGCATATCATTGATATGCATCCGGTCCTCCACCGCGTAATAGCCGAACTCATCGGTGGCCCCGTACACAAAACCCTTTTTTACCCCAGCCCCAGCCATCCAGATCGAATACCCGTACGGGTTATGGTCCCGCCCGTCGCCCGCCTCCGCAATCGGCGTCCGCCCGAATTCCCCGCCCCACACCACCAGTGTCGAATCCAGCAGCCCCCGCGCCTTCAAATCCGTCAGTAGCCCCGCGATCGGCTGATCCACCGCCAGCGCCGTCCGCGTATGCAGTCGCACCAACTCGCTGTGCGCGTCCCAACCCACCTCGTTCCCCGGCCCGTACTCGTGGTTGATCTGAATGAACCGCACGTTCCGCTCCGCCAGCCGCCGCGCCATCAGACACTGCCACCCGAAGTCCGCCGTCTCCGGCGCGTCCATCCCGTAGAGCCGCCGCGTCGCCTCCGTCTCCTTACTAACATCAAACGCCTCCGGAGCCTCCGTTTGCATCCGGAACGCTAACTCAAAACTCTGGATCCGCGCCTCTAACTCCGCATCCTGCTGCCGCCGCGCCGCGCTCGCCCCGTTGATCTTCTGGATCATGTCTAACTCGTACCGCTGCTGCTCCGGCGTCAGCCCGTAGTTCTTCAAGTGCTCGATCGGCTCGTTGATCTTCTCGATCGCCATCCCGCCCAGCCCCACCGCCGTCCCCTGATACGCCGCCGGCAGAAACCCCGAACTCCACTTCTTCGCCCCCCCATGCGACAACCCCGGCTTCAACGTAATGTAGGCCGGCAGATTCCGGTTCTCCGTCCCCAGCCCGTAGATCACCCACGACCCCATGCTCGGCCGCGTAAACGTGTTCGACCCCGTATGCAACTGCAGCGTCGCCCCGCCATGCGCCACGCTGTCCCCCACCATCGACCGGATCACGCACAACTCATCGGCATGCCGCGCCACATGCGGAAACAACTCGCTGATCTCCAGCCCGCTCTGCCCGTGCCGCCGGAACTCCCACGGCGACTTCAATAGCCCGCCCACGTTGTTCTCCGCAAACGTCAACGGCCGCTTGAACGGCAACGGCTTCCCGTGGTCCCGCGCCAGCCGCGGCTTCGGATCGAACGTGTCCATGTGCGACGGCCCGCCATGCATGAACAGGAAGATCACCCGCTTGGCCTTCGCCGGGAAATGCGGCGCCTTCACCGCCAGCGGATCGGCCGCCTCCGCCAGCAGCGACTGCAAGCCCACCAGCCCGAACCCGCACGCCGCTCGCCGCAGCAGATACCGTCTCGATAACATGTCCCTGTCCCTCATGGCACGTAGATAAAGTCGTTCGACGCAATCAAGGTCCGGCACAGGCTTGCCCATGCCGCCAGCCGCCCCTCGTCATCGGCCGGCAGCTTCGGAAACCCCGCCATGTACCGCAGGCTGTCGGCCACTTCCCCTTCCGTCGCCTCCCGCCCCAGCACCGTCCGCCACGCCCGCTTCACCCGCCCGCCGTCGTCTGTCCCGCTCCGCAACAGCAACTGCGCCAGCGCCCGGCTCCGCTCCGTCACAAACTTGCTGTTCATCATGAACAGCGCCTGCGGCGCCACGTTCGTCTGCTCCCGGATATCCGTGCTCGTCGTCGCGTCCCCGAAGTCGAACAGCGTGAACAGCGTCGCCAGGTTCGACCGCCGCAACGGCAGATACACCGTCCTCCGCTTCGAGTCGTCCGGGTGCATCGACTTCCGCGCGTCGCTGAACTCATTGTCCGTCCCCGTCCCGCTCGCCAGCGCCCCGCCCATCGTCAGGTCCAGGCTCCCGTCCAGCGCCAGCAGCGAATCCCGTATCTCCTCCACCGTCTTCCGCCGCATCGCAAACCGCGTCCACAGCCGGTTATCGGCGTCCTTCTCCCGCGCCCCCTCCGGCGCCTCCCCGCTCATCCGGTAGGCCTCCGATTGCATCAGCAGCCGGTGCATCTTCTTGAAGCTCCCGCCCTGCCGCAGGAACTCCCCCGCCAGCCAGTCCAGTAACTCCGGATGCGTCGGCCGCTCCCCCGCTACCCCGAAGTTGTTCGGCGTCCGCACCAGCCCCTGCCCGAAATGCCCCTGCCAGATCCGGTTTACCATCACCCGCGCCGGCAGCGGATTCCCCGCGTCGGCCAGCCATTCGCCCAACTCCCGCCGCCCGCTCACGCTCGTCATCGCCGGTACCTTCTCCCCGGCCAGCACCACCGGGAACCGCTTCGGAACCACTTCCCCCTTCGCCTCCGGATTCCCCCGCAGGAACACCGCCTGCTCCACCGCCTTGTCCTCCGCCACCCCGCAGGCAAACGGCGGCTCCGGCGGGGCCTCGTCCTTGATCTTCTTCAGCTCGGCCTTCAGCGCCGCCACCCGCTCGGAGTCCTTCTCCGGCAATCCCATCGGCCCCTTCGCCGCCGTGATCTCCGTGTAGAACCGGTTCGCCCCGGCCGGAAACTTCGGCGCCTCCTTCAGGATCCCCGCCTTGAAATCCGCCTGCGCCTTCTCCCGCTTGGCCAACTCCGCAAAGTAGTCCGCCTGGTACGCCGCCGCGTCCCCCGTCCGGTACCACGCCTCCAGATGCACCCGCCGTTCCTTGGTCGGCTTCAGATAACTCACCCACCGCGCCAGCACCCCGGCGTCCAACTCCGCATCCCCCGCCCCGCCCTCGATCACCTTCTTCGCCGCCAGCATGTACCGCGCGATCTGCGGAGCCAACCGGCTCCGCCACTGCCGCGCCTCCCCCGCCACAACACCGTCAATCTCCTTCTGCTTGGCCGCCATCCGCTCCTGATGCGCCGTCCACGGCTGCAGCGCCGCCTTCCCCACCAGCGGCGCGTAGAACAGCTTCGACACCGTCCCCTCGATCTGCTCAAACTGCCGCGTGCTCGCAAAGATCGACGCCAGCCCGTAATAGTCCTTGATCGTGATCGGGTCGAACTTGTGGTCATGGCACCGCGCACAGCTGATCGTCAGCCCCAGAAACGCCTTCCCCACTACGTCTATCTGCTCGTCCACCGCGTCGTAGAACATCTTCACCTTGTCCTGCTCGGCCACCAACTTCGGCCCCAGCGCCAGGAATCCCGTCGCGATTATGCCCGCCGTGTTCACCTCCTGCCCCGCCGGCGGCGGCAGCAGGTCCCCGGCAATCTGCTCCCGCACAAACTGCCCGAACGGCATGTCCCGGTTGAACGCCTCGATCACCCAGTCCCGGTACTTCCACGCATACGGATACCGGTAGTCCTCATCGGCCCCGGTCGAGTCGGCATACCGCGCCACATCCATCCAGTGCCGCCCCCACTTCTCCCCGTACCGCGGCGAGGCCAGCAGCCGGTCCACCGCCTTCTCAAACGAGCCATCGGCCGCGAACAGCCGCATATCTTCTTCCGTCGGCGGCAGCCCCGTCAGGTCAAACGCCGCCCGCCGCAACAGCGTCACCGGGTCGGCCGGCCCCGCTGCCCGCAACCCGCGCTCGGCCCGCTTGGCCGCCAGAAATGCGTCGATCGGGTTCCCGCTCCCCGCCGGAGCCTTCACCGCCGCCAGCGGCTGAAACGCCCAATGCCCCACCGCCGGCGCGGCCTTCGCCGCGGATGGCCACGGCGCTCCGCCGCTTACCCATTCGCGCAGCACCGCCAGCTCCCCCTCCCCCAACTTCCCGCCCGGAGGCATCTTTACCCGCCCCTCGTAACCGGTCACTTCCAGAATCCGCGTCCCCACCTTCCGGTAGCCGGCCTCGGTCGATAGGTCCACCCCAGCCGTCGCAACCTTCCCGTTGTGGCACGCCTGGCACTTCCCCGCCAGCAGCGGACGCACCTTCGCCTCAAAGTACTCCGGCGCCGTTTGCCCCCACGCCCCCACTGCCAATAGGAATAGTAGCCGCGTCCGCATTACTACGCAGTGTATGCGATCCGATTAATTTCCGCTAACCGCGCCCGCCGCCCGCCGCGTAATCGAGTAATCCAGGTACTCGATCTTCAGCTCCGTCTTCCCCAAAAACCGCACATCCGCCACCGACTGGTTCAGCGACGAATACCACAGCCCGCCCACCTTTCGGAACTCCTGCACCACATAGGCACGGCCCACCAGGAACGACATGTTCCGCGTCGTCCGGCCTTCCATCCGCACCATCGCCATGTCCTTCATGTCCACGCAGCCATGCCCGTCAAACGTGAACCGCGTCCGGTTCTTGGCCAGCAGCGATACCTTCCGGCAGTTCCCGCCGGAATCGGGCAACAGCCGCAACTCGTAGTTGCGGTCGTTCATGTTCCCGTCCCGGTCCTTCTTCGCCGCCGCCTGCACTTCCCCTTCAATGATCCGGGTCAAGATGGTCTTCCGCAGCCCTTCGGCGTTCGTGCCCAGAATCTCGTAGCGCTTGCTCCCGTCCCAGGCGGTAATCATCCGCACGTCCATCGTGGCGTCGGTCTTCCAGCGGGCGTTCCGGACCGTGTACCGGCGCAGGGAGCGCACTTCCTGCACTTGCGAGTCCCGCTGCCGCTCGGCCTCCGCGATCAAGGCCGCAAGCTCCGCCTCCGCCGCGGACGCCATCCCCGCCGCGGCGAGCAGCATGCAAATGGCTCGTCGCATCACCAGCCAACCATAGCAGGTCCCCGCCCCCTTCCGGGAACTTCTTTTTCCGATACCATGTCTGCCATGGATTCCAAAGCAAAATCGAAGGCCCGCCGCGCCCTCCTGCTCGGCGCCGCAGGCGCCGGAGCGCTGCAGGCCCAGACGCCCGCCGGCGGATGGTCCCCCAAGAAACAGATCGCCGGCGGGCCGGTCCGCTCCGGCCACCTGCTCTTCCTCAGCGGCATCGGCGGCTGGTACCCGGAACGCCGCCCCAAGCCCGGCGATGTCCGCCAGCAGACCGCCGACGCCCTCACCATCATGAAAGAGTCCCTCGCCAAGGCCGGCTCCTCGCTGGAGAACGTCCTCAAGGTCCAAGTCTCCCTCGTCGACCCGGAGAAGAACTGGGACGCCATGAACGAGGTCTACAACACCTTCTTCCTCAAGGACCGGCCGGCGCGCTCCTACTTCGGCACCACCGGCTTCCGCCGCCCTGGTCAGCTCCTCCAAATCGACTGTATCGCCTACGTCGACTGACCAGGGCTACTTGAAGTTGCTATAGGGGCCGGCGTCGCGCCAGTGGGTGACGCTCAGGCCCTCGGAATCCCATACCACCGCGCCGTTGCGGACCGTCAGCACGCACCGTAGCTCTTTGTCGGTGGTGAGCTTGCCGTGCCCGGAATCGAGCAGCCCGAAGCGGCCGGTCCGCAGTTCCAGAACGGCGACATCGGCCACGCCGCCCTCCTCCAGCGACCCGATATCGGTCCGGCGGATGGCGCGGGCCGGCGCCGCCGTCGACCGTTCGATCACCTGGCCGAGCGGCATGCCGAGGGCGAGAAACTTGGTCATGACGTTGGTCATGGTGGCCCGCGGCAGCATCAGGCTGGCCTTGTCCATACCGGTGGAGAGCGTATCCGGGAAGGCTCCCTTCTTCACCGCCGGGGCGGCCACGCGGAACCAGAACCCGGCCGCGCCGTGGCCGGCGTCGAGGACAACGCCTTTGGAGTTGCCGGATGGCGCCGCGGTCCGGTAGAGGCGGGTGGCGATATCGCCGGGCCGCAAGGCCAGGCCGGGCTGGTAATCGGCCATGACAATGGTCTTCGCCGCGGCAGCCTCGCGCAGGGCGGGCTCCAGCGGCTGACCGGGAGGAACACGGATCCCGACGATCGAGTTGGCATTCTTTCCGAGGAAGGCCGCGCCGCCGCCGGGCTTGACGAAGGCCAGCACGCGCGTCTTGGACGGCGCCACCACCTTAGTCAGAAACTCGCCGAAGCTGGCGGCGTCAAAGCTCCCGGCGTCGACCGCCGTGGTCACGCCCGCGCGAAGGCTGTTGTGGTCCGGATTGACGCCGGCCGAGCCGGTGCGGACGTCGAAATTGGCGTTGATGTCCACCAGGCCCGGGGTGACGTAATAGTCCCCCACCTCGACCACCTTGCGGCACTGGGCCGCCGGGATGGACTTGGCGATCTTGCGGATGCGGCCCTTGGAGATGGCGATGTCCAGGCGCTCGTCCCGTTTGTTGCGCGGGTCGATGACGTGCCCGCCCTTCAGCAGCAGATCATAGACCTCCACCTCCTGCGCGGCCAGGCCCGCCGCGCACAGCAGCCAGAGAAGACGGATCACGGGATCACCTCGTAGGCGCCAGCCTTGGTGTATTCGGGGAAGCCCCGGCCATCGCGGTCAAAGACCTGTTCGCCGGCCCGGAGGGTCAGCACGCACTCCAGCTTCCGGGTCCCGATGTTCTTGTTGTGCCAGGCGTCCTTGTAGGCGAAGGCGCCGGTGCGCAGGTCGAACACGGCGATATCGGCCTCCTTCCCTTCCCCCAGCGTCCCCAGTTCCGGGAACTTGGAGATCGCCTTGGCGGGGTTCACGGTGGAGCGGAGAATGGCGTCCTCCAGCTTCATGCCCAGGGCCATCATCTTGGAGATACAGTTGGCCATGTCGGACTCCGGGAGCATGATGGAGGAGGAGTGGAGGTCGGTGCTGATGGTATCGGGCAGGAAGCCCTGTTCGATGGCCTTGGAGGCGACGGGCCAGAGGAAGCTGCCCGCGCCGTGGCCGAGGTCGAAGAGCACGCCCCGCTGGCGCGCGGCGGCCATCCAGGGCTGCACCTTGCCAGTATGGCGGTCCACGACTTCCAACTGGCGGTCATTGAAGACGTGGGTGTGCATGTCGCCGGGGCGCATCCGCTCCAGGAGCTTCTCCTTGCTGGAGCGGCCGGTGTAGAGGAAGATCTTGTCGTCCACCATGACCGGGGTGTTGGAGAGCTTTCCAGCGGCGACGGCGCGGTCGACGGCGGCCCAGCCGTTACCGCCGAAATGGGCGGTCTTGATGCCGACGATGTGCTGGCGGCGCTCGCCGATCTTGGCGGCGGTTTTGGCCGGGTCCATGTCCTCCACGTTGTCTTCGTAGGTGGTTCCCACCATGCCGTGGCCGACGATATTGATCAGCGCCAGGACACGGGTGCGGGAGGGCTTGATGACCCGTTCCAGCATCTCGTCGAAGGTCCGCCAGCCGGAGCCGCCAGCATCTACAATTGTAGTAGTTCCAGCAGGCAGGGCCGAGTCATCCGGGAGGATGGAGCCGACATAGCCGAACACGTGGGCGTGCAGGTCGATGAGGCCGGGCGTGACATAGAGGCCGGTGACATCGATGACCTTCTTCGCCTCGGCGGCGGGGATGCCGGGGGCGACGCGGGCGATTTTGCCGCCGGCAACGGCGACATCCATCACGCCGTTGATGCGGTTGGCGGGATCGATGACGTGGCCGCCTTTGAGGAGGATGTCGAACCGCGGCTGGCACCACGTCGCGGCAGCGGCCAAGAGGAGCGTCAGCAGCAGCCTCATGCGGACTCCTTCTGGCGGCGGGCAGTCCATTTCGCTTTGCCGTATTCGCCGAGGTCGACATCGCCGGACATGGCGTCGCCGCTCACCTGGCCTTTGAAGGTGTACTGCAGGGTCTGTCCGCCGCAGGGAAGCGCGGAACGGAGGGTCACATGGTCGCCGTCGATGGCGCCGCGGAGTCCGCCCTCGTAGGCCCAGCCGATGTGGGTGCCGTTCACCTTGTTGCCGGACGCGGTGAGGAAGAGCTTATGGGCCGAAGCCCCGGCGATGTACTGCACGGAGACGTCCCAACGCCCGGTGAGGTTGGCGGCAGGGGCGGATGGCGCCTTTTTTGCGACGCCTTTGGGGGCGGCGCGGAAGATCTCGTTGAGGCGTTCGGCGACCACCTTGTAGTCGTCCGGGCGCAGCGCGACGGGGCGGATGACAAAGGAGTTGCCGTCACCGGAGGCGTGGGACATGATGCGGGGCTTGCCGGTGGAGAGCAGTTTGCCGATCTCGCCGGCGGTCAAGCCGATGAGCGCGGGATCCCAGGAGACCGAGAGGGTCGGGAAGGGGCCGCCGCGAGCGGGGCCGTTGATCCTGGTCTTTACGCCGGAGACCTGGGTGATCTTTTCGGAGATGTAGGTGTACCAGCCCTCCCACTCCTTGAACTCGGCCTGGAGGTTCCGTTTCTGGAGGAACATCTCGACGGCGACGACCATGCCGACGATCTCCTCCTTGCTGACCTTCATGGCGCGGCCGAAGGCGTGGTGGGGAGCGCTGTTGGCCCAGGCGGCCTGGACGAGGTCCTTGCGGCCGACGAGGAGGCCGGCGGTGGAAGGGCCGCGGAGGATCTTGCCGCCGCTGTAGGCGACGAGGTCGGCGCCGAGGGCGATGTAGGGGTTGGGAACGATGAGGAAGTCGGCCGCGGCGTCGATGAGGATGGGGATGCCGGCCTTCTTGGCGATGGGCGCGACCTGGGCGAGTCCGAACTTGGCGCCGCCGAAGTGTTCGCCGAGGATCTGGATCATGGCGGTACGCGGGCCGATGGCCGATTCCAACTCCGCCACCGAGTTCACTTCGATGATTTCGACGCCGAGGGTGCGGGTGGCCTGGTCATAGACGTTGCGGGACTCCTTGGGCATGATGACCTGGTTCTTGAGGCCGCGGAGGTCAGGGAGTTGCTGCATCTTTTCGGGGTCGGCGCCGGCGATGCAAGCGGCGGTGGCGTGGGAGAGCGAGGCGGCGGCGCCGGAGGTGACGAGGCCCCATTCGACCTTGAGGAGTTCGGCCAGGCGGGCGGAGGCCTTGTCCATCAACTCATCCATATTGACATGGAACTGAGAGGCCTGTTCGATGGCGGCGATGACTTCGGGCAGCATGCGGGAGCCGCCGTTGATGGTGAGGGTAGCGGTGGTGTTGATGAACGGTTCGACGCCCAGACGGGTGTAGACATCGGGAGTAGCGGCGGCTTTGGCGGCAGGCGCGGCAGCGCCGGCGGCGGCGAGAAGGGGTGCGGCCGAGAGCATCTGGCGGCGGCCGAGTCCGGACTTCTTTTTGGGGTTCACAGGCGATTCTCCGTCTGGTTGCGATGGCGTTTGGGGGTTGACCGGCCGGAGTTCCGGCCGGCAAGGAAAACTGGGGGCAAAACGGGCTGTGAGTGATGAGTTTAATACAGCGGAGGCGGGAAAGGTTAGCGAATTTGCATCTTTTGGGGAGTGGGCAGGGGAGGAGACGCCGGGAACGGGGACACCGACGGGGTCGACTGCGGATCGGGGCGGCAGGATCCGGCGTGGGCGCCGCAGGTGGAGGACGACGCCTGCTACTTCCGTACGCCGGGTAAACCGCCCCAGGCCGAGTTTTGTCGAGCGCCCGCATTGGCGCAAGCGCGGATCAGTGCGATCGACGCGGAAGACCACCTGATGGGTTCCAGCCTCTATCGGAATGGCACCTTGTAAGGTGCCATACTCAAAGGAGGAGCCCTCCATCATGGACGTGACGAAGGATATTCAATCGCTTACCAATTTCCGGCGGAATTCCGGCAAGTTCATGAAGCAGCTTAAAGAGAGTAAGCGACCCATTGTGCTGACGGTGGAAGGTAAGGTGGAGGCTGTCCTGCAGGATGCCGAAACCTATCAGCGATTGATGGACATTGTGGCGCGTGCCGATGCCAGCGAAGGCATCCGCCAAGGCACGGACGATCTTGCGAGAGGCCGGCACCGGCCGGCCCGTGAAGCGTTGGCAGAGTTCCGCAACAGGCATGGCATACCTCGTTAGAATCTCGGCGCGGGCACTCCGTGATCTCGAAGAGATTTACGAATCGATTCATGCCGAGTCGAGCAACCAGGCATTTGCGTGGTTTAACGCACTCTCGGAGGCAATCGAGAGCCTTGAGACCAACCCGAACCGTGGCACTTCGACCCCTGAGAGCAAACGGCACCGGCAGATCCTTCATGGCACAAAGCCCCATGTTTACCGGGTTATCTATGAGGTCAATAACCGGACGCATTTCGTAAGTGTCGTCCATATTCGGCACGGTGCAATGGACTCGTTCGCCTCCGTCGACATAAAGGGCGCGGAGGCATGACCAATCGGCAGCCAGAGGCTCACGTATCCTGTATAGGACGACAAGCCCGGCCATTGGCCGGGTCCGTCCGGCAATCCGAACGGTCCTGCAATCCTCAACGGATGGGCGAAGCGCGCCCGCGCCATTATCCGTTCCCGTCGGAAGTGCCGTCAGACGGAATCATCCTGATTCCGCAAGCCATTGATTCCCGCCTTGGCGGTCGAACCTTAGTACTACTGGCTCTGAGCGAGAATCTGTAAAAGTATCCGTTTTATACGGCATTTTGCAAAACCGTGAATTCGGTGCGGTTGGCGGCCATGTGCTGGGCTTTGAGGAGCAAGTAGCGTAGGTTCTGATAGCCGCGGCCTCGCCGGAGAATGGTCTTGATGTTGCCATTGACGGCCTCTACCACCCCGAACCGGACCTTCACACGACAGTAATTGAGCAAGCCCTCCCGGTGGCGGAGCAGCATATGGGCCAAGTCCTCCATCGGCTTGAGCCGCTGCCATTTCAGTTGATCGATCCATTGGTTGAGGTATCTGGCCACGGCTCCCTCATACTTATAGGTCCACAACCGTTCCAGGCTCTCTTTGCTTTGAGCAGATAGGCCTTCATCACCCGGCGGTTGAGTGCAAACAGTTCATTGAGCATCTGCCGTCGCGAGGCGTCCAGATTCACCCAACGAGTCATTAGCAGCCACCGCTTACCCTTCACTACTTGACGACGCTTTACGCCTTGACGAGAGAATTCGGCTCGCCGGACTTCGTCCACAGCCTGGTTGGCATGTTGCATCACATGGAACTCGTCGAACACAATCCGGCAGGCCGGCGCCCAGGACAAGATGCTCTTGGTGAACGGTTCCCACATATCTACACAGGCAGCCACCAACCCACGCCGCTGCTCTGGCGTCATCTCTGTCTCAAAGAATCGATCCAGTGTCGTTTGCTTTCGTTCCGGCCCAAACCACAGTGGCTCGGCTGTCTCCAGATTGCTCACCACTGTCAGGAATTTCTGCCGCTTCCCCAGATAGATTTCATCTACACCCAGTTGCGTGACTTGCGGCTTCTTGCGGCCAGCCGCCCAGCGCTCCAAATAACCCAGATCTATGGCCCGCACCGTACTCTCGGCCAAGGAGAATCAGCGCGCGACTTGAAGGGGCCGAGGCACTCGTAAACGACTCCCCTACAGCGTCCTCGAATCGCTCGCTGAACGGCGCCTTACTCGGTAGCAGGGGAACCCGTTCGACCTTCACCTCGCAGTCCGGACACTTTACCCGATGGATCTCAATGACGACGGTCGTGCGCAGCGAACTCCAGGGCAGGTCTCGCACCTCTCGTTCGCTAACGTCGTAGGAGTCCTCGAACTTCCGGCCACACCCGGAACACAGCAACTTCCGATTGCCCCGCTTCCTCCGTGCCCATAGCAGCAACCTCTTCCTTGATTCGTCGATCTCATGCCGGAACGCACGATACCCCGGCCACTGCAAAATCTTCGTGAATTCGTTGCCTGTCACCCCGCCAGTCTAGCCAGATTGCTCGCTTTCCAAAATCCCCGCCAAATGGCCCCCTCTACAGATTCCTGCGGAGAACCCGGAAAACCTTGACCGATCTCGGTCCTGCGACAAGGGCGAAGTGCTTGCCGGTGTCATCCAGTTCGTAGATGTGCTCCTCAGCACGTCGAGTGCCAATGTTCCCGACAGTTCTGCGACACAGTGATGTTTTTGATGCTGCAGGTGCAGTCGGGATCGTGTTGTCGGTCCGTCTCCTGGTCGCTGTAGTAGGCTAAAACCAGCGTGAGTTTTAATCGAAACCGAATATTTCGGGCAATTACAGCCGCTGGAATTCTATGTGCTGTGATCTGGATGGTGTGGGGGCTGTTCGGAATGCTGCTCGCGCATCAGTGGCTCGCCTTCGGATATGGCGGGCTTGTTTGTGCTTTTGGAATCTATTTGGTGTTCGGATCACGCGAGATTCCTCTTTTGTTTTTGCCGGTCTACTTGCCGCTGTTCCTTCTCGCGGGCCTGCTTTCATATCCATACAGCCTTATCAGGGTCAGGTACCTGACTTACAAGGAGCGACGTTTTGTGCGCGACATGAATTTAGCGGACCGTGTTATGGACCAGAGACTTTTCGCCAAAGCTCTCGTGGAAGAACGCGGGACCGTGATCGAAGAATGGTCTTCGTTAAAAGGACCAGATCGTCACTGGTGGGTTGACGACGACGTGACCGCATCCAGTCCCCACAAATGGCCAAACGAAGGCCGTGACGCTCTCCTCCGCGACGACGAATACACCAGTTTTTCCTCGTGGTGTCAAGAGCAGTACCTAAAGAGCGGAAAGGCAAAGCTACTCGCCTCTAGTTACGTTTCAGAAATGCGATGGCCCAGAGCCGGTTTTGAGCCTACGCTGGCAATCCCGGTCGTGGCAATCTCAGGAGTGCAGCAGTCCCGGCGGCAAAAGGCCCACCCGAGTAAAAGCAGTTGAGCTAACGCCCCGGCTGATTCAACCTCAGTCAGTCAACTTGCAGCCATCAACCACATCGGCGCGAGATCGCGAAACGAGCGAATCGCGACGCCATTGAGCAGGACGTTGTCATCCTTCCACCTGGTGCCCCCTCCCGATTTGCCCCAAAATAAAGGGTCAGCGGTGAGGCTAGCCCATTTAGTTTCCATATGTTATGGCGATAAGGCGATGGCGGAGGAGGAGAGATTCGAACTCTCGGTAGAGTTTCCCCTACGACGGTTTTCAAGACCGGTGCCTTAAACCGCTCGGCCACTCCTCCGTTCTTCCTAGTTTAGCGGATCACTTCCCATGCGAGGTGTTCGAGTTCCGGGGCCAGGAGGCGGTTCCAGGCCAACTGCACCGCGTTGGGGGAACCGGGTGTGGAGACGACCAGCTTGCCGCGGTAGACACCAGCGGTGGCGCGGGACAGCATGGCGGCGGCACCCACCACTTCAAAGCTCAACATGCGGAAGATCTCGCCGAAACCAGGGAGGGTCTTTTCCAGCTTGCGGGACAAGACATCATAGGTCGTATCGCGGGGGGCGATGCCGGTGCCACCGTTCCACAAGAGGATGCGGGCCGGGGTGGCCGCCAGTTCGTCGAGAACCGCGGCGACCTGATCGGGCTCATCCTTGATGAGACGGTAATCGGTCACCTGGTGGCCCAAGGCCGTGATCTGCTCGCGCAGCCAGCGGGCGTTCACGTCCGTTTCCGGGGTGCGGGTGTCGCTCACCGTGATGATGGCGATGGCGATGGGGCCGAGCGACTTGGCCTTTTCCCGATGTTCATTGGTGCTTTGCGATCCGGTGCTCATTCCTACCAGCGTACGCGATATACTGCGGTTCTCTCATGCAGACGGTGACGCAGATGTTTCGGCTGGACGGCCGCACGGCCCTTGTTACGGGAGGTTCGCGCGGCCTGGGCGAAGAGATTGCGCAGGGCCTGGCCGAGGCCGGGGCGCGCGTCTACATCGTCGCCCGGCGGGAGAAGTGGCTGCTGCCGGCGATTGAAGGCTTGCGCGCCAGCGGCGCCAAGGTGGCCGGTTCGGTGTGCGACGTCTCCGACCCGGCGCAGGTGAAGGAGACGGTGCGGAAGGCGGCCGAGGCGTTTGGTCCGGTGGAAATTCTGGTGAACAATGCCGGGGCCAGTTGGGGCGCGCCGGCCGAGGAGATGCCGCTGGATAAGTGGAACTCGGTGATTGCGACCAACCTGACGGGCGCGTTCCTGTTCAGCCAGGAGTGCGCGCATGGCATGATCGCGCGGCGGGTGGGGCGGATCATCAACATCGCCTCGATTGCCGGGATGCGGGGATCGCTGCCCCGCGGGATCCACTGCGCCGGCTATGTGGCGGCCAAGGGCGGGCTGATTGCGCTGACGCGGGAACTGGCCTGCAAATGGGCGCAGTACAACATACGGGTGAACGCCATAGCGCCGGGCTTTTTCCCGACGCGGATGACCGAGGGAGTGCTGCCGCACGTGATGGACGACCTGAAGCAGAACGTTCCGATGGGGCGGCCGGGGCGGGACGGCGAGATCAAGGGCGTGGCGCTGTTTCTGGCGAGCGACGCGTCCAACTATGTGACCGGCCAGACGCTGGCAGTCGACGGCGGGTCCACGGCTGTGACAGTCTAAATGGGAAGATGTCTCCGCAGAGCACGCTCCATGCTGACGGTTTCGACCGGCTACTGGCCGCGCTCGACTCCGACCGCGAACGGGCGGGACAGCGATACCAGGAGTTGCGGGAACGTCTGATCCGGGTGCTTTTGTGGGAAAGGGCCACGGACCCGGAGACGCTGGCCGATGAGGTTTTAACGCGGCTGGCGCGGCGGTTGGCAGAGGGGGAAGTGGTTCAGAACATCCCGGCGTTCCTGAACGGAATTGCCCGCAACGTGTTGAAAGAAGAGGCGACACGGCTTCACCGGCTGGCGCCGCTGACCGATGTACCGGCGCCCGCCTCCGACGCCGAAGTAGAGCAGTTGCACGTGGCGCTGGAGAGGTGCCTGAGCAGTTGGGAGCCGGACAAGCGGCAGTTTTTGTTGGCTTACTATCAGGGCGACCAGACGGCAAGGATCCGCAACCGGGCGCGCCTGGCGGCGGAGTTGGGGCTGGAGTTGAACGCATTGCGGAACCGGGCGCTGCGCTTGCGCGACCGTTTGGAGAACTGTCTGCGTCAGCGTGATGTTTCGGCGGCGATCCCCACTACAGACAGGAAGGGGCGTACATGAGCGACCTTTTCCGCGCCTACATGTTGAACGAGCAAACCGAATCCAAGCGGGACGAGATCCGTGAGCGACTTTTGACCGACGCGCAGTTCTTCGATGAAATGCGGGAGCAGGAGAACGAATGGATCGACGCGTGCGCCGCGGGGCGCCTACCCGCGGCTGAGGCGGCGGCACTGCGGCGCCATTTGGCGGAGACGGGGCAGTTGGGACGGCTGCCGATGGCGGCCGCGCTGGCGACTCCGCCGGCGCGGCGGGCGGCCCGGAGTGTGTTCCCGGCGGCGCTGGGGATGGCGGCGGCGCTGTTTGTGGGATTTGGGGTGTTCTTCAGCAGCCAAGGGCAGCGCGGGGTGACGGCACCGGTGCGCGAAGCGCCGGTGGCCATGTTCCCGTTGGCGCCGGGGACGCTGCGGGACGGGCGCGCGGTGACCACGATACCGTTGCGGGCCGGCTATGTGAGCGAGGTGCAGATGCTGTATCAGGACACGGCGCCGCAGGGCACCTGCAAAACGCTGCTCACGAACGCGAAGGATGTCGCGCTGGCGACGACCGTGGAGCCATGCGGGCTGGATTTCCATTCGATCCGGCTTCCGGTGGATCTGATGGCGGGGCGGCATTATCTGCAGTTGGAGAACGAGAAGGGGGAGATCCTCCACACCTACGTTTTCGACGCGACGCGGGGGGAACCGGCTACCAAGTGATACCCCCGAGGAAGGGCGCCTTTTTCCAGTCCCAGACATGGGTTTCGCCGGCGACCCAGCGGCGGCCCCAGGTTTGCACGTAGTTGCTGGTGGCGCCGCGGGCGTTCAGCAACACCGCCAGCAGCACCAGCGCGGCGACGGCCCGGCGGGCCGGCCAGATGGGAACGACCAGGAGCATGGCGCCGGGAAGGAAGTCGCTCCAGTAGCGGGGCCCGTAGCTCATGCCGGCGGTCCAATCGGCGAAGAAGGAGATGGCGGCGCCGTAGATGGCAAACCAGGCGGTGACGGCGAGGACGAGGCCGCGGTCCTTGCGCCAGAGGCGTGCGGCGCCGAGGGGCATGAGAAGGAGGAAGGGCGTATAGACAAACAGTCCGCGGGCGGGGCTGGCGAGTTGGCCGAACAGGGCGGCGCCGGCGCGGGAGAGGTCCCAGACATAGGCTCCGGACTGCTGGAAGTAGGGCGGCACCGGCATACGGTAGACGGCCAGGCAATAGAGGACGAAGGGGATGCTGACGGCGGCGGCAGCGGCGAGGAGGCGCAGGCCGTCGCGGCGCAGCCAGAGTGCCAGGCACAAGAGGGGGATGGCTTGCAGCGGGCGGTTCCAGACGGCGAGCCCGAGGAGCACCCCCGCCAACACGACGCGGCGGTGCTTGGTGGTGAGAAAGTAGAGAGCCGCCGAGAGGAAAAAGATGGACGGTGCGTGGTGCCAAAGGGCGCGACTGGCGGTTGACCAGGCTCCGGTGCCGAAGGCGAAGGCGGCCGTCCAGAACCAGGCCTGGCCGCGAGCGGGAATCGACAGGAACAGGAACCCGGCGGCGAGTCCGATCCAGAGGGAGGCTATCCAGATCTCGACAATCCGAAAGACCTGGCTGTAGCGGCGCTGGGCGAGGAGTTCGAGGCCGGGAGTTACCGCCGGGGTAAGTGGGGCGAGGCGGTCAATCAAGAGAAAGAACGGCACGGAGAGCACGGGGGTGGCGATGGGGTAGCGGGAATAGGCGTGGAAGAGATCCGGGCAGCCGCCGAGTTCCGATTGCCGGACTTCGCCGGCCGGGCCGACGCATTCGATAGTGTAGAGGCCATCTTTGGTCCATGCGGTAACTGTGTGGTCCAAGGTGACATCCCCATGAGAGAGGAGACGCTCAATGACAGGGATGGCCCAGCGCGTATCGCCGGATTGGGAAACCGGGCTGAGGGAGTGGACGGCACAGACAAGCAGCGCGGCGGCGCAGGCATGCAGGAGGTGGGAGCGCGGGGGCATGCGGCAATCTGCGAGTCTACCATGGAGGTCGCGCTACACTGGCGTTATGCGTCTGGTGCTGCTGATGGCGGTTGCGGCCGCGTCGTTATCCGCGGAGTTTTTGACGGTTCGGATGGAAGTGAGCAACATGGATTGCGCGACGTGCGTGCAATCGCTGGAGATGGGGCTGAAGCGGATACGGGGCGTGGAGAAAGTCACGGTGGGCCCTCAAAACAACGTGGATTTTGTTCTGCAGCCGGGGAACAAGGTGACGCTGGAGCGGCTCCGGGACGCGATCAAGGGTGTCGGCTTTACGCCGGGAACGGCGCATGTGGTGGCCAAGGGAAAGCCGGTGACGACCGAGGGCCAATGGCGGTTTGAGGTGGACGTTCTGGCAAAGGTTTATAACCTGGCGGCGACGAGCAGCGAGACGATTCAGGCGCTGCGGGCGAAGGATGGAGCGCAGATTACGGTGAAGGCGAAATCGACGGCGCCGCCGGATCCGCGGACGATGCCTTCGCTGGATGTGGAACTGGTGGTTGAGGGGAAGTGAAAGAGCGGTCGCTGGCGTTCCGCGCGCTGCAGCACCCGAATTTCCGGCTGTTTATTGGGGGATTGGGCGTCAGCCTGATCGGCACGTGGATCCAGAGCGTGGCGCTGAGCTGGCTGCTTTACCGGCTGACCCATTCGGAGTTTCTGCAGGGGATCTCCACGTTCTGTTCGCATATGCCGGTGCTGCTGTTGAGCCCGGTGGCGGGACTGGCGGCGGACCGGTTTCCGCGGCACCGGATTGTGCTGATAACGCAGGTGATCTTCCTTGTTCACGCCTGCCTGCTGGCCTACCTGACACTGAGCGGGCGGGTGACGGTGGCGCAGGTTCTGGTGATGGCGGTGCTGCTGGGATGCGCCAACGCCTTTGATATTCCGGCGCGGCAATCGCTGATGATTCTGTTGACGTCGAAGGAAGATCTGCTGGGGGCGATCTCGTTGAACTCGGTGGCGTTCAATGTGGCGCGGACGCTGGGGCCGTCGGTGGGCGGGGTGCTGGTGGCGACCGTGGGGGAAGGGGTGTGTTTTGCCATCAACGCCGTCAGTTTTCTGGCGGTGCTGGGGTCGCTATTGCTGCTGAAACTGCCGGCGGCGGTACCGCGGGCGGAGTCCAACAGTGAGGGGTTGGCGGCGGGGGTGCGGTATGCGTGGCGGAACCGGGCGGTGCGTTATCCGCTGCTGCTGTGCGGGGTGATCACGCTGACCAATTCGCCGCCACTGGTGCTGGGGCCGTTCATTGCGGACGGTATTTTCCATCAGGGGGCGACGGGGCTGGGGATCCTGATGGCGAGTTTCGGGCTGGGGGCAACGCTGGGGGTGGCGCGGCTGGCGAGCCGGAAAACGAGCGAGGGGCTGCGCAACGTGGCCGGACATGGGGCGCTGGTGTATGGGTTTGCGCTGCTCGCCTACTCGCTGTCGCCGTTGTTCTGGATGGTGGTGGCGTCGTCGTTTGTGGCCGGTTTCGCGTTTTTCCGGCAGAACGCCTCCAATAACGCGCTGATTCAGGCGATTATCGAGGAGCGTTACCGCGGGCGGGTGATGTCGTTCTACACGATGATGGCGGTGGGGATGCTGCCGGTGGGGAGCTTTCTGGCGGGATGGGCGGCGGAACGGATAGGGCCGCGGGCGGTGCTGACCACCTCTTCGCTGATCGCGATTGCGGCGGGATTGGCGTTTCTCCATTACACTCGGACGATGGACATCAACGAATGCGCCGCCTGATCTCCACCCTCCTGCTGTTTGTAGCGGCGGCCGGGGCGCAGCCGTCAAACAAAGACCTTTTTGAGCAGATCGACCCGACGCTGGACGAGTTGGCGGCGCTGACCGGACTGGCGCGGAAGGCGAAGGTGGAGCGCGACTTCATCACGCGGGAGAACCTGAAGAAGTTCCTGCAGACACGGATCGATGAGACGGTGAAGCCGGAAGAGATCCGGGTGGAGGAGTTGACGTTGCGGCTGTTCGGGTTCATACCGGACAGCTACAACCTGAAGGAGTCGACAGTTGATCTGCTGACCGAGCAGGCGGCGGCGTTCTACGACTACCGGAAGAAGAAGATGTTTTTGCTGGAGAGCGCGCCGGAGATTTCGCAGCGGTTTGTGCTGGTGCATGAGTTGGCGCACGCGCTGGCCGACCAGCATTTTGCGTTGGAGAAGTATATACAGCAGGGGAGGAACGACGATTCGGCGACGGCGCGGATGGCGGTGATGGAGGGGCAGGCGCAGTGGCTGATGTATGAACTGATGGCGAAGAAATCGGGCCAATCGTTGCGGAAGGACCCGAGCATGGTGCGAATGTTCGTCAATGCGTCGGCGATGGGGCTGAGCCAGTATCCGGAACTGTCCAATTCGCCGCTCTACATTCGGGAGGGGCTGCTGTTCCCCTATACGCGAGGGCTGCTGTTCCAGCAGGCGGTGGTGGAGAAACTGGGGGAGGCGGGCTTTGCGGAGGTGTTCCGGCGTCCGCCGGTGAGCACGCGGGAGATCCTGCATCCGGAGCTTTACTTTGACCGCGAGAAGGCGCCGAGGGTGAAGGCGCCGAAGGCGGGGGGCGGGTTCCGGGAGGTGATTGCGGGGGAATTGGGCGAGTTCGACCTGTATGTGCTGCTGAAGCAGTATGTGGACGAGGAGACGGCCGACCGGATTTCGCCGCATTGGCGGGCCGGGCACTACCGGGTGGCCGAGGGCAAGGGAGGGGGGCGGGCGGCGCTGACGTTTGTGCTGGAGTTCGACACGGCGGAGGCGGCGGGAGAGTTCCGGAAGCTGTATGAGGAGAAGGTGGCGCCGAAGAAGACGAAACGATCCGGGCGCAACCTCGTCGAACAGAAGGCGGTACGCGTAGTGGTGAGGGAAGGAATAGAATGAGAGACATGCGATTTGTTGCGGTGGCCGCGTTGGCGGCGTTCTCCGTGATGGCGGCAGACCTGCCGCGCCCGGCGCCGGAGTTCACTGTCCGGATGGCGAATAACAAAGACTTCCCGTTGAGCGACTACAAGGGCAAGGTGGTGGTCGTGGAGTTTCTGCTTACGACTTGTCCCCACTGCCAGCGGGCGTCGCAGGCGATGAACAAGGTGTACCGGGAACTGGGTCCGCAGGGGATGCAACCGGTGGGTGTGGCCGTTAATGACATGGCCAACATGCTGGTGGATGATTACGTGAAGCAGTTCAATCTGGAGTTTCCGGTGGGGTGGCAGTTGCGGGATCCGGTGATTGGTTTCTTACAGCATCCGGTGATGATGATGATGTCGTTCCCGAACCTGGTGATCATTGACAAAAAGGGGAACATCCGGCACCAGTATCCGGGCGGGGATAAGTTCTTTGAGAATGAAGAAAAGAACTTACGGGACGTGTTACTGCCGTTGTTGAAGGAACCGGGCGGAGCGGCACCGGCGGCGAAGAAGAAGGCGGCGGCGAAAGCGAAATAGGCAGGCACGGGCTCGCATCCCCAAAGGGTGCGGCGACAGGCGATAATGGGGAACCATGCTGCGCGACCTGATGCTGGCGCTACGCAATCTGGTACGCCATTCCGGTTTTACGTCTCTCGCCGTTCTCATACTGGCGTTGGGCATCGGCGGAGCCACCGCCGTATTTAGTGTTGTCAATGCGGTGTTACTCAAGGCGATGCCGTATCCGGACGCCGATCGCATAGCGGCGGTGACGACGGGGACCCGCAGTGCCGTGTCCGGCGGGGACTATCTTGACTTACGGGACGGCGCGAACGCCTTTGCCTTTATGGCCTATTATTACGGGGGCCAAGTGAATGTGCGGACGCGGAACGGGGCGGAGTTCGCGGGGGCGGCGTTCGCTTCGGCGGACTTTTTCCAGGTGCTTGGCGTTTCGGCGTTTGGGGCCGGGCGCGGGTTCAGCAAGAATGACAATACGCCGGTGGCGGTGGTGACGACGGACTTTGCGGCCCGGAACTATGGGTCGGCGAGCGGAGCGATCGGCCAGCAGGTTACGCTTTACGACCACGCTTATACGGTGATCGGGGTGTTGCCTTCGGCGCAGCAGTTCCCTGCCCGGACGAGTGTTTGGGTGCTGGCGCCGGAGACACCGGAGAATCAGAACCGGACGGCGCACAACTACCGGGTAGTGGGGCGACTGCTGCCGGGCCAAGCGATGGAGGCGGCACAGGCGCAGTTGACGGCGATTGGGCAGAGGCTGGCCGGGCAGTTCCCCAAGACGCATGCGCGGAAGACGTTTCGGGCGACACTGCTGCAGGAGACGCTGGTGGCCAACTCCCGGGAGACGCTGCAGACGATGTTGGCGGCGGTGCTGATCCTGCTGCTGATTGCGTGCGCGAATGTGGCGAATCTGCTGCTGGCCAAGGGGGCAGGGCGGGCGCGGGAGATTGCGGTGCGGACGGCGCTGGGAGCGGGGCGGTGGGCGATTCTGCGGATGCTGCTGGCCGAATCGTTTGCGCTGGCGACACTATCGGCGGTGGCCGGCCTGGCGCTGGCGTGGGGCGGATTACGGGCACTGGTGACGCTGGCACCGCCGAATACGCCGCGGCTCGATGAGGTGGCGATCGATCCGGGCGTCCTGTTGTTTACATCGCTGCTGATTCTGGGGGCGACGATTGCTTTTGGGCTGATCCCGGCGTGGCACGCGCTGCGGCTGGATATTCAGAGCGCCTTGAAGCAGGGCGGCGGGCGCGGCATCGTGGCGGGCGGGGCGAACCGTTTGCGGCGGGCGCTGGTGGTGGGCGAGATTGCGCTGGCGTTTGTCCTGGCGCTTTCGGCGGGGCTGATTTTCAAGAGTTTCCTGAAGCTGAACGAGATCGATCTGGGGTTCCGGAGCGGAGGGGTGCTGGTAGCCTATGCGGCCGTTCCGGCGAGCGGGGCGAACGATTCGCAACTGGCCGCGGCGCGCTGGTTTACCGGCGTTTCCGGCAAACTGGCGGGGCTGCCGGGCGTGCTGTCGGCTTCGGCGGCGATGGGGGTTCCGGCGGGGCAGTACAACTCGAGCGGCGCGTTCATTGTGGAGGGGAAGCAGGACTGGAACACGAGCCGGCTGACGGATCTGCCGAATGCGCGGTTCCGGCTGGCGGGGGCAAACTACTTTCAGACGTTGGGGATTTCACTGCGCGCGGGGCGGGACTTTACGGACCGGGATAGCTTTGAGGCGCCGTTTGTGGCGATTATCAGCGAGTCGCTGGCGCAGCGCTATTTTCCGAAGGAGGATCCGCTTGGCAAGCGGGTGCAGTGCGGGCTGGATTCGCCTAGTTGGATGACGGTGATCGGGGTGGTGAGCGATGTGCGGAGCGCGTCTCCGGACACGGCGCCGGGTCCGGAGCTGTATATGCCGTATGCGCAGCATCCGCGCTTTGCCGATGAGTTGCAGATTGTGGTGCGGACGCAGGGCGATCCGGGGGCGCTGACCGAACCGGTGCGCCGGCTGATTCACGGGGAGCGGCCGGATGTGGCGCTACGGTTCCAGACGCTGGAGGGCATGGTGGGCGATACGATTGCACTGCCGCGGTTCCGGACGGTGCTGCTGGGGGTATTCTCCGTGATTGCGGTGCTGCTGGCACTGGCCGGGGTGTATGGGGTGATGGCGTACATCGTGGAGCAGCGGCGGAACGAGTTCGGGGTGCGCCTGGCGCTGGGGGCCACGGGGAGCGACCTGGCGCGGCTGACGCTGGTGGACGCGATGCGGCTGGCGATTTTCGGGGTCGCGCTGGGGCTGGCGCTGTCGGTAGCGGCGCAACGGTCCCTGGCGGCGTTTTTGTTTGGGGTGGAGCCGACCGACGTAACGACCTGGGGACTGGCGGTGGCGCTGTTGACGCTGGTGGCGCTGCTGGCGGCCTGGCTGCCGGCGCGCCGGGCGGCGAAGCTCAACCCGGCCGATGTGTTGCGCGGCGACTAAGCTTTGCGGGCGAAAGTATGCTCGTGGACGGTGGCGCCGCGGACATCGCGATGGCGCATACGGAGGGTGCAGTTGGCACCCTCGCGGGCGACCTCCATGGTGACGTAGCCGCCCAGGACGCGGTGAAAGCGGTGGCGGAGTTTATCGAGACCGGGGGTGCCGCTGGCGTGTTCATCGGAAGCGGCGCCGCAGCCGAACTCGTGGAGGCCGGATTCGGGGTCGACGGAGTGGTACTGCCAGTGACGGTCGCCGCAAACGGAGATGACGTTGCCATCGAAGTTATTTTTGAGGAAGTTGCGGATCTCGGCGCTTTCGTGGGCGAAGCCGATGTTGGCGTGGTTGTCGTTTTTGGTCTGGCGGTCGGGGCCGACGATGGGATTGGGATTGACGAGGATTTTCCAGGTGGCGCGGCTGGCCTGGAGGGTGGACATGAGCCAGCGTTTCTGTTCGGCGCCCCAGATGGACTTCTGCGGGCCGTCGGGGTCGTTATTGGGGGAGCGGTGGTCGCGCGAATCGGGTAGCCAGAGTTCGATGTCGGAGCCGACCTTGACGGTGCGGTACATGGGGGCCGAGGGAGGGGGCGCGGGAACCTGCTGGCGGAAGATACGCTGGCCCTGGGAGAAGGTGAAGGGGCGCATCTTCTGGACAGTTTTGTCGGCGTCGGTGATGGTGGGCCAGGCGTCGTTGGCGAGGACGTCGTGGTCGTCTTTCTGCCAGTAGCCGCCGACGTGGCGGAGGCACTCGACGAGGGTGGGAAGACTGTACATGCGCTGCCAGTGATAGCGTGCGACGGATTCGGAGTTGGCGATGGGGTCTTCGTTGTCGTAGTAGACGTTGTCGCCGCAACTGAGGAGGAAATGGGGGTTGTCGCGTTGGATGCTTTCGTAGATATGGAAGCCGTCGGGGCGGTCCATGTGGCAGTACATCTGGCAGCTGAGCAAGGAGATGTGGACAGGGGAGGGGGCGCCTTCGAGCGGGAGAGTGCGGAAGGAGCCGTGGAGTTCGCCGTCAACGCGGCCGTTGCGGGTGGCGCGGGTTTCGATGGAATAGGTGTAGCGGGAGTTGGGCTGGAGGCCGGAGAGGGTGGTTTGGACGGCGAAATCGTTGACGACGGAGGATTCCAGCCACGGAGAGGCGCCGGAGGTGGGGCCTTTGTAGACGACGCGGAGGTAGCCGTTAGCGCCTGCGGCGGAGCCTTCGAGGATATTGATCGGGGTACCGGCCGGGAGGAGTTTGGCTTCTTTGGCGTGGCCTTTGCGGACGATTCCGTTAGCGAGGCGGCCGTTGGAGGCGGTGCGGCGCATCCAGATGCGGGCCGAGGTGGGAGTCATTTCGCCGGTTTTGGCGCCGGTGGCCTGGTGGGTTTCGCCGGGGACGGCGGCGGCGTAGGCGGGGACGGCGAGGCCGAGGGCGAGGAGTTGGCGGCGGGAGTAGCCTTCGGCGGGGCGTGTGTCGGACATCGAGGAACAGGCTATCATGCATGGCATGAGAATGGCATTGACGGGCAAGAGAGCAGTGGTGACGGGCGGGACGCGGGGGATCGGGAGGGCGATCGTGGAGGCGTTGCGGGCCGAGGGGGTGGAGGTGACGTTCTGCGGCCGGACGGAGGAGACGGTGGCCGCGGCGATGGCGGAGTTGGGGGAGGAGGGGGTGTGGGGGGTGGTTGCCGACGTGACGTCGGAGGAGGACGTGGCGCGGCTGTTCCGGGTGGCCGAGGAGCGAATGGGGGGCATTGATATTGTGGTGGCCAACGCGGGGATCGGGCTGTTCCGGGCGGCCGGGGAGATGACGGTGGCCGAGTGGCGGCGGACGATCGACATCAACCTGACGGGGGCATTTTTGTGTTCGAGGGAGGCGATTGGGGCGATGCGGCGGTCCGGGGGCGGGTTTATTGTGCATTTGAGCAGCCTGGCGGGGCGGAATCCATTTGCCGGCGGTGCGGCCTACAACGCGTCGAAAGCGGGGTTGAACGCGATGAGCGAGGCGATGATGCTGGACCACCGTTATGAGCGGATCCGGGTGACGACGATTATGCCGGGGAGCGTGGATACGGATTTCTCGCCGCGTTCGGCCGGGACGGGGGCGGACTGGAAGATCGCGCCGGGGGACGTGGCCGAAATGGTGGTGGCGGTGCTCTCGATGCCGGAGCGGACGCTGGTGAGCCGGGTGGAGATGCGGCCCTCGCGGCCCGGGAAATAGGGAGGCGGGCCAGAATAATCCGGTTTTCGCGGGTCGCCGTTAGGCATGGCGATTGCTCATACTTTTGGGGCAGAGGTCGAAAGGTAATGTAGCGGAGAGAAAAAGGGACATGACGCGATGGCTGACCGACCGGAAAGATGCTGAAAAGAGAGACAGCGAGCGACCCAGAAGCGGTACAGGACGAAACGCGACGCGGTCCAATCCGGGGATCGGGCCATGGCAAGGGCTGCCAGAGCCGAGCAACGAATCGCAAAGGAGTAATGTAGCGATGCCGCCAAGTGCATTTGTGGAGACAACCGGCAACGGGCCGGTGGCGCTCGACCCGACAAGGACGGGCCGGGAGGCCGAGTCATTGGACAGTAGTTTGCGGCGTTTGGTGGTCGGCCAGCCGGAAGCCATCGAGCAGATCGTCAATATTTACCAGATGCATCTGACAGGGATGAACGCCCCGGGCCGGCCGATCGGGAATTTTCTGTTTTTGGGTCCGACGGGAACGGGGAAGACGAGGATCGTGGAGGCGACGGCGGAGGCGCTACTCAATAACTCCCGCGCGGTGATCAAGATAGATTGCGCGGAGTTCCAGCATTCGCACGAGATTGCCAAGCTGATCGGCTCCCCTCCGGGATACCTGGGACATCGCGAGACCCATCCGTTACTGAGCCAGGAAGTGATCAATCAGTACCACACCGATCGGATGAAGCTAAGCTTTATCCTTTTTGATGAGATTGAAAAGGCATCTGATGCGCTGTGGAATCTGCTGTTGGGAATCCTGGACAAAGGGACGTTGACGCTGGGAGACAACCGGAAGGTGGACTTCTCGCGCGCATTGATCTTCATGACGTCCAACCTGGGAGCGACGGAGATGAGTTCCATCCTGAATCCCAAAATGGGATTCGGACTGGGAGGGTTGGCGGCGGCAGTGAATGGGGAGTCGATCGATGAGAAGACGGCGACCAAGATTTCCCGGAGCGGGACGGACGCAGCGCGGAAGAAGTTCACGCCCGAGTTCATGAACCGGCTGGATAAGGTAGTTGTATTTCAGCCGCTGGGGGAGGCCGAGATGCGACGGATCCTGGACATCGAGTTGCGGCACGTTCAACACCGGATCTTTGCGTCTTCGGCGGAACGGTCATTTGTGTTTTCGACTACGGGAGAGGCGCGGGACCTGATTCTGGCGCAAGGGATCGATGTCAAGTACGGAGCCCGGCATTTGAGGCGGGCGATCGAGCGGCTGTTGGTGCAGCCGTTATCGAACCTGATCGCCACGGGGCAGATCCGGCCTGGAGATCTGGTACGGATTCACGAAGGGGACGGGGCTCTCACGTTTCAGAGGGAGGCGGAGGGGATGTCACCGGCAGCGATGGTGGAGTACGGCGAATCGTCGCTGACACTGCCGCCGGCGACAGTCGCGGCATCGGCGATATTCGAGAACGCGAGGGGACAGTTCGCGAAGTCTTCGCGGCGTAGTTGAGAATTGACCTATGCAAATTTCGCGGGGATGCTATAGGGATGTTAATTTGAGAGGGTAGGGCTTTTCGGTTTCGAAAGGGGACCTCTTCTCTGAAGACTTCAGAAATTGTTCGCGCTTGGGGAAAGATATTGCGGGGCCAAGCGCCATCGCTCTCGATTGAAGTTACGCGGGAGTGTCCATTACGGTGTCCGGGTTGCTATGCCTATGACGACAACCATTTGGGCGGTGAGACGACGCTACGGCAGTTACGGGACCGCAAGGGCCAGGAACTGATCGACGGGGTCATGGAGATCGTCGAGAGCCATAAGCCGCTCCATTTGTCGATCGTAGGGGGCGATCCGCTCGTCCGGTATCGGGAGATGGAAGCGCTGATTCCGATGATTCTGGCCAAGGGCGTGCATATTCAGCTGGTGACGAGCGCGTTCCGGCCGTTGCCGGAGGCGTGGGCGAATGTACCCGGGCTGAACGTCGTGGTGTCGATTGACGGCTTGCGCGAGGAGCACGACGTACGGCGGACACCGGCGACCTACGACCGGATTCTGAAGAACATTGAGGGGCAGAACATCACCGTTCACTGCACAATTACGGCGCAGATGATGCAGCGGGACGGGTATCTGGAGGAGTTTCTGGCGTTCTGGACACCGCGCCGGGAGATTAAGCGGGTGTGGTTCTCGATTTTCACGCCGCAACGGGGCGATGTATTGCCGGAGATCCTGTCGGACGTGGAGCGGAAGAAGGCGGTCGCCGATATGATGGCGTTGCGCGGGAAATATCCCAAGCTGGATATGCACCCGAAGATGATTGCGGAGTATCTGACTCCGCCGAGTTCGCCGGAAACGTGTATTTTTTCGCAGACGACGAAGACGATCTCGGCCGACCTGACGACGCTGATTCAGCCGTGCCAGTTTGGCGGCGACCCGGACTGCGGTTCGTGCGGGTGCATCGCCTCGGCCGGGCTGAAGGCGATTGCGGACCACAAACTGGGCGGGCTGATCCCGATTCAGCCGATTTTCCGGGCGTCGATTGCGATCGGGCGGATGGTATCGGGTGAAGAGAAGCCCGCGGCACCTGCCAAGGCGGACTTTCCGATCCTACGGTAAACGGCGGGCGCCGGGGCTAGTTTACCTTGGCGCCGACCCAATCGCGGGCGCGCCGCAGGGCTCGTTTGACCTTGCCTTTGGAGACGGAAAGGGCGTCGCCGGTCTCCGACTGGGCGCGCTCGAGGCCTCCGATGGCGGTATTTCCTCCGAGGATCACGGACTGTACAGGGAGGCGGGTGGGATCGAGAGAGCGGACGCCTTTGGCGTCGATCTGGGTGAGGACGGCGGGAGGGAAGGCGGAGCCCATCTTCTGCGCGAGGGGCCACTTGCGGGAAGCGATCCAGAGGGCACCATTCAGCGGCGCGCCGGGTTCGCCGAGGTTGATCACGTCTCCATAAGGGAGGGGGGAGGCATTCTGGCAGCGGTCACCGCCGCAGCCAAGCCGGCAGTTCTTTTCGCTGAGGAACGAGGCGTGTTTGCCGTGGGAGATCCAAACGGTTGCCCCGCGATCCTCGGCGTGGAGGGTAGCTGCGCGGGCTCCGTGGCCGGCGTCGCAGACGGTATCCTGATGGGCGGAGGCGAACCAGAAGCGGGCACGGCCGTTGCGGGTAAGGACGGCGACGTGTTCGACATCCCACTGATGGCTGAGGCGGCCGCAGTCGCGGGCCCAGAGGTGGTAATAGTGCAGTTCGATATCGGGACCGGTGGGGAACGCCTGGCCATAGATGGTGGCCGGGGCGTTGGGAACAACTTCTGGGTCCGGGAGTGAAGGGCGGATGGCAGCGGGAAGTCCGCCGCAGTCGGCAGGGCTGGCTAGGAAGCGAGGACGGAACTGTTGGAGGAGACGGGCCTCGAGGGCATCGTCGAGGCCGTCTTTGTCCAAGTCGGCGCCGGCTACGGAGAGAGGAAGGAGCAGGAAGAGGAGGGGAATGAGTGCGCGCACGGGGTACGGAAGTGCAAAACGCCGGCCCTGGGTAGGGCCGGCGTTTTGTGGGGTTTTCGTTTGACCTAGCGGCCGGTTTTGCGGGGGCCGCCGAACTTTTTGCCACCGAAGCTGCCGCCACGGGGGGCGGAGCGGGGGGCAGAGTTGGACCAGGACGGGGGAGCGGACTTGGACTTACGGCGAGCCTGCGGGGGAGGCGGGGGAACGATTTCGCGGTCAGCGAAGCGTTCCATCGGCTCCGGCATGGGGTCGAGTTGGGCGACGATCTGGCGGGTCAACTGGACGTTGAGGGCCCGCTCGATCTTGCGAACCTCGTTGCGCTCCTGGCGGGTACCGAAGGTGTGGGCGATACCACGGGCACCGGCGCGGCCGGTGCGGCCGACGCGGTGGATGAAGTCTTCGGGGACCATGGGGAGGTCGAAGTTGACGACGTGAGAGATGCCATCGACGTGGATGCCGCGGGCGGCGACGTCGGTAGCGACCAGGACGCGGTAGTCGCCCTGCTGGAAGCCGGCGAGGGCGCGGTTGCGCTGGCCTTGCGTGCGGTCTCCGTGGATGCTGGTGGCTTTCACGCCGACACGGGCAAGGCGTTTGGCGAGTTTCTCGACACCATGGCGGGTACGGGCGAAGACAAGGAAGGAGCCCTGTTCGCGGCCGAGCATGTGGTGGAGGAGGTCGACTTTGCGGTCGTGCTCGATTTCGTAGAAATGGAGGTCGACGTTCTCGGTGGGCTTGGTCGTGGGTCCGAGGGAGATGCGGACGGGGTTGGTGAGGTGCTGTGCGATGAGCTTGGAAGCGGACGGCTCAATCGTGGCGGAAAAGAAGAGGGTCTGGCGCTTTTTGGGGATCTGCCCGAGGATCTGGTGAAGCGCGGGGAGGAAGCCCATGTCGAGCATGCGGTCGCCTTCGTCGAGGATGACGTGGGAGACCTGGCTCAGGTTGGCGAGACGGCGGTCGAGGAAGTCGCAGAGGCGGCCGGGAGTGGCGATAATGACCTGGACTCCACGGCGGAGGGCGTTCAACTGCGCGCCTTCGGCCATACCGCCGACGACAGTGGCGGCGCGGAAGCCGGTGCCATGAGCGATTTCTTCGAATTCCTTGGCAATCTGGATGGCCAGTTCGCGGGTGGGGCTGAGGATGAGGGCGCGGGGGCCGGCGGGTTTGCCTGCGGGCGCGGGTTGCTGCAGCATCATTTCGATGAGCGGCAGGCAGAAGGCAAGAGTTTTGCCGGTACCGGTCTGGGCGGTAGCGACAACGTCATTACCGGCAAGAGCGGGGGGGATGGCTTTGGATTGGACGGGCGTAGGTACAGCGTAGCCCTTCTTATTCAGGTTGCCCAGGAGAACCGGGGACAACGACAAGTCAGTGAAGAGATTCATTTAGGTGTTTTGAAAAGGCGAAGTCAGATCAACGATCCAACTGTCGGCCTTGCAAAACGTATAGGCAAGGATAATGCAGGAACGGGGTTGACTTCTAATCCTCACCAGCATAGCACATGGCGCACCACGCCGGGGTGGCACGAGAGGGATAATGACTGGGGAGCGAGGCGAGATGATCACAGCGGTGGTGTTATTGGGGATGGCGGTGACGCCGGTGGAGCGAGCGGTGGCCTATCTGTCGAAGGAGGTACCCCGGTGGCGAGGGGAGAACGGGTGCTTCTCCTGCCACAACAACGGAGACGGGGCGAGGGCGTTGTACCGGGCGGGGGTGGCGGCGCGGGGTGGGGTGCTGGGGGAGACAACGGCGTGGTTGACCGATCCCGGGAAGTGGGAGACGAACCGGGGCGACCCGGCGGTGAGTGATAAGAAGTTGGCGCGGATTCAGTTTGGGGCGGCGTTGTTGGCGTCGGGCGAGCACGGGGCGGTTTGCGCGGCGGCGGCATTGATCGAGAAAGACCGGGGGGCGGACGGGACGTGGACGGTGGATGCGGGGTCGCCGGCTACCTATGGAACGGCGTTGGCGACGTACTTTGCGCGCGAGGTATTGCGGACGTGCGGGAGGCCGGTTGCGCTGACCGACGGGTGGTTTGCCGCGTTGCGGCCGCGGAGTGTCGTGGAGGCGGCGGCGATTCTGCTGGCTTCGCCGGGAAGGGCGGACGCGCGGACGTATTTATTAAAAGCCCAGACGAGCGACGGGGGATGGGGCGAGTATCCGGGGATGCCGGCGCAGGTGTTCGACACGGCGGTGGCGATGATTGCGTTGGGAGGAGGGGAGGGTCCGGTGGCGCGTGGGCGGGCGTGGCTGGTGGCGCGGCAGCAGGCTGAGGGCGGGTGGCCGGAGACGACGCGGCCACCGGGTTCGCAGAGCTATGCGCAACATATATCGACTACCGGATGGGCGTTGCTGGCGTTGTTGGCGGCGGGCGGGTGAGTATGTCCGCTTGACGACAGGCTGGGAAAGCGCCGGGCCTGGGTTTCTTTATTCCGTTGCGGCTTCAGCGGTAGGCTGACAAGATGCGGCCTCTTCGATACTCCATTAACATCACTTTGGACGGGTGCTGTGATCATTGCGCGGTGGAGGCTGACGAGGAGTTGCACCAGCACGCGGCGGAGAATCTGGCGCGGGCCGACGCCCTGCTTTTTGGGAGGGTGACTTACCAGATGATGGAAACGGCATTCCGGCCGGCGGCCGGGACGGGCGAGATACCGGAGAGGATGGATCCATTTGCGCGCGTGATCGATGCGTCGAAGAAGTACGTTGTGTCGAGCACACTGGAACGGGTGGACTGGAACGCGGAACTGCTGGGCGGGGATTTGAAAACGGCCGTGGAGGCGCTCAAACGGGAACCAGGAAAGGGGCTGATGACGGGGGGCGTGCGACTACCTCTGGCGCTGGCAGAACTGGGACTGATCGATGAGTACGAGTTTATTGTGCATCCCCGCATCGCCGGGCACGGTCCGACAGCCCTCGCGGGACTAACGAAGTTCGTCGACTTGCGGCTGGTGAGCCAAAAGACGCTGGGTTCCGGGGCGGTGGCGATGCGGTACGAGTTGCGGAGATAAAGCACGGAACCTCACGGAACGATGTGGATCGAGACTCGCGGGGCGGAGATGGATGTTTCCGGAATGGAACCACGCCCAAGGTTTCCCATCCGGTGCTGACGCCGCCGGTGGCTTGGGCCGCGAGGTAGAACACCAGGCTGCCGATAAAGGAAGGCTAAAGGGAGATGCCCAAGACCAGTGTCAGATTCGTACCGGCGGAGGTGGCGGAGGAAACTCCGTTGCCGGGGCCGAGGTCATTGACCAGGTAGAACACACCGAGAGGTTGCGAGAAGGCGACAGAACAGGCGGAGTCGCCGTTGAGGTACTCGTTGATGAGGGTGTTGACGACACCGAGATGGCCAAAGCCTCGGGGGTGTGGGAATTTCAAGGAGAAAGACTGGATTTGGCCAGAGACGGGATTGGCGAAAAGGCTTGTGGTCGCCCGATAAAACGGGCCGGCGCAGCGCACCGGCGGCTGGTATCGGGATATCAGGTATCAGCCCGTGTGGGCAACGGGGGCTCATCTTCGGGGCAGATTGCAGGAGGATCCGACGAATTGAACCGGGTTCGGACTACGGCACGAGCCAGCCGCCGACAGGCTTCCACGGGCTGGTCTGGGCGCCGTTGGTTGTTTGGGTGGCGGTCCAGACGGCGCGGGGGCCGGCGAAGGGGGTCTTAAAGGTGTAGTTCAGGTTCAGGGTGAGCTGGTTTCCGGTGACGGTCACGGAAGAGCCTTGAGCGCTAATGCGGCACTGGCTGTTCTCGATGGTATTGGTCCCCGTGAGGACGATGCTGGTGGCTTGGGTACCGTCACCGTTGTCGGGGTAGAGGTAGAGGGCGTTCCCTGGGATGTAATAGGCGACATAGCAGGCTTGGCGTCCGTCGATGGCGTTGTTGATGAGCGCCCACGCGGTTTGGAGGTTGGTGGTGGAAGTGGCGTCCAGAAAGGTATAAGCAAGAGTAGCTGTGGCGGTGGTGCCGGTGGGCGGCGACATGGTACCGGCCCGGGGGAAGACCGGGGCGGTTTCCGGGACGATAGTGGCGCCGACTGTGCTCCATCCGGTGGAGTTACCCGATTGGTCGCCGGCGGCGACGTAGATCACCTTGTTTCCGAGAAACGCCGCCTTGTAAGTTACGTTCAAGGTGAGGGTGAGGGTATTGCCGCTGCCTACTGCCGAAGAGCCCGCGGAGTTGATAGTGCACTGGCTGTTGGAAACAGATCCGGTGCCGCCGAGGGTGAGGCCGGCGGAGATGCCGCTACCGGGCCCCAGGTCATTCACGAGATAGAGGACCCCCAGGGGCTGGGAATAGGCGATGTAGCAGGCAAAATCGCCGTTCAGGTATTGGTTAATGAGGGCATTGACAACGCCGAGTTGCGCGAAGCCGGAGGTGTGGGTGAAGCGGAAGACCAGCGTTTGGGTGGTGCCGGAGACGGCGAGGGCGCCCGTTTGGGTGGTATTCAGAACGGTGCTGATGGCGGTGAAGTTGGCGGTAACGGATTTGGCGGCATCCATGGGAACGCTGCACGCGGCGGTACCGGTGCAGGCGCCGCTCCAACCGGCAAAGATATAGCCGGGGTTGGGGGTAGCGGTAACGTTGACGTTCGTACCGGAGTTGAAGTTGCCACCGGGGGTGATGGTACCGCCCGCGGCCGGTGAGGCGGCGGTGGTGAGGGGGAATTGAGTCAGGAAGGTTGCGGTGTATGTGGTGGCCGCGGGCGGCGCGATGATAGAGCGGGCTGGGGAGGCGGAGTTGTCCTCCCACTTGCTGATGCCGTAGGGGACGTTGCCCGGGCCAGACTGCGGAGAGGGGAAAGAGACCGAGCAGAGGGCTCCCGGGGTCCAGGAAAGCACCTGCGGGGTGGCGTAGCCGGCGCCCGGCGCGCAACCGGCGCCGGTGGAGGTGAAAAGGAGCCCGGCCGGGGAACTGTTAATGGTGACGGCGGTGGTTAAGCCGTTGTACAGATAAACGGCACCGGCATCGGTGGCAGTGTTGTCGGCTTGATTGCCGTTGATGGCAGTGGCGCTGCTATCCTCTCTTACCCCGCTGATGACTATGTTGTCGGCGTCGATGGCAACGGAGAGACCGAAGAGATCTCTCGCGTCGGTGTTGGATGCCTTGATGTAAGCCGTCTGCACCCAATTGGTGCCGGTGCGGGAGAACAGGTACGAGGCACCGGCGTTTGCACCGGTAACAGGGGATTCCACCTGACTCCCGTTGATACCGGTGGAAGTGCTGCGCTCGGTATGGGCGCCGATGACGACGGTATCCCCGGAGATGGCGGCGGAAACACCGAAATTGTAGCCGAGAGCAGTATTGGAAGGCTTCAAATAGGCCTGTTGGGACCAGGTTGACCCGGCACGGACGAAGAGGTATGCGGCGCCGCTACCGGAGGCGGAGTCGTCGGCCTGATTGCCGTTGACCCCGGTGGCATTGCTGTCCTCGCCGGGAACGCCGACGACAGCGGTATTGCCGAATAGCGCCACGGAGCTGCCAAACCTGTCTCCGGCGCCGGTGTTGGAGGCCTTCAGATAGGCCTGCTGGGCCCAGTTCGTTCCCGAGCGGACGAAGATATAGGCGGCGCCGGAGGCAGTGGAGGCATCATCCGCCTGATTCCCGCCGACACCGGTGGCGGCGCTATCCTCTTCGGAAGCACCAACAACGACGGTGTCTCCGGAAATGGCGATGGACCGGCCGAACCAATCGCCGGCGGCGGTGTTGGACGCCTTGAGATAGGCCTGTTGTGCCCAAGCGGCGCCCGTGCGCTGGTAGACATAGACTGCGCCGGAGGAGGCTGCGGAATTGTCCGCCTGATTGCCATTGACTCCTGTCGCGGCACTATCCTCCTGGATGGTGGCGACGAGGATGGTGTCGCCGGAGATGGCGACGTTGTATCCGAAGATGTCGCCGGCTTCGGCGTTGGACGCTTTCAGATAGGCCTGCTGGGTCCAGGTGGTCCCGTTGCGGACAAAGACGTAGGCGGCTCCGGAGTCGATGGCTGAGTTGTCGGCCTGGTTGCCGTTTACTGCGGTGGCGGCACTGTCTTCTTGCAGGGCGCCAACCACGATGGTATCGCCGGAAATAGCGACGGAAAGGCCGAACCAGTCGCCTGCGGCGGCGTTGGAGGCTTTGAGATAGGCTTGCTGGGACCAGGCCGGGCCGCTGCGGACGAAGACGTAGACCGCACCGGAGTCAGGGGCGGAGTTGTCGGCCTGGTTGCCATTGACACCGGTAGCGGCGCTATCCTCTTGCTGGGCGGCCACGACGACGGTGTCGCCGGAGACTCCGACACAGACCCCGAATAGATCGTCGGCACCGGCGTTGGACGCCTTCAGGTAGGCCTGCTGGGCGATGGGATCGATGGTGATGGGGTAGCGGGCGCCGCGATCGTCAACAGAGAGGGCGACGGTACCGGAGACCACGTTCATTTTCGCGGGGAGGGGGCGGCCCGTGGCGTCCCAGGCCTTGAGGCCCGTGTAACGCAGGCGGGCCATGCCCATGGAGTCGAGGAATTCGACACCGCCGGCGGTAGCGCGGGGGGAGAGGCCGCCTCGGACCGCGAGGCGAATTTCACGGGGAGCGTTCAGGGTAAAGCCGTGTTCGAGTCCGCGGGTGTCGTTGACGAACCACTCGTCCAGATCAGCGCTCCAGCGGTAAGTGAGGCGGTTTCCTTCGGCTATCATGCGGGCGGCGCCAGATACATTGAGCAGTTGAAGGCCCCAGGACCACTGGTGATTGTCGGGCTTGACGAGGAAACCGCGCGAATCGAAGTGAGCCAGCCATTGCTGCTCGAACCCGCGGGCGACATAGCCGTTGCCGGCAGGGAACATGGCGTGACGGTGGCGCTCGTACTCGGCGCGAATTTGCGTCCAGTCAGCGATTGTGAGGCCTTGGGGAAGAGCGGCCGGAGAGACCGTTGGGGGTACCTTCGCAAAGACCGGGAGCGCGAGGAACAGGCAGCAAACAATCAACTGGTTGAATTTCATCGGATGATTTCCTAAGACGGGCTTCTGACGGTCCCACTTGGACGGAATATGCACCCGAAATGTCTGCTCAGGCTACCTCGTCCAAGAAGGTTCTGTCAATGAGCCAGCGACTCGACGGGTTACCCGCCGGCGGGTGCGGGGATAGTGGGATGTGCGTCATTTGATCGCAACGGTCGCCGAGGCCGGGCTGGTGTAATTTCCAAGGCGGAGGACGACGGGAACGGAGCCAGCGGGGGCGTCGTTCGGGATACGGATGTTGACCTGGAAAAGGCCGGCGATGGCGTTGGGAGCGGCGGTGGCGGAGAGTACGCCGGCCTCCCGGTTCCCGATGGTGGCCGAAACGTGGAGGAGCGGGGTTTTCAGGTTCGTTTGGGTGACCTCGCCGGTGGTGGCGGCGGGTATAGTGTGGCCCTCGCCGGTGGCGAAGACCTGGATGATGGAACCGCGGGCAGCAGGATTGGCGGAGGTGTTGAGCGAATTGTCCTGATTGAGAATAGCAGCGGCCCCCTGGCCGGAACCGGACTGGGTGAAGAGTGCCGGGGAGGCGGCGGCGACCGGGACGGCGTGGACGGCAGTGCGGGTGCCGCTCCGTTCGATTTCCACCGTCGCGGACGGGCCAGCGACTTCATAGGGCACTACGGCATTGATCTGCCACCGGGAAACGTAGGTGAGCGGCGCGGCGACCCCGTTGAAGAAGACGCGGGTTCCGTAGGAGTCTGAGCGCACATGGCCTGTAGCGCCGATGCTGGGGCCGGCGTTGGCGGCGGCGCCCAGGTCGCCAAAGAGACTAACGATCTCGCCCGGCGCGATGGCGCCGGGAAGCAGGGAGGCGCCATTGACAAGTGCGGTGAGCATGGGGGCGACAGCAGCGGGAGTGGCAAGGGCCGGGGTAATGTTCAGAGTGACGGGAACAGTGACGGAGTTGTTGGACTGGGGAGGCGAGGTCACTATGACACTGCTGCGGTAGGTTCCGGGAGGCAGGGACCGGGGGTAGACGGTGATCGGGAGGATGTCTGGCGTCAAAGGTGCGGGATCGCGAAGTAATGGGATATCCAGCCAATTAGACGAATCGTTTGAGGAGAGAGAGCCGGAATAGGGAAGTGGGGTTGAGGAAGTGGATATCTTCACTCTTTCCGACAGGACAGACGAGTTGGCGGGAGCGGTGAGTTCGATACGGGAGGGAGAGACGGCGGGCTGGGGCGTGGTGTTGTCCCAAACAACCAGAGTGACGGCAACTGCGACCGGTGCGGGCAGAGGAATGGGGGCGCCGGGAGCGGAGCGGACCGTGACGGTGCCGATGTAGGTGCCGGCGGCGAGGTTGGTTGGATCGACCTGAATGGCAAGGCCTGGGACACCGGGGCCGGACGTGATCCCGGTGGTGAGCCAATTGCCGCCTGAGTTGGTGGTTACGTCCGCCGCGAAAGGCTGGGCCACGGGAGAAACGTTGAACCTGGCCTGTTGCATGGTGATGCTGCCTTGGGGGGCGGCGAAGGTGAATGCGGGAGGACTCCCGGCCGAAAAACCGGTTGAGCCAGCAGAGAGGTGAAGGATACTCCGTGGGCCCTGGACAGAGACGACCTTGCCGTGGGAGTAGGCTTCGGGATTGGTGATTGTGGCTGTAACGGTGGCGGGTGTAGTGGTGCTCGACGTTGTGAGAGACAGCCACGGAGCGCTGGATTGCAGTTGAAAGGGAACCGACGGGCTGTCACTGGAGAGGCGGAAGGTCTGGGTGGCACCGGCCTCGATGAGAGGAAATTCCAGGTGAGTTGTGCTGGCGGTGATGAGGGGTTCGGGGTCCACGGTTAGAGTGGCGACGATCTGTAGGGGCGGAACGGCAGCAGAAGGGCCGGAGATAATGACAAGGGCGGAATAGGTTCCAGGACTGAGACCGGCGGGGTTGACGGTTAGGGTGACACCGCCGGCAGAACTGGCGGCCGAGAGCCAGGGGGAGGAATCGCCGGTCCCGATGGTGACGGTTCGGGGAGACGGAGGCCACTCGGAGAACTTGCCATCGAGGGGAACGCGGAGAGGCGGATCGGACGGCCGCAGACTCCAGTTCAAGTAGTTATCGGGAAGGACGAGTCCGGGTGAAAGGGCGCGGAATTCGGAGAGTGTGGATGAATCCGGATACAGCTCGAGGATACGGATCGGGGCATCGACAACGACGGTGGTGGACAGGCGGCCAGGGACGCGGTCCTCAAACAGGAGAGTCGATCGAGGGTCGACGGAGATCATAGTTATTACAGGAGACTGCGGCCGCCCCGCCGCCGGAAGCCGCCCGCTCTCGATGCGGAGTGTGACCGGGTTGGCCGTCGGATTCTGTAGGGCCAACCGCGACCCGGACGAATACAGCGTCGTTCGGCGGACCGAGGTGAGCGGGAATATGGGTTGGATGGACTCCGGGATGCTGGGTGCTTGGCGGGTGACGTTGAGAGGGAGTGCTGCAAAGTAGCGGGTTTGGGCGCCGGAAGGATCCGAGAGGGAGATTTGCCTGCCTGTGAGGTCGGCGGGACCGCTGAGCGTGAAGACAAGTTGGCGGGGATTGACGAATTCGAGATTCTGCCAGGCGATGCCATCCATTTGCACGGCGGTGGCCGGTGAGAATCCCTGGCCATGGATCTGGACGCGGGTACCAGCGGGGAGGACGTCCCCAGCGGGAAGGACCGACTGAATGGAGAGGCCGGGGCCGATGGGGATGCCGGGTGACTGGAAGGTGACGGGGTAGTCCTTTCCGGTAATGTCGCGCCAGGGCGCCTTGGCTTGGGCGGTGGCGCGGCCGAGAGTTCCGGGGCGAGCGGAGGAGAGAACGGGGACGGTGAGTTGGAGGACGGGATAAAGCGGTAGGCGCCCGATGCCGCCGGAAGGGGAGGCAAAGTCGATGTCGGCGCGGCGGCCCTGGACTCTGACGACGCCAATCTGGTCTCCGCTGGCGCTGAATACGTTTACGGCAGTGATGTTGTCGAAGACGGCGGGATCGAGGTCGATGGACAGCGACCCGGCGGCGATTGCCTGGGGGGTGGGGAGAGTGAGGGTGATGTGGGCGGTTCCGCCGGGCGGAACGACGGGGCTGGAGAGGGTAGCGGCGAAGAGCGGTGTTACAAAAAGTACCGCCGAGATGATTTTGAGTAACATCGCACCTTGATGTTACTACCGGACGGGGCCGGCTTCCCTGCCCTGACCGGGCCGATGTGGCTGGCTGCATTAGACTAAGGAGAATGCGCGGAGAGAAAAGGGGGTCAGCAAGTGATGGTTTTTGTGGTGATCCCTACCCATAATCGGCGGGGCCTGGACGCGGTGGCGTGGAGGGTGGGTTGACCGGTAAGGAGACGGAGGCGCGAGAGATCTCCGTCATCGTCGTTTCCTACCAGTCGCGCGGAACGATCGGCCGATGCCTGGAGGCGCTCCAACGGCAGAGCGCGACTCCAAGGGAGGTGATTCTGGTGGATAGCGGCGACGACGGGACGGCGGAGTTGGTGGAGAGCGAGTATCCCTGGGTACGGCTCGTGCGGTCCAGTGTTCGGCTGTTCCCGGGAGATGCGCGAAATGTAGGGATCGAAGCGGCGGCCGGCCGGGTGATCGCCTTTGTCGACTCCGATTGCGAAGCGGAAGCAGATTGGGTGGGGCGGATCGCGGAAGCGCACCAGGGGGAGGAGTGGATCATTGGCGGTTCGGTGGGAGTGGCGAATCCGGAGTATGCGGCCGGATGGGGCCAGTTTCTCACCGAGTTCAGCGGATGGCTAAAAACCGGCGAGCGTCGATGGATGGATGAGATTCCAACCTGCTGCCTCTCGTTCAAACGGGAGGCCTATGAAGCATTCGGGCCTTTCGTGGAGGGGTGCTACTGCTCCGACACGGTATTCCATTGGAAGGCCCGGGCGGCGGGGCGACAAGCGCTCTTTGTGCCGGAGATCCATGTACGGCACTGGAATCCGTTGGGATTGAGGCGGAGTCTGGAGAAGCAGAAGATGCACGGGGCGACCTTTGCTCGGCTGCGGGCTGAGTACCACGGATGGGGCCGGGGCCGGAGTGTTGCATGGGCGTTGGGGGCGGCGCTGCTGCCGGCCGTGCTCTTGGGGCGGATTGCCCGGCGCGTGGCGGGGTTGCGATACTATCGAATCCGGTTCCTGCAGGCGCTGCCGGCGGTCGTGCTGGGGGTGACCTGGTGGAGTTGGGGTGAAGCGAAGGGATATTGGAATGCACGGTGAGGCCGGACATGTTTGAGTTCTTCGACCGGCCGAAGATGTTGATGGCGGAGTTGACGAACCTGTGCAACTTGCGGTGCCAGATGTGTGGAATCTGGGAAGAGAAGCCCAAGAAGACGATGGATGTGGAAGTATTGGACCGGGTCTTGGGGGCGCGGGCGATGGGGAGCCTGGGAGTAGTAGCGCTGACCGGCGGCGAGCCGTTTCTCATCCACAACCTGATTGACTATTTCCGGGTCGCGCGGCGGCGGCGGCCGCGGGCCCATGTCAACATCAGCACAAATGGGTTCTACACCGACAGAACACTAGAGTTTCTCGAGGAGACCGGGGCGAGGAACATGTCGGTGACGATTAGCTATGACGGGGTGAAAAGCCACGATGCGATCCGCGGCGTCGAGGGGTCGGAGGAGAAGCTATTGGCGACGGCGGAGGAGATCCGGCGGCGTTTTCCGGCGGTGGATGTGGCGCTGAAATTGACGGTAATGAGTCTGAACCACACCGAGATCACGTCCACGGCGCGGCGGTGCCGGGAGATGGGGGTGGGGTTCCGGTTCAAGACGCTGGAGAAGCTGAACTGCCACCAGAGCCGGTTTCCATCGCCGATTCAAGGGCCGGACTACGACGCGACAATGGTGCGGAGCATTGCAGCGCAGGCGCGGGAAGTGCTGGATATGCGGATGGACGCCAACAACGACTACATCACCGATCTGGTGCGGCTCTATGACGGGGGGAAGGTAGGTTGTTCCTGTTCGGTGCGGACGCTATTTCTGGGGTTCAATGGGGAGGTATTCCTATGCCGGAAGAAAGAGGCGATCGGAAATGTGCTGGAGCGCGGGTTCGATGAGATCTGGGCATCGGAAGCGAAGCGGGTTCGGGCGCGGGAAATGAAGGTCTGTGCGGGCGCTACCGAGACGTTGGGGTTCCGGAATGGGTAGCGGGAAAAAGGGACTTCTGGCGAAGGCGGGAGAAGCGCTGCGGACGCTGGTTACGCGGCGAATTGCTTTTGAGTTCGAGAATCTGCCGGTGGTGATCCGGGGCGCGTCTTATCGCCGGATCGGGAACTGGCTGGCGGCCGAATTAGCGGTGATGGCGCGTGCGCGGCGGCCATGGGGGATGCCGACGCATGTGCAGATTGAGACGAGCACGAAGTGCAACCAGCGATGCCAGTACTGTCCGGTGGGACAGGAGTTGGCGGCACAGACGGGGCATTTGGCCTTCGAAACGTATCAGCGATTTGCGGACGCCCATAAGGACACGGCCCTCCTGTTCCAGTTGTGGGGATGGGGCGAGCCGTTTTTGAACCGGGACATTTTCGCGATGATTGGCTATGCGCGCAAGTTGGGGATTCCGACGGTTTCAAGTTCCAACGGGCAGTTGTTCGCACAGCCGGAAATGGCGCGGCAGGTGGTGGAATCGGGACTGGATTACCTGATTGTTTCGGTGAGCGGAATCAGCCAGGAGACCTATGGACGATTCCGGCCAGGGAGCGAATGGGGGAAAGTGGGTGAGGGGTTGCGGAATATTGCGGAGGAGAAACGGCGGCAGGGGGTGCGGACGCCGTTTGTGAGTTTGACCTTCGTGGTTTCGAAAGCGAATGAACACGAGACGGGCGCGCTGCCGGCTATGGCACGGGAGTTGGGAGTTGATGCGTACTCGCTGAAACGGCTGAACCCGGCATCGACGCGGTCCGAGAAATGGGCAGGGGATGAGTACGTGGCCGGGGACGAGCGGTTTGTGCGTTTGCGTTACGAGAACGGGGAGAGGGTGCGGACGAAGCACAACAAATGCAAGGCGCTGTGGCAGGGGACGACGCTGCGCAGCGACGGACGGGTGAATGCGTGCGCCTACGACTTCCACGGGAAGGAGACGCTGGGCCATGCGGGGCGGGAGGAGTTTGTGCAGATTTGGACGGGGAAAGAGTATGAACGGATGCGGGAGCAGTTCGGGAAGGACTGGAACCAGATTTCGATCTGCAAGGACTGCATTTACGCGTTTGAGGGCGGGAGCTATGAAGAGGCGTTCGCCGAGACGGTTTTGCTGGCGGAACCGGCGATGAGGCAGGGGTAGGATGGGGAAGCGGGTGGCGGTGATCGGGGCGGGGCCGGCGGGGTTGGCGACGACGAAGGAGTTGTTGGAAGAGGGGCACGAGGTGGTGTGCTTTGAGCGGGGCGAGCAGGTGGGGGGAGTGTTCGGGTACCAGGAGGAGGCTGGGGTGGTGTGGGAGTCGTGCCGGTTAACGTCGTCTCGGGCGTTAACGGGATTTTCCGATTACCCGATTCCAGAGCGGTATGGGACCCATCTGCGGGCCGGGGAGTTTGCCGAGTATTTGGCGGCATATGCCGGCCATTTTGGAGTAACGGGAAAGATCCGTTTCGGCACAAGCGTGGAGGCGGTGGTGAGGAGTGGGGCGGGATGGCGGGTGCGGGTGCGAGACGAGAATGGGGAGCGAGAAGAGGAGTTCGACGCCGTCGCGGTGTGTTCGGGGGTGAACCAGCATCCTCATCTGCCGGTGATTCCGGGACAGGAGGGATATCCGGGGGAGGTGATACACGGATCCCGATACCGGCGGCCGGAGCAGGTAACAGGCAAGCGGGTGCTGGTGATTGGCGGCGGGGAGAGCGGAGCGGAAATCGCGGCCGAGGCATCGGGGCATGCCCGGGAGACGGTGTTATCGCTGCGGCGGGGCGTGGCTGTGGTGCCGCGTTTGCGCTCCGGTGTACCGCGGGACTACACGACATCCCGGCTGTTAAACAGCCCGGCGCATTGGATCTACCAGACCCGGAATCCGGCCGATAACGGGAAGCGGACAGTCTACAAGATGGCGTTTTTCCCTTTCCTATTTGTGGACAAAGCGCTGGTGTGGACGGCGCGGGTCTTCTGGGAGTATCTGCCGCTGCTGCGCGGCGGGAGTTGGGAGGCGGTACGGGTAAATTGGCAGATGCGAAAGTTCGTTGCGGAGTTACTGAGGAAATCCGGGGGGACGATCAACGAGCAGTTCCGCACGAAGTCGGATGAGTTCGTTCGGGCGGCAGTAGAAGGACGGTGCCGGTGCGCGGCGGAGGTGGAGCGTTTTGAAGGGGAGCGGACGGTGTTCACGGATGGAACGGATTACCGGCCGGAGATGGTGATTTACTGCACGGGATTTCAGATCCGGATGCCGTTTCTGGACGGTGCGATCGAAAGTGAGCCGCGGTATTTATATACGATTCATCCAGGGGTGGGGGCGAGTTTGGGATTCATCGGGTTTGTCCGTCCGGCGGGGGGAGCCGTACCGCCTCTGGCGGAGTTGCAGGCGCGGTGGTTTGCGTTGTTGCAGAGCAGCCGAGTGGAGTTGCCGGGGCAGGAAGAGATGGAGCGGTCAATCCAGTATTGGCGGGAGTACCGGGCGCACTTTTTCCGGGCGGTCAAGGGGCGATTGGCCCATCTGGTGGAGTACACGGTGTTTTGCGACGAATTGGCGGCGCGCATCGGATGCAAACCGCGCTGGACCGATTTGCGGAAGGAAAGCGGGCGATTCCGGGAGCGGTATTTTGAGGGACCATTCGTGGCGGCACAGTACCGATTGGTGGGGCCGCATGCGAAGCCAGAGGTGGCGCGGGAGGTGATTGAGAATTTGCCGGTGATGCATCCCTGGCCGGACCGGCTGAACCTGCGGATGCGTTGGATGCTGTCGCGTTGGCTGCACCGGTGGGGTGGGGAGGATTTCCGGCCGAAACTGCAGTTGGGCGACTGACCCGGGGGGGTAGAATTGCTTGCTGTGCGGGAGTATAGTGCGGGCATATGGGTTACCAGTCCGCGGTACTTCCTCTGCTGGTTGGGGTGGCTACGCTGGGAGGCAGCCAGTGGACGCGGACGCAGAATGGGCAGGTGGTGGACCTATTCGACCTGACACCGAAGGGAGACGGGCTGCTGATTGTGCTGCGAGAAGGACCGGGAAAACCGGTGTACTCAAGCGGGTTTTGCGTCTGGGCAGGGGGGCAGATCGGGTGCGTGGTACGAAATGCGACAAACGGGCAGTTGGGGCTCGTTTTGCTGACGCCGGGGGGAGGGTCGACGCATTACCGGTCGTGGTTTGGTGACGGAAGAATGTCTTGGGATGGCGATTTTGCGCTGGCGCAAGGGACATTGGAGACGGCGGGCCGCAGCGCGCCGGAGACACCGGCGGCAGGGCCTGGGCCAAGTCTGTGGACTCGGAGCAGGAATGGCGCGGTGATCGACCAGTTTCAATTACTGCCGCACGGAGAAGGGGCAACGATCGCGCTGAGGGAAGGACCCGACAAGCCGGTGTATTCGAGCGGATTCTGCGTGCCGGCGGGAGGCCGGACGGTGTGTGGCGTGCGTGGAACCGGCAACGGACGGACCGGGTTGATATTGTTGACGACGCGAGGCAACATAGCGCAGTACCGGTCGTGGTTTGACGATGGGACGCTGTCATGGGACGGGGCTTTTACGCTCTCCGGGGGTGGCGCGGTGTCGACCACAGCGGCTCCACCGGTTGGGGTGCGTTACCGGGTGGAGAACTTCGTGGCCGGATCGCCGGACAAGTACGTGAACCCCAGGAACTATCACGACTTCGTGGTTGACTTTGCCACATGCAAGGTACGGGGGCTGAATCCCCTGGCGGAAGCGGGGAAAGAGACCATTCAGGTAGCCGTGTGCCGCGCCCGGGAGCGACTGACATTCACGGTGACACAGCCGCAGACGACCGTCGAGTACGACTGGGTATTCCGGGACAATGGCCGGACCATTAGCGGCGCCTACCGGCAAGGTACGACCTTTGGGCCGTCAGTGGGCGGAGTTGTGAATCCTTGAATGGAGCCGGGAGGGCCAGGGGGCCAGGGCGGTATCATCAGTGTTTATGCCCGAGTTGACGCCGGAGCGGTGGCAGCGGATTGATGAGGTGTTCCAGCAAGCGGCGGATCTGCCTGCTGGCGAACGGGCGGCGTTTCTGGACGCGGAAACGGCTGGGGATGAGGACCTGCGGAAGCAGGTGGAGGCGATGCTGGAGGGGTTGACGGGTAATATCATCGCGCCGGCGATTGAGGAGGCGATCAAGGAGTTCAAGGGTCCTGGGGTACTGCCGGATTCGTTCAGCGGGCAGCGGATGGGGGGCTATCAACTGTTTGAGTGCATCGGCAAAGGAGGGATGGGTGCCGTCTACCGGGCGCGGCGAGAAGAGTTCGACCAGCAGGTGGCGGTGAAGATTGTTCACCCGGGGATCGCGGGCGGGCGACTGGCCAACCGGTTTCTTGCCGAGCGGCGGATTCTCAGTTCGCTGGAACATCCGTATATCGCCCGACTGATTGACGGGGGCTCGTTTGAGGGGCTGCCGTACCTGGTGATGGAGTTTGCCGAAGGGGTACCGGTGCACCATTTCTGCCGCGACGGGAAACTGGACGTGCGGGGAAAGCTGGAACTGTTCCGGAAGATCTGCGCGGCGGTACAGCATGCGCATCAGAAACTGGTGGTTCACGCGGACCTGAAGCCATCCAACATCCTCGTTCTGAAAGACGGGACACCGAAGCTGTTGGATTTTGGGGTGGCAAAGCTGCTGGATCCGGTGCTTGGGGATAGCGGTCCGTTGACCGATACCGGATGGCGGCCGATGACACCAGAGTATGCGAGTCCGGAACAGATTCGCGGGGAGCAGATTACGGTGGCCTCCGACGTGTATTCGCTCGGGATCATTCTGTTTCTGTTGCTGACCGGGGAGAGGCCGTATGAGTTGAAGAATCATTCGGCGCTGGAACTGGAAAAGGTAGTGGGGACTTCGCCGGTGGCGCTGCCATCGACCAAGGTGAAGGAAGATACCCGGCTGCGGAGGGTGCTGCAGGGAGACCTGGACAACATTCTGATGATGGCGCTGCGGAAGGAACCGGAGCGCAGGTATCAGAGTGTGGAGCGGTTGTCGGAAGATATTCGACGGCATCTGGCGGGGCAGACGGTGATGGCGCGGCCGGACACCGTGACCTACCGGGTACAGAAATTTGTGAAGCGGAACCGGGTAGCGGTTGGTTTGACGGCGGCATTACTGGTGACGGCGGTGGCGGGGACATTTTTTACGGTTCGGGAGGGGCGGCGGGCCCAGAAACGGTTCGAACAGGTGCGGGCGCTGGCCTTACAGGTATTGACGGAGTTTGACCCGGAGGCCCGGAAACTGGCGGGGTCGGAGAAGTTGCGGCAGAAGATGGTGGACGGTTCATTGCGGTACCTGGACAGCCTGTCCGGAGAGGCGGCGGGGGACCCTGGCCTCCGTCAGGAACTGGCACTGGCGTATCACCGGATTGCGGACATTCAGGGTTACAACCGGATTCCGAACCTCGGGCGGCGGGATCTTGCCATCATTTATCACCGGCGGGGGTTGGAGATTGAGGAACAGTTACGTCGCCGAAGCGGGGACAACCCGGAGTTGCTGCGGTCGATGGCGGTCGGGTATGCGCGCCTCTCCGAGGTGTACGCAAGAACCGGGGAGGAAAAACAGGCGGAGACGATGCTGGCAAAGGCAATGGAATTGGCCAAGCCGGACGATCCGGGGACCTATGTTCCAGTCCGTTTGCAGGTAGCACGGCGGAAGTCGCAGCAGGGTGAGTTAGGGGAGGCGTTGCGGTACCTGAATGAAGCGGTGCTACGGGCGGAGACGGAGGAGGAGTTAGCACTGGCGGTGCTGGTGCAGACGGAGCGGGCGGAGGTATTGCAGAAGTATGGGCGACTAGAGGAGTCGATTGAGGCGGCCAAGGCGGGATTGGCGTTGATCGATGGGAACCGGGAGAAGGTCAAGGGAGATGTGGCGTTTGTACGGCGGGAGAGCAGTCTTTGGAACCAGTGGGGCGCCGTGCTGGGAGCCCCCGGGCGGGTATCGTTCGGGCGGTACTGCGATGCAGTGCCGTATCTGGAAAAGGCGCTGGCACTGCGGCCGGAAGAGATGCGGGACGTAGCCGTAAAGGCCGGGTTTGGGCTGGAGTTGTTGCAAACCCGGGCGCTGTGCGGACAGCGGCTGCAGGCGGAGGCGGTTCGGCAGGTGGAGGGATGGATGGGGGGCTACGATGAGGGATTGGCGGAGGTCGCGCTGGCGGTGGGGCTCGATGAGTTTCGGTATGGGAAGAAGGAGTCGGGACGGAAACGGATAAGAGCGGTGGCCGAGCGGTGGAAGACGATCGTCGGGGTGGCTGCGTGGGAGATCCTGGCCGAGTTTGCGATGGCGGACGGAGAGCGGGAAAAGGCATGGGAGTATCTAAAGAAAGGGCGCCAGTTACGCGCGCCGATGCTCGAGGAGAGCGGCAATTTCCGCTATACCCGGCTCTTTGAGCAGGGCACGAACCTGGCGCGAGCCAAGGAGTGGGGAGACCGGGACGGGAGCCTGGATGGAGAGTTGAAGCGAGTAGTGGAAAAGTGGCCGGCGCACCAACTGACGCGCGCATTAGACAAGATCCGCGACGGAGTGAAGAGGTAGGGGAAGAAGATGGGTGAATTGACGCCGGAGCGATGGCAGCGGATTGATGAAGTGTTCCAGCAAGCGGCGGATCTGCCGGCCGGCGAACGGGCAGCGTTTCTGGACGCCGAGACGGCTGGGGATGAGGACCTGCGCAAGCAGGTGGAGGCGATGCTGGAAGGGCTGACTGGGAACGTCATCGCTCCGGCGATTGAGGAGGCGATCAAGGAGTTTAAGGGTCCCGGGGTGTTGCCCGATTCGTTTAGCGGGCAGCGGATGGGCGGATACCAACTGTTCGAGTGCATTGGAAAAGGGGGAATGGGAGCGGTATATCGGGCGAAACGGGAGGAGTTTGACCAGCAGGTCGCGGTAAAAATCGTTCATCCGGGAATTGCGGGCGGGCGGTTGGCCAACCGGTTTATCGCCGAGCGGCGTATTCTGAGTTCGCTGGAGCACCCCTACATCGCACGGCTGATTGACGGGGGCTCGTTTGAGGGGCTGCCGTACCTGGTGATGGAGTATGCCGACGGGGTGCCGGTTCACCATTTCTGCCGAGACGGGAAGCTGGACGTGCGGGGGAAACTGGAGTTGTTCCAGAAAATCTGTGCAGCAGTCCAGCACGCGCACCAAAAACTAGTGGTCCATGCAGACTTGAAGCCCTCGAACATTCTCGTCTTGAAAGACGGGACTCCGAAGCTGCTGGATTTCGGGGTGGCGAAGTTATTGGACCCGGTGCTGGGGGATAGCGGGCCGCTGACGGATACCGGATGGCGGCCAATGACGCCGGAGTACGCGAGCCCGGAGCAGATTCGCGGGGAGCAGATTACGGTCGCCTCGGATGTGTACTCGCTGGGGATCATTCTGTACCTTCTCCTGACGGGAGAGCGGCCGTATGAATTGAAGAACCATTCCGCGGCGGAGCTGGAGCAGATAGTAGGAACAGCGCCCGTGGCCACGCCTTCGGCGAAGGCAAAGGAAGACACCCGGCTGCGAAAGGTGCTCGAAGGGGATCTGGACAACATTCTGATGATGGCGCTGCGGAAAGAGCCCGAGAGGCGGTACCCGAGCGTGGAGAGGTTCTCGGAAGATATCCGGCGGCACCTGGCGGGGCAGACCGTAATGGCGCGGCCGGACACGGTGACCTACCGGGTACAGAAGTTCGTCCGGAGGAATCGGTTGGCGGTGGGATTGACGGCTGCACTGCTGGTGACAGCGGTGGCCGGGGCGTTTTTCACGGTGCGGGAGGGGCGGCGGGCGCAGAAGCGGTTCGAGCAGGTTCGGGCGCTGGCGGTGCAGGTTCTGACGGAGTTTGACGACGAAGCGCGAAAGCTGGCGGGGTCTGAAAAGCTGCGGCAGAAGATGGTGGATGGATCATTGCGGTATCTGGACAGCCTGTCGGGGGAGGCGGCAGGGGATCCGGGGTTACGGCAGGAGTTGGCGCTGGCCTATCACCGGATTGGGGATATTCAGGGGTACAACCGGATCCCCAATCTGGGGCGGCGGGACCTGGCGATCCTGTACCACCGGAAGGGCCTGGAGATTGAGGAGGAGATCCGGCGCCGAAATGGGGAGAACCCCGAACTGCTGCGATCGATGGCGGTGGGCTATGCGCGTCTGGCGGAGGTGTATGCGCGGGGAGGGTCGGCCAAGGACGCCGAGGAAGTGCTGGCAAGGGCGGTTGAATTAGCCAAGCCGGATGATCCTGGGACCTATGTGCCGGTCCGGCTGCAACTGGCAGTACGCCATGGCCGTAGAGGCGAACCGGAGGAGGCAATGCGGTACCTGCGGGAAGCGGTGGAACCCGCCGGGCGGATGCAGGATCCGGCCTACTTGGTGGTGATCCATTATGAACTATCGGAGCAACTGCAGTTCTCCGGGAAGCTGGAAGAGTCGATCGAAGAGGCAAAAAAGGGGTTGGCCGTGATTGCGGCGAACCGGGAGAAAGTAAAGGGAGACGCTACATTCTTAAGGCGGGAGGCTTACCTGCTGAACCAGTGGGGGACGGCGCTGGGAGTGCCTGGGACAGTCTCGCTGGGAAGGTATTGTGAGGCAGTCCCGTATCTGGAAAAGGCGGTGGAATCGATGCCTGGGGAGCGAACCGGAGGGCCTATTTTTGCCGGGTTCGGACTGGTGCTTCTCGAAGCGCAGGCAGAGTGCGGTACGGCGTTGGATCCGAAACTGGTGGGAGAAGTCCGCGGCTGGATGGGAGGACACGGAGAGGGGCTTGCCGAAATCGAGGTGGCAATAGCCACGGCCCATTGGAAGGCGGGCCGAACCGAAACGGCGTTGCAGGTTTTGGCGCCGATGGTGAAGTCAGATGGGAAGTTGATCTCGGCATGGGAGTTACTGGCACGGATCGAAGCGTCGAAGGGAAATCGGGAGCAGGCGTTGGCGGCTTTGCGACGGGCGAGGGATATCCGGAGACCGCTAATGACCGAAAAGGGGCCATTCGCGAGCCAACACCGGTTCGAGCAAGGTGTGAATTTGTACAAGGCCATCGAGTGGGGCGACCCCGCCGCCGGACTGCGGGAGGAGATCAAACAAGTGGTGGCCTTGTGGCCGGCGCATCGACTATCAGATGGATACGAAAAGATAAGGAACCGGGCAAAGCAGTAAACAGGCCAGCGGATGGAACGACTACAATAAGGCGCAGCGCCGCCGGCGCGTCTACCGAAAGAGGAGGCAACTTATGCTGGGAGTCAGTCCGTATCTTGCGTTTCGAGGGAACTGCCGTGAGGCGATTGCGTTCTACGAAAGCGCGCTCGACGCGAAGGTCATATTCCTGCAGACAATGGGCGAATCGCCGATGAGTGACATGGGTCAGGCGGATTCGATCATGCATTGCACGATACAAATTGGGAGTTCGCATATCATGATGTGCGATGACCCGAGGCCAGATGGGGCTGTGAGCGGGGGGAACATCAGCCTGGCCATCGGTCTGAACGATGTGGAACTGGCCAGGAAGTACTTCGACAATCTGGCGAAAGACGGCACTGTGGTGATGCCGCTCGACAAGACGTTCTGGGCCGAGGCGTTCGGGATGGTCAATGACCGCTTTGGAGTGAAGTGGATGGTGAACTGTGATGCGCCGCACTAGGGCGTCATTTCGCAGGAGATAGAGGCTGAAAGCCCAGACGGACGTGGCCGCGGCCGGCGCGAGTGGTGATGCGTTCGAAGGTATCGACGTCGAAGGGGCGGCCGACTTTGTTGCCTGCCAGATCTTCAAGAGCGGTATCAACCTCCACCTCCACCCTGGCGGAAGGCCAGGGTGCGGTGGGGACGTAGGACCATTCGCGCTCTTCGCTGCCCAGGTGGGCGGTTCCCGGGACGGAAGGGAGCGAGATCAGGCGGAGTGCCAATGCGGCGTCGAGCGGTTCGCCAAACCGGATCACCAACGGTTGGCGGGACCCGGCTGCGGGGGCGGCCAGTTGCCAGCGAGCGGTGTCGATGGCGGTACGGTCCTCGGCAACTACTTTGAACGTCTTGCGGAAGGGTTCACGCAGGGGCACACGACGATCATCGCGCCAGGCGGAATCGATCTCGAGGGTATACTCTTTGCCGGCTTCGAGGGCGGCGCCGACCTGATCGCGGGGAAGGACACCGCGCTTGATCCGGCCGGGGTCAAAGAGTACCGTGAGACGGCGGCCGTCGGGGTCCCAGAGTTCCTGGTCAATTTCCAGGAAGGCGAGTTCAACGGTTTTGCCGGCGGCATCCAGGAGACGGAGGTGATCCCAGGCCTCGCCGGAGAGCATGCGCGCGGAGAACTGGATGTAGAACTTCAGTTGGTTAGCGGGGATTTCGGCGCCAGTGGGGTATACGCTTTCAACGAAGGTGGTGCGTTGGAGTTGCTGTTTTTCGGCGGGGAATGGAAACAACTTGCCGCTCACGACGACGCGGGCGGGAACGGTTTTGGCCAGGGGAAACCGCGGGTGAAAGAGGATGTCGCCCCCCTCCCGGGTGAAAGTGCCGAGCACCGGCGGAACGTCTCCTTCGCCGACATAGACGGCAATATCGGCTTCCGAACGGGCGCCGGACACGCGAAAAGCCGGCCCTTCGCGGCGAACGGCGATATCCGCCGCAAAGACGCAAAGGGCCGACACTATGGAGAGGACGATTCGCACGGGACTACGGCAGGGCGACGGTACGCAGGTCCATCGAACCGCCGTCGAGCATCAGCATGACGGCGTTCTTGTCGTCATAACGGTCGAGTTGCTGAACGCCCTTGAGTTCGGCAATAGTTTCGTAGGGAACGCCCTTCTTGTCCGGAACCGGGGCGGTGATGGATTCGTAAGTCTCCAGGTTGGCAGCGGGGAGCTTCATGACGCCGCGGCTGGAATTGGCCATCAGGATATAGTCCTTGCCGTCCTTTTTGTAGACGATCATGTCGAGCGGACGGTTGCGGTTGCCGAGTTCAGCGATGGTGCGGCCCTTCACCTTGTTGCCCGGGGTGAGTTCGGAGAGCGGAATGGTGACCAGCGGGGTGCAGGTATAGGCGGCAAGAAGGTGGGGCTTGTTGGCTACGGTGTAAGAGGTGAAGGTCCGGACGGGAGCGTTGGTTTCAAAGCGGCCGTGGGCGCCATGGAAGATTTCGATGCTGGCACCTTTGTTGGCGGCCTGGAAGGGGTACGGGATGGAGCGCAGGCTGGAGGCGAACTCCTCATTGGACAGGCCAGCGATGAAGACGCGGCCGTCGACATAACCAAGATCGGTAATGGTCTCCATACGTTTGGAGTTGCCGCGCGAATCTTTCACATCAGCCGGGGCATCCGGAAGGGTGACGCGTGCGTGGGCGATATTGGAGAGGCTCAGTTCGGAAATCTTGCCGGTAACGTCGAGCTTCAGAAGAACGGGGGTTTTCTCGCGGGAAACGGAGAAATAGATGTTGCGGGAGACGGGATTGACGGCGAGATCGTGGATGGTGATCTGGTCAGGAGCGGTGCCAAGGGCTGCAGCGATCTTCTGGTTGATGCCCTTCAGTTCGATGTTGCCGGCGCCTTTGTTGGCCTTGCGGTCACCGGTATCGATCGCGACAAGCGACGCGCTGGCGGAATCGCCGACGAAGAGGATTCCGGGGGGGCCGAAGGCCAGCGGGCCAGCGGAGGTCAGATCGAGTTTGCTGGCAACCAACCCGGCGGCCGGGGCGGCAAAAGCGGCGCCAGTGATGAGTGCGGCGCAGGCTATCCATTTTTTCATGCGATATCTCCTAGTTGCCGGATCGTACCACACCAAATGAGACCTTTTGAGTCGTGATCTACTGAATTAACATGGGACGGCTGTTTGGCATGGTTTTTCTGGTTGCGGCCGGTTGGGGACAGACACCGGCGGATCTATACGTTTATGAAGAATATAGGGCTTGGGTGGCGCGGCAGGCGGCCGAAGTGCAGCGAAGCGATGAGGTGCTGGACCGCTACAAGGAGTATCTGCTGGCGAAGGGACTGGATTCGGTAGACGCTGAATCGCAGATCCGGGTGATTCGAGCCCAGGGAAGCCAGACGGAAGTTGAGCGGCCAAGCCGTTTTCTGGAAGAGATGACGGTGGGGCGCCCAAAGGGCAAAGCCCTGGTCGCCGGGAAGCAGGGCGGAAACGGAATCTGGCTGGCGCAGCAAGGTTGGGAGGTAACCGGGACGAACGCCGGAGAAGGCACCTATGGAGAGAACCGGTGGGATCTGATGGTGTTGCGCGATGGCACTGTCAGGGGACAGGCAGCGGCGGTTGTCCGGGCGCTGCGGCCCGGAGGAGTCGTGGTTATCGAGGGACGGTACCGGGATGCGGCGAAAGCAGCGGGGGACGAGGCGGGGTTTGACGCAGCGGAACTGCCAGGGTTGTTCCGAGCGCTACGAGTGGTGCGTTACGAGGAACCGATGGCGGATTCGGGAAAGGGACGAGTGCGGGTGGTGCGGTATTGCGGGGAAAAGGCGGAATAATAGAGATGAGGGCAAGTGACGGCGGAGACAGTCTTTTCGGCGCAAGGAGTGACGAAGTTCTACGACATGGGCGAGGTGCGGGTGCATGCCCTGCGAGGAGTGGATCTGGAGTTGTATGCCGGGGAGATGATGGTGTTGTTGGGGCCATCGGGGAGCGGGAAGTCGACGTTCCTCAATATTTTGGGTGGGTTGGACCGGGCTTCCGACGGGACGGTTCTTTATCGCGGTTTCGACATCACGCGAGCCAATGACCGCGAATTGACGCAGTACCGTCGCAGCCATGTTGGGTTCGTTTTCCAGTTTTATAACCTGATCCCGAGCTTAACGGCGCTGGAAAACGTAGCGGCGGTAACGGAGATTGCGACCAATCCGATGAAACCGGAGGAGGCGCTCGACCTGGTTGGACTGGGGGACCGGATGCATCACTTCCCTTCCCAGCTGTCGGGCGGACAGCAGCAACGGGTGGCGATTGCGCGGGCGATCGCCAAGCGGCCGAGCGTGCTGCTCTGCGATGAGCCAACCGGGGCCTTGGATTCCGAGACGGGAATTGTGGTGTTGGAAGCGATAGATAAGGTAAACCGGGAGTTGGGCGCGGCAACGGCGGTGATCACCCACAACGCCGATATTGCGGGGATGGCCGACCGGGTGGTGCATATGAGCAACGGACATGTCTCACAGGTGGAATTGAACACCCATCGGCGGAACCCGAGGGAGTTGCACTGGTAATGCTGAGCGCACTGGACCGGAAGCTGTTTCGGGACCTTTGGGCGGTTCGCGGTCAGGTGCTGGCGATTTCTTGCGTGCTGGCAGGAGGGATATCGACATACGTCATGGCGGCATCGACCTTGGAATCGCTGCAGGTGACGCAGGCGCGGCTCTACCGGGAGTTCCGGTTTCCGGATGTGTTCGCCGGGCTGAAACGGGCGCCGGAGAGCGTGGCAGGGCGGATTGGCGCCATAGCCGGAGTCGCCAACGTGGAGGTGCGGGTGGCGGCACCGGCAAATCTGGAACTGGCCGGGTACGGGCAACCGGTTTCCGGACAGATTGTTGCCCTGCCCCGGGGCGCGGCGAAGTTCAACCTGCTGCACCTCCACGCCGGGAGGTTACCGGAACCGGGGCGGGAGCGGGAAGCGGTGGTGAGCGACGGGTTTGCCAAGGCGCACAAACTGCGGCCGGGCTTCCCGCTTCTGGCGACGGTGAATGGTCGAAAACTGCGGCTGGAAGTGGTGGGGATCGCCTCGACTCCGGAGTTCATTTATCAATTGGCGCCGGGTTCGATTGTTCCCGAGTTCAAGCGCTACTGCATTGTGTGGATGAACCCGGAGACGCTGGAAGCGGCCTTCAATATGGTGGGGGCGTTCAACCAGGTGGCGGTATCGCTGCAGCGGGGGGTGAAGGTGGAAGGTCCGGTGGAGGAGATGGACCGGATTCTGCGAACCTACGGCGGGCTGGGCGCTCACGGGCGGAAGGACCAGATTTCGCATCGTTTTTTGAGTGAGGAATTTAAGCAATTAGACGTGATGGCGACGGTATTTCCGGCCATTTTTCTATCGGTAGCGGCGTTTTTGTTGAATGTGGTGGTAAGCCGGCTCATGGCCACGCAGCGGAGCCAGATCGCCACGTTGAAAGCGTTCGGATACACAACCGCGGCGATTGTATGGCATTTTCTGAAGTTCACGGCGGTAATTGTCGCGCTTGGCACGGGTTTGGGCATTGGCAGCGGGATGTGGCTGGGGGGCGGGTTGTCTCGGCTCTATATGGATGTCTACCGGTTCCCGTACCTGGACTACGGAGTGAGCCCGCGGGTGATTCTGTTTTCGTTCCTGGTGAGCATGGCGGCGGCGGCGACGGGAACGGTGTTCGCCGTTTTGCGGGCGGCCGGAGAGTCGCCGGCCGTGGCCATGCAGCCGGCCAATCCGGGCCGTTACCGGCGGAGCCTGTTTGAGTCGCGCTGGTTCTCGCAGCCGACGCGGATGATTGTGCGCAACCTGGAGCGCCGTCCGGTGAAATCACTATTTTCGGTGGCGGGAATTGCGATGTCGACGGCCATTCTGATCCTGGGCGGATTCTGGGGCGACGCGGTGGACTACATGGTGTTCGCGCAGTTGCGGCGGGCGCAATTGGACGATGTCACAGTGACTTTCTTCGGGCCGGTGTCTACGCGGGCGATGTATTCGCTGCTCAGCCTCCCGGGAGTGACCTATGCCGAACCGACGCGGAACGTGGCGGCGCGGTTCCGGTTTGAGCACAAGACCTACCGCACCGCGCTGCAGGGGTTTGAGCCGGAGGGGCGCCTGCGGCGGCTGTTGAACACGGAATTGCAGCGAGTGGACTTGCCGGAAGAGGGGATTCTGCTGACCGATCATCTGGCCAGGATGCTTGGGATACGGCCGGGGCAGATGTTGACGGTGGAACTGCTGGAGGGGTCGAGAGCGGTTCGGGAGGTTCCGGTGGCGGGGGTGGTAAGCGAGTTTATCGGCGTCTCGGCGTATATGCGGCGGGAGTCCTTGAACCGGTTTCTGCGAGAGGGCGACAGCGCGACAGGGGCGTTTCTGATGGTGGACCGGGAGGCGAGGCCGGCTCTGTTTGAGCGGCTGAAGAAGATTCCGGCCGTGGCGGGAACGAGCGAACGGCAAGGGGTGTTGGAGAGTTTCTACGAGACCCTGGCGGCACAGATGCTGACCTTCGCCTTTTTCAACACACTGCTGGCATCGACCATTGCCGTCGGGGTGGTGTACAACACGGTACGAATCTCGCTCAGCGAACGGAGCCGGGAGTTGGCGAGTTTGCGGGTATTGGGATACACACGCGGTGAGGTGGCCTACATCTTACTGGGAGAGTTGACGATTCTGGTGTTCGTGGCGATTCCTCTGGGCCTGGTATGCGGCCACTGGCTGGCCTACGGAATGGCGCAGACGGCGCAGACGGAGCTGTTCCGTATCCCGTTCCTGATTGAGCCGTCCACCTATGCCCTGTCGGCGTTGGCGGTGGCGGTTTCGACCGTCGTATCGGCGTTCTTCGTGGGCCGGAAGATCAATCACTTAGACTTGGTAGAGGTGCTGAAGGCAAGGGAGTAATGGCAGCATGAAACGGTGGATTTGGGTGCTGGCGCTGGCGGCGATTGCCGGAGCAGGCATTTTTTGGGGGCTGCGGCCCCAACCGGTGGCAGTGGAGACCGCGCCGGTGGTGAGCGGACCGTTGCGCGTGACGGTGGAAGAAGAGGGCAAGACTCGTCTGCGTAGCCGGTATGTGGTGATGGCGCCGGTGGCGGGCTATATGGCGCGGGTCGGGTGGAAGGCAGGCGATGCGGTGAAGGCCGGGGCGCTGGTAACCACGCTGGAGCCGCCGCGTCCGGTGGTACTGGACGCTCGGACACGGGAGGCTAGCCAGGCGCGGGTAGCCGTGGCGGAGGCTGGCTTGCAAGTGGCCGAGAGCCGGGTGGCGACGCAGACTGAGCAGGTACGGGTATCGCGGGCAGAGCTCGAGTATTGGCGGGCGCAACGCCAGCGGGAAGAGGGGCTGAAGCGGAGCGGGGATTTGCCCGCGGCGCGAGTCGAGCGTACGGTGGCAGATCTGCAGCGCGTGGAAGCCACGGTGGCGGCAGCGGAGCGGGCCCTGGCGACAGCGAAAGTGGAAGTGAACGCGGCGCGGGCGGAAGTGGCGAGTGCGCGCACGGCCCTGCGGCAGACGGCCGGAGCAGCGACCGGTGAACGGGTGCCGGTTCTCGTTCCTTCCGCTGGCAGGGTGATCCGGGTGGTAAGAGAGAGCGAAGGCGTGGTGAATCCAGGGGAGGCGCTACTTGAGGTTGGGGATGCGCGGGCGATTGAGATTGTGGTGGAGGTGTTGTCGGCCGATGCCGTAAAAATTGTGCCGGGAACCCGGGTGATCCTGGAACGTTGGGGCGGCACCACCCTTCTGGAAGCACGGGTTCGGGTGGTGGAGCCGGGCGGATTCACCAAGATATCGGCACTGGGCGTGGAGGAGCAACGGGTGCGCGTGGTGGCGGATCTGGTATCGCCGGAAGAGCAATGGGCGGCTCTAGGAGACGGCTATCGGGTGGAGGCGGCGTTTGTTCTCTGGGAAGGGGCCAAGGTTCTGCAGGTCCCGGCAAACTGCCTGTTTCGGACGGGGGAGACCTGGGCGGTGTTTGTTGTGGAAGGCGGAGTGGCGCGTCGTCGTGCCGTTCAGGTGGGACATCGGACAGGCGTGGCGGCAGAGGTGATCTCCGGCTTGAAGGAAGGGGATGTGGTGATCACCCACCCCGACGATACGGTGGAAGAGGGAAAGCTGGTGAAGGCGGGTAAGTAACAACACCTTGTATTGCATTCGCCCCCCGGGATCAGATATAACAGCAGGAACTTTCGTACCGGGGTGTCCGCATTGCCTTACCGAATCTTCATGATTGGCGTGTATTTCTCCGCGGCGTTGCTGCTGCGGGGACAGGCCGGGTCGGCAACGATCAGCGGTGTTGTGCAGGACGCCCAACACGCGGCCGTAGCCGGGGCGAAGGTGATGGTCCGGCATACGGAGACCAACCAGACACGGGAGTTGAGGGCCGGGGAAGAGGGTGACTTCACGGTGACGAATCTTGTACCCGGGCCCTATGAACTCCGTGTGGAGCACGAAGGTTTCCGCAGCCACATACAGAACAACATCGTCCTGGAGCTGGGACAGGTACTGCGAGCCGAGGTGCATTTACAACTGGGGTCGGTTGCGGAGTCAGTGACAGTGTCGACGGAAGTCTCGCTGATCAACACAGAAGTCGGAGCAATCAAGGGCGACGTGATTCTGCAGCAGGAGATCAACGATATGCCCCTCGATGGTCGGGATTTCACGGATCTGGCGTTCATGGTCTCTGGGGTAGTGCCGATGGCACAAGGCGGGCAAGGCTCGGGATTGAACGTGAACGGAGCGCGATCCGACTCGACGAACTACTCGGTGGATGGCTTCAACAATCGCAACCCCCGGGGCGCGGCGGCACAGGTGCGGCCCAATGTAGGCGCGATGCAAGAGTTCAAGATGGAGGTGGCCGGATTTTCCGCTGACACCGGACGGATGGCGGGGGGCAACATCAACATGGTGTTGCGTTCGGGAACCAACCAGTTGCATGGCGACGTTTTCGAGTACATCCGGAACGATATCTTTGATGCGCGGTCGTTTTTCGACCAGCGAAAACAATCCCTGCGGCGCAACCAGTTTGGGGCAACGTTGCATGGGCCGGTGCGGATTCCGAAGCTCTACAACGGACGGGACAAGACGTTTTTCTTGTTCAGTTGGGAGTCCTACCGGGAGGTGCTGGGTCAAAGCCAGATCGGGAGCGTACCCACGCTGGAACAACGGGCCGGAGATTTTTCGAAATCGGTGGTTCCAGTGACGGGGGCTCCATTGTATTTGAAAGACCCGCTGGTAACGGGCACCTGCTCGGCGACAGTGAAGACCGGATGTTTCCCGGGAAACCGGATACCGGCCAGCCGGTTCCATCCCATTGCGCTGAAACTGCTGGAATACTACCCGCTGCCGAACCGGGCGGACCCGTCCAACAACTACATCAGTTCAGCGAAGGACTTCGACGTCTGGAACAGCTTTGTCTGGAAGATCGACCACCGTTTCCGCGAGAAGGATACGGTGAGCTTCCGGGCGCAGATTCGGGACGCGGACACGACGAGTCCATTTGCGGGGAGTTCGATTCCGCTGTGGCCGAACTACTCCGACGATGTGCGGTCCTTGGCCGGAATCGACTATACGCATATGTTCACGCCGACGCTCCTGACCGAAGCGCGCGTGGGGTATAGCCGGGGGGCAACCAACGAAAGCACCGCCTGGCAGGGGCAGGACATCGCCGGCCCCTTGGGAATCACCGGAGTGACGACGGACCCGGTGTTGAAGGGCTGGCCGCGGGTGACCATTCAAGACTATCTGCCGTTGGGATCGGTGGCGGGTCAGCCGGCGAACTACCATGTGACGACGATACTGGCCAGCAACAAGTACACCTGGATCAAGAACAAGCACGTGATGAAGTGGGGCGTCGACATCGAGCGGGTTCGTTTCAATCAGCCGTTTTTCGACAATGCGCGGGGGACATTCGCCTTCCAGCGGAACTGGACGCAGCATTCGGTGGCCGATTTTCTGCTGGGGATGATGCAGACCTCGACGCGGAACGCGCAGCCGACCCGGAACTACCTGCGATCGTTCAGCCTGGGTTCGTTTTTCAATGATGACTACAAAGTGACTCGCGCGCTGACGCTGAACCTGGGGATGCGCTACGAGTTGGATATGCCGCCGGTGGAAAGATACGGACGGGCATCGAACTTTGTGGCGGAGTTCGGAAAGATTATCGTCAGCGATGACGCGAATATGCCGAACCTGCAGGCGCGAATCGCCCAGTTCAATCTGCAGAACCGGGTGGCCCTGGCCAAAGATGTGGGTTTTCCGCGAGCCCTGGTGTACACGGACAAGATCAACTTTGCCCCGCGCAGCGGGTTTGCCTGGCGGACGCCTTTGAAGCGAACGACGGTGGTGCGCGGCGGCTACGGGATCTTCTACACCGGCCATTTGCTGAACCCGATCCGGACGAGCCTGATGACCGGCTTCCCTTTTTCGGTCAACCAGACCTTTACCCGCCTAGGAACCGATACGACGCTGGTGACATTGTCCAATCCATTCCCCGACAGCCGCGCCACTGAGGGCAATTCGACCAACTCCAACGGGTACGATCCGCGGCCGCCACTCGGCTATCTGCAGAGCTTCAACCTGACGATGGAGCGCGAATTGACGCCCTCCGTCGTGGTGGAAATGGGGTACGTCGGGTCAAAGGGAACGCATCTGGGGCGGCAGTACGACATCAACCAGCCGTTGCGGACGATGGAGTTGTACCAGTCCAATATCGCCTTTCCTCGGCCGATCAGCGGGATCAACACGATCAACTATTACTCCTTCGGGGCGAACTCGAACTACCACGCCGGCCAGATCTCGTTGCGGCGCCGCTCGCGAGGCGGGTTTTACCGGCTCAATTACACGATCAGCAAGTCGATCGACGATGCGTCTCAGTTGAGCGGCAATTCAACGGGCGGCTTTGCCGGCGCGCAGAATTCGCGCGATCTGAAGAGCGAAAGGGGACGGAGCGATTTTGACCGGCGTCACGTGATCACGGCGGTGTTTTCCACGTCACTGCCGATGGGACGAGGCAAGAAGTTCTTCCGCGGCGCCCGCGGATGGCGGCATGGCGTGGTGGGAGGCTGGCAATTCTCCGGGAGCGCCACCTACTACAGCGGGCAGGCATTCACTGTGACGTCGGCAAATGTGGATACCGCGCTCGGAGAATCGTTGCGGCCAAACCGGATTGGAACCGGGACGCAGGAAGAAATACCGGGGGCGGGTAAGCGGGGGGTGGACTATCCCTGGTTCAAGCTGAGCGATTTTGAACCGGTGCCGCGTTGCGCATCGCGCACGAGTTGCGAGGTCAGTCCGAATGGATTTCTGCCGTTCGCTTTCGGGAATTCGGGCCGGAACATCCTCGATGGCCCCAACAGCCACTTTATCAATGTGGCGCTGATGAAGAACTTCCGCATGGCGGAAAAGCGAAGTTTCCAGTTCCGCTACGAGCTATTCAACATCCTGAATCACGCCAACCTGCAGTTGCCGGAACGGCAATTCAATGCGCTCGGAGGCGGTCTCATCACCGGAGTCACGGACCGGGGCCGCGGGGGCCCGCGAGTGATGCAGGCGGCACTGAAGTACGAGTTCTGACGCCCGGAGAGTCACCTGCCGATCTCGTTCCGAACGTAGCCCGCACGGAGAGAGGCAAAGCGGTGGAGTCCGGAAACAGCAGCTTCGAACTCGTCATTCGTGGAGGAATAACTTGTCAATTGGTTCGACGGCCGAGTAGCGGCCGTAAGCCTCGCCATTCATCTTTAGGTTCACATACCGGAGCAAATGCCGATTTTGATGGGAATCTCCGCGTCGCGAGAAAAAAGGGCCGCCTACCAGGTATCGAGGAGATAGCCGGTTCGCAGTTGCTCCCATCGTGCCGGAGAGAGTTCGAGGCGGAGATCGGTGACGCGGGAAGGATCGAAGAGTTGGGCCGGACAAGGAAGGAGCGCGCAAAGCATCAGCAGGCAACTTCTGGAGGGCATGGCTGAGAACCATATCGCCGCCATGCCGGGACGCCGGGAGTAAATCCTTACCTACTTAGGTTCGGCCGGATCCACGCGGACGGCTACTTCAACCAACTGCGCACCGCCGCCGAGAGTGACTCCCTTCACTGGGGTAACATCGCCGTAGTCCCGCCCCCAGGCGAGGGTGACATGGCCGTCGGAAGGGACCATGTCGTTAGTTGGATCAAAGTGGAGCCAACCGGCTCCGGGGACGAAGGCCGCTACCCAGGCATGAGAGGCTTCGGCGCCCTGGTAGTTGGCACCGCTGCGCAGGTAGCCGCTGACGTATCGGGCGGCCAGGCGAAGGGAACGGAGAGCGCCGATCATGACATGGGTAAAGTCCTGGCAGACGCCGCGGCGGTTCTTGAAGACCTCCGGAAGGGGCATCTCGATGGAGGTGGACTTCGGGGCGTACTCAAACTCGAGGTGAATCCGGTGCGAGAGGTCTTCCAAGGCCTCCACCAGCGGCCGGCCGGCGGGAAAACTGGGGCGGGCATAAGCAGCCAGTTCGGGGCTGGCCGCAACGAAGGGGGAGTCGTAAATGTACTCAGACGCTTCCAGCGAAGGGTCGTCGGCACCGGCAGCAAGAACTTCGCGCGCTTCCTCCCACCGGAGCGTGGGAAGAACGCCGACTCGGGCCGGTTCGACCTCGACAAGACTCGTGGCGGTGACAGTGAACCGGTCGTGGGGCTCGAAGATGGAGAATGTGGTGACTTCATTACCGAACCAGTCCTTGCGGGAGCGCCAAAGGGCAGGTTCGGGTTCCACACTGATCTGCGTTTCCCGGACACGCTGCCTGCCAAAGTTGCGAGGCGTGAGCCGGAGTTCATTGACACTCTGGGCGACAGGTTCCTCGTAAATATGGCGGGTGACGTGTTTGGCGCGGTAGATCATTAGTCGGAAGAACGGAGGCGAGCGGTTTGCAGGTGGCTCAGGTACTGGGCGGTAAGCGCCTCGGACAGGTCAAAGAGGTCGGTTTTGAGGCCCGCCAGGAGGTCTCCCAGGGCAGTACCGGAGGAGGGCCGGGTGAGAGTGTCCACATCGGCCAGGCGCACGGCGGTCAGCGACTTCAGGGCGAGACGCTGTTCAATGGAGTGGCGGCCGATTTCGGCGTGTTCCGGGAGCGCGTCGATGTGGTCCTGGAGCGCGGCTAGTTGCATGCCGACCGACCGCGGATTTGTCTCGTCGCAGAGCAGGAGGTCGAGCACAAGATCGGCGCGAAGGATGGTGAGATGGCGCGAGCGATAGGTGATGGTGCTGTCAGCGACGTGGATGAGGAGTTGAAGGTTTCCCTCATTCTGGGGCGGAGCCTGCACGATGCCGGCGCGCAGGAGATCGGTCATTTGCAGGGCACGCTCCAGACGGCGGCCAATGTCGAGAAAACGGAAGCCGTGGCCGCGGGTCATATTCTCCATGACCAGGCCATTGAAGGCTGCCAACGTGACGATCACACCGTCGAGGAGGCTGATCTGGGCAGTCAGGCGGTGATCCGGATTGGCGGGAGGAGTCTTGGAGAGGTCGGCCTCCAGTTGCTGGAGGACCCGCCAGGTATCGGAAGACAGCCGCTCCTTGAGATTCCATGCCGAGCGGCGCATCTGCCGCAAGTTCCAGCCAAGACCGGACATGCGAGCAGCGTCGTAGACGAGATCGGAAAGGAGGCGCTGCAAGTGCCATCGCTGCTGGCCGAGCGGCAGTGCTGGGGCGCTTTCGGGAAGATAGCGGAGACCGGTCAGGAGCCGGACGACCGTTTCCAAATTGGCGGCACGGCCGAAATCCTCTTCGCCGGATAGGGCAGGCAGGAGGGCACGCACCAGGCGGACACCACTATCGACGCGTTCGGCATAGCGGCCGAGCCAGAACAGATTATCGGCAACCCGGCTCGGCAGGCTGGTTCGCCCGGGGCGGACCGGAGGGGCCAAGCGAGGTGCGGGCGCGGGGCCAGCCTCCCCTTCAAACACCCAGGTATCCTTGCTGCCAGCGCCGAGTTGCATGGCGACCACCGGCGAAGTTTCGCCAGCCACCCGGGTGAGGCCACCCGGCATAACGGTGTAATCCTGTCCATCGCGGGCAGCGAAAACGCGAAGCCCGGAATGGCGGGCGGCAAGCCCCTTGTCCGTGCGGACGGGAACGGTGGAATGCGCCACCAGTTCCTGGGCAACGAAAAGCTCCGGTTGGGCCTCGATGCGGCGAACGAGGGCGTCGCGCGAGGCCTTGTCCATCTGCGCGGGAAATTCGGGGTGCAGCCCGTACTGACGAAACGCGGGCTTGATCACCAGTTGATCGAGATGATCGAAGACGTAGCGGCGGGGCGCCGGCTGCCCACACCACCAGGTGGCGACAGAGGGAAGCAGCAACTCCTCTCCCAGCAGGTGGCGGCAAAGGCCGGGGAGAAAGGCCATCAGGCCAGGCGTTTCCAGAACACCGGAGCCGATGGCATTGTCGATGGCGACGGTGCCGTTGCGAACTGCCTGCATCAGGCCGGGTACGCCAAGCAACGAATCGCCGCGGAGTTCGAGCGGGTCACAGAAGCTGTCGTCCATGCGGCGGAGAATGACATCGACCGGCTCCAGGCCGGAGAGAGTCTTCAGGAAGACACGGCTGTCGCGAACGGTCAAGTCCGCCCCTTCCACCAGCGGAAAGCCCCAGTGGCCGGCCAGGAAGGAATGCTCGAAGTAGGTCTCGTTATGCGGGCCGGGAGTGAGCAGAACCACGCGCGGGGACTCGCGCCGGCTCGGCGCCATGGAGAGCAGAGCGTTCCTTTTCGTGTCGAAGAAACTGGTGAGCGGCCGGACTCGGCACTGATTGAACACGTTGGGGAGAATCCGGGCGCTGACCAAACGGTTTTCCAGCGCGTAGCCGATTCCCGACGGGGCCTGCGTTCGATCCCCAAGAGCCCACCATTGGCCATCGGGAGACCGGGCGAGATCGACGGCGTAGGTTTGCAGCGGCGCCCCGCCGGCGGGAGAAAGTCCGTAGCAACTGCGCTGGAAGTGCGGGTTGGCGTAGACCAGCGCGGCCGGCAGGTGGCGCTCCTTGACCAGGCGTTGTTCGCCATACAGGTCATGGAGCATGCGATTGAGGAGCATGGCACGCTGACGGACGGCCTTCTCAATCCGGTCCCACTCAGGGGTGTCGATCACCAGCGGGATCGGATCCATGGGCCAGGGGCGTTCCTTGCCGGCGGGATCTCCGCCGACATTGTAGGTGACGCCGTTGGCCTGAATCAGCTGCTGGCCGGTCTGCCAACTGCGGGTGAACTGCCGGAAACCCATGCGGCCGAGCGAGGCGGCCAGCCCTCGCCAGTGGCGGCGGGGCATACCGGAAGGGAGCAGCGCCTCATCCCAGTGCCCGGGGACAGAGGCGTAGCGGAAGTCTTCCCACCGCGAACGCCGCGTCACCGGTTTGGATTTGTTCACCAACCTCCCCCGAACGTCATTTTTCTAGCCAACGCGGCCGCCGAGGGGCGGCGAAGGTCGAGCGTAGTGGGAAACTCCGGGTTGTCCTCCACCGGCGGAACCGGCATGGGACCCGGAGTGTGCCCAAAAGGAAGAAACCGCGCCATGCGCCGGGCCTCCGCCTCATTTGAGTTTACCGCGAAGGTCTCGTAGTTCCGTCCGCCGGGGTGCCCGGCGTAGTAGGTGCACCCGCCAACGGAGCGGCCAGCGGCCAGATCCACCAGGTCAAAAACGAGCGGCGTATGCACAGGAATGGTCGGGTGGAGGCAGCGGGGGGGCTGCCAGGCGCGGAATCGGACCCCGCAAACGTACTCGCCATGGACGCCCGTCGGCTGCAGCGGGAGGCGGCGGCCATTGCAGGTCACCACGCGCCGTTCCCCCGTAAGACCCCGGACTCGGACCTGCATGCGCTCGACGGACGAGTCGACAAAGCGGGTGGTTCCCCCGCCCCCGGGCTCTTCTCCGAGTACATACCAGGGTTCGATGGCTTGGCGGAGTTCGATTTCAACGCCGTCGTAGACCACCCGCCCGTAGACCGGGAAGCGGAACTCGATGTGCGGAGCGAACCAATCGGCTTGGATCGGGTAGCCGGCACGCTGAAGGGCATCCACCACCCAGTCAAAATCGCGCTCCACGTAGTAGGGCAGCAGATAACGGTCATGGAGCCGGGTACCCCAACGAATCGGTTTAGCGGTGAAGGGCTCGCGCCAGAACCAGGCCACCAGCGCGCGGACCAGCAACTGCTGGGCGAGGCTCATCCTGGAATGCGGCGGCATCTCAAACGCGCGCAGTTCCAACAGGCCCAGACGGCCCGTGGAGGAGTCCGGGGAGTACAACTTGTCGATGCAGAACTCGGCGCGATGGGTATTGCCGGTAATATCGACCAGCAGATTGCGGAAGATGCGATCGACCAGCCAGGGCGGGCAGGGCGTGTTGCGGTCGATGAGGCTGAAGGCGATTTCGAGCTCGTAGATAGAGTCCGAACGCGACTCATCGACACGCGGCGCCTGGCTGGTGGGACCGATGAATACCCCCGAGAAGAGATAGGAAAGCGACGGGTGGTTGAGCCAGAAACCGATCAGGCTGCGCAGCAGATCGGGGCGGCGAAGGAAAGGGCTGTCGCCCGCGGTGGGACCGCCCAGGACCAAATGGTTGCCGCCTCCGGTACCCGTATGCCGGCCGTCCAGCATGAACTTTTCGGTACCGAGACGGGCGAGTCGAGCCTGATCGTAGAGGATGGTGGTCTTGTCCACCAGTTCCCGCCAGGAGGAGGAGGGATCGGTGTTGACTTCAATGACGCCGGGATCGGGCGTCACCTTGATGTTACGCAGGCGCGGGTCGTGCGGCGGCGTATACCCCTCCAACAGAACAGGCATGCGGAGGCTGGCAGCGGTGTCCTCGATGGCGGCGACTAATTCGACATACTCGTCGGCGGAGGCGACCGGCGGCAGAAACAGGAAGAGTTTCCCGTTCCGCGGTTCGATGGCGAGAGCCGTGCGAACAACCGGTGTTGCAGGCGGGAAGGTGGGAGCGGGATCGGTCACCTTTTGCATCTGCAAGCGTGCCGCTTCCACCTGGCGTTTCGGGAACGGCAGGGGATTGGCCGGCGCGAGCGGGTCAATCGTCCAGATCTGCTGGACTTGCGAGGCAGGTTCCCAAGGCAGACGTTGGAGCGGAAGGCGGAAGCCGACGGGGGAATCACCCGGCATCAGGAAAAGATACTGGGCGCGGAGCATCCACAGTCCGCTCTGCCATTCGGGCCCGTTTTTTCCCCATCCACGCTGGAGCGGAAGGACGTATCCAACTGGCTGGCCAAGGCCGCGTTCAAAAACCCGGCGGACACGTTCGCGCTCCTCGGCATCGTCGAGCTTGTTGTTCAGCGGATCGACGTTGATGGGGAGATCACGCTCCTTGGCGATATATGTGAGCGGGTCCTCGTAGGCGGTAACGAGGAACTCCGGGCCAACGGAGAGGCGGCGGGAGAGGGCCTGCGCGAAGAGGCGCGCATGCTCCGTGGTGAATCCGTAATCTCTGTGCGGTTCGCCGACGAGCGAAGGATCCAGCCAAAGCGGGCGGCCATCCGTGCGCCAGTAGCAGGTGTAGGCCCACCGCGGGAGTTGCTCGCCGGGATACCACTTGCCCTGACCAAAATGGAGAAGACCGCCGGGCGCAAAGCGGTCGCGGAGGCGGATGAGCAGATCGGTCCCAAGGCGTTGCTTGGCCGGTCCGAGCGCGGCGGTGTTCCATTCGTCGCCATCCATGTCGTCGATGGAGACGAAGGTGGGTTCGCCACCCATGGTGAGGCGGACGTCGCCGGTCTGGAGTTCGGCATCAATGGTATCGCCAAGTGCGAGGATGGCGTCCCACTGCTGGTCCGTATAGGGCTTGGTGACGCGAGGATCCTCATGGATCCGCGTCACCCACATTTCGTGATGAAACTCCACTTCGCACGGACTCACCATACCGGTGACGGGAGCGGCGCCTTGCGGATCGGGAGTAGCAGCGAGCGGGATGTGGCCTTCGCCCGCGAATAGACCGGAGGTAGGATCGAGTCCGATCCACCCCGCTCCCGGCAGATACACTTCCGCCCAGGCGTGAAGGTCGGTAAAGTCTTCCGACGCACCGGAGGGGCCATCCAGGGATTTCACATCGGGCTTGAGTTGGATCAGATACCCGGATACGAAGCGGGCGGCAAGGCCCAGATGGCGCAGGATCTGGACAAGCAGCCAGGACGAGTCCCGGCAGGATCCACTGCGCTTTTCCAGCGTCTCCTCGGGGGTCTGGACACCGGGCTCCAGCCGAATCAGGTAGCGGATCTCGGTCTGAAGGCGCTGGTTGAGGTCGACCAGGAAGTTGACCGATTGTTTCGGTTCGCGAGAGACCTGCGCCAGGTAGTTGTTCAGATGCGGACCCAGCGGAAGGGTCTCCAGAAACGGCCGGAGTTCGCGCAGTTCCCAGGGTTCGTAGGCGAAGGGAAATGTCTCGGCGTACGGCTCCAGGAAGAAGTCGAAGGGATTGATGACCGAGAGTTCGGCGACAAGATCGACTTCCAGGGAAAAGGACCGCGCCGGATCGGGGAACACGAACCGGGCGAGATAGTTACTTTGCGGATCCTGCTGCCAGTTGATGAACTGCTTCGCCGGCTCCACCTTCAGCGAATAGCTGATGATGGGAGTACGGCTGTGCGGGGCGGGACGGAGGCGGACAATCTGCGGACCAAGGGAAACCAGACGATCGTATTGATAGACCGTCTTGTGATGAAGCGCAACTCGAATCCCCATTTAGTCCGCGCCCACCGATTGGGTCTGGGACTGCGTCTGGGAGCGGAGAGCGAAGAAGTCGCGCTGAAGGCCGGCACCAACCGAGTTGAGCCGGAGTTGGAGGTTATCCAGGAATTCATGTAGTCCGGAAAGGATCATTTTGTCGACATCCATTTCATCAAGTTCGCGACGCAACTGGCCAAGGTGATGAGCAGAATCGCAATGCGCACCGCCGGTGATGACATCGAGCGAGTCAACGGCGCGGGCGATGGAGTGGCGGATGGAGCGCGGGAAATCGGGATCAAGGACCAGGAAATTGACGACCTCGCGTGGACTGATCTTGCCACGCGTCTGGCGGTACATTTCAAAGCCACTGGCCGATTTGAGCACTGCTGACCACAATAGGTCATCATATGGCGTCCCGACGCGCGTGGCGGTCGGGAGGAGCATGAAATACTTTACGTCAAGCAGGCGGGAGGTTTTGTCGGCACGTTCCATCTGCCGGCCGAGACGGACAAAGTGCCAGGCCTCGTTGTGGCTCATGGTGGCATCCGTGATGCCCTGGAACATGTGGCCGGCCAGACGGAGATCGCGAAATACTTCCGGCGAAAGTTCGGATGCCGGTTTTTCGTAGTCCTTCTGGACGCGGAGATAAATGCCGTTGACGTGTTCCCACACTTCGCTTGAGATGGTCTCGCGGACCGAGCGGGCATTCTCTCGCGCAGCGAATAGGCAAGAGTAAATGGAGTTGTAGTATTCCCGGTCCTGGGCAAGGAAAGCGATCACAGAATCCTGGGTGGCTTCTCCGTACCGTTCCCGGAAGGTGTGCGCTTCTCCGCAGGTATCGATCAGCGGTTGCCACTGATTACCGTCTAGCGGCAGATCGAGTTGGAGGTGCAGATTCACCTCCAGCAACCGCGCCAGGTTCTCGGCCCGCTCCATGTAGCGCGCCATCCAGTAGAGCGAGTCCGCAACGCGGCTCAGAAGAGGTCTAGTGTCCGTTGCCATTGACGCCTCCAGCGAGTACCCAGGTATCCTTGCTCCCCCCGCCTTGCGAGGAGTTCACCACCAGAGAACCTTTGCGCAATGCTACCCGCGTCAGTCCGCCGGGCAGAACCTGGATGTCCTTGCCGTAAAGGACGTAGGGGCGAAGGTCGACATGGCGACCCTCCAACCGGTCGCCGATTAGCGTGGGGACGCGGGAGAGGGCTAAAGTTGGCTGTGCAATGTAATTCCGGGGGTTGTCCTGAATGCGGCGGGCAAAATCTTCCTGTTGCTCTTTGGTGGAATGCGGGCCGACGAGCATGCCGTAGCCACCCGCCTCGTTGGCGGCTTTGACGACGAGTTTGTCGAGGTTGGCAAGGACGTGCTGCCGGTCCGCGTCGCGCCAGCAGAGGTAGGTGGGGACATTAGGAATAATGGCGTCCTCGCCTTCGTAGTAGCGGATCATATCTGGCACGTAGGAGTAGATCACCTTATCGTCGGCGACGCCATTTCCCGGGGCGTTGGCGAGCGTGACGTTGCCCCGCCTGTAGGCGTCGACAATGCCGGGAACCCCGAGGAGCGAATCCTCGCGGAAAACCTCCGGATCGAGGAAGTCATCATCGATGCGCCGGTAGATAACGTCGACGCGGCGCGGGCCGCGCGTGGTCTGCATAAAGACAACGCCGTCATCGACTGTCAGATCGCTTCCCTGCACCAGCGGGATACCCATCTTCTGGGCCAGGAAGCTGTGCTCGAAGTAAGCGGAGTTATACATGCCCGGCGTGAGGAGAACGACAACGGGATTTTCCTCGCAATGGGCCGGGGCCACAGATTGAAGGGTATCGAGGAGGTTGCCGGGATACTCATCCACCGGGCGGATCCGGAGGCCTTCAAATACCTCAGGAAAGGTACGCTTCATCAGATCGCGATTTTCCAGGACGTAGGAGACGCCCGACGGGACACGCAAATTGTCTTCCAAAACGTAGATTTCGCCGTCACCGTGACGGATGAGGTCGGTGCCGGTGATGTGGCACCACACGCCGCCGGGTGGGTTGATGCCGTGGATCTGCGGACGATAGGAGGCAGCCGAGCGGATCACCTCTTCAGGGATGATCTTATCCTTGAGGATCTTCTGATCGTGGTAGATGTCGTCGATAAAGGCGTTGAGCGCCCGGATTCTTTGCTTCAGACCGTTCTCAATACGTTCCCACTCATGGGCGGGCACAATGCGCGGGATCAGGTCGAACGGAAAGATCCGCTCGGTGCCGGCCGCCTCGCCATAGACGTTGAACGTGATGCCCATTTGGACGAGCATTCGTTCCGCGGCACGCTGGCTCCGCTGCAAATGTCCTTCTTCCAGGGATTGGAGGGTCTCCAGCAGCAGTCTCGCCTCAGGACGGACAGTACCGTCGGCGTGGAACATCTCATCGTGGAAAGAGTCGGTCTGGTAGGTATCGAAAAGCACGTCACACCCCGTAGAAACCGTTCATCGTGGAAGCGGCCGCGCTTATAAGGGTCAGTCGGGGACCCGGCTAACTAACACTATAAGACAGCGGCGAACAAACTCCAATCGATAAATCTTATGACCCACCCCCGTATAATAGTCAAGCGATGAAGACGGTACCGCGACGGCTGATTCTCTCTTTTTTGGGCGGGTCCTCGCTATTGGCGCAGGGCCCGAAAATTAGGGACATTCAGGTGATTGCCACCGCGCCGGCGGGTTTGCGCCTGACCATCGTGAAGATCGTCACCGATCAGGACGGGCTGCACGGCTACGGATGCGGGACGTTTACGCAACGGGCCGACCTGGTGAATCTGGCGGTGGAAAAATACCTGCGTCCGCTGCTGGTAGGCAAGCCGGTGGGTCCGGTGGAGGACATCTGGCACGTCTGCTACAACTCCTCCTACTGGCGGAACGATCCAATCCTCAACAATGCCATGAGCGGAGTGGACCAGGCGTTGTGGGACATCCAAGGGCGGTTGGCTGGCAAGCCGGTCTATCAACTGCTGGGCGGCAAAGTGAGGGAAGCAGCCGAGTGCTACGCACATGCCGGCGGCGACGACATCGCTCAGGTAGTGGCAAGCGCAAAAGAGCTACAGCGCCAGGGTTTCCGGTTCATCCGCGTGCAAGTGGGGGTGCCGAACCAGGCGGCCTACAGTTCCGGCGGCGGACGGACCTACGGCGGCGGGAAGGCACCGCCGGCAGCGGACCGCGGCAGAACCGGGGCGCTGCACGATGGCCCCATGTTTGAACCGGCGGCCTATATCCGGCGAACGCTGCAAATGATGGAAAAGGTGCGCGAGGCGCTCGGCGACGAGGTGGAACTGCTGCACGATGTGCACGAACGGATTCTACCGGTACAGGCGGCGCAATTCGCCAAGGACGTGGAGCGGTTCCGGCTGTTTTTCCTGGAGGACGTGGTGTCACCGGAGGATGTCGGCTGGTACCGGCACATCCGGCGCCAGACCACCACTCCGCTGGCGATGGGGGAACTGTTCAACAACCCGCAGGAGTGGCAGCGGCTCGTGGAAGAGCGTCTCATCGACTATCTGCGGATCCACATGTCGCAGGCCGGAGGGCTGACACCCTGCCGGAAGATCGCCGCCTACACCGAAGCCTTCGGTGTGAAAACGGCGTGGCATGGGCCTGGCGATGTCTCTTCCATTGGACATGCGGCCAATCTGGCCCTGGACCTGGCCTGCCCTAACTTTGGGATCCGGGAACTGGTGCCGTTCAATGAGGTAGTGCAGGAGGTATTCCCCGGGGCACCCGTGTCGAAGGACGGCTATTTGTGGGCAAACGAGCGGCCCGGTTGGGGCATTGAGGTGAATGAAAAGGCGGCGGCAAAATACCCGTTCGGGCACACCGAAGTGGGCGAACGGCAGCGGTTGAACGGCGGCTGGGGCGTCGTTCGGAGGCGCGACGGGAGCGTCATCAAACAGTGAGCGGAACCTGGGACATCGCCGCGCAGGTGCGCCATCAGCTGGAGTTTGGGTCGGTTTGGCAGGACCGGGACTCGATCGACAACTATGACGGCGTGGTGCGGGCGATTCGGGAGAGCGGAGCCGATCGGCCTGCGTTTGCCGAAGCGGTGTTTGCGTGCTTGACGTCGGAGGTACCTCTGGTTCGGGACGGAGCGGCGCGGACGGTGCCTGAGGTGGCGCGGGATTTGGGGGCGGATCGGTTGGCCAAGTGGGTTCGTGAGAACGCAGGGTGCTTTCCGGACATCGAACCAATGGTGGCACAGGCGCTGAATCGAATCGTTAGCGAATCGCGACGGTAACGATATTGGCGGCTTGGCCGTCGATCGTGACGGCGATCGCCACTTCCCCGCTCCCGCGGAGTTGGGCGGGTAATTCGATGTTTATTTGGTCGAGGCCGGGAAAACTGGGCTGCGCGCCAGCGTAGAGCACCGGGACCGCCCCCCCCTTCACTGTCGCGGTGGCGTGCTGGCCTCGGCGTAAGCCGGTGCCATAGAGGGTAAGGTAAACCGGGGCGGAGTCCGCCAGTTCGATCGGAGCCGCCGTACAGAGGGCGGCGCATTGGAAGACGGCGACAGGGAGTTGGACCCCGTTCTGCAGGCGAATCGCGGTAGCGGCGGCCAGCCGCTGGTTCATCGTAAAGAGGGAAGGGGCCGTGTTTGCAATCTCGACCGGGGACGTAAGGGCCGGGCCCGTTGCGGGGATCAGCGCAAGCATGGCACGGCCGTTGGCGACGCCGGGTGGGACGAGAAAGTTCACCTGTACGGGCGAGGTGTAGATGACCGGGGCCTGATGTTCGACGCCCGCGCTATCGGTGATCCGGAGCCGCCCGTTGGGCAACGCCGTGCCGTAGAGGGAAGCAAGAGAATCCGGCGCCAGCGACCGCGTCGCAGCCGCGGCCGATTGCACCTGGAAATCAGCAATCACGCCATAGTAGCGGGCCATCCAGTACGGAAGGATATAGTCGATGCCAGCATTACCGATAGTACCCGTTCCCCCGCCAAAGAGCTGGAAAGGGCTGCGCTGCCATAGGAAGTCGGTTGGGGTGCGCAGATCCACCGGGATAGGCTGACAGGCCTGGTCGCCGCAGGTGGGAACTTTAGAGCGGAGATCCACAAAGAAGTCGCGGCGAGGACGCCTGAGCCACAGATCGAGCAGTTCGCGAGTTTCGGCGTCCCGGCGAGCGTCGGGGCCGAAAAGCGCCGCATCGATCATGTTGAAAAACGCATTCTGATGGCCAGCCGTGTAGTTGCGGGCAATGGTATAAGCGCGCTCAAATGGGGCGCGCGTGGCCTCTTCCTCCAGGTGGATGAGGGGAAAGAAGGTGATGTAAATGAGATTGAACTTGAAGTAGGAACTGGTGCTGAGGGAATCAAACGCGACGGGAGTGGACACGGTACCCGCAAGACGCGCGCGCTGGGACTCATAGACGGCCTGGAATCGGGCGGGGTTCACACGCCGAGCCACCTGTAGAATGCCAAGTTGCACATCTGGGCGCAGCACAAATGTAGTACCGGGACGGCCATCGGGCATCGGAGTGGTCCAGTTGTTGTCGAGCAGGAATGTGACCAGACGGGTGACGGTGTCCACGATGGCAGGTTGAGGAGGTAACAGGAGGTGGGCGACGCCGAGCCCATAAAGAACTCCGCAGTACTGGTCGCGGGAGGTGTTACCGATCCAGGTGTAGCCAAGCGCCGGGTTGGTATACACCCCGTTCGCCGCCTCCTCACTATGAATGCCGTTGGCAAACGGGGAACCGATAGCGATGCGGCAACGCGGAAGAAGATTGGTACCCGTGACGTCAACAAGACCCTTGATTGCCTCGACGGCTTTACGGGCGTTGTTGAGCGCCTCCGGAGATCCGGTGACGCGATAGCGGTAGGACTCGGCCGCGAGGTAATGGCCGGTCCAGATGGCGGAGTCCCCGCAGCGGGTGTAGCCGGTGATGGTTTCCGAGGTAGCCGAAGCGTAAAAGGGGTCGACGACGGTTCCGAACGGAAGATGGCGCGCCTGAATATTGGCGGAGATCGCTAACGCATCCGATTCGGCGGCGTGAGTGAACGCAGCGGCGAAACAGAAGAATGCGGCCGTGCGAAGCATCCCCCATTCATAGCACGAGGACCGGAGTTCAGTGATATGTTTACGCCATGGGATCTACTAAGTGGTTGGCTTCGTTGGCACTAGCCCTGCCGCTACTGGCGCAGGTAGAACAGGGTGTGATGTTGGGAACCGTAACAGATCAATCCGCCGCGAGGGTCACCGGCGCCACGGTGACGATGACGAACCTGGGAACGAATACGACCCATGTCACGAAGACCGACGGAATGGGGAATTTCCGCTCCATTCCGCTGCGGACTGGCGCGTACAGCGTCAGCGTGGAGGCGCCGGGCTTCAAGAAACTGCTCCGTCGCGGGATTACGCTGAAGATTCAGGACGAATTGCGGTTGGACTTGACGCTGGAATTAGGCGCGACGGCGGATCAGATCACGGTAAATGCCGACGCGGCGCTGCTGCAAACCACCGAGGCCTCCCGCGGGCAGGTGATCGAGAACAAGAAAATCGTCGATTTGCCCCTGAATGGGCGCGATTACCTGCAACTGGCGCTTCTGACGGCAGGTACGAACGTGCCACCTCCGGGGTCGCGATTCCAGGGCTTCAGTTCGGGCGGGTTCCGCGTGAGCCATAACAACTACCTGCTCGACGGGATGGACAACAACTCTAACCAGCACGCCGCGCAAGGACGCAGCCCGCAGGTCATTTCGCCCTCCGTCGACGCCGTGCAGGAGTTCAAGGTCCAGACCACGAACTACTCGGCCGAATTCGGGCGAAACGTGGGCGGCGTGGTGAACGTCGTCATCAAGTCCGGATCGAACGAGATTCACGGCGGAGCCTTCGAGTTTGTGCGGAATGAGGCCTTCAACGCGCGGAACTTCTTCCAGGCACCGGGAACAACAATCCCCGTGTTCCGGCGCAATCAGTTCGGCGGATTCATCGGCGGCCCCATCATTCGCAATCGCACCTTCTTCTTCGTCGACTACGAAGGAACCAAGGAATACACGGCCGACACGGCCCAATCCACCGTGCCGACTGCAGCCGAACGGCGGGGCGATTTCTCGGGTTCGTTTTTCAACAACCAGCCGACTCAGATTTTCGATCCCGCCACCTACAACACCTCCACGCGCGCACGCCTGCCGTTCGCAAACCGCATCATCCCGGCAAACCGCATCGATCCGGTCGCGGCAAAGGTGGGTTCGTTTTCGGTGGAGCCAAACCGCGCTTCCATCATTAACAACTACTTCTCCAACCCGCGTTCGAACGCCAATACGCATAAGGGCGATCTGCGCATCGATCACACGTTCAATACCGCGAACACGGTCTATTTCCGCTACAGCAAAAAGGACTACTTCCTCCAGCCGGAATCCAACCTCCCTGCCCCGGCCTTCGGCGGCGGTGACCCGGCATTCAACCGGAACGAGCCGCAGTCCTTCGTCTTCAGCCACGGCCATATTTTCACCCCCAATCTGTTCAACACGCTAAAGGTCTCCTACAACCGGCTGCTCACCAACCGAGGCTCCCCGCTCGACCGGAACATGAATACCGAAATCGGGCTGCGCGGCGCGAACACGGAGTTGGCGGGCTTCGCGCTTTTCACGATCAACGGGTACGCCCCGTTCGGCCCACCGGCCAATAACCCCCAATTTTCCGATTCGCAAACCCGCCAACTGACCAATGACCTGCTGTGGACGCGCGGCAAGCACACCGTGAAGATGGGCGGCAATCTGATGTTCATCCAGTCTCCCCACCTGCAGGCGTTTCAATCCAACGGGACGTTCACCTTTAACGGCAACTTCACGCGGCAAAGTTCGAACAATACGTTTGGAAACTCCTATGCGGATTTCCTGCTGGGAATCCCGTTCAACTCGCAGCTTTCCACGGTGGCGCAGGGCAATCAGCGCCGGCGGATTCACGGCGTCTACATCCAGGACGACATCAAGTGGACCAACCGGCTGACCATCAATGTGGGTCTTCGCTACGAGTATGTCGGGCCGTGGTTTGAAAAGTACAATCGCTATTCGAACTACGATCTGGACGAGAACCGGGCCCGGCCGCAACTCCGCCTTGCAAAAGACGGCAGCATCGCCGACCGTTCGACGCTACGGCCTGACTATACGAATTTTGCCCCGCGCATCGGCTTCGCCTACCGCATGGACAACCGGACCGTGATCCGCTCCGGCTACGGGATCTACTATGGGGGCGTTGACCATATCGGGGACCGCTACCTGCACGCCTCGGCGCCCTACTTCTATCAATCCGGGTTCAACACCGACTCAATCAATCCGACCATTCTCCTGCGGGACGGGTTCCCGGCCGGGGCCACCTCATCCGGCGTATCGAACCTGCAAACGATCTCCCAGGACCGCACCAACCGCACCCCATACTCGCAGCAATGGAACTTCACCGTACAACGCGAATTGGGCGCGGACCTGGCGCTGGAGTTGGGCTATGCCGGTACCAAAGGGAACCGGTTGTTGCAGCGTTTTGACTCCAACGCGCCCGATCCCGGACCGGGCAACATCAACGCCCGGCGGCCCGTAACGACGCTTGCGGTTCCAGGACTAAGCTATGTGGTGCCGTCGCTGGCCGACACGTTTCGCCGCGAATTTAGCGCCAATTCGAACTACAACGCGTTCCAGGTGAAAGTAGAAAAACGAATGTCGAAAGGCCTGAGCTTTTTGGCGTCCTATGTCTTTTCGAAGACCATCAGCGATTCCCGCGGCGGCGCCGACGCCGGCGGCACGGCGCCAAACGCCGTGCAGGACTACAAGAATCTGCGCGCCGAGAAGTCCTTGGCCGACGAGCACTTCCCGCACCGATTTGTGATGAGTTCAAACTATGACCTGCCCTGGGGACGGGGCCGGGCCTTTGGCGGCTCGCTGCCGAAGTGGGCCGATCTGGTTATCGGGCAATGGGCGGTGGGAGGAATCCTGACCTTCAACTCCGGACGGCTGGTCAACATCGGCGTCCAAGGTGACCCGCCCAATGTAGGTACAGCCGCCGCGGCCCGGCCCAACGTGGTTCCCGGGCAGCAACCGAATCTCCCCTCGGACCAGCGGACATTGGCGCGATGGTTCAACACCGACGCGTTTGTTCGCCAACCGGCGTTCACCTTCGGCAATGCCGGGCGGAACCTGGTAACCGCGCCCGGGATGAAGAACCTGGATCTGGCAATGTATAAGTTGTTCCGGGTGGATGACGCCCGGTACTTTCAACTCCGGGGAGAGTTTTTCAACGCCAGCAACACGCCGTTTTTCGGCGCTCCGGGTGGGCAACTGGGACTGGCCACGTTCGGATTGGTGAATAGCGCCGGCGATGCACGAATTGTACAGATCGCGGCAAGGTTCTATTTTTGAGGGAGAGCATTGGAACAATGACACTATTTCTCCGAATGTTGGTCCTGGCCGCCGGCCAGTTCGCCTTGCTGGCACAGAACCCGCTGGCGGTGGCGGCCGACCCGTTTAGCGGCACATTTCAAAACGATCAACTGAAGGTGGAACTCACCCGCAGCGGGGCGGAGTACACCGGTGCCATTTCGCTAAGCGGACAAACCATGCCACTGAAAGCCAAGGTCACCGCCGGGAAGTTGACGGGAACGTTTGCGGTACAGGGGCAGAGCTACTCCTTCCAGGCAACCCGCAGCGGAGGCCAGCTTTCGCTCACCACCGATGGGGTGACGCATGTGCTGGAAAAAGCTGGAGGTACGCAAAATCCTCTAGCCGCCGCTCCAAAACCCGCCCCACCGTCCGCCGGCCAGCCGGCGGTAGTCGGGCAATGGCAATCCCAGAGCGGTGTCGTGCGGATCAACGCCGACGGCTCCGCCACCATCGGCGACAAAACGCACCGGTGGACGTTGGAGGGAAATCTGATTTCCTTCTCCGGAAATGGGGAGTCGATTCGTGTGCCGTTTGAACTGGCCGGCGACGTATGGACGTGGAAGTTCCCGGACGGCCAGTTGGTGCTCCGGCGGATGACCGGGGAAGCCGCGGCGGCGCCGGCCGGCGGCACGATGAACGGCATCACCGGCACCTGGCAGGGTCCCAACGGGACGGTTCAAATCAATCTGGACGGCACGGCGATGGTGGCGGGAATCCCCTACCGGTACACGCGTTCGGGAAACCATCTGACCCTCACCGGGCCGGATGGCACGTTTCTGGCCGCGGTGCAGCAGTCCGGCGATACGATGACCTGGCAGATCAACGGCAAGACCTTGAACTTTCAGCGGGCCGCGGCGACCTGGGCGGTGGGCGGCGGTACCGGAACCGGCGGCATACTACCCGAACTGGTGGGCAAGTGGTGCGACTCAACCTACATGAACAATAGCTCCGGCACATACGGACGGAGCGCCTGTTTCACCCTGCTCGCCGACGGCAGCTACCAGTATGCCGGCGATTTTAGCGCCACCGGCCAGGTACCTGGAGGGGCCTATGGCACCGCCTCCGACGGCAACGATTCAGGGACTTGGACGGCGACTGCCACCACAATCACCGCAAACAGCCGGAAAACCGGTTCCCGGACGTTCCGCCTGGAGAAGCGGAACAATCCGAAGACCGGCGATCCGATGCTGGTACTGGATGGCACTGCGTTCACGACGGCCTTTCAAAAGGCGCCGTGGCGCTGAGTTAGAACGACAGCCGCATGCCTGCCTGGACACGGCGCGCGTCAAGCGCGCTGGTAATCCGGCCGAAATTGGCATTCGTGTTCAACCCGTTCGCTCCGGGGGTGAACGATACGTTGGGATTGTTGTAGTTCACCGTATTGAGGGCGTTGAAGAACTCCCCGCGGGCTTCCAGTTTTGCCCTTTCACCGAGCGCGAAGGTCTTGAACAAGGAGAGGCTCAGGTCGAACAACCCCGGCCCTCGGGTCTTCGGCAAGGTGCGGGGAGCGTTGCCAATAACGAAGTTCGCCGGGTTGCGGAACGCGTCGGTGTCGAACCAGCGGACGGGGGTCCGCTGGTCGGAGGGCAAGGTAGGATCGCGGACAACATCCGGGTAGTTAATGCCGGTGAAGTTGTTCGAGCCCCGCACTGCGAGTGGCAAGCCGCTCTGAATGGTGCTGATCCCGTTCACCTGCCAGCCGCCCAGAACGCCGTTGACGATGGCATTGGAATTGGAGAGGAACTTGCGGCCCTTGCCGGCCGGTAATTCGTAGACACCAGAAAGAACCAGGCGGCTGGCGATGTCGTCCTGATCGATGGAACGATCGAGGCGGCGGTTGATGCGTCCGATGCGGTACTCACCGGTGCATCCGTCACCCGAGTTGCCTCCACCAATGGCCGAGCACTCCGTAATGAGTTTGGCCTTCGTATAGCTCACTAGCATGGAAAGACCGGAAGAGAAACGCTTTTCCGCGGAGATTTGCAGCGAGTGGTAGGTGGACGACAGATTCGGATTGCCCCATGTGGTGACCTGCAAGTAATCCGGGAAGGGGCGCAGCAGCTGACTACGCGCCACCGTGCGTCCGGAAAGGGCGCCGGTTGCGATCTGGCCGAAGAAGGGATTCGTCACCTGGTCCTGTAGCGCGAGACCCAGTGAAAAGTTCCGCGGGTCCAGTTGATTCATCTCATAGTTTCCGCCGAAGAGTTTAGTGCCCTTGCTGCCAACATAGGCGGCCTGAACCGTCCACCCGGCAAACAGCGCCCGCTGCAGCGCAAAATTCCACTGCTGCATGTACCCGGTGGGCGACTGGCGTGCCTGGAAACGGACATTCTGGCCGCGGAATGCGCTGGGTCCGCCTGCCGGCCCGAGCGGCTGCAGAATGGTGCCAGGACCATCGGAGAACTTGAACGCACGCACCGGGCCGCCGCCGGCTGCCACAAACTGGGTATCAACCGAGAATCCGAGAGCGTTCTGGTTGTCCGGAACGATGGCACCGCTCTCAATCGGCAGGTAGATCAACCCATAACCGCCGCGAACAGCGGTTTTGCCGTCGGTCCCCGGCGCCCAGGCAAAACCGAAACGGGGTCCGAAGTTGTTCTTGTCCACATCAATGTAAGACTCCGGCACACCATTCAGCCCCGAATAAACCAGCGTTCCCGGCAGGTTGGTCTGGGGATTCGTCAGAAACGGTTCAAAGTTCGAATGGCGATTATGGAGTTCCGTGAATCCGTAGCTGGCGTCGTAGCGCAACCCAAGATTGAGCGTCAACCGGGAGGTGATCTTCCAGTCGTCCTGGACATAGAGCCCCAACGGCGTCGCCCGGGACTGGAAGAACGGCCGGTAACCGAGCGTACCGCTGGAGACTTCGCCAAGCAGGAAGGTGGCCAGGCCGATGCCGTTCCCGGCGGGCGAAAGCGGATTACCCGTGAGCGCCGTGGTGAAGGAGAAGTTGCCCGACGGATTCAAGCGATTGATAAAGCTGTTACGCCAGTCCCGGATGTCAACGCCGGCCTTGAAGCTGTGTTTCCCCCGGGCGATGCTGATCTGGTCCACAATCTGGCCGATGTTCTGCGCACGCAGCCCGCCGGAAAAGTTCGGGTTACCGATGGTAAGCAACCCGGCGATCTGCACGGGCGGAAAGGTGTCCTGGGGAATGATGGAGGGGTAGCCGAGCTTGGCCGGCCAACCCTCATCAAAGCTCGGATGGAGGAAGGGCAGGTACTGCCGGGTGATGCCAAACCGCAGGTCATTGACGATGGTCGGCGAGACCACCTTGGTCCAGGCCAACACGGCATTGTGATTATCACGCTGGTCGTTCCGGGCGCCAGGGTCGGCCGCGCCAAGGCCCCAGCCAGCGTTTTTCAGTGTGTTCCAGGTGAAGGAGTAGCGGAAGAAGAGACTGTCATTCTCGCTGATCCGGTGATCGATGCGGCTGGTCGAAACAGTTTGGTCCGAAGTCGATTTCGCCAGCGAAACAAAGTTATTGATGTTCGTCACCGGGTCCGTCGGCCGGGCGTTTGCGGTCGGCATGTAAGGCAACACCTTCACGGCCAGAGAATCGAAACGAGCGCGTGGCACGATGTTCCCCGGGAACAGCGTGCGGACGAAACCGGAGCCGGCCGGGTTGGGCGCGGTAGTCGCCGGATCGTAGATCGGGATCAGTTGGGAGCGGGCGTCAAACGTTCGGGAAAAATCCCCGTTCCGCTGCTCGTCAGTGGCAACGGTCCCAATCTGCGGTGCGCCGGTGGAGCGCCATTTCCACTGTTCCCAGCCGGCATAAAAGAACGTCCGGTTCTTGCCGTTATACAACTTCGGAATAAACACCGGGCCGCCGACGGTGCCACCGTACTGGTTGTAGCGCAGGACCTGCTTGGTGCGGCCGGTGCGCGGGTCGGGCTGCGTGGAAAAAGCGTTGCGGGCATCCAGCGAATCGTTGCGCAGGAACTCATACAGCGAGCCGTGGAACTGGTTGCCGCCCGACTTGGTGACGGCGTTAATCACGCCACCGGCGGTCTGCCCGTACTCGGCCTTCAGCGCGTTGGTATCGACGCGGAACTCCTGCACGGAATCCGCCATCGGCACAACGGAAATCTCGTTGTGCACCGCGGCCGTGTTGGAGACGCCGTCGAGGAAGAACTGGTTGCCATACGCCGGGCCGCCGTTGATGCGCATCTGCGAAAAGGTCTGGTTGTTCACTTCGGCGAATCCGTCGGTGGCATTGGAGCGCGGCACCACACCGGCGACCACCTTCACGAGGTTAAAGACGTGGCGGCCATTCAGCGGAAGATCCTCAATCCGGCGCTGTTCCACAACAGTGCCCAGCGAAGAGTCTTCGGTCTGAATACGGGGAATCTCGGCCTTGATCTCCACGGACTCGCTTACCGAGCCGAGTTCGAAGGCGATGTCGACGCGCAGGCGCTGCGCCACTTCGACATTGATGCCGGTGCGCGTCACCTGTTTGAAGCCGGTAGCCGTGGCGCGCACGGAGAACTGGCCGATGGGAACGTTGGGAATGACGTAGGTGCCGGACTCGTTGGAGTTGGCCTTATACGTCAGGCTGGTGGCGACGGCGGTGGCCGTTACCTCGACATTGGGAACGGGGGCGCCGGCCGGATCGGTCACCGTCCCGGTGATGGTTCCAAGAGCAGTTTGAGCCGAAAGCGGCGCGGCGAGGCATAAAACGACGAGGGCGATAAGAGAGCGAAACATGGGGACTCCTGTTTCCATTAGTTTATCGGGTTTCCAATGGTCGACGGGGATTGACAAAGAGCCAAAGGACCGCGGCACAGGCCGTCGTGGCGACGCTCAGGTACAGCAACTTGTTCCAGTCGTGATACTGGTCGAGCACGAAACCCATCAGCGCGGGCGAAGCGAATCCGGCACAGTTGGAGGCGGCATTCATCAACCCGGCCACGGCGCCGCCAGAACTGCCGCCGATGTCGGTGGCCGAGGACCAGGCAGCACCGAGATAGAGGTCCACGGCGCCGGCCGCAGCCCCCATCAACGCCGCCGCCAACCCTGCCTCTGGACACCAGATGCCGGCCGACATCAAAACTGCCCCCATCGTCAGCGAGAAGAACCCCACCACGGTGCGGGCAGTCCGGTCATTCGTCCGGCGGCCAATCCAATCCGTAAGTAAACCACCCAGCCAGTTGGCTCCCACTCCGACCAGCAGCGGCAGGCTGGCGTAGTAGCTTGACTCGGTGAGTGACATTCCCCTGTTTTCCCGCAGATACGTGGGAAACCAGGTGATATAGAACTGCCACATAAACGTGGAGCCGAAGGCGGCCAGCAACAGGCACCAGAGGCGGCGGGACCGCAGCAGTTCGCTCCACGGGACCGGCACTTTGGAGGCAGCCGTGGCACCGCGACCGATGATCTCTCGCTCCGCGGAAGACACCGAAGCATGCTCCGCCGGGCTATTGCGATACCAGAAGAACCAAGCCGCCGACCAGACCAGACCGAAGGCGCCAAAGACCAAAAACGGCATGCGCCAACCGTAATGGAGCAGCAGGTAGCCGGCAATCGGGGGCGTCAACGCGCCACCCAACCGGCCGCCGCCCAGGAAGGCTCCGAACGCTGTTGCCCGCTCGTTCACCGGGACCCAACGGCTGAAGGCGGAGGCGACTGACGGGGAAAACGCCGCTTCCAGTCCTCCGAAAACGAACCGGATTGCGAGCAGCGAAACAAAGTTCCACGCCGAAGCCGTGAGTGCCGTAAATACGGACCAACCGGCAATTGCCATGGCGACGATTCCGCGCGATCCGAAACGGTCCGCCGCCATCCCCCACGGCGTCTGACCGAGAAAATAGGACAGGCTGAAGATACTGAAAACGAACCCCATCTCCGTCTGGGAAAACTGGAACGCCTTCCGCATCTCCGGCCCGGCTACGGCGATGCACACACGGTCCGTGTAACACACCATGTTGATGAGCAGCGCCAGCAGAACGATGGAGTAACGAACAGGCATTCCGGGTCAGATCCCTTCCGGACGGGGGGTGGCCGCATCAAGCGGATAGATGGGCCGGGCGATCCGGCGCCATCGCAGTGTTCCCAGGTTCGCGGTGCTGCAGCCCGGAGTGTCGACGACGAAGATGGCCTTGGCAATCGGCTCATAGGCGGCGCGGAAACCGTTCGGCGACTTAACGACCACAATCTGGCAGTACTCCGGATCGATACCATGGCTGCGGAACAGTTCGGGATCAACGGTCATCGAAGAGCGCTCGGCGATCAGAATGAGCACCCGCCCCACTTCCAGGACCACCGTGCGGCCCATACAAGTGGTGATACCTGTGTTGTAGCCCCGGGCACGCGCCACCCAGCGGCCATCGGAGATCATCTTCACCGTGCCCGACACCTTTACCGGCTTAGAGTGTTTTTTGTCGAACGCGCCGCCGATCTTCATGGTCACCTTGGCCGCGATACCGGCTTCAATCGCCCGGGACACCGCCGCCGGGTCCACTAGAAAAATCGCCGCCGTACCGGTGAGTTTGGCTTTCACCAGGTGCTTCAGTACGCCGGTAGAATCACCGGGCGAACCGGATCCGGTACTGTCGGACGACTCCGCCAACACCACAGGGCCCTCACCCAGTTGGAGTGCCCTCTCAATCGCCTCAGCGACCGGGGTGAGTTCCGGAGCATACTCCTCCTTGCCATCCCAAAGTTTGCGGGCGAGTGTATCAACCTGCCGCTGCGCCGCGGGCGCGTTGGCATTCGTTACGGAGACAACGGCGCACCCCATCTCGTCGATATCCATCCACGGCTGCACTGGGAAGAGCGACACCGCCTCGGCCTGGCCGGCGGCCTCCCATTTCCGGGCCGTGGTCACCAGTTTGTGCATCGGGCCGCGATAGGTCTGCGATTTTTCAGCCTGGATAATGAGCGGCAGTTTGCGGTAGGCCATCGTGGGCCGGACCTCGCCCGCGAGAATGCGCAGCAACAGGCGGGCAGCCTTTTGGCCGGTCTCAAACATGTCGACATGCGGGTAGGTGTGGTAGCCAACAATGGCCGTCGCCAGCGTCACCATGCGTCGGGTAATGTTGGCATGGAGATCGAGCGTCAGCACGATGGGCGCATCCTGACCAAGGACGGCCCGGGCGCGTTCCAAAATGTGGCCCTCCACGTCATCTTCGCCTTCGGCCGTCTGAGCGCCATGCATTGCCAGCAGCAGCGCATCCGGCCGGGCGCGGCGAAGATGGGCCTCAAACTCTCCCGCGATCCGCTCGAAATCGGCGCGGATCAGGCGATTCGCCGTAATGGCCCAGGCAGCGCACACCGGGCGAATGACGGCACCCGCGCCACGCAAAACGTCGATAAACCCACCCATTTCGGTGAGTTTTCCCTCATGGCGGGCGAGTACGGCGTTGCCAAAGACGGGGTCGAAATCGGCGTAATGGGTGTAGACCGGAGAGAACGTGTTGCTCTCCTGAAGCATGGAAGCGATGGCGATGTTCACAAGCTGACCAGATATCACTATACTGTTCCCCATGAAGACTTCCCGACGCCGACTCCTCCAGGCCAGTGCGCTGGCGCCCGCCGCCGCTGCCGCCGCCGCGCCCGCCGTCAATCGCACCGCGGCCACGCCGTCCGCGCTTTACGCCAGTCTCGGCGTCAAACCGGTCATCAACGGAGTGGGCGTCGTAACCGTCCTCGGCGGATCGCTGATGCCGCCGGAGGTGGTACAGGCGATGGAAGAGGCCGGACGATACTTCATTCCGTTGCCCGAATTGCAGAAAAAAGTCGGCGCCCGCTTGGCGGAATTGCTCCACGCTCCGGCGGCGATGGTCACCTGCGGCGCGGCGTCGGCGATCAGCGTCGGCACGGCGGCGTGTTTGTCCCAAGGCGACCCAGCCAAACTGCGGCAACTCCCCGGCCGCGATGGCATTAGGTACGAGGTGATTCAGCAGAAGACGCACCGCTCCGGTTACGAGCACCAAATGGAGCTTTGCGGCGCCAAAGTAATCGCCGTCGAGACGCGTGCGGAACTGGAAGCGGCCATCAATGAACGGACCGGGATGCTGTTCTTCCTGAATAAAGCGGAGCCGAACGGAAAGATTACCGCCGAGGATTTCGTCAAGATCGGCAAGGCCCGCGGAGTGCCTACGATGAACGACGCCGCCTCCGACGCCACGCCCAAAGAAAACCTCTGGAAGTACACCAAGATGGGTTTCGACCTGGTTATCTTCTCCGGCGGCAAAGCACTGCGAGGTCCCCAGGCCAGCGGATTGCTACTCGGGCGGAAAGATCTGATTGACGCCGCGCTGCCGGCCATGTCGCCGTTTGGCGGAATCGGGCGCGGGATGAAGGTGGGCAAGGAAGAGTTATGCGGTCTGCTCGCGGCCGTGGAGCGCTACCTGAAGGTAGACCACCAGGCCGAGTGGAAGGAACTGGAGGCCCGCGTCACTTCCATTCGGGGCGCACTGAAAGGCGCCAAAGGCGTGCGCACCGAACGCCACATTCCTGTTATCGCCAATGAGGTTCCGCACGTCACCGTTCATTGGGACGAAGAGGCCCGCGGCCTGACGTCCCAACAGGTGACCGAAAAACTGCTGGCCAGTGAACAGCCCATTCACGTGCAGCGCCCCGGCAAGGGCGAACTCCTGATTTCGGTCTGGATGATGCGTGGGAACGAACCGGAGATCGTCGGCCGCCGCCTGAAAGAGATCTTCTCGGCCTAGCCGAGAGTCCCTTTCGGCGTTATCACTTCGGCGTTCAGGTACGGCCGCAGGACAGGCGGAATTACCACGGAGCCATCCCTCTGCTGGTAGTTCTCGACAATCGCCACCCAGGTGCGGCCGACCGCCAATCCGCTGCCGTTCAGCGTGTGCGCCGGTTCCGCCTTTCCCTTCCCGCTCTTGCAGCGGATGGAGGCACGGCGCGCCTGAAACGCTTCAAAGTTCGAACAGCTGGAAATCTCCTTGTAGGCGTTCTGCCCAGGCAGCCAGACCTCCAGATCGTAGGTCTTCGCCGATGAAAAACCCATGTCGCCGGTGCACAACAGCATGCGGCGGAACGGCAGGCCCAGACGGTCCAGTATGCTCTCCGCGTGGCTCGTCAGCAGTTCCAATTGCTCGTGACTCTGGTCGGGCCGGGCGAACTTTACCAACTCCACCTTCTGAAACTGGTGCTGGCGGATGATGCCGCGTACATCCCGGCCGTAGGCGCCCGCCTCGCTGCGGAAGCAGGAAGTGAAAGCACAGTAGCTGATGGGCAGCGCGTCGGCGTCGAGCGTTTCGTCGCGGTGCAGATTGGTCACCGGAACCTCCGCCGTTGGCGCCAGAAAGTAATCAGTGCCTTCCAGCTTGAACAGATCGGCGGCAAACTTCGGCAACTGACCGGTGCCATAGAGGCTGGCGCTGTTCACTACAACGGGCGGAAACACCTCCGTATAGCCGTGCTCCCGCGTGTGGGTGTCGAGCATGAAGTTGATCAACGCCCGCTCCAGTTTGGCGCCCAACCCCATGTAGACAGCAAACCGGGCCCCGGTGATCTTGGCTGCCCGTTCAAAATCCAGAATGCCCAGCGCCGGTCCGATGTCCCAGTGGTTCTGCGGAGCGAAGTCAAACTCCGGCGGCGTGCCGTGCTTGTGAATCTCCACGTTGTCATCGGCCGAAGCTCCAGCGGGTACCGACTCATGCGGAATATTCGGAACACCCGCCAAAACGTCGTAGAAGCGGGCGTCAACGGCCTTCGCCTTCTCCTCCAAGGCGGCAATCCGGTCGCCAATAGCGCGGACCTTCGCCTGCTGTTCGGCCGTGTCCTGGCCCGCTTTCTTCAACTTGGCGATCTCGCCGGACTCCGTGTTCCGCTGCGCCTTCAGCGTCTCGGACTCGGTCAGCGCGCTACGCCGCTCCTGGTCCAGTTCCCGAAACGACGCAACATCCAGTTCGTATCCGCGAGCGGCCAATCGAGCGGCAATAGCGTCAAGATTGCCGCGAAAGTATGATAGATCGTGCACCTTCTCATGCTATCGAAAAACCGTCATCGGATACTTGCTGCCGCATTTGCAGCTTTTTTGACCGTTTCCTGCAGCCGGAAGCAGGCCAATATCGATCAGCCGCCCAAGTCGCCGCAAGAGTCGTTAGCCTCCATTCAACTGTCAGAAGATTTTCAGGTGGAGTTGTTTGCCACCGAACCGCACGTGGTGGATCCCGTCGACATGGCCTGGGATGAGAACGGGAAAATCTACGTCGCTGAAATGCTCGACTACCCGGATGATCCGCCGCCTGGTAAGCCGGTTCGCAGCCGGGTCCGCGTGCTGGAAGACAAAAATGGCGACGGCATCATCGATTCCAGCTATATCTATGCCGAAAACCTGCTCCAGGTGAGCGGCCTGATGCCCTGGAAAGGCGGCCTCATCGTCGGCGCCGCGCCGGACATCCTCTGGCTCAAAGACAAGGATGGCGACGGAAAAGCCGAAACACGCGAAGTGCTCTATACCGGCTTTCCGAAGGTGAACCCGGAAGGCCGCATTACCAACTTCCGGCTGGGCATCGACGGCTGGATCTACGCCGCCAACAATGGCGCCGATGCGCGCCTCGCCAAGCCCGGGCAATCCGGCGAACCGCTTATGCTGCGGGGCGCCGACTTGCGGTTCAACCCGATCACCGGCGTGGCCGAACGCGCCTCCGGCCCGGCGCAGTACGGGCTCACCATGGACGATTGGGGCAACCGCTTCATCACCCAAAACACCGTCCATCTTCGCCACGCCCTCGTCCCCGCCGAATACCTGGGCCGTTCCCAGTATCTGGAAATCGGTGCCGTGGCCCAGGACATCTCCCCCGACGGCAAAGGGCAAACTCCCATGTATCCCCTCACCAAGCCGCAGCAGTGGCGCGTTCAGCGCACCGCGCTCCGCCAGGAGCGCTATAAGGAAACCAATCCGGGCCGCGTGGAGCACTTACAGGGATACTTCACCGCCGCCTCCGGGTCCGTCATCTATAAAGGCGACGCCTGGCCGGAATCCTACTACGGTTCCATTTTCACCGGCGACGTCAGCGCCAACCTGGTTCGCCGCGAAACCCTCGAACCCGCCGGCGTGACATTCCTCGCCAAACCGATCAAGGAAGGGACCGAGTTCCTCGCCTCCACCGACGTCTGGTTCCGGCCCTGCCACTTTGCCAACGCGCCGGACGGCAACCTGTACGTCCTCGACATGTATCGCGAGTACATTGAAACCCCGGAATCGATTCCCGAAGAGATCAAGAAGGGCTTGAACTTCTGGAGCGGCGACGACAAGGGCCGTATCTACCGCATCAAGTCCAAGCAGCCGCGCAAGCAGCGCCCGCTGACCGTCCAACTGGGCAAAATGACCTCCGCCGAACTGGTGAAACTGCTTGAGGAGACCAACGGCTGGCACCGGGAAACGGCCCACCGCCTGTTGCTGGAGCGGCAGGATAAGTCGGTGGCACCGCTGCTCACCGCCATGGCCGTGGAGTCGAAAAGCCCGCAGGCGCGGCTGAACGCCCTCTGGCTGCTGAAGAGCATGGGAGCGCTGCAATCTTCCGATGTCGCCAAGGCGTTGAAGGATCCCCACCCGCCCATCCGCGAACACGCGGTGAAACTCAGCGAAGCCTTCCTGGCCGCCACTCCGGCTCTCCGCGATCAACTCTTCTCCATGGCGGCGGATCCGGCTATCCGGGTCCGTTATCAACTCGCCTTTACGCTCGGCCAGATCGATACCCCCGCCTCCCGTTCGCTGCTCGGTAAACTCATTGCCGAACACGGCGAGGATCGCTGGTTCCGTGTGGCAGTTTTGACCTCGGTCGCCAACAAACCGGGCGAGTTCCTCCGTGTCCTCCAGTCCCAGAAAAAGGGCTTGGAGCACGCCGATTTCGTCCAGCAACTCGCGCAGGTGGTCGGCGCCCGAAAGGATCGCGGCGAGATTGAAACCCTGTTGGAAGTCGCCGGCAACGAGAGCACCGCCTACCTGGGCCTGGCGCGCGGCATGAAGCTTGCCGGCGGTCCCCGCCTGGCGTCGCCAAAGGCGGAAGCCGTCTTCCGGCGCGTGCTGGCAAGTGCCCCGGAAAAGGTACAGCAGGCGGCATGGACCGCCGCACGGCAATTTGACATGCCGGGCGTCTTCGCCAAAGCGCTCACCGACGCGGCCAACGATGCCACCCCTCCCGTCGCCCGCGTGGCGGCCATCCGCGCCCTCGGCGGCGTGGAGTCCGCCAAATCCCTGCCCGTCCTGGAGAAAATCCTCGCTGGCAATCCGCCCGCCGAGGTCCAGGCGGCCGCTGTCGCCGCCATCGGCGAAACCGGTGACGCCAAGGCGCCGGAAATGATCCTGGCGGCTTGGAAATCCCTCCGAGCCGATGCCCGCACCCGCGCCGTCGGAGCCCTCGTCGGCCGCAAGGAGTGGATCCCGAAACTGCTCGCCGCCGTCGAGAGCAACCAGGTGGAAGCCGCCGGCGTTGACGTCGGCGCCCAGGCCCGCCTGCTGGAAAGCGGCGATCCGGAGTTGGTGAAGAAGGCCAAGGCTTTATTCACCAGCGGTTCCTCGGACCGCGCCAAAGTCATGGCCGACTATAAGGAGTCCACCACCATGGCCGGTGACGCGGTCCACGGCAAGGCCGTCTTCGAAGAACACTGCGCCCGCTGCCATATGCCCCGCAAACAGGGCGGTCGCGTCGGCCCGGACCTCTCCGGCGTCAACAACAAGACCAAAGAGGAACTCCTCAAGGCTATCCTCGATCCCTCGGCCGCCATCGAACCTCGCTTTGTCAACTACATGGTGACGGCCAAGGACGGACAGGTTTACGACGGCGTCATCGCCAACGAAACGCCCGCCGCCATTACCCTCCGCGGTGGCACAGAGGACGGCGACCAGACCATCCTGCGCCGCAACGTGGCCGAGGTCCGCGCCTCCTCCATCTCGCTCATGCCGGAAGGACTGGAGAAATCCGTCAACAAGAAGGACATGGCCGACCTGATCAGCTATCTCCGCGCCGGGCTCTAGCCGGGTACCGCGTGGGACTCTACCCGAGTTCCACGCGGTCCATCGCCATGAACTCCTTGATGTGCTCGTGCTCCGCTTTGTCCAGTTCCGATACCCGGCCAAAGTAGATCACCTGCCCCTGATGGAGGATCACCACGCGGTCGGCCACCTTCCGCATCAGTTCCAGATCGTGGGTCACCACCACCGATGTCAACCGCAGTTGCTGCTTCAGCCGCAGCATCAGGTTACCCAGATGGTCGCTCATAATGGGATCAACCATCGTCGTCGGCTCGTCATAAAGAATGCACTCAGGCTGGGCGGCCAGCGCGCGGGCAATGGCGACCGCCCGTTTGTACCCGGTCGAAAGGTCCGTCGGGTACACGTCGCGGTAGTCGCCCAAATCCACCAGGTCCAGCAAACCCTGCACCACGTCTTCCTTATTCTGCATGTCGTAGTCTTCGCGCAACTCCAGCGAAAACTCGATATTCTCGCCCACCGTCATGGAGTCGAACAGCGCGCCCGACTGGAAGACCATCGTCACCTTTTTGCGGATCCGGCGCATTTCGGCTTCCCCGTAGTCGGTGATGTCCTCATGCGCCACAATCACCCGGCCCTTGTCGGGTTTCAGGAAGCCCATGATGTGCCCCAGGCTCACGCTTTTACCCACGCCCGAGCGCCCGATGATGGCAATTGTCTCCCCGGCGTCTACATAAAAATTGGAATCGGCTAAAACCGGCTTATCGAACGTCTTATACACATGCCGGAATTCGATGTAGTGCGGAAACTCCTGTTGGGGCAGCATCTAGCCTCTCACCGCTTCCCACTGCTCTGGAGTATTCACGTTGGCCAGCACTCGACCCGGCGCGGGTACCGTACGTACGGGAACCAGCTGCAGCGCATCCTTCACCCGCCGTCCCCCTGCATCGAAGAACGCCCGCAGCCGCTTCGCCGCCGACGCGTGATAGACACAGCACAACGGTTCCATCTCCCCGTCATCATGAACCGGCACAATCGTCTCGCTTCCCTGCTCCGCTTCCTCAAGCAATTGGGTCAGGAACTCCTCCGCCAGGTTGGGCATGTCAACAGCGACCACCAGATTCCGCTCCGCATCGCCTGCCTCCAGCGCCGTCAGTATTCCGCCCAGCGGTCCTTCCCCAGGCCAACGGTCGGCCAGTACCGGGATTCCCAGAACTTCGTATCGCCCGGCCGGCGCCACCAGCGTGCACGAACCAGACGCTGCGCGCACCACCGCCGCCACTCGCTCCACCAGCGAAACGCCATCGTCGGTCAGCAGCGCCTTGTCCCTGCCCATCCGGCGACTCGCCCCCCCGGCCAGCACGTAACCCGCCGCTGGCCCCAATGCTCTACGCGACATGAGAGAATCATAGCATCGGTGCCTGGACCGATCGCTGTCCATTGAAGGTGTATAATCATTGCGACTGAAGATTGTTTTGAACAAAACGGCTCCATATTGTTTCCTGGCAGGACTGCTGGCGGCGATCCCCGCCGTCGCGGGAGATCTCCCCACGGCTCCCGCGGAGGAGCGCGTGCGCATTGACGTGCGTGCCGACCGCCGTTCCGGCCGCCTTGTGCGCCGGGTCACCGTGGAACCCGCCGTCGTGGCGCCGCGCGTCGTAACGCCGGGGGAACCCCTCGCCCCCAAGGCGGCCACCCCCTCTCCCGCCTTCGCGAAGAATCCGAAAATCAATGAGGCCGTCGAGCAGGCAGCGAAGCAGTATGACCTCGACCCGCTCCTTGTTCACGCCGTAATTCAAGTGGAAAGCGGCTATAATCCCTACGCGATTTCCCACGCCGGGGCGCAGGGATTGATGCAGTTAATGCCGGCTACGGCACGCTCGCTTGGCGTCCGGAATAGTTTCGACGTCGAAGAGAACATTCGCGCCGGCGTGCGGCACCTCAAGGAACTGAAGGACACCTATCAGGATGACCGTCTGGCCTTGGCGGCGTACAACGCCGGGGCGGGCGCCGTGAACAAATACCAGTGGATTCCGCCCTACCCGGAAACGCAGGAGTACGTCTACAAAGTGGGTAAGAAGTATGGCGAAGCCCGTCGCGCGGCCGCCGCCCAGCCGCCGGCCACGCCTGCGGCCGCTCCGGTGCCCGCGCCGGCAGCCAAAGTGGAGTCGTCCGAAACCCGCCAGGTGGAAGCGTTTGTCGATGCCGAAGGGCGATTGCACATGCGGACAAAATAGATGCGTACACTCTCACATCTGGGGATCTGGTCTTTCGCACTATTCCCGGTGTGTGTCTCCGGCACGTTGCATGCCGAGGAATTTGTTTTACAGGAAGTGCGGCACTCCACGCAGGGTGGCGTCACCCGCGTCGCTGTTCAATTGAGTGGCCCGGCCGAAATCCGCCGCGACCGCCTGTCGAAGCCGGATCGTTACTTTTTCGACTTCCAACATACCAGCCCGCCGAAAAGGGGGATGCAGACGATTGCCGTCGGCGATGCCCTTCTTCGCCAGATTCGCATCGCCGAACCGCGGGCCGGGATCGCGCGCGTAGTTCTTGATCTGGCCGATCACGCCGAGGTCACCACCTCCGAACTCACCAACCCGTACCGGCTGATCATCGAACTCCGAAAGCCCGGCTCCGCCGCACCGGCACCTGCGGTGTCTGCCCCCGTCATAGCAGCCGCGCCGGCTGTGTCCGCCCAACCTCTGCCAGAAAGGCGCCGGCCACAGAAGACATTCCGGCCCTTCGTGCCGCCTCCGTCCCGCCCGGCGCTCCTCGCGACGGCCATTCTGCCACTGCCGCCTTCGTTGTTTTCACTGCCTGTCCGGACACGCCTTTCCGCGATCCCGCAGCCGCCGCGCGCCTCGTTCCCCGCCTTCCGTTCCACCAACGTTGCAAAGGCTGCGCCTCCCGTAACTGTTCCGCCCGCCGCCAAGGCGCCGCCGCCAGTGCAGGCTGCTCGCGTCACTCCGGCGCCCCCGGAACCCGCCTCAGCCGACGCCCCCCCGGCCGGTTCCGCCGTTCCCGCACAGCCCTCCCAAACCGCCCGCCGGGGCACCACCGGTGGCAATTCCATGACCCGCGCACTCGGTCTGAAGATCCGGCGCGTCGTCCTCGATCCCGGCCACGGTGGCCACGATCAGGGTTCCTCCGGCCCTACTGGCCTGCTCGAAAAGGAACTTGTCCTCGATGTCGCCTTGCGCCTTGGGGAATTGGTCTCGGCCAACCTCGGCAGCGAAGTGGTTTACACCCGCAGCGATGACAATTTTGTTCCCCTCGAGACCCGCACCCAAATCGCCAACGACAGCAAAGCCGACCTTTTCGTCTCCATCCACGCCAACTCTTCCACCATTCGCTCCGTCTCTGGCGTGGAAACCTATTTTCTGAGCTTTACCAACTCCAAAGAAGCTCTCGACGTCGCCGCGCGCGAAAACGCCACCAGCCAGCGCAGCGTCTTTGAACTCCGCGAACTGCTACAGAAAATCGCACTGCAGGAGAAGATCGACGAATCCCGAGATTTCGCCGGACGGGTCAACTCGGCCCTCCACAAGGTGTGGGTACAGAACGGGCCGGCCAGAAACCGGGGCGTCAAAAAAGCTCCCTTTGTCGTCCTAATTGGCGCGTCTATGCCCTCCATCCTCACCGAAATCGGCTTCATTTCCAATCCGCGCGATGAAAAAGAACTGCGCAAACCCGAAACCCGGCAGAAGATCGCCGAAGCGCTCTACAAGGGCATCGCCCAATACGCCGATTCGCTCAGCCACTTCGCCGTCGCCCGCCGCGCCCAGGACGAAGAATAGCCCTATTCCCCAGACGGCTTAGCCACCACCACCCGGTTGCGGCCCAGTTTCTTGGCCTGATAGAGCGCATCATCGGCCGCTTTCAAAAGTGCGGCGCCCCCGGCAAACCGCTCCCCATTCCGGTGTGCCACCCCGAAACTCGCCGTAATCCCCAGTTCTTCGCCCTCAACCGGAACCCGCACGGAGGCAATACGGTCCCGCAAGGACTCCGCCAGGTGTTCCAGGTCGGCAGCATCCCGCCGCGATACCACCAGAAACTCCTCCCCGCCATAACGCCCCACCGTATCCAACTCGCTCAACCCTTCGGCCAATCGTTGTGCCGTCGACACCAGCACCGTGTCTCCCACCCCGTGGCCATAGTTGTCGTTCACCAGCTTGAACTTGTCCAGATCGAGCATGATCACACCCAGTGGACCGCTATCCGCCACGCGCTCCGCCAGCACATCGGAGATCTTGCCGCGATTGTTCAATCCCGTCAACGCATCGTGCGTCGCCTGGTACTGCAGCGCCGCCTGCGCCTTCAGCAACTCGTCCTGCAGGTCGATGATCCGCCGCCCGGCCCGCAACCGCACATTCAATTCCTGTTGGTCAAAGGGCTTCACCACATAGTCATCGGCACCCGCCGTCATCCCCTCAATCACGTCTTCCTTTTGCGTCCGGGAAGTCAGCAAAAGAATGTACGTATACGGCTCAATTCCCTTTTCCCGTACCAGACGGCAGACTTCCGGCCCGGTCAATCCAGGCATCATCCAATCCAAAATCGCCATCCGTGGGGCATCGGATTGCCGTAATGCCTCCCACGCCTGATTGCCATCGGCAGTAGAGATGACCTGATAGCCCCACTTCTTCACGATGCTTTCCAGCAGGTGACGAGACACGTTGCTGTCGTCCGCAATCAGAATTCTCATGAGAGGTCCGTGGTGAGCATTCACCCTCTAATTCCTATCGGCAAATACCCGGTATTTCTAAAGCCACTTCTGACAAACATGTTTCCCCAGCACGGCAGTATTTGTCCAGAACACCTATTCTTATTCTCCTCTTAAGCATACGTCCTGTGTACCCCACATTCCAACGTCATTTCTGCCGTTTTTTCGACCAGAACTACAGCCATCGAAGTACTACTTCTGCAACGTTTGCTTCGTTAGAGACGCTGACGACGACTCTTGTTACAAGCGATCTCCACCCCAATGTCCCCTACTCGTCCCCTCGTAAGGCTATGATGGGAGTAGCATGCCCCAAATGGAAAACTCTGTTCTGGTCCCCATGGTGGTCGAGCAGACCTCGCGCGGTGAACGTGCCTACGACATCTACTCGCGCCTGCTGAAGGAAAACATCATTTTCCTCGGGACCCCGATTGACGACCAAGTTGCCAACCTCATCATCGCCCAGATGCTCTTCCTGGCCGCTGAAGACCCTGAGCGCGACATCTCGCTCTACATCAACTCTCCGGGCGGCTCCATCACCGCCGGACTGGCCATCCTCGACACGATGAACCTCATCGAACCCGACATCACCACCTATTGCGTCGGACAGGCCGCCTCGATGGCTGCTGTGCTGCTTGCCTGCGGCACCAAGGGGAAACGCTTCAGCCTTCCCAACTCCCGGATCCTCATCCACCAGCCTTCCATGCACGGCCTGGCCGGTCAGGCGACCGACATTGACATCTATGCCCGCGAAATTCTGCGCATGCGGGAATCCCTCAACAAGATTCTCGCCGACGCCTGCGGACAGCCCGTCGAGAAAATCGCCCGTGACGTGGATCGCGATTACATCATGGATCCCGCCCAGGCGGTCGAATACGGCATGCTCGACCGCGTCATCACGTCCCGCGAGATTGTAAAGTCCTAGGGCGCTTCTCCCGTTGCTCTCCCGCACCCTCGGCCCCGGACAACTGATCGCGGCCGGTATCGGGTGTATGGTCGGTGGCGGTATCTTTCTAACTACATCCCTGATGGCGCGCCAGTACGGCGCGCCATCGCTTTTGGCGGGTTACCTCGTCGCCGCCCTCGGTTGCGCGCTGACGGCCCTCTGCTACGCCGAATTCGCCGCCCTGGAACCCGGCGCCGGGTCGGCTTACCAGTTCGCCCGCGCCGCCCTCGGCCCCTTCCCGGCCTGGATCATTGGCTGCGCCCTCTTCCTCGAATACAGCCTCGGTTCCGCCGCCGTGGCAGTGCTCTGGACCGGCAATCCCGCCTACGCTGCAGCGATGACCGCCGCCGCCACCGTCCTGCTCGTCCTTGGCATCCGCGTCTCCGCCGCTGTCAACACCGCTCTCGTCCTTCTCAAGTGCGGCACCTTGATCCTCTTCGTCGCCTGGATCGCCTGGTGGGCCGCCGGCAACCCCGCCGCCGCCTCCATCACCGGTCCCGCGGATGCCTGGCGCACCGTCGCCGGTCTCGCTGTCTTCAGCTACGTTGGATTTGAGTCCGTTTCCACGCTCGGCCTGGAGTGCCGCAATCCCCAGCGCGATCTCCCCATCGGCGTCATTGGCTCGCTCGCCATCACCACCGTTCTCTACCTCGCCGTTATCGCCGCCTATGCCATGGTCCCCGCGCCGCAAGGCGACGGCCTGCTCGGCGCCGCCCTCGCCACCGGTGCCGGTTCCATCGCCCAGCTCATCAACGTCTGCGTCTACATCGGCCTCAGTACCGTGCTGCTCATCATGCTGATGGGTCAAAGCCGCATCTTCTTTGCCATGGCGTCCGATGGCCTCCTCCCCGCCCTGCTCCTCCGCACCCAACCGCATACGCAGGCCCCCGTCGCCGCCATCATCCTTACAGGCACCCTCGTCTCGGCCGCCTGTCTCCTGGTCGATCCGCAAAAACTCTACGACATCGCCGTCGCCGCCACTCTCTTTGCCTTCACCGTGGTCGCCGTCGCTATCCCCGTTCTCCGGCTTCGCCAACCTGCCCGTCCCCGCCCCTTCCGCGTCCCCATGGTCTGGATCACCGCCCCCGCCGCCGTTATCGTCAATCTGGTGCTGCTCAGCAAACTCGTTTCGGGCATCGCGATCGATCTCGCACTCTGCGCCGTCGCTGCATGTTTTTTCTGGTACTTCGCCCGAAAAGGGATTACCGTATAGGCGGAGGAACTCCATGGCCGCAAACCGTGTCCTACTCCAGGCCCCCGGCGAATTGACCGGCGGCCGCCTTGTCCGGCTCGGCGAAGGCATCGGCAAGGTCGTCTACGCTTCCGAACACTGGGTCGTAAAGCGCCCCCGCTCCCCTTCCGAGGTCGTTGCCCTCATCCTCCTCTGGAAAATGCTGCCCAGGCCCCTCCTCAGCCGCCCTTCCCGCCCCCTCCGTCTCCTCCGGGTCTGCGTCCAGGGTGTCATGCGACTGGTCCCCCGTAGCCTTTGGCTCAGCTCTCACGTCAAGGACGTCTGGCGCGAGTACCGCACTCGCGATCTCCGCGGCGAACGTCTCGCCCAGGCCCACCTCGGCGGCACCCCCCTCGTGCCGGAGGTCATTACATTCCCGCCCATCCGCGTCCGCGTCGGCGGCTGGCCAGGGTGGCTCACCGTCTCGGAGGCCACCGCCCGCGTCGAAGCCACTCTCCACTCCCATCTCGCTTCCCTCGCCCGCCAGGGCCGCTTCGAGGAGGTCAAACTCTGGCTCGACCGCTTCCTCGCCCTTCGCCAGACCGGTTGGCAGCGCGGCCTGTTCTCCCTCGATGCCCACCTCAAGAACTTCGGCGTCGCCGGCGACCGCATCGTTCTTATCGATCCCGGCGGTCTGACCGATCGCTGGCAGGACGTCCACGAGCGTCTGGTCTTTGAAGAGGTCATCAGCCAGCCCCACGTCCAACTCGGCCTCGGTGCCGTTCTCGCCCCCTGCCCAGCCATCGCCCAGGAGTTCGACCGGCGCTGGAAGGAGATCGTCAACCGCGAAACCGTCCGCCGCAACTGGCCCCACGCCGTCTAAAGCGTCAGCGCCATCTCCACCCCGGCCTCCGGCGGATCCTCGTAGTATCCCGGAATTCGCCGCACGATGCGAAACCCGAACGAGCGGTTCAGCCGGATCATCCGCTCATTGCTTGCCCGCGTCTCGGTGACTATCCGCACTGCCCCGTTCCGCCGCGCATAGCTGATCTGCCATGCCTTCATCACCCGCCCCAGCCCCAAACCCTGCCACGCCGGCAGAATCCCCGTCGACGCAATCGCCAGCCGCTGCTCTTCCCACTGAAACGCACAGCAGCCCACCCGCTTCCCTTCCGCCAGCAGCCACCAAACCTCGCACTCCCGCCAATACGACGACGGAAACAGGTCGCCGGCGGGAAATACCCTCCGGTCAAAGTCCCGCAACCGGCGCAGCTCCTTCTCTACCTCAGCCCTTTGAAACGCAAGTTCCATCTCTTCATCCTCTCGCGATACGCTTAGGAGTTCGCCATGAAAATCACCCGTATCTTTACCAAAGTCGTCCACGCCCGCATGCGCAACTGGATCTTCGTCAAAGTGGAGACCGATCAGCCGGGCCTCTACGGCTGGGGCGAGGCCACCCTGGAGTGGAAGACCAAGTCGGTGGTCGGTGCCGTAGAGGACCTCAGCGTCCTGCTCATCGGCCAGGACCCGCGGCGAATCGAGCATCTCTGGCAGATCATGCACCGCCAGTACTTCTGGCGTGGCGGAATCATCAACTACACCGCCATGAGCGGTATTGACCAGGCCCTCTGGGATATCAAAGGCAAGGAACTCGGCCGGCCCGTCCATGAAATCCTCGGCGGCCCCGTCCGCGACCGCCTCCGCTTCTACGACCACCTCGGCGGCGGCAAAATGGAAGACATCTACGGGACGCTGGAACCCTCCGAATTCGCTGAGCGCGTCCACCAGAGCATGGAGGAAGGCTTCACCGCCCTCAAATCAATGCCCATCCCAGTGAGCGACCCGGTGGAATCGCCGGCCGTCCTCAAACGGGCCGCCAAGTGCGTTGAGGCCATGCGCGACGCCGGCGGCGACGGTCTCGACATCATGCTCGACCTCCATGCCCGCACCACCCCCGCCGCCGCCATCCAGTTCGGCCGCCTCTTGGTGGATTACAACCTCTACTGGTATGAGGAACCCTGCTGGCCCGAATCCATCGACGGCCTCCAGGAGGTCGCTCGCGCCCTTCCCTTTCCCATCGCCACCGGCGAACGCCTCGTCGGCCGATGGGAGTTCCGCGAACTCTTCGAAAAGCGCGCCTGTGCCATCGCCCAGCCCGATTGCTCCCACTGCGGCGGCATTAGTGAAGTGCGCCGCATCGCCGCCATGGCGGAGACCTACTCCATCGCCGTCGCCTGCCACAACCCCCAAGGCCCCATCTCCACCGCCGCCTGTACACACGTCGCCTTTGCCACTCCCAACTATCTCATTCAGGAAGTGGTCCGCAAAGATGTCCCCTGGCGCAAGGACGTCGTCCTCGGCCAGATTCCCATCGAAAATGGCCACGCCGTGCCGCCAACGGCTCCGGGTCTGGGCATCGATATCAATGAGGCCGAGGCCGACAAACACCCCTGGCAACCGGAGGTCACCATGGATGTATTCCGTCGCGATGGCTCCGTCGCCGACTGGTAGCCCCCCCTCTGTTTCGGGCGCGGTTCCCGATATAATCCAGCCATGCTTCGCCTTGGGGTTCTCACACTACTCGCCACCGGTGCGCTTTTTTCCCAGTCACCCACGGCCACCATCACCGGAATCGTCCGCGACCCGCAAGGGGCCGCCATCCCCGGCGTGCAGGTGGTCTCCACCTCCGTAGCCACCCAACAAAAGGTGACCTACACCACCAACATTGATGGGCTCTTCTCCCTCCGCCAGTTGCCCATCGGCCAGTACATCGTCGAAGCCGAAAAGACCGGCTTCCGCCGCTTCGTCCGCCGCGGTCTCGTGCTCACCACCGGCCAGAGCCTCGAACTCGATATCCAACTCGAAGTCGGCGCCGTATCGGAGTCCATCACCGTCTCCGGTTCCGCCACACTCCTGGAAACACGCACCTCCGACGTCGCCCAACTCGTCGAGGCCAAAGCCGTTGAAGATCTCCCTCTCGGCGACCGCCGCTCCCTCAATCTCATCCAGATGACCGGCGCGGCCGTCTTCATTGGCTACGACTCCGGCGCCAAGCCCAACTTCTCCCTCGCCGGCTCCCGCCAGCAGTCCCAAATGTTCTGGATCGACGGCGGCACCGGCCAGAACATGCGCCTCGGCGTCGGCCAGGTGGACCTCGATCCGCCAGTCGAAACAGTCGCCGAAGTCAAGATAATGGCCAACGGCTACTCCGCCGAATACGGCGGATCCAATGGCGGCGTCATCGTCGCCACCACCAAATCCGGCACCAACAATGTCCACGGATCCCTCTTCGAATATGTCCGCAACGACAAGTTTGACGCCCCCAACTTCTTCGCGCCCATCGCCGATGGGAAGAAGACCAAGGCGCCCCTCCGCTACAACGTCTACGGCGGCACCATTGGCGGACCGGTCGTGATCCCCAAACTCTATCAGGGTAAGGACAAGACCTTCTTCTTCTTCGCCTACGAAGGCTCCCGCCGTCGCGACGGCGCCATCCGTACCCTCACCGTCCCCTCCACCCTCCAGCGCGCCGGCGACTTCTCCCAGTCCGTCGGCAACAACAACGTCCTCATCCCTGTCTACGACCCGGCTTCCACCCAACTGGTCAACGGCCGCCAAACCCGCACACAGTTCCCCGGCAACCGCATTCCGGCTAGCCGCCTCGACCCGGTTGCCCTCAAACTCATCCCCTTCTTCCCGGTCCCCAACCGAACGCCCGATTCTCTCGCCGGTGCGAACAACTTCCGCGCCAATTACGTCAACGGCCTCACCCGGGACAACTACACCGCCAAAGTTGACCACAACTTCGGCTCCCGCGATCGCGTCAGCGGCCGGTATCTTTATAACTCCGACGATACCGACATGACCAGTGTCTTTCCCGACCCCGGCACCGATACCGACGGCATCGCCATCCGCCACCAGAACTACTTCTACGGCAGCTGGACCCGGACTGTCTCGGCCTCCATCGTCAATGACTTCCGTATGACCTACTCCAACCGGGTCAACCACTCCTTCGCCCTCGGCCGCGGCAGGCCATGGGCCTCTCAACTCGGCCTGAAGGGCATTCCCGACGGCGACTTCCCGCAATTCGCCCCCGCCGGGTTCACCGCCCTTGGCTCCACCGGTCAGGAACGCCGCCAGTTCCCCATCCAGCAGTATCAGATCGTCAACAACCTCAGCTGGGTGCGCGGCAAACACAGCTTCAAGTTCGGCGGCGAATGGCGCCCCTCGCTCAACGACGAAATCAACCGCCCCACCGCCGCCGGCAACTTCTCCTTCAGCCTCCTCGGCACCGGCCAGCCCGGTGTAGCCACCAGCGGCAATGGCCTCGCCACCATGCTCCTCGGCTTCACCACCGGCTTTGCCGCCCGCGAAACCCAGCCGCTCAACCGCCGCTCCACCTACTTGGCCGCCTTCGCCCAGGACGATTGGAACATCACTCGCAATCTCACCCTCAACATCGGTGTTCGCTGGGAAACCGATACCGCCATGCGCGACCTCAACAGCCGCGCCAATGCCTTCGATACCACCCAGATCAACCCCGTCAGCGGCACCCCCGGTGTCGTCAAATTCCTCGGCGTAAGCGGCTGGCGTGACTCCATCTACGATACCGACTGGAACAACTTCGGCCCCCGCCTCGGCTTCGCCTGGAAGCCCGGCGGCTCTCAGAAAACCGTCGTCAGAGGTGCGCTCGGCATCTTCTTCGCCCACCCCTTCGACGCTGGCGTTCCTAACGCCGCCTCGCTCGGCTACGAACTCTCCGCCACGTTGAACTCTCCCGATAACGGCATCACCGCACCTTTCTTCCTCAAGGATGGCGTCAACGTCACCCTGCAGGGCGCCACGCTCAACGACAGTTTCGGCGCCGTCCGCGTCGGTCAGCAGCCCAATACGGCAGTGACTTTCTTTGAAACACGCCGCCGTACCGGCTACTCGGAGATGTTCAACCTCGGCATTCAGCGCGAAGTCGGCAAAGGCTTCCTCGCCGAGATCGGCTTCATCGGTAACCTCTCCCACAAACTCCCCAGCGGTAACCTCTCCCTCAATCAGGTCACCCCGGAGCGCCTCGCCCTCGCCATCTCCCAGAATCGTACCCCCACCCAGTCGGATCGCCCCTATCCCCAGTTCTCCAACGTCAACATCCAGGGCCCTGCCTTCGGGGACTCTCGCTACTACGCCGGCGTCGGGCGCCTCGAGCGCCGTTTCGCCAACGGCTTCTCCCTTCTCGGCACCTATACCTGGGCTCGCGCTTTCAACAATTACACCGACGGCGGCTCCCTCGGCGCCGACATCGGGTTCAGCGACTTCTACAACCGCCGCAACGATTGGGGACCTACCGGCAACGACATCCGCCATCGGTTTACCATGACCAGCGTCTACGACATCCCCGTCGGCAAAGGCAAAAAATTCCTCAGCGACAACTGGCTTGGCGCCGTCGTCGGCAATTGGACCCTCGGCGGCCTCATGACTCTGCAGTCCGGCGAACCCTTTACCGTCAACACCCAGGTCAACAATACCTTCGTCAACAGCGCCGGCGCCCAACGCGCCAATATCAGCGGCAACCCGAATCTGCCCAACAGCCAGAAAACCCTCGACCGCTGGTTTGACACCTCGGTCTTCTCCCAGCCCGCCCAGTTCACCTTCGGCAATCAGGGCGTCAATACGGTCCGCGGCGATGGCGTCTTCAATCTCGACGCCTCCATCCTTCGCAACTTCCCCATCTCGGAGACCATCAAGTTCCAGTTCCGCGGGGAGTTCTTCAACATCACCAACCACCCCAACTTCGGCAACCCCGGTTCTACCCTCAATGGACCCGGCTTCGGAATCGTCTCCAGTGCCGGAGCCGGGCGCCGCATCCAACTCGGCGCCCGCTTCGTCTTCTAACCTACTTCACCCGGGTCGCCTTCCATTCAATGGCGTTCCCGTTTACATCCGCGGAAAGTGTCATGGTGTCGGCACCAGTCACTTTCCCGGTGTAATTGATCTTCATTTCGTTGTCCTGAAACTTCGCCGTGATGGTGAAGCTCAACTTGTCGCCCTCCACCTTGCCGTTCTCGATGGCGGACTTGCCGACAAACGAACTGACCGTCTCGCCGGTCAGTTTCGTCCCCTCTACCTTGAGCGTCAGCGTCCGCTCCATCGTCCCATTCGGGCCCTCCGCGGTCGCTTTCCAGTTCCCTGTCACGTCCGCCGCCATCATGGCCAGCGCACTGGCCGCAAACAAGAGTAGTTTCTTCATAGCACGCCGATTCTATCCGAATTCGCACCCCGCATGTATCCTAGTCTCGATGCCCCTCTCGCGCCGCAGTCTCCTCTCCCTGCCCGCCGCCTTCGCCGCCGCCGGCGCGGCACCCAAACGGCCTAAGGTTGCCTGCATCCTCAACGTCTACTTCCCGAACTCCCATGCCGACGTCTTCATGGGCCGCCTGTTGGAGGGCTACCGGCTCAACGGCGTCAGCCACCGCCCACGCCTCGACACCGTCAGCTTCTATGTCGACCAGTTCCCCACCAACGACATGGCCCGCGAACAGGCCGAAGAATACGGTGTCAAAATCTACAAGACCGTGAAGGAGGCACTCTGCCTGGGCGGCGACAAACTCGCCGTCGATGGCGTCGCCGTCATCGGCGAACACGGTGATTATCCCAAGGCCCGCCGCGGCAACTTCATGTACCCGCGCAAGAAACGCTTCGACGAAGTCACCGCCGAATTCCAGCGCGCCGGCCGCGTCCTCCCCCTCATGAACGACAAGTATTTCGCCTACGAATGGGCCGACGCCAAGGCGATGTACGACCACGTCAAAGCCAACAAAATCCCCTTCTTCTGCGGCTCGTCCCTCCCCCTCACCTGGCGTCGCCCCGCACTCGAATTCAAGCCCGGCATTGAACTCGACGAACTGCTCGCCGTCTCCTTCTCTGACCTCGAAGAACATGGCTACCATGCCATGGAACTCCTCCAGGCAATGGCCGAAAAACGGAAAGGCGGCGAAACCGGAATCGCCGAAATCCGCTGCGTCGAAGGCGACGCCGTCTTCAACGACAACTTCTGGTCCCGCCCTTTGCTCGACGCCGCCCTCCAGCACCGCGTCAACCACGTTCCCAAGAACAATACTCCGCCCCAGGCTGTCTTCGTCCGCTACCGCGACGGCGTCAAAGCCTCCATCCTCAACCTCAACGGCCAAGCCCGCGACTACCTCTTTGCCGCCCGCGAAAAATCGGGAAAAATCCACTCCAGTTGCTTCTACATCCAGCTCTATGTCCACAACCACTGGGGCTTCATGGTGAAGCACTTTGAGGACCTCGTCCTCACAAAGAAGTCCCCCTATCCGCCGGAGCGAACCCTCTTGACCAACGGCATGATGCTCGCCGGCCTGGAGTCCCGCGTCGATGGCTACCGCTGGCTACCCACCCCCCACCTCGACATCCGTTACGGGCAGTGAAACGATAGGAGCGGCAACACCCAGCCGATGGCGTCATTCTCGAAAGGAGTCTCTATGAATCGCCTCGCGTTCCTCCTCGCCTCCCTAGCCTGTTTTGGCCAGATACAACCGGGAGAAGAAGAACTCGCCCTTCGCTCGGACCCCGCCTGGAAACAACTCGTCGTCGTCCTCTCCAATGGCCGCCGCGTCACCTACCAGCGCGCCGAAGTGAAGTCGGTGCTCTATCTTACCGCCGGTGACTTCTCCTCCACCTTTACCTCCGGCGCCACCCTTTCCGGCGAAGCCCGTGACCGCGGCCGCTCCTGGCCCTTCAAAATTCGCATCACTAGCCACAACCCAGCCTCCGGCGCCATCGCCGGTGAAATCACCTGGACCTCCCTCAACTCCATCCACCAGATCCATGGCACCCTGTCCGGCAAATCGCTCGAATTCACGGAGACCGCCGCCATCCGCCGTGGCAGCGCCCACCTCCACGTCACTTATAAGCTCACCGTCTCCGCCTCCGGCGCCAGCGGCACCTATCACGACCCCTCAGATAACGGCTCCGGCACCACCGTCATCAACCCCAGGTAGCTGGCATACAATCATCGGGTAGTGAAAGTTCTTCTCCTCCCCGCCGCCATACTCGCCCTCGCCGCTCAAACCCCCGACGGCTACAACGGCATCTGGTACTTTAACCAGCCGTCGAAAGACCAATACGTCTACAAGTACTCCGGCGGTTTCGCCACTTACCCCCAGCAGCAATCCCCCATCGCCATCTACGCCCCTGCCGTGAACAAGACCTTCTTCTGTTACGGCGGCGCCCGCCCCGGCGAACAGCGCCTCCTCCAGATGGTCTCCTACTACGACCACAAAACCGGCATGGTCCCCCGGCCTACCTTACTCATCGACAAGGCCACCGAAGACGCCCACGATAACCCCGTACTCTCCATCGATGACCAGGGCCACATCTGGGTATTCTCCAACGCCCACGGCACCAGCCGTCCCGCCTTCATCCATCGCAGCCGCAAACCCTACGACGTCTCCGAGTTCGACATCGTCGTCACCACCAACTTCTCCTACGGCCACCCCTGGTACGTCCCTGGCAAAGGCTTCCTCTTCCTCCATACCATCTATGCCGACAAAGGCCGCGGCCTCCGCTGGTCCACCAGTCCCGATGGCCGCAACTGGAGTGAATCCCACCCGCTGGCCCGCATCGAACTCGGCCACTACCAGATCACCGCCCACGCCGGTGCCCGTACCGCTTCGGCCTTCAACATGCACCCCGCGCCCGTCGGCCTCAACGCCCGCACCAATCTCTACTACTTGGAAACCTCGGACATGGGCGCGACTTGGAAAACAGTCAACGGCACCACCGTCGCAACCCCGCTCACTGCCAAGGCCAACCCCGCCCTCGTCCATGACTACCAGTCGGAAGGCCGCCTGGTCTACCTCAAGGAAGTCGCTTTCAACAACGACGGCCACCCCGTCATCCTCTACCTGACCAGCGCCGGTTATGAGTCCGGCCCGAAGAGTGATCCGCACATCTGGCATACCGCCCGCTGGACCGGCACCAAATGGGAGATCCGCGATCTCACCCGTTCCGATCACAACTACGACTTTGGCGCCCTATGGATCGAAAAATCCGGCACCTGGCGCGTCATCGCCCCCACCCTCCCCGGCCCCATCCCCTACACCACCGGAGGCGACATGGTCATGTGGACCTCCTCCAACCAGGGCGCTACCTGGACCTCCAAACGCCTCACCCACGCCAAGGAGTTCAACCACACCTACGCCCGCAAACCCGTCAACGCCCATCCCGATTTCTACGCCCTCTGGGCCGACGGCCACACCCTCAAACCTTCGGATTCATCCCTCTACTTCACCAACCAGTCCGGCACCAAAGTCTTCCGCCTCCCGCGGAAAATGACGGCCGCGTTCGCCAAACCGGAGTTAGTCCCGTGATACGCCTTTTCGCCTTTGCCGCCGCCGTCTCCTTCGCCCAAATCGCCGACTATCCGCCCGACAAAGTTGCCGATATCCCCGTCAACTATACTGACGCAAATTCCGGCGCCTACACCCTCCCCGATCCGCTGAAACTCCAGAACGGCAAAACCGTCAGGGACGCCAAAACCTGGCAGCGCAAGCGGCGCCCCGAACTCGTCCACCTCTTCGAACAACTGCAGTTCGGCCGTACCCCGCCCGCCCCGAAATCCCTCCGCTTCAACGTCACCGATCCCGGTACCAAGACCCACAACGGCAAGGCGCTCCGCAAACAGATCACCATCTTCTTCGGCCCCGATAATGCCGGCCCCAAAGTCGACGTCCTCCTCTACACCCCAGCCGCCCTCTCCAAACCGGCCCCGGTCCTGCTCAACGCCTCCTTCACCGCCAACTCCGCCGCTGTGGACGATCCCGGCATCAAACCCGGCGAAATCTGGAGCCGCGAGAAGAAACGCGTCCCCGTCGCCCAGGGTCGCGCCTTCGGTCGCGTCAATATCGAACCCTTCCTCGATGCCGGTTTCGGCTTTGCCACCGTCTACTACGGCGATATCGACCCCGATTTTAACGGCGGCATCGCCCTCGGTGTCCGTTCCCTCTACCCTGCCCCCAAACCCGAGGAATGGGGCACCATCTCCGCCTGGGCGTGGGGCCTCAGCCGCGTTCTCGATTACCTGGAAACGGACAAGGAGGTTGACGCCCGGCGAGTCGCCCTTACCGGCATCTCCCGCCTCGGAAAAACCGTCCTCTGGACCGGCGCCCACGACCCTCGCTTCGCCATGATCATCGCCAGTTGCTCCGGCGAAGGCGGCGCCGCGCTCTCCCGCCGCAACTACGGCGAAACCATCGCCCACCTCACCGCTCCCACCCGCTATCCCTACCAGTTCGCCCAAAACTACAGCAAATACGCCGCAAACCCCAACGAATCCCCCATCGACGCGCACCTCCTCGTCGCCCTCATCGCCCCTCGGCCCCTTCTCCTCCAAACCGGCACCACCGACAAATGGTCCGACCCCAAGGGCGAATATCTCGCCGCCCTCGCCGCCGCCCCCGTCTATAAGCTCTTCGGCAAATCGGCTCCCGAAGCCAAAGAGGTTCCCCCGGCCGGACAATCCGTCATGACCACCCTCGGCTACCATATGCACGCCGGCGGCCATGGCATGATCCCTTCCGATTGGAAGGTCTTCCTCGACTTCATGAAGGCACATCTATGAACAGGCGATCGTTCCTCCTCTCTTCCTCCGCGGCCGCCGCCGCTCCCAATAGCCGCATCACCATCGCCCTCATGGGCGTGCGCGGTCGCGGTAAATCCCTCACCCAGGCCTTCGCCAATATGCCCGATGTCGATATCGCCTACGTCTGCGATGTCGATTCCAATGTCGTCGAAGACGCCTGCCGCATCATCGAAAAGTCCGGCCGCAAACGCCCCCCGCTCGTCGCTGACATCCGCCGCTGCCTCGACGACAAATCCGTCGACGCCATCGTCATGGGCACTCCCATCCACTGGCACGCCCCCGGCACCATCCTCGCCTGCCAGGCCGGCAAGGACGTCTACGTCGAAAAACCCGTCTCCCACAACATCCACGAAGGCGCCCTCATGGTCGCCGCCGCCCGCCGCTACAACCGCATCGTCCAGGCCGGTACCCAGTTGCCCAGCCTCCCCGTCACCGAACGCTTCAACGAGTACGCCCGCTCCGGCAAACTCGGCCGCGTCCTCATGGCCAAGGTCTGGAACGTCCAACTCCGCCGCAACATCGGCCGCAAACCCGACGAACCCGTCCCCCCGGGTATCGATTACGACATCTGGACCGGCCCCCTCCCGGAACTCCCCTTCAACCGCAATCGTTTCCATTCCACCGTCAACTGGCACTGGCACTACGGCTGCGGGGATATCGGTAACGACGGCGTTCACGAACTCGATATCGCTCGCCGCGCCCTCAACGTCGGCCTCCCCCTTGCCGTCTCCGGGATGGGTAAGAAGATCTACTTCGACGACGACCAGCAGACCCCCGACACCATGAACATCACCTACGACTACGGCCCGCAGGTGATCCAATACGAACAGCGCCTCTGGAACCCCTACGGACTGGAAGGCTGTGACAACGGTGTCGCCGTCTATGGCGACAAGGCCGTCGCCCAGTTCGGCCACTTCCGCGGCAAACAGTGGGGCTTCCGCGTCTTCGATGACAAGAACAACCTCGTCCACGAGGACCAGCACGACAACACCTCCATCGACATGCCCCACGCCCGCAACTTCCTCGACTCCGTCAAATCCCGCCGCAAACCGAACGTCGAAATCGAAGAAGGCCACCTCTCCACTGCCCTCGCCCACCTCGGCAACATCGTCGCCCGCACCGGCCGCAACATCCGCTTCAACCCCGCCACCAATACCGTCGAAGGCGACTCGCAAGCCAACGCCTTCGTCCGCCGCGAATACCGCCAACACTGGTCTACGCCCAAAGGATAACCATGCTCCGCCGCGAATTCACCCAACTGCTCTCCTCCCTTGCCGCCGCTCCCGCCCCCGCCGAGGTCGCCATCCTCACCCACGCCGACGGGCCCCACCTCAGCGCCTACATCGAAGGCCTCGCCCTCGCCCCGGAAGTCTCCAAGGTCTATCTCGCCGACCCCGCCAGCGAAGCCATGGCCCGCAAAGGCCTCGGCGCCAAACTCGCCGGCGTCTACCCCTCTCACAAGGAACTCCTCGCCGCCCACAAGCCCCTGCTCGCCCTCATCCCCATGGAGGCCAAACTCGCGCCTCCCGTCGTCGACGCCGCTCTCAACGCCGGTTGCCATGTCATGGCCGAAAAACCCGCCTGCGTTCGCGCCGAGGACTTCGCCCCCCTCGTCGCCAAGGCCAATGCCAAAAAGCTTCACCTCCAACTCGCCTTCGCCAATCGCATCGATCCCGTCTTTCGCCATGCCCGCGGCCTCATCGCCGAAGGCACCATCGGCAAACTCTACGGCATGGAAATGCACCTCATCGCCGACCAGACTCGCCTCACCCGCTCCGCCTACCACAAGACCTGGACCGCCCAGAAAAGCCGCGCCGGCGGCGGCCATCTCATCTGGCTCGGTATCCATTGGCTCGATCTGGCATCGTTCATCACCGGCTCCCGCATTACCCGCATCACCGGCTTCACCGGCAATGTCGGCGGCCAGCCCATCGACACCGAGGACTCCGCCGCTGTTGTCTTTCAGTTCGCCAACAGCACCTTCGGCACCCTCACTTCCGGCTACTACATCGACAAAGGAAAACAGGGCTTTTTCAAGTTCTGGGGCGCCTCCGGCTGGATCGAAATCAACCAGGAGAATACCGCCGCCCCCATTACCTGGCAAGTCCACGGCAAACCTGTCCAGCACTGGAAACCCGCCGAACCGTCCGGCTACACCCCTTGGATCCGGCACGTCGTCCGTGCCGCGCTCGGCCTGGAAACGCCCGTGCTCTCGCCAGACGAATCCCTGCTCGCCCTCAAAACCGTCTTCGCCGCCTACCGCGCCGCCGAAACGGGCCGCGCCCAGACGATTTAGACCAGCGCCGTCATCTTCTCCCGCGCCGTCGGGAACGACAACTTCGTCTTCAGGATCTCCTCGGCAATCGTCAGGTAGACATCGCCGATCCCGTTATGCGTCTTGGTGTGAACACCACCCCGGATGCCTCCGCCGGCCACCAGCATCGCCAGGCCATTGCATTTATGCGAATTCGCCTCCGCATGCTCGTGGACGAAAACACAAGCGGTGTTGTCCAGCACGTTCCCGTCGCCTTCCGGAATCGAACGCATTCTCTCCAGCAAATAGGCAAACTCTTCCACATGCCAGCGGCAGATGTCCCGCATAATCCGCTGCTGCTCCGGCGACCCGGCGTTGTTGTGCGTATAGTCGTGGTGCCGGTTCCCTCCCAGGCCCAGCCACGGAAACCGGGTCAGGCTCTGGCACTTCGTCAGCATGTAGGAGGCGGCCCGCGTCTGCCCTGAAGCAAACGCGTGTACCAACAGATCCGACTGGATTTTGGCAATCCGCGGATAGTCCGTGAGGTCCGACACATCCTCGGGCTCCTTCAGCTTCTTCCCATAGTCGGGCGGCAGACTCGCCACGGCTCGCTCCAGATCTCGCAACGAACTCAAGTGCTCCTCCAGCCGTTGCTTATCCTCAGCTCCCAGTTTCGACTGCAGTTCGCCCGCATCGCTCTTCACCAGATCCAGCACGCTCTTCTTGCGCCCCACCCAACTCTCGTTCTTCACGCCAAACAGCCGGTCAAAGAGGTTTTGCGGAATCATCTCCGGCGGTATCGGCCGCTCGAAGCCGGCCCAGCTCATGTTCCGGTGTACCGCCTCGCCATGCGACTCCTGCGCCACACCGATCTGCAAAGAGGGGAAACGGGTCTGCAGCCCGATACGCTTCCCCAATACATAGTCGATCGACGGTCCCGTCGCGCCGCGCCCATTGAACGACGTCCCCGTCGTCAATCCGCAGAGCGCCGTGAAATGTCCATTGCCCTGCCCGTTCAGCCGCGCCGCCACGTTATCGATTCCGCTCAGTACATGCACATACTCCCGGACCGATCGCAGCGGTGCCAGGCAGGGCGTCAATTCATATCCCGCCCCAGTCTCCGCCGGAATCCAGTACCGCTCGGGAATGCCGTTTCCGTTGAACCACAGCAGAAACCGCTTTTCCACCGCGCCTTGCGTACCCGCATACGCCGTCCCGCTCGTGTTGAACATCGCCGCCAGGGGCGGCAAGCCCACCCGCACCACCGCTCCCGTCAAACTCACCCCTCGCAACAGCGTCCGGCGGCTTAGTCTCATGGCGCTCTCCTTGATGCATTATTGTCCGAAACACCCGCAAACGCATCGCTTTTTATCAATGCGATCTGTAACTCGCGAAACCGGAAGTTCGACGCGCGAAACGCCTCGGCCAGCCGTGCCACCGCCGCCTCGTCCCCGTCCCGCTCCATCCGCCCCTGTGCGTAACGGTACAGTTGACGCACCACGCACTCCTGGCAAACGCGGCTCTCGGCCAGTACCCTCCCCAACTGTTTGGCGTCGCGGAATGCGGATCCAGCCAGTCCCGCAATCTCCCCGGCCGTCTCCACCGGGAAAGAAAACTCCTTCTTCCCCGCGTGAATAACTTCGGCCTCACGCCACTTCCCCACGGCATCGAAGTGCTCCAGCCCGAAACCAATCGGATCCATCAACCGGTGGCACGATGCGCACGCCGGGCTCTCCACATGCGCCGCCAGCCGCTGCCGCCTCGTCAACGGCCGCTCCTCGGTAGGCTCCGGAAGCGCCGTATTCACGTTGGGTGGCGGCGGCGGCACATGCTGGCACAGCAACTGCTCGCGGATGAAAATCCCCCTCGCCGTCGGCGATGTCTCGCTCGGGCCCGCCGTCGCCGCCAGAAACGATGCCTGCCCCAACAGACCGGCACGCTTCGCCCCGGCCGGGAACCGCATCAGCGTGAACTGCCCGGCCGGCGGTGCGAATCCATAGAGCGCCGCCAGATCGGAATGCAGGAACCCGTACTCGGCCGTCAAGAATTCCAGAAAGTTGCCATCTGTCGCCACCAGATGCTGCAGCAGCAGCCGTGTCTCTTCCACCATCGAAGCCGCGAGCTCAGGACTGAACTCCGGAAACCGGCGCCGGTCCTTCGAAGCATTCAACACCCGGTCCATCCGTAACCACTGACTGAAAAACTCATCCCGCGCCTCCACCGCCCGCGGGTCTTCCAGCATTCGCCGTGCCACCCGCTCCCGGCCGGCCGCCGTTCGTAACTCGCCGCGCTCGGCTGCCTGCAAAAGTACCTCGTCCGGCATCGTGTCCCACAGGAAGTAGGACAACCGGCTGGCCACCGCATAGTCCCCGCTGCCGCTCTCCAGAAACAAAAACTTCGGCGACTGCAGCATCGCCTCCACCACCACCTTCGCCCCCTCCCGAAAGCTCACCTGCGCCTGCAGCCCCGCCAGGTAGCGCTTAGTCTCGGCGTCGGTCAGCGGACGCCGGAACGCCCGCCGCCCAAAGCTCCGCACAAACGCTTCCCCGCACTTCTGCTCTGGTGGTTCGCAGGGGAGAAGTCCGTTCGTATCTCTGCCGCGGAACGCATTCGCTGCCAGCCGCTCCGCCGCCCCGCTATAAGCCTCCACCAGTAGCGGCGACAGGCTTTGACTCCGCGCCTGGTTCTTGAACCCGTCCACAAAATCCTCGGGCGGAAATCGCAGCGCCGGCCGGCTCGGGTCGCCCAGCAAGTCGCGGATCGTGTTGTTGTACTGGCTATGCGTCAGCCGCCGCGTCAACGCCCCCTCCGCACCCCCTCCGCGCCGCACCACCGCGGCCGGACGTGCCGGCTTCGCCAAATACTCCACCCACTCCGTCAGCACCCGCTCCTCCGCCGTACCCGCCGGAATTCGTTCGCCCCCCACGTGCCGCGTCCGGTTCAATGGCTTCGTCAACAAAAGCGATTGCCCGGGCACCCTGGCATCCACCAGCTCCCGCAGCCCCTCTCCAAACCGTGCCACCGCCGCCGCGTCCGCTCCCGGCTCGGGAAACCGCAGCCGCGTCGCGGACGCTACCCCAGCCCGGGTATGGCACATCCGGCATTGCGCCTTCTCCAAAACCGGGTATACCTTCACGGCGAAGTCCCCCGGTATCATCTGCGCCCATGCCGCCACCCCCGCCAACGCCAACAATCCCCTCATTCCCCGCCTCCGGGTCGCCTTGCCCACGACACAAACCGCCCCGCCCGTGCTAACCGGAACGCGTTCGCCCCCGCCTCGCTAACTCGCGTGTCCGTCAAATACACCCGTTCCAATCCGCCCAGCTTCCCCAACGCTTCGTCTCCGATTCCCGTGTCGGACGCATCCAGCACCCGCAATCGCGCCATCCCCGCCACCTGCGCCCACGCCCCATCATCCAGCCCGCGGCAGTGCCACAAACTTAACCGCTCCAGTTGCGGCAAAGCCCGCAACGCCGCCACCCCTTCGGCCGTAATCGCCGCTCCGCTCAACTCCAGCGCCCGCAACCTCCGCATCTTTCCCAGCTTCCGTACCCCCACATCGGTAATTCGGATTCCCCCTGTCAGCCGGCAGTTTGTCTCCGCCCGCCCCGCCCCCGGTGCCTGTACACCCAGTCCAAGCCCAGCACCCAGATTCAGCTCTTCCAGCTCCGTCAGCAGCGCCAGCGTATCCAGATCGCGGTCCACAATGGTCGGCGTCCAGCACGCCCCGCCGTTCCGTCGCTGGATCCCCTTAAAACTCAGCTTCTTCAACTTCGGCAGCAGCTTCAACAGGGAAAAATGGATTCCCGTTATCCGTGTCCCGCCCAGATCCAGCTCTTCCAACTCCGTCAATGGCGCCAGACTCTCGATCCCCACATCACCCAACATGCTGTGGCTCAGGTCCAGGCTCCGCAGTCCCGTCAACTGCCCGATGTACGGCATTCCCACGTCGGTGATGTCCGTGCCCCGCAGCACCAGCTTCCGCAACTTCCGGTTCCCCCGGAGATGGCTCAACGCCGCATCCGTGATGAACTCCGCCGTATCCAGCGTCAACTCCTCCAACTCCGCCAACTGCGGCACCATCTCCATCCCTTTGTCCGTCACGTAGGTGAACGAAAGGTCCAACTTCTTCAGTCCTGGCACCGCCATCACCCGCCGCAAATCGTTATCCCCGACCCATGTCCGCGCCAGCGACACCTCCACAATCGCCCCATCCCCGCCGCGCCCCACAAACCCGCCCACCGAACGCACCCACGCCTCCACATCCTGCCCCATCAGCCCCATACTGATTACCAACAGTAGCCCCTTCACGTCCGCCGCTCCCGCCGTGCCGAATCCGCCTCAAAGTTGATCTCACACCCCGGCACCGCCGCTTTCAGCCGGGCCACGCCGGCGGCAGTAATCCCCGTATGGTAGAGGTCCACATACCGTAGCCCGCCCATCTTCTCCAGTACCCCAATCGAGGCATCCGTCAGCTCCGTATGGTCCAGCCGTAACTCCCTCATCGCCTGTAAGCTCCCCAGCCGCGCCATCCCGGCGTCCCCCACCGCTGTGTACTCCAGGCTCACACTCTCCAGCCGTCCCATCCCCGCCAGCACCGCCATCGATTCATCATTCACGCGGGTCTGGTCCAGCCACAACTTCCTCAACCCGCCCAATCTTCCCACCACCGCGAATCCGCCCGCCGTAAACCGCCCGTAGCTCAAGTCCAGCGACGCAAGTTGCGTCAATCCCGCCACACTTCGCAACCCTTCATCTCCGATATCGACACCTTTCAGATCCAGTTCCCGCAGCTTCCCCAATCCCGCGAGATGCGCGATCCCGGCATTCGTCACATCCGTGTACCGCAGCGATAGAGTCTCCAAATCCCCCATCTTCGAAACGCTCCGCAATCCGTCGTTCTTCACAGGGGTATTCTCCAGCCGTAGCTCCCGCAGCCACGGCAACGCGGCCAACCCCGGCCCCTCCACCTGCGTGCTCCCCAGCCACAAGGTCCGGAGTCTCTGCAGCCCGCTTAACCTCGCCAGCCCCCCATCGGAGATCAGCGTATGGCTCAGGTCCAGTTTCACCAGCCCTCGCGCCTTCCCCACGTGCGCCAGGCCAATCTCACTCACCTCCGTATCCCGCAGGCTCAGCTCCGCAAGTTCCGGCAAACGCGTCAATAACTCCATTTCCCGGTCCGTAATCGTTGTCGATTGCAGCGAAACACCCACTACATGCCCCTCGCGAACCTGCACCTTACCGCCGATTCCGCGCAGCCATCCCCCAATCGCCTCTTCCCCGCCTTCCAGCACCGCCGTGTACGCCACCGCCCTCGGCGCCGGCCGCATTGCCCCTTCCAGAAACAGGGTTTTGCACCCCGGCAGCCCTGCCGTCAGTTCCCGCACTCCAGATGCCGTTACCCGGCTGTACCGCACATCCAGGTTCCGCAGCTTCCCTAACGTCCCCAGGCGCGCCAGCCCCGCATTGGAGACCTTCGTCCGGTAAAGGCTCAACTCCTCCAACTCCGTCATTCCCGCCAGCGTCGCCACTCCCGCGTCCGTTACCCCGGACGACTGCAGGTTCAACCGGCGCAACTTCCGCAGCCCAGCCAGCCGCGCCAGCCCCGCATCTGTCACTCCTGTATCGGCCAGATCCAACTCCTCCAGTTTCTCCAGCCCCGACAAATGCTCCAGCCCGGCATCGGTGATCGAGGTCCCCCGCAGGTATAGCTTCGTCAACTCCTTCATCGGCGCCAACGCTGCCATCCCCCGGTCGTTAAACGTCCGGTCGAAATTCAAATCCAGATGCCGCAATCGGAAACCAGCCAGCGCCGCACCCGGTATCCGCGTCTGGTGCACCCGCAACTCTCGCAGCCCGCTCAAACCCGCCATCCCCCGCAGCACCGCGTCGTCAAACGGGATGTAAGTCTGCACCGGCTTGCTGAGGATCACTTTCTCCAACTCCGTTGACGACGCCAATAGCGCCATCGTCGACGCAACCAGCGTCACCGGTTGGTCGTACCACAGCCGCCCGTTCACATACAGCTCTCTCACTCGCGCCGGCTTCGGCAGCCGTTTCAGTTCGGCTTCCAGCGACGCGCCCCACTGCGTCACCCCCGTGAAGTTCAACGTGTGGATCGCAAAGTCCGCGGCCGGCAGTTCCGCCAACTCTCGCACCACCCGCCGTTCACCATGCAGCACCACGCTTCCGCCCATCCGCAGCATCCACTCCGCCACAATGCGATCGGGCGTGGGCGCCTGCGCCCCCAGAGAGGCCACAAACACCCACGCCCAGATTGGTTGGAATCGAGCCATGCCGGAGCTGCCTCCAGCAGAAATACTACTACAAAGCTAATCCGCCGCAGGCTTCGCCGGCGGCCGCGCAATCAGCGCACCCGGCTTCACATTCACGTCCGTCGCCACGTGGAAGAAGTTCACCATCATCTCCTCCCAGCTCTGGTCCCCCCACTTCACTTCCGCCTTCGGATCCGGATTGAACTTGTTGTTCGGCGTATTGTCATACGTGTTCAATCCCTCAATCCGCGTCCCCTTCGGCAGGATCTTCCCCGCCGGCAGTTCGTAATTCAACTGCCAGTTGAAGTCCCACTTGATCGACAGCAGTTTCTCTTCCTCGCCCGTCGGGTAGATCGCCTTCATCAGCGACGTCTTCCCCCGCGCATGCATATGCGGCTGCAGGTCCAGTAACTCCACATCTGTCCCCAGCGTAATGGAAGCCTTCACCGGATAATCGTCGGCTCCCGGCGGAATCGCGAATCGCCCGTTCTGCACCTGCATCATGTGCACCCGCTGCTTCACCGGCTCCTTCGCAAACACCAGCCCGATCTTGGACTGGTCCGTAGCCGCCTTTCCGTTCGACGTATAGTGCATCTGGAAAACGATGTCGCTCCCGGCCTTCAGCAACATCGCCTGCCCGGGCCGCAGGATCATCGGCCGCATCCCCGGCGCATATCCCGCCATGAACCCGTCCGGACCCGCCTTTCCGCCCTTCGACGGAACAAACCCTTTCTTCACCGGCTCGCCCGCCAGCCACTTCGACCCCGGCTCCCGCACAAACGCAATGATGTGGTGCACCTGCGCCCGCGCCCCGGGCCGCGCCTCCGCCATCGTCACCCATTTATCTTCCGTCAGCCCCGTCGGCAGGATGTAGTAGGTGTACTCAATCGTCCCCGTCGCCGGAATAGCAAACGCCTCCGGCATCTCCATCACCATGTCCGGCGTCGGGATCTGCCAGCCCGTCGTGAACACCGGATTCGGCTTCGCGTCGCTCGCCTTCCCTTCCAGCGCCCCCTGGTCCGCCCACGCCTTCAATGTCTGTATCTCGGCCGCGCTCAGCGACCAGTCGTTGGAAAACTTCCCGATATGCGGATCGGCAAACCACGGCGGCATTCGCTTCGCCAGCACCGCCTCACGCATCGCCTTCGCCCAAGGCCGTGCTTCCTTATAACTCAACAAAGAAAACGGCGCCGCCTCTCCCGGACGGTGGCAACTCTGGCACTTCGCCTGCAAAACGGGTAGAACGTCTTTGTGGAAGGTTACCTGGCCTGGCTTTCCGGTGGTTGCGGCAAAGCCCAATACAGAGACAAGACAAAAGGTGGACACCAAACGCATATCTTCTCAGCGTAGCAAACCCTACCCGTCCAAACCCACCGCCCGCCCCCTAGGATCCACATCAAGGTGGAGCGCAGCAGGCATCTTCCCCAACCCCGGCATCAACGACATGCTCCCCGCCACCGCCGTCACAAATCCCGCCCCGCCCCGCAGGTACGCATCGCTCACCGTGAACTCGAACCCCTCCGGCGCCCCTCCCAGCTTTGGGTTATCGGAGAACGAATACTGCGTCTTCGCCATACACACAGGCAAGTGCCCGAAACCGCCCGCCTGTAGCTTTGCGATCTTCTTCGCCGCCGCGGAATCGATCGTCACCGACCCCGCCCGGTAAACCCGCGTCGCCACCGTCCGTATCTTCTCGGCCAACTCCATCTCCGCACCGTACAGCGCCGTCGCCGCGCCGCCCTCCGTCGCCGCTACCTTCTCCGCCAGTTCCACTCCCCCCGCCGCCCCCGCTCCATAGGTGTCGCTCACCGCGCACCCCACCCCCAGCGTGCCCTCGCAGTACGCCCGTAGACGCTCCAACTCCGCCTCCGTGTCCGCCGGAAACCGGTTGATCGCTACCACCGCCGGAACCCCGAACATCTTCACGTTCTCTACATGCCGCGCCAGATTCTCCAGCCCGTTCGCCGCCACCGCCCTCACACTCGCCACCACCACCGCCACATCCGGCCGCAATCCCGTCGCCGGCATCACAATGTCGAAAAACTTCTCCGCCCCCAAATCCGCCGCAAAACCCGTCTCATTCACCACGTAATCGGCCAACCCCAGCGCCATCCGGATCGACGATACACTCGCCGTCCCGTGCGCAATGTTTGCAAACGGCCCCGCATGCACAAACGCTGGCGTCCCATCCGTCGTCTGCACCAGGTTCGGGTGCAGCGCGTCGGCCAGCAGCATCACCAGCGAACCCGTGATCCCCATCTCACTCACTCGCACCATCCGCCCCGTCCCCCGCGCCGTCCCGATCACGATCTCCCCAATTCGCCGCCGCAAATCGTCCATCGAATCCGCCAGCGCCAGAATCGCCATCATCTCGCACGCCGCCGTAATCACAAACCCCGTCTCTCGCGGGCTCCCGTTCGCCCGCCCCCCCAGCCCGGTGATGATCTCCCGCAACGAACGGTCGTTCACATCCACCGCCCGTGGCCAGTCGATCGTCAGCGGATCCACATCCAGCACCCCGTGATGCTCAAACGAATCGATCAACGCCGCCAGCGTGTTCTGCGCCGCCGCCACCGCATGAAAATCCCCAGTAAAGTGCACGTTGATCCGGTCATGCGGCAATACCTGCGACTTCCCGCCCCCCGTCGCCCCTCCCTTCTGCCCGAACACCGGCCCCAACGACGGCTGCCGCAGCGTTGCCACCGCGTTCTTCCCGATATGGCGCAGCGCCTGCGCCAAACCGATCGTCGTTACCGTCTTCCCTTCCCCATGCACGGTGGGCGTCACCGCCGTCACCAGCACCAGTTTCCCCCGCCGTGCCCCCAACCTCTCCAGTAACTCCAGCCGCACCTTGGCCATGTGCGGCCCGTATTGATGCAGATACTCCGCCGGCACGCCTAGCCCGGCAGCCACTTCGGTAATCGGTTTCATCTATCTATTAGTCTACGAAGGTTATCGTGATAACCCACTCCCACTCCTTCCCCGGCTCCAGCTTTACCAGCCCCTTCCCTAACCGGTGCGCGTCCTGCAGGCCCACCCATGGCTCCGGACTGAAATATCCCTTCGACGGATCCCCCCACATGTTGAACCGCACCACCGGCTCCTCCGGGACGCTCGTCGCCTTCTGCGTGATCCGCACCCCCAGCCCGCCCGGGTCCCGCAACTCCATGAACGGATCCCCAGCGTACCCGGCCAGCGACACCGCCACCCGCGCATCAAAATCCCGCAGTTTCACCCCGCCAGCAAGGGATCGACTCGTCTTCTCCCCCGTCGGCGCGCCGTCTCTCTTGAGGTACTCAATGGTCGATGGCGATGTCAGCGTCAACGCGTCCGCCGGAGTCCCCGCCAGCAGCGGCGCTTTAAACGTGATGTGGTTGCCCGCCGCGAACGGCATCGGCGCCGTGTTCTGTTTGTCGGCAGCCACCCGGAGCCGGATCTCTACCCCCCGCCCCGTCGCCGTGTAAGTGGCGTGTAACTGAAAACCGTAAGGGTATTTAGGCCGTGTCGCCGCCGTATCCCGCACCGAAACTGCCACCGCGCCCCGCCGCCGCGACTCCACCTTCCACGGCATATCCCGGACGAACCCATGCGACGGCAGGGGCGTCCCTTTCCCGGTAGCCGGCCACAGCCACGGCGCCCGTCCCGTCCAAGCCGTCTCCGACGAATACAGCGTCTCCACCCATCCGCTCTTATGCTTGAACTTCAGACTGCACAACTCCCCGCCCCGCTCCGGACACACCGTCCCCTGCACCAGCGATGTCCCGAACACTATCTGTCCCACCAGCAATATCAGCGTCATTCCCTTTCCTCCCTGCCCCCCCACCCTATCACGCCCCTGAACCCCGCCCCGGCTGAGCTACTATTCCCGTCAACTAGGCCAATCCATGCGCGCGCTCATCCTCTTTTTCCTCGCCGCTGCCATCTCCTGCGCCCAGCCGCTACGCCCCGGTGCGCAGATCTTCCGCACCATTGCTTTCAGCCTCAACTCCGCCGGAACCGTCCAGGAAATCCAATCGGCCTATGGCACCATCGAATTCTACGGCGAAGGCGCCGGCGACTATCTCCTCTCCGGTTTCCGTGCCTCCGGTGGGGGGCCCTTCGAAGCATTCACCGTCTCCGGCTCCTACACCACCACCTCTGACCGTTCGCTCCTGCTCCCCAGCCCCCTCCGTCCCCAGCCCCCTCCGTCCCCGAGCCATCCTCCGCCTCCAGGTCGGCTCCCGCTCCGCCAACCCCGTCTTTGTCGGTTCGGACCTCGCTACCCCTGGCTCCTCCGAAATCTTCTTCTCCGTTCCCAAACTCCTTGGCCGATTCACATCCGACCCCTTTCGCGGCCGCTGGAAGTTCGCCGGTATCGAATTCCCCGCCGGTTCCATCAACCAGGCCCGTATCGCCACTTTCGATTTCAACGCCGATAGCGGCCTCGCCGGCACCGTCACCATCTCGTCCCGCTCCCATCTCGACGCCGGACGCCCCAGCACTTCCTCCTACCCCAACGCCACCTACCTCGCCTCCCTGGACGCCTCCGGCCGTCTCACCCTGCCTGGCAACGGCCCTTTCAACGGCACGTTTAGCTTTCAACTCGATGCCAGCGCCGCCGTCGCCCTGCTCGGTTCCAACGCAAACGGCCGCCATGCTATCTGGATTGGCGTCAGGTATGGCTTCCCCGATGACGACGCCGCCCGCAGCCAGTTGAACGGACAATACCGCCTCGCCGGCATTCGCCTCTCTCAGCCGGCACTCTCTCTTTTCGCCGGCAGCCTCCGCGCCGCCCCACCCGCCCCCATCGTCTTCTCCCTCAGAAACGTCTCCAACGGCACCGTTCTTGACTCTTTCTTGGCCGCCCAAACCCCTTCCGGCCAGTTCCTTCACTCCTCCAATTTTTTCGGCAACGCTTTCGCCTCCCACAATGCCACCGCTGATCCGGCAACTCCCCGCGAATTCAGCTTCGGTGTCGCGATACCAACCCTTTCCGGCACGGGAACTTTCTGTAGCCCCTTCGGCATCCTCAACGCTGCCAGTTTCGCCCCCTCTGGCGCCGCCCTCGCCCCTTCCTCCGCCGTCGCCGCTACCGTCCCTTTCCCCACCACCCTCGCCGGTGTCCGCGTCGAAATCAACGGACGTCCCGCTCCCATTTACGCCGTCAGCCCCACGCAGATCAGCACGCTCATCCCCCTCAACACCACCGGTAGTGCCGCCTCCTTCACCGTCATCAACGGCACGCAGCGCTGCTCCGAGGTTACCGTTCCCCTGGCTCCCACCTCCCCCGGCCTCTTCACCATCCCCCCGGCCGGCACCGGCCCCGCCGCCCTCCTCCACGCCGACTACACTCTGGTTTCCGCCTCTTCTCCCGCTCGCCGCGGCGAAACCGTCCAACTCTTCCTCACCGGTCTTGGCGCCGTTACCCCGGCCGTCGATATTGCCGCCATCGCCCCAGCCAACCCGCTCAGCCTGGTGAACGCCAACGTCCAAGTCCGCATTGGTAATAAAATGGGACCGGGTGCACCTGACCCCATTTTTATGTGGCTTGTTTTCAACACTGTACGCAACGTTCCTCAAGCACCTTTCGCCCCTCAGTAATCCCGGAACGGCCCCCGCGCCTCCGCCGCCTCCATCTCCTTCCACCACCCCTCCCACTTCCGCTTCATCATCGCCAGCACCTCCGGATTCTCCCTCCCCACATCCCGCCGTTCCCCCACATCCGCCCCCAAATCGAACAATCCGCCATGCCCCTGGTCCTCCACCCACTTCCATTTCCCCACCCGCGCCGCCCGCGAACCCGTCGACGCCTTGTGCCAGTACATCTCCTCCCTCACCGGCACTCCCTTCCCTTCCCACCAGCCCAGCAAACTCTTCCCATCCAATTTCACCCCCCGCGCCCCCGCGGCCCCCGCTACCTCTAAAAAGGTGGGAAACAGGTCCAACGACGTCCCAAACTCCCCCAACACTCGGCCCGCCCCAATCCGCCCCGGCCACCGCGCCAGCAACGGCACCCGCAATCCACCCTCAAACATTGTCGCCTTCGCCCCTCGCAACGGCGCATTCACCGATCCCCCGCCCCCGCCGTTATCGCTCGCAAACACCACCAGCGTCTCTCGTTCCAGCCCCAACTCCCGCAATAACCCCAATATCTCCCCCACCGCATCATCAAACTGCGTCAATACCGCTTTGAACTGCGTCTTCCACTCCGTCCCCTCCCCATACATCCGCCGGTACTTCTCCGGCGCCTGTGCCGCCTTCTTGTCATAGGTCGACGCCGCATGCGGCGCATTGAACGGTAGATACAAAAAGAACGGCCGGTCCTTATTCTCCCGGATAAACCGCTTCGCCTCCCGGCAGAACAAATCGGTGGCGTGCCCCTCCTCTTTCACCCGCTCATTCCCCCGGAACATCGACGGCACCCCATACCGCTCATGCGAGTAGTAGTCGATCCCCGTGTTCGCAAAACCATAAAAGAAGTCGAACCCGCGCTGCAGCGGCAGATAGCGCCGCGCCCGCCCGCTGTCCCATTTCCCCACGATCCCCGTTGCATACCCCGCCTCCCGCAACGCCTGCCCGATGGTCACCTCCCGCACGTCCAGCCCCAGCGTCATCTCCGGCGTCAACGCATACTCGGCCTCCGTAAACAGGTACTTGAAGTTCACCTCGTTGTTCCGGATCATCTCGTACAGCCCGTTCCGCTGCGGATACCGCCCCGTCAATATCGCACTCCGCGACGGCGTACACGCCGGCCACGCCACCGCGAAATCGGTACACCGTACCCCCTCGGCCGCCAACCGGTCAATATGCGGCGTCCGGTTCACCGGATTCCCATAACAACCCAAATCGGCGTACCCCAGATCATCGGCCAGCACAAAGACAATGTTTGGCTTCCGCCGCCCCTGCGCCGCCGCGCCACCGTCATCATGCTGAGGAATTCACGCCGTTTCATTCCCGCGAATTATATAACGCGCCCAATCCTCCAGCACGATCCACCTGTCCGCCGCCGGCCGGCCCGCACCCGCAACTCCAGGAGCGCTACACTCGTTCCCGTGCAACTCACCGCCCTCCCTGTCCTGCTGCTGCTCCTCCTCACCCCCGCCTGCCTCCGCAAACCCGCCGCCCAGCGCCCCCCCGCCCTCGCCCCAGATATCTCCCGCGGCTGGATCGACATCACCCCAAACGTCGTCCTGAAGATCGAAAATGCGTATTTCAAGGATGGCGCCGCCGTTCGCGATATCTCCACCTACCTCGGTACCGAACTGCTCTCCCTCAAGGCCGCCAAGAACAACTCCCTCCTCTTCCTCAACCACCACCCGCTCCCCAACCGCCCCCCTGCCCAGCCCCCCGTCCTCTCCCTCCTCCCGGAACCCCAGCGCCGCCAGCACCACCATCGCTTCTACTTCCAGGTCGTCGTCAACCGCCTCTCCGGCAAAGCCAACGCCGTCCTCCTCACCGCCCCCTCCCCCGCCAAACTCGAGCAGATCGCGGCCCAGCTTCAACACGCCCCCGCCTCCCTCTGCACGCCCCAATCCCCTTACTGCACCGTCTTTCCCGATTCCTGCTCGGTCTCTCTCGCCATGGAGGTCACCGTCAACAATAAACCCACCACCCTCCTCTGGGGTACCACGATCGCCAGCCAACTCGGCCAGCAACAGACCTTCTCCCTCCTCCGCCGCGGCCTTCCCGTAACCCTCCCCCGCACCGCGCCACTCCTCCCCGGAGACAGCCTCTCCTGGTAGCCTTGGCCCCCAACTCGCCCCCTCCCTCGGCAGTTCTGCCTTTTTACTCCGCTTAGGAATTTCCTTATTTCACTTACCGTTTCCACTTAGTGTCAATTTCCCGACATTTACCCTCCAAATTCCCGACACTGCAAAAATCCTCACCAAGATATTTCTGAATCATTTTTTCAGATTTCGCTAAGCAAATTCCGTAGTCATGCGATAGATAATCGTACCCTCCAGATGTCACAGGGGTAGCGTCCACGGCAACTCCGTAGCGCCTGAAAGGAATATCACGATGAATCTCTTCCACGTAAAACCGACTTTACTAGCCCTGTTGGCAGGGCTCACGTTAAACAGCGTAGTGGAGGCACAGGCTGTGTCCCCGCTCACGGCCACGCCTTCTTCGGCGACGCTCACCTACCAAAAGCCCTCGACAGCTGGATCCGCCGTTACCGTTAAGATCACCTCCGCGGCCTCCACCTATTTCACCCTCGACCCGGCTAGCGTCCCCATCTGGCTCACCCCCGGCGCCACCAGCGGCACCGCCAATTCCACCGGCGTCAATATTACTTTGACTCCCAACTCCGTCGGCGGCTCCTTAGGCGCCGGCAGCTACACCAGCTCCCTGAAATTCAAGGTCGCCACCTTTGCCGACCTCTCCGTTCCAGTAACACTCGTCGTCTCCAACCCCGCCCCCACCGTCACCGTCGTGGAAACCAACACCCAGACCATCAATTGGACGCAGGGCTCCGCCTATCCCACCCGCACGCTGACCATTAAGTCCAGCAACGATCCCATTAACTTCACCGTCGCCCCCGCCGTCACCGCCCCCACCTCCCCAGCCGCCTGGCTGAAGGTCAATAAGACCAGCGGCGTCGCCTACAACTGGGGCACCCCCATCGTCGTCAGCTTCACGCAGGCCGTATTTGACAACGCCGCCGTCGGCGACGCCCTCACAGGCACCGTCACCATCACTCCCGCCGGCGCCTCCGCCATCACCGTTAACTTCACCATCAACGTCCAGCCCCCCGCTGCCACCATTACGCGCCTCTACCCGGCCGAAACCAAGGTCCAGCCCGGCGCCCAGTCCACCGATCCTCCCATCACCGTCGTCGTCACCGGCTCCGGTTTTGTCGCCTCCCCGGCTCCCCAGAAAACCGTCGTCACCCTCGGCTCCAGCACCCTCTTGGCCGCCAATGTGAACGTGGTCAGCTCCACCACCATGATCCTCACCATCCCGCCGGATAACGTCGCCACCGCCGGTGCCCTCTCCATCGGTGCCCAGAACCCCAGCGTCGGCTCGCCTTCCACGTCGCCCTTGAACGTCACCGCCAGCCCCATCGTCTACGCCATCACCGATGCCGCGTCCCTCGTCCAGGCAGCGCCAGGCACCTCGCCCACCGTCGCCCCCTACGAGATCATCAGCCTCTTCGGTACTGGATTCGGCCCGGCCGCCAATGAAGTCATCACCGGCTCCCTCGACTCCTTCTCTCGCTACCCCAACTCTCTCACGGCGCAGACCCACCCGCTCACCGTCTCTTTCTATAGAGCCGATGGCACGACCCTCATCGCCAATGCCTACCTGTTGTTCGCAACCGACTCCCAGATCAACGCCCTCGTCCCCTCCGGTGTCACCGGCCAGGCCAGCGTCAAGATCGTCGTCACCTACAACAGCCAGGCGAGCTCCCAGTACCCCGCTACCGTCGCCACCGCCAACCCCGGTGTCTTCACCGTAACCTCCTCCGGTACCGGCCAGGGCGCCATCCTCCACTCCACCGATTACTCGGTCAACTCCACCACCAACAAAGCGGCCAAAGGCTCCACCGTCCTGCTCTACCTCTCCGGACTCGGCGCCCCCAATAGCACCGCCGCCAACACCGCCAACACCGCAGCCCCCGCCTTCCCGGCCGCCTGCGTCTCCGCGGCGAACTACATGGCCACCGTTAACACCAACACCGTCAAACCGTCCCCCCTCTGGACCACCCTTGATGGTGCCGTCATCCTCGCCTCGAACCTCGCCACCAACCGCTTTGCCCCCTGTATCGGCGCTCCCGCTCCGGTCACGGTCACCATCGGTGGCGTCGCCGCTACCGTCAGCTACGCCGGTTGGGTCGCCGACTCCCTCGCTGGCCTCTACCAGGTCAACGCCGTCGTCCCCGCCACCGTCACCGTTGGCAACGCCCTCCCGGTCGTCGTCACCGTCGGCGGCAAAACCAGCCAGGCTGGCGTAACCATGGCCGTCCAGTAAACAAACAACAATCCGAACGGAACACGGCGGCGGGGTTGAGCAATCAACCCCGCCGCCGCTTTTTTTGGCCTCACTCGCTTCTTTTCCGCTTCCATTTATCTCCATTTCTGCAAATATGGATCTCCCTGTTACTCCCACATAGGCAACAATGACGCTCGATTCTTGCCGCTAATCGCCCGCTTCCCCACCCGTACCCTTGCATTCCATCCGCCGCTTTTGGAATACTATCTCCGCTATACCCCCTAGTTACTGACACAAACCTCGGAGCCGATCGTGCCCGCAACGGCTTGGCATTCCCCTATTCCAGCCCCCGCCTGTCCCGCCTGTGGATCACAACTCCCCCCCTCCACCGGCGGCGAGTGCGAAGTCTGCCTCCTCCAGGCCGGCCTCGCCTTCACCCCTCACCCCGATTCCCCTCCCATCACCTCCGCTCTCTCTCCCCTCTCCACCATCGCCGCCTATCGCGTCTCCCGCCTCCTCGGCCAGGGCGGCATGGGCGCCGTCTACCTCGCCCGCCAATTCGATCCCATCGAACGCGACGTCGCCATCAAACTCATCAAACCCGGCATGGATTCCCATGAGGTCCTCTCCCGCTTCCGCCACGAGCGCCAGGCCCTCGCCCTCATGGACCACCCCAACATCGCCCGCATCTTCGACGCCGGCACCAGCGCCGATGGCCGCCCCTACTTCGCCATGGAGTACATCGACGGCGACCCCATCACCACCTTCTGCGACCGCCACCGCCTCTCCGTCCGCGCCCGCCTCGAACTCATGCTCCAGGTCTGCGACGCCGTCCGCCATGCCCACCAGCGCGGCCTCCTCCACCGCGACCTTAAACCCGGCAACATCCTCGTCTCCCTCCCCGACGGCCTCCCCTTCCCCAAAGTCATCGACTTCGGCGTCGCCAAAGCCATCCAGCACCACGACGACAGCCTCACCCGCCTCGGCCAGTTCGTCGGCACCCCGGAATACATGAGCCCGGAACAAGCCGACTGCCTCTTCGCCGATGTCGACACCTCCACCGATGTCTACTCCCTCGGCGTCGTCATCTATGAACTCCTCACCGGCGAACTCCCCTTCGACCGCCGCCGCGTCCGCAACGCCGGCCACAAAGAAATGGTCCGCGTCATCTGCGAAGAGGAAGCCACCCCCCTCCCCACCCGCATCGCCTCCCTCGGCCACTCCGCCTCCGCCCTCGCCCACTCCCGCGACACCGACCCCGGCTCCCTCGCCCGCCAGGTCTCCGGCGATATCAATTGGGTCGTCCTCAAAGCCCTCGAAAAGTCCCGCCACCGCCGCTACCCCTCCGTCGCCGAACTCGCCGCCGACCTCCAACGCTGCCTCAACGACGAACCCGTCCTCGCCGCTCCCCCCAGCCGTTGGTATCTCCTCAAAAAATTCATCCGCCGCAACCGCGGCCCCGTCCTCATGGCCGCCGCCGTCTCCCTCGCCCTCGCCGCCGGCGCCGCCGCCGCCCTCTGGCAGGCCCGCCTCGCCCTCCACCAGCGCTCCCTCGCCCAGGCCGCCCAGGCCGTCGCCGAATCCCGCGCCCTCGAAGCCGAACGCCAACGCAATCGCGCCGCCTTCCAGGAGTCCCTCTCCAATGCCCACCTCGAAGACGTCCGCAAACTCGCCTCCTCCCTCCTCTTCGATCTCGATAACCACGTCCAATACCTCTCCGGCGGCACCGCCGCCCGCCAAACCCTCGTCCGCCTCGGCATCGAATACCTCCAAAAGGTCCAAACCCCGCAGGATAGCCGCCTCGCCGCCGCCTTCTACCGCGTCGGCGAACTCCAGGGCCTCGACGGCCTCCGCGATCTCTCCGGCGCCCGCTCCAGCTACCAGCGCTCCGTCGATCTCGCCGCCGCCCAACTCACCACCTACCCCGCCGATTCCAACGCCCGCCTCACCCTCGCCCTCGCCTTCTCCCGCCTCTCGGAAATCGAGTGGAACCCCCTCCGCGCCCGCCACCTCCGCCACCAGTCCCGCACCCTCCTCCGCCAACTCCCCCCCCACTCCGCTCCCCTCCCTACCCTCGCCTCCATCCCCCTCCGCCTCGGCGCCCCCGAAGATCTCCAACACACCATCCAGCTCACCCGCCACGCCGAAAAGGAGCCCGCCCCCGATCCCCGCCTCCTCTGGCTCCTCGGCAACGCCCTCCTCCGCCAGGCCCGCCCCTCCCTCCTCCTCCCCGCTGAGGACCCCCTCTCCCCCCTCCCAGACCCCGGCAATCCCCTCCCCCTCCCCACCGCCACCAGCAGGGTCGAAGAAGCCCTCCGCTCCCTCCGCCGCGCCGCCTCCCTCCAACCCGCCAATGCCCCCTTCCAGCTCAGCCTCATCGACGCCCAACGCACCCTCGCCCAACTCCTCTCCCGCCAAAACCAGCTCCGCGCCGCCCTCTCTCAGGCGGAGCAAGCCCTCCTCTCCCTCCAGCACCTCGCCGCCGCCGACCTCGATAACCCCAACCTCCAGGTCCAACTCGCCCTCACCGAACTCGAAACCGGTACCCTCACCCAACGCCTCGGCCGCACCGCCCCCGCCGATCAACTCCTCCAGCAAGCCACCCTCCGCCTCCGCCAGCAATCCACCCGCTACCCCAATGCACTCGACCTCCAAATCCAGGTCGCCTCCGCCCTCCAAACCATCGGCGCCAACCAGTCCCTTCTCTCCGGCCGCCACACCCTCGCCCAGCAGTACCAGGAGGAAGCCCTCGCCCTCTTCCACTCCCTCGCCAAACAACATCCCGCCAATACCGAAGTCGCCCTCCTCCGCCTCCGCCAGCACTGGGCCCTCGCCGCCACCGCCCGCCATGCCGATAACACCGCCCGCGCCCTCGCCGCCTCCCGCGCCGCCCTCCTACTCCTCCCCGCCCTCCCTTCCCTCCCCCAGGAACTCTCCCCCCTCCTCCACTCCGAAGCCCACTTCCACCTCGCCCAATCCCTCGCCGCCGCCCGCTTCGGCTCCGACGCCATCCAAGCCGCCGAAAAAGCCGCCTCCTTCCACCCCACCCCCGCCCGCCTCTCCGGCATCCGCCTCGCCATCGGCGAATGGCACAAACAACAAAATCAGTTCCCGTCCGCCCGCGCCCAGGCCTCCCTCGCCATCGCCGGCTTCCAACACCTCGCCTCCCTCCACCCCTCCAGCCACTCCCTCCAGCACTCTCTCCAGCAATCCCTCTACCTCCTCGCCGCCACCTCCAGCCCCGCCCAACAGGTCGAAATCGGCCGCCAGTCCGTCCAGGCCGCCCGCCTCGCCGCCCAGGCCGAACCCTACGAACCCCGCCTCCGCATCCCCCTCCAGCAAACCCTCCAACTCCTCTCCTCCGCCCTCCGCAATGCCAACCGCCACGACGAAGCCCGCCTCGCCGGCAACGACATGGTCGCCGCCCTCGACGCCTTCCCCGCCAATACCATCGAAGCCGCCGACACCCGCCTCGCCTTCTTCGAAGCCTACCTCGCCTCCCAAAAACACCTCCAGGGCTCCGGCTACCACCGCGACGCCGCCCGCCTCTGCGTCCGCGTCCTCCCCTGGGTCGAAGACCTCGCCCGCTCCGAACCCGGCCTCCAGGCCGCCTGGTCCATCCTCCACCGCTTCTACGGCCAAGCCGCCGATGCCCACGGCAACGCAGGCGACTCCCAGCCCGCCATGCAGTTCCGCACCGCCCAGCTCCAAACCCTCCGTTCCCGCGAGTCCCTCCTCTCCGCCCAGGATTGGATCGATATCGGCCTCATGTCCACCCAGCTCGGCTGGTCCAACACCCGCCTCCAACGCCACGCCGAAGCCAGGGACTGGTGGCGCCAGGCCCTGGTCGCTTATGAACGCGCCGTCGCCGCCGCCGGCCCCCCGCAAGCCACCATCGACGGTGCCATCCTCCACGAACGCGCCCGCCACTGGTGGGCCTACGCCCACGAAGCCCTCTCGGAACCCGCCCCCGCCCTCGCCCAGCACGAACACGCCCTCTCCCACGCCCTCTGGATGTGCCAGCGCGACCCCAAACTCGATGTCTGCCGCTGGATGCCCGGCCGCGACCGCTCCCTCGTCCGCCGCGCCCGCTCTCTCCTCAACGGCCAGGCCGCCGACCCCAAAACCAACGCCGAATGGGCCGAACTCGCCCTCGCCTACGGCTGGGTCGCCGCCGACTCCTTCCAAACCGGTTCCCCCGCCGAAGTCCGCCGCGCCGCCGCCCAACAAGCCCTCGCCATCAACCGCCGCCTCGCCACCCTCGAACCCACCGTCGAAAACCGCAACGAACTCTGCGGCACCCTCCTCCTCTCCGCCGAAGTCGCACTCACCATGGGCCGCCCCGGCGTCAACCGCCCCGGCGACAAAAAGCTCCTGGAGGAAGCCATCGCCTTCGCCGTCGAATCCGCCGCCGTCTTCGACCAACTCGACCGCGAAGGCCTCCTCCCCCGTTGGCGCAAAGAAAACCGCGGCTACATCGACCTCGTCCAAAAACAAGCCCGCGACGCACTCGCCGCCACCCCCTGACCCCTGCATCCTCGCCGAGAGGTAACATGTGAAGGTTCCCTCATGCGCCTCATCCCCACACTTCTCCTCTGCCTGGCTTCCGTCCCCCTAATCGCCCAGAACCCCCAATACGATCTCCTCCTCAAAGGAGGACATGTCATCGACGGCAAGAACGGCCTCAATGCCGTCCGCGATGTCGCCGTCAAGGACGGAAAAATCGCGGCCGTCGAAGCGAACATCGCCCCCGCCAAAGCCATGAAAACCGTCGACGCCACCGGCCTCTACGTCACCCCCGGCCTCGTCGACATCCATGTGCATGTCTACCAGGGTCCCGTCCGCAACTCCTACGCAAACGGCGATTTCGGCCTCTTCCCCGATATCTACTGCCTCCGCAGCGGCGTCACCACCGTCGTCGACGCCGGATCGGCCGGCTGGCGCAACTTCGAAGATTTCAAAGCCCGCATCGTCGACCCCGCCAAGGTCCGCGTCCTCTCCTTCCTCAACATCGTCGGCAACGGCATGGGCAGCGGCATGATCGAACAGAACGTCGACGACATGGAGGTAGCCCCAACCGCGGAAATGGCCGCCAAACATAAAGGGCTCATCGTCGGCATCAAAAGCGCGCACTTCGCCGGAGCCGGTTGGGCCCCCTACGAACGCGCCGCCGCCGTCGGCAAACAGGTCGGCATCCCCCTCATGATCGACTTCGGAAGCGCCCAGCGCAACAACCGCACCCTCCAGGAGCTGTTTGAAAAGTACCTCCGCGCCGGCGACATCTACACCCATGTCTATAGCGGCTTGCGCCAGGAACAGGACCCTGCCACCAAGGGCCCGGCCGCGGCCCTGCTCCAAGGCCGCAGGAAGGGCATTATCTTCGATGTCGGCCACGGCGGTACCAGCTTCGCCTGGGGCGTGGCCGTGCCGGTCTTGAAGGCCGGTTTCCTCCCGGACACCATCTCCACCGATCTCCATCGCAGCAGCGCCGGCGGAGGCATGAAGGACATGCTCAACGTCATGAGCAAGTTCCTCGCCATGGGTCTCCCCCTCGATCAGGTAATCGTCAAGTCCACCTGGAATCCCGCCAAAGCCATCCGCCGCGAGGATCTGGGCCACCTGTCCGTAGGCGCGGTGGCCGATATCGCCGTGCTCCGCCTCGAAAAGGGGAAGTTCGGCTTCGTCGATGGCGTCACCGCGCGTCTGGACGCCACCCAAAAACTCACCGGCGAAGTGACCGTCCGCAACGGCCGCGTCGTCTACGATCTGAATGGCCTCACCCGCGAAGCCTGGGATCGCCTCCCGGCATCCAACTGGCGCGGCGGCGATCTGAGTTGGGACGGTCTCGCCCAGGGCCAGGGCGGCGGCGGCCAGCGGAAGAAACAGTAGCCCGCGCCGGCGCAGGAGCCACTCGAGCCGGATGTCCCGGCGGCCATCGAAGCCAGTACCAGTTCGGGAATCGCGGCCGCTTCCAGAAGCAGAGCCGCTAGCGGGACGGGCATCTTGCACCTCGTACTCGTCCAGCGGGCGGAAGCCCGCGATAACAACGTTGTACGCCTATGGCCAAGCGCGAAAGCCGGTGAGAACGGACATCCGCAGAAAGATCCGGCCGGAGAATGCGCCTGCCAACAGCCCGCCCTCGGTCGACCGCAATAGCAAGCTCCAGAAGTTGGTGATGTAGTCGAAGCCCTCGGCTCCGGGCCCGGCCCGGCGCCCTGTGCAACGCGCCGGGCACTCGTGGGACATCCAACCCAGCCCATCCCGCCGCCGTTCCGCGCAACGTCTCCCCCGGAAGGGAAGCGCTCGGCGGCTTCTCCGTTCCCGCCAAACACCCTGGAGGCCGAAGCGGGGACGGCGGCGGCCGCACTATGCGAAAACAAAGACCCAAACCCAAATCCCTGCCACGCACCCCGAATCGGCCTGCACCCCGCCCATCCCATCACCATCCATCTAGACAGCCGGGGAAACCTCCACCACGCCCGCATAGCTCGCCGGAGCAGGAATCTCCACTAGAATAGAACCCGCCCCTAGAACCCGCCACAGGAACAAAAACGGAAAGCTCGCCTTGGCGAGCCATACCCCGCGCCGGAGAAAATCGCGCGCAGCGTGGAACAGTACATTCGCCGTTAACGGCACCGGGTGCGAAAACGAGTCCCGGACCTTACGCCTGACCCGTATCGGATACTCTCCCAGCCGCTCGCCGCCGCCAACCCCGCCGCCGCGCCCCCATCCGCGCAATGGCCCCCGCCAGCCGCGGCCCGCCGCCTCACCGCAAGGCAATCGCGCGTCCTGACCTCTTCGGCCACAGTCACACGGCACGTATGTGCCGTCAGCGATTTCCGCACCGGAGGCCTCCGGTAGCATCGGTTCTCGCTGTCTGTGGATCGAAAGCGCCTTCGTTCTAGGATTCGGCGAAACGGCAATGGGAGTGTATGTCCGGTTACGCCCGGCTTGCACCGATTGGCAACCTCTTTATTCGAATATTCTTTGGTGTGACAGTGACAAAGCTGCCAGCCTGCAGTTCGTGGCCGATCCGTTGCAAGACCGTCAGGAGGAGTGCGGATGCGCCAGGCCCCTTAAGGCGCTGAACCCGTAACCGAATGATGGACGGGGAGTCGGCGTTGCGGGTGGCAAGAATAGCCTGAAAGTCAGAGTCCAAGGTGGCAATCGCAAATGAGTGCGTCTGGGCATATTCGATGATTTGCACATCGCTTGCCTCGGCCATAGCAAGTTCACCTGCGTGGACTGCATCAATACCTGTCTCTCGAAGCAGGCCCGCAGTGGAGCGAGGCAGACCTTGATCCGGAAGAAGCTTCACGCAGCCTACGCAGCCTGAAAATCGATTGTGTCTTCCAGGTTTGCGGCGGCAAATTCAAGCGCTTGCTGAAGATCCTCTTCCGTTAGTTCTGGGTACTCGGCAAAAAGTGTTGCGCGCTCAGGATAGATAGACATGGCCTCAAGCACCCGTCGCACGGTCAGACGCATGCCCCGGATGCAGGGTTGGCCGTTCATCTGGTGTGGGTCCACCGTGATGCGATCAAAATTCGCGGCTGTCATATCAACGCTCCTTCACCCAACTATACCAATGGGAATTCCACGCCGATTGCCCGTGCCTGTCACGTAGGATCGATAGAACAACGGTCGGATTCAGTTTTTGGGGAGCACGGAAACAGTCTCTGTAACGATCAGCTCGCGATTCGTTATAGCCACGAGCCAGCGGACCCAGTCAAGCGACGCGATGCGAGATCCCCTTGGCTTTCCTCACCGAACGCAGCGCCTCGCCGAACGCCGGATCCGGTCCGGAGGCCGGGGGGAGTGGTCCTGGGACGCGGCTTCCATCCGGCGGGCGTTGTGTTCCCGGTTTCTTCCGCGATTGTAGAGAATCTCGATACCTGCCAAAGGACGCTGGAGGACGACTCCAAACGCCTGCTGCCGGTAATCCAATGGGATCCGGCACCCGATGGCAACGTCGAGGTGCGAAGCGATACGGCGGACTTCTACCGCTTCTTCGACGCCACGCCGCACGCGGAATTTCTCTATAGCTGCGTACGCAAGACCATCGAGGAGGATCTCCCGCGCGAAACAGAATTCCTGCGCCGCTTCGACAACTTCCGCGCCGTAGTGGAAACCGTGGCCGATATGCCGGAGAGAACCATCGATCTGCTGTTTCGATTCCTGCACCAAAACCAGGGGCGCCTCGCAAAGCGAGCGAGGGAAAAGGAATTCGCCCGGCTCACCGATTTCGAAGCGAAGCGATTGGAAGAGGCCTACCTGGGTCTGTTCGGCGCCGGCTAAATGCCAGGGAAGGAGCAGTGCGTCAATCGAATCCGATCACGAACTTTCCCGATCCCTCGGGACATACGGAATCACCATTCGCCGGAAGAGAGCCCGGTAGCGAAACGCCGTGCCCTTGCCAACCGCCGCCGCCCGATACCAATCAACGAACTTCCGATCGGTCACTGCGGTGGACGCAGCGAGCCCACCATCGCCAAGGAGGTACATTCTGCAGATCGAAGCCAGCCCTCGCCCTGCATCCCCAGCGGCAAACGGGCCCTCCCCATCGGCCGCCAGGCGCGGCCCGGAACAAATCTCCCCAACGCCGCCATTCCCAGCGCTCCCGTCGTGCGCATCCCATAGGACACCGCCGAAGCCCCCCTCCAAGCCTGCTAGGCGCTCCCCGCCGCCATCAAGGCCGTCAACGCCGGTCAGCGCAACAATGCCACCCGAGCCACATGGCCGGCCCTGCGCCGCTCGCCGCCACCAACCGCACCGCCGCGCCCCCATCCGCGCAATGGCCCCCGCCAATGCCACCACTCCTCCCGGTACACCGCGGCCGCACCTTCCCACTCGGCTTCCAACCGGAACCCTGTTCGGATTGGACCGGAATTGCCAGGGGAGTGTGAGATTGGCGAGCGCTCGTTTAGCATTCCGCCGCCCACGATTAGCAAGTGCACGTGCCCGGCGAGGACGGCTGATCGCATCAAGGGGAGTATCGTGATTCAGAATAGTGCTTGCGGGAATACCGTACAGGTCGCTCTCTACACGAACGCAATAGCACGCCTCGTAAATGATCGCGGCACGATCGGCCTCGCAGCACTCGGCCTCTTTGGCCTCGTCAGCTGCGTGATCGTCCTTGCCGTACTCCTCAAGAACGTCTAGAGTGCATATTCACTGCTACGATCCTTTATTTCGGTGGGCGTCCTGTGCTCTGACAGAAGTGTGGGGGTGATCGTCGCAGCCCAAAATTGTCTCGACGTTCTCAAGGACAACCACAACGAACCCCCAAAAACTCATGGTGCACGGAACACTTCCTGATTTTCTACTGAAGCGGGAGCGTGCGGGATAATCTCTGACTTCAAAAACGATGCCACATCGCTACGACACAAAGCTCCCTGCACCAATTCTTGGAAGGGGCATTGGTTTCAATGAAGGTCGCAGTTGGTTCGTCTTCTTTACGTTAATTCCACTTGCTGTTGCCCTGGTACCGGATGTGGATGCTGGTTCGGGTGAGATGGGTTCGGGGCATTTGATAGTTTTAGGTGCTCCCTGGGGGGGCGCACAAAGATTTGGCCTTGCCCGGGAAACCTGCCCATCTAGAGGCGACAATCGATTTGGAATCTCTACGATCGCTAGACGATTGGGTGATCCTTCGGTGAATGATTTCTCCAATGCTTTCAACTGTTCCAAGATTTCACGTTGGGTTCTCTCCCCTTTCTCAGGATTGACCGTCTGCCGGTCATGCAGTACCTTAAGGATCTGTCGTGGTCTATGGTTGGTTGGTCCTTGTGCTTTTCCGATCAATGGGCGGCTAACTGCTGCTAGTACGAGTACCTTTTCGAACACCTGCTGTTCTTTTTCGGTTGCATTTGCGGCGATAGAAGTTCCTTCGTCGTCGCCCGTTTTGTGCGGATTCCTCTCTGGTCTCTCTAAGCTGGGTTGTGGGAGTCTTTGGCGTTGTTCCCATCTGAGTTTCTCGCTGGGTGCCTCGATTGGGTAGTTACGTGCGGGAATGATCGGGGCTATTCCATCGATGGTGTCGTGAGCCAAAACTACGTGCTCCCACCAATCAGAGAATCTCGGAGACACTGCGTCGTACGCGAAGTGCCCCGATAATAATGTCAGGAAGATGAGTCCACCATGGATCACACCCGCAGGTGCCAGGGTCGTATTTGTTCGGAATAGTTGTGGGTCGAACCTCTTCCAGTTCTCCCGAATCTTCATTGCTATGCGCTGCAGGAGGAAGAGCGGGATGGTGAGACATTCGAGGTGTGGGAGGTCGCGGAACTTTTTCCTTTTCGTTTCGGCCACAGTTCTCGTCTGTATGGGTGTTGGCGCGAATAGGCCGGAGCGCTGCAGGATGGCCGCTACTCGCTTCTCTTCCTCTGCTGCTCTTTCCTTCTCTTCCTGTCGCTGGCGTTCTGCTTCTTCGCGCACGCGGTCGGCGTGCTTGTACGCGTCAGCGATCTCGTCGAGCTCCAGCTTTCGCTTGTCGAGGTGGAGCTTTCGCCAACCTATGAGTGCGCCGACGGCGCTCACAACGCCCCCTAGGACCGACACTGTCGTTGCGTCCATAGCCGACCGCCCCCCCTTCTACCGACATTGTATGGCAAAAACCCGAGGGGTCCGCAACCCCCTTTGTCCCGGTTTTGGTCTACGTGTAAGATTCAGTTTAAAGAGTGAAGAATCACGAGGATACTCATGCCGAGTCACTATTGTGCCGATTGCGGCGTCAAAACCACTTGCTCATCTTGCTACGGCGAAGGTCATAAACTCGACAACCTCCAGAACCAGACACGCCATGGGAGCATTGCGATGAGACACAATATGGTGAGTTCTGCACTGGGTGTGGACGGTCGGCGCCGACTCGGGCAGTTGATCCCCTAAAAGTCGATTGCGAGAGGTGCAACGGTACAGGAGAAGTGGATTGCGGGCATAGGTATGCCTACTGCGAGCGATGCGATGAAAGTCGCTACTGGAAACCGGGAAGGCGTGGTTCTTCAGCTTTCAGCAGCATGTTTGATTGGACAGGAGTTTCGACATTCATAAGTTATTAGGAATGCGTAAGATGTGGCAAAGTCGAAGACGAATAGAGGCTATAGAATCAAGAAAAGAGGAGTCCCTAATCGCGCCAGGGGTGGTGGCTGGCCGCCTAGGTTCATTCCTTGAGGTACTGGAAGCTAACGTGTTTGAATGCCATGTTCGGAGTGATGAAATGTGGCAGGTGCACCTTGTGTGCTTGCCCGACAGGGTAATCCTCGCATTGGATCTCCGGTGATCCTGCTGTGTGTATGGCTGCCACGCAATCAGGGCCGATGAAGTTTCCGTAGGTAGGATGCTGTGCTGCTCGGCGGATGACAGCTACGAGCGCATTGGCGATGCGAATTCCTGGTTTGCCAAAGAGGCGTGGACGCAGCTTGTCGATGGCAACCCTAAGGTCTTCGTTCAGCGCAGCTTCCGTCCCGTGGATCATGAAATCGAGGCGGTGCATCTTCTTGCCGTTGCGAAGTAAAAGGTGTGGGGTGAAATCCGGCGTTGGACTTGGAAGCGCTGCGCCATTCTTGTCCTCGTGATTTGTAATCATGGCCATGAACGGACCCCTGATGCAGAATCCGCCGATGGCCAGTGTGAGCCGTCGTTGGTCTGGTGGGAATTGCGCGAAACGGTTGAATTCCTTGGAGAGAGCGGACGCCATGCTTTCGAGCAATTTGGGGAGCGGAAGTTGCAAGATCCCAGGCGTGACGAGGTACTCGGTCAGCCACACGTCGGTCCGGTCCGGCCGCATCACGAGGCCTGTGTACGCGATGGAAAATGCGGCGTCACAGGAGCCCACGCAAAGGGCCTTGTTGGCTTGCTCGGCATACAGCTTCCCACCTGCAGTAAGGCGGCGATCCACCACCTGTACGACCACCTCATCGGATACGAATGTAGCGATCATTGTCATATCAGCAAGTCTCGCATTCCTGGCCTTCGCCGCCACAGTCTGCGCCAGTGCCTCGCCATACTGGCGGAGCTTGATCAGCGCCGTGACGGGGTCCTCTTTGAGATATCGCTCCGCCTGGGTGCCAAGGCGCACCAGTTGCGGGTCCTGAGTGCCGGTGCACGGGGGCAATTATCCAGAGATACCTGGGGAAGATCAGCGGGCCGTTGCTGGATCGTATCGATCTGCACGTGGAGGGTATTCCATGTCCTCGGGGGTCACACGCATCGCTGATCAATCGCGTTGATGAGCGGCTGCCGTGGAAAGTATCGTTGACAGCATCTGAGCCGGCAGCGGCCGAGTGAGACTCAATCTCTTCGGCGATGTGTCCACATAACGGTTTGTGGACATCTTTTTTTCGTCTGCAGCTTCTGCTGCGCGAGTCAATGCGGGTCGCCACCGGACGCGTACGGATCGGATGCTTACCGCTCACCGAAATCAGAGCCTACCGGGGAGTGACTGTTAGGGTGGAATCCCGTAAACGCCGACTTGGACGTCCGTGCGGATAGCCGTCGGCATGTACTTCATCATATCGTCGACCACGCCGGACGCCAGGACTCTCCTGGAGAACCCCGACTACAAAAGACTGAATTGAGGTAAACGCAGAATTCGCACTCATTCAGTTCTGGAGAGGCTGATACTTACTGCCCGAGTGTCAACTCTACATCCCTCGGGTCCTTGCCTAGTCGTGCGATCACGACATTCACCATTTCTCCGATGCTCCGTCGACCGGGGTTAACTAAACGCCCCTCAAGGGCCACGCCAGTCGCAATAGTACGGTTTGGGGATACGTGCGCAATTCGAACGGGAAAAACTTCCCCGTATTCTAAACTTTCGAGCGCTTTACGCAGGTATTCCTTCCGGCTCACCTCAATGATTCTATGCCTATCGTCAAATTTTTTGACCACAACCGGAAATGATTCGCCCACGGGCAGGAAGTTCGTGAGCTCATTATCGTTTACAAACGCAAGGTTGGTCACTTCCGCCTTGTGCACGTACCCAGCACAGGCGCGTCCATCCGCAGCCATGAGATTGACGGAAACCGATGCGCCGATGCGGTGAATGACACTTGCTTGGAACACATCACCGACTGAGGCCATGCGCTCAATCTCTTCGTATTCGTTGACATGTATCTGCCTGACACTCACGAAGAGTCGATCATCCGCAGGTTTATAGTCGATGACCTTTGCGGCGACTATTTGGCTCACCGAGAGGAGCAGAGACGGATCGTTGCAGAACAACCACGATAGTTCGCCAACCGGGAGCCAAGCAGCATGGCCATCCCCTAGGATGCGGACATGCGCTCCTCTCGGAAGAAGTTCAATTACTTCGACTTCTGCGATTGCGCCCTTGTTTGACCTAAAATATGTGTGGGACGGGCTTTCCTGGACCCTCTTTAGGCTTAGTCGAAGTTGACGGGCGTCCGGATTTATCCCAAGTATTTGAACTGTTGCCGGCTCTCCGAGCGTCTTTTGCTTAATCGCATCGAGGTTTTCGTGTAGCGGTTTCCAATCAACTTCGTCTACGAAGACGACTCCATCTAATCCTTCTTCAATCTCATACACCAGGCGCTGCTCCGCAGTCTGGCGCAGAACTGCGGGATAGTTGTTCCCAATCGTATACTTCCGGTAATCTACCCAGGGATCGTGCCTGTCAGCTACCTCGCAAAGGAAGGAATTGTAGGCAGGTTGGAACTCCAAGACCTTGGCTCGTATATGTGAGCCCCTTTCAAATTTCTCCGATAAAGGAATGAATCGACTGTACGTCGCTCCAGAACGAGGAATGTAGCCATTCGCGATCCCAGCTGAGAGTTTGACATACAATCCGATTTCGAAGCCATCAATATCGCGGTAGCCGATAACCTCAGCCTCTGCACCAGTTTCGAAAGCGCCCTGAAGGCTATCGATCACTCTCTTAGGGTCGGTAGCGGAGTCGCGATTCGAAAAACGAAGGGTGTTCCCTTCTTCGCTAGCTTCGAGCAGGCGAACCTGCAGCTCTTGAAAGCGACTAAAGTACTTGCGAGCGTCAGTAATCTGGAGCGCGGAAAGATCTTCCAATGGCATCTCTGCCCGAACGCCAAATGCATTAACAAGCACGCTCCCCTCGGTAACGCTTTCGATGACTACAGTAAATTCCTCGTCTTTTCCAGCCGCTCGAAACCTTTCCCATGCTGATTGGGCAATGCCGACAAGATCGGCTCTGAGCGGAATGATCGTGACAATCTCTGGCACGTCACGAGATTTGACGATCAGGTCCGGAAGGTCTGTCAATTCCGTGAAGTTTCCCGTGGAAACAAGGTTCCGGGCGATCGCCTTGGTCACCGCTGAACGGGGCGTACCCCGTGAAAGGAGATAGATCGTCTGAAAGCCCTCCGAAGCATACGTGTTTGCTCGCCGTATATACGGACCCACCCCGTGCTGTCGGAAGGTGTCTTCCCTTGCAACGAGAATGACGCCAACCCGTATGTATTCTCCACGATATGAAAGCTGAGAAGCATCGTCCGCTTCCCGGCTGGCAAGACCGAAAAGCCAATTTAAGAATCCGTCTGCCTCTGAGGAGTGTTCGTTGCGAGGCGACAAGTCGCCGACGGCCTCACCAAAGAAGTAGTACTCTTGCAACAATACTCGCCGAAGTAGGCGCTTCGAGTCGATTTCTTCTAGTTTATAGTAGACTTCACGGCAGTCGGCATCGACGCCGCGAAAGGCATCATTGAACTGCGTCAGAGCTGTCCGGCGACTATCGCTAAGAATTGTCTTGGTGAGAAATAAATTCAGTGCCTCGACGGTCACCCTCGACATGTAGCTCTTGGCCCGAGGCAGGAGGCCGGTCCTTACAAAGGACGTCGCCGCAGCCAAAAAATTCTTATCGTGATCTTCGCCAAAACTGACCTTTACAATCAGTTTCCCGCTGTTCCAGTAGGCCTCAACATTCTCATCGGTCACCCACTTGATTTCACATTCGGGGAGGAAGGGGTTCGTTAACTCCCCATTGTATTTTCGAGCAAAGAGTGAAAGGCTTCCCTCAATCTCGCTGCTGACAGAAGCTCGACGGAGCCACTTCCCCACCCAACCCAAAGTCTTCAACAAATCGCCAAAGACTGTCTTTGCATTCGGGTACAGCGTCAGGAATAGCGCACCGAGAACGACGGAAACTAGCGAGACTCCCAGGTACGGGACAAGCAATTTCAGCAATTCAGGATTCATGACCGTGAAACCGACGAATTCCCTGATAAAGACGAGTCAACGCACTCCGGAATATCACACACGAAGTTCGCCTCACCAACCTTGAGCGGCAGAACGAATTGAAGGTTACGAAGCGTCACAGTGCGTCCGCACCGGCAGCAGAAGATCTGCTGCGCCTCAATCCGTTCGAGGAACCCCATCTTCCTTAACATTTCTCTAAGATCTTCGTCTAGAACCACTGACAGTTCAACTTTGGGCACGAGCACCTCGCGAGGTAGGAATCGTGCCACAGTTTATCACGGCTAACTGGCTGGAATCATTGGCTCTGGAAGCACTGCACGAAGCCTAAGGATTGCTGAGGTTGTCCGCGTAACAAGCTGAACCGTGTCGGGAACGCTGGAGGCTCCAGAATCTGAGCAGGTGGAGCAATGAGCAAAGAGACCCCGGTCCGGAAGTTTTCGCCGGAAGTCCGAAGCCGGGCGGTTCGGATGGCCGATTTCACCTATGTGCCCCTCAGGGGACACCTGAAAAGCGGCGAATGGGGGACACCTCAAAACCAGCCAACGGAAGGCGGTCATGGCGGAACATTGAATTGCATGATCACTGGCATCCAGGTCAGTTCGACCGAGCCGTTGGCATTCTGGCCCTAAAGCGTTAAATCCCAGGGGTTTGGGGACAGAGTCCCCAAGCTCAAGGTCCTGGTTAATGCGCGATCATTTAGAGAGTTTAGCGAGTGAAATCGGCGGTCGATCATTGGCCGGATTACTGGTGTTCCCCATTGGCCGGATCGAGGTGTCCCCGAGGTGTGCCCACTTGGGCGGGCTTCATCTATGTGGCTTTCATCATAAATCCCTTTGCCAGGCGGATCGTCGGCTGGCGGGTGAGCCGAACCGCGCATGCCGGGTTTGTTCTCAATGCGTTGGAAGAAGCCGTACATGAGCGCCGGCCCGCAGGTGATTGCAAACTCGTTCATCACTCAAATCGGGGAAGCCCAGTACGTCTCGTTCAAGTACGCCGACCGTCTGTCCGAGGCTGGCATCGAGCCCTCCGTCGGCAGCGTCGGGGATTCCTTTGACAACGCACTGGCCGAGACGATCAATGGACTATATAAGGCCGAAGTGATTCACCGCTGCGGCCCCTATCCAAAGTTCCTATCCTTAGCGGCTAAAGTTCTCGAAAAGCGAGTCTTCGACCGGACGACTCGGCATGAAGGCATGAAGGTCATCCGATCATGCGCTTCTGCGTAGACAGCGCTTCGATCCAACAGACTTCCTACGGACTCGTGAAACTGGTCAAGCCGAACACCAACAAGAAGAGCGCACGAATCGATGGCGTCTCCGCTTTGTTGACGGCCATGGCTCGTGCTTGCGTCTCGGAATTGATGCTGGTTAAGTCTAGCGGTTACGAATCGAGAGAGCTTATCGTATTGTAAGATACGGTTAGCATGTCGCATGAATTCAGTTTTTCTTTGCTTGAAAACGGGTTGGATTTTCTCCTCTCTGCGCTGACCCATCTGTCCTCTGCCACTGAAAAGGAAGAGACTGACCCACAGGAAAGAGACGATCAAAAGCACGATCTGAAGTATGCTCTCCTCCATGTGTGGTCAAGCATTGAGTTAATACTCAAGGAGAGACTGCGCCAAGAGCATTGGACGCTTGTATTCAAGGATGTGAATCTTGCAAAACTGGCCAGCTATGAATCAGGAGACTTTCAAAGCGTCACTTTCAAGGAGACGAAAGATCGGCTTAGAGGCATTTGTCAAATCACGTTCACCCTCCGTGCCAACATAGGTGAGACAAACTCGGTTCGACTAATTAAAGAGCAGAG
>CAYSFR010000025.1:0-140328 GCA_964430625.1 uncultured Solibacteraceae bacterium
ATGGAGCGGGAGACGGGATTCGAACCCGCGACATCAACCTTGGCAAGGTTGCACTCTACCAGCTGAGTTACTCCCGCTCAAGAGCGGAACTTTTAGTATGCCACGCGCGGGTCCGTTGCGCAAGCGACGTGCCACAAGAAGCCGGGAGTATCATGATAGTTCATGTTTAACGTCGCTTCCCTGGAAATAGGCCTGCGATTGGCGGGCATCCTCTTCTGTATCATTGGTTGGGCATTGGCAACAATCCGCGTGGTATTCCGGGGAAAGTCGATGGAGTACCGAGTCACGGAAGTCGCTCCGATCGGATTGGCGGCTATTTACGTGTTCGGTGGTTTCTCAACCTTTTTTGCACCGTTAGCAGGATTCGTGGATACTGCAGTGCTGGCCGTGGGATGGGCTGGCGGATTGATGGCGCTGGTTTGGGACCGGGGGCGGTGGCCGAGTGCGAAGGTCTGTGGAATCTTGGGAGTGGTGCTTTGTGTTGTCGCCATCGGGAGTGTCACGATCCCGTTGAACTACGATACCGGGCTGTATTACCTTCAGGTTCTGCGCCACGTGGAGAGCGAGCCTGTTGCGTTTGGTATCGCCAACATCCACGAGCGGTTTGGGTTCAACTCGGCGATGATTGTGCTTTCGGCGGTCTTCCGTGGTGGGCCCTTTGGGCTGGATGGTGCCTTCGTCTTGCCCGGCGCCATGTTCCTACTTTTTGCTGCGTATTGTCTGGAAAAGATCGAAAGCTTCTGGCGGAGTGGAAAGCGGGCGGTGAGTAGCCACGTAGCGGCCTTTGTGTTGTGTGCTTGGCTCGCTAACGCCTACAAACTCCTGTTCGAATGGTATTCGCACGGCCCTAATGGGGATATTCCCGGAGCGATCATGTGCTGCTGGGCGTTCGTCGCGCTGCTATCGCTCGCGGAAGCCGCAGCGGAGAGAGAATCACCTGAAATGATGTTGTGGGTCCTCAGCATATGTGTCGTTCTCGGCGCGTCCCTGAAGCTCTCACAGAGTCCCATCCTCCTCCTGCTTCCGGCGGGATGGCTTCTCGTGAAGACTCGTGGCGACGGTTGGGAAAAGGTGCATATATACAGTGCTGCGGTGTTTGTGGGACTGGTGGCCGCGACTTGGATCATGTTAGGGATTGTGACCTCGGGATGTTTCGCCTTCCCGGCCGGGATCTCCTGTCTGACCTTCCTGCCGTGGACGGTGGATCCGGTGGAAGCGGAAAAAGCCGGAACGGCCATTCGGGCATGGGCTCGAGCACCCGGAATGAATCCGGAGGTGCCGATTCCGGGCCTGGATTGGGTGCCGATCTGGACTTCGAAGATGTTGCCGTACCGGCTGGTGCTGTTCGATCTTCTTTGGACAGCGGCCGCGGGAGCGGTCTTGGTGTTGCTGTTCCGGTGGCCGGTGTTCCGCGGTAGGGAAAACGAGACACAAGATGTGGTGGTCTGCGGGCGTCGGGCTTGGCTCGGAGCGCTTGCGGTGTGTCTTTTGGGCTTGGTGTGGTGGTTCTACCAGGCGCCCGACCCGCGGTTTGGAATTGGATTTCTGATCAGCGCACCAGGAGTGTTATTCGGCGGCTTGGCTGGCTTTGATGCGCGTAGCGGGCGACAAGGATGGAAGTTCGCAGTGCTGGGAGCAATTGCTGCGGTGGGATTGGGCTGGGCGCTACACGCAATTGGAATAGAGCGCACTGGCACGCATGAGCCGGCCTGGCGCAATCCGCCTGTTTCGGCGACGCAAGAATACAAGACGAAGCGCGGTCTCTTGGTGCGCAAGCCTGTCGAGGGACCGCAATGTTGGGATGAGCCCGGGGTATGTACCTTTGACGAACGGCCAAACCTGGCACGGGTGAAAATATGGGGCCGAGCTGGTTACATCGGCCTGGGAGCTGGGGCTGCAACGGTCGCAACTTATCCGCCGGCGGCGGTGCCTGCGGTGGTGCCTCGCCTTGTGGATCAACGGCCAGGCAGCGGGCCGGTTATCACTTTCGGAAGCAGCGTATGGTCCCAGGAGGCCATCACCTTCCAGGGGCGCCCGCTTAAGGTGCGGTGGCTCCAGAAAGAGACAGAATTTCTGGTGACAGCTGGCGGGCCAGGTCAGGTGAAACTGCGCTTCGAATTGGGGACGAACGGCGGCGCTCGCCGAGTTTCCTTGGCCAAAGAGGGCAAAGAATTGGAGCCGGCGGCTTTGATTGCGAAGGACTTCTTCGTTTCGGGTTCGGATGCGATGGAAGTCGTAGCGTCGCTCAATGCCGGGCCAAACCGTTTTGTCCTGCGAACTGACAGAGAGTGCACTGAAATCTCGCCAGGCCGGGCCACCTGTCTCCTGCTGGTCGGGGACATTGGAATTGGGAACCAATAGGCCAGGAGTTGCACCGGCTTTGAGCTCTACTGGTACCAGAACAACGAGGGCGACGTACTCCGGCAATACCCTGCGGATCTCTGTTGGGGGCTGGCGATGCAGGAAGGCTTGGAACACCTGCTGATCACCGAGCGTCCTGCTGGCTGGTGCGGAGGGAAGTTGGAACAGGTGGAAGCGAAGGCGGGGCGGGTGGATTTCGGGGTGTTGGGGGCAGAGAATGTAGGGGCGCTTCCCAGCGGGGATGCAGGGCTGATCGTGCTGCGGAGTGTGTTGCCCCGTTGGGGCGATGTCCCGGGATTCTTGGCGGGGTGTACGAATGCGCTTGCGCCGGGAGGGCTGCTGATCTGTGATGGGCCCTACTGCGAGGGCCGCAGGAGGATGGGCTTCCAGGGGAAGATTCTGGAAGTGCAGATTCGTGAGCAGAGAACCGAGGTAGAACGGGGTGGGCTGGCGTACTTCACGGGCGGGAGGTGGACCTAGAGCTGACGCACTACCCGAACTGGCGGTTCACGATGTCGGCGGCGGAGAACCAACAGGCGAGAAAGGGCTATTTCCGTCAGTTTTTCCGGGATTACGTGCGGTACTGCTTGGACTGGCCGGCGGAGTTTGCGACCCGGGTGGCGGATGCGGCCGATCCGTACTTCGGGTTCTTCGACCTGATCGAGCAGGGAGAGACGACCGCGCCGCACTGTTTTGGCACGTTCGTTTTCACGAAGAGGCGAGCGGGGATGGTACCCTGAAGGAAAGTGAAATTTGGCGTAGTTGTCTTTCCCGGTTCCAACTGCGATCACGATGCGCAGTTCAGTGTTACGGCTAATCTTGGAGAGCAGGCCGCGATGCTGTGGCACCGCGATGCCGTGATTCCCTCCGATATCGACGCGGTGATCCTGCCCGGCGGCTTTTCCTACGGCGATTACCTGCGGTGCGGGGCGATTGCGAAGTTTTCTCCCATCATCGGAGCGGTGAAAAGCTTTGCCGCCCGCGGGGGACTCGTCATCGGCATCTGCAATGGCTTCCAGATCCTCACCGAAAGCGGGTTGCTGCCCGGAGCACTCGTACGGAATACCAATTTGCGTTACATCTGCCGGCCGGTGGAGCTGCGGGTGGAGACGGCCAACACGCCGTTTACCAACCAGGGCACGAAGGGGCAGATTGTCACCTACCCCATCGCCCACGGCGAAGGGCGGTATACGGCCGACGAGGCCACGCTCGACGAACTGGAAGCGGAAGACCGGGTGGTGTTCCGCTATGTTTCCAACCCGAATGGCTCGCTGCGCGATATTGCGGGCATCTGTAACAAAGAACGCAACGTGCTTGGCATGATGCCTCACCCGGAACGCGCCACCGACGCCCTGATGGGGTCGACGGATGGGTTGCTTGTGTTCCGGTCGATGGTTTCGGCATTCGCCGCTAAATAACCCATGGCCACTATTACCCCGGAAATACTCACCGCGCACAATGTGACCGCGGATGAGTACAGCAAGATTCTCTCCATTTTGGGCCGCGAGCCGAACCTGACCGAGCTCGGGATCTTCAGCGTGATGTGGAGCGAGCATTGCTCTTATAAGAGCTCGCGCGTCCATCTGAAGAAGCTGCCGACGCGCAGCAAGTACGTTCTGCTGGGGCCGGGCGAGAACGCCGGCATTATCGATATCGGCGACGGACTGGGGGTGGCCTTCAAGATTGAGAGCCACAATCATCCCTCCTTTATCGAACCGTTCCAGGGCGCGGCGACGGGCGTGGGCGGGATTCTGCGCGACATTTTCACGATGGGCGCGCGGCCGATCGCGGTGATGGATTCGCTGCGGTTCGGACCGCTGGACGACGCGCAGACCGGGGCGCGGAACCGGCGGATTGTGGAAGGCGTGGTGAGCGGGATTTCGCACTACGGCAACTGTTTCGGGGTACCGACGGTGGGCGGGGAGTGCGTTTTCGACAAGTCCTACGCCGGCAACCCGCTGGTGAACGTATTTGCGCTGGGCGTGATTGAGAAAGAAAAGATCTTCCTGGGTCAGGCGCATGGCGTGGGGAACCCGGTGATCTATGTCGGCGCCAAGACGGGCCGGGACGGGATTCACGGAGCGACGATGGCCTCCGATGAATTTACCGAGGAAAGCAAGCAGAAGCGGCCGAACGTGCAGATGGGCGATCCGTTCCTGGAAAAGCTGCTGCTGGAAGCCTGTCTGGAAGTGATGCAGACGGGGGCGGTAGTTGGGATTCAGGACATGGGGGCGGCGGGCTTGACCTGCTCCACCTGCGAGATGGGAAGCCGGGCGGGGACGGGGATCGAGATCGACCTGGCGCTGGTTCCGCAGCGGGAAACGGGGATGACCCCGTACGAAATTATGCTTTCCGAGAGCCAGGAGCGGATGCTGCTGGTGGCGATCAAGGGCCGGGAGCAGGAAGTATTCGACGTCTTCGAGAAGTGGGGATTGGACGCGGCCGAGATCGGGGTTGTCACCGATACCGGGATGCTGGTGGTGAAGAACCACGGCGAAATTGTGGCGCACATACCGAACCGGGAGCTGGCCGATGAAGCTCCGCTGTATTCGCGTCCCTACACCAAGCCGGCGCGGAAGGCTCCGATGGAGGCGCCCGCCTTTGGTTCCACTGACCTGAAGGGCGATCTGCAGCGGCTGCTGGCCTCGGGCGATATCTGCAGCAAAAAGTGGATTTACGAGCAGTACGACTACATGGTCCGGACGAACACGACGGCGGGTCCGGGCGGGGACGCGGCGGTGGTGCGGATTAAGGGCACCGATACGGCGGTGGCGATGTCGCTGGACGGCAACGGCCGGTACTGTTCGCTGGATCCGAGAGAAGGGGCGAAGCTGGCTGTTGCCGAGGCTTGCCGGAACATCTCGACGGTTGGCGCCGAGCCGCTGGCGGCCACCAACAACCTGAACTTCGGGAATCCGCAGAAGCCGGAGATCATGGCGCAACTGGTGGAGGCGATCGAAGGGATGGCGGAGGCGTGTCTGCACTTTGAGACGCCGATTACGGGCGGGAACGTGAGCCTGTATAACGAGACGCTGGGCGAGGGGATTCACCCGACGCCGGTGATGGGAATTGTTGGCGTATTGAAGAATCAGAAGCCGGCGCCGGTGGAGTTCCAGTCCGAAGGGAAGACCATTGTGCTGTTGGGCGGGCTGCGGGACGGAGACGTGACGCGGTTTGGTTCGACGCAGTACGCCAATGTGATTGTGGGCGGGCCGTGGGGCCTGCCGCCGGCGCTCGACATGGACTATGAGAAGCGGGTGCAGGGCGCGGTGCGGAAGATTGTCCGCGCGGGGCTGGCCGAGTCGGCGCACGATTTGTCGGACGGGGGCCTGGCGGTAGCGCTGGCGGAGTCCTGTTTTGGCGGAGTTGGGGCGGCGGTGACGTTGCCGGCGGCCGAGCGGGCGGAGATGCAGTTGTTCCAGGAAGCGCCGTCGCGGATTCTGGTGGCGACCTCCTCCCTGGAGGAAGTACGCGCGATTGCCGATGAGTATCAGGTGGAAACGCTCGTCCTGGGCACGACCGGGGGGGGCAAGCTGGAAATTGCCGGGCTGATTGACGCAACGATTGCGGAGTTGCGGGAACCGTGGGCGAATTCGCTGGAGAGGATGCTACATGCATGAAGCCGATGATTTGCATTTTGACAAGCTACATGAAGAGTGCGGAGTCTTCGCGATCTACGGGCATCCGGAGGCCTCGAACGTAACCTATCTGGGGCTGTACGCGCTGCAGCACCGGGGGCAGGAGTCCGCCGGGATTGCGTGCGGGAACGGCCGGAGCGTGAATTGCCGGAAGGCGATGGGGCACGTGGCGGAGATTTTCACGCCGGAAGTGCTGGCATCGCTGCCGGGGCATATGGCGATCGGTCATACGCGGTATTCGACGACGGGCGATTCGAAGATGTTGAACGCGCAGCCGTTCAGCGTCACCTGTAATAAAGGCCCGATTGCGGTAGCGCACAACGGGAACATCACGAACGCGGCGGAGTTGCGGCGGGAGTTGGAAGCCGACGGGTCCATTTTCCAGGCGACGAGCGACACGGAGGTGATTCTGCACCTGGTGGCGCGGAGCCGGGAGCGGACGATGGCGGGGGCATTGCGGGAAGCGCTGTTGCAGCTGGAAGGGGCGTTTTCGCTGGTGTTTCTGGCGGCCGATCAGCTGATTGTGGCGCGGGATCCGCACGGGTTCCGGCCGCTGGCGATGGGGCAGATGGAACTGAGCGAGCACCGGATCGGGTATGTGTTCGCGAGCGAGACGTGCGCCTTCGACCTGATCAACGCGGTGTATTTGAACGACGTGGAGCCGGGCGAGATGGTGACGGTGGGGCCGTCGGGGGTGACGCGGGAGCGTTACGCGCCGAAGCGCCCGCTGGCGCACTGCGCATTTGAGCACGTCTACTTTTCGCGGCCGGATTCGATTGTTTTCGGGCGGCCGGTGCAGCAGACGCGGGAATGGATGGGACGGCTGCTGGCGCGGGAACAGCCGGTGGACGCCGACGTGATTGTGCCGGTTCCGGATTCGGGCGTGGCGGCGGCGCTGGGTTTTTCGGCGGAGAGCGGCGTGCCGTTCCGCCAGGCGCTGATCCGCAACCATTATGTGGGGCGCACCTTTATTGAACCGTCGCAGGCGATTCGCGACTTCGGCGTGAAGCTGAAGTTGAATCCGGTACGCCATTTGCTGGAAGGCAAGCGGGTGGTGTTGGTGGACGATTCGATTGTGCGGGGAACGACGTCGCGGAAGATTGTGCGCATGGTGCGGCAGGCCGGGGCGCGGGAGGTGCATATGCGCATTTCGTGTCCGCCGACGGTGTCACCGTGCTTTTATGGCGTGGATACGCCGACCAAGCAGCAGCTGATTGCCGCCAATTCGACGATCGACGAGATCCGGAAGTTCATTGAGGCCGATTCGCTGGGCTACCTGTCGCTAGGCGGGTTGAGCCGGGCGGTATCGGACGAGAACCGGGACTTCTGCTATGCGTGCTACACGGGCAACTATCCGACCGAACTGGTGCAGGTGGAAGCGCTGTTGCGGGAAAACCCGGAACGGGGGTAGCGGTAGCCGGAATGCCGATCGCCGTCGCCGAATCCGCGCGCTCCGTGCCGTACTCCCGTATCCGGGAGTTGGCGGAGCTTGCGATGACGATGGACGGGGTGATGAAGCTGTATTTCGGGGAGTCCAATCTGCCGACGCCGGGATTTTTGAAGCAGGCGGCGGAGCGGGCGATGAAGGACGGGTTCACCTACTACACGCCGAACGCGGGGTTACTATCGACGCGGGAGGCACTGGGGCGGTATTACGAGCGGCACCAAGGGGTGAAGCTGGATCCGGAGCGGGAGATTGTGGTCACCAATTCCGGGGTGCAGGCGCTGCATGTGGGGCTGCGATGCACGATCAACCCGGGCGACGACGCGCTGGTGCTGACGCCGGCATGGCCGAACGCGTGTTCCATTCTGAAGATGTACGGGGCGAACCCGATTGAGATAGCGCAGCCGTTGCAGGGGAACCGGTATACGGTCGATATTGCGCAATTGGAGGCGGCGATCACGCCGCGGACGCGGCTGTTGATCTACACCTCGCCGTCGAACCCGCTGGGGTGGGTGGCGACGGTGGAGGAGCAGCGGCAGTTGCTGGAGTTTGCGCGGAAGCATAAGTTGTGGCTGCTGGCCGATGAGGTTTACGAACGGCTGGTGTATGACGGGCGGGCGGTGGTGCCGTCGATCCTGCAATTGGCGACGCGAAACGACGCGGTGCTGGTGGCGCAGAGTTTTTCGAAGGCCTGGTGTATGACGGGGTGGCGGCTGGGGTGGCTGGTGGCGCGGGGGGACCTGGCGCAGCGGGCGGCGCAGCTGAACGAGTTCATCATCAGTTGCGCGCCGTCGTTTGTGCAGAAGACGGGGGAGACGGCGCTCGATGACGGGGACGAGGCGGTGGGTGAGCTGATTGGGATGTTGAAGGAGAACCGGGACTACTGTCTGGGGGCGCTGCGGGGAATGAAGGGCGTGACGGTACCGGAGCCGGAGGGAGCGTTCTACCTGTTTCCGCGGGTGGAGGGGTTGAGCGATTCGTTCGACTTCTGTAAGCGGCTGCTATTGGAGACGCAGGTGGGATTGGCGCCGGGAGTGGCATTCGGGGCTGGCGGCGAGGGGAATGTGCGGATCTGTTACGCGGTGGAGCGGCCGATTCTAGAGAAAGCCATGGAGCGTCTCGCGCGTTTTCTGTAAGCATTATGAGATTGCGCCCCGAGACGGTTTTACGCGAGTACGGACGGCTGTTTCCACCCCACATTAAAGAGCGGGGGCGGCAGTTGCTGGCCGATGGGCTGTTGGATCCGGTGTCGGTGGAAGAGACCGGGTTTGCATCCGTCGCGCATGGGGAGAAGGACTACGAGGTCGCGATTTACCAGGGCGATTTGCTGTGCGAGTGTCCGTACTACGAAGACACGGGGGCGTGTAAACATCTTTACGCGCTGCTGCTGGCGGTGGACGAGATGGCGCGGCGGCAGGATCCGCAGTCGATGCTGACGCTGTCGCCGCGTTCGGCGCCGACGCTGCGGGCGAACTGGCAGAACGTGGTGGAAGCGGCGATATCGGAAGAAGATCCGGAGCCGCGGTTCGGGGACGATTCGCGGTTTGGGGAGCAGTTGATCTACCGGCTGAGCGCGCCGCCTTCGGCGGTGCATCACGCGATGGAGATTGAGATCTTCTACCGGGAGCGGAAGAAGAGCGGGGAGATGTCGGTACCGAAGCCGGCGAAGATCCGGCGGGCCGATATTGAGCGGCTGCCGGACCCGGACGATCAGGCGGTGCTGAGCGAACTGCTGCTGGTGTTGCCGGACCATGCGGCGTGGAGCACGTATTACCTGAACGATCTGTTGAAATCGACGATTTTTCTGACGGGTCCGCGGCTGCCTGCGCTGGCCGAGCGGATGGCGAAGACGGGGCGGCTGTTCATGGGCCCCTCGTTCGCGAAAGAGCATTGGCGGCCGGTGCAGTGGAGCGCGAACAAGTGGCAGTTGAAGCTGCGGACGACGGTGAAGACGCCGGAGTGGGTGGAGGGCGCGCTGGAGTTGATGGACGGCGAGAAGACCGTGCCGATTAAGAAAGCGGCGTTTCTGGACTTCCGGGTGGTGTTGTTCGACAACACGCTGGCGGAACTGGAGACGCGGACGAGCGGGGCGTGGATCCGGCAGGCGATGCAGGGTCAGCCGTTGCTGGTGCCGCGGAGCGACTGGCCGCACTTTTTCGGGCTGGTGACGAGCATGCGGCGGGGGCCGGTGTGGGAGTTGCCGCAGGAGCTGAAACCGGCGGAGTTGCGGGGGAGGCCGGTGCCGCGGCTGCGATTGAAGTTCGATTCGCACCGGGCGGTGGCGGAAGGGGTATTGACCTTCCAGTACAAAGACGGGGAGCGGGAGGCGGAGGCGCAGGACTCCGACGTGCATTTTGCGATGGCGGAAGACGCCTCGCAGATGGTGGTGTTCGATCAGCCGTTCCATGAGGGATGCCGGACGATGCTGCGGGCGTTGGGTCTGCAGCCGGGGCACGATCCGACGAGCGGGCGGAGGGTATGGAACCTGGCGCTGCACCGGTTCGCGACGGCGGTGCGGGCGCTGCTGGAAGACAAGTGGGAAGTGATGGCGGAGGGGAAGCCGGTGCGGACGAGCACGTTCACGAAGGTGAAGGTGTCGACGCAGATCAACTGGTTTGATGTGGAGGCGACGGCGAACTTTGACGGGCTGGAGGCAAATCTGCCGGCGCTGATGGCGGCGATGCAGAACAAGTCGCGGTACGTGAAGCTGGGGGACGGGAGCATCGGGCTGTTGCCGGAGGAGTGGATTCAGCGGTATGCGCCGCTGGCGAACTTCGGCAAAGAGGTGGACGGGGTGTACCGGCTGCGGTTGCCGCAGGCGCCGCTGCTGGATGCGTTGCTGGAGGAGAAGAAAGACGTCCAGACGGATGCGGAATTTCAGAAAGTGCGGGGGCGGCTGCGGGGATTTCAGGGGCTGAAGCCGGCGCCGCAGCCGGTGCAATTTGTGGGGACGATGCGGCCGTACCAGTGCGAGGGGCTGGCGTGGCTGCTGTTTCTGGAATCGATCGGGCTGGGCGGGTGTCTGGCCGATGATATGGGCGTGGGGAAGACGATCCAGATGCTGGCGCTGCTGGAGACGCACCGGGAGCGGCGGGCGCGGGGCGAGAAGTTGTCGCCGGACCTGGTGGTGGTGCCGAAGTCGCTGCTGTTCAACTGGGAGGCGGAGGCGGCGCGGTTCACGCCGAAGCTAAAGCTGTTGAACTACACGGGCGTGGCGCGAAGCCGGGAAGAGATTCTGGCGCACGACGTGGCGCTGACGACGTATGGGACGTTGCGGCGGGATGTGGTGGAGCTGAAAGACTTCGAGTTCGGGACGATTGTGCTGGACGAGGCGCAGGCGATCAAGAATTCGGCGAGCGATTCGGCGAAGGCGACACGGATATTGAACGGGCGGCACCGGGTGGTGATGACGGGTACGCCGGTGGAGAACCATCTGGGCGAATTGTGGAGCCTGTTCGAGTTTTTGAATCCGGGGCTGCTGGGGGCGTCGACGTTCTTTAAAGCGGGGACGACGATGGAGCCGGAGAGCCGGGAGTGGCTGCGGAAGTCGTTGCGGCCGCTGATTCTGCGGCGGACGAAGCAGCAGGTGGCAAGCGACCTGCCGGAGCGGAGCGAGCAGGTGCTCTACTGCGAGATGGATGTGGACCAGCGGAAGCTGTACAACACGATTCTGCTGAAGGTGAAGAAAGACCTGGACAAGCGAATCGAGCAGGAAGGGCTGGCGAAATCGAAGCTGCACGTGCTGGAGGCGCTGCTGCGGCTGCGGCAGATTGCATGCCATCCGCAACTGGTGCAGGAGACGGCCAAGCCGGTGAGCGCGAAGTTCGATGTGCTGATCGACCAGTTGACCGAGATTGCCGAAGAGGGGCACAAGGCGCTGGTGTTTTCGCAGTTCACGAGTTTGCTGGGACTGCTGAAGCCGCGGCTGGAGGAGGCGGGGCTGAAGTATGAGTACCTGGACGGATCGACGACGGACCGGCAGAAGAGGGTGGAGCATTTCCAGGCGGACGAGGCGTGTCCGGTATTTTTGCTGAGTTTGAAGGCGGGCGGGACGGGTTTGAATCTGACGGCGGCCGACTATGTGTACCTGCTGGATCCATGGTGGAATCCGGCGGTGGAGGCGCAGGCGATCGACCGGACGCACCGGATTGGGCAGACGCGGCCGGTGTTTGCGTACCGGCTGGTGGCCAAAGGGACGATTGAAGAGCGGATTCTGGAGCTGCAGCAGAGCAAACGGGACCTGGCGGAGGCGATTCTTTCCGAGGACAATGCGACGCTGGCGACGCTGCGGAAGGAAGATCTGGATTACTTGCTTTCGTAGGGAGCGGGTTAGGATAGGCGCATGAGCGAAATGGCGCCGGTGGCGCGGCAGGAGCGGATCGCGGCGATGGATGTGCTGCGGGGGATGGCGGTTTTCGGCATCTTCCTCATCAACATGCCCCTGTATCTGGGGCCGTCTTCGGCGTTCTTTGACTGGGAAAAGAACGTGTTGTGGACGAGAGAAGCCGACCGGCTGGCGCTGCTGTTTGTGCATGTGTTTGCGCAGGGGAAGTTCTATACGCTGTTTTCGTTTCTGTTCGGGCTGGGGTTCGGGGTGCAGTTGATGCGGGCGGCGGAGCGGGGCGTGGAGGGATTCGACGCGATTTACAAGCGGCGGCTGCAGGTGCTGCTGGTGATCGGGCTGCTGCACTTTCTGTTTGTGTGGTGGGGGGATGTGCTGCATGTCTATGCGCTGCTGGGGTTCCTGCTGCTGGTATTCCGGAGTTTTGAGAACAAGTCGCTGCTGATCTGGGCATTGTGCCTGGCGTCGGTACCGATGGCGGGGAAGTTGGGGGTGGACACGATTCAGCATTTTCGGGCGGCGACGAAGAACGAGGAGCAGGTGAAGCGGGAGCAGACGGCCAACGACGCGCGGATACGGCGGATGATGGACGAGATGCGGACGATGTCGCGGGGAACGGGGCGGCAGATTCTGGAGTTGCGGCTGATGACGGATGTGCGGCAGGCGACGTTTGAGATTGGCTGGGCGACGGAGCTGTTTGGGTCGTTTCTGCTGGGATTGTGGGCGGCGCGGCGGCGGGTTGTGGAAGCGCCGCGGGAGCATTTGCAGCTGTTGCGGTGGCTGGCGTTTGCGGGGCTGCCGGCGGGGCTGGCGGTGACGGCGGCCTATCTGGTTTGGGGGTATCTGCATCCGCTGGAGGAGGCGCCGCTGTGGCGGGTACAGTTGGGGGCGTTGCGGGAGTTTGTGGCGCGGCCGGCGATGGCGTACGGGTATGCGGCGGTGGTGCTGCTGATTGGAGTGCGGGGGTGGATGGCGCCGCTGGCGGCGGTAGGGCGGACGGCGTTGAGCAACTATCTGCTGCAGTCGCTGGTGTTTACGACGGTGGCGAACTCCTACGGCGGGGGGCTGTATGGGCGGGTGCATCCGTTGCAGGGGTTGATCTGGTGCGCCGGGTTCTTTGCGTTGCAGATGGCGGGGAGCTGGCTATGGATGCGGTGGTTTGCGTATGGGCCGGCGGAGTGGGTGTGGCGGAGCCTTACGTATGGGAAGCGGCAGAGGTGGGTGGCCGCATCGCGGTAAGGAAGAGGACGAAAGAGAGGGCGGCGAAGAGGAGCAGGGCGAGCAGGACGGCGGTGTAGCGGGAGGGGTAGGCGAGGAGCAGGGAAGCGAGGGTGGGGCCGAGTGCGCGGGCGAGGGTGATGGGCGCGGCGAGGGCGCCGGAGGCTTTGGCGTAGTTCTCGCGGCCGAAGAGTTCGGCAATGGAGACGCCGCGGACGATGGTCATGACGCCGTTGGAGATGCCGTAGAGGCCGACGGCGGTGAGGAGGAGGGCGGTGGAGTCGCCGGCGGGAAGGAGGCAGGCGAGGGCGGGGAGGAGGAGGGCGAGGGCTACGGTGCCGGTGTGGATGGTGCGCCAGCGGGCACCGAAGGTGAACTCGACGAAGCGGCCGGCGACTTGGAGCGGGCCGGCGGCGGCGGCGAGCCAGGCGGCGCGTTGGGGGGAGGCGCCGTGGTCCTGGAGGAGGGGGACGAGGTGGACGGAGATGGCGGAAAAGACGATGGCGTTGCAGGTGAAGGCGGCGGCGAGGGTGAGGAAGCGGGGGGTGATGCGGAAGGGAGGCGGGTTGGCGAGGGGCGGGAGCGGGGCATGGGCGGGGCGGCGGAGGCCGAAGTAGTGGAGGGGCAGGCAGAGAGCGAGGTGGACGGCGGCGTAGAGGAAGAGGGTCTCGCGCCAGCCGATCCAGACGGAGAGGCGTTCGGTGAGGGGCCAGAAGACGGTACTGGCGAAGCCGCCGGCGAGGGTGACGGAGGTGACGGCGCGTTTGAGGCCGGAATCGTAGAGAGCGGCGAGGGTGGAAAAGGCGGCGTCATAGAGGGTGGCGGACATGGCGACACCGGCGAGGGCCCAGCCGAGGTAGAAGACGGGGACCGAAGGGGCGAGGGCGACGACGGTGAAGGCGAGGGCGGCGAGAAGGGAACCGGCGGCCATGACGGTGTGGCCGCCGTGGCGTTGGAGGGCGCGTCCGGCGGGATAGGCTGCGATTCCCGAAGCAAGGAGGCAGACGGAGAAGGCGCCGGTGATGCCGGGGAGGCCCCAGCCGCGGGAAGCGGCAATGGGGCCCAGGAGGATGGAGAAGGCGTAATAGAGAGTCCCCCAGGAGATGACCTGGGTGAGGCAGAGGACGGAGACGGGGGTCAGCGGCAACATGCCTTGGCGGTTTGGCCGGCGGGGGCGGGGGAGATGGAGCAGACGCCGGTTTGGGGGAGGTCGAGCTGGACATCGTCGGCGGCGGCGAGGTCGCCGGCGAGGGCTGCGGCGATGGAGCGGACCTGCTCAAAGCCGGTGGCGAGGAGGAACGTGGGGGCGCGGCCGTAGCTCTTGACACCGGCGGTGTAGAAGCCGGGTTCGGGGTGGGCGAGTTCGCGGTGGCCATGGGGGCGGACGGTGCCGCAGCTGTGGACGTTGGGATCGATGAGGGGGCCGAGGGCGGCGGAGGATTCGAGCCAGGGGTCGAGTTGGAGGCGGAGTTCGGAGGACATGGCGTAGTCAGGGCGCTGGCCGGTGGCACAGACGATTTCGTGGATCTGTTCGAGGCGGTGATTTCGGGCGGATATGGTCAGGGTATCGCCGTCGCGTTCGATGCGGGAGAGGAAGAAGCCGGTGAGGAGGGTGAGAGCACCGGAATCGCGGAGGCGGCGGAGGTCGGCGCCGAGTTGGCCGCGGGCGGGGAGGGCGTCGGCGGAACCGCCACCGAAGACGCGGGAGGTATCGGAGCCGCGGAGGGCCCAGAGGACCTCGGTGCTGGGGTGTTCGGCGGCGAGAGCGGCGAGGGCGAGGAGGGAATTGGCGGCGGAGTGTCCGGAGCCGACGACGAGGGTACGGCGGCCGGCGTAGCGGGAGCGGAGGGCGCCATCGACATCGGGGATGCCATAGAAGATTCGGTCCTGATTCTCGGGTTCGCCGGGGGCGGGAAGGCCGTTGGCACCGAGGGGGTTGGGAGTGGACCAGGTACCGGAGGCGTCGATGACGGCGCGGGCGAGGAGTTCGGCGGTGTGGCCGGCGGGGGACTGGTAGCGGAGGACGAAGGGGCTGTGTTCGCGGCCGGCGGTTTTCACCTTGTCGAAGCCGGCGCGGGAGATGGCGGTGACGCGGGCGTTATAGAGCACGTGGGGGTGGAGGGCGGCGGCGAGGGGTTCGAGGTACTTTTCGACGACATCGCCGGCGGTGGGGAGTTCTTCGAGGTCCGGCGGGAGCCAGCCATGGGAGGCGAGAAGGGCCGAGGAGGCCTTATCGATGTTGTAGCGCCAGGAGGAGAAGAGGCGGACGTGGGCGTAGTGGCGGAGGTGTTGGGCGGCACCGGAACCGGCTTCGAGGACGACGGGGGTGAGGCCGCGGGAGAGGAGATGGGCAGCGGCGGCGAGACCGACGGGACCGGCGCCGATGACGGCGACCGGGAGAGAAGAGTTGTTGTTCATGAGGGTGATTGCTCCTTGGATTTCACCCCCATAGACGGGGCTTTTGAAAAAAGACGCAGGGAATTTTCAGCAGGTGGCGCAGGCGGGGGCGCGTTTGCGAAAGGCGGTGATGCGGCCCGCGGGGTCAAAGTCGAAATGGCAGCAGGAGGTGAGGGTTTCACGGAGTTTGGCGCGGCCGCGCTGGATGCGGGACTTGGCGCCAGAGAGGGAGAGGGAGAGGCGTTGGGCAACCTCCGCCTGGGAGAGGCCTTCGAGTTCGCTCCAGCGGACGGCGTCGCGGTAGGGTTCCGGGAGGGCGTCGACCATGGGTGCGAGCCAGGATTGGACGATTTCATCGACGCCATTGGGGGCGGCGGCGGGCGAAGGGAGTTCGAGGGCGTCGAGAGGGACGAAGGCGCGGGGGTGGCGGCGGTAGTGATCGGCGACGACGTTGCGGGCGATCTGCCAGAGCCAGGCGTGGAAGCGGGTTTCGTCGGCGAGGGAGGGGGCGGACTGGATGACGCGGAGGAGGATCTCCTGGGCGGCATCTTCGCGGTCGGCCGGGTTGGGAATGCGTTTGGCGAGGAAGCCGCGGAGGGCGGGGAGGAGGTGGGTCATTTGGTGGCGATCCTGACGAGGGTATTGGAGGGAACGGCCTTGGTGCGGGTACAGCATTCGGCGTAGAGGAAATCGAGGAGTTCGCGAAGGGTGTCGGTGTTGGCGCGATAGACGAGGAAAGTACCCTGGCGTTCGACAGTGACGAGGTCTTCGCTTTTCAGCTTGTCGAGGTGGTGGGAGAGGGTGGAGGCGGGGATGGCGAGTTCGGACTGGATGTCGCCGGCGATGAGACCGTCGGGGTGGGCGGCGAGCAGGAGGCGGACGATGCGGAGGCGGGCGTCGGTGCCCATGGCGGCGAACATGCCGGCGTAGCGGGCGGAGGAGACGGGAGCTTTCTTCGGCATCTGTATTTCCATCTTACTGGAAGTATCGATTTTTGTCTTGTCCTTTTTCTGTATTTCTGCGAAGATCGAAATATGGATATCAAAGCAATCGTTCAAGAGAAGTACGGAGAAGCGGCGCGGCGGGTGGCGGCGGGGGAGAAGAAGAGCTGTTGCGGGGATCCGATCACGAACGGGCTGTACAGCGCGACGGAGGCGGGGGAGTTGCCGGAGACGGCGGTGGCGGCATCGCTGGGGTGCGGGAATCCGACGGCGCTGGCGCAGTTGGGAGCGGGGGAGACGGTGCTGGACCTGGGGTCCGGTGGCGGGATTGATGTCCTGCTGTCGGCGCGGCGGGTGGGGCCGAGCGGGAAGGCCTACGGGCTGGACATGACCGACGACATGCTGGCGCTGGCGCGGGAGAACCAGAAGAAGGCGGGCGTGGAGAATGTGGAGTTTTTGAGGGGCGAGATTGAAAACATTCCGTTGCCGGAGGGGGCGGTGGACGTGGTGATCTCCAACTGCGTGATCAACCTATCCGGGGATAAAGACCGGGTGCTGCGGGAGGCCTTCCGGGTGTTGAAGCCGGGCGGGCGGTTCGCGGTCTCCGATGTGGTGTTGCGGGAGGATGTGCCGGAGGAGTTGCGCCAGGACGCGCTACTGTGGGCGGGGTGCGTGGCCGGGGCGTTGAGCGAGCGGGAGTACCGGGAAAAGCTGGCGGCGGCGGGGTTTGCGGGGATCACGCTGGAATCGACGCGGGAGTACGAAGTGGGCGGGGCGAAGGCGGCGAGCATGTTTGTGCGGGCGGTGAAGCCGTCGGTGGTGGAGGTGTTTGACCCGGCGATGTGCTGTTCGACGGGGGTGTGCGGGCCGGCGCCGAACCCGGTGCTGCCGCGGTTTGCGGCGGATCTGGACTGGCTGGCGGAACAGGGGATGCAGGTGACGCGGCACAACCTGGCGCAGGAGCCGGCGGCGTTTGCGGGGAATCCGCAGGTGGCGGCGGCACTGGCGGAGATGGGGACGGATTGTCTGCCGCTGATTATTGTGAACGGCGCGGTGAAGGCGAAGGGGAAGTATCCGGTGCGCTATACGCTGGCCGGTTGGGCGGGATTGCGGGCGCCGCGGCCGATGGAGTTGCCGGTGCTGGGGAATCTCCCGGCGGAGAAGGGATGCTGCTAAATGACTTCGATGACGAAGGACGCGACGCGGATCCTGCTGTTCACGGGGAAAGGCGGGGTGGGGAAGACCACGCTCGCCTGCGCGACGGCCGTGGCGCTGGCCGATGCGGGAAAGCGGGTGCTGCTGGTGAGCACCGATCCGGCATCGAACCTGGATGAGGTGCTGGAGACGCCGCTGGGCGGAACGGCGCGGGAGGTGATGCCGGGGTTGGACGCGTTGAACATTGATCCGGAGGAGTCGGCGCGGGTTTACCGGGAGAAGATCATCGGGCCGTACCGGGGCATCCTGCCGGCGGCGGCGGTGGCGAGCATGGAGGAGCAGCTTTCCGGGGCGTGCACGGTGGAGATCGCGGCGTTTGATGAGTTCACGAAGCTGCTGGCGGATCCGGCGGCATCGGCGCACTACGACCACGTGATCTTCGACACGGCGCCGACGGGGCACACGTTGCGGCTGCTGAAGCTGCCGGGGGCGTGGACGGAGTTCATTGCGACGAACACTACGGGGACGTCGTGTTTGGGACCGCTGGCGGGCTTGCAGGCGCAGCAGGGGATGTATGCGGCGAGCGTGGCGAACCTGATGGACGCGGCGATGACGACGGTGATTCTGGTGAGCCGTCCGGAGCGGGCGGCGCTGACCGAAGCGGAACGGACGCGGGGGGAACTGGCCGAGGCGGGGATTACCCATCTGGTGCTGGCGATGAACGGGGTGTTCCGGGCGAGCGTGGCGGGGGATGCGGTGGCGGCGGCAATGGAGCGGCGGGCAGCGGCGGCGATGGCAGCGATGCCGGAGGGGCTGCGGGGAATGGAGCGGGTGGAGGTTCCGACGCTGGGATTTGCGCCGATCGGGGTGGCAAATCTGCGGAGAGTGGGGGTGGCGGAGGGAAGCCTGGTGCCAATGGTGGAAGAGTTGGCGGCGGCGGGACGGGGTGTGGTGCTGGTGATGGGGAAAGGCGGGGTGGGGAAGACGACAGTGGCCGCGGCGATTGCGGTGGCGCTGGCCGGGCGGGGGCACCGGGTGCACCTGACGACCACCGATCCGGCGGCGCATGTCGCGGCGGCGGTGCGGGACGAGGTGGCGGGATTGACGGTGAGCCGGATTGATCCGGTAGCGGAGACGGCGAAGTATTCCCAAGAGGTGATGGCCGGGGCGGGGCTGGACGAGAAGGGGATGGCGCTGCTGGAAGAAGACCTGCGGTCGCCGTGCACGGAGGAGATTGCGGTGTTCCGGGCGTTTGCCGAGGAGGTGGCGGCGGGGCGGGATGGCTATGTGATCCTGGACACGGCGCCGACGGGGCATACGCTGCTGCTGATGGACGCGGCCGAGGCGTATCACCGGGAGGTGGAGCGGAACGCGGCGAGTGCACCGGAATCGGTGCGGGAGCTGTTGCCGCGGCTGCGTGACGGGGCGTACACGAAGATACTGCTGGTGACGCTGCCGGAGGCGACGCCGGTACACGAGGCGGCGCGGCTGCAGGGGGATCTGCGGCGGGCGGGGATTGAGCCGTACGGGTGGGTGATCAATCAGTGCTTCTCGCTGACGGGGACCGGGGACCCGGTGCTGCGGGCGCGGGCGGAGCGGGAGGCGGTGTATGTGAAAGAGGTCCGGGAGAAGCACGCGCGGCGGGTGGCGGTGCTGCCGTGGAGCGCCGAGGAACTGGTGGGCCGGGAGGCGTTGGGGCGGCTGGCGGGTTAGACGAGATCAACTTCGACGGGACGGAGGCCGCTTTCGTCGCGAGGAAGCTCATAGCCGCCGTCGCCGTAGTAATCGAGATGGACGCGGCAACGTGCTTTGACGCAACTCACGCCGGATGGGGCGGCGAGCCAGCGGGCATGGAGTGTCAGCGAGGAATCGTTTGCGGGCCATTTGAGCTCGAAAGCACTGAGGTCGAGTTCGTCGCCTGAGATCCTATTCAGGCGTTGGTCCCACATGTGAAAGGCGACCACAGAGCGGAAAAAGGAGCCGTCGAGGAACTTACCGGCGATGTCGATGACGATGCGGGTGCGGGCGTTGAGGAAGCCGAAAGAGATGACAGCGTCCGGGAGGTCCGGAGCGAAGGGGGCGACGGCAATGCTGCTCAGGATGGTGAAGATGGCTCGGAGCTGGCGGGCGGGATGGGCGGGCCATTCCGACATGTCGCCCTCCGACCACGGCATGGCGTTGCCGCTGCCGTAGTAGAAGCCGAAGGCACAGTGATTGGCGAAGACCTCCAGGCTGGACTGGGAAAAGGCGGCGGAGATTGCGACGCCGCCGAAGGCGAGGGCGACTCCGATGAGGCCGAGAGTCGAGGCGGAGATACCAATGGCGGTGGCGCTGGCACTCCCCCCTGTCCAGATGGCGTACGCGCCGATGCCGGTAAGGGCGCAACCGCCGGCGCTGATGAGCGCCCCGATCTCGGCACCGGGGTCGTGGCGATTGCCTGCCTTGACCATGTCCTTCAAGTAGGTGAAGAAGTCGATGATGGCGGAGGCAAAGCCGATGGGGGCCAGGCTAACCTCGCAGGCCAAGCCGAGGACCGATTTGAGGGCGGTATAGAGGTCGAGAGAACTGCCTACGGCGCCGAAGAAGGCGAATGCGCCATCGAGATCGGCACCGGCGGAACCCAGGGCGTTGAGGGCAAAGGCGAGGTTGACGACTTCGATTCCGGTGAGGAAACCCTGGGCCTTTGTTTCGGCCTCCGAACTGGCGGAAAGCCACTTGGCGAAAGAGGAGTCACGAAGGCTTTTGGCGGTGGGGAAGCCATCAAAAACGATGGGACGGAGGTGGCGGTGGGGCTTGTTGAATAGGCCGGCGGCGCCGATGCGGCGGGCGTTGACAACGATTTCAGCGCTGCCGCTAATGTGACGGAGTGCAGCGGCGAGCATCTCGGCGGCCTTCGCGCCATGTTTGGCGGCCAACGCGGGGGCGAACTGTTTCCAGGCGGAGAAAATCGCGGAGGAGCATTTGCGGGCGACCTGGAAGACGACGTCGGGCGGTGTGGACTCGGGAAGGACGTACCGGTGAATGAAGTGATCCTTGGATTCGACGAGTCCGAGGAGGTAGGCCTTACCGGGAGAGGATTCAAAGAGGCGCTCGACGACTTGGCCGAAGACGTTGATGAATGCGGCGGCGTCTCGGCGCTCGTCGATGAAATGGGCGGTCTGGATGATGCCGAAGAGCTCGCCCATGATCCAGTTGCAGAGGGCGGCACCCACGCGATCGACCTTGCGAATCCGTTTATGGAGTTCGTAATCCTCCTTAGCGAGGAACTCGTCCATGATCTTCGTAGACCTGCCGCGGAGGCGGGCGATGATCTCGGGATTGGACTTGCTAAGGGCCTTGAGAAGGTTGGCAAGGAGGCGTTTGGTGTGGCGCTCCTCCACTTTGTAGGGGTCGCCGTGGGTGAGGCCATCGGCGGGGGTGCTGAAGCGGATGAGGGCGTCGCAGGCGTCGGAGTAGGTTTCGGCAAGGGAGAGGGCGATGGTGAGGGGATCGACGGCGGGGAGGATCCACTCTTTGCCGGTCCAGAGGAGGCGATTGGGATCGTGCTGCAGGGGGTTGTCGTAGCGGAGGGTCTCCACTTTCAGGCAGGGGAGGAGGTGGCGGGCCCTCTGATTGACGACAAGTTCGCGGATGACATCGATGGGGAGGCGGATGCGGGAGGCGAAGGCGTAGTAGTAGGCCGGGTTGCCGTTGACGGTGTGGGCGAGGCGGAGTTTGCGGACGGGAGCGGAGGGGTCGGGACGGTCTTCCCTTTCGCGGTCTTCGAAGCCTTGGAGATCGACGGGTTGGAGGGTATCGGCGTCGGGAGCGTAGTATTCTCCGTGCCAGGTGAAATGGCCGGAGAGATCCTGGAAGAGGTAGATCCACTTGCGATCGAGATTCTTCCAGGGGTGAGACCGTTTGACGTCAGGACCCCAATCGGAGAAGTCACCGGTGGAGACAAAGTAGGATTTCCACTCGACGATGGAGAAGGCGGGGGAGAAAACGGTGCCTTCGAAATAGTCTAGCGTGGGGTCGCTGACGTCGGAGCCCGGGTCAATGGGGGTGGAGGGATCTACTTTCCAATCGGTTTCCATGGGATTTATACCTCAGAGAAGGCGACGCCAGAGACGTGGGGATCGGCGTAGCGGGTGCGAGTGGGTGCGAAGTCCGAGGGGAGGTTGTCGAAGAGGGGGTCATCGCAGGGGATGATGATTTCGGGTTCCTCGGGCACTTCGGAGACTTTGATGGGGCGGAACTCGCTCTGGGTAGCGGAGATGTGTTGGAGCGAGTCAAAGGGGACGTTGGTGAAGACGGGCACTTTCACTCCGGGGGCGGGGAAGTGGTAGAGGGAGTAGGACTGGCCGGAGATGACGTTGGTGAAGATGAGGACGGCGAGGGAGGCGGAGCGCTGTTGGGCCTGAGCGCGGGAGAGGGTGCGGTTGTATTCGCCGTCAGCGGAGACGAGTTGGAAGTCGTCGGTGAGAAAGTCGGGGTTGGCGTGGAGGTCGATGTAGATTTCGACGAACAGGAGGCGGGCGGAGGAGAGTTCGCAGGGGGAATCGGCGGCGAGACGATGGTAGAAGCGGCAGCCAAAGGTGTCGAAGCCATCGGCGAAGGAGCGGCGGGCATCGGGGGAGGCGGCGCGGCGGGTGGCGGCATTGGACCAGAAGCGATTGCGGCAGCCGGCGGAGTTCTCGCCGGTACGGGGGCAGGGCCAGCGGTTGGTGTCGATGACGGTGCCGGGGCGGAAGAAGAGGATGAGGACGCGGCGGTTGGGGGCGTTCTCGTTATCCCGTTCGGCGTTGGAGAGTTTTTCGATTTCCGACTGGGAGAGGATGACGGCAGGGTTGAACTCGCCGCAGCCCTGGAAGTCGGCTTTGCCGGCGGGGTCAGCGCCGCGGCCGAGGAAAGCGGACTTGGGGAGGGGGAGGGGGAAGAGAAACTGGAAATAGGCGGCGAAAAGTTTGGCGCGGGTGAGGGGGCCGGCGACGCCGTCGGGGATGAGATCGTTAGCCTTCTGGAAGGCGGTGACATTCTTGTACTGGAGGGCCTCGAGGATGGTCTTGATGGTTTTGACTCCCCAGACGTCGCCGCCGAAGGGCTCGGAGTAGAGTTTTTCCCAGCGAGGGGTATCGTGGGTGAGGACGGCATAGACGGCTTCGGCGCGGCGGCCGGAGAGGGCCTTGTTGTAGTCTTCCTGGCCGGTGGGGTCGGAGTGGCCGAAGACGGAGAGGGGGGAATCGGGGTGAGCGTCGCAGACCTTGCGGAGGGCCTGGAGTTCGGAGGAGGCCGAGGGCATGACGAAGGAGGAGTCGAACTCGAAGCGAAGGTCGTTGAGGCGCCAGCAGGCGACGGTGACGAGTTCTTCGCGGATGACGTTGCGTTCGTTGCGGGTGGAGGGGGCGACGAGAATGGGGAATTGGGGAGCGGGGGGATGGATGCCGGCGTAGCCGCCGTTGAGTTCGATGCCGCGTTGGATGTTCATGTGGAAAAGTGCCTCCACCGGAACACACGAGAACGGGGGTGCGGATCGATCAAACTTTTTTGAGATGGCGGAAAACGGCGGCGTGGCCGAACCAGGCGGCGGGGACGAGGAAGGCGGGGAGCCAGACGTAGGGAACGGTGGTGACGAAGACGTTGGCAGGCTCGTTGAGGAACTGACGGAACGGGGTGGGGAAGGAGAGGATGGCGACGGACATGACGTTGACGAGGAGGGCGAAGCCGGCGAGGTTCCACGTGTGGGCGGCCCAGGAGGGGAGTTGGCCGCGGTGGGCGAGCCAGGCGAGGGGGAGTGCGGAGAGGCCGGTAAGGATGTCGAAGTTGCGGCCTTCCCAGGTCATCTGGACGGGGACGAAGCCGGCGAGGTAGCCCTGGTGGAGGAAGAGTTCGACGGGAATGCGGAAAGCCTGGAAGCCGATGAGCCACGGGAGGGTGGCGGAGGTCCGGGAGGCAAGGAAGGTGGCGGCGGCGACCGCGGCGAAGACAAAGAGAAGAAGGGTGGGCGGGAGGCGCTGGAAGTTCGAGAAGGCACCGTTGCGCGCGAGGATGGCGGTGAGCGCGAGCCACGGGAGAACGACGAATATCCGTTTACCGAGGATGCGGGCGAGGAGGCCGAATGTGAGGGCGATGGTTGCAAGGAAGAGCGTCATGTCCCAGCCATGATACGCGCCTATGATGGTGGATATGGTGAACAGACGACGGTTTGTGGCGGCAATGGGGAGCGGGCTGCTGTACGGGCAGACGGGGTTGGAAGCGGGGGTAGCGAAGAGAAAGATCACGCCCGAACCGCTGCTGCCGGTGAGCGGGGGGATGGGGACGCCGAAGCCGGCGACGAAGAAGATGGGGGAGCTATGGGCGCGGGCGCTGGTGCTGCGGTCGGGCGGGGAGACGGTGGCGATGGTGAGCGTGGACCTGCTGGGATTCCCGTCGGTGCTGGGGAACCGGGCGCGGAAGCTGGTGAAGGGGCTGGCCGGGGATCGGATTCTGATTGGAGCGACGCACACGCACAGCGCGCCGGACTGCTATGCGTTTCCGGACGGGAAGGGCGGGCACACGGGGTCGCTGGAGTTCATGCAGTTCGTGGCGGAACAGGTGGCCGGGGCGGTGAACGACGCGCTGGGGCGGATGGAGGCGGCGGAGGTGCGGACGGCAAGCGGAGAGGCGAAGGGAAAGATCGCCTACAACTACTATGCGCCGGACCTCTATGACCGGCGGGTGAGCGTGCTGCAGGTACGGACGGCGGCGGGGGCGCCGATGGGGACGCTGGTGAACTATGCGATCCATCCGGAGGTGCTGGGGAACGATATCGGCGTGTTGAGTCCGGACATGGTGGGGCCGCTGTACGATTCGATTGAGAAGACGTGGGGCGGGATGGCGCTGTTCCTGAATGGGGCGCAGGGGGGGATGATCACGGCGGACAACCGGGACCTGGCGCGGCCGCGCGACCCGCAGCGGGGCTACTGGCATGACGACCGGGTGTGGGCGGAGTGTGAGCGGATCGGTGGATTGCTGGCGAGCGAGAGTTTGCGGATCGTGGGCGGGGCCGTGTGGGAGAAGGCGCCGGGGCTGCTGGTGCGATCAGCGATGGTGAAGTTCAAAGTGGAGAGCGACGATATGTGGGCGGTGGTGAACCATTCGCCGCTCAACTATCCGCGGGGGGCGGACCGGACGGTGGAGACGCAGGTGAATTTCGTACGGCTGGGGAAGGCGGAGATGCTGACGATCCCCGGCGAGGCGCTGCCGAACATCGGGTTCTTCCTGAAGCGGAAGATGCGCGGGGAGCACGCCTTCCTGTTCGGGCTGACGAACGATGCGTTCGGGTACATGCTGACGCAGGTGGACTACAACAGCTTTCCCGCCTACCGGTACATCTCCCGCGTTTCGCTGGGGGAGATGACCGGTGAGACGTACATGCGGGCGGCGTTGGAGCTGATGCGTTAGAAGGTCATGCGGAGGGCGAGTTGGAGGATGCGGGGGTCGCTCGCCGAGGTGATTCTCATGAACTGTACGGCATTCTGGGCGGAGTTGGGAACGCCAAGATTGGTGCGGTTGAGTGCATTGAACGCTTCAAAGCGCAGGGTGGTGGTGAAGCGTTCCTTCAGGGTGAAGCCTTTGGCGAGGCCGAAATCGACACTGGCAAAACCGGGGGCGCGATAGGTGTTGCGGCCGAGGTTGCCGAAGGTGCCGAGGGCGTTGGGGGCGAAGGCGGCCTTGTTGAGGTACTGATCGATGATGGCGCCCTGGGAGCGGCCGCCGCCGAGGTCGGCATTGCCGATGATGTCGGCGCGCTGGCCGCCGGTGCCGGTGCGGGCGTTGTCGACGCCGCTGCCGACGGTGAAGGGGAAGCCGGACTGGAGGCTGACGATGGAGTTGAGGCTCCATCCGCCGAGGATGGCATTGACGGCGCGGTTGGCCGGCTTGATGGGGAGTTCCCAGAGGCCGGAGAGGTTGAAGACGTGGCGTTTGTCGAAGTCCGACGGCCCTTTGTCGAAGGCCTGGTTATTGGGATTGGTGCGGGCCTGGCCGGTGGCTTTGTTGGCGGACGCATCGTCGATGGACTTGGAGAACTGGTAGTTGGTGAGGATGGAGAAGCCCTTGGCGAAGCGGCGCTCGGCGGTTAGCTGGAGGGCGTGATAGGTGGAGTTGGAGACGGGCTCAATGATGGTCAGGTTGCCGATGGCCGGGGCGAAGGGCCGGCGGGCATTGGTGGTAGCGGTGGTGGCGCCGGGAGCATAGACGGCGGCATTGAACTCGCGGAGGGCGACCATGCGGGTGCCTTTGGAGCCGGCATAGGAGGCGCGGCCGATGAAGCCGCCGCCGATTTCGCGCTCCATGGTGAGGTTCCAGGACTGGATGTAGGGGTTGCGCATGCTCTGTTCATAGACGAAGTGGGTGGAGAACTGAGGGAAGGCAACGGTGGAGGGAGGGGTGGTGGTGCCGGGGAAGGGGTTGGTGGTGCCGGCCCAGGGATTGGAGAAGCTGTTGGTGGCATTGCCGTTGATGGTGACGACGGTGCCGAACGGCGCCTGATTGGCCTGGCTGTTGGTGGAGATGGTGTTGGAGCGATCGAAGAATATGCCATAGCCGCCGCGGATGGCGGTTTTACCGTCGCCGAAGACGTCCCAGGCGAAGCCGAGGCGGGGGCCGAAGTTGGTCATGGTTTTTTCGAAGCCGCCGTCGGGGATGCCTGCGTCACCGGGGTAGACGACACCGGCGGGGGCGTTGACGTAACGGGTGGACTTCTGGCCGGCGCGCCAGGTGGCGAGCTTGCCATCGACGTCGGTATAGGGGAGGAAGGGTTCCCAGCGGACGCCAAGATCGAGCGTGAAGTTCCGGCGGACTTTGAAGGAGTCCTGGAAGAAGAAGCTGACCATGTCGAAGCGGGTCTTCTTGTACTCGCCGATGCCCTGGGCGAGGGTATTGAACTTGCCGATGAGGAAGTCGGCGAGGGAATCGGTGGTGAAGGGGGCGGCGCCGTTGAAATTGAACTGGCCGTTGGCGCGGAAGTTATTGATGATGTCGCCGATGCCGCGGGAGTATTCGCCGCCGAAAGTGATCTGGTGACGGCCTTTGGACCAGCGGAGGGTGTTGGTGAACTGGTATTCCTTGCGGATGAAGTCGTTGGTGTCGCCGGTGTTCATGGTGTCGAAGTAGCCGGCGACGGTGATGTGGTATTGCGGCTTGTCGTCGTTGTACATATTGACGCCGAGATCCTTGAGGCTCTTGGCGGGGTATATGGGGACGGCGTCGCCATTGGTGTGGTTGTAGGAGAAGAGGAACTGATTGGTGAGGGTGGGGGAGACGATATGGGTATCGGTGATGGTAACGGAGGTATTGTTCCAGCCGCGGGGAGTGACCGTCTCGAAGTAGTTGGAGGGATTGAGGACGCCTGGAGAGGAGGCGACGGAGCGCCAGAAGCGGCCGCTCAAGCGGTTGTTGGAGCCGAACTGCTGATCGCCGCGGGTGAGGATCTGATCATCGCGGAAGGCGTTGGGCGGGGCGACGGAGATGGTGTTGCCGGAGGTGGGAAGCGGGATGTTGTCGCGGAGGATGGCGGCGCTGACGGGGTTAAAGAGAGAAACCGGAATACGGTTGCCGGGGAAGGGATTGAGGTTATCGAAGGGATTTCGGAGGGCGCGGGCGGTGATGTTGGAGAAGTCGCCGCTGCGCTGGGCGGCGGTGGGGACGACGCGGCCGACGGTGATGGGGGTCTGGCGCTGAGTGGTGCCCTGGTAGGAGAAGAAAAAGAAGCTCTTGTCGCGGCCGTTGTAGAGTTTGGGGATGAAGACCGGACCGCCGAGGGTGGCGCCGAACTGGTTGCGCTTCAGGCCGTCGTCGCGTCGTTCATTCGAACCGGGAGAGACGGGAGGATTGAAGAAGTTGCGGGCGTTGATGGCCTTATTGCGGACGAATTCAAAGGCGCTGCCGTGGATCTCGTTGGTACCGGACTTGGTGACCGCATTGACGAGGCCACCGGACTGGCGGCCGAACTCGGCGGAGAAGTTGTTGGTCTGGACGCTGAACTCCTGGAGGGCGTCGGGGTTGGGCATGGGATTGGCGGCGTTGGAATAGTGGTCGTTGTTCTGGGCGCCGTCGAGGACATAGTTGGTGGAGTTGGAGCGATTGCCGTTGACGGAGACGGGGAGAGTGCCGGGGTAAGTGGTGCCGCTGGTGACGTCGGCGCGGGTGTCCTTCACGACGCCGACGATCAACTGCATCAACTGGGTCGGGTTGCGGCCATTGAGCGGGAGTTCGGCGATGCGTTTCTGGTCGACGACCGCTTTGAGGGTGGCGGTGGTGGTATCGACGGTGACCGCCTGACTGGATACAGTGACGGTTTCGGCGGCGGTCCCGACGGCGAGGCTGACATCGACACGGGCGATCTCATTGACCTGGAGACGGATGCCGCGGGTCTGGTATTTTTTGAAGCCGTTGACCTCGGCGGTGAGATCGTAGATGCCAACGGGAAGGGTACGGATGGTATAGGCTCCGGTATCATCGGTGGTGGCCTGGAAGGTGGCGGAGGTGCCGGCGTTGGTGGCGGTGACATTCACCGAGGGGACGACGGCGCCGGAAGGGTCTCGGACGATGCCGCTGATGGTGCCGGTTACATTCTGGGGGAGCGCTGGCAGGGCAGCGAAAGTCAATGCGAGGACAAGGCGAAGAGACTTCATAGCGGGCTCCTTAGAGGGCGGATGAGATGGCTGCGGCAATCGCCGCGATAGAAGTGCGGATGTTTTCGCGCGGGGGGCCTTCCAGCGCGGTTAATGGTTCGGCGGGCAGGCTACCAGCGAGCCCGAGATCTTCCAATGCTGATTTAATACCAAGTACGAATCCGGGACTACCGGAGGGTTTGTAAATTTCGGTGTTGATACGGGCGACCAGATCCTGGAGGAGACGGGCGCGGGGTTGGTCGGCGGCGGCAATGGCGCTATAAAGGGCGACGAAGAGTTCGGGGAAGAGATTGGCGCCGCCGTTGACGCCGCCGGAGGCGCCGTGGGCCATGGCTTCCAGGAGGATCTCCTCAGGCCCCCAGAGGATGGGGATTTCGGGAAGTAGAGCGCGGGTTTGGGCGAGCTTGTTCAGGTCGCCGCCGGAGTCCTTGATGCCGCAGACGTTGGAAAGCTGCGTGAGCCGGGCGAGGGTTTCCGGTTCGAGCGGGACCTTGGTGAAGACGGGGATGTTGTATAGATAGACGGGAAGCGGGAGGCGAGGGATGAGTCGCTCGGCGGCGCGGAGGACAGCGTCCTGCGGGATGGGGTAGTAGAACGGGGGCGTCCAGACGAGGGCGGCGGCACCATGCTGGGCGGCGAAATCGGCGAGGCGGAGCGCGTCGTCGGTGGAGGCTTCCAACAGGCCGGCGAGGACGGGCATCTCCGGGCCGGCGATCTCGCAACAGCGCTTGATTACCTCCCTTTTGAGGAGTTGGGAGAGTCTGGGGCCTTCGCCGGTGGTGCCGAGGACGAACAGGCCTTTGACGCCGGCGTCGATGGCGCGTGTAGCGATGCGGCCGAAGGCGGCGGCGTCGAGTTGATCGGGCTCGCGCAGGGGCGTGATGAGGGGCGGCGTGATGCCGTTGCGGGGAAGGTTCATGTTGTGGCTGGGCTAGGCGCTGCGCATCATTTCGTCCCAGGTGACTTCGCGCTTCTGGTCGATGGCCATCTGGCCGAGGATGGAGGTGAGGGTGCTTTCCGCGGCGCGGACGCCGACGTTTTCCGGCTTGCCTTCGGCGACGTTTTTGACGAACTGGGTGAGGGCATCGATGGTGATGTCGTGCTGGGACTTTTCGGTGACCGGGGCGCCGCCGGTGGAGTAGGTCCAGTATTCGCGGGCGGTTTCGATGAAGCCGTTGTCGCCGATATAGCGTTCCCGATTGGAGCGGAAGAACTTCGGTGTCATCTGCGAGCCGAGGAAACTCATCTGGACCTTGTTCGGATAGTCGTAGGTGACGCTGAGGTGATCGAGGAGGTCGCCGCGCTTCTCCACGGTGCGGCCGCCAGTGCCGATGGCCTTGAGCGGATGGGCGCCGAGGAACCAGTTAATGGCGTCGAGGTTGTGGACGTAGGTCTCCACAATGACTTCGCCGAAGGTGGAGCGCCAGAGTTTCCACTGCTCCAGTTTTTCCTTGTCGTTGCGGGGGAGCGGCGGAACGGGCTCATCGCCCTTGAGGGCGAACTTCAGGAATTCGCCGTGCACTTCGCGAATCTTGCCGATGGCGCCGGATTCGAGGAACTGCTTGGCTTTGACGTAGACGCCGCCGTAGCGCTGCTGGAAGCCGAAGGTGATGTTCTGTTTGCGGTTGGCCGAGTCGGCCGCTTTCATGACGCGTTTGCAGCCGGCGACATCGAGGCCGGCGGGTTTTTCCATGTAGATGTGCTTTCCGGATTTGACGGCGGCCTCAAAGTGATCCGGGTGGAGGTAGACGGGGGTGGCGATCATGACGGCGTCGACATCGCTGGCGAGGACGTCCTGGTAGTTGGCGTAGCCCTTGGCGTCGGGGTTGCCGATGCGTTTGCGGGCGGCGTCGATATTCTGTGGGACGACGTCGCAGATGGCAGTGAGTTGGACACCCGGAAGCTTCGCGATGGCGGTGCCGGTGTAGGCGCCACGGTTGCCGGCGCCGATAAGGCCTACTTTAATGGCGCTATTCTGCGCGCTGGACGTGACGGCCTGGAAGGGGACGAGGGCGGCGGCATGGACGATATTGCGGCGGGAAAAATGGGGCATAGGGTTCCTTGTGAGTTAGAGCATGCCACAGGCTTCGAGGAGAACCTGGTGCGTCATGAGGTCGTGATCGGCGGTGTAATCGGGTTTTTCGCCCTTGCGGATGGCGGCGGCGAGGATGGCGAAGTCCGGGGTGTAGGGGAGGCCGGGAGGGTCCGGGGGGACGAGGGTTTGCAGGCCCTTCTGGTAGGGGCCCTGCGGTTCCTTGAGTTCGACGGTCAACTTGACGGGGTTGAACGGAGAGGCCTTGGCGGAGCCGTTGGTGCCGAGGATCTCGACGTAGCGGTGCTGGTTGCCGTGGGGGTCGAAGCCGGCGAGGGAGATTTCGGCGATGGCCTGCGGGTATTCCAGGATGACGAGGTTGTTGTCGGCGAGGCCGTCGCCATTGGGCGCGTGGTGGCGGATGAGGCCGTGGACGCGGGTGGGTTTGCCGAGCAGGGCGGTGGCGCGGTCAATCAGGTGGCAACCCTCGGAGAACATCATGCCGCCCTTGTACTTGGCCAGGTGGCGGCGCTCGTCGGCCAAGATGGGCTTATCGATGGAGGCGCGGAAGCGGTAGACGCGGCCGAGCCAGCCTTTGCGGGCGGCCTCAAAGGCGGCCTGCATCCCAGGGTGGTAGCGCCACTGATAGCCCATCTGGACGTGGCGATTGCGGATGCGGGCGTCGCTGAGAAGTTTGCGGAGGCCGGCGAGATTGGCGCCGGGAGGCTTGTCGAGGTGAATCCACTTCTCGGCGTAGATACACTCCTGGGCGTACTTCAGGTTCTGCTCGGCGTCGGCGAATTCGAGCGCCACCATTTCAATGGCCGGGTCGTTGAGAATCTGGGAAACGGTGAGGGAGGGGACTTTGGCAAAGGCGGGGCCGATGGCGGGGTCGTCCGGGTCCGGGCGGGCGACGCCCATGAACTCGTATTCGGCCATGCTTTGCAGGGCGAGGATCTTGCTATGGGCATGGCCGTGGCCGGTGCCGATCATAGCGGCCTTGATCTTTCCGGAGGGCGCGGCGAGCAGGGCGGCTGCGGCGAAGGAGCGGCGGGTCATGGGGCCTGGACTTGAATGACTTCGGTTTCGCCGGGGGCGTCGGCTACCACCTCGAGTTTGGCGGCGCCCTGGATGAAGACGGTGTCGCGTTCGGCGGCGTTGTAGACTTTGCCCGCCTGGTCGGTGACCTTCAGCGCGCCCCGCCATACGAAGAGAATCTGTTCTCCTTCGGCCTTCACCTCGGTGGAGAACTTCTTGCCCTTCTTCAGCAGGTAGCGGGAACCGGTGGCGCGTTGGGAGCCGAGAGCGGCGTTGGTGAATTCGCCGTTTTTCTTGTCGAAACGGACATATTTGACGGCGCCGGGGGTGATGACGCCTTTGGGCGGGGCGTTGCCGGCTTTCTTGGAATCGCGGGCGCCGGTGTAGAGGATCAGATCCGGGGGATTCTGAAAGCTAATCATCGTGGTGTCGCCCTTGCCGGCGGTGATGGTGCCGTGGATCTGGCCGGTGGGCACGAACGCCACTTCGCCCGTCTTGAAGAGGTGCAGCGAGTCGCCCTGGCGGAGGTTCACTTCACCGTTGAGGACGAGAATGGTGTCGTCGGAGTAGTCGTGGACGTGCTGGGCGAACTCGGCTCCGTTCTGCGAAACGGAGAGGTTGAGGGTCGTCTTCTTGGCGCCGAGACCGGGATGGATGATCCGGCGCGAAGTGACTTCGCCCATGCGGAACGGGTCGCTGGAGGAGAACTTGACGACACGGATGTTCTGCGCGGAAGCAGCCAGTATCGGGACCAGAAGCAATAGCGGACGAATCATGAGACGAGACCTTCTTGGCCGTTATGATATATCAATTCCCATGCGACGCCGAGCCTTGCTGACGATGCCGATGTTGCCCGCCGCGGCGGCGCCGGGAATGCTGCTTTCGGTCCGCGTGGAGCCGCTTTTTCCAGGGCTCACGCTGGAGCAGCAATTGGAACGGGTGGCGGCGGCCGGTTATCAGGGCTACGAGTTCGGCGACTGGAGGGCGCAGGACGCGCGGCGGATTGTGGCGCTGCAGCGGAAGTTGAAGCTGGAGTGCGTTTGCCTGGTGGGGAACAAGGGCGTTAACCCGGTAGGGATGGGGCTTTGCGACCCTGCGGAACGGCCCGGGTTTCTGGCCGAGATCGCGGCGTCGGCCGAGGCGGCCGAACGGTTTGAGACGAAGAAGATGGTGGTGCTCTCCGGGTTTCGCGTGCCGGGGATGACGCGGGAGGCGATGCACGCCAGCATGGTGGACGGGTTGAAACGGGCGCACGACATCGTGGCCCGGCGCGGGGTGACGATGATCGTCGAGGTGATCAACACGCTGGCCAGGATCGAGCCGCTGAACCCCAAAGGCGACAACCACTCGCGGTACTTTCTGGACCGCACGCCGGAGGCGTTCCAGATGGTGCGGGAGGTGGGGAGCCCGCATTTCCAGATTCTCTACGACCTCTACCATGTGCAGATCATGGAAGGGAACCTGATCGAAACGATTCGGGCCAATGTGGCGGCGATCGGGCACATCCACGTGGCCGACGTGCCGGGGCGGCATGAGCCCGGGACGGGGGAGATCCATTTCGGCAATGTATTTCGGGCCATCCGGGAGAGCGGGTACAAAGGCTACGTGGGGATGGAATACATCCCGTCGAAGGACGCGATGGAGACGCTGCGCGAGGTGAAGCGGCTGGTGTGATACGCTCAGTCTGAAATTCTACATTTCAGATGCGAGGACCCATGATCACACGGCGTGGATTGTTATTCGGAGCGGCGGCGGGGGCGGCGTTGCGGGCGCAGGGGCGCGTGGGGATGCCGGCGCTGAAGATCACGAAGGTGGAAGGGTTCATCGTGCGGTCGCCCAACGACGGGAAGGCGTCGCGGGATCTGGTGGCGATGACGCCGGTGGGGGCGATGACGGGCGGAGTGGGGCTGTGGAACCGGCTGGATCATGCGAGCCCGACGCGGGTGGGTGCCTACCGGCAGGCGGTGCTGGTGAAGATCACAACCGACCAGGGGCTGGTGGGTTGGGGAGAGTGCCACGCGCCCACGACACCGCGGGTGCACAAGGCCATTGTGGAAGATCTGCTGGCGCCGGTGCTGATGGGGCAGGATGCGCGGAACGTGGAGGTGCTGTGGGAGAAGATGTACTCGACGGAGCGGGTACGCGGGTACGCGACGGGATTCTACACGGAGGCGATTGCGGGAGCCGATATTGCGCTGTGGGACCTGTTGGGGAAGTCATTGGGCGTGCCGGTGTACCGTCTGCTGGGCGGGAAGTTCCGGGACACGGCGGCGACGTATACGGGAATTGGCGGGGCGGGGCGGTCGCTGGCGGAGAATGCGCAGCGGGCAGTGGAGGCCGGGTTCGGCGTGGTGAAGATGGGGTTGAGCAAAGGGCCGGGGACGAACGACGTGGCGCGGGTGCGGGCGGTGGCGGAGGCGATTCAGGGGAAGGGGCAGGTGCTGGTGGACTCGCTGGGCGCTTACAAGCTGCATGAGGCGCAGGCGGTGGGAGCGCAGTTGGACGGGATCCCGAATCTGGCGTGGTGGGAGGATGCGCTGCTACCGGAGGATACGGCCGGCTACCCGGCGCTGGCCGAGCAACTGAAGACGCCGATTGTGGCCGGGGAGATGCTGTCGAACCGGTTCCAGTTGCGGGACCTGTTGACGAAGAAGGCGGTCGACATCATCAACCCGGATGTCTGCCGGGCGGGCGGAATCACGGAGTGCAAGAGAATGGCGGCACTGGCGGATTCGTTCGGCGTGTTGTGGTCGCCCCACGTTTCCATGGGGACGGCGGTGTATATGGCGGCGTCGATTCACCTGGCCGTTTCCACGTCGAACTTCGTGATCATGGAGGGCGGGGACGCGCATCTGGGGCCGCTGGGGAACCGGTTGTTGAGCGAACCGCTGGACTATAAGCCGGGGCTGGCGCGGGTGCCGGAACGTCCGGGCCTGGGGATCGAGTTTGTGGAGGCGGAGCTGAAAAAGGTGATCGCGGCGAGCTAGGACTTGGCGGCCTTCGCCTTGCCGGCTTCGGTGAGGGCGAAGGAGCGGGTCATTTTCTTGATGTGCTCGACGCGGCGGAAGCGGAGGGCGGACCAGTCCTCATCGATGGCCACCATGCGGACGGGTTCGAAGCCATGGGCGCCGAGGCGGTCCCAGCCGTTATCGCGGTTGAACTCACATTTGTACTTCTTCGAGGTGCCTTTGGGGTAGGCGATCCAGATGACGGCGTCGCCGGCGGAGGCCTTGGCGACCTGATCGGCAAACTTGTCGACTTCGGCCTTTTTCGTGGCGAACGCGAGGGCGAACTGAACGTCCTTAGCGCGCACGAGGGTGGTCTGGACGGCGGTGAGCGGGCGCATCTCTTCCATTGCCGGTAGAAAGGAGTCGGGGGCGTTGACGATGTGAACGGCCTTATGGCCCTTGAAGTTAAGCTTCTGAAAGAGAGGATTCATGGGAGTGAAGTTAGCACAGCCGAGGGCGGTGGCGAGAGCGCCGCGAAGGGCGGCGAACTCGCCCGGGGCGTAGACCGGCTGGCGGGCCAGGCGGGGGTTAATAGGTTGACCCTCGAACGGGTCGCCCGGGTAGCGGGGGAAGAAATGGATGTGGAGGTGGGGCAGGGAGTTGCCGTGAATCTCGTAATTGAGCTTGACGGCGCCCGTGACGGCGGAGAGGGCGCGGGAGACGCGCCGGGCGTCGCGCATGAGGGAGAGGGCGGCGCGCTCCGGAAGGTGGTGGAGTTCGACCGCATGGATGCGGGAGACCAGGCAGACATAGCCGCGCACGGCGGCCGACTCCTGCATCGTAAGCCAGGAGCTGTCGAAGGTGGCGAGAAGATCGAGCGGCTCGCCGCGGAGGCAGATCGGGCAGGCAGCGCCGGAACAGAGGTCGTTCCAGCGCGGCGGGTCGTTCCAAAGGCTCATAGAAAGGGCTGGATCAGCCCTTCATCATCTCATCCCAGGTCACTTCGCGGCGGCGGTCCATGGCCATGCGGCCGAGGATGGCGGTGAGGGTGCTTTCGGCACCGCGGACGCCGGTGTTTTCGGGCTTGCCGTCCTGCAGGCGTTGGATGAACGCCGCCACCGAATCGATGGTGATGTTGCGGGGCGAGCGCTCCACTGATTCATCCTTCGGGCCGCGGAAATGGCGCCAGTGGTTCTCTGAGGTTTCGATGGTCCCTTTGGGGCCGAAGAACTGCTCCACCACGTCGCGGTAGCCGGGCGAGGCGAGGGTGGTGCCGGAAAGTTGGCCTTGCACGCCGTTGGCGTACTCAAAGGCTACGAAGTTGTGGTCGCGGGTGTCGCCGCGTTTCTGGCGTGTAGCGCCGCCGGAACCGATGGCGCTCAGCGGGTGGCCGCCGAGGAACCAGTTCAAGACGTCGATGGAGTGGACGTTGTTTTCGACAATCAGGTCGCCGGAGAGATGCTTCCACTGGCCCCACTGCTCGCTCTTCTCGGCATCCGTTTTGGGCATGGGCAGCGGCGCGCCGGAGCGGCTGAGGCCTTCGCTCTTGATGAAGCGGGCGAAGCCGAGGTGGATGGGGCCAATCGCGCCGGAATCGGCGAGTTGCTTGGCCTTCTGGTAGACCTGGCCGTAGCGTCGCTGGAAGCCGAAGGTAATGTTGATCCTGCGGTCGGCGGCATCGGCGGCCCGCATGATCCGTTTGCAGCCGGCGACATCCATGGAGGCGGGCTTTTCGATGTAGATATGCTTGCCGGACTTGAGAGCGGCCTCAAAATGTTCGGCGTGGAGGAAGACGGGCGTGGCGATGAGGACGGCGTCGATGTCGCTGGCGAGCATCTTGCGGAAATCAGTATAGAGGCGCGGGTTCTCGACACCGATCTGCTTTTTGGCCGCTTCCATGTGCTCGGGAACAACGTCACAAAGGGCGACAACGCGCCCCGGGGTGTTCTTGGCGAGCATGGCGGCCACATAGGAACCGCGGTTTCCGGTACCGAGGACGCCTACGGTGACGGCGCTGTTCGCCGCGGCAGTGAGAGCGCCTGCGAAGAGAGCGCGGCGGGAAATCATGACAGTTCTCCGGAGGCGCGCAGGAGTGTCTCATGGAGGAGCAGTTCGTGGTCGTAGGAGTGCTTGAGAGGCTGGCCGGTTTGGATGGCGCGGGCAAGCTCGGCGAAGTCACCGACGAAGCGCGGCTGGGGCGGGAGGGTGAGGTCCTGCCAGCCGGCCTTATAGGGTCCTTTCGGGGTGCGCATGAATACGCGCATGCGGGGCGGGTTGGATTCGGGGTGGACGAGGATGGTGCCGTCGGTACCGATGATTTCGAAGGAGCGGTGGTCGCCGGAGCCGCCCATTTTGGTCGCTTGGGTGATGACGGCGAGGGCGCGGTCGAATTCGAAAACGGCGAGGTTGTTGTCGGCGAGTTTGTCGTTTACCGAGGTGTCGTGGCGGAGCCAGCTTTTGACGGCTTTGGGCCGGCCGAGGAGTTCGACGACGCGATCGATAACGTGGCCGCTTAGTTCGAACAGGCCGCCGCCTTTGTACTTGGCCTCGATGGCGCGTTCTTCGGGGCCGCGGTCCGAGCTCATGGTGCCGCGCACCATGAACACTTCGCCCAGCCAGCCCTTCTGGGCGGCCTCGATGGCGGCCATCACGCCCTGGTGCCAGCGCCAGAGATAGCCGGTCTGCAGCAGCAGTTTCTTGCGGCGGGCTTCCTCCACAAGTTCCTTGAAGGGCTTCCATTCGTTGCCGGTGGGTTTTTCCAGGTGGAGGTGTTTGTCGGCAGCGATCACCTTCTTGCCCCAGGGAAGGGCCTCCCAAACGCGGCACTCGACGACGATGAGCTGGATGGAGGGATCCTTGAGCAGGGCCTCCTCGTCCAGCCATTTGACGCCGGAGTAGCGCGGATCCTTCTGCAGGGCGGCCTTGGCGGCGGCGTTGTTCTCGGTGACGCCGGCGATCTCGTAGTTCGGCGAATCGAGCATCGCCTTGTACTTACCGTAAAAATGGCTGTGGCCGGTGCCGAGCATGCCGGCGCGGACCTTGGTTCCGGCGGCGGTTCCGGCGGCGGGAACGAGCGCCGCGGCGGCGGCGCCCTGGAGAAGAATTCGTCGATCCATTTCGACGCCTACGATACTACTTTTTCGGCTCCGCCGGGGCGTCCCAGCCGAGGTTAATGTCGGTTTTGGGCAGCGCCTGCTTGAGCTTCCTCGCACCTTCCGGGGTGACTTTGGTCTGCCAGAGGTAGAGGTTCTTCAAGTTCGGGAATCCGGTGAGATGGGCGAGGCCGGCATCGGTGATGCGGGTGGAGTAGAGGTTGAGATACTCGAGGCTCTGCAGCGGCTTCAGCCGCGCCAGGCCGGCGTCAGTCACCTTGGTGTGTTCCAGGTGGAGTTGGGTGATGCCGGTGTGGCGGGCCAGTTCGGTGAGCGCCGCATCGGTGATGGACGTGCGGGCCAGGTTGACATAGGTCACCTTCTTCAACTGCGCCAGCGGGGCGAGGTCCTTGTCGGTGACCGAGGCTCCCTGGAGCTGAAAGCTGACCTCGAGCCGGTCATCGTTCTGAGCCAGCGTGCGCACGGCGCCGCCGGACTTCTCGATGGCTGCAATGGCTTCCACTTGTAACGAAGCCATGGAAAAAAAGAGTCGTTTCATAGAAGATGAATCTCCTCAGATGTTCACGGAGCATGCGCACGGCGTGCTCCTCAGGGTTTCATTTTTTGCAGGATACAAGATTTCGGAGCGGGTTGGCGCTAAGCTGGGCGAGTGCGGATTCTACTGGCAATTTTCTCCCTTTGTGCGCTGGCGCAGCAGCACGACAAGGCATTCGCGGAGCTGAACGAAACCAGGCTGCGGGCTGACCTGACGTTCCTCACTTCGGAGCCGCTGAAGGGGCGTTTGTCGCTCGAACGGGGGTCGGAAGTGTCGATTCACTGGCTGGTTTCCGAGTTCACCAAAGCCGGTTTGAAACCCGCCGCGCCGGGTTCGTTTTTGCAGCCGGTCCCGCTGGTGGAATACCGCGCCGATCGCGACAAATCGGCCGTAATCATTCGGCGAAACGGTGTTGCCAAGACGTACCGGGCGCCGGAAGCGTCGGGTTCGTTCCCAGAGAACCGGAAGGTCCGCGGGCAGGTGGTGTTTGCCGGTTTTGGGATCACGGCGCCGGAGTTGGGATACGACGACTACCGGGGCCTGGACGTGAAGGGGAAGGTGGTTCTGATCTTCGACCATGAGCCGCAGGAGGACAACGCGGCATCAATTTTCAGCGGCAAGGGCAACACGCGGTACGCCGGCACCTACGTGAAACTGAAGAACGCGCAGGAGCACGGAGCGGCGGCGGTGATGCTGATGCCGGAACCGAACCGGAAGCACCCTTCCAATGAGGAGCGGCGGGCGCGGATCCCCGGGTCGGCCCAGCGGAATGCGCGGTTGCCGCAGCAGGCGCTGCAGGGCGGGGAGATCAAGATTCCGATGGTGAGCCTGAGCGAGGCGCTGGGCAAGGAACTGGTGGCGGCGACGGGGAAGACGGCGAGCGAGATTCATGCCGGGATCGACCAGGACCTGCGGCCGCGTTCGGTGGCGCTGCCGGGGATGGATGTGGACATTGAGATCGTCAACGCGGAACGGAAGGTGGCCGAGAGCTACAACGTGGTGGGGTTGCTGGAGGGGACGGACCTGAAGCACGAGACCATCGTCATCAGCGCCCACTACGACCACGACGGGCCGGCCTTCAACCTGGGCGCGCTATTCCCGGGCGCCGACGACAACGGATCCGGAACGGTGGGCGTGGTGGCGATGGCGCATGCCTTTATGAAGGCCGGGGTAAAGCCGCGGCGCTCCATTCTTTTCGCGGTCTTTGCGGCGGAGGAGCGAGGGCTGCTGGGGAGCTACCACTATGTGAACCAGCCGCTGCGGCCGCTGAACGGGACGCGGGCGGTGATCAACTTCGACATGATCGGGCGGGACGAGACGGCCAGCACGCAGACCAACGGGCTGATTGATATCGCCGCGGATACCTCGAACGAGATGAACCTGGTGGGCGCCTACTACAGCCCGGAGTACGCTCGCGCCGTGGAGCGGGAAAATGAACATGTGGGCCTGAAGCTGAACTACAAGTGGGACATGGAGCCGGCGTTGAATGTGTTCTTCCGCAGCGACCAGTATCCGTTTGTGTTGAAGAACATACCGGCCATGTGGTGGTTCACGGGTTTCCATCCGGATTACCACCAGGTGACCGATACGGTGGAAAAGATCAATTTTGGAAAGATGGTAAAGATTTTGAAACTGGCATACCGCAGCACGCTGGAGTTTGCGAACACGAAGACGCCGCCGAAGTTTGTGGCGGTGACCAAGTGAGGGTGTTGGCTTTGCTGGCCTTGGCGCTGGGCGTGGCGGCAGGCCAGGATGTGGATGGATTCGTACGCCAGAACGCGGCGCGGTTCCAGCCGCGGAACGGGCGGGTGCCGTTTGCGCTGATCGGGGACCAGCAATACACGCCTCTACAAGAGAAGATGTTTGAGAACGTCATCGACGCGATGAACAAGGAGCGGCTGGCGTTTGTGGTGCACGATGGGGACATCAAGAACGGCCAATCGCCCTGCGACGACGGAATGTTCGCGCGGCGGCTGGCGACGTTCAACCGATCAGTGAACCCGTTCCTTCTTACGCCGGGTGACAACGACTGGACCGATTGCAGCCGGCCGAAGGCGGGCCACGGGGACCCGGTGGAGCGGCTGGCGAAGCTGCGGACGCTGTTCTTTCCGGCACCGGGGCGGACGTTGGGGAAGCGGGCGCTGGCGGTGCTGTCGCAGAGTGCGACACCGGCCTTCGCGCCGTTTGTGGAGAACCTGATGTGGGCGAGCGGGCCGGCGCTGTTTGCCACGGTCCACGTGGTGGGCACCAATAATAACGCGGCGGAGGCGGCCGAATATCTACCGCGGAACCAGGCGAACCTGTTCTGGATGCGCGCAGCGTTCGCGGTAGCCAGGAAGCAGAAGTTTCGGGCGGTGATGCTGATCATGCAGGCCAATCCGAAGTTCGACTTGAAGAAGCGGCCGGCCGTCGACGGATTTGGTGAGACGCTGGCGGTGCTGGAAGAGGAGACGCGGGGGTTCGATGGGCAGGTGGTGCTGGTGCACGGCGACAGCCACTATTTCCGCATCGACAAGCCGATGGTGATTGCCGGGAAAGAGGCCGAGGGCGCGCGGGTGGAGAACTTCACCCGGGTGGAGACGTTTGGTCCGCCGGATGTGCACTGGGTGCGGGGGACGGCGAATTCAGCCGATCCGATGGTGTTTCAGTTTGAACAGCGGATCGTGCAAGCCAACATCCGCAAGCGTTAGCGCTGGTAGAGGGTAAAGCTCTGGTTGGGGAGGAAGGTGTGCTGGCCACTTTTCTTCCAACCGGCTTTGGCGAGTTCGGCGGCGATCTTTTCCGGAGAGAAGCGGAAGGCTTCGGGAGGGCCCATGGGTCCGCCGGGGAGCCAGTCAATGATCGCTAGGCGGCCGCCGGGCTTGAGCGAGGCGGCGAGTTTGCGGAAGTAGGCTTCGCGGGCGGGGATGTGGTGGAAGGTGTCGACGATGAGGATGAGGTCGACGGGACTGGGGATGTTGGCCGAATCGGCGGCGGCTACGGCGCCGGAGACGTTTTTCAGACCTTCCTTACTTGCGCGGTGGCGGGTGTAGTTCACCATCGACTCCTCAATGTCGACGGCGATGACCTGCGGTTTGGCCGGGGACTTGGCGAGGCGGATGGTGAAATAGCCGGTGCCGGCGCCGATGTCGGCGATGGTCTGGCCGGGCTTCAGGTCGAGCGCGGCGATGACTCGGTCGGGCATCTGCCACTGGTCGCGGGCGGGGTCGTCAAAGTTCTTGGCCCACTTTTCGGGATCGTCGAAACGGCGGTGCATGTGGTCGCCGCCGGGGTGCTGCGCGAGGAGGGAAAACGCGGAGAGAAAGAACAGAGTGGACCGCATAGGCTTTCCTTTAGAATAAGGCCATGACAAAAACGATGCTGGTGGCCGCTGCGTTTCTGGCGGCGGTTGGAATGGCCGGGCAACAGGCACCGGACTGGGCAAAAGACGCGAAAGTGGCCCCGGTGGCGGTGGGGCAGTCGCCCAACTCCTCGGTATTCGGGAAGAACGTCTACTTCGCCGGACAGCCGACGCAGGCGGACCTGGCGGAGTACGCCAAGCTGGGCGTGAAGACGGTGGTGAATCTGCGGATGCCGGCGGAGACGGAGAAGTTGGGGTTCGACGAAGCGGCCGTCGTGAAGGCGGCGGGCATGAGCTATGTGAGTGTACCGTTTGGGGCGGAGATGCCGAACGACGGGGCGCTGGCGAAGATCTACGCAGAGCTCAACAAGGCGGGGAGCGGGAAGGTGTTGCTGCACTGCGCAAGTTCCAACCGGGCGGGGATGGTATGGGCGGTCTATCGCGGGGCACAGCATGGAGTGGCGGGGGAGGCAGCAGTGGCGGAGGGGAAAGCGGCGGGGCTGAAGGCGCCGGGGCTGGAGAAACTGGCAAGGGAAAAGCTGGGGCTGAAGTAGTTGCGGCGGCGCGAAATCCTGCTCATGGCGGTTCCGGCACCGGCGGTGCGGCGGGTGGCGGTGATCGCGCATCGCGGCGCGCACAGGAGAAACACGGAGAACACGCTGGGGGCCGTGCGGGAGGCGGTAGAAATGGGCGTGGACTACGTGGAGTTGGACGTGCGGACGGCGCGCGACGGGGCCCTGGTGCTGCATCACGACGCGGTGGTGAAGGGGCTGGGGCCGGTGGCGGAGTTGACGGCCGAGGAAGGGCGATTGACGCGGTTTGACGACGCACTGGCGCTGCTGCGCGACCGGTGCGGGCTGTATCTGGACTGGAAGGCGGCCAGGGCGGAGGCGCTGGTGGAGGCGGTGCGGCGGCAGGGGATGGCGGAGCGAACGGTGGTCTACGGGGCGCCGGCGCGGCTTGCGGAGTTGCGGCGGCTGGCACCGGAGTTGCGGGTGATGCCGGAGGCGGTTTCGGCAGAGGTGCTGGAGTGGCTACTCGTGGAACTGGCGCCGAAAGTAGTGGCGTTTGACCGGCGCGATTTCCGGGAGGATGTGCTGCGGGTGGCGCGGGCGGCTGGGGTGGAGATTTTCGTCGACCGACTGGGAGAAGACGACACGGAGGCGGCGTGGGCGGATGCGGTGGCGCGGGGCGCGACTGGAATACAGACAGACCGGCCGGCGGAGTTGATTGCGTTTCTGAAGACGCGGCAGGCCGTTCCCTCCGGCGAAAAAGCCGGATAGTATATGGGCATGAACCGTCGCGATCTATTGAAGTCCGCAACCTCGACTGCCGCCGGGTTGACTATTCTGAAGAGCGGCACGCTGCGTGGGCAGAACGCCCCGAGCAATAGGCTGAATGTCGCGCTGATTGGCGTGTGGGGCCGGGGGACGGCCCATTACAACTCGCTGCGCGATGAGAACGTGGTGGCGCTTTGCGACATCAACGATCTGCGCACGAAGGAGGCGCTGGCCCTGTTTCCGAAGGCCAAGACCTATGTCGACTGGCGTCACGCACTCGACCAGAAGGATGTGGAAGCGGTCATTATCTGCACGGCCGACCACCATCACGCGTTCATTGCCAACTGGGCGCTGAACCGGAACATGCATGTTTATTGCGAAAAGCCGCTGGGGATCAGTGTGGAAGAGGTCCGGACGGTGCGGGCGAACTATTTGAGCAAGCGGGCCAAGGTGGCCACGCAGCACGGAACGCAGCGGCACGCGTATCCGAATTTTGAACGGTTGCGGGAACTGATTCTGGACGGGGCGATCGGCGAGTTGAAGCGGGTCCATAGCTGGGACGCGCGGCAACTGCCGCGGCCGGGCTATCCGAAGGGCGAAGGGCAGCCGCCGGCCTCGCTGCACTATGAACAGTGGATCGGGCCGTCGCCGTATCATCCGTACAGCCCGCAGTATTTCGGCGGGTCGGCGGGGTTGAACTGCCTGTTCTGGAACATGTACCGGGATTTTGGCGTGGGCCAAATGGGCGACATGGGCGCGCACACGATGGACCTGGTGTGGAACGTGGTGGATGCCGGGGCGCCGACGTCGATTGAGATCGACCAGGATGTGAGCGACAAGTACAATCCCGACATCTGCCCGGTGAAGCTGAAGGCGCATTTCCAACAGGCGGCCAACAGTTGGCGCGGGCCGATTGAGCTGGTTTGGTATCAGGGAGGGTTGAAACCAGACGCGCCGAAGAGCTACATCGACGTATCGCGCGTGGGTAACGGCGCGATCTTTGAAGGGACCAAGGGCACGATCTTTGCCGACTTCACGACGCGGGTGATCATCCCGAACAACGACGACGGCGACCTGACCTACTACAAGCGCCGCGACCGCGGGAACCTGATTCCGCTGATTGGCGGGACGGGCCAGGTGACGCAGGCACAGGGTGGCGGACGCGGTCCGGGCGGCGGCGGACGTCCTGGCGGCGGAAGACCGGGCGGTCCGCCGGCACTGCCTCCGGGCTTTACGGCGCAGCCGAACGCGACGCCGACGGCCACAGGCTTCCCCGACGTGCAGATGCTGGATGGGAAGGTGCCGGCCGGGTTGGGACTGCCGAACACGACCGTGACCCAAATGGTGGAAAACCCGAACGCACGGCGTGGCGGCGATGTATTCCAGCAGGAGTGGATCGACGCCTGCAAGGGCAAGAAGAATGACGTGGTGAACGGCACCAGCACGAAGACGCACTGTGACTTCGACTATGCCGGCACCATGATGGAACAGATGCTGCTGGGACTGGTGGCGCACCGCGCGGGCAAGAAGTTGGAGTATGACGGCGCGACGGGCCGCGTGACCAATATGAACGAAGCCAACGACTACCTGAAGCGGCAGTATCGCCCGAACTGGAAGCTGAACGGGTAGGGCCTAGAGTTCCTTCAACAACCACTGTATGGCGCGGCGTTGCATCCTGGTATGCTCGCCCGCCCACAGTGCGTGGATGGTGTGGCCGACAGCGGTGAAGACGACGCGGCCCTTGCCATAGTCGTAGGCCCAGCCGGCGATGGACTTGGTGCCATGTTTGCCGTAGCCGAGGCCATCAATATTCTCGGCTTCGAGAATGATGTGTTTGGGGTCCTTGTCGTAGTCGACGTAGTGCTGTTCATCGTTGGTGATGAACGGCTTCAGTCCCTGCGTGATGGGGTGGGCGTTCTTGCTGGGGCGCACCTCAAACGGACGCAGCGGGGGATGGCCGATGTAGGCGCCGCCCTGGACGTCGCGATAGGTCTTGGACGAGAGCGAGACGTGGCTGTTGTTGTGGAGGGAGTAGAATCCGTTGCCGGCTTGCACGAACTCCTTGATGGCCACGGCTTGCTCTTCCTTGAGCCATTCGGCGGGCTTGGCTTCGGGGAAGTCCTCGCGGTTTTCCAGGCCGGAGGCGTAGGCGGTATAGGCGTCAGGGCCGAGGTAGCCATTGGGCCAGATCATGCCATCGCGGAGGCAGAGGAAGATCTGGTAGCCCTTGAGCTTGGCGGCGGAGATTTCGTCGTAGTGGATGGTGTAGTCGACGGCGACGTTGGGCAGTCCTTCGAACACCTTGTTCAAGCCGACGCGGATGTAGTCGGGGTTATGATAGCGATCTCCGATGAGGGCAAGGACCCGGCGGCGGGGCTGCGCCGAAGCGCAGCCCGCCACCATGCCGCCGAGGAAAGTACGCCGGTTTACCATTGCACGCGACCGACGATGACGTGATGCATGCGAGCGGTGCCGATGTCGGAGAAGCTGCCGCGGCCGATGCCGTTGAAGCGTCCGAACTGGGCGAGGCTCTGGAGGTTGAAGCTGGCTCCGGGGTCGGCGAGTTGGGGCTCCTTGGTGGGGTTGTTGCAATCCCAGCGGATGGAGAAGCGGACGTTTTCCGTGATGCGGAAGTCCTTGGAGATGGAGAGCTGGGTCCAACGGAGGCCTGGGGATTCGACAACGTTGCGGCCCATGGTGCCGGCGGTGAAGGCGGCAGGGTAGGCGAAGGCGGCGTTGTTGAAGTAGTTGTTCTGCGCGGCAAGCGGGAAGCGGGCGCCGATGTTGTAGTTGTCGACCACCATCTGTTCGGCGGGGAGGATGGCATTGGGGCGGACCATCCCGGGCAGGTAGCGGTTGGGGCTGCCGGCGGCGGTGATGTTGACGGGAGGACCACTCTGGAAGGTCTGCGTCCAGGCGAAGTCCCACTGGCCGAAGACCCAATCCTTGACGCCGCCGCCGCTCATGAACTTGCGGCCCTTGCCGAAGGGGAGCTCATAGGTCATGACGCTGACCAGGCGGTGGCGGATGTCGTAGCTGGCGCGGGCCTTTTCCAGGTTGCGGTTGTAGAAGGTGATGCCGCTGCGGCCGCCGTCGTCGTCGCCATCGTTGAGCGTTTTGCCGTACTGATAGAAGGTATTGAGCGTCATGCCCTGGGCAAAGCGGCGCTCGATGCGGAAGGTGCCGGAGTGGTGGGAGTTGTGGCCGTAGTTGGCATAGTGCTGAATGGCGCCGAACTGCCGGTAGGGCTTATAGTTCTGCACGGCGTTGAAGATGGTGTTCAGCGTGGCGGGGTCGTTGGAGATGTTGAGCGGAACGACGTTCATGTCCCAGTTGTTGAGCAGCCCGACGCCGGAGGAACCCTGATAGACGATCTCAGCGAGCCAGTTATTGGTCAACTGGTACTGGAAGCCCTGCGACCACATGAGGACGTAGGGGAGGCGCATGTTGGGATCGTAGAAGGAGGCATTGCGGCCGCCGTAGTTGGTGCCCTGGAAGGGGACGGAGCCGTCGGCGGCGCTGGTGAAGCGGATGGCGCCGGGACCCTGGGAGAGGAGGAACGCGTGGCGGGGGTCGCCGGGGACCGACTGGATGTTGGCGGTGGCGACGTACTCTTCGAAGTTCTGGCCGATGCCGTTGGTGAAGAGGTCGACGGTGTACATGCCGAAGCTGGAGCGGCTGACCAGGCGAGGATGGAGATTCCAGGCCATGCCGAGGCGGGGCTGGAAGTTGTTCAGGTCGCGCTTGGAGAGCCCGCCTTTGCCGTGGACGATGGCGCCCTTGAGGCCGGTGAGCGGGTCAGTGGCATTGGGGTCGAACTGCGCCTGCTGGCCGTTCTTGGTGGAGAAGGGCGACTCATAGCTCCAGCGGACGCCGAGCTCGAGGGTCATGTTCTTGCGGGGGCGCCAGGTGGTCTGGCCATAGAAGGACTGAGACCACCAGCGAGGCAGCCAGGTGGCGTTGTTCTGCTGGAAGACGCCCTGGCCCACGGTGCCGAGCAGGAAGCTGGCGAAGGCATTGCCGGTGTTCGGTGTGAAGGGCAGTTCGGTACCAGCCATGCGGTACTGACCGGAGGGAAGGGAACCGGCGAGCGAGTTGTAGCGGGTGCGCATCACTTCGTAGCCGAACTTCATGGTGTGCTTGCCGGCCACCTTGGTGAAGTTGTTCTGGAAGGTGAAATCTTCGGCGACGTCGATGGACTTACCGCCCGGGCCGAAGCCATAAAAGCGTCCGCCGCCCGAGTTCTGGAAGTCGGGGAAGGTTTCATCGGAGACGCCGGGGATGCCAAGTTTCTTCGCCCAGCCGCCGTTGAGGGTCTCCGGGGTGGCGACGTTCAGACGGCGGTTGAAGCCGAGCCGCATTTCGTTGATGGCAGTGGGGCTAAACGTGTAGGTATCGGAGATGGCGATATTGCGCTGATCCAGCGGCTTGACGTAGACGTTGCCGTAGGTGACCTCGGTGAGTTCGCGAACGGGCCGCTCCTGGCTGCGGTGGCGGACGTGGGAGTAGCGGCCGAAGATACGATGATTGGTGTTGAACTGGTGATCGATCTTGGCGTCGTAGCGCTGGAAATTGTAGGCGCCGCCGGCGTTGTAGGTGAGGTTATTGACGGGGCCGGTGGGCTGGATGGTGCCGGGGTCGGACTGTTCGCGCCAAGGCTTGAGGGCGAGGACGTTGCGGGCTACCGGGTCGAAGAGGGAGGCGGGAACCTGATTGTTCGGGAAGGGGTCGCGGGTCCAGGTGGTGCCATTCTGACGGGTGGTAAAGGGGTTGTAGACGGGGAGTCCGCGACCGCCGAAGCTGAAGTTGCCGGCCAGCATTTCCGGGCTGGGGACGGTGACGATGACGGTCTCGCTCAGCTTTTCATAGTGCTGCTGGAAGCCGCCGAAGAAGAACGTCTTGTCCTTGATGATCTTGCCGGAGGCGGTGGCGCCCCACTCGTGATAGTCGAAGTCGCCGGTGCGGGGCAGTTGTTCGAGGAAGGCGCGGTGGATCAGTTTGCCGTTGGTGTAGCGGTCTTCGACGTTGCCGTGGAACTGGTTGGCACCACTCTTGAAGACCACGCTTAACTGGCCTCCAGCGGAGTGGCCGAACTCGGCGGGGGTGCCGGTGGTCCACATCTTGAACTCCTGGATGGAGTCGAGGGAGGCGATCATGGTGCGCTGGTAATCGCCCACCTGGCCGACGGCGGGTTCCTTGCCGCTAACGCCGTCCATGGAGTAGCCGATGGAGCGCTGGCGCTGGCCGACGGCGTGCTGGCCGTTGATATTGGTCATGCCGGGCATATAGAGGAGCACGCGGTGGACGAATTTCTGCATGACGGGGAGTTTTTGCACCACCTCGCCGTCGAGCACCTGGCCGGAGCCGGCCGTTTCCGTTTCCAGCAGCGGGGGCGTGGCGTTCACCTTCACCGAGTCGGAGACATTGCCGACTTCGAGGGTGATATCGATACGCGGCGACTCATTGATGCGCAGCACCAAACCGCTTTGGACGAACCTTTTGAAGCCTTGGGCTTCGGCAACTACCTCGTAGTTGCCGGACGACAGGTTAGGGATGTAGTAGGCGCCGTTGGCGTTGGTCTGGCCTTCGGAGGCGAACTGGGTGCCGGTATTGCGGACCGTGACGCGGACGCCCGGAACGACGGCGCCGGTGGAGTCGGAGACAGTGCCGACGACGGTAGCCGTACCGGTGGATTGCGCCAGCATCGGGATAGCGGCGCAGAGAATGAGTGCAAGACGAGACAACATGGTGCCCTCCAGAGCGACAAGAAAATCAGAGCCCCTTCCGCGCGAGTACGGGAAGATTTGTTCTAGCCTGATGAAAATTGAAGGTCCGGTCAATCCGGTCTTTCAAAATAGTTGAACCTACGTACGGGCGCCGGAACCTTGGGGATGGTAGCCCACCAGTTGGGAGAGTTCGATCGCGGTCGCGCGGACGGCACTGGCGAGCGCGGCGGATTGAGACCGGTAGAATCGCTGGGACGGCATGGAGACGCTGATGGCGCCGACGGTGGCGCCGGTCCAATCCCGGACGGCGGCGCCGACGCAACAGGCTCCGCCGGCACTCTCTTCCAGATCGAGGCTGTAGCCCTGCGTCTGGGTGCGGCGGAGTTCGGCTTCGATCAGCGAGAGTTGGGTGATGGTATTGGGTGCCGATCGCGGCGTGCCTTTTTGCTCCAGATAACGGAGCGCGAGTTCATGGTCAATATTGGCCATGATCGCCTTGCCGAGCGCGGTACAGTGAGCGGCGGCGGTGGCGCCGAAGTTGGCCTTGAAGGTGATCTCCGCGGAGATATCGAACTGATCGGCGAGGAAGATGTCGAACTCCTGCGGATCGAAGATGGCCAGATGCGCAGTGGCTTCCACTTCCTCGGAAAGCCGAAGGAGGAGCGGGCGGGCGGCCTCACGGAGTTCATTGCGCTGGAAGGCGGCCAAGCCCAACTTCATCAAGCCCACGCCGAGACGATAGGTCTTGGTCTGCGGGTTCTGCTCCACGAAACCGCAGTGTTTGAGCGAGGCGAGAATGCGGTGCACGTCGCTTGGCAGAAGGCCGGTTCGCCGGGCCAGATCGGTGACGCCCAGTGAGGGCCGTTGACGAAATTCTCCAAGTACGCGGCAGACCTTGCTGATCGAGGTAGCGGGCTTCATAGCGACGACCGATCGGGCTGCGTATTCTCACAGCCAGAGGGAGTATATATTTCGCGCCAGATGGTCGTCAAGCGGCTGTCGCCAGCCGCGGCAAGGGTTTACTTCTTTACCGGTTCGTCGCGTTCCACTTTTCCGTCGCGGAGGAAGACGATGCGATGCGCATGCATGGCGATATCGTGTTCGTGGGTGACGAGAATGATGGTGTTGCCGGCCTGGTAGAGGCGCTCAAACAGGGCCATGATTTCGATACCGGTTGCCGAATCCAATGCACCGGTAGGTTCATCGGCGAGCAGAATGGAGGGCCGGGTGACGAGGGCGCGGGCGATCGCAACGCGTTGGCGCTGACCGCCGGAGAGTTCGTTGGGCTTATGGTACATGCGCTTTTCCAGGTCGACCTGGCGGAGCGCTTCCCGGGCGCGGGCGATCCGCTCATCGGCGGCGACGCCGGCATAAATCAGCGGCAGTTCCACGTTGTGCAGCGCGGTGGCGCGAGGCAGCAGGTTAAACGTCTGGAAAACGAACCCGACTTCCTTGTTGCGGATGTGCGCCAACTGGTCGTCGTTCATCGAGGAGACGAGTTGGCCGTTAATGAAGTAGTCGCCCTTGGTGGGCGTATCCAGGCAGCCGATCAGGTTCATCAGAGTGGATTTGCCCGAACCGGAAGGGCCCATGATGGCGACGTATTCGCCTTTGCGGATCTCGAACGAAATACCCGAGCACGCATTGATGGTCTGGTCGCCCATTTGATAGGTCTTCCAGAGTTCTTCGGTACGGATGATGATGCCTTGCCGGCGGAGTTCTTCGCCGCGAGCCTGCGCGCTGAGTTGGGCTGCCTGTGCCATGTTGTGTGTGTAAAACCCTTACGATTCTGTCTTGACCGGCGACTTGTTGTCTACCTTGATCTTAGCCTCATTCCGAAGAGTACGGATCACCTTATAGCTGCCGGTGATAATCTCGTCGCCCTCGTTCAGGCCACCCAGTACTTCTATATCCGTCGCTCCAGTGATGCCAGTGTCGACTTTGACGAACACGGCCTTCTCCCCGCGGACGACGAACACGCCCTGGATCTCTTCTTTCTTGGCGCGTAAAACAGCCGGGTCGGTTACAGGTTCTTCCTTTTGACCCTCTTTCTTTTCCAAATCGCCCTTCGTGCGGACGGTGAGGGCCTGAATCGGAATCGAAATTGCCTTATTGCGGGTGGCGGTAACCACCTTGGCGGTGCAGGAAAGGCCGGGGCGGATCTCATCGGGCGGGTTGTCGAGGGCGATCACTACCTTAAAGTCCTTGGCTTCCTGGCTGGAGATGGCCGACTGCGACGCGGCCAGACCGGTGGAGCGGAGGATGGCCGTGTTGCCGATTTCGATTACCTTCCCTTTGTACGTCTTGCCGGGGATCGCGTCGATGGTGATATCAGCCACCTGATCCAACTTCACGTTGACGATGTCGGTTTCGTCCACCTTCACTTCGGCGGTGATCAACGACATGTCGGCGATGGTCATGATGAGCGAGGCGGCGGAGTTCTGGATGCCGGGCACCACGGTTTCGCCCACGCGGACAGGAAGGTTGGTAACCACGCCGTCAATCGGCGAGGTGGCCATGGTGCGCTGCAGCGAGTCCGAGGCGCGGCGGAGGTTGGCCTGGCTGACGATGATCCGGCGCTGGGAGCCAACCAGTTGGGCGGCAAACTGTTCGCGCTGGGCGCGGGCCTGCATAATGCGCGCCTCGGCTTCCGGAATGGCTGCCGTGAACGAGTCGAATGAGGCACGACGCATGTCGTAGTCCTGCCGGGAAATCAGCCCCTGGTCGAGCAGGAGTTTGGCGCGATCAAAATCGGCTTTGGCACGAGCGAGGTCGGTCTTGACCCGGTCCAAATTGGCCTGCAGCGTGCGGATGTTGGAATCCTGAGCCTTGAGCGCGGCTTCAGCGGCGCCGGAATCGGCTTCCGAGGAGCTTACCGAGGCACGCTGCGCAGCAACTTCGGCTTCCGGCTGGACGCTCTCCAGCTTGGCCAGCAACTGCCCCTTGCGGACGCGCGCACCCTCCACGACGAGGATATCGGTGATGCGCGAGGCACCCTGCGCATTGCTTCCGATGTTGATGTAATTACGGGGCTTAATCTCGCCGGATGCGGTGACCACACTGGTCAGGTCCTGTCGTACGGACTTACCGGTCTGGACCGTGACGATCCCCTTCTGATTCCACTTCATGCTGGCGTAGATGGAACCGCCAACCGCTGCTAATGCAACGACTCCAGCAACAATTTTCCACGTTTTCACAGGTGCGAACTCCCGAACTATTTAGACGGCACCAAGCCGTCAAATGTTCAAAAAATCTAGTCTTCCGCTGTAGTTACCGGCCTTTTAGCCAGTTGACTTTCACCGGATTGGACGATTGGCAGTTATTTGAATCCGTCATTCCGGATGAAATTTTGGCGCACGCAACCTGGGTGGCCGTAGTCAATGCCTCGGTATCCGAAGTTCCGACGCCGATCCCGCAGGCCTGTTGGCCCTGAAACGACTTACAGACTTCGACTTTGAAGCCGCCCAGCGACAAGGTGGAGTACGCCATCAAACCAATCACGACGACCGCGACGCCGGCAATGATCCAGGTAATGGGTTTCATGTCTGCGTCAGCCCTCGAAGAAACTGCCGATCTTGCGAAATTTCTCGTAGCGGTGATCGACCAGTTCCTTGGGCGTAAGCCCGGAAAGCCGCTGCAACGCGTTCTGCAGCCCTTTGTCGAGGTTCGCCGCCGATTCGTCCCAATCGTTCTGTGCGCCGCCGTTCGGCTCCGGGATGACGCCGTCGATCAGGCCTAATTCCAGTAAATCGCGTGCCGTCAGCCGCAGCGCATTCGCCGCAAGCTCGGCTTTGCCCGCGTCGCGCCAGATAATGGCCGCGCACGATTCGGGGCTGATGACCGAATAGATGGCGTTTTCCATCATCAGGACGATGTTGGCTACGCCCATTGCCAGCGCGCCGCCGGAACCGCCTTCGCCGATAACGACGGAAACCACCGGGCTCTGCAGCCGGGTCATCTCGCGCAGGCTGATGGCGATCGCCTCGGCCTGGCCGCGCTCTTCGGCGTCGATTCCGGGATAAGCGCCGGGGGTATCGAGCAGCGCCAGGATCGGCCGCCGGAACTTGGAAGCCATCTGCATGCAACGCAGCGCCTTGCGGTAGCCCTCCGGCTTGGGCATGCCGAAGTTGCGATACAACTTCTGTTTGGTGTCGCGGCCCTTTTGGTGGCCGAGCAGCATGACCGGTTCTTCATGGAAGAAACCCATCCCGGCCACAATCGCCGGATCGTCGCCATAGGCGCGGTCGCCGTGGATTTCACTGAATCCGGTCAACAGGCGCTCGACGTAGTCCAAGGTGTGGGGACGCTTTGGGTGGCGCGCCAACTGCACGCGCTGCCAGGTAAGGGCAAACGGGGAAACCCCGCCTTCCATTCCCAACGGTATGTCTTCAATAGGCAACGTTCCTATTGTAACGCGGCCAGGGTCAGGGTATCAGGCCGCGGCGGCGAAGGTCCGGGAAGATGACATCGCGCAAGCTGGGAGCCAGCAGTGCCGGATCGTCGCCGGGGCCGAACCAGATCAGCTCTTTGATCTCGGACGCCGCGTGCGGTTCGCCTTCCAAGACGCCCGCGAACAGATCCACCTGGACCGTCTTGCCTTCGACCGCCGCCGGCGACACGTAGACTCCCAGCCACTCCGTGGGGCCGAGCGTGACCCCGGCCAGCTCCTCCTCGACCTCGCGGCGCAGGCACTGCTCCGGCGTCTCGTTCGCTTCTCGCACACCGCCCGGCAGGATCAGCAGGGATGTCGTGTGCTTCTTCCGGCACAGCAGAACACGGCCATCGCGAACGGTGAGCAGGCCGGACTTCACGAAGTCAGCCGCTCCGCTCCAGATGCGCAGCGCAGGTGTCCGGTCCACATCTACGGCCAGGCCCAGACCCTGGGCATGCAGCGCCAGAGTCAAAGCCCGGCAGCAGCCGGGGGAAGCGAGGCGAGGTCGGATCAACTCCCATTCCGGTGCGCGGATCAGCAATGCGCCGCCGGATGCTGGATGGTCGCCGGGTCCGCCTTGGAGAGAGCCGAGCGGGCACACCAATCCACCGGCGGTCTCTGCCGCTACGCGGCGCCAACCGGAAAGGAAGTCCGGACCAAACTCGGTACCGCCATCGAGAAAGAGAATATGGGTCGCTCCCTGTCCGATGGCGGCCACGCTGTGATCGACGGTGACAAATGGCAGACCGGTCAATTCCGCCGGCGCCGTGGAGGCCTCGTCGCCGCCCACCAGCAGCCGAAACTCCTGGCAGGATTGCTCCGCGAGAGCGCGCATGGTTACCCGCGTGTCCGCCCAGTTCCCGGAAAAGGATAGGACTACCGCGAGCCGGACGTCGGTGCGCTGCGGCATTCCCGTTCAGGCAATGATCTCATTGATCACCCGTGCCGGAAACTCGTCGGTGATCCTTTCGAAGCGTCCTTCGCGCTGGAATACCAGCTTGCGGTGATCCATGCCCAGCATGTGCAGCACCGTGGCGTGGAAATCATGCACGCTGACCTTCTTCTCTACGGCGCGGTAGCCGATCTCGTCGGTGGCGCCGTAGGTGGTTCCGCCCTTGATTCCGCCGCCCGCCATCCAGATGCTGAAGCCGGACGGGCCGTGGTCACGCCCGGCGTTGGGGCCAGGGTCCTGGGCAATCGGCAGCCGGCCAAACTCCCCGCCCCAGACCACCAGCGTGGAATCGAGCAACCCGCGGTCCTTGAGGTCCTGGATCAACGCCGCGGCCGGCTGGTCGGTCTTGCCGCAGGCATACTCCAGCCCGGCCCGGATCTTGTTGTGGTTATCCCAGATCTGCCCTTCGATATAGACCTGCACCAGGCGCACGCCGCGCTCCACCAGGCGGCGCGCCATCAGGCATCGCTTGCCGTAGGATGCGGTTCGCTCTTCGTTCATCCCATAGGCCGCGCGCGTTGCGGCTGACTCCTTTTCCACGTCCAACGCATCGGTGGCCTCCATTTGCATTCGCGCCGCCAGTTCGTAGTTGGCGATGCGCGCTTGCAGTTCCGCGTTGCCCGGATGGCGATCGCGGTGGGCCGCATCCATGCGGTGCAGCAGGCTGCGGCTGAGGTCCACGATCGCGCTGGGATACTCCTGCTTGGCGTGGAGGTTCAGAATCGGCGAACCCTCCGAGCGTACGCGGGTCCCCTGATAGACCGCCGGCAGCCATCCGGACTGCCAATTCTGGATGAAATTGATAGGCGGCCCCTTGGGATCATCGAGCACGACATAGGCCGGCAGGTTCTGGTTCTCCGCGCCCAGTCCGTAGGCGATCCAGGAACCGAGCGACGGGCGCGTCGGCAGAATGCGTCCACCGTGCATGATGAACAGCGCCGCCTCATGGGCCAGATGCGTGGTGTACATCGATTTGATGACGCTGATCTGGTCCACCACCTTCGCCAGATGGGGCAGCATCTCGGAGACCTCAATGCCGGACTGGCCGTGCCGGGCGAACTTGTACGGAGACGGCATCAGCCCGCCAGTTTCGCGCACGGCGCGCACTTCGGCCGCCAGGTCGCGGCTGGGAGGCTGGCCGGCGTACTTGGTGAGCGCTGGTTTGTGATCGAAGAGGTCGACCTGGCTGGGGCCGCCGTTCATGAAGAGCTGGATCACCGCCTTGGCTTTGGCCGTGTGATGGGTCTTTTTCGGCGTCAGGTCGTAGAGGCCCTCTGTCGCCTGCAGGCGTTCGGCAAACAGCCCGGCGAGCGCTGTGCCCATCAGGCCATCGGACATACGGGAAAAGAAGTCGCGGCGAGTCGGCATAGGCTCCTCAATCAATGTACAGAAACTCGGCGGAGTTGATCAGCGTGTGGCAGATGTTGGCAAGGGCGAGCCAGCGGGCGCGGCTACGCACGGGTTCGGCGGGGCGGTCCTTTTCCAGCGGCTTTTCCCACTCTGTGTTCATCCGTTCCAACGCGGCCACCGCGGCGCGGGTCTCCTCGGCATCGGGACGCCGCGCGAAGGCCAGCAGATAGGCGCGTTCCACCTGCGCCGCTGGACTTTCGCCCACCGCGTCAATGATGCGGCCGGCCATATAACGGGCGTTCTCCCGCGTCAGGTCGCTGTTCATCAGGTGGAGCGCCTGCGAGGAAACCACGGAGAGTCCGCGCCGGACGCAGTTGGGATTCATGAACGGCTGGTCAAAGGTCTCCAGCAGCGAGAGCGGCTGGGTGCGCCGGTGCGCCACGAAGACCGAGCGCCGCGTGCTGTCGGTCACCACCTCCCCATCGGGCTGTACTTTGAACTTGTCGGCCGGACCGTACGGTTTCGAGTCGAGGCGTCCGGCGATCTGCAGAATCGCATCGCGGACGTTCTCCGCGTCGATGCGCCGCAACGGGAACCCGTTCTCGCCGGACTGCTGGCGGTAGGTGGCCGAGAGCAGGATGGTGCGATGGAGCGCCTTGATGTCCCAGCCGCTGCGGACGAACTCCACGGCCAGCCAGTCGAGCAGTTTCTGGTTGGCCGGGGCGGCGCCCATGCGCCCGAAGTTGCCCGGTGTGGCGACCAATCCGGTTCCGAAGTGGTGCTGCCAGACGCGGTTGACCATCACGCGCGCCGTCAGCGGATGCTCCGGGTGCACCAGCCATTTGGCCAGCGCCAGGCGGCGGCCGCTGGAGTGCGGGAGCGGCTCCAGGCGATAGTCGCGGCCCGGCGCGGAGAGGATGGAGGGCGCGCCCGGGGCGACTAGCGCCCCGGGAGTGGTTGGGTCGCCGCGCAGCAGGATGCGCGTGGGGGGCGGTTCCGGCCCCAGATCAAACAGCGCCCGCACTAGCGGCAGCGGTTTCAGCTTGCCGCGCTCCTTCTTCACCTGCTCGTTCAGCGCCGGTTTGTCTTCTGTCTTGGCCGTATCGGCCGCCGCTTGCAGTTCTTTTACTCGAGCTTCGATCGGCGCGTTGAATGCGGCTACCTCCTCCCACTCCGGCGTGGCCGTGGGTTGGATGTAGCGAGTGGTCTTCTCGTCGCACTTGGCGCCAACGCCGCCGCACGGAAACACCGGGGGGAGCCAGTGGAAGGGGTCGTAGGCGGGGGTGAGGATGGAGACCAGGCGGTAGTAGTCGCGGGTGGGAATCGGGTCGTACTTATGGTCGTGGCAGCGGGCGCACCCGACGGACAATCCCATTACCGCCGAGCCCAGCACCTCGATCTGTCCGGCGATGACGTCCATCCGCTCCGGGATGAAGTTCTGCTCGGTGCTGTAGGTGGCGTCCGGCGCCGTGCGCCAGAATCCGGTGGCGGCCAGAGTTTCCACGTCTTCCGGGGTCAGGCGCTTGGCCGCACGGTAGTCGAAGAGTTCGTCACCGGCGAGTTGCTCGATCAGGAACCGGTCGAAAGGCTTGTTCGTGTTGAAAGCCCGGATGACGTAATCGCGGTAGCGGTAGGCGTAGGGGCGGGTCTGGTCGAGGTTGTTACCGCCTTCGCTATCGGTATAGCCCACCGCGTCCAGCCAGTGGCGGGCCCAGCGTTCGCCGTAGCGGGGCGAGGCGAGCAGGCGGTCGATCAGCTTTTCATACCGCTTCGGATCTTTGTCGTTCTCGAAGGCAATGACCTCTTCCGGGGTGGGCGGCAGGCCGATCAGATCAAAATAGGCACGCCGCATCAGCACCGCATCCTTGGCGGGCGGCGCGAGCGGCTTGGCGGCCAGAGCGTCGATGGATGCGGCACCCGCTGGAGCCACCGGTGTCCGGAAGGCCCAGAATTCGCGGTCGGTCACCCGAATCGCCGGGTCGCTGGCGACGTCCACCTGGAGCGGGTTCTCCACTCCGGGGCGGGCGCCATCGGCGATCCACTGCCGCACCTTGGCCAGTTCGTCATCGGTCAATCCGCGCACCGAGTACTGCTCCTGCAGCTTGGGAGGCGGCATCTCCTGTTTGGCGATCCGTTTTACCAGCAGGCTGTCGTCGGGCCGCCCGGGCACCACACCGGCCCCGGACTTTCCGCCCCGCAGAATCGACTCGTGGGTCCGCAGGTCTAACCCGCCCATCTTCTCCCGCCGCCCGTGACAGACCCAGCACTTGGCCGCCAGAATCGCCGTCACGTCCCGTTCGGCGACCGGCGGCTTCCGATCCTCGCGTTCAATCCAGGTGCGGACGGCGGTAATTTCGCTTTCCGTCAGCCGTGCCCCGCCCATCGGCATTTTACCGGTGGTCAGCATGGAGAGTAGCAGGCTATCGGATGGTTTGCCCGCCACAATCGCTCCGCCGGACTTGCCGCCGCGCAGCGCATCCTCGGCCGTTTCCAGCGCCAATCCGCCGCTGCGCGCCTTCGAGCTATGGCAAGAGAGGCACTTGGCGCGGAAGATCGGCAGGACGTCGGTATCGAACAGCCCGGCCGCCAGTAGAAGGATCGAAGCTGGCCACATTAGCGACCAGTATATTCACTGGGTGCGGACGGCGGTGAGCGCGGAGAGTCCCGCCTCGGCCGGGCCAGGCGCCGCGGCGAGGTTCACTTCCAGGGTGGTGTCGATGTTCTTGCAGATGGCTTCCGTGCACGCCTGGCCCTTGATGGCCACCTTCGCGCCGGGTTCGTTCCCGGTTCGTTTTACCTTGGCCGCAAACAGTGCCTGGCCCTCAAAACCCCAGGAAAAGATGCGCAATTCCGGTTTCGAAAAGTCCATCAGCGCGGGCTGCATCCAGGGCCCATCCACCGCCAGGCCGCCGCTCACCGTGAACGATGTGGGCTTGTCCATGCCGAGCGCCTTTTTCCCTGCCAGTTTCTCATTGGCGCGGATCTGGTTATCCATGGAAAATGTGTGCCAGCCCTTGGCGAGCGTCAGTTGGATCAGCAGGTGGCCGCCGGTGTCGACCCGCGCCCGGTAGGCGGCGCAGATGGTGTCGTCCACCAGAATCTCGGCCGGCTTCGACCACTCCGCCGCCGGCATCCCCAGCGCCGCCACTACCAGTAAGAAAGGCTTCATTTCCGAAAACTCATCCGAATCGTCTTCAGCGGCATGGCGATCTTCTTGCCATCCCGCAACACTTCCAGCGTACCCGTATCGCCGGGCGTTTTGTGGAGGACGATGTATAGAGACGCCGTGTCGGCGTGTTCGTCGCGCTGTTTGCCGTCGATACCGATGATGATGTCTCCCACCTTTAAGTCATGCGCCTGCACACTGTAGGCCATCGACGAGACGTACTTCACCTGGCTGGCAAAGCCGTCGGCGGGCAAGCCCAGTTTCGCCTTCTCGTCGGCCGTCAGTGCCCGGTCGTCGAAATAGGAACGTGGCTCGATGCTCGACTGCCGGTAGCGCGTGTCGGTCCACCACCAGCGTACGGGCAGCGAAATCTTCAAGTCCTGCGCGCCGCCTTCGCGCTCAACGGTCATGGTGACCGTTTTCGAGGCACGTGGCACTTTGTCGTAGCGGTGTTGCAGGTCGGCAAAGGTCCAGACGATGTCGCCTTCCACCTTCGCAATCCGGTCGCCGGCCTTCATGCCGGCTGCTTCCGCCGGGCCCGTCGTCTGCTTTACCACCAGGCCCTTCGGCACATCGAGTTCAATACCGATGGTGCGGATATCGGGTGAGCGGAACAGGTGCACCAGCTTGTCGAGCGTGCCGTCCTTTTCGCGGTGCAGGTTCTGGAAATCGCCGATCAGGTGGCACTCCACGCAAGCGTTGGCCTTGAACGTGCGATCCACCAGCATGGAATAGTTCCGAGGAGAATCGGCCTTGGGCCGGGGCGTCTTCGGCAGTTTGCCCTCGTTGTAGAGTTTGTGGAGTTCCAGTCCCTTGGCCGCCGCCAGGGCCAGGCTGTCCAGGCTCAGATACGACTCCGCGGCCCGCGAATCCCGCCCGCCATAACGCATATAGATCTGCTCATCCGCGTTCAGCAGGTAGAAATAAAGGGTGTTGTTGCGGTCATGTTCAAACAGACCGATATCCACGTTATCCATGCGAATGATGCGCACGCACACGTAGTTCCGCAACTGCTTTCCGAGGGGTGAATCTGGCGGCGACAGCACAACCTGTGCGTCGAAAACTCTACCGTTCGTTCAAGGCTCGCAACGGTATTCCAGGAAGATCGGCTTCCCCGTTGCCCGGGCCTCCTTCAGCGCGGCCTGGTAGTTATCCAGCCACACAATCTCGTCGTCAGCCGGCTTGGCCTGCGCGAACGTGGCCAGCGAGAGCAGAAAAACGGTAGCAGCGATTTTCATGAGCTAATTCGATCTTACTATTGCGCCTTCGGCCAGTTCCAATCGTTGCGGCCCGCGGTGGGGTCCGCCGGGCCGGGCGGAAGCGTCTTTTGCCAGGCAAGGGCCCGCCCGCGCAGGCGCGCTGTGATGGCCGGGTTCGCCGCGGCGAGATTGTTCTGCTCCATCGGGTCGGCCGGAATGTCATAAAGCTCCGTCCGGCTCCCGTCCGGGTTCAACAGCAGTTTCCACTTTCCGTCGCGAATCGAGAGCATCGGGCTGCGGTTGACGGCGTATCCGGCCACGTTGAACCGCCATTCCCAATGGAGCGGCGTCCGGCGCGGGCGCGATTTCCCGGTGAGGATGTCGCCTACATCTTCTCCATCGATTCCCTTCGGCGCTGGCGCGCCCGCCCACCGGGCCACCGTCGGCAGCAGATCCACCGCCGCAACCACGGCTTCCGATTCCACCCGCCCGGCGGGAATCCTCCCCGGCCACCGGAAGATTCCCGGCACCCGGACGCCGCCCTCATACAAGCTGCGTTTCCGTCCACGGAACGGCCCCGGCGACCCGTAGGCCGCGTGGCTCGCGTTGACGATGTGAATATCTTCCGGCCCGTTGTCCGAGGAGAAGACCACCAGCGTATTGCCTGCCAGTCCGTCCTTTTCCAACTCGGCCAGCAGCCGGCCGATCTGGGTATCGAGGTCCCGCAGCGAGGCGTTGTAGATCTGCCGCGCCCCCGGCCACGGCACGTCCGGCCCCGGTTGCTGGTTCCGGAAGGGGGCCAGTTGCTCCGGCGTCGGCGAGAGGGGCGCATGGGGCAACAGCATCCAACATTGCACGTAGAACGGCTGGGAACGATCGCCCTTGCGAATGAATTCGAGCGCGTTGTCGACGATCCACGCCGACGATTTCGCCCGGAACCCGGCGGCCATCTCCTGGAAGCGGGAATCATTCGACGCCACCGACTTCTGCTCGTCGAACCCATAGGCATCGGGCAGTTTCGCGCCCGTATAGAACCCCAGATGCCACTTGCCGAAATGGGCTGTGCGGTATCCGGCCGCTTTCAGCGTGGACGCCACGTTCGGCACCGCCGGATCCAGGAAGTTCGGCATGGCCCGCCGCTGGTTGAGTTCCTCGGTCGCCAGATGACCGTGCATCCGGTTCCGCGCCGGGAACATCCCGGTCATAAAGGCGGAACGGGTGGGGCTGCAGACGGAGCCGTTCACATAGAACTGGGTGAATAGCGTCCCTTCGCTGGCCAGTTTGTCCAGATGGGGTGTCTTCATCCCCGGGTTGCCGTAGCAACTCAGGTCGCCCCAGCCCATGTCGTCCGCCAGAATGAACAACACGTTCGGCTTCGGCGGCGCCTGGGCCAGCAGCGGCGCCGCGGCAGTCAGACGGAGAAAGGCTCTGCGATCCATCTAGAGGTTATAGCAACCTCTTTAGCGCATCCGCACTCCGTCGACAATCACTATGCGTTGCCCCTGCTGGGTGCGGCCCCACTGGCGCGCCCGCAACAGCAGCCAACCCAGATCGGGCAGCGCCGCTCCAAACATCAAAACGGCCATACCAACCAGTAAATAACGGGATACAGGGGAGTGCGTAGGCATACGCAGCTTGTATGGCACGTTCCCTGCCAATTCACAAAGTGCTGATTTTAATAGACCTTGCCGGTTTCCAAAAACTTCCGGACTGTCCCCGAAGCGGAACGGATTGTCCGATTCCGCACACCTGTCCAGGCTATGCGGCGCCGCCCTTGCCCTTGGCTACCGGCTTTTCGGCGAGCGCCAGGGCTGGCAATCCGAGTTTCACGCGCAGTTCGGTGTCCAACTTGGCCGCCATATCGGCGTTCTCTTTCAGGAACGTCTTGGCGTTCTCGCGCCCTTGCCCAATCCGCTCGCCCTGGAAGCTATACCAGGACCCGGACTTCTCCACCAGGCTATTGGCAACGCCCAGGTCGATCAGGTCGCCTTCCCGTGAGATGCCTTCGCCGTACATGATGTCGAATTCGGCTTCCCGGAACGGTGGCGCCACCTTATTCTTCACCACTTTCACTTTGGTGCGGTTTCCGGTGACGGCGTCGCCCTCTTTGATGGCCGCGATACGCCGGATATCGATCCGGACGCTGGAATAGAACTTCAACGCCCGCCCGCCGGAGGTGGTTTCCGGGTTGCCGAACATCACGCCGATCTTCTCGCGGATCTGATTGATGAAAATCAGGCAGGTGTTGCTCTTGGCCACCACGCCGGTCAACTTCCGCATCGCCTGCGACATCAGCCGGGCCTGAATGCCGACAAACGCATCGCCCATTTCTCCATCCAGTTCGGCCTTGGGAACCAGCGCCGCCACCGAATCCACCACCAGCACATCGATCGAGTTGGAGGCGATCAGCGTGTTGGCGATCTCCAGCGCCTGTTCGGCATAATCGGGCTGCGACACCAGCATATTGTCGATATCGACGCCCAATTTCTGGGCGTAACCCGGGTCGAGGGCGTGTTCCACGTCGACATAGGCGGCAATTCCGCCCGCCTTCTGCGCCTGCGCCACCACTTGGAGCGCGAGCGTCGTCTTACCCGACGATTCCGGCCCGTAGACCTCAATAATCCGCCCGCGCGGGAACCCGCCGACGCCCAGGGCGTAGTCCACCGAAATCGAACCCGACGAGATGGCCGCAATCGGGGCCACCGCCTCCTTGGAACCCAGGCGCAGCACCGAACCTTTGCCGAACTGCTTCTCAATAGCGCCGAGCGTGGCCTGCAGAGCGCGGAGTTTTTCTTTATCGTCGAGCATGGGTAACTCCCAATTATAGTGCGCCGCATCGACAGCGCCTATCAAGAGAGTGGCCGCCGCGGGAAAAAACTCTCTCTCCAATCAGGCAACATGAAAACTGCGCATGGGAACCTTGTAGCAAAGGTCCCATGCGCAGGCAACGGCGACAGAGCTCAGCTTTTATCGCATCCAGACGATGAGGCTGAAGAGGATACTCCAGGGAAATGGTGCCTCTTCAGCCCCGGCTTAACTCCTCATACCGCTGCGAAATCGAATCCCAATTCAGAACCTGCAGGACGGCCGTCAGATAATCCGGCCGCCGGTTCTGATACTTCAAGTAGTAGGCATGCTCCCAGACGTCGATGCCCAGCACCGGGCGCCGTCCGGCCATGAGGGGACTGTCCTGGTTCGGCGAGGTCTCCACGGCCAGTTTGCCGGTGCGGTCCAGCGTCAGCCACACCCAGCCGCTGCCGAATACGCTGGCGCCTCCGGCGCGCAGCTTCTCTTCCAGGGCCTTCTGGCTGCCGAAGGTGGTGTCGATCGCCTTTGCCAATGCGCCCTTCGCTGCCGGCGAACCCTTGCCAAGCGTCTTCCAGAACAGGGTGTGATTGGCATGGCCGCCGCCATGGTTGCGCAACGCCGTGCGAATGTTCTCCGGCGCCTGGTCCAGCTTGCCAAGCAACTGTTCCAGCGGCATCTTGGCCAGTGCGTCGTGCCCGGCCAGCGCCTTGTTCAGGTTGTCCACGTAGGTCTGGTGATGCTTACCGTGGTGGATTTCCATGGTCCGAGCGTCGATGAACGGCTCCAGAGCGTCCACTGCGTAGGGCAACTTGGCCAGTTGATAAGGGCCGGCCGCGGCCTGCCCCCGCAGCGACAACGCCGCGAGTGATCCTAAGAAAAGTCGTCGTTCCATAAGCTCCTGTATTGCTTCGTGGTTCCCAAACGGGCAAGCCGTCGCGCATCCGCGCGGCGGCACTCCATGGCAATTCGCAGTCGTCTTATCGAGCCGGCGGGGGGCGTTCAAACAGCGCGTGCCCGGCGAGCACGGCCTCGGCGCGTACGGCCCCGGCGAGGGACATGGCGCCGGCGTCGGCCATGATCACGCGTTCGCCGGTCATCGGGACGGCTGCCGCAGCTACCTGGAGTCGCGCCAAGCCAACGTTGGCATTCCCAGCGTGGCAACGCGCCTCACTCGCAGCGAAAGCGGGCATCACCGCCGCTTTGCCGCGTTTGCAGCAGGCATGGTTATCGCCGTCGCGGCCTTGGGCCTTGTTCCCGCGGCGGCAACACTGTTTTTCGCATTCGCCGCCGACGGTGATCGCGGCCACCGGCGCCGCCGTGACCATTGCCAGAAACACCAGAACCCACGCGCCAATCGCGCGTTTCATTCGTGCCAGTGCTGTCAGCGGGCCGGGCAACTTATCGACAAGGATAACCCAACTTCCGCGCTACTGTCGCGGCGGACCACCCGGCCGAACCGGTGCCGGGCAGCAGTCCACCGGACACACCGCCGGCCGTGCGGGCAGATTTCCCACCGCTTGCGCCGGCGCCCCATGGGTGTACTCCTCCACCAGTTCCCGGATCATCTGGATGAACTTCGGATGGGTCCCGGCCGTCGCCGCGCGGGTGAAGCCCATTCCCAGATCCTCGGCCAGGTGTTTGGCTTCGTAATCCAGGTCGTACATCACTTCCATGTGGTCGCTGAGGAATCCGATCGGCTGCACGACGACATTGGCCGTCCCGGCGGCCTTTTCCTCGCGCAGGACGTCCAGAATGTCCGGTTCCAGCCACGGAATCTGCGGCGGGCCGCTGCGGCTCTGGTAAGCCAGGCGATAGTTGGCGTCCCCGCCCACCAGCCGCGCCGCTTCCTGCAACTGTTCAACGTAGGGACTGGAATTGGCCATCGACATCGGCACGCTGTGCGCCGTGAAGATCACCTTGGCCCCGGGCCGTTCGGCCAGCGCCGCCTGCAGCGACTCCCGCATCACCTCGACAAACAGCGGGTGGTTAAAGAACCGCCGCACCGTCACCACTTCCGGCGCCCCTTCGCCGATCTCGGCCTGCGCCTTGGCCACATCCTCCCGGTACTGCCGGCAGCCGCTATAACTGGAAAACGCCGAAGTGGGGAATGCCAGGATCCGCTTCTTCCCCTCGGCCACCATCTGCCGCATGGTGTCGCCGAGGAACGGATACCAGTTGCGGTTGCCCCAGTAAATGGGAAGCTCCAGGTGGAGGTCCCGCAACAGTGCCCGGCACTGATCGTTGATGGGGCTGATGCCGTCGAAATGGTAGTAGTGTTCGGCCACTTCCAGCAGCCGCTCCCGGGGCACGCCGCGGCCGCGCGTTACGTTCTCCAGGAACGGCAGAACATCTTCGTGTTTTTCGGGGCCGCCAAACGACAGCAGCAGGAAGGCATCAAATTCGGCCATAGGTTTCCTCTCTAGGATGACGCAGCGAGCGCCGCGGGTACACCAATTCGATAGCTCGGGTACCGCAACTGGATCCCCAGCCGCTGCCGCACCTCCCGGCCGTCCACCTGCCGGTCCGCCCGCCGGGATTCATCCAGCGCCTCGGCCGGGGCATGGGGCGGCATCGGCAGCGCCATCCACTCACAGCAAAACCGGGTAATCTCCAGGTTGGTGGAGGGTTCGTCGTCGGCCACCGGCCAGGCGCCCTGCAATTCCGTCAGCACCGCCTCGGCGGCGATGGCAGCCAGGTCATCCACATGGATTCGGGAGGTGTAGGTGGACCCGTCCCCCGCAATCCGCCACCGCCCGGCCCGGATGGATTCGTGCGCGCCGCGTCCCGGGCCGTAGATGGCCGCCGGCCGCAGCACACAGGACGACCACGGTCCCGCCGTCACTGTCGCTTCCGCTTCCAGCCTCGCCTGCGTCCGCCGGGTAGCCGGGGCCGCCGGGGTCGACGCGTCCACCCGGCGCGCATCCCCATACACCCCTGTTGTCGACAGATACACCACCCGCGCCGCCTTCCCGGCCAGCGCCAGGATTCCCTCCACCTCCGGTGCCGACCACAGCACCCGCCAATCGCTGCCCGGCAGAGTCAGCAGCGGCGTGGCATCCGGCAGTACCAGGGGCAAGTCGCCCCCCTCCCGCCGTGTTGTCACCACGGTATGCCCCTGTTCCCGTAACAGATGCGCCGTCCGTCCGCCGGTGTAGCCGGCGCCGACGATCAGAATGCGCGCCATCTCTAAAAAAACTCCGGAATCTGCGCCTGCGCCGCCGCCAGACGGTCCAGCAGCGGCGGCCCCGGATTCTTCCGCATGGCAATGCGCACTTCCATATCGGCCTCTTCCCATCGCCGCCGGGTCACCAGGTGTTCGGCCATCATGACGTGCGGCTCCGGGTCCCGTTCATCAATCCGCTGCGCTTCGTGCAGCCAGTTGGTAAACGCCCGCACCTCATTGGCCAGCAGCGACAGCCGGGCCAGCTCCTTGCACGCCGGCAGATGGTCCGGATCAATCGTTACGCACTCTTCCAGCGCCACAAACGCATCGCCCAATTGATCGGCTTCGGCCAGCCGCAATCCCAATTGATAGTACTCTTCCGCGGTCATTACATTACGCCGTAAGTGCGAAACGCCTCCACGGCCGGCATTCCCTTCTCGATCGCCACGCGAACCAGATTCTCTCCCTCCAGTTTCTCAAACGCGCGCGTCAACGCCTCCTCTTCGGCCGCCCGCGGCACCACCAGCACCCCGTCGCGATCTCCATAGATCAGGTCGCCCGGATGGATCGCCACGCCACCCACACGGACCGTGACCCGGAAATCCCGCACTTCGCCCCTCGGTCCCTGGTCCTGCGCATAGCTCCCGTGGGCGAAGGTGGGGAACCCGAGACGCAAGATCCCGGAGGTGTCCCGTGCATAGCCGTCCATCACGGCGCCCGCCGCGCCCAGTTTCATGGCCCGTGTCGACATCAATTCGCCCCACAGCGCATATGTCGGCGACGATCCGGCCGCCACGTACACTTCGTGCGGCTTCAGATCGTCCAGCGCCTCCAGCATCAGTCCGAAAGGCTTTCGGTCCGCCGGCCCATCTTCGGGCACATCCACTTCCAGCACCGGCATTGCCCGCCCGGCCACCACCATGTCGTCGCGCAACGGCCGGATCCGCGGCGGCAGGAAGCAGTGGAGATACCCCATCTGGTCCAAAATGTCCCCAATAATCGCGCTGAAGAGCTCGCGTTTGATCAGCGGCAGAAGCTCTTCGTCCGGCAGGTTCTGATACGTGGCCATCGTACTGTTGAGCTTATCGCAACAGCTCGGCAACTTCGGCGTGACTATTCTCCACGGCCGCCTCCCGCGGGGACTTGCCGTCCTTATTCCGCAGCAGTTTCCGCGCGCCCCGGTCCAGCAGGAACTCCACCATTGCCCGCCTTCCCCACGATGCGGCCAGGAACAACGGAGTCGCCCCATGCGCGGTGTCTTTGGCGTCAATATCGGCTCCGCGGCCCAACAGGAGCGCCGCCGCTGCCGTCTGCCCGCCCAGCGCCGCGTCGTGCAGCGGCGTTGCTCCGTCGCCGTTCAGCGCCGTTACTTTCGCCCCGTTATCGAGCAATACCTGCATGCTCTCCAGATGCCCCTTCAGCGCCGCGTCGTGCAGCATCGTCGGCCCCACCGCCGCCCCATGCCGCAGCAGCCAGGCGATCATGTCGGCATGCCCGTTGGTGACCGCCGCGGACAACAGCTTCTGCGGGTCGGGCATTTTTGCTCCGGCTTTCAGCAGTAACTCCGCCACGGCGATGAATCGCATCCGCAGCGCCGTATCGAGCGGACGGCCGCCCTCGCCATCGGTTGCGTTCGGATCCGCCCCGGCCGTCAGGAGCAGGGAAGTGACGTCGGCCGCGCCCTTCTGCACTGCCACGTGCAACGGCTGCGCGCCCGTCTTCGGATGCTTCCGCCTGGCGTCGGCCCCGCGCCCGAGCAGAATTTTGACGATCCCCGCCTGCCCGCGCCAGCAGGCCTCGTCCAGCGGAGTCGCGCCCGATTCGTCGGTCACATCGGGCCCCTCGAAGCGCCCCAGCAGCTCGATAAACAGGTCCTCGTAGCCGCGGTTGGCCGCCAGATGCAGCACCGTCGCCCCGGCCCGGTCGCGCGCCCGCAGGTCGGCGCCTTTGGCCAGCAGCAGTTCCACCACGTCCCGCCGGTTCGTGATCACCGCATAGTGCAGCGGCGTCGACCCGCCCTCCACGTGCCGCGCATTCACGTCCGCCCCGGCCTCGATCAGCACTAGCACCACATCCTTGTGCCCGCTCCAGGAGGCGTCGTGCAGCGCCGTTCCCCCCAGCGTATCCGGCGCGCTCACCGGCACCCCGGACTTCAACAGCGCGCGCACCCGTTCCACATCGCCCGCCCGGGCGGCCGTGTGGAGCTCGCTGGCGCTCGCCAGCGAGCTCAAGAATAAGCTACTTGCGATCAGCCACCGGAACGTAATCGCGCTTCCCTTCTCCCAAATAGATCTGCCGCGGACGGCCGATCTTCTGGTCTTCGTCGCACATCAGCTCTTCCCACTGGCTCAGCCAGCCGCTCACGCGCGGAATCGCGAACAGCACCGTGAACATCTCGGCCGGGAAGCCCAGCGCTTCGTATATCAGGCCCGAGTAGAAGTCGACGTTCGGATACAGCTTGCGTTTGATGAAGTACTCGTCGTGCAGGGCGATCTTTTCCAGCTCCGAGGCCACGTCCAGCAGCGGGTTCTTGCCGGTGACGGCGAACACCTGTTCGGTGGCGTGCTTGATGATGCGCGCGCGCGGATCGTAATTCTTGTAGACGCGGTGGCCGAAGCCCATCAGCCGGCCTTCGCCCGCCTTCACCTTCTCGATGAAGGCCGGGATGTTCTCCACCGAACCGATCTGCCGCAGCATGCGGAGTACGGCTTCATTGGCGCCGCCGTGCAGCGGGCCGTAGAGCGCCGCCGCCGCTGCCGCCAGCGACGAGAACGGATCGGCCTGCGAACTTCCCACCAGCCGCATGGTCGACGTGGAGCAGTTCTGCTCGTGGTCGGCGTGCAGGATGAAGAGAATGTCGACGGCATGGACCAGCCGCGGATCCGGTTCGGTCTCAAACAGCATGTACAGGAAGTTGGCCGCAAAGGAAAGATCGGGGCGCGGCGCCACCATCGGAAGCCCCTTGCGGAACCGGTAGCCCCAGGCGCCCAGCGTCATCGCCTGCGCCAGGCCGCGATAGATCTGCTTCGTGCGGTTCTCTTTGTCGAGAACCTTCTTCGATTCCGGATACGCCGAGGCCATCGCCGCGAAGCCCGCCATCAACAGCGACATCGGGTGCGCCTCGCGCCCAAAGCCGTCATAGAGCCGCGCAAAGTTCTCCGGCAGCGCCAGATTGGCATTGATCGTCGCGGTAAACTCCGCGAGTTGCTCGGCCGTCGGCAGTTCGCCGTGCCACAGCAGATAGGCCGTCTCCAGGTAGCTCCCCTGTTCGGCCACCTGTTCAATCGGGTAGCCCCGATAGTTCAGGATTCCCTTGTCACCATCAATGAACGTGATGGTGCTCTTGCACGCCGCCGTATTCATGTACGCCGGATCGTACGTCATCAATCCAAAGTCGTCGGCGTGCTCCCTGATCTTCCGGAGATCGGTCGCCCGAATCGTTTCGTTCTCAATCGGAACTTCGTAGGACTTACCGGTCCTGTTGTCGGTTATTGTGAGTGTGTCGGAAGGCATAGCGGGGAGAGTGGAAAGATCAGCTTATCGAAATTTCTATTTGGCGGCTTTCTTCGGTGCGGGGGCGGCGGCGCGGTTTAACAACTTCTCCACCTCCATCGCCAGCCCGTCGCCTTCCAAAAGTCCCTTCGTTGCGTCGCTGTAGGCAAAATCGTTGCGGATCATGCCTTGCTGGTCGATCACGAACACGTGCGGAATCGTAATCGACGGATTCTTCGGCGTAACTTTCAAATACACAGCCGATACCTGTCCGCAGTCGAACAGGACCGGCGTCGTCAGTTTGTTCGCTACCAGGTATTGCGATACCGCCTGCTGATTATCCGGCGGGTTCACAATACTCAGTACGGCCACTCTGGCGCCGTACTTTTGCTTGATCTTCTCCAGGTTCTTCGCCACCGTCAGGCAATGAGGGCAAGTAGTCCGCATGATGTCGACGATCACCACTTTGCCGCGGTGATCCTGAATGTCGTGGTAGTTGAGGTTCAGGTCCGGAAGGGCGAAACCGGGGGCGCGCCGTCCGGAAAGTTCACCGGCGCCAAAAAGCACCGAAAGCGACCCGGCGGCCAGAAGAAGGAGAAACTTACGCATAATCCATTTTCAGTGTACACGCCTAATCCGCCAACGATGAATCCCTTTTCACCCTGCGGTTTCCGTTCGCGTAGAATCAACAGGCGTGAACACGACGCTCGTCGCCGGAGCCACCGGCCAACTCGGCTTTGCCGCTACCGGCGAACTCCTCGCCCACGGTGTCCGCGTCCGCGCCCTCCTTCGTGACCCCGCCTCCGCCCCGCGTTTCCACTCCCTCGGAGTGGAAACCGCCTTCGGCGATCTCACCAAACCCGCCACGCTCGGACCCGCCTGTGAGGGCGTCGACACCATCGTCGCCACCGCCAACGCCGCTCTCCCCTCCCGCGGCTCCGACACCCTGGAAGCCGTCGAACGCCACGGGTACCGGAACCTGGTAGCCGCCGCGCAACGGGCCGGCGTCCGCCGTTTTGTCTATACCTCCGTGCCTCCCTATCGCGGCCCCGGCGGGCCCGCGCTTTTCCGCCTGAAGCAGGAGACCGCCCGGCAGATCGTCGCCAGCGGCATGGATCACGTCATCTTCCAGGCCGACGTGTTCATGGATGTCGCCTTCGCGATGATGGGCAGTGATATCCCCATTCGCGGCACCGCCTCCCCTTCGGTCCTTCGCGACTACCGCTTTTCCCGCCGGTTTTTCCGCAGCGTTAGCGGCAGCATCGAGTCAAAGCGCGTCGCCCTGGTGCCGGGGGACGGCACCGTCCGCCACTCCTATATCTGCGTGGCCGACGTGGCCCGCTTCCTCGCCGCTGCCGCCACCGGCGGACCCTCCGGCACGCACCGTATCGGCGGCCCGGAAGCGTTGTGCCCGCTCGATGTTGTCCGGATCTATGAAAAGCTTCTCGGCTATCCGATTGCGCCCCAGTTCACCCCCGTCTGGATGTTCCGCGTGATTGCCACCCTTTTGGGGCCGTTCCAGCCCACCGCGGCCAATCTGATGTGGATCAACTACGCCGGTGCCACCGAAGAGACCATTGCCGGTCCGGAAGCCTCCCGCGCTTTCGGCGTTTCCCTCACCTCTGCCGAGCAGTTCCTTGGGGCTAAACTGAAATCACCATGCGGGCCCTTGTCTTCCTGATCCCCGCGCTACTCTCGGCGGCGGACATCACCACGGTGCCGAATCCGATAGCGCTCAGGCTCGAGTTCAACGCTACCGGGGCGAACTCTAAGGCGCTCTCCGTTTCCTGCTCGGGCTATTCGCGCTTTACATCCCTGAATCGGATAACACTTCCAGGTAGCACCCCCGTTCGCCAGAGCGCCTTCACCCGGTTTGTTGGTGCCAATTCCGACTGCGCCCCTCGCGCCGAGGCGCCGTTCCCCGCACGCCGTGTCTCCTCCCTCTCCGGCGTACCGGAGAGCTTTGTCCAACACCGCCGGGTCGTGCTGCAGAACGTCTGGCCCGGTGTGGATGTCGCCTACGAAGTGGAGGGCTGGCATGTCCGCCTGACTTTCCTGCTGGAATCGGCTGCCGGCGTCTCCGCCATCCGCCTCCAGACAAGCGTCTCTCCCAGCGTCCCTTCTGCGCCGGCCGACGCGTTCCGTTTGTTCGCCGAAAACGTCACTGCCTCCCTCCGTGCTGAGGAACTGACACCCTATGGCGCTAACCCGACCCCCGTTGTCTTTCGCGATCCCCAATTCGCTCTACCCGCTAATCCCGCAGGTCCCGTCCGCATCATCCTCGAGGCCGATATTCCTCCCGAACCCGACTCCTCCTCCCGCTCGGCCGTTGACCGCGACGGCAGCCTCTATGAAGTCGAGGGATCTCTGCTCCGGAAGTTTGCCCCGCGTGGCGAATTGCTCTACGAATCGGAGTTCGCCGGTGTCACCATCGACGCGATTCTGCTCGACGGTACCGTCGAACTGGTGGGCAGGAGCACCGGCGGCATTCTCAGCTTCGCTCGCGTTGACCCCGAGTCGGGCCGCTTCCTCTCCACCGTAACTGGGAACGGCCTGTCCGTTTCCAGCGTCAGAGTCAGTCGTGCCGACAGCGGCGGCCTGCTAATGCTCGTCCAAACCTTCTCCCCATCCTTCCCGCGCCGAGGCCCTTCCGTCGGGTCCTCCTGTGTTCCCTTTACTTCCCCCTTTCCCAATCGCCTCCCTTCCAGGTCCTGCACCTTTGCCGTAAGCCTCTCCGCGGATGGGGAACTCCTGCGGTCCCAATCGCTGCCGGAGTACGCCACCGCCACCTTGGTGCCGGACGGAACGCTCTTCCTGATCGCCGAGACACCCGCTCGTGTTCTGGAACGACATGGCGCTACGGGTGTGTCCACCATTCCGTTGCCATTCCTTCCCGGTCCCACCTATCTCTTTCCCGGCTCCGACAGCACGCTCTGGTGTGTCGCCAGCGGGCGTCTCTACCGCCTCCCACGCGGCGGCACCGCATTCCAAGAGGTGGTCGGCATCACCGGCGTCGATCAGGTTCTGCCCCAGGAAGGAGGCGACGTCCTGGTGACGGGTACCGCCCTTGCCGCGCCCAGCCGCGATTCGCTGATGGATGCCCCCTGCACCGGTGACAATCGCGCCCTGGCTCACGTCGATTCCACCGGCGCCATCCGCTACGCAACGTATCTCCCTGATCTCAATCCCGCGCCCTCTTCCGCACGGGTGCCGGCGCTGCTGGGGCGCAAAGTAGCCTGGCACCGGTCTACCCTCGATCCCGACGCACCCTCACGGCCAGCCATCGCCTGTACGAAGAACCTCCAGGAGGCCGCCCCGGGCAGCATTGCCTTCCTCGAGGTTCGCGGCGTCCCCGACGAATCGCCGTTCTATACCTCCTGGGCCAACCTGGAGACCATTCCCACCAATGTCCGCGGGTGGTCCGTCCGGATCGACGGCATTCCCGCCCCGATTCTCGAACTCGATCGGACGCGCCTCGCCATTCTCGTGCCCCCGGCGCTCCCCTCCGCGCCGTTACCGCGGAACGGAACCCTCGAGTTCTTCCATCAGGACCGGCTCGTTCAATCCGCCGCCCTCCGCCTGGTTCCACCGGCACCGCGGCTCCTCACCGGACGCCTCGGCCCTTTCGACTACACCGTTTCCAACCAAATCGGGCCGCTCACAGTCTTCACCAACTGGCCCACTGCCGGCGAAGAGGTGCGAATGTTCGTCCACGGCAGCGGCCCCAACCCGCCCCGTATCTTCTATTCCACCGGCCAGCCGATTCCGATTTCGACGTTTCGCAGCCTGCCGGGCCACCCGCCCGGCATCTATGAACTGCGGTTTGTCCTCCCCCCGCCGCCCGCCGGCCCGCCTCCGGATCACATCCGCTTCCCGGAACTCGGGTTGATCCTCAAGGTCTACTTCAAGTAATGGCTCCGGAGCCTCTCCTTCTCCCCCCCAGTCCGTCGCGTCTGTATCGGGTACCTCTCGAGGTCGCCGGCGTGGGGCGCTACCTCGCCTCCGCCGAACAGTTCCTCGGGGCTAAACTGAAATCACCATGCGGGCCCTTGTCTTCCTGATCCCCGCGTTCCTCTCGGCGGCGGATCTCGTTTCGGTGCCGAATCCGGTGGGGCTGATGCTCGAGTTCCGCCCCAACGCCTCCGGTGCCAGTTCCAGAGGGCTCTCGGTTTCCTGCTCCGGCTACACCCGCGCCACCACCCGTCTCCCGGTTTCCTCTCGCGGGCTGGGATTCATCCGCCAAGTGACGTACACCACGTTCGTCGGTGCCAACCCGAACTGCGTCACGCGCGCCGAAGCGCCAACTCCTGCTCGCCGCCTCTCCTCCCTTCCCGGTGCCCCCGAAAGTGATCTCCGCTACCGCCGAGTGGTGTTGCAGCGCGTTTGGCCCGGCGTGGACGTCGCGTACGAGGTAGACGGCTGGCATGGCCGCCTCACGTTTCTCCTGGAATCGGCCGCTAGTGCCCAGGAAATTCTCCTGGACAATTGGGCCTTCCCCGCCTTCCCGCCAGGTCCACCCGACGAGTTCCGGCTCTTCGCCGAGGACGTGATGGCCACCTTGCGTGGCGAGGCGGTCACGCCTTACGGTGCCGTCGACACTCCCGTAGTCTCCCGTGCCGGGACTTTCTTCCTACCCGCAAATCCCACCGGCCCTGTCCGCATCATTCTCGAAGCCGACTTCCCCCCGCGGTACGACGACGCCTCCCCTTCCGCTCTTGCCCGTGATGGGAGTCTCTACGAAGTGGAGGGCTCCTTGCTACGGAAGTACTCTCCGGCGGGTGCGCTGGTCTATGAGTCCGCGTTCGCCAATGTCAGTGTCTCCCAATTGATCGTTGGTGAGACCATCGAACTCTTCGGCACCACCATCGGCGACACCTTCAACCACGCACGCGTCGACCCGCATACCGGCCGGTTCCTCTCGACCATGACATTCAGCGCGATCTCCGGCTCGATTCGCCAGGCCATTCGCGATGACTCCGGACGTCTTCGGCTCATCGTCGATACCCTCTCGCCTTCCTTCCCGCGCCGTGGTACTCAGCTCGATTCCAGCTGTGTTCCCTATACCTCCACCAACATCCGCTTCCCCTCTCGAAGGTGCCGGTTTGCCGTTACCATCACGGCCGACGGCGACCTGCTTGCTTCCCAACAACTCCCGGAGAACGCTCTCGGCCAGTTCACTTCCGACGGAACGCTCTTTTGGGTACCTCCCTTCCCGGCACGTGTCCTGCAACGGTACGCAGCGGGCGGTGTCTCTCGGATCCCGTTGCTCTCGAGCCCAGGTTACTTCGTGATGGCTCCTGGTTCCGGTGGCGCACTTTGGTTTTTCGAGGGTGGACGCCTGTATCGCGTCCCGTCCGGCGGCGAAAAGGTTCTGGAAGTGTCCGGAGTTGCCGGCGTCCAGGATATTGCCCCGGACGGAGGCGGAGGCATCGTGGTGATGGCAACCTCCGTAGCCAGCCCTGGCCCCAACGCCCTAATGGACGCCCCCTGCACCGGCCAAAGCAGCGCCCTGGCGCACATCGATGCCGTCGGGGCCGTCCGCTACGCCACTTACCTCCCCGAACTTGTATCGCGGCCATCCGTGAAGGCATTGCCGGCCATCTTCGGCCGTAAGATCTTGTGGCGCCGCCAAACCCTCGACCCCGACGCTCCCTCCCGGCCCGCCATAGCCTGCACAAACGCCCTCCAGGAAGTCACCCCCGGTGGTATCGGCTTCCTCGAAGTTCGCGGTGTACCCGACGAATCGCCGTTTTATACCTCCTGGGCCAACCTGGAAACCATCCCCACCAACGTCCGCGGCTGGTCCGTCCGGATCGACGGCGTTCCCGCCCCGATTCTCGAACTCAATCGGACACGCCTTACCGTCATCGTGCCCACCTCGCTCCCCTCCGCCCCGCTGCCGCGGAATGGAACCCTCGAATTCTTCTATCAGGACCAGCTCGCGCAATCCGCCGCCGTCCGCCTGGTTCCTCCCGCGCCGCGGCTCCTCACCGGACGCCTGGGCCTCTTCGACTACACCATTTCCAACCAATTCGGGCCGCTAACGGCTACCACGAACTGGCCGACCGCCGGAGAGGAAGTGCGCCTGTTTGTCGATGGCAGCGGTCCCACGCCTCCGCGCATCTTTTATACCACCGGCCAGTCCATCCCCGCCTCGTCCTTCTACCCTCCGCCGGGCCACCCGCCCGGCGTCTATGAACTGCGGTTTGTCCTCCCCCCGCCGCCCTCTGGCCCGCCTCCGGATCATATCTACATCCCGGAACTTCGGCTGTCGATCAAAATCTACTTCAAGTAACGGCTACCGCACGTCCAGCCGGTACGGCATCAGCCGCAACATGGCACCGTTCCGGAAAAGCTCCATCGGCAGCCCGCCGGTCCATTCCCGGATCTCCCGCCGCACGGCGCTGTCGAGCGTCACACCCTCCTGCCCCCGCGCCATCAACTGCTCAAACAACGTCTGCTTCGGCGGATACACCACCAGCCGGATCTTTTCGCCCTTTCCCAGCTTTGCCCGCTCCTTCACCAGTTCCACGGCCTTGTCCAATCCGCCCATCGTGTCCACCAGCGACCGCTGTTTGGCGTCGCTGCCCAGCCATACCCGCCCCTGCGCCACCTCGTGAACCTCCTCATACTTCTTCTTCCGGCTCTCGGCTACGATTCCGACAAACGTCTTATAGACCGAGTCCACTCCCTCCCGCAGCTTCTTCTGCCCCTGCGCATCCAGTTCGTAGTACTCGGAATCAATCGTCGCGTTCTTCCCCCGCTGCACCACGTCCTTGGTCAGGCCGAGCTTGTCGTACAGCCCCTTCAGGTTCACTTTCCCGTAGATCACCCCAATCGAACCCGTGATGGTGTTCGGATAGGCAATCACCGGATCGCCTGTCATCGAGATGTAGTAGCCTCCCGACGCCGCCACGTCCGACATCGAAATCACCATCGGCTTCTTCTGGCTCAACAGCTTCGCCTCGCGCAGAATCTCGTCGGACGCCACCGCGTCCCCGCCCGGCGAATCGACGCGCAGAATGACGCCCTTGATCGACTTGTCCTCGGCCACCTGGTGGAACAGCTTTGTCATCTGCGCCACTGTCATCTGCCCTTCTTCTTCCAGTGGATTCGTCGCCGACGCGCCCCGGACAATGGCCCCGTCGCCGACAATCATCGCGATCCGGTTCTTCCCCTCAAACCCATCCACCGTCGTGCGTCCGTACTCCCCGATCCCCACCCGCTTCACGTCCATGCCGATCTTCTTCTTCACTTCATCGAAGAACTGATCCTCGAACGACAATGCGTCCACCAGCCCCGCCGCCATCGCCTGGTCGGCCAGGAACGGTCCGTCGTCGAGAATCTTCTTCACATCTGCTGGCGTCTTCTTCCGCGCTCCGCCAATCGTGTCCGCCAGGTGCCCGTACAGACCGTCCAGCAGCAGGTCCAGCGCCTCCCGGCTCTCCGGCGTCATGTTGGTGCGCGTATAGGTGTCCAGGGCGTCCTTGTACTTGCCGGCGTGCTCGGCTTCCATCTTTACGCCCAGCTTGTCCATCGCACCTTTGAAGTAGGTGATCTCCGCCCGCAGCCCCTTCATGTCCAGCATGTCTTCCGGCACCAGATGAATCCGGTCCGCCGCCGTCGCCAGATAGTACTCCGGTGTCCGCGGTGCCCGCAGGAAGACGAATAGCGGCTTGCCGGATGCCTTGTACTCCACCAGTGCACCGCGGATCTCCTGCAGCTTCGCCCACCCCACGCTCAACCCGCGCGGCATCAGCACTACCGCCTTGATCTTCGGGTCCACGGCCGCCTTCTTCAGCGACTTCCAAACATCGGTCACCGTCGGCGGCGCCGCTCCCCCCAGAAACCCGAACGGCATGTCCGCCTTCGATTTCTCGGAGATCGAACCCTCCAAACGCAGAACGAGCGTCGAGTTGGTCTCGACGCTCTTCTCCTGGCTGCCCAGCCGCGCAACTACGACGACGGCGACAAATCCAAACAGGCCGGCCATCAACACGCCGGCCAATACACCCAGCAAAAACTTTTTCATTCGTGGAAGCTCCGCTCGACCTATTGTCGAACGGATCGCGTCCGCCGCGTTATTCGCCGTTCAGGATCATGTCCACGCGCTTGGATAGATCGCGCAGATACTTCTCGTCGCCGCCGGCCAACTCGACCGTGGCAAAGCCCTTGTAGCCGATCTCGGTGAACGCCTTGTGCACTTCCTTCCAGTCCAGGTCGCCGTCGCGCAGGTTTACAAACTCCGGCACGTTCCGGCGGATCACTGTGTTCCTCCGGTTGTGGAAGTCTTTCAGGTGGACCTTCGCAATCCGCTCTTTCCCCAGCGTCCGGATCCAGTCCTGCGGAAAGCCGTACAGCAGAATGTTGCCCACGTCGAAGTACGCCTTCACCCAGGGGCTTTGGAACGAATCGACGTAGGTGGCAAATTCCATCGGCGAGAGCAGGAACTTGTTCCAGACGTTCTCCACCGCGATGACAATTTTGGCCTTCTCGGCCACCGGAATCAGCTTCTTGATCTGTTCCTGGGAGCGTTTGTAGGCATCGGCATATCCGGTTTGCGGATTCACCACGCCCGGCACCAGCAGCACCGTCGTCCCGCCCCAGGCGGCCGCATTACGGATGCTGGTCTTCATCCCGTTCAGGCTCTTCTCCACCGCTGCCGGATCCGACGACGACAGCGGGAACTGCCAGTGCAGCATGTTCATCACCGAATGGATGGGCATCCCCGTCGCCTCGGATGCCTTGCGCATCTCGGCCTCGACTGCCGTGTCCTCCTCGGTCTGGCCTTCGATCCCCTCGAACCCGACGTCCTTGGCCAGTTGGAACTTGTCCTTCCAGCTCAGGTCTTTCGGAAGCATCGACGTCAGGATGCCTTTCTTGATCGGCAGCCGGCTGGCGGCCGCCGGAGCGGCAGCGGCGGCGAAGGCGGACACAGTGGCGGACAATGCGGTACGGCGCGTCATGTTTTCAGATCCCTCGCCTCGATCATAGCCCAGCTACCCCTGACCGCCAAAAAAAAGGGCCGGATTACCGGCAGTTGTTCTGCGGGGATCCGGCCAGGAGTGAGCGTTTTGGGCGTCAGAAACTTGGGGTGGCCGCGCGGTGAACGGAAAAACCGCGCCCGCCCGGGTCTCGTAGGGACCCGTAGCGTCAGGCCAGGTTGGGAATCTTGATGATCTTCTTTTGGATTGCGTATTGCACAAGCTGCGCCTTGTTGTGGATGTCCAGCTTGCGCATGAGATTGAATTTGTGGGCTTCGACCGTCTTGACGCTCAGGTTAAGGTCGCAGGCGATCTCTTTTACCGATTGCCCCTCGGCCAGCATCTTCAACACTTCGCGTTCACGCGTGGTGAGCGTGGCAAAGCGCGGCAGCCGGTTGGCCGACTTGATGCGGGAGCGGAAGTCGTCGACAAGTTGCGACAGCATCCGCGGGCTCAGGTAGCTGCCTCCGCGAATGACATCGCGGATGGCGGCGATTAATTGTTGCGCCGGGCTATCCTTCAGCACGTAGCCGGCCGCGCCGACCTCCATGCCTTCTACCAGATAGTCCTCGTCGTCGTACATTGTGAGAAAGAGAACCTTACTCTCGGGCCGGTTCTTCTTGATTTGACGCGTCGCTTCAAAGCTGCTCAGTCCGGGCATGCCGATGTCCATGAGGACTACGTCGGGCTTCAGCTCATTGGCGCGGTCCACTGCGTCGCCCCCGTTGGAGGCTTCGCCGATCACTTCCAGGTCCGCTTCCGCGGCGATAAGGGTGCGAATGCCTTGCCGAAAGAGTGTGTGGTCGTCAGCGAGTAGGATGCGAATCTTTGCCATGTTAGTTTTCCGTCTTCCGTTGCTTGGTTTCCAGTGCTTCTGCTTGCCCGTCCGCTTGCCGCCTCCGGCTCCTCGCCGGCTGGCTTCTGTTTGCGGTGCTTCGGTACCTTCGTCTCGTTACTTTCGCTTGGCTAGCGAACACGGACTTGCCGTGGTGCAGTTCCCCGCGCGTCGGCTCTTTCCCCGCGCAAGTCAGCCTCTCTAGGTAATGGCAACGCGATCACAATCTTGGTTCCCCTGCCTCTGGTGTTCTTGCGGCGTGGCGTCTGCACGCCATCCGTTTCCGCGGACGCATCCTGCAACCGCTTGGTCGATACACCCGGGTTACTTTCGACTTGAAAGGTCCCGCCGAGAAGTGCCACCCGCTCCCGCATTCCTGACAGTCCGTAGGAATCACGGCGGGCCAGCGCCCCCTCGACATCAAAGCCGATTCCGTTGTCGTCAACGATCAGCTTCAAATATCCATCGGCCGTTGTCACCGAAAGGTTTACGGCGTTGGCGTGCGAATGTTTCGCGATGTTATTGAAACACTCCTGCACCAGCCGGTAAACGATCATTTCGGTCTTCTTCGGCAAAGCGCCCAGCCGGTGTAATCCCAGCTTGACGCGGGCAGGACTCACCTGCCGGAAACGATTTACCAGCTGGCGCAACGCCGCTCCCAGGCCGAGCTGTTCCAGCACGGCGGGACTCAAGGCGGCGATCAGCCGTCGGATCTCCAAAATCGTGTGTTCGGTCGTGTTGCGGACCTCCCGCAACTTCTCCCGCTGCACCGCCATCTCGTCGGGAAGCGATGTCTCCAGCATCTCCATCTGGAGCCGGATGCAGAGCATCGATTGCCCCGCTTCATCGTGCAGTTCCCGGCTGATTCGCCGCCGCTCCGCCTCTTCGACGTGCAGCATGTGCTCGGCCAGCTGCCGGACCTGTTCTTCGCGGGCCGCCAGGCCTTCTACCAGCCGCGCTTTCTCAATCGCCATCCAGCAGCGTTCGGCCGCCGCCGCCAGTAACTCCCGCTCCCGCGGCAGCCACTCGAATTCCTTGTCGAAGGAGAACTGGAGTACTCCCCATGTGTCGGTACCACCTGTCAGCGGGACAGACCACAACGTCAATCCCCGGCCGCTCCAGGTGGTGTCCGGCGCGCAGTTCTTCGCTTCTTTGCCGATCGCGCACCGCGGCTCGCCCAGTTCCCGCCGCAAACCGGCCGAATTGGCGATCCGCCACGATGAACTCCGCCGTGTTCCCCGCTCCTGGCTCGTTCCGCGAACCACCGCCGCGCCCATTGTCCACACCGTCGCGTCCTCATCCAACAGATAGAGCCGCGCCCGCGTTGCACCCGAGAACTCTGCGAGCGCCGACAGGAACCGCTGCAGCAGCTCATCGAGCGTCCGCGACTCCAGTTCCACCCGGAAAAGGTCGTAAAATGTCTTCGTTTCTGCTTCCCGGACCTGATAAAACGCGTTATTTAGCGTCAAAATGACGCAAAAAAGCAGCTGTTCGCGCACCCAACGGAGGTTTTCGCGCTGCTGGGGAACCAGTTTTTCCAGGACTCCGGCCAGCAAACGGTCGTACTGCTCCAACGCCTCGACGATCGCGCTGGGCGGCAGGTGCATCTTCGCCAGCCGCCGGCCATTGTATTCAACCTGTTCAAAAAACTCGCTGATCGGCCGTCCTTCGCCCAGCGCGCGCAATGCCGCGCCCGGCGTGATCGCCCGCAACGCTGCCGCCTGCCGGTCATCGAGCGGAGGGAGTTGGTCCTTCCCGGTATGCAGGGCATCCAGGAACCGCTTTTCCAGTTGCGAGGCGCGCGGCCGGAGCCGTTTTGCCAGTTCCTCCAGCTTTTCCCGTAGCTGGTCGCTCAGTACATCGGCTGCCGCTGCCAGGACCGTAGGTTGAGTCGTTCTTGCCACTCACTCTACGCATCGGCTGTAAGGTGGAGATTCTTTAGATCTAGGGAAAATCGGAACCTAGTCGTCCGACTCTCCCTGGCTCACTTTCAGCACCGCCAGGAACGCCTCCTGCGGAATTTCCACGCGTCCCACGCGCTTCATCCGTTTCTTGCCTTCCTTCTGCTTTTCCAACAACTTACGCTTACGCGAGATGTCACCGCCGTAGCACTTGGCCAGCACGTTCTTGCGAATCGCCGAGATCGTCTCCCGGGCAATAATCTTATTTCCGATGGCCGCCTGTAAGGCCACCTCAAACATCTGGCGCGGAATCAGTTTGCGGAGCCGTTCGATAAGGGCTTTGCCCCGTTCGTAGGCGAAATCCCTATGGACGATGATCGAGAGCGCATCCACGGCCTCGCCCGCCACCAGGACGTCGAGTTTCGACATCGGGGAAACGCGGTATCCGGCCAAATGATAGTCCAGCGATGCGTATCCGCGGCTGGCCGACTTCAACCGGTCGTAAAAGTCCAGAACAATCTCATTCAAAGGCAGTTCGTAGTTCAACAGCACGCGGGCGCCGCCGATGTATTCGAACTTCTTCTGTTTTCCGCGTTTCTCTTCCACCAGAGCCAGAATTTCGCCGAGGTATTCTTCCCGGGTAATCACCGTCGCGTCGATAATCGGCTCTTCCACCGACTCGATTTCGGCCGGGTCCGGCCACTTGGAGGGATTGTCGACCTCAATTACATCCCCGCCACGCAGCGTTACCTTATAACGGACGCCCGGGGCGGTGGTAATCAGATCGATATTGAATTCGCGTTCCAGCCGTTCCTGGACGATCTCCAGGTGCAACAACCCTAAGAAGCCACAACGGAACCCGAAGCCCAGCGCCACGGAGTGCTCGGCTTCAAAATTGAACGCCGAATCGTTGAGACGAAGTTTCTCCAGCGCGTCGCGCAGCAACCCATGCTCGCTGCTCTCCACCGGGTAGAGTCCGGCGAAGACCATCGGATTCACCGGTTGGAAGCCCGGGAGCGGCTCAGTGGCCAGGTCGGAGGCGTCCATGATGGTGTCGCCGATCTGCGCATCGCTCACTTTCTTGATGTTGGCGATGACGAAACCTACTTCGCCCGCCGCCAGTTCGTCGCAGGGAATCGGCTTAGGGGATTGATAACCAAGGCCTTCCACTTCGTAGGCGGAGTTGTTCGACCAAAGCCGCAACTTCTGCCCCTTGCGCATCCGCCCGTCCACCACACGCATCAGTATGATGACGCCGCGGTAGGGATCGAACCAGGAATCGAAAATCAGCGCACGCAGCGGTTTGTTGACGTCGCCCTTAGGCGGCGGCACCTTCTCCACCACCTGCTCCAGGATTTCCTGAATGCCCACGCCTTGCTTGGCGCTGCACAAAACGGCATCGGTGGCGTCGAGCCCGATCACCTGCTCGATCTGCTCCATGATCCGTTCCGGCTCTGCCGAGGGAAGATCTATCTTGTTGATAACAGGTAGGATTTCCAAATCCTGCCCGAGCGCCAGATAAGTATTGGCCAGGGTCTGCGCCTCCACCCCCTGGCTGGCATCGACGACGAGCAGCGCGCCTTCGCACGCCTGCAGCGACCGTGACACCTCATAAGAAAAATCGACGTGGCCTGGCGTATCGATCAGATTTAACTGGTAGTCGATACCGTCTTTTGCCCGATAGTTGAGCCGCACGGCATGCGCTTTAATGGTGATGCCGCGCTCCCGTTCCAAGTCCATCGAGTCGAGGACCTGCTCCATCATCTCGCGCTGCGAGAGCGCTCCGGTGTACTCCAGCAGGCGGTCGGCCAACGTGGACTTGCCGTGATCGATGTGGGCGATGATTGAGAAATTCCGAATGCGAGAAGGATCCATGGGATAATACAGAGACGCCCTGGACCCATTATCCCATACGCCTTACCAGGAACCGCGAAACAGGAAGAAAGCAATGCCGTACTTAGAGATAGAAGGTGCCCTGCAGGGCACAGGTTTAAAGGTTGCCATTGCCGTAGCCCGTTTCAACAGCTTCATTACGGACCGCCTGCTCGGCGGCGCGTTGGACGGCTTGCGCCGCCATGGCGTGGCTGAGGAGGCCATCACCGTGGTCCGCGTTCCCGGCTCCTGGGAACTGCCCGTAACGGTGAAAGCCCTTGCGGAATCAGGTAGATACGACGCAGTGATCTGTCTGGGCGCGGTAATCCGCGGGGAGACGCCCCATTTTGACTACGTCGCAGGCGAAGCGGCCAAAGGGATCGGTCAGGTGATGACCGCAACCGGAGTTCCCGTCGCATTCGGCGTGCTGACCACCAACACCCTGGAACAGGCCATCGACCGCGCCGGAGCCAAGAGCGGAAATAAAGGCTTTGATGCCGCCGCCACTGTGATCGAAATGGCCAGCGTTCTGAAACAGATCCGCGGAAAGTAGCCATCCGATGCCCTCCCGCCACCTCAGCCGGCGCCGTGCCCTGCAACTGCTCTACGAATGCGACGCACGCAAAATCGCACCGGAAGACGCGTTGCGGGACTACTACCACACGCTCTACACCGAGGAAAACGAAGTCCGACCCGATCCGGATCCGTTTCTGGAACTGCTGCTGTACGGAGCCTACCAGGAACTGGAACTGCTCGATGCGCTGATTACCCGCCGTTCGGAGAACTGGAAGGTGGAGCGGATGCCCATGGTGGACCGGAACGTACTGCGTCTGGCCGCCTTTGAGCTCCTGCGGACCGACACTCCGCCCGCGGTGGTGATTGATCAGGCTATTGAGTTGGCCCGCCGGTTCTCCGGCGAAGATTCCGTCCGATTCGTCAACGGCGTTCTCGACGCGATGCGAAAGGGCGATGAGATGGGCAGCAAGACGATGCGGGCCACCGATTAGAACGCGGCGCTCGAACGAATCCCGGCTTCCTGCAGTACCACGGCCATTTTCTCCAATGCCGTCTTGTGAATCTGGGAGACGCGGCTTTCGTTGATCCCGAGCATACCGCCGATCTCTTTCATGGTCAGTTCGTTGGTGTAGTACAGAGCCACCACTTTCTGGTAGCGAACCGGCAGCGCTTTCATTGCTCCCGCCAGGGCGCTCCGCAACTGCTGCTGGGAGCAGATGGTGTCCGGCTGCAGTTCGGCGGCGGCCGGGAATTCCGGCGCCGGCAGGTCTTCCTGGTCGGCCGGGCGCTGCGAAGCACTCACCAGCCCCACGTTCCGCAGATCGACCATCATCTGCCGCCACCGCTCCACGTCCACACCCATCTTGGTCGCCAGTTCGGCTTCCGAAGGCGCCCGGTGCAGTTCGCCTGCCAGTTCCCGCGTCGCAGCTTCCAATTGCTTGTGACGCCGCCGCAGATCCCGGCTGGCCCAGTCCAACTGCCGCAGGCTGTCGAGAATGGCACCCTTGATCCGGTGCTTGGCGTAGCTCGAGAAGCTCACCATCTTCTCCGGATCATATTTCGTCGCCGCATCGAAAAGCCCCAGAATTCCCGCATGCACCAGGTCGTCGAGATCTACATGCACCGGAAGATTTTCGTGCACCCGGACCGCGATCGCTTTCACCAAGGGAAGGTTCTCGAGGACGATCTGGTCCCGTTGCGCCTGCCGCGATGCAGCCGTGCGTGACGCACTCACTCGATCGGTTTTGCGTTCGGCCCGTTCCCGTTTCGCTCGGGAGGGGGAAGCCGGTTCGACGGCAGGAACAGGAGCTAATAGAGCTGCGGCAGCGGGCATGGCAGGGACCTCGGTGGTTTTCAATTCCGTTTTGGCCGCTGTACCCGCCGTGATTGGTGTGACCGATGCCCGTCGCTTCACTCCCTCCGAGAGTGCCGGTTGCCCTTTCCTTGCGATATCGCGAGGTGCAAAGGCAACGGCCGGAGGCTTGCTCTGCCCGTTTATCGCCCACTCCCGTTCCCCGGTCGAGTCAGCGTTGGCCGCCGTTTCTGGCGGGTTGCCCTTAGTAATGCAACCGGCTGTCCAATTCCGGGTTGATCTGTCGCTACGAACCAGGGGAAGCATCGAACTCTCCGTTAAGCGCTTTTCCTTGAACGGCTTAGCTAACGCTTCAGGGCCCCTTGCAGCGGCTTTTTTGAACCACCCGGCTAAGGTCTTCCCCTCAGCCGCGTTCCAGTTCAGCACGCTTGCCAGCCTGTCCATTTCCATTTCGAAACACGGCGTGTTCCAAAATGGAAATCCAACTGCGCTAACATTTGTCGTTCTTTTATTGCTTATCGGCTGATGCTAACATTCATCTAAGCAAATCCTAGTAAGTAAGGCCCCCGCTCCTCGGTCGGGATTTCACCTTACTCCAGCAACCTCATTGGTGGGGGGCGATTGGCCCAATGCGGGGGGGCTGGCGACGGATTCCAAACTCCAGTCCCGATTTCCGGAACCACCCGATGCAGGAAACCCTTACTACTCCTTAGTTTGCGAGGCGTTCCCTGAGTCCTCTCCAACCATAGTACTGTCGTCGGGCCCTACGCCAGTACCCGCCTCTTTCTTGTGTCCGATCCAGGTTTTTAACGCCAGGCCGCCAAGTAAAATCCACACCGCCAGCCGAAAATCTCCGCGCAGGGATGATCCCGCAATCACCGCGAGTGCGATATAGAGTACGAAGGCGACGTGAATCCGCGACATGCTTCCGCCGATTTTGGCACGTTTGGCAGCACCCCGGCGCGTTCCCCTCGTTGATTCCCTAGGAGGAGACCCAAAACCATGAAACTCTACTTCACTACCGCCGCCGTTCTGATCGCACTGGCCGCTCCGGCCATGGCGCAGCCCCGGGTAGAAAACCGCAAGGACCGGCAGGAAGCCCGCGTCAAGGAAGGCGAGAAGTCCGGCGAGCTCACCAAGAAGGAAGCCGCCCGCATTAAGGCCCGCCAGCGCGACCTGAATCAGCAGATCCGGGAAGACCGGAAGGATGGCGGCGGCCTGACCGCCAAGGAACGTGTCAAGATCGAAAAACGGCAGGACAACATCAGCCAAGACATCTACAAGCAGAAGCACGACGCCCAGAAAGCCGCGCCGAAACAATAACTTAGCGCTGCTGCATGTTGTAGGAGAAGGTGAACTGCAGCCGGATCTGTTCGCCCTTGAACTCGGCCGGTAATGGCGGAAAGGGGTTCGACGCGCTGATCCCGGCCACTGCCGCCCGGTCTAAGGGCTGGGCGCCGGACGGCACGCTGATCACCAGCTTAGGTACTTTCCCTGAGCGATCGATGGCAAACTGAACCAGAACGCGCCCGCGTTGATTTCCCATGCGGGCGCTTTCCGGTATGACGGCAAACCAGTTGCGCCGTACCGCCGCCAGCACCCGGATCAGGTAAGGCCGGAAGTCTACCCCCTGCGGATCGCTGAGCAGTTCCAAATTGGAACCGGTTTTGCCCGGAGAAGGCGGCAGGTTGAGGCCTTCGCCCATGCCGCCGATCCCGTCGCCGGCGTCACCCACCATGATTCCCCCGGAAGCCCGGCTTCGGGCCACGGCCGCCGTCGCTTCACTGACGCTCGAACTGGGAACCGGAACCTTCCGTTCGCCTTGGCCGGGGGATCGCGAATAGCCGCCGGCGCCAACGGACTCAAACGCCAGTTTCGGTTTTTCCTGCGGTTGGATCTGCGGCGGCGCCACCACCGGGGTGTCGGGTACACCAATCGCCGGTGGCGTCACGTTGCGAGCCTGCAAGGGGTTCTCCACGCGGGGCGGTTCGGCGAGCGGGCGGGGTGCGGCCTCGGTCCGCGGTACGGGGACGGGCGCCGGGGCGCGCGAAGCCTGGCGCGTGGTGGAGGGCGGCCCATCGGGAATCTGAACGGCCGGACGCGGTTTCAGGCTGTCGACGTCGAAATCCCGATTCACGGGCTTCTTGTTCGGCACATTTTGCGTCGGTTCCATCACCGGCGCAAAGATCGGCGTCACCTTCCGTACCACCTCAATCTCCGTCCCGCCCCGAAAGGTACGTGCTTCGAACACGGGCACCTCCCGCAGGAAGAACACCAGCAGCAGGTGGAACGCGGCGGACCCGCCCGCAATGGCGCGCCACGGCCGGGGCGGAAGTTGTTCTTCGACGCCGAAAAGGCTACGGAGCTCTTCGTTGGGTTCGTTCACTGCTTGGCGGCAAGGGTGGCCGCGATCACTGCGGCATGGGCCTCAATCTTCTCCAGGATATCCAGAGCGACGGCCAACGCGCGCCGCGCCTCTTCCCCATCGACGCGCGGACGGGTCCGGTGGGTTACACAATCCACAAAGTGGGCCACTTCCCGGCGTAGCGGCTCCTCCTTTTTGATCAGGAATGGCTCGAACCCGATCTGTTTTTGCGGTGAAACCCGAAACGCCACGCCCTTTTGGTCGGCGTAGTCGAGCGAAATGTACTCATGCGGCTGGAAGAGCCGCACCTTCCGGACGCGCTCAGTGGAAACACGGCTGGCTGTCAGATTCGCTACGCACCCGCCCGGGAACGCCAAACGGACGTTGGCGATATCCACTTTCGGAGAAAGAATCGAAATTCCCGCCGCCCGCACCTCTTCCGGCATCATCCCGGTCAGGGCCAGGACGATATCGATGTCGTGAATCATCAGATCGAGCACGACGTCGACATCCAGGCTCCGCGGGGTGAACAGGCTCAGCCGGTGGATCTCAAAGAACAGCGGCACTGTAATCTTGGCAGCCAGCGCCTCGACGGCCGGGTTGAACCGCTCCAGATGTCCTACCTGGATCAGCCGTCCGTTCTTCTGCGCCGCGGCGCGCAGGGCGTCGGCCTCGGCGAGGGTGGGCGCAATCGGTTTCTCGATCAGAACGTCGAGCCCGGCCTCCAGCAACTGGCAACCGGTCGCCGCATGGGCCGTGGTGGGAACGGCCACCACGGCGGCGCCTGCACTGGCGGCCAGCGCTTCCAGGGAGTCGAACGCGGTGACGCCGTGCTCGGCCGCCGCCTCGGCCGCCCGCGCCGGGTCAATGTCGTAGACGCCGGTCAATTCAGCGTTCTCAATCGTCTTCAGCACCCGCATGTGATGCCGGCCGAACACACCGGCCCCAGCGACGGCTACGCGCAGTTTCATGACCCAGTCTCCTCCAGCGGCGGATGTCCCACGATACACAGTCCATACGCATTGGCCCGCGCCAGCAACTCTTCCTTGTCCAGGAACAGTGTCCGCCCGGCATCGCAGGCGAGGATCGTGGTGTTCGTCTCGCGCATCACTTCGATTGTTTGCAAACCAGCCACCGGCACATCCCACAGCATATGCTGCCGCCGCCGGGAGGATTTCACCAGCCGCATCGGCCGCCCATTCACCAGCGCCGCCGCCCGGCGCATCATCGCGTCGGTCCCCTCCATCGCCTCCACCGCGACGCAGGCGCGGTCGCAGATCACCACCGATTGGCCGACGTCGTACCCGGCCAGGGCATTGGCGATATTGCGGCCGTAGCGGATCTCCTTCTCTTCGTCCGAATCCGGCTTGCGTTTCGTCAACACACCGGCCCCGGCCAGCAGCGGTTTCAGCAGCAGCGTGGAATCCACCAGGCGGATGCCCTCGTCGGCAAGAATCCGCGCCACGCCGCCAATCAGCGCGTCGGTATTCTTTTCTTTCAAGGTAAACAGCAGTTTGGCCAGCCGCCAGTCCGGCCGGATGGAGGAAAAGATGGACACATGCTTCACCTGCCCGGCCATCATGAGCTCGGTGATCCCCTCGCTCTTGCAGATGTCGATCAACTTTCCCAGCGCGCCCAGCGACACCCAGTATGTCCGCGCCGCCAGCGCCTCAATCTCTTTCGGCGCCTCTTCCTGAATGCCGATTGCCACCACCTCAACGCCCAACTCCCGCGCCGTCTCCAGCGCCAGCACCGGAAACCGCCCATTGCCCGCGATGAGTCCGAGTGGCATAGCTACTTGATCACGCCACGCTCGGAAGCCTGAATGAACGCGATCAACTCCTCCACCTCGTCGCAGGGCGGGATCTCGCTGCGGATCTTCTCAATCGCCTGGGAGGTGTTCAGTTTTCCGCGCGTCAACAAACGGAGCGCGTTTTGCAGGTTCTCGACAACCGCCGCGTCGAATCCGCGCCGCTCCAGGCCCGTCGCGTTCGCCCCGAACGCCTTGGCGTCGCGCGGCGTCACGATGGTCGCAAACGGCATCACGTCCTGCGTAATGACGCTGTAACCGCCGATCATCGAGTGGCGCCCGATGCGGCAGAACTGGTGGACACCGCTGAACGCCCCGATCACCGCCCAATCCCCGATCGTCACGTGCCCGGCGAGGGTCACGCCGTTGGCCAGCACGCAGTGCGAACCCACATGGGCGTCGTGGGCGATGTGCGTATAGGCCATCAGCAGGTTGTCATCGCCGATCGAAGTCCTGGCGCCGCCGCCGGCGGTGCCGCGGTGGATGGTCACAAACTCACGGATCTTGTTCCGCGCCCCGATGTGCGTTTCGGCGCGCTCACCGCGGTACTTCAGGTCCTGGGAAGCGACGCCCACGCTGGCGTAGGGGTAGAACAGATTATCCTCGCCGATCCAAGTCGGCCCTTCGCAGTAGACGTGCGCCTTCAACTCCGTCCGCGGACCGATCTCCACTTCGGCGCCTATCACGCAGAACGGCCCGACAATGGCAGTCTCGTCGATCCGAGCCGCGGGATCGACGATAGCGGTCGGATGAATCGGCATTGCGTTTTATCCGGCGACGCGGTCGCGAATCACGCACATCAGCGTGGCTTCGGCCACCACAACGCCGTCCACCGTCACGGTGCCGGTCATTTTGCAGATGGTCGCCTTCTTGCTGATCATCTTCATCTCGATCCGCAACTGGTCTCCGGGCCGCACAGGGCGCCGGAACTTGGCGCCGTCGACGGACGCCAGCAGCACCAGTTTCTGATGCCGGTCCGGAATCTCCTTGAGTACCAGAATCCCTGCCACCTGCGCCATGCTCTCAGTGATCAGCACACCGGGCATCACCGGAAAATCCGGGAAATGGCCCATAAAAAACGGCTCATTCACCGTTACATTCTTGATTCCGACAATCCGCTCCGGCTCCATTTCCACAATCCGGTCCACCAGCAAAAACGGGTAGCGGTGCGGAAGAATGTCACGAATCGCGTCGATGTCCAAAATAGCCATGTAAACTAGCGATTGTAACAGAGCATGGACCCTATTCTCGCGTTTGCGCAGGCGCAACAAGGCGCCCTGATTGAGACACTGCGGCAGATGGTGGAGTGTGAATCGCCCAGCGACGACCGTGACGCCGTCAACCGCCACGTCGAACAGCTGTGCGACCTGCTGGCCGGCGAGGCCAAACTGACGCGCAAGAAGGGCGCCCCCTATGGCGACCACCTGCTGGTGGAGTTCCAACTGCCCGGACGGAAGAAATCCGGCCAGATTCTGGCGCTCGGCCACACTGATACGGTCTATCCGCTGGGCATCCTGAAGACCATGCCCTGGCGCGTGGCCGACGGCCGGCTGTGGGGCCCCGGCGTGCTGGATATGAAGGGCGGCGTGGCCTTTTTCATCTATGCCATGCGGGCACTCCGCGCGCTCGACATCCCGGTTGCCCGCCGGGTGGTGCTCCAACTGAACTCGGATGAAGAGGTGGGCAGCCACTCCTCGCGCGCACTGACCGAAGCCATGGCCCGCAAGTCCGCCGCCGTGCTGGTGCTCGAACCCGGCACCGGGCTCACCGGCAAGCTAAAGACCGCGCGCAAAGGGGTGGGCGGGTACAACGTCACCGTCCACGGCAAGGCCGCCCATGCCGGGGTTGATTTCTCCAACGGCGCCAACGCCATCGTCGAACTGGCGCGCCAGATCGAAAAGATCGCCGCGTTCACCAACCTCGATATCGGCCTCACCGTGAATCCCGGCGTCATCCACGGCGGTACCCGCACCAACGTTGTTCCGGCGGAGGCCACGGTGGAGGTGGATCTGCGCATCGCCCGCCTGCGCGATGCGGCCGCACTCGAGCGCAAGTTCCGCGGCCTCCGCGCCGTCGACAAGCGTTGTCGCGTGGAGGTTTCCGGCGGCCTGAATCGCCCGCCGATGGAGCGCACCAAGGCGATCGCCGCCCTGTTTGAGAAAGCCCGGTCGCTTGCCGCCGAACTCGGCGTGGGGCTGGAGGAATCGGCTACCGGCGGCGGTTCGGACGGCAACTTTACCGCCGCTCTGGGCATTCCCACGCTCGATGGCCTCGGTACCGTGGGTGAGGGGGCTCATGCGGTGAATGAGAGTATCCTCATTGACCGTATCGCCGATCGCACCGCACTCCTCGCCAAACTTGTTTCAGCCCTGTAAAGATTAAAAAACAGTTCGTTGACGACCCCTCGCGAATTTACATATAGTAAGCCCAATTTGTCGCAGGGGGGTCTTCCATCAGCCGCGGTGGCGGACCTAGCGACCACTTCCACGATTGAAGACATTAAGGGGCTGTCGAATGATGAATCACGCGCCTTCGAGCCGTTGGGCTCGCCTGGCTATTGCCGGTATTCTATTTGCCGCCGCCGCGTTCGGACAACAATCGTCCGGTTCGCTGCGGGGCGTGATTAAGGACGCGCAAGGGGGCATAGTCCCCGGCGCTAAAGTTACACTGACCGACGTCGCGCAAGGGGACAACCGCGAGGTCGTTACCGGTGCGGACGGGACGTTCTTTTTTAATCCGCTCAAACCCTCTACGTATCGCCTGTCGGTGGAGATGTCCGGCTTCAAGAAGTACGAGCAGCGCGATATCCGTGTTTTCGCCAATGACCGTCTCGACCTGCCCGACATCCTGATGTCGGTCGGCGCCGTCTCCGACTCCATCACTGTCGAAGCGCAAGGCGTCGTCCTGCAAACCCGTGGTGCCGAAAAAGGCGGCGTCCTTACCGGCAATCAAGTCATCAATCTGGCTCTCAACGGCCGCTCCTTCCTCGACCTTACCCGTACCGTTCCCGGCGTCGTTCCCAACGGCGGCGTCGGCGGTTCCGTTAACGGCAACCGCAATAACCAGAACAACCTGATGGTAGACGGCGTCACCAATATCGATACCGGTTCCAACGGCGGCCAGCTTGCCACCATGAATATCGATCAGATCGCCGAGTTCAAGATGCTGACCAACTCGCAGCCCGCTGAGTATGGACGATCCTCCGGCGCGGCCATCTCCGTGGTCACCAAGAGCGGAACCCGGGATCTCCATGGCACCGGATACATTTTCCATCGCCATGAAGGCCTCAACGCCAACAACTGGCGCAACAACATGGAAAACCGCGCCCGGCAGCTTTTCCGTGACAACACCGCCGGCTTCAACATCGGCGGCCCGGCCTACATCCCGAAGATCAACCCCAACCGCGACAAGCTCTTCTTCTTTGTCGGCATAGAATGGCAGAACCGCCTGTCCCCCAACACCCTGCGCACTGTCACCGTGCCCACCGAAGCCCAGCGCAAAGGGGACTTCTCCCAAACCCGCGACGGCTCCAACCGTCCCATCTTTATCCGCGACCCGCTGAGCAATCTCCCCTGCGCCAACCTCACCGGCGGCGCCGGCTGCTTCCCCGGCAATATCATTCCGGCCAGCCGCATCAACCCCGACGGCCAGAAGATCCTCAACTTCTACCCCCTGCCCAACGTACCCATTGATCCCAATTTCAACTACGCCACGCAGGTCTCCGACACCTTCCCCCGCCGCGAAAACATCTACCGCGGCGACTACAACATCAACGACAAGTGGCGCTACTACGCCCGCTTCATCAAAACCAAGTCCGAACAGGATCGCGCCTACGGACAGTGGAATGCGGACTACAACATCCCGTTCGCACCCATGAACTTCGGTAACCCCGGCTGGAGCCTGGTGAACAACCTCACCACGGTTCTCAACCCCACCCTCACCAACGAGTTCATCTTCGGCTCTTCGAAGAACGTCCTCAATATCGACCCCGTCGACCAGACCTTCGACCGCGCCAAACTCGGCCTCGCCTACAAGATGCCCTTCAACGGCGACACGCTTGGTCTGGTGCAGAACTGGCGCTGGGGCGGCGTTCCCAATGCTCCCTTCACCGCCTTTAACGGCACCCCGTTCCGTAACTTCAACCACACCTATGACATCACGGACAACGTGACCAAGGTGAAGGGTGCCCACACCATGAAGGCCGGTATCTACCTCCACAAGAGCCTCAAGGACCAGACCGCCTTCACCAGCGTCAACGGCGATATCTGGTTCGATCAGGACTCGCAGAACCCCGGTGACACCAACTGGGCCTATTCCAACGGCCTGCTCGGCAACTTCCGCCAGTTGGCCCAGTCCAATCAGGTTCTTAACGGCCAGTACCGCTCCTGGAACATCGAATGGTTCGTTCAGGACAACTGGCGCGTGAATAAGAAGCTGACGCTCGACTACGGTATCCGCTTCTACATCGTCCAGCCGCAGTATGACGCCGGGCTGCAAACCTCGTCGTTCAATCCGAGCCTCTACAACGCCGCAGACCGTGCCGTGCAAATCCAGCCCGGCCGCGTGAACGGCACCAACGTCGGCATCAATCCGATCACCGGCGCCACCGTGGCCAACGCTTTGGTCGGCTCCCTGGTCAACAACGGCCGCGGTTACGTCAACGGCCTCTACGCCAATGGCATGGGCCTCGCCGGGAAGAACAACTATCCGCGTGGCTTGATCGAAAGCCGCGGGATTCACTACGCACCGCGCATCGGTATTGCCTACCAGGCCATGGAGAAGACCGTTATCCGCGCCGGATTCGGCATCTTCTTATGACCGGTTCCAGGGCAACCCGGTGTTCGACATGCTGCCGAACGTGCCCTCCACGCAGCGGCCGAACTTCTACTACTCCAACCTGAATCAGATCGCCAGCCTTCAGGGCGTCTTCTTCCCTGCCAGCGTGCGCGGCTTTGATCTCGGTGGACACGTCCCGGCCACCTATCAGTGGAACTTCACCGTCCAGCGCGAACTGGCCAAGTCCGTTTCCATGGAAGTCGGCTATGTCGCCAATGTCGGCAACCACCTGCTCTCCCGCTATGACTTCAATGCTCCGGCGTTTGGTTCCGCCTGGCAGCGGCAGAATCAGGACCCCCGGACGGCCAACCTCAGCGCCACGTCCTTTGACGGCCGCACGGCCCTGCCCGTCGATCTCTACCGGCCCTACCCAGGCCTGAGCTCGGCGCAGGTCACTGCGTTCGGTGCCTTCTCCAACTACCACTCGCTCCAGGTCAGCCTCAACAAGAATATGGGCAAAGGTCTGCAGTTCGGTCTCGCCTATACCTGGTCGAAGGCTCTCGGCATCGCCTCCGGCGACGGCGATCTGCTCCACCCCACCAACTACCGCATGGGCAACTACAGCCTGCTCGATCAGGACGTTCCCCACATGGCCGTTGGCAACTTCGTCTACGATGTCCCGTCGCTGGCCAAGCACATCAAGGGCTTTGATAACGCCGTCGGCAAGGGCGTCTTTGGCGGGTGGCAGGTCTCCGGCCTGGTCTCGCTCATCGGCGGTCAGCCGGCCAACATCGGCGTCTCCTTCCAGGGCATTGGCGGCGAGTTGAACCGTGTCTACACCGGCTCGGACACCTTTGGTCCCCGTGTCGCGCTGAAGGGCAACCCAGTCCTTCCCATCGGCGAACGGACCATCGACCGTTATGTCGATCCCAACGTCTTCGTTGCCCCGCAAATCGGCAGCGTCGGCCTGGAGTCGGCCCAGCGCATCGTCCGCCGGCCCGGCGTCAACAACTGGGACATCTCGGTGTTCAAGAACTTCCCCATGGGCGCGGAGAGCCGTTTCCTCCAGCTCCGCGTGGAAATGTTCAATGCCCCCAACCACACCCAGTTCTCTGACTTCAACCGCACCATCCAGTTCAACCCCACCACCGGCGCCGTCACCAACCTTCCGACGGCTCTGGGAGGCGGCGGCGGACGGTTCGGCTTCGGCGCTGTGACTGCCGCGCGCGACCCGCGCTTCATTCAGCTCGCCGCGAAGTTCTACTTCTGATCACCGGATCCGGTGATCGGTAAACCGTAACAAAGGAATCGGACTGCTCCGCGGCATATGGCACGAAACACAATTCGGGCCACGCGGGCAGTCCTTTTTCTTTTCCGCGTCATGACAGCTCTCACAGGCCTTGGAAAGGGCCGGCCCGGTTTTTCCGTCGGAATGCGGATCATGGCAGGTGACGCAGGTCAGCGCACCTTTTGACGCCTGATAGCACTTGCTGGCCGTCAGCCCCACCGGCGCGAAACGGATGCTGGCGGGGTCTTCCACTTCCGGTTCCGGCGAGGCATACTCCCGGTTCGGCGATCGGTGGCACTCGGCGCACATCGCCACTTCCCGCGTCCGCCGGATCGTCTTCTCCGCCGGATGGCCGGCCCCTTCTCCGTGGCACTTTTCGCAGTGCACGCCCGGCCGCGTCGGGCTTGTCGCGTGGCATCCGAAGCAGCGTTGCGCGTTCGCGTCGCTCTGTGCAACACCAAGCGCCTCGTCAAAGTTGTCGGCCGGCCGCGGGACGTGCCCCGGTGTCAGGCTCAGCCGCCCCGCGTCCGTATACTGGCTGATGCGGTGCTCCACCCATTTGCCGTCCATCTGCAGCAGCGGCGTCCGCGCAAAATGTCCGGCGCCGAACAGCCACTGGATCACGAACTCCCGCCGCGACCCTTCCCGCGAGATCGCCACCCCGTTTTTCGAGTAGGTGTAGACGGTCCCGCCGCGCTCCCGCAGCGTCTTTCCGTCGAACCCAGTACCGTCCCACCGGCGCAAAGCGTTCGCATGCCGGGAGATGCTCTGTGTCGCCGCCTTGTCCCCGTGGCAAGTGGCGCACGGCGCCCCTACTGCGGCGAGGGCTCCGAGAACAAATCCAACTGCTGCGAGCGCGCCTTGTCGGCCAGTTCTTTCACCTTGGCGAACACCCGCGCTGCCTCCGCCTTCCGCCCGGCGTCCTGATAGATCCGCCCCAGCAGATAATGGGCCTCGCGAAGCTCGGGATCGTTTTTGACGGCTTTTTCCAAACACGGGATCGCCTCCGGCGCTTTTCGCTGCTGCCAGATCAGTTTAGCCAATTGGTAGTTGGCTCGCGCATGGTTCGGCCGCAGCGCCAGTGCGCGCCGCAGCAGTTGCTCGGATTCCTTGGTATCGCCACCGGTCAGCGCCACCGCCGTTCCCAGCGTGAACAGCGCCTCGGCGCTTCCCGGATGCCGGGTCAGCTCTCCCCGCCACTCCTTCACCGCCTCTGCCAGCTTCCTCTGCCGCCACAACACCGCGCCGATATGCAGCCCCACCGTCGGCAGGTCCGCCCGCAACGCCCGCGCCCGCTCAAACGCCGCCAGCGCCTCGGCGTCCTGTCCCTCGGCGTAATACGCCTGGCCCAGCGTCAACTGCACCTCCGGCGACGTCCCCTGCTCCAGCAGCGGGCCCAATAGTTTTTGCGCCTCGGCTCCCCGCCCGCTCTTGGCATACGCCGTCGCCAGCCCGATCAGGATCGTCGCGTCGTTCGCCGGCAGCAGACCCTCGAAGGCGACTGCCGCTTCCGCGAATCGCTCCAGTTCCATCAACGTAAGCGCCCGCAGTTGCATCGTCTGCCGGTGGCCGGCCTGCGTCTTCAGAAAGGTGTCGAACGCCGCTAGCGCCTGCGTCCACTGACGTGACTTGTAGTGTGCCAGCCCCAGGTTCAGCCAGATCGGCGTCAGCGCCGGCGCGGCTTTCAGCGCCGCCTGGTACGATCGCACTGCCGCCGCGTAGTTCTCCCGCCTTGCCTGCACCGCCCCCAGATTGGCCAGCGCCTGCGCGTCGGCCGGGTTCGCCTTCAGGTGCAGCTGATAAGCCGCCTCCGCCTCCGCCAGCCGGCCCGCGCGCAGATGGTCGTTGCCCTTGTCGAAGGCGGTCTGCGCCGTTATCGACAAGGTGCCCAGGAACAGGACGAAAAGCGGACGGATCATCGGGTCTCCAGCGCCGTAAACAGCGCCTCCAGAATATCTTCCCCGTATTTTCGCGCTTTTTGCGGCCCGATACCCGGCACCTGCAATAAATCTTCCATCGTCACTGGCCGCCGCAACAGCAGTTCGGTCAATGTCCGGTCATGCAGAATCACATACGGCGCCACCCGGTGCTTCCGGGCAAAGTCCCGCCGCCACGCCTTCAGCGCGCCCAGTTGCCCCTCGTCGGCGTCGGTCTCGTAGATAATCCGCCGCGCCGGTTTGGCCTCATCCTTCTGCAGCCAGTCCGGCAGCCCCGCGCACACGTCGCAGTCCCCGCACTTCTCCCACGCCTTCGGCGTCTCCCCGAAATACTGGCAGATCTGGCGCATCCGGCAGGCGTCGGTCTCCACCAACTCTTTCATCGCAAAATAGCGCTGCCAGGCCGCGTCCTGGTTCGCCCGGTCTTCCATCTGTTTGATGAAGTGTGCCAAGATTCCCAAATCCCCGCCGGACCATAACAACAGACAGTCCGCGGGTTGCCCGTCCCGCCCGGCGCGCCCCGCCTCCTGGTAATACTGCTCCGGACTCTTCGGCAGCGACAGGTGAATCACACATCGCACGTCCGGCTTGTTGATCCCCAACCCGAACGCCAGTGTCCCCACCATGACGTCCGCCTCCCCGTTCATCCACTGTTCCTGGTGGGTGCGCCTCGCCTCAGCCTCCATTTTCCCGTGATAGTGCAGCGCCGTGATCCCTCGCCCGTTCAGCATGTCGGCGATCTCTTCCACCATCTTGATCGTCGAGCAGTAGACGATCACCGACTCGCCCTTATGGTGCCGGATCGCCCGCAACAACAGCTGCTCTTTATCCCGTTTCGCCGACTCGCGCACGTAATACCGGAGGTTCCTCCGCGCAAAGCTCGTGATAAATGTCCGCGGCTCCCGCAGCTTCAACTGCGTCAGAATGTCGTGCCGCACCTTCCGCGTCGCCGACGCCGTGAACGCCGCGATCGGCGCCTCCGGAAAACGGTCCCGCAACATCGCCAACTGCCGGTACTCCGGCCGGAACTCGTGCCCCCACTCGGAGATGCAATGGGCCTCATCGACGGCAAAGAACCCCGGATTGCACTGCCCCAGCCACTCCGTCGTGCTCGGTACCGCCAGCCGCTCCGGCGAAAGATAGAGGAGCTTTAACTCCCCGCGGTACAACTTGCGAAACACGTCTTTCCGTTCTTCCTGCTCCTGCGACGAGTTCAACACCGCCGCCGGGACCCCCAGTTGAGCCAACTGCGACGCCTGATCCTGCATCAAGGCAATCAGCGGGCTCACCACTACACACAGCCGCCCGCTCACAATCGCCGGCAATTGATAACACAGCGACTTCCCGCCGCCCGTCGGCATCACCACCGCCACATCATGGCCGTCCAGAATGCTCTCGACAATCTGCTGTTGCTTGGGCCGGAATGCCTCGTAGCCCCAAAACTCCCGCAGCGTCGCGTGCAAATCCATCTTAGGGACGCAACAGCGTGGGCTTGTTCCCGGGCACAATCGTCGACTGCTTGATCTTATCGATCTCGCGCCGCGCAATTTGAGCCCACTGCGACGACGGATCCATCTTCAGATAGGTCTGCCAGTGGCTCATCGCCTTCATCATGTCGCCCTGCCCCTGGTGCAGCAGCGCCAGGTTGTAATGCGCATCGGCGTACTGCGGCTGTATCCGCAGCGCAGCGTGGTAGTGCGCGTACGCCCGGTCCGGATCGTTCCGTTCGTCGTACAGGTTGCCCAGATTGTAATGCGCCAGCGCATAGTTCGGGTCCGCTTCCACCGCCGCCCGGTAATACTGCTCGCTCTTCTTCCACTCTCGCTGGTGGAAGTAGATGGTGCCCAGATTCACCAGCGCCCCGGCCGCCGCCGGATTCAACTCCACGGCTTTCTGATACGCCGTAATCGCCTCTGCCAGCGGGGCGTTCGTTTGCTCCAACTCCAGCCCCTTCTGGAACCAGAAATCGGACTCCTCCCGGTTCCGCTGCGGCTCGTGCCGCGGTGCCAGCATCCGCGTCTTCCCGGGATTTGCCGTGTCAAAGTCGAAAAACAGCTGCCCCGTCACCGGCTCAATCCGCTGCCCGGAATACTGTACTCCGATCCGCTTACCCTCGGTGAAGATCTTCACGTCGCTCGGCTGCTGCCCGAAACGGTCCTGCAGCGATCGGAACGATTGGCGGATCCGCTTCACCGAAATCTTCTGCTCTCGCAGCGTATTCAAAGTACGCAGCGTCAACAGATCCGTGAAGGCGTAGTTCTCCGTTGCGGAAATCAGTCCCTGCTTTTCCCAGCTACGGAGCTGGCGCTCTTCCAGGGAAAGGACCCTGCAAATCTCCTTGCGGGTCCACGATTGCTGTGTGACTGGCGCCACGGGAAAAGGATAACACGCTACCTTGTGGACTATATGTGGAAAACACCCATTTGTTGTGGGTAAGTTCTTCGCCCTACGCCCCAATGTACTTCGCGTACAAACTCCGCGCCACACCAACGTCCACCGTCCCCTTGATAATCGCCCGCCCATCGGGAAAGATGGTCATCTCATAAGGTGCGGGAAAGAACCGCAGAGCGAACTCGTTCGCCCGAACGGGCGCCAATTTCTCCAGCCGCCCCTTCAGTTCCCCCAGATTCACCGGCTTTGCCCGCTCATGAATCTGGACCGCGTCCCGCCCGCAGAGCGAGATTGGCGCCCGGCGCTCCCCGCTTAAATAAGGATACTCGGCCCCAGGCCCGCAGGCCGGGCATCCCGGATCCCGTACCGGTTGGTCGATCTGCCGGACGGCCCCGCTCCATACGTCAATTGTAGTAATTCGGAGACGCGGCTCCAATCCCACCAGCACTTTGATGGCGTCCGCTGTCTGAATCGCCGCGACGGTCGCCGTAATCGACCCCAGAACCCCCGCCGTCTCGCACGTCGGTTGGTCCGTCTTCGGGGACTCGGGATAGACGCACTGCAGACACGCGGACCGCGCCGGGAGTACCGGCATGGTGATCCCATAACTTCCTACCGCCGCACCGTATATCCATGGAATATGAGAACTTAATGCAAATTCATTGATCAGATACCGCGTCTCGAAGTTGTCGGTCGCATCCAGGATCAGATCGACATCACCCAGCAGATCTTCTATATTTGTCGGATTCAGATCGACGATATGCGGCTCCACCCGGACACCGGAGTTGATCCGTCCAATCGCCCGCACCGCCGCCGCCGCCTTCGGCAGGCTCTCCCGCGCGTCCTGCTCCTCAAACAGCCACTGCCGCTGCAGATTCGACGGCTCCACATAGTCCCGGTCAATGACAACGAGCGTCCCCACACCGGCGCGCGCCAGCGCCGCCACCTGAAACGTCCCCAACGCCCCACATCCGACGACCCCCACTTTTGACGAAAGTAGTTTTTCCTGCCCTGCCTCCCCGATCGGCCCGAACAGGATCTGCCGCGAGTACCGTTCCCGCTCTTCCGCTGTCATCTGCCTTTAGCCTACCATGCCCAACTCCGTGCACACGAGTGGCGTCGTGTACACTATAGATGTGCTCAGGAACATCACCTTCTCCGTTGAGGAAGCCGTCATCGCCAAAGCTCGGGAGGCGGCGAAGGCGGAGGGGACCACCCTTAACGAATTAGTCCGAGAGTGGATGGAGAACTACGTGGGTGGCAAGGACCGGCGCGATGCGCTGGAAAAATTCTTCGCGTCGTTTGCTGACGTTGACCTCTCCGGCCCAACTAGGACAAGGGAAGAGAGGCATGAGCGGCTCTAGGGTCTTCTTCGACACCAGCTTTCTCGTTTCCTGCTTCGACGGCGTCGACCAGCGAAAACGCTCGATAGCCCGCGAACTCGTGATGGAAGCGGGCGCGGCGGCACGCGGGGTAATCAGCTACCAGGTCCGTCAGGAGTTTGTCGCCGTGGCTATCCGCAAAATCCAAGGCAAGCAGGAGGTTGGCCAGTGCCTGGAAGGGATGTCGTTCCTCGCCATCGGACTCCACACGGTGCACTCGTCCGATCTCCTCCTCCAGCGCGCCGTCTCCCTGTGGGAGGCCCACCCATTCTCCTGGTACGACTCCCTCATCGTCGCCGCCGCCCTGCAAGCCCGCTGCGCCTACCTCTTCAGTGAGGACCTCCCCCACGGACTCGCCATCGACGGCATGCGCATCATCGACCCCTTCCGCCGCTGATCCGTTACTCGTCTCGCAAGATCTCCAACGGCTTCTGCTCCAGAATCCGATAGCTCGCCATCCATCCCGCAAACATCGCAATCACCGCACTACCGCCGATCGCGATCCCGTTCGGGGCCCAGTCAAACTGGAACTTGGCATCCAATAACCGGGTCAGCAACACATTCGTAAACCCCACCGCCAGCACACTCCCCATCACTCCAGCCACCAGGCCCAGCAGAAGGAATTCCACCGAGAAAATCGCCGCCACCTTCCCTCGGGTCGCCCCCAGCGTCTTCAGAATTACCACCTCCCGTACCCGTCGCATCCGGCTTCCGGCGATGCTCGACGCCAGAATGATCACGCCGGCCAGAATCGCAAACGCCGAAATAAACCGGACCACCAACGCCACCTGATCGATCACCTCCTGCACCCGGTCCAGCACATCGGAAAGGTTGATCACCGTAATCGCCGGAAACCTTTCAAAAGAGGCCTTCTGCAGCTTCGGAATCTCCGCCGGCCTCACCCGGATCGCGCCAAAATACAGCACTGGGACAGCGTCCAGCGCCCCCGGCGAGAAGACAAACTCCGTGTTCGATCCCGGCCGCACACTCTCATTGCGGTGAATCGCCGTCACCCGGGCGAAGATCCGCCGCCCCGAGATCTCCCACTCCATCAGCGCCCCCGGCCGCAGGTTCAAAATCCTCGCCGAATCGAGCAACACCGATAGCTGCGGCTCCTTGAACGGCCCCGCCCCCCACCACTTCCCCTCCACCACCTGCGTCTGCGGCGGCATCTCCTTGGCCCACGTCACCGTCCGCGCCCGCAAGAACCGCTTCGCCAGCCCCGTCAGATTCTTCTCGTCCTGAGCAACGTTGTTGATCGAACGCAGGCGTCCCGCCGCCGTCGCGACAATCGCCACATCCCCCTCCACGCCCGGCGCCGTCTTCAGAAACGCCCCCACCAGCTCCCGGTCGCCGTTGGTGATGTTGATCAGGAATACATTTGCCATTCCCGGCGGCGCGCTCGCGGAAATCTGCCCCAGAATCGAACTCTGCAGCAGGTAGATCGTCAACGTGAACATCACGCCCAGGCTGAACGCCACCAGTACCGCCTCCGCCCGGTTCCCCGGCCGGTACAAATTCGCTAACCCATGCCGCACCAACGCCGGCAGCCGGGCGCCACCCAACTTCAATACCCGCCGCAACAGCCGCAACAACGCCCACGACAACCCCAGCAACAGCAGAAGCGCCCCGATCAAGCCCCCCACAAACCATCCTCCCACTCGTGCCGCGTCCCGCCAGTTGGCGTCGATCAGAAATGCCGCCATCCCAGCCAACCCAAAACAAATCAACAACATCGCCGCCGCCGACGCCCGCTGTTCCCGCCACCGTTCCCCCCACGCCTTCGGCACCCCCTCCATGTCCCGCCGGAAGATCAGAATCGGCTTGATCTGCCGGATCTCCAACAGCGGCGGCAGGACAAACAGCAGCGTGGAGAGCAACGACAGCCCGAAGCCTTCCGCGATCGAAACCCATTCAAACTCCACATTCGGCGCAATCGGGAAGAATCGGGCAATCAGCAACGGAAACGCCTTTTGCACCCCCGCCCCTAGCACCAAACCCACCACTCCGCCCGCCAGCGCCAATAACATCGCCTGCAGCAAGTAAACCTGAAGAATCTGGGAACTCCTTCCTCCCAGCGACTTCATCACCGCGATCGCATCCAGTTTCTGCTGCAAATGGGACTGCATTGCCATCGCCACTCCCAGCGCTCCCACTACCAGCGCAATCAGGCTCACCAGGCTCAGGAACGTCGTGGCATTGTTCAATCCCCGCGTAATCAGCGGATGCGTCTCCCGATAATCGGCGATCACCGCATCCGGGAACACCGCGGCCACCCGTTTCCGCGCGTCCAGAATCATCGCATCCGCCCGCCCGGCCGGAAACTTGAAAAGGTATCGCTGCGAACTTCGCGATCCCTCCTGCAACAGTCCCGCCCGCTCCAGATTCGCCCGCGTCAACATTACTCGCGGCCCAACATTCACCGATCCTGACATCCGGTCCGGTTCGTACGTCAAAACACCCCGGATCGTGAACTCCCCTGTCCCCAGCCGGATCCGCGCGCCCTCCCTCAACCCGCTCCGCACCAGCAGATCGTCGGAAACGGCAATGCTCTCCCCGGCCAGCAACTCCGCCAGACCGGCGCCACTCGCTGTCGTAACCTGCCCGTAAAACGGATACTTCCCCGGGTCCACCGCCTTCACCGCCACCAGCAACGGCGTCGCCATCTCCGGAGCCGATAGCATCGACACTGTCTCCGTGATCCACGTCCGGTCAATCCCCTCGGCCCCCAACGTATCGAACAACTTTTCCTGGGCGGCTGTCGGCATTTCGAACACCCTCACCGTCAGGTCCGCCGCCATCAGCGTCCGCGCATCCCGCAGCAACATTCCCCGGAACGCCCGCGAAAACCCGCGCACCCCTGTCAGCGATCCTACTCCTACCGCCACCGCCAGAATCACAAAGGAGAACTTGGCCGCCGCCGTCCGCGAATCCCGCCATGCCAACCGCAGCGCTGTCTTAGCATTCATCGCTGACAATCACCCCGTCCCGCATGTGTATCCGCCGTGTCGCCCGCGCCGCCAACTGCGGATCATGCGTCACCAGCACCAGCGTCGTCCCCTGTTTCTCATTCATGTGCAGCAACAGGTCCAGCACATGCGCCCCGTTGGTGGTGTCCAGATTTCCCGTCGGCTCATCCGCCATCAGAATCGGCGGCTGCAGTAGAAATGCCCGGGCCAACGCTACCCGCTGCTGCTCTCCTCCCGAAAGCTGCACCGGATAATGATCCCTCCGGTCCGCCAAACCTACCTCGTTTAACAACTCCTTCGCCCGCTCCGCCGCACCTGCCGCCTTTCCCGCCAACTCCGCCGGCAGCAGCACATTCTCCTCCGCCGTCAGCGTCGGGATCAATTGGTAGGACTGAAACACAAAACCAAGCTTCCGCGCCCGCAACAACGCCAGCGCGTCCTCTCCCAACCCGGTGATCTCCTCCCCGTCCAGCTGAATCGACCCTCTAGTCACCGAATCCAAACCCGCCAGCAGCCCAAGCAGCGTACTCTTCCCCGACCCCGATGCCCCCATAATGGCAACAAACTGCCCTTTCGGAACGTCAAAGTCGATACCGCGCAGAATATCTACCGTGTGTGTGGCGGTGGCGATGGATTTGTGTAGGTCACGGACGCGGATGGCCGGCCGGATATCGGGGTTTGCCATAGGATGGAGAAAGGTGAAGAGACTACTTTTCAGTTTGATGCTTTTTGCGGCTGCTTGCGGTACAAAGTCTGAGCCGCCCCCTCCGCCCCCTGTCGATCCCGCTCCCGCCCCGGTCGCAAAAGCGGATCCGCGGCCCATCATCGTGGCGTTCGGAGACTCTCTTTCAGCCGGCTATGGCGCCGAGAACGGCGCTTCCTATCCCGACTTTCTCCAAAAGGAACTCGATGCCGCCGGCTACCAGTACCGCGTCGTCAACCAGGGAATCAGCGGCGACACAACCTCCGGCGGGCTCGCACGCGTCTCGCAGGCCACGGAACTGAAGCCCTTCCTGGTGATCCTCGAACTCGGCGGCAATGACGGCCTCCGCGGCCTCCCCTTAGCCGTTACCCGCGACAACCTCGACAAAATGATCGTGGCCTTCAAAGAGTCCGGCGCCAAAGTGATGCTCGCCGGCATGACCCTCCCCCGCAACTACGGCCCCGACTACGTCCGCGAATTCGAGCAGATCTATCCCACCCTCGAAAAGAAACACAAGATCACTCGCATGCGCTTTCTCTTGGACGGCGTCGCCATGAAGAAGGGACTCATGCAGCAGGATGAAATCCATCCCACCGCCGAAGGGAACAAGATCGTCGCCAAAAACGTATTCCAAGTGATCGCTCCTCTGCTGCAGAAGCCGTCAAGGAAATAACAATGCTAATCACCACCACCTCGAGCATCGAGGGAAAACAGATTCAATACCTGGGCCTCGTCTCCGGCGAAGCCATCCTCGGCGCTAACATCTTCAAGGACTTCTTCGCTGGTATTCGAGACATCGTCGGCGGACGCTCCGCCGCCTATGAAGGCGAACTCCGCAAAGCCAAAGATATCGCCATTCAGGAAATGTCCCAACAGGCCGCCCAGATGGGCGCCAACGCCGTCATCGGCGTCGACCTTGACTATGAAACCATCCAGATCGGTAGCGGCGGCGGCATGATGATGGTCAGTGCCTCCGGCACCGCGGTCAACCTCCGCTAAATCAGCGGCACGCCTCTTCTTCAAATCGAAACCGGGCGGAATCCCATTGATAAGCGGCGCATTCGAGCCGCCCGCCCGGTTCTCTCTTGCTCCGTACCGTCACCCGTCCCGGAGCGTATGCAATCTCCGCCCGCGTCGTAAATACATGCCCGCTCGGATGTTCCATCGCTGTTTCATGTTCTTTCACATCCAAAACATTCACCAGGCGACCGTCCCGCATTCGATAGATACTCAGCGTCGTCCGTGCATGTTCGGTCTCCCCGCTCCGCACACGGACAACCAGATCCATGACGGACGCCTCCACCACCGCCCGCAACTCGATTAACCGCGCACCATCCTCGGCCACATAGTTCCACCACGTATTCACCCGTCCCGCCTCTCGCCATCCGTCCCCCACCGGATCGAGCACCACCGCGTGCGCCCCGGAATCCGCCATCTCATAGCGGACCAGCGCCTCTAGCGGCGCGTCCCCGTCGAGTTGTACCCGCTCCACCCGCACGCCGGTTGCCCCCGCCATCCGCACCTGCCGGGCCAGATTCTCCGGGTCCAGTCCTCCCATCGCCAGCAGCAAAGCAACCGTCCACATCACCCTTCGACTCTACCAACCCCTCCCCCCAACTGTAACGTCCCGGCCGCAACGCGACTCTAACAAGTCGGTACCACCCGCCGTGTTCCGCCTAGCGATTACCCTTCTCCTCCTTTCTCTTTCCGCCGGAGCCCAATCCCTCCGCGAGATTGCCCTCCCGCGCCCCGTACCCGAAGACGCCCGGATCGCCATCGGCTTTCTTGGCGCCCTCGAAAAGTGGAACGACGAGCATCGCTCCGTCCGCAAACTCACCCTCCGACTCCGCTCTCAGGGTTGGCAGGCCGAAAGCTTCTCCCACCGCAACCTCCGGACCGCCAAGAAGGCCGTCGTCCAAGCCCTCGATCGCAATGGGAACAAGCGCATCGACCCCAACGAAGCCCAATCCGCCCGTGTGGTCCTCTACGGCCAGTCCATGGGCGGCGCTGCCGCGCTGAAACTTGCCAAATATCTCCGCGCCAAGAACGTCCCTGTTCTTCTTACAGTCCAGGTCGATAGCTTCGGTGCCCGGGACCATATCATCCCCGACAACGTCCACGCTGCCGTTAACTTCTATCAGAAACACTGGTTCACCGTCCGCGGCGAGGACCAGATCAAAGCGGCTAACCCCACCCGTACCCGGATTCTGGGAAACTTTGAATACGAGTATCCGCTCTGGAACTGGAACACCTGGCCCGAATCCTGGCCGCGTAAAGTCTTCGGCGGTGCCCATGCCCGTATGGAGGCTGATCCCGTTCTCTGGTCCCGCGTCGAATCCCTAATCCAACAAGCTGGCGACACCAAATGAAAATCCTCACCACCCTCGCCGCACTGGCGTTCACCCTCGCGGCCCAAACCGCCCCCCAGCCCGTCGAACTCGACATCCCCGCCGACAAGATCTGGACCGACACCGGCCTCGACGTCGCCCCCGGCGAAACAGTAGCCATCGAAGCCTCTGGAACCATCTCCTACATGGCCAAGGACACCGGCCCCTCCGGACTCGTCCGCGGCTGGACCGACCTCATCAAGACCTTCCCGCTCAACGATGCCAAACGCGGTGCCCTTATCGGCCGCATCGGTGACAACCCCACCTCCCGCCCTTTCCTCATCGGCGACCGTACCGAACGGCAGATCCCGGTCACCGGACGCCTCTTCCTCGGTATCAATCTTGGCACCGCCGACCGCGCCACAGGATCTTTCAAAGCCAGGATCACCCGCACGAAATCCACAACTGTCGTCCGTACTTCCCAGGAGCTGCAGAAGACCCTGACCAAGATCACCGACGCCCAACTCAACTCCGTCGCCACCCGCGTCGTCGACAAGGAAGGCCTCCCCGGCGACCGCGTCAATTTCTTCATCGTCGGTAGCGAAATCCACGTCGTCTCCGCTCTCGAACGCGCCGGCTGGGTGAAAGTCGACCGCTCCGTCAAGGACACTGTCTTCCGCGGCATCCTCGTCTCCATGTCCAAACAGGCCTACGTAACCCTCCCCATGAGCGAACTCACCATGTTCGGGCGCGCCCAGGACTACGGCTTCGCCCAGGCGGACCCCCTTCGCGTCGTCGCTGCCCGTCACCACTTCCGCATCTGGAAAGCCCCGTTCACCGCCGGTGGCCGTACCGTCTGGGTCGGCGCCGGCACCCACGATATCGGCTTCGATCGCGATCAGCGAAACGGCAAGATTACCCACAAAATCGACTCCCAGACCGACGGCGAACGCGACTATATCGGGAAATCCCTCGAAGACACCGGCGAAGTCGCCCTTCTCGACTACATGACCGCCAAGAATCCGGTCAAAGAGGCCAAGACCGCCCACGGGCAGCCGTACTACTCTGACGGGCGCACCCTCATGATCTACCTGAAGCCCGACGAAAGCGACAGTTCCCAGCCCTTCAGCGATGTCTTCTGCACCGTTCTGGCGAAAAACAACCCCGACACCGGCGTCTGGGACAACTGCGACGCTTACGTGGCCGGCGGCGGCTCCACCAGTGCCACGCTTCCCGACCTCTCCAAGGATTACCGCGTCCTCATCGTCCCCGGTTTCATGAGCTCCTGTTTCGCCGACAGTCCCGCCTTCAACGAAGGACTGCCCGTTCTCCGCGACAAATACGGCATAAACGTCGAGTACCTCCAGGTCCCCAACGACGGTTCTGATACCAACGCCAAAATCATTGCCGACTATCTCAAAGAGAAATCCGCCGGCGATACCCGCAAATGGATCCTCGTCGGCTACAGCAAGGGCACTCCCGATCTCCAGGAAGCCCTCGCCCGCTACCCCGAACTTCGCCCGAATACCGCCGCCTTCATCTCCGTCGCCGGCGCTTCCGGCGGCTCCAACATCGCCGACGCCATCCCCGGCATGGTCGACAAGTACATGAACCAGTACAAATTGAAGCCGACCTGCAAAGGCGACATGGCCGTTGGCTTCAAGAGCCTCAGCAAAATGGTCCGCGGCCAGTTCCTCGCCAACTACCCTAACCCCTTCGTCCCCACCTACTCGATCATCGCGGCCTCAGATAAGAACACCACATCTAAGGCCTTGCTCCAGACATGGCAGTTGCTGCTCACCTACGACCCGCTCCAGGACGGACAGCTCACCCGCCAGGATGCCGTCATTCCCGGCAGCACCTACCTGGGCGTGGCAAAGGGCGACCACTTTGCGGTCGCCCTTCCCTTCGACAAATCTTCTGATGCCACCATTAAGACCGGTATGGACAAAACCCGTTTCCCGCGCGGAGCCCTGATTGAGGCCCTCCTCCGTTTTGTCACCAACGACCTGTCCAAAAAGAAGCCTTAGGAAACAGCCGCCTTCGTCCGCGGCTTCACCGTTTCATCATCGATCGGTCCCGCCGGCAGCCCCAACTTTACCCGCAAATTCGTGTCGAGTGCTGCCGCCATGTCCGGATTGTCTTTCATGAATTGCCGCGCGTTCTCGCGGCCCTGGCCAATACGTTCGCCCTGGAAGCTGTACCACGACCCCGATTTTTCAACTAGATTATTCGCCACACCCAGGTCGATCAAGTCGCCTTCTTTGGAAATGCCCTCGCCGTACAGAATGTCGAACTCGGCTTCCCGGAACGGCGACGCTACCTTGTTCTTCACCACTTTAATCTTCGTGCGGTTGCCCGTCACCGCTTCGCCTTCCTTAATCGCCGCTGTCCGCCGGATGTCGATCCGAACGCTCGAATAGAACTTCAGCGCCCGTCCGCCCGACGTCGTCTCCGGGTTGCCGAACATTACCCCGATCTTTTCCCGGATTTGGTTGATAAAGATCAAACAGGTATTGCTCTTGGCCACAATCCCGGTAAGCTTGCGCATCGCCTGCGACATCAGCCGCGCCTGGATACCAACAAACGCATCACCCATTTCCCCATCGAGTTCGGCCTTCGGAACCAGCGCCGCCACGGAGTCCACCACCAGTACGTCGATCGAGTTCGACGCGATCAGCGTGTTGGCGATCTCCAGCGCTTGCTCGGCGTAGTCCGGTTGCGCCACCAGCATATTGTCGATATCGACGCCCAATTTCTGGGCATACGCCGGATCCAGCGCATGTTCGACGTCCACGTACGCCGCAATTCCGCCCGCCTTCTGGGCCTGCGCCACCACTTGCAGCGCCAGCGTCGTCTTACCCGACGATTCCGGCCCGTAAATCTCCACAATCCGGCCGCGCGGCACTCCGCCGACGCCCAGGGCGTAATCCACCGAGATGGAGCCCGTCGAGATCGAGGCGATCGGAGCTACCGCTTCGCGGTTCCCCAACCGGAGCACCGATCCTTTCCCGAACTGCTTCTCGATGGCGCCCAGCGTCGCCTGGAGAGTACGTAACTTCTCCTTATCGTCCACAGACTTAAGCGGGGCAACTCCGTTCAGAAGTTCCCCCGCGGATTCAGTTGCCGTACCTGCCAGTTGTTTCGCCATCTCTTCGCCAGTATATGGCGAACAAAAAGCGAAGTCAACAGTATTTTAGAACGTCGCCGTCACGATCTGTTCCACCGCCCGCTGCGCCGATTCGAACGCTCCCTGCATCCACGTCGGTGTCAGCGAAGCATGTTCCCCAGCCATGAAGATCCGCCGCTCCGGTGCGATCAGGTCCGGATAGAGCCCCTCATGTTGACCCGGCGACAGCCACGCAAACGCCCCGCACGTGTAAGGATTGTTGTCCCAACTGAAGCTCACCGTTTGCCGGATCGTCCCAAATTCATTCACCTGCGGATGGATCTTGGCCAGCGCTTCCATCGTCACCCGCTCCCGCTCTTCAGGCGGCAAAGCACCCAGCCGCCGCGCCGGTTGTCCCCACGTATAGGAGGCCAGGAATACTCCGGGTCCCTCGGACACGCGCGGGTTCTTCGCTCCGGCATTGTCGGACGGATAGTACGTGACGCCAATCGGCAGGTCCGTGAAGGTACCTCCGCCGTAAATCCCCTCATCGGACTCCCAGAACCGGCGCCCGGCTTGCATCAGCACCTTCGTCGAAGAGTCATAGGTCACCTGACGGATCGCGCGCATCTTCGCCCCGGAGAACGCCGGCTGTATCTGGATCTTGCTCAATACACCCAACGGCACTGTCACCAGCAGCACGTCCCCATCCGCCCGCTGTACCGGCCGGCCCGGACCATCGATGAAATAGGCTGTCGCCCCTGCCGAGGTCTGTTCAATCTTCACTACCTTGCAGCCCATCCGCGGCTTGTTCTTCAAATTCGCGGCAAACGCCCGCGGCAGCATATCGGTACCGCCCACAATCTCATCGAAGTTCTTGAGCCAGACTTCCTCATACTCTTCCCGCAAGATGGCCGTGATGCCGCTCTGCAGCATCGTCTCGTAGGCCCACGTCGCCGACAGCATCTCCCGCGCCTCGGCCGACAGCCCGCCCTGCTGAAACACCTGATCCAACGACATCTGGTCAATCTGCTTCAGCTTCGCCGACTGCAGCACCGGACTCCGCAGCTCCGCCAGTTCGTCTTTGCTGAGCGATCCCAACAGCTTCAACACGCTGCGGTCCCACAAGTCGAACGGCGACGCCGTCTTCTCGTTGTCAGCCAGGTTGTAGTGCTTGTTTACTTGCGGTTCGTCCTTGATTCGGATCTTTTGCCCGCGTACGTAGTAATAAGCTTCCGGATTGGACTGCACAAAATTCCGCAGAGACAGTCCAAACCGGTTAATATAGGCGCGCGTCAGATTATGATTCGCCGGAATCCGCATCGCGCCCAATTCGCCATACTGCCCGTTTTCAAAACGGTGCGTACGGGCGCGTCCTCCCACATGCTGCGTTTCGGCTTCGAGAATCGTCACCTCGTGCCCGCGCTGCTCCAGTTCATATGCCGCGCACAGCCCCGAAAGGCCGCCGCCAACAATCACCACTTTCAGCTTCCGCCCGCTATTGCCCGTCTGGGCTGCCGACCGGAAAGGATTCGCCGCCATCGCGGCCGTCGCAAATCCCATCCGCCGCAGTAACTGACGGCGGGACATCGTATCTAGGTTCGTAAAGTTTGGCATCTCTTGCGCTCTCTTCTCTCCGGGCGCAATTCGAAACCAAAAATTCTCACCTCCTATCGCGAAATACTCACGATCCCTTCGGCGCGTAGTATCCCTTGCGGGCTCGCACTATCAACTCTTTCCGGCCCTTCACCTTGATGTCCACCCGGTGATACAGCCCGTCGGTCTTCAACGGTTCCGGCCGGTAAAGCACGTTGTACTGGTGCCGCAACTCATTGGCAATGTTCTCAAACGACTGCGACAGATCCTGCACCTTGAAGGGGAAAAACGCTACCCCCCCCGTTTCATCGGCGAAATAACGCAGAACCTTATCGCCTTCCCGCTCGATCTTCGTGTTGTTCGTCGAAATCGAATACACCACGACGTCGGCCTTCTGCGCCATCTCCAGCGCCTGGTCCCGCGTATACCGGCTCGCGTTGTCTTCCCCGTCGCCCAGCACCACCATCGCACGCCGGAACTTATGCCGCGGCTGATCCTGCATCAGCTTGTCCCGGCACGCGAAGAAGATCGCGTCATACATCGCCGTCCCGCCTCCGGGCCGCAACCCGCGGATCGCCTTCCCCAGCACGTCCGTATCCCCGGTCAAATCCGCTACCAGCTCCGCCGCCGAATCGTAGGCCACAATCACGGCCTTGTCCTGCCGCGGCCGGATCACCTGGTTCACAAACTCAATTGCCGCTTCCTGCTGGAACCGGAACCGGTCCCGAATACTGTTCGAGGCGTCCACCAGAATTCCCAGCCGCAATGGCAGGTCGGATTCCGCCGTGAACTCCAGAATCTTCTGTTCCTTCTTCGTCTCCACAATCTGAAAGTCTTCCGCCTTCAGATCCGTGACGAACCGGCCCTTCTTGTCGGAAACCGTGTACAGCATGTTCACGCGCGATACATCGAGCACGATCCGGTTCCGATCGTCGTCGGGATTATACGGCGTCTGTGGCTGTTGCCCGTAGGCGGCGGCGCCCGCCAGGGCGGCGAGGAATTCGGACCTTTTCATAACTGCTCTGCATCGATGATACCAGCCAGTTCCCCCGGTAGCGGAGCCTCCAGCGTTACATCCCCGCCCGTCGCCGGACTCCGGAATGTCAGCCGCGCCGCATGCAGAAAAAATCGTTCCGGCAGAATCCGTGACGCCGGCGCCCCATACAGCGTGTCCCCCACGATCGGATGCCCTAGCGAAGACAGATGCACCCGGATCTGATGCGTCCGCCCTGTCCCGATCTTCACTTCCAGCAGCGTATGCTTCCCAAAACGCCGCAGCACCTTCCAATGCGTCAACGCCGTTCTTCCCGTCGCCAGCTTGCAGGTCATCCGCGTCCGCCGCACCGGATCCCGCGTAATCGGCTTGTCCACCGTCCCCGTTTCGCTCTTCACCACCCCGTGCACCAGCGCCAGATAGATCTTCTCCACCGTCCTCGACTGGAACTGCTCCGCCAGGTCCCGGTGCGCCGCGTCCGTCCGCGCCACCACCAACACACCGCTCGTCTCTTTGTCTAACCGGTGCACAATCCCTGGCCGCAGGTCCCCCCCCTCGCTCGACAGCGCACCGAACCGGTGCAGCAACGCATTCACCAGCGTCCCCGTATGGTTCCCCGCGCCCGCATGCACCACCATCCCCGCCGCTTTGTTAATCCCGATCACCGCCGCGTCTTCGTATAACACCGCCACCGGCAGATCCTCCGCCTCCGCCCGCAGCGGCGGCAGCGCGGCCGGAGTGACTACAATCCGCTCCCCGCCTTTCAAGACAAGCGACGGCTTGGAACCCTTCCCGTTCACCGTTACATGCCCGTCTTTCACCCATTCCTGCAGCCGCGAACGCGAGTATTCCGCCATCCGCGCCTGTAAATGATGATCCAGCCGTTGTCCGGCATCTTCCGGCGCGACGTTCCATTCCACGTTTCCACTGTATCCTGAGTAAGTGATCCGAAGCGCAATTGTTCCCGTCGCCGGCCACGGCACCCGCCTCCTCCCCGCAACGAAGTCCCAGCCCAAGGAGATGCTCCCGGTAGCCCGCAAGCCCATCGTCCAGTACGTGGCCGAAGAGTTGGCCCAGAACAACATCGAGAACATGCTCTTCGTCACCGGTCGCAGCAAAACCTCCATCGAAAACCACTTCGATTCCGACCCCGAACTGATGCGTGTCCTCACCGAAGGCAAGAAGGACGACCTCCTCGACGAACTGAAGTTCGAGGAGATGACCGCCAAAATCTTCTATACCCGCCAGCGCGTACAGCGCGGCTTGGGCGACGCCATCCTCTGCGGCGAAAGCTTCGCCGGCGAGAACCCTTTCGTCGTTGCCCTCGGCGACTCCATCCTCGGCATGCACGGCTCGTCCAACTGTGTCGCCCGCATCAGCGAGATATTCACCACCCTCCGCGCCAGTTGCGTCATCGCTGTCGAAGAGGTCCCCGCCGACGAAACCCGCCACTACGGCATCATCGATCCCGGCGAAGGCGAAGACGACTGGGTCCGCATTAAGAATCTCGTGGAAAAGCCCGACCCCGCCAAAGCCCCCAGCCGCTGGGCCGTCGCCGGCCGTTACGCATTTTCCCCCATCATTTTTGATATGATCCGCCGCGTCCAGCCCGATAAACGCGGGGAAATCCAGCTCACCGACGCCATCCAACTCCTCTGCGAAGAAGGCAAACGCGTCCTCGCCCTGAAGCTTCCTAAGAAGGATAAACGTTACGACATCGGCAACTTCCCCAGCTACTTCGAAACCTTCGTCGAATTCGCCCTTGCCGACCCCCTCTACGGCCCCGATCTCCGCGTCAAACTCAAAGCCCTCCTCCAGGACTAACCCAGTTTTCCCCTGGATGCTGCTTACCGGACTCATCCTAGATGCCCGATAAATCCGGCCCATTCCCCGCCCGCGTCTTCTACCCGCTCCTCTTCGCGGCCGTCCTCCTCTTCCGCCTCGCCCACTCCAATATTCTCTGGGTCGAAGAAGGTTACCCCCTTGCCGCCGCCGCCGAAATGCTCCGCGGCAAACAACTCTACTCCCACATCTGGTTCGACAAGCCCCCCCTATTCCCCGGCCTATACCTCCTCTGGGGTGCCCAATCCGGCCCCCTGCTCCGCATCGCGGGCGCCCTCTTTGTCACCCTCTCCGCCTGGTCCCTCGGCCGACTCGCCCGCCACTTCTGGTCCTCCAGAGAGGAACAACTCGCCGCCGCCCTCACCGCCTTCTTCCTCACCTTCGGCATACCCGCCACCGTCATGGTCCTCGGCCCCGATCTCCTGCTGATCCCCCTCCAGGCCGCCGCCGTACTCGCCGCTTGGCGCGGCCAACCCCTCGCCGCCGGCCTCCTCGCCGGCTTCGGACTCCTCATCAACGGCAAAATGCTGATCCTCCTTCCCGCCGTTTTCCTCCCCCGCCCCGCCTGGTTCCTCGGCCTCCTCGCCCCTCAACTCCTCCTCCTCCCCAACGCCCCCCAATACTGGCACCAAGTCTGGGCCTGGGGCGCCATGTATTCCCGCGATACATTCGTCGCCAACCCGCTCCTGGAAGGCCTCCAGCGCACTGCCAATTGGGCCGGCTTCCACAGCGCCGCCGTCCTCGCCGCCCTACTCGCCCTCAAATCCGAACCCCGAAAAACCCGCCATCTCCTTTGGCTCGCCTGCGCCGCCGTCGCTCTCGTCGCCGGCTTCCGCTTCGCCCCCCGCTACTACTTCCTCCTCCTCCCCCCGGTGCTGATCCTCGCCGCCCGCGGACTCGCCCTCCGCCCCATCCTCGCCCTGCTCCTCCTCATTCCCCTTATCCGCTTCGGCCCCCGCTACTTCGAACTCGCCGCCGACAACCTCCACAATAGGCCCCACCAGTGGCGCGACCTCGCCATGGAACAGGACTCCCGCGCCGCCGCCGAAATCCTCAGAAAAACTCCAGGTTCCCTCCTCGTCTGGGGCTACCGGCCCGAAATCTACCCCCTCTCCCGCCAACCCGCCGCCACCCCCTTCCTCGACTCCCAACCCCTCACCGGCGTCCTCGCCGACCGCCATCTCACTGATTCCCGCCCCTCCGCCCCCGAACTCGCCAAAGCGAATCGCGCCGCCCTGGCCCGCACCAATCCCGATTGGATCGTCGACGGTCTCGGCCCCTACAACCCCGCCCTCGCCATCACCCAATTCGAAGACCTCAAGCCCTGGCTCGCCAACTACCGCGAAGTCGCCCGTACCCCCGGCACCGTCCTATACCGCCGCGCAAACTGATATCATTTCCCCCGCATGTTCGCCCGCGGACTCCTTGTCGCCTCCGCCCTCCTGTGCCCCGTCTTTGCACAGTCGCTCGAACTCCGCGCCTTCGAAATCCTCACCGCCAAATGCCTCGCCTGCCACGGCGCCGCGCAGATGTCCGGACTCGACCTGCGAACCCAGAACTCCTTCGCCAAAGGCGGCAAACGCGGTCCCGCCGCCCCCTACATCGCCAAAGCCATCCGCCGCGAAGGCGACCTCCAGATGCCCCCCGGCAAAACGCCCCTGCCGCCGGCCGAAGTCGCCACCCTCACCGAATGGCTCAACGCCGGTGCCCGTTACCCCAGTTCCCCCAAACCCGCCACTCCCTCCTGGTGGTCCTTCCAGCCCCTCCCCCGTCCCGCCGCCGCCACCACCATCGACGCCTTCCTCAACGCCAAACTCGCCGAAAAATACCTCCATCCCCTCAAACAGGCCGACAAACGCACCCTCATCCGCCGCGCCACCTTCGACCTCCATGGCCTCCCTCCTACCCCCGCCGAAATCGAAGCCTTCGAAAAGGACTCCTCCCCCAACGCCTGGTCCCAACTCATCGACAGACTCCTCGCCAGCCCGCGATACGGCGAACGCTGGGGCCGCCGCTGGCTCGACGTCGCCCGCTACGCCGAAACCGGCGGCTACGAAACCGATGTCTCCTTCACCAATGCCTGGCGCTACCGCGATTACGTCATCAACGCCTTCAACGCCGGCAAACCCTACAACGAATTCATCCGCGAGCAGATAGCCGCCGACGAAATCTGGCCCGGCGACCTCGAACGCGACGGCGGCTACTTCATCCCCAAGGAAAAACTCGAACGCCTCGAACGCTGGATCGCCACCGGCCTCTTCACCGTCGGCCCCGTCAATTATGAGTTCGCCCTCTCCGGCGACCAGTTCCGCGTCGAATGGCAGGCCGACGCCGTCGAAACCACCGGCGCCGCCTTCCTCGGCCTTTCCCTCGGCTGCGCCCGCTGCCACGATCACAAGTTCGACCCCATCCCCCAACGCGACTACTACCGCTTCGCCGCCCTCTTCGCCGGCAGCGAGGATCGCGAAATCCCCATCGTCGGCCGCTATGGCATCTTCGACTACACCCGCTTCTACCCCCGCCAGGAAAAGGCCGACCAGATCAAGGCCCGCATCCAGCGCCTCGATAAACAACGCGCCGGCCGCGCCCTTACCCCCGCCGAACGCGACCAGCGCGAATCCGACCTCCGCGCCCTCGGCGAAGCCTACCTCCGCGCCCCCGCCCGCATCCAGACCGCCACCATCCTCGCCCACACCGATCCCGTCCCCGATACCCACATCCTCACCCGCGGTGAGTTCGCCCAGAAAGGCGAAAAAGTCTCCCCCGGCACACTCTCCGCCCTTGGCCCCGGCCCCCAGATCAGCGAGCCCGATCACGGTCCCTTCGTCCCCCAACGCCGCAAAGCCCTCGCCGAATGGATCGCCTCTCCCGCCAACCCTCTCCCCGCCCGCGTCATGGTCAATCGCATCTGGCAAGGCCACTTCGGCCGCGGCATCGTCGCCACTCCCAATGACTTTGGCCGCCAGGGCGATCCTCCCTCCCACCCCGAACTCCTCAACTGGCTCGCCGCCAAATTCATCGATTCCGGCTGGTCCATCAAGTCCATGCACCGCCTCATCATCACCAGCGATGCCTATCAACGCGAATCCGCGCCCCACCCCGCCAACGCCAAAATCGACGCGGCCAATACCTATCTCTGGCGCATGAACCGCCGCCGCCTGGAAGCCGAAGAGATCCGCGACGCCGTCCTCCACGTCTCCGGCCGCCTCAATACGAAAATGGGCGGCCCTCCCGTCGTTCTCCCCTTAAGCAAGGAGGAGTTCCTCGGCATCCGCGAACCCGAACTCTGGCCCATCAATCAGGACCCCGCCGAACACACCCGCCGCTCCGTCTACCTCTACGTGAAGCGGTCTTTCAAGATGCCGATGCTGGAAACCTTCGACGTTCCCGACCCCGCCATCTCCTGCGCCCGCCGCGAATCCTCCACCGTCGCCCCTCAGGCTCTCGCCATGATGAATGGCGACTTCACCCGCACCTACGCCGCCCACATGGCCAGGCGCTTTGAAGGCCCCGGCGCCGTCCAACAAGCCTGGCGCCACTCCCTCGGCCGCAACCCCTCGCCGCAGGAATTGGAACGCGCCCAGGCCTTCCTCCAGCGCAACTCCCTCCCGGACCTCTGCCTCCTCCTCCTCAACATGAATGAGTTCCTCTATGTCGATTAACGCCAGCCGCCGCCAGTTCCTCACCCGCGCCGGCATGGGCTTCGGAGCCCTCGCCGCCAGCGCCCTCCTCTCCGCCCAAAAGGCCCACGGCGCCACCGCCAAAAGCGTCATCAGCCTCTTCATGCACGGCGGCCCCAGCCACCTCGATACCTTTGACCCAAAGCCCCTGCTCAACAAAATGAACGGCCAACTCGTCCCCGAATCGTTCGGGGACGTCCGCCTCCAGTTCTCCACCTTCAAGGAACGTCCCATCCTCGGCTCTAGCCGCAAATTCACCCGCCACGGCCAGTCCGGCCTGGAGATCTCGGATCTCTTCCCCCACACCGCCAAACATGCCGACAAACTCGCCGTCCTCCGCTCCATGAACCACGACGGCTTCACCCACACCGCCGCCCTCAACTGGCTCAACAACGGCTGGCCCCGCCTCGGCCGCCCTTCGGTCGGCTCCTGGGTCGTCTACGGCCTCGGCTCGGAAGCGAAAAACCTCCCCGCCTTCGTCGTTATGCTCGAAGGCGGCATCAAGTCCGGCCCGCCCGTCTATAGCTCCGGCTTCCTCCCCGCCACCTTCCAGGCCACCACCCTCCGCTCCTCCGGTACGCCCATCCTCTACGCCAATCGCCCCGAAGGAACCACCGATCGAACCCAGCGCGACCTCCTCGAAAACCTGAAGTGGTTCAACCAGAGCCACCTCTCCTCCCGCGCCGACGATACCGATCTCGCCGCCCGCATGAGCTCCTATGAACTGGCCTTCCAGATGCAGATGGCCGTCCCCGAACTCGCCGATCTGACGAAGGAATCCGCCGCCACCAGGGCGCTCTACGGCATGGATAGCCCCCAAACCCGGGAGTTTGGCACCCGCTGCCTCTTGGCCCGGCGCCTCGTCGAACGCGGCGTCCGCTTCGTCCAACTCTGGTCGGGAACCAGCACCGGAGAAGGGGATTGGGACGGCCATAAGGGCTGTGAAAAGAATCATGAAAAACAGGCCGGCAAGACCGACAAAGCCGTCGCCGGCCTGCTTGAGGATCTCCACCAGCGCGGCCTCTTGGAGGAGACGTTAGTCATCTGGGGCGGCGAATTCGGCCGTACCCCCACCTCGGACGGCAACGCCAATGGCGGCGGCGACAATCTCGGCCGCGATCACAACCCCTACGGCTTCAGCATCTGGATGGCCGGCGGCGGGATCAAGGGCGGAAAGGTGATCGGGGCGACCGATGAGATCGGCCTCCGCGCCGTCGAAAGCCCCGTCCACGTCCATGACCTCCACGCCACCATCCTCACCCTTCTCGGTCTCGACCACGAAAAGCTCACCTACCCCTTCCAGGGCCGCGACTTCCGCCTCACCGACGTCCACGGCTCCACCGCTCTCGCCGCCAGGCTCCGGGCCTGAAGGGCGGCCCGGTTCCTAAAGGGCGTAAACCGCATTCCGCAGCACACTCGCCCGCAAATGCGGCCGCATCGCCCGATGGTCTACCACATCCGCCCTGCCGTCCAGCAAGCTGTTCGCAAAGAGCTTCAGCCGCACCGCCATTCACCTGGATGTTCTACCTGCGCCTCCAGGCCCCCTTCCACCCCGTCAGGCTAAAATGCAGTTTCCCTCCTTCAATCTGCGGATTGCAGCAGACCTTTGCCGATCTGGCCGCCCGCCTGCCCGACGGCCCGTCAGGCGACCCCCATCTCATCTTTCACGCCGGCGTCCTTCCTCCTTCTGGCCCAGCCATCTCCACCGATTGCATCCTGTTTCGAAAGTCGCACCACTACCACAACAGCTACTACAGGGCGGACGCCCTCTGGATGTACCTCACTTCCCAAAAGTGCAGGGAACTGGGCCTCCTCCTCCTGTCGGCCGCTCTCCATAGTCCTGCAAGCGAGATAGCCCTCCGCGTTACCCGCCCGGACTCCGCCATCCGGCAAATCATCATCCGAGGTTCGGATCTGCGCCTCGACGACCCTCCCGTCAGCCTCTCCATGGCCCTGTCGCCCTCCGGTACTACCCTGCAGTGACCAGCACCCACCCCTGGATAGACGACTGCGACTCGAGCAATCCGCCCGTCTTCGCTCTCAGCAACGCCGAAGATTGAATCGGTTCATCAGAATAGGAGTGGGCGAAGCGAGACACCGTGTAGGTGCACATGTCGCCAGGCGTGTTCCGCTTTGCCGAACCGCCTCTGAACGCGGATTGCTCCTGGAATCCGGTTCGGAACTATTCCCTGGAAGGCGATGCCGGGTATCGCAGTGTCAGACCGATGAGCGCGGAGCTGAGAATTTTTCTTCCCGGCAACGAAGGATGGATCTTCCCCGGGGACGATCTGCCGGATCCGGATCAGGAAAGCCCCCTTTTGGCCCCGCAAGGCTGACTTCCGCCGGCCCAAGCGGCTCATCAAAACAGCGCCTGTAAAGCCCTGCCAAACGTACGACGGAAGCCGAAGCCAGCGCGGAAATGCAGCTGCCACGCCAGTCGCAACGCAATTCATTATGACCAGTTGTGGATTGCAGATCGGGTGGCGGTGGTGCCGGCAAAAGTTTCAATCCGCGGTTGGGTTCTGGAACAACCGCTCAATCTGTCGGCAGTCCTGTCGATCGCGGCGACGGCGGTAGCGGAGAGCTTCCAGTTGTCGGTGAGAATCGCCCTGTATTTTGTACTGTTCTGTCTTTTACGCAAACCTCGACGCGCCGCATAATGGCCTGCGGCCACTCCTCCGGAGGACTTGTCGGGAAATGATCTTCCCCATCCACGATGCAAGTGCAGTCAATTCAGCGGCGGCGGAGCGCAAGTGCCAGGACGCCGATGCCGAGGAGAGCAAACGTGGAGGGTTCGGGAATCGTGGACGACGGGTCCCCGGTAACGGTGAAGAAGCCACCCCCGAAGGTCTGCGCGGTGAAGTCGCTGGCGGGAAGGTAGCCAGCGAATGGCGATGTGGCGCGTAGGAAATTGGCGTTTGCCGTCGAGCCGACATCGGAGGTGACACTGGCCGAGGGCTCAAAGTTCCAGTCGGGCGAACCCCCAGAGCTGTGGAACACGCTGAGATAGTAGGTGCCAGCCCCAAGAGTGGGAATGCTCAGCAGCGTGAGCATCGGGTGAGGATCTCCGCTGAGTGGAACCGCGACTGAAGCACTAGCGATCTCGTTGGCGACCGTGGTTGGGCCGCCCACTGCGGTGGTCAAGAAGGCCACGATTTGCGGGTTCGGCGAATTTACAGGCAGGTTCGCTCCGATAGCGGCCTGGATCACGACGTTGCTGAACGAACCCGTTTGGGTCCAAGTCATTGCGAAGGCGGTGTTGGACACAATGTTGGCGTTGCCTGGCAGGTCCGGATCTGAGTCGAGCACGGAGACGATGCTGGCGGCATTAAGTACTCCCGCAAAGACGAAATAGAGCGCAAATGAGGGTCGTGGCATGCTGGTAAGTGTATAACAGCAGGAGCTGAAATGATCTGCCCGATTCCGTTGATCGTTAACAGGTCACTGGGCAGAGTTCCCATGGACTGTGGGCATCGGCAGAGTAAGGGTCGTGGCCTTCGGGCACTCCATGATGCCGAGATGGCGGAGCCTGCCTGCTTGCGTCGCCTATCCGCTGCAGATCTTGTGACGAATCTGAATGTGCGCAAGCGAACAGGACAGCTTGGCGAAGGCCCGCTGCCATCAGGTGAAGTCACGGGTGTGCCGATCAGCCTTGTTAGGGACCAGAGACTTGAACTCGAAACTCTGATGGCTTGGCACCAATTTGCACCGGATTGGTCCGCCACCACCACCCGGAACGCGACGCCGGGTATCGCAGTGTCGGACCGATGAGCGCGGAGTTGAGAATCTTTCCTCCCGGGAGCGACGAATGGATCTTCCCCGAGGACGATCTGCCGGATCCGGAAAGCCCCCTTTGGGCGTCGCAAGGCTGACTTCCGCCGGCCCAAGCGGCGGAACATCAACAGCGCCCTCCTTCCAAGTTACTCCCCTCCTCCCACAATCTCATACCACGGCGCCTCCCCCCCAATCGCAAACTCCAACCCGTCCGCCCCCACTCTCACCTCCACCGCCTCCCCTCTCCGCCCCGCCCCATCCAGGGCATAAACCATCAAATCCATCCGCTGCGTCCGCAGCGTAATCCGCGCCGGCGTCGCGGACATCCACGTCGGCCCAGTGCCACCGTTCAAATCCCCCGACGGCCGCCCCGCCTGGTCCGCCTCCACCGTAAACCAGTCCGTCGTCCCCGGATACCGCACAATACCCTGCGGCGCCGCCGGCGCTGCCCCGTTCCGGCTGCGCAGAGTATGCCCCGGATTCGTCAACAGCATCCGCCCGCTCTCGGCCACCGGCAGCCCGTCCAGCGTCGTCAGCAGCACGCTCCGGAACCCACGCCCCGCAATCTCCACATCCATCGGCCCTGCCGTCCGCTTCCCCGTCCACTCCCCTGTCACCCCCGCCGCCCGCGGCGCGTTCACCACAAATGTCCCGCTCCCGTACTGCATCTCCCCCGTCTCGGCCGTATACGGAGCCGCCGGCACCTCCACCAGCCCCAATGGCGTTCCCCCCTCCGGATTCGGATCAATCGCGAACCGGTACACAAACGCGTTCTCCATCCGGATCCCGAACACATCGTTCAGAAACGGCGCGAAATTGCGGTTCCGCCCCTCCCGCGTGTACCGCAGCCGGTCGTCATATCCCACCGGGATCTTGAACAGCGACGGCCCCACGCTCACCCCCTCGCCGCGGAACAGAAATGCCGCCTGCCCGAACGACACCCACTTCGACCAGTCCCCGTTCAGGTTAAACCCGTTCGGTACGTTCGCGTCCCATCCCCGCCCGTGCGAATAGGCGAAATGCATCAGCCCGTCCCAGTCCTGGAACGCCGCAAACGCACTCATCACCGGCAGCATCTCGTGCCCTCGCGTGTTCGGCCAGTTCTGGTTGAACTCGCTCACCGTAAACGGCTTCCCAAACGGCCGCGCCGCCGCCATCGCCAGCAGATTCGTCAGCCCGCCCGCCACATGCGAACTGTCCCGGATCCGCCAGTCTCGCCCGTCCCACTGCACGTTCGGAAAATTGTAGTGGTCCACGTAGAAGTGGTAGTCGTGATAGTCCAGCGCCGCGTGCGTGTCGATCGTCATCAGCCCGCCAAAATCCATCTGCGTTCCCGCCACCGGCACCTGCCCGCTCGTCGCCTCCCGCACCGTCGCCAGCAGCGCTTCCACATAAGCCTTGTCCAGCGTCGCCAGGAACTCCACATAGTCGCGCAACCGCGCCGCGTGCGACCCTTCTGTACCCGGCAACGCGATATTGCCCTGTTCCAAGGACTCGTCCGCTCCCAGCCCCCGGCGTCCGCGCCGCACCAGCCGCGCCCCCCGTATCTGCACCGGTACAGTCGAACCGCTCAACTGCACCCCCATTCGCCCAATCCCTTCCATCCCGAACCCCGCCGTGTACGCCATCGTGAACTTCTGCCATGCCGTCGTCAGCGCCGCCGCCCGGTTCGTCTGCTGCCGCCACGGCGATACGTCCTGCTTGATGTCCCAGCTCACGTTCACCGGACGGTCCGCCCGCATCTCGATCTCCGCCTGATAGGCATCCCCAGCCGCTACCGAAAAACCCACCTGCTTGGCGATCACCTCCGTGTCGTTCCGCGTCAGGTTCAGCTGCGCCACCCCATCCTCCCCCACCGCAATCGACCCGGCGGTGTTGGCATGCAGCTCCAGTTGCCATCGCCCCGGCAGAATCGACTCCCCGTCCTCTTCCGTCGCCCCCCACGCCTCCCGTAGCGTCTCCGTCGACGCATACCGCCCCCGCAAGTATCCGTTCCACTGCCGCGCCATCTCCGTCCGGTACGCCCCCGTCACCAACGTCTGCAACTGGTTCGTCTGGTAGGAATAGATCAGCGACGACTCGTTGTTAATCTCCACCATCGCCAGCACCGGATCGTCCCGCAACTGCAGCGCGTCGATGACCTTCGCCGCAAACTCCTGCTGCAGCGCCACCATCCGCGGTTCGAAGATGTGCAATGGCTTCGATTGCGTCGGCACTGTCCCCGCCGGCACCCCGTCCACTCCCGGCCGGAACACATACCCCACCTTCAGGTTCAGGTTCACGTAGATCCCTTCGGCCTTTAACGCATCCAGGAATCCCCGCAGCCGCTCTACCGCCACCGGGTTCAGCGTCGGATATGGTCCCGTCGTCAGCAGCGATCCCGCGTTGCCCGGGTTCCCGTCCGGCTGCGTGTCCATGTGGTGCAGCCGCACCAGATTTACCCCCAGCCGCCGCAGACGCTTGGCGATCCGCTCGGCGTCCCGCGCCTCTGGAAAATTCGCCGAAAACGCCAGATTCACCCCGAAAAACCGCACCCGCTTCCCCGCCGCCGTCACAAACTGCCCGCCCTCCGCTTTCACCCGGTCCGCTTCCGTCAGCGGTGTGTTCAGAAAACTGTAGTCGGGGGCGCCCGCCAGCCGGTCCTGGTCAATAGAGAATCGGTAGTACCTCTCCTGAGCGAAAGCCAGCCCCGGAATAAGGGCAAGCATCCATAGCATTCGGCGCAGAAACATTGGATCCTCTTACTTAGAGCATATGCAATGGAAACAGCCCGAGGGGATCCGCCGCCACTGGGTCCTGGAGGAGTTGGATGGCGAGTTACTCTTCGTCCAGAACCCCCAGGGTGCCGCCCAGGGCCGCTTTGGGGACGAGGTCTATGACCTTCGCGATGGCGGTGTCCTCCGCAAAAAACGTACCCTCTCTGTGGATGGCACGCTCGTCGCCGAACTCGAGGAGAAGGCCGCCGGCGCCGGCGGTACCCTTCGCTACGCCGGTGCCGAATACGTCTGGAAGCCCGCCAACCTGCTTGGTACCCGCTGGTCCCTGCTCAACGCCTCCGGCCGGCCTCTCTTTACCTACGTCACCAAGCCCGGCCTCGCCAAGGTCGCACGTATCGAGCTCCCGGAGTCCCCGGCGGAAAACCTCGGCCCGCTCCTCCTCCTCTGCTGGTATGTCACCGTTCTGTAACGCAAAGATTCCTTAGTTCACTGTTTTGTAATGGAAAAGTTATTGGCCTGTATCAGCGCCTTCCTAGACTCAAGGCATGCGTTCCTATATCGTGGCCGTTTTATTGGCCTGCTGTAGCGCCCTGTCGGCGCAGGTGACCGTGCTCAATGGAGCCAGTTTCCGCTCCGGCCAGCCCATTACCCCTGGGTCCTGGGCTGCCGCTTTTGGCGCCTTCACCGGTGTCACTCAAACCACCGCCTCCACTTCTCCTATCCCCAAAACCCTCGGCGGCGTCACCGTCACCGTCAATGGCGTGGCCGCGCCCGTGTACTTCGTCTCCGCCACCCAGGTTAATTTCCTCGTCCCCTTCGCCGTCACCCCCGGCCTCCGCGCCGTCGAGGTGAAGACCGCCGCCGCTACCCTCACCGGGAATGTCCGCGTCATGTCCGCCGCACCCGGCATCTTCGCTAACTCCATCGGAGGCGCGGTCCTCAACCAGGACGGTGCCCTGAACACCGACGCCGCCCGCGCCCGCCGCGGCCAGGTCATCCAGATCTTCGCCACCGGTCCCGGTGCCCTCTCCCGCTCCATCGAGGACGGTGTCCCCGCTCCCTCCAGCCCATTGGCCACCACCACCTCCACCCCCGAAGTCTTCGTCGCTGGCGCCCCCGCCAAAGTCGAGTTCAGCGGCATGGCGCCCGGATTCTCCGGCCTCTGGCAGATCAATGTCATCGTGCCCGATCTCGCCTTCGTCACCGGCCGTGTTCCTCTCCAGGTCTACATGGACGGCGTCGATTCCAACGAAGTCACCATCTTCGTTCAGTAACACCCTAAGGAAATCCTCTTGCTTCGTACTCTTCAGCTCTTTGTTTGCAGCGCCGCCCTGTTGCTGGCGCAGACGCCAACTGGCACCATCGCTGGTTCTGTCCTCGACAGCCAAACCGGCCGCCCCATCCCCGGCGCCTCCGTCCTCCTCAATGGCCAGCAGGCCTCCGGTCAGAAATCGGACACCGAAGGCCGCTTCTCCATCGTCGTCTCCCCCGGCCAGTACACCCTCACCTACCAGGCCGAAAACTACTCCGACGTCAAAGTCGAACAGGTCATCGTCAAGGCCGGCGAAGTCACCGAAGCCTCCACCGTCATGGCCAACAAGTCCGTCGTAACCACCGTTGAAGTCAACGAAAAGGCCACCTCCGTCGGCGCTACCGCCGAAGCCATGCTCAGCGAACGCAAGCTCTCCGCCTCCGTCTCGGACTCCATCGGCAAGGAAGAACTCTCCCAAACCGCCTCCTCCAACGCCGCCGGCGCGCTGGAAAAGGTCACCGGTGTCTCCGTCGTCGGCGACGGCTTCGTCTATGTCCGCGGTCTCGGCGAACGCTACTCCGCCACCATGATGAACGGCGCCATGCTACCCACCACCGAGCCCGAAAAACGCGTCGTCTCCCTCGATCTCTTCCCCTCCGGCCTCATCGAGAACATCAAGATCCTCAAAACCTACACCCCGGACCTCCCCGCCGAATTCGCCGGCGGCCTCGTCCAGATGCAGACCATCGAGTTCCCCGCCCAGCGCATGTTCCAGGTCAACACCAAGGCCGGCTTCAACACCCGCACCAGCTTCCAGCCCTTCCAGACCTATAACGGCGGCGGCGCCCGCGACTTCTTCGGCTTTGGCTCCAATAGCCGCGCCATCCCGGCCTCTATCCCCGAAGACTCCCGCCTCATTCCCGGCCGCTTCACCCCCGCTCAGTTACAGTCCTTCGGCCAGTCTTTCGCCAATACCTGGCAGCCCAGCACCAACTCCTCCCAGCGCCCCGCCGGTGACTTCTCCGCCGTCGGTGGCGGTACCTTCAAACGCGTCGGCATCGTCGGCGCCCTCAGCTTCTCCAACGGCTCCCAGACCCTCTCCGAGAAACAGCGCTACTACCGCCAGGGCGGCGATGGTCCCATCACCTTCACCGACTATCCCGATTTCAACGACTTCACCGAAACCGCCAAACTCGGCGCTGTCTTCAACGCCGCCATCCGCCTCAATAACACCAATAAAATCGTCTTCCGCAACACCCTGACCCACGAAGCCGACAAAGGCTCCCGCCAATTCACCGGCTACGACGGCGGCGTTGATGGCGTCATCTCCTCGGAGCGCCTCCACTACGTGGAACGCTCCCTCCTCGCCACCTCCGTCGAAGGCGACCACGCCGTCCCCTCCTGGGCCGGCAGCATCTTCAAGTGGCAGCTCACTTACTCCCGCTCCCGCCGCAATGAACCCGACCTTCGCGAAGTCTTCCGCGGCCAGCTCCCCAACGGCGACTTCACCTTCGCCGCCCTCGGCTCCTCCGGTGTCCGCTTCTTCTCCGACATGAAGGACCGCATCTACGAGCCCCAGGCCGATCACACCATCCCCTTCTTCAAAGGGCGTATCAGCGGCATCGTCAAGACCGGCTTCCGCGCCACCATTCGCCACCGCGACTTCGGCGCACGCCGCTTCCGCTACATCCCCCAGTCCTCCACTACCCTGAACTTCCTCCTCCCCAGCGATCAGCTCTTCGCCGCCTCCAACATCCGCCCCAACGGCTTCCAGATCTCGGAGTTCACCCGCGGTACGGACAAGTACTCCGCCGACCTCGATATCTACGCCGGCTACTCCATGGTCGATATGGCCATCGGCCCCAAATGGCGCATCGTCGGCGGGGTCCGCGTCGAAAAGGCCGACATGAACGTCGTGACCGTCGACAACCTCGTCCCCAACGCCCAGCCCGCCACCGCCCGGCTCAAGAATACCGATCCCACCCCCGGCGTCAACGTCATCTACCAGCTCGACCCCCGGCAGAACCTCCGCTTCTCTTATAGCCGTACCGTCTCCCGCCCCGACTTCCGCGAACTCTCCCCCTTCGACTTCAACAACGTCCTCGGTGGCTTCGTCGTCCAGGGCAACCCCAACCTTCTCCGCGCCATCGTCAACAACTACGATGCCCGCTGGGAGTCCTTCCTCGGCGGCAACCAGATCATCGCCGTCAGTTTCTTCGTCAAGCAGTTCACGAACCCTATCGAGCAGACGATCTTGCCGTCTAACGACCTCCGCCAGACCTTCGTCAACGCCGCCGGCGCCAAGAACTTCGGCCTCGAAGTGGAGTACCGCAAGAACCTCGCCTCGTTCCACAAGAGCCTCCGCGACTTCAGCGTTACCTCCAACTTCACCTTCGTCGACTCCAACATCGACATCAAACCCGAAAACGCCGGTGTCGTCACCTCCAAGTCCCGGCCCCTCCTGGGCCAGAGCCGCTACATCTACAACATCATCACCGAGTGGCGGCGCCCGGCCTGGCATAGCCAGGCCCGGTTCTACTCGAACTATGTGTCCCGCCGTATCTCCGGCGTCGGCACATTCGGCCTGCCCGACATCTACCAGGAAGGCAACACCTTCCTCGACTTCGTCTACCAGTACCAGTTCAAGGAAGGCGGCAAGTGGGCCCTCCGCTTTGACGCCGAGAACCTGGCGGACAACAAGTACCGCTGGACGCAGGCCAACCTGCCCCAGCGCCAGTATCAAACCGGCCGCACCTTCCAGGTGGGCATAAGCTACTCGATCTTCTAAAGAGGAATCCTCAACCATGCGTATCACTACCGTTACGACAGGCTTGTTGTGTCTGTACGCCTCCGCGCTCTGCGCGGGCACTCCGGAGCGCGAAGCGATCGGCTACGGCTCCCCGGAGCAAAAGATCGCCATGTGGGTCTGGAGCGACAAGCTCACCTACCGCTCCGGCGAATCGGCCACCTTCAAATGGACCGTCAAGACCAACGGGGACCTCTACCCCTACTCGGTCTTCACCTACATCCAGAACAACCAGACCGGCAAGAAGCTCTACCTGCCTTCCGGCTCGGAAACCGTGCCCGACGTGCAGCCGTCCGTGCTGAAGGACGCCTCCAAGGCCGAACTGGCCACCGTTTCCATTCCGAATGAACCCGGCATGCACACCGTCGTCGTCCAGCTCCGGGACTACACCGGCACCCGCGTCCTGAAGGCCGCCTACGCCAAGATCGGCGTCGTCACCGAACAGGTCACCGTCACCGGCAGCATCACCGCCAACACCACCTGGGTGAACACCAAGTCCTACCTCCTCCAGGGCATCGTGACCGTGAAGAACAACGCCACCCTGACCATTGAACCCGGCACCATCATCCAGGGCGCCGCCGGCTCCGCGCCGCCTTCGGCCCTCCTGGTCACCCGCGACGGCAAGATCGCCGCCGATGGCACCCGCAGCCGTCCCATCATCCTCACCAGCGCCCAGAAGTTCGGCGAGCGCAAGCGCGGCGACTGGGGCGGTCTCGTCCTGCTCGGCAAAGCCCCGGTGAACGTCGGCGCCAACACCAGCGGCAACACCAACGCCGCGGGCACCTTCTACATTGAAGGCCTCAACGCCACCGACGACGGCCTCTACGGCGGCGCGGACGCCAACCACTCCTGCGGCTCGCTCTCCTATGTTCGCGTCGAGTACGCCGGCGCCATCCTCTCCCCCAACAACGAGCTGAACTCCTTCACCTTCGGCGGCTGCGGCAAGGGCACCTCCGCCCACCACCTGCAGGCCTCCTACGGCCTGGATGACTCCTTCGAATGGTTCGGCGGCACCATGGACGCCAAGTACCTGGTGGGCGGCCTCGGCGCCGATGACTACGTGGACTTCCAGCTCGGCTGGGTCGGTCGCATCCAGTACGGCCTCTTCTTCCAGAGCCCGGACTCCCGCGGCAACCGCGGCATCGAGGGCGACAACTCCGAGTACAACAACGCCGCCACCCCGGTCTCCAACCCCACCCTGTACAACCTGACCTTCATCGGCTCCGCCCAGCCCGGCTTCGACGAAGCCAGCTCCCCTGGCATCTTCCTCCGCCGCGGCGCCCGCGCCACCATCAACAACGTGGCCGTTACCAACTTCTACTCCGGCGCCGTGGAGTTCACCGACGCCAATACCCAGGCGCAGATGGACGCCGGTAACATCGTCATGAACGGCTTCCTGGCCTGGGACAACAACAAGGGCGCCAACGGGGCCAACACCCTCGCCGGCCAGATCCCCAACGCTCCCACGCAGGCCTTCGCCCTCGGCACCCGCGCCGCCGGCAAGGCCGCCAACTTCGTCATCAGCGACCCCATGCTGATGCGGCCCTTCGAGTACAGCGACCCGAACTTCCGGGCCCGCTTCGGCTCGCCAATCTTCCGCGCCGGCTGGGTCTCGGCCCCCGACGACGGCTTCTTTGACCAGACGGCCACCTTCATCGGCGGCATCGGCGACGAAGACTGGACCGAGGAGTGGACCAGCTTCATCGTCGAGACCGAGCTCTAACCAACCCTTAAACGGCCGGGATGCGGTAGCGCATCCCGTCGCCTTCCCAGCCGTTGTTGAAGGCGAACAGGCGCGTCATGTAGAGGACGATGTCCTTACTCTCCCGGTCCTCATGGGCCCAGAAGTTGGAGAGGGTAAGGATCTCGTCCTCTCCCTTTTGGCGGGTATCGATCTGACGGACGGTGGGCTGGCGCAGCAGGCCGGTGGCGCGGTCCACCTCGCCAATGACGAAGGGGTAGCGGGGGCGGTTGCCGCGGGGGTTCTCCGGGGTAATGTTGCCCAGCCAGTAGAGCTTGCCGTTGGAGTGGGGGAGCAGCAGGGAGCAGGCGCTGGGAGAGAAGAAGTTGGCGCCATCGGTGTAGGTCCAGGGCCGGGCGGGCGGGAAGGTGTGGCCGCCGTCGGTGGAGAGGCTGTACCACTTGTAGCCGGGCAGCTTGGGGTTCTTGTCGTTGGAGCCGCGGAGGACCATCAGGACCCGTTTGCGGTCCAGGAAGGCGATGGTGGGCTCCACCATGCCGCGGGTGGTGACGGCGGGGTCGCCGGCGACGATGTTGGACATGGTCCACTCCAGGTCGCGGCCCTTCCAGCGGCCGATGGCGAGCGCGGCATCCGACCAGGTATAGCCGCCGCCGGGGTTGTAGAGCTTGCCGTCCTTGGCGGGGAAGATCTCCAGGGGGAGGAGGATCTCGCCGTTGGGTGCGGTGACGGGGGCGGAGCCGTGGTCGCCGAGCATGAAGCCGTTGCGGCCCAGTTCGGCGCCGGGGATGGGGTGTTTGGCGTCGAAGCCCGGGCCTTTGTGGATCAACTGGCGGGCCGGGCCGCCGTCGATGGAGTAATAGACGCCGTAGCTGCGGAGGCCCTCCAGCGGGTCATCGGTGGGGAGAACGGCTTCCATCCAGAACTCCAGGAGGCGGCCGGTGCGCGGGTCGACGTAGCCGGCGCGGGGGTGTTTGCGCCAGGTGCCGTTGGCGCGCTTCTCGCCGGTCTTGGACTCCACCGGGGCCGACCAGGTGCGGCCGTTGTCGGAGGAGGTGCGGCGGAAGACGGTGTCGATGGTGTCCGAGCGGGACCAGCGCTGTTCCAGCGAGACCATGTCGAGGCCTTTGGCCTTGGCGTAGTAGGCGATGGCCATGACGGCCTTGCCTTTCCCTGGGGAGGGGAGGAAGACGGCGGGTTGGGCGGCGGCGGCGAGGGAGGCGAGGAAGTGGCGGCGGAGCATCACTGCCAGCTTACGACTGTTCGGCGTGGCGGATGTAGTCGTCCGGGGTGCGGGTGCAGGTGGTGCCGGAGAGGACGGTGAGGGCGGTGATGCGGTCCAGGCGGAAGGTGCGGAAGCCGTGGCGTAGCTCGCACCAGGCGCCGAGGGTCCAGATTTTGCCCCAGAAATAGAGGCCGAGCGGTTCGATGATGCGCGAGGTGGGTTCGGCGGAGTCCTCGGCTTTGCGGTAGCCGATGCGGACCTTGTGGCGGGCGTCCATGGCGGCGCGGAGTTCGCGCATCCAGACCTTGGATTCGGCGGTGACGGCGAAGCCGGGGGCGAAGAGGAACTGGCGGTTGGACTCTTCGCGGAGCTTATCGGGGAGGACGGATTCGATACGGGCCAGAGCGGATGAGGCCGCGCCGGCCAGAGCGTCGTCGGCCCAGCCCTGGACGATGCGGGCGCCGAGGCGGAGGGCCTGGAGTTCTTCGGCGGTGAACATGAGGGGCGGGAGGTCGAAGCCGGGCTTGAGGCGGTAGCCGACGCCGGCTTCGCCTTCGATGGGAACGCCGGAGAGGGAGAGGTCCTGGACATCGCGGTAGACGGTGCGTTCCGAGACCTCGAGGGAACGGGCGAGCTCCGCCGCGGTGACAGCGCGCCGGCGGCGGAGCAGTTGGACGAGTTGGAAGAGGCGGTCAGCTCGACGCATGGGCGAGTTGGTTGTTGGCCTGCATGAAGGCCGGGTCGGCGGCAATGGTCTGGGAGAGGTTGATGCCGAAGCCATTGGGGTCGCGGACGATGAAGGAGCGTTCGCCCCAGGGCTGGTCCTTGGGTTCGGCATCGAGGGTGGCGCCGGAGGCGAGGAGGCGGGTGTATTCGGCGTCGGCGCTGGCGACGCCGAGGGAGACCCAGACGCCGCCGGCGGGGATGGCGGGCATTTCGGGTTTGGCGGCCATCAAGCCGAGTTCGACGGGGCCGTTCTGGAGGTGGATGTACCAGTCGGAGACGAAGACGGGCTGGAAGCCGAGGAGGTTGACGTAGAAATCGCGGGAGCCGTTGAGGTTCTCCGTGATGATGCCGAGGTCTTTGAGGGATTGGATCTGCATGAGGGCAGTATGCCGGGGTGCTCCTGACAGCGTGGTGTCAGTAGACCTGGGCGGGGAGGAAGCGGGATTTGAGAATTCCGCGGAGGCGGGCATAGGGGATGTCGACGCCGTTGCAGACGGCATGATCGGCCAGGAGGCCGATGGAGGGTTCTTCGGAGCCGGGGTCGGGGAGGGCGTGGTGTTTGCCGTCCTCGAGGAGGTCATCGGGTTCCAGGTGGCGGCCGGTGCGGGCGTCGTAGACGTCGTAGAAGGCGCCTTCGGTGGTCTGGCAGCGGGTGGTGAGGAACTCCGGGGTGCGGTGGGCGATGGTGAGGATGCTTTCGGCGTGGAGTGCGGTGACGGCGGAGTCCTCGGCGATGTTGCGGGCGTAGTCATCGAAGGGGAGGGGGTTATCCTCCACCTCCTGGAGGCGGGCGAGGGCATTGCCGGCGAGGAGTTGATTGAGGTCGCCCGGGGCGCCGGCGATTTCGGGGTATTGGAGCTTGAGGGAGAAGTGGGGGCCGGCCTTTTCGAAGGAGCGGGTGGAGATGGAGTGAAAGGTGGCGGGGCCGCTGGAGCAGGAGGCGAGAAAGGCCAGGGAGAGCGCGAGGGATAGGCGGCGGGATTCCACTAGTGATAGGATGATGGTTCTTATGGACCGTCGCAACCTACTGCAAATCGCCGCGGTCGCGGCTCCCGGGAGCGCGCTGGCGCAGGTATCGACGCTGGCGGATTGGAAGCCGGAAGTCTTTGACGCGCACCAGAACGAGACGGTGATCGTGCTGAGCGAGCTGATCATCCCGGCGACGGACACGCCCGGGGCGAAGGCGGCGCTGGTGAACCGGTGGATGGACCGGATGCTGGGGGTGGGTCCGCGGGAGCAGCGGGACGCGTTTCTGGGCGGGCTGGGATGGCTGGACGGGCATTCGATCGGGCTGCACAGCAAGCCGTTCGTGCGGCTGACGGAGGCGCAGCAGGTGGCGATTCTGAAGGACCTGGACGGCGGGCAGGGGCCCGGGGCGCAGTTCTTCCGGATGGCGAAGGGGCTGACATCGCGACTGTACTATGCCACTGAGATCGGGATGAGGGAGTTGAACAAGGGCGGGCGGGTACCGTCGTCGTCCTACGTACAAGCCTGTCAAGCTTGAACTACCCGGAGTCAGTCGAGTACCTGTACGCACTGGGCAACGAGATCCGGACGGCGAAGCTGGGTCTGGAGCGGATGGCGCTGGCGGCGGAGGCGATGGGGCATCCGGAGCGGGCCTACCGGGTGGTGCATGTCGCGGGGACGAACGGGAAGGGGTCGACGTCGGCGATGATCGCGGCGGGGTTGCGGGCGGCGGGGCACCGGGTGGGGCTGTTCACATCGCCGCACCTGATGGAGCCGACGGAGCGGATTGTGGTGGACGGGGAGGCGGTAACGGCGGGGGAGTTTGCCGAGGCGTTTGCGGCGGTGCATGAGGCGGCGGAGCGGATGATGGCGGCCGGGACGCTGGACACGCACCCGACGTACTTTGAGACGGTGACACTGATGGCGTTCTGGTGGTTTGCGCGGCAGCGGGTGGACTGGGCGGTGGTGGAGGTAGGGCTGGGGGGGCGACTGGACGCGACGAACATCGTGGCACCGCAGCTATGTGTGATCACGCCGGTAGATTACGACCACGAGGCGTGGCTGGGGAAGAGCCTGGACGCGATTGCGTTTGAGAAGGCGGGGATCCTGAAGGCGGGGGTACCGGCGGTGGTGGGGCCGCAGCGGGCGGTGGCACGGGACGTGATCGGGCGGCGGGCGGAGACGGTATTTGCGCCGGTGCTGGACGCGACGGCGTGGCCGGTGAGGGAGTTGGAGATTACGGCGACGGGGAGCCGGTTTGTGACGGGGGGGATGCGGATCGACTGTCCGCTGGCGGGGGAGCATCAGGTGGAGAACGCGCGGACGGCGGCGATGGCGCTGAACGCGCTGCATGTGACGCCGGAGGAGATCCGGGCGGGGATAGGGGCGGCGCGGTGGCCGGGGCGGCTGGAGCGGGTGAGCGAATCGCCGGAGATCTGGCTGGACGGGGCGCACAATCCGTCGGGGGCGCGGGCGCTGGCGGCCTATATTGAGCGGTTCCACGGTAGCCGGCGGGTGGGGCTGATCTACGGGGCGATGCGGGACAAGAGTGTGGAGGAGATCGCCGGGGTGCTGTTTCCGCTGGCGGCGGAGCTGATCGTGACGGCGCCGCGGCAGGCGCGGGCGTTGCGGCCGGAGGCGATTCTGGAGATGGAGCCGCACGGGCAGGCGCGGATGGCGGCGGATGTGGGAGAGGCGATCGGGATGGCGCGGGCGGGGGGGTGCGAGGTGTGGTTTCTGACCGGATCGCTGTATCTGGTGGGAGAAGCGCGGGCGATCCTCGTACAATAGGAGATTCGCCTCGTTATGTCCTTTGCACTCCTGCGTACCCTTCTGTGGACTGATCCACTTATCGTTCTGGCCACGGCGTTGATGGGTTCGCTGAACCTTATCGTTGCCCTATTCGACAAGCACGGTGACCGGCAGTTCGTGATGGCCCACATCTGGTCGAAGATGCTGGTGAAGATCATGGGCATGAAGGTGGAGATCACGGGGCTGGAGAACCTGACGCCGGGGCAGCACTACATCTTCGCGGGGAACCACCGGAGCTATTCCGACACGCCGGCGCTGCTATCGACGCTGCCGGGGAACTTCCGGTTCATGGCGAAAGAGGGCCTTTTCAAGATCCCTCTCATGGGCCACCATTTGCAGCTGGCGGGGCACATTCCGGTATCGCTGGTGAATCCGCGGGAGGCGCTGAAGAGCCTGCACCGGGCGGCGGAGATGATCAAGGCGCGGCCGGTGTCGGTGCTGATCTTCCCGGAGGGCGGGCGGACGGAAGGGGAACTGGAGCCGTTCAAGGAAGGCGCGGCGATCATCGGGATCAAGAGCGGCGTGCCGATTGTGCCGTTCGGGCTGATCGGGACGCGGGAGGTGCTGCCGATGCACGGGGTGGCGATCCGCGGCGGGGTGGTGAAAGTCCATCTGGGGAAGCCGATTCCGACCGAGGGGCTGATCTTCAAGAAGAAGACGGAATTGACGCAGCAGATCCGGAATGAAGTGGCGGCGTTGCTGGGCGTAGAGCCGTAAGCCTATACTCAAAGGCGATGCGACGCCTCCTCCTTTGTCTTTCCGTGGTACCGATACTGTTCGCGCAGGAGTGGCCGAGGCCCTCCAAAGACGCGGTGATGACGATAGAGGAGTATGATCCGAAGTCGTCGCTGAAGGTACCGGAGCATCCGAAGACGCGGGCGAAGTACCCGATTATCGACTTCCACAACCATCAGCGGGGCGAGATGCCGGCGGCGCAGATGGAAAAGCTGGTGAGCGAGATGGACAAGATCAACCTGCAGATCATGGTGAATCTGTCGGGCGGATACGGGGACCGGCTGAAGCGGAACGTGACGGCGATGAAGGCGAAGTACAAAGACCGGTTCGCGGTGTTCGCCAATCTGTCGTTTGAAGAGATCGACGCGCCGGACTACTCCGAGCGGGCGGCGCGGCAGCTGGAAGAAGACTTCAAGAACGGGGCGCAGGGGCTGAAGTTCTTCAAGAATTTCGGCATGGACCTGAGCGACAAGAGCGGGGTGCGAGTGAAGATCGACGACCCGCGGTTCGATAAGGCGTTCGAGGTGTGCGCGAAGTACAAGATGCCGGTGATGATCCACACGGCGGAGCCGAAGCCGTTTTTCCAGCCATGGGACAAGAACAATGAGCGGTGGCTGGAGCTGAAGCAGTTTCCGAGCCGGTACCGGCCCGGGGACAAGTATCCGGGCTGGGAAGTGCTGATGGGGGAGCTGTACCGGCGGATTGAGCGGCACCCGAAGGTGACGTTCGTGAACGCGCACCTGGGCTGGCTGGGCGCGGACCTGGGCCAGTTGGGGGTGTTGATGGACAAGATGCCGAACATGATGACGGAGATCGGGGCGGTGCTGTATGAACTGGGCCGGCAGCCGCGGTTCGCGCAGAAGTGGTTCATCAAGTATCAGGACCGGGTGCTGTTCGGCAAAGACACGTGGGAGCCGAGCGAGTACCACTACTATTTCCGGGTGCTGGAGACCGACGACGAGTACTTCGACTATTACCGGAAGCGGCACGCGTTCTGGAAGATGTACGGGCTGGATCTGCCCGACGAGGTGCTGAAGAAGCTGTATTACAAGAACGCGTTGCGGATTATTCCGGGGCTGAACGGGTCGGCGTTTCCGAAATAAGGCGGATTGGCTTCGAATTGGTAACGGGGATGGGGCCTCCGGGGCGGGGGCTGCTCCTTTCCGGCTGGCTATTTTTGGACACACTCCGAGTGTGCCCCTTGCTGGTGCTGGTGCAAGTTGTCAAAGACCGGGCCTATCGGGGACGGCGATGAACGGGTCAAGGCCGGCCGATTGGGTTCGAGTTGGTAATTGGTGCTGGCCTGCGGTTGGGCGGGGCCAGAGGAATCTGCAGTTGCGGGCATTTCCGGTAAGCAGCATCCAGGAAGAATCCTAGGTGGTGCAGGGGAGTTTGGGCAGGAGGCCGTCGAAGGGCCTGAAGCCGTAGTTCCGGTAGAGGGCGACGCGGTCGAACATGCCGCGCGACTGGGAGGCGACGGTGATTTGCAGCGGGGGGCGCACCATGGCCGGGATGTACTCGGCCTCCTCCTGCCACATATGGAGTTCGCGATAGAGGCGGGTGGTCTGGAATTCGCGGAGGGTCGAAATGGCCCGGTAGATGATGGCCTCGGCGGCGGCGCGGTAGCGGCTGAGTTGGCGCACTTCGGCGGCGGCTTCGGGGACCACGCAGGGAGCGTCGTTGTACTTCTGGCAGAGGGCATCCATAAGCAGTTCGACCTTATGCAGACGGGCGTTGCCGTCGAGGTATTGCTGGAAGGCCTCCTCCTCCATTACGCCGGAGGGCAGGAACTCGGGGCGCATTTCGGCTTCGAATTCGTGGAGCCAGGCGGACTCTTCGGCGTTCATGGCGAGGACGCCGAGGGTGAGGCCGTGTTTGAGGCTGTTGCGGGAGGCGCGGGCTTTGCCGGCCTCGGTTTTGGGCCCGGTGGACTGCTGGGCATTGGCCTGATTGGCGAGTATTTGAGCAGCGGTAGCCATATTTGTTCTCCTTTTGGGCTAGGTGCGAGAGACGGGAAGCGCGGCGGCGTCAGCGAGAGGCGCGGCGGCGGCGCGTTTCTGGTGATCGGGCGAGAGGCGTGCGGCGCGGGCAACGCGGGAGGCCTGCAGACGGGTGAGTTCGCGGCGGGCGCGGAGCCAGTTCCGGTTCGCACGGGCATAGGTGGCGTTGAGAAGCGCTTCGGCTTCGGTGACGTTTTTATTGAGACGGACGGTCTCCATTTCCCAGGCGGCGTTGGCGACCTGGCGGACCAACCAGCACTCGAGCGCGTTGACGGGTTGGAGGGCGGCGGAGACTTCCTTGAAGATCTCGGTGCGGCGGTTGGCTTTCGGCAGTGACATGTTGACTTCCTTTCGATTGCGGAACGGCGGGCCGCAAAAAGAAAAACCCGGAGCGCGGCTCCGGGTGTGGTGAGTTGGGGGCGAGGCCCGTTCTCTACTTCCATTATATGATTTTGTCTAGTGTTTTCGAGCTTTTCGGGGGATCGAAGTCTTTGTAACGTATTGGAACGAGGGATGTTGCAGGTATTTTGAAACTGTGGGAACGGGATTTGGGGAGCCGCCATTTTTTGCGAGATTGGGGGCTGGGTTGGGGGGATTAAGAGTCCGCCCCCACGGCGGATGCTAGTTGGTTCCCCGCGGCCCGGCAAACTATGGGTAATTGACGGTAGATTCTGACGGTTACATACAATCCAAATATGAGAGAGGTTCTTGTCCAAGCAGTAAAGAGAGCAACTCTATTAGCGTCTTTTTCCGCGACTGGATTTGCCGCACCCGTGATGATCGGCCGCGTGCCAGTGGAGACCCCATCTTCTCCTGTCGGAGAAGCGGGTGCTCGATATCGACGGTACCGTCAAGACGCTCTATGGCCGGCAGGAAGAGGCAAAGGTCGGCTAGAATCCGACGAAGCCGGGGCGCCCGTCGCATGTCTACTATGCCTACCTGATCTCCGCGCTGCGGATGGTGCTCAATGTGGATGTGCACCCTGGAAATCAGATGGCGTCGGAGTTTGCCCATCCGGGACTCTTTGCCTGGCTGGACGCGTGGCCGCGAGAGCAGTGGCCTTCGTTGCTGCGCGGAGATTCCGCATGGGGAACCGAAAAAACGATGCTGCAGGCCGAGGCACGCCAGTTGCCGTTTCTGTTCAAATTGCGCCAAACCGAATGAGTTTTGCGGCATTTGGCGGAGCTATCCCGCGGGCGGGAGTGGGCGTTCGCCGGGGGCGGATGGCGAGGGATCGACAGTGAACTCCAGTTGCAAGGATGGACGAAGAAGCGGCGGGTGGTGGTTCTGCGGCGCCCGTTGGCGGAGGGAACGGTGGCGATGGAATCGGGCTCAGAAACCGGGCAACCGGTGCTGACCGGGATGGTGGTAATCAACAAGGACCGTCCGGTGTATGAGTACGCGGTGCTGGTGACGTCGCTGCCGGAAGGCGAGGTGTTGACGATCGCCCAGATGTATCGGGACCGGGCCGACGCCGAGAACGTATTTGATGAATTGAAGAACCAGTGGGCGTGGACGGGATTTACAACGCACGACCTGCGGCGGAGCCAGTTGATGGCGCGGATCGTGGCTCTGGTGTTCAACTGGTGGAGCTTGTATGTGAGGCTGGCGGTGCCGGGGCGGCATACGGAGGCGATCGAAGCCGTTCTGACTCATGTCGGATCGTTTCTTACTCGATTTGCCGCCCGTGCGGAGCAGTTGAGCCGGCCCCAGCGATGGGCCTCGTTGCTGCGGGTTATTCTCCGCGAATTCTACTCCGGCCGGGTACCACGCGGCTTGCTGGCGACCTCTTGAACGCGTTCAACTGCCGGAGATAGGATTAAGGGGCTTGGAGATTGTGAGTGTTATAAAGACAAGGATGGAGAAGTTCAGATCGTACGAAAAGGTGTGAAGTGGTGGTAAATGTGAGTGGTGTAGTATGATTGTCGGCCTTGGTGCAGATGGCTCGGGATATAGATACGTCCGAAGTTACTTGGAACAGTACGGGGATTTGTGTTCACAAATTGCTTTGAGGCAGATAATAGCATGCAATGGTGAGTTGTCGGTTGTCGGCCCGACTGGCGCGGACGAGAAAGTCTTGCGGGAAGTGACTTTTGGTGGTGGCGGATTCGGCATTAGTGAAGAGGTAGCTGAATATCGGGAGTCGAGAATTGTCGAATACTTAGCGCAGAGTTCAGATCGAATTGCCGTGTTCGAATTGTTGATGGGAGCTGAAAGCGCGGAAGCTCAGAAACTCTCGTTCCCGTTTTTTGTCTTCACGCCATCACTGTACGGCACATCGGATGGGCATACTTGGACATATTGGACTCACGGGATCTGCGGTTATCAAGCATCGTTTGCTTTCGACGTTGAGGCTTTGAAGAGCGTGTTGGCTGAATCTGACTGGGCGAAGGGCATCATATTCTTGCTGCCGCTAAAAGACTCCGACCGAGCGCGTTTGGAGGAAGGTGCGGTGTGGGATGAAGGATTGCTAGCCGGATTGTTTGAGAATGTTGAAGGGATATTGATTCCTGCCCATAATAGAGAAGCTTTGGTGGCTTGGCAGAGTCCGAAGAAGCACAATTGGGTCTAGTCACTAGCGTCCGGTTAAAAGTCGAATAGAATCAACTATTTGACAGGATCGAGTATTTCCGCCTCGCTGAGCTTATCTTCAAATGCCCGCAAAATGGGCGTTTTTTCAAAACTGGTCAGGTTTGAGGCTGTTGCGGGAGGCGCGGGCTTTGCCGGCCTCGGTTTTGGGCCCGGTGGACTGCTGGGCATTGGCCTGATTGGCGAGTATTTGAGCAGCGGTAGCCATATTTGTTCTCCTTTTGGGCTAGGTGCGAGAGACGGGAAGCGCGGCGGCGTCAGCGAGAGGCGCGGCGGCGGCGCGTTTCTGGTGATCGGGCGAGAGGCGTGCGGCGCGGGCAACGCGGGAGGCCTGCAGACGGGTGAGTTCGCGGCGGGCGCGGAGCCAGTTCCGGTTCGCACGGGCATAGGTGGCGTTGAGAAGCGCTTCGGCTTCGGTGACGTTTTTATTGAGACGGACGGTCTCCATTTCCCAGGCGGCGTTGGCGACCTGGCGGACCAACCAGCACTCGAGCGCGTTGACGGGTTGGAGGGCGGCGGAGACTTCCTTGAAGATCTCGGTGCGGCGGTTGGCTTTCGGCAGTGACATGTTGACTTCCTTTCGATTGCGGAACGGCGGGCCGCAAAAAGAAAAACCCGGAGCGCGGCTCCGGGTGTGGTGAGTTGGGGGCGAGGCCCGTTCTCTACTTCCATTATCCTAAATCCGGCAGTTGAACACGTTCAACAGAGCATCG
>CAYSFR010000026.1:0-140301 GCA_964430625.1 uncultured Solibacteraceae bacterium
TCCAGTCCTGGAGGAACTTGGCGCGGTAGTGGAAGATACGGCCGAGGCGGCCTTCGTCAATCAACTGCTTGGCCAAAGTTACAGCCGGGACGCGACGGTAGTTATACCAGACCATGTTGGCGACGCCGGCTTTTTCGACGGCATCGACGATGGCTTCCGATTCGGCGGCATTGCGGCCGAGCGGCTTTTCGCACATCACCATCTTGCCGGCCTTGGCGGCGGCAATAGCGATTTCGGCGTGGGTATCGTTCGGGCTGGCGATGTCGATGAGGTCGATTTCGGGATTGTCGACGACTTTTTGCCAATCGGTTTCGATATTGGCATAGCCCCAGCGGGTGGCGAAGGCCTTGGCGCGTTCCTCGTTGCGGGCGCAGACCGTGTGTAACACGGGCTGGTAAGGAACGTCGAAGAAGTTAGTTACTTTGCGGAACGCATTGGAATGGGTGCGCCCCATGAATCCGTAGCCGATGAGGCCGATATTGAGTTTCTTCATAGGAGTTAGTTCCAGCCGTGGGCGTCGCGGACGGCGATCATGGCCTGCAGGACCTCGTTCCAGGTTTGCTGATTAAGCATCACGTCATTGGAGAACATGCAGCCATCCCAGCAGATGTGCTGGACGGCGCGGGTGACGTTGCCGCCGTCGTCGCGGAGCCAGGCGCCGGCGTCGCGAACGATGTTGAGCTTGCCGTTGGGATCGAAGGGCTGGCAGTGGCGGCCGGTCTTATCGTGGGAGCCCGAGCCTTTGACAGTGCCGTCATTCTGGGCGACGTGGAAGTCGATCATCCAGGGGCGCAAGGCGCGGGCCATGGTCTTGTAGGCTTCGGCGAGCGTGGCCTGATCGGACCAGTCGAAATTCTCCGGGAGGATGCGGTCTTCGGGGGCGTTGTAGCCCATAGTGAAGAGCATGGTGTGGGCCATATCGGCCTGGAAGCCGAGCGTTTCCGGGCGGCCGACCATCTCCAGAAGCTTCACGTTCTGGCGCCAGGAGTGCATGCCGGCCCAGCAGATCTCGCCCTCAGCGGCGAGGCGTTCGCCGTACTCTTCGGCAATGGCGCAGGCCTTGGTAAAGGTGTCGGCGATGCGGCGAGTGCCGGCCTCGGGGTCGGCGAGCCAGTCGTGGGGCCCGGTGGCGGAGTCGATACGGACGACGCCGTATTTACGGACGCCGAGGTCCTTCAGCTTTTTGCCGATCTGGCAGGCTTTGCGGACCTGCGTGAGGAACTTGGCCTGTTCTTCGTCGTTGCCCATGGCGGAGCCACCGCCGGTGGGACCCCAAACGGGAGCGACCATGGAGCCGATGACGAGGCCGCGGCCACCGACGTTGTCGGCAAGGGCTTTCAGGTCGTCGTCGGACGAGTCGATGTCGGTGTGGGGCAGCGACAGGAAGATATCGACGCCGTCGAATTTGACGCCATTGACGGAGGCGCCGACGGTCAGGTCGAGCATGGTATCGAGAGAGATCGGGGGTTCGGAGTCAGGTCCCTTGCCAACGAGGCCGGGCCACATCGCGTTGTGAAGCGCGGGAGACGTGTTCTTTGTGCTCATCTTTCCTCGCATGTCAGCATACAACAAGCGGGTTTAGCGGGGCAGTGCGCCGGCGCGGCGAAAGGACTCGACGTGGTAGTCAAACCAGATGGATTCATAGCGACGGATCATCTCGGTGCGCGCGTGGGCGAGGCCTTCTATTTCCATGTAAGTATGGTCGACGCCGGCGGCGAGGAGGGCGGCATGATACTGGCGGACAGTTCCCAGGTGGCCGTCGTCGCGGGTGCCGCACCAGACCTGAATGCGGAGTTTGTCCTTGATGTTGGCGAGGTTCTTGTTCAGCAGCAGGTAGGAGTCATTGTCAATATAGCGGGCGCGGTCCGGACCCATGTATTCGGTGAGCGGATCGGTGGAGGTATGCATGACGTTGCCGGCCTGATTAAAGAGGGAGATGAACAGTTCCGGGTACTTCATGGCAAGGCGCGTGGAGCCGCGACCGCCCATGGAAAAGCCCTCAATGGCGCGGCCCTTGCGTTCGGCGATGGTGCGGTAGGTGGCGTCGATATGCGGGATCAATTCGCGGATGACGGTGGTCTCCGCCATGGATTTCCCGTCGTGAGAGTCCTTATAGAACGTGGTCTTTCCGCCATTGGGGAAGACCATGATCATGGCGGGCCACTTCCCTTCCCGGATGCCTTTATCGAGCAGGCGGGCCTCCTCAAAGCCATGCCATTCGTTGCCGCCGGCGCCGTGCAAGTTATAAATAACGGGGTATCGGGCGGCGGTATCTGTGGAGTAATTGGGCGGTAAGTAGACCAGGTAACCCACCTCACAGCGCATAGCGGCGCTGCGATAGGTCTTATGGGTAACGCCAGTGGGCAGCGCGACGCCGGGTTTGGGAGGGTTCACCCACTGTGCGGCGAGGGTAGAAGCGAAAAAGAGAAAGGCGGCGGCGCGCTTTGCCATGGGGGGTGCTCCTTTTTAGAAGAACGCCGCGATGGCCTGCCGGGTGTGGGCGATATCGGCCTCGGTGTGGGCTGTTGAAAGGAAGGCCGCTTCAAACTGCGACGGGGGGAAATAGACGCCGTTTTCCAGCAGGTGGTGGAAGAACTTGCCGAAGCGGGCGGTGTCGGAGGTCTTGGCGGTTTCGTAGTCGGTGACCGGCGTCTGGGTGAAGAAGAGGGTAAACATGGAGCCGACGCGGTTGACGGTGAGGCCTTTGGGAAGATCGGTGCAAATGGCGGCGGCGCTGGCTTCCAGTTGCGCGTAGAGGCCCGGGTTGGTGCGAATATGGCGCAGCATGGCGAGTCCCGCCGAAACAGCCAAGGGGTTGCCGGAGAGCGTACCTGCCTGGTAGACATTGCCGACCGGGGCCACTTTGCGCATAATCTCTTTTCGGCCGCCGTAAGCGCCAATGGGGAGGCCGCCGCCGATCACCTTGCCGAAGGTGGAAAGGTCCGGGGTGATGCCGAACAGCGATTGGGCGCCGCCGCGGGCGACGCGGAAACCGGTCATCACTTCATCGAATATGAGCAGAGCGCCGTGATTCCGGGTGAGCTTGACGAGGGCGGCGAGGAACTCGGGCGTCGGGATGACGCAGCCCATGTTGCCGACGACCGGTTCCAGGATAACGGCGGCAATGTGGTCGCCGTGGTTTTGGAAGGCCTGTTCGAGCGCCTCGACGGAGTTGTAGGGTAGGGCGAGGGTGGTATCGGCGAAGCTTTTGGGAACGCCGGCGGTGTCAGCGATGCCGAGCGTGGCCATGCCGGAACCGGCTTTGACGAGGAGCGAATCGACGTGGCCGTGGTAGCAGCCCTCAAACTTGATGGTGAGGTCGCGGCCGGTGAAGCCGCGGGCGACGCGGAGGGCGCTCATGGTGGCCTCGGTGCCGGAGTTCACCAGGCGAATCATCTCCATGGAGGGAACAGCATCGCGGATCTCTTCGGCGAGTTCGATTTCGCGTTCCGTGGGCGCGCCGAAGGAGGTGCCGATGGTGAGCGCGTCTTCGATGGCGGCGAGGATCTCCGGGTGGCGGTGGCCGAGGAGCATGGGGCCCCAGGAACCGATGAAATCGATGTACTCATTGCCATCGACATCGAAAAGGCGGGCGCCGTTGGCACGGGCCATGAAGCGAGGGGTGCCGCCGACGGAGCGGAAAGCGCGGACGGGGCTATTGACGCCGCCGGGGACCAGTTCCTGGCCACGGGCGAGCAGGGCTTCAGAGCGAGCAGTGTTCATTCGATACCTTCTGTAATGATGCGGCGCAGAAAGACATTTACGCCGATTTCGGTGAGTGTGAGGTGCAGCGAATTCTTGATTCGCTTGCGGAGATCATGATACGGCATGGTGCCGGCGAAGAGTTCCTGGACGATATCGTGCAGCCGGGGACTGCGACGCAGAAATTGGATGAGGCGGGTGGTATTGGAGCCGAAGAGATAGCGGCCGTGGAAGAGGCGGGGGGCGAGGGCGGAGGCGTAGGCGAGGTCATTGGCGAACTCGGTGTGGATGGCGGCAGCGTACTGCTCCGGGCGGCCGGCGGCAACCAGATCGCCGGCCAGTTCGCCGGAGCGCATGGCGTAGTAAATTCCTTCACCGGTGACAGGGTCAACCAAGCCGGCGGCATCCCCGGCGGCAAGCCAGCCATCGCCGGCAAGCCGGTTATTGCGCCATCCGGCTTCGGAAAGCGATGGGAGCATGTGGCCGTAGAAGGTGGCCCCCTGCGTGGAGATGGAGCGGCGCTGCAGATACTCCTCCAGGCGCGAGCGCATCGCGGTGGCCGGCAGTCCTTTGCCGCAGATGCCGGCCGAGAGATGGTCCCGGCGCGGGAAGACCCAGATGTAGCCTTCGAAATTGGGGAAGAACTCGATATCGATATGTTTTTGGGCGCGGGGGATGTAGTAGCCGAGCGCCGTCATGGAATCGGCGGCGGTGTACTCGGTACCGGCGGCACGGAGCGGGTTCCGGGCGCCTGTGGCGACGATGAGGAAATCGGCGTAGAGCGCGCCGGCGGAGGTGCGGATCTGCCACCCGGGAGCGGTGCGTTCGATCTGAAGAACCCGTGCCTGGCGAAGTTCGGCACCGGCGGCAGCAGCGCGATCGAGCAGAAGCTGATTGAGATCGCGGCGGGCAAAGATGAGCATGGGTTTTTCCAGCGTCAGGCGAACCGGACCCGCCTCGCAATTGTGAAGGCAGGTGCTGGCGACGGAGCGGTGGAGGCCGGACTCGAGCAGGAATGGGTACTGACTATAGGCCTTGAACGTTACCCCACCGCCACAGGGCTTTTCCCAGGCGAGTTTTTCATCGAAAAGGACGGCACGGACGCCGGCCTGGGCCAATTGGCGGGCGGCGAAAGCGCCGGCCGGTCCGCCACCCAGGACGGCGACCGTTTTCACGGATGGGCCTTGGGCGTCGACGGCGGGTGGACGGCGCCATTGGCGGGGGCACCGGCAGGAGGATGGCCGGCGGGCAGTTCCCCGGTCGGCATGGCGGTGTTGCCGTGCGGGCTGCCGCTGGCGGACGGCTTGACGGTCCACTTGTTGCCTTCCATGACGAGCGAGTAGTTCATCTGGATGCCGCTGCCGCCTTCTTTGGGAGAGATGGAAACGACGGCGTCGGCTTCCTTGTCGCGGAAGTTGACCGAGACGATATCTACTTTCATCGACTGGGCCATCATGTCGTTGCGTTTGCCGAGGTGATCGACAATCGCCTGGCGGATGACCTCCTGATTCTGGGGCGCCTTGGCGCACCCGGCAAGGAGGAGGCAGAGTAAGGAGAGAATTCGTACGGCCACACCCGGATTATATCGAATAGGCATCACTCTTTCGCCAAAAGAAGGCTCTCCAGTTCCGTGGCGGCGCGCCAGGTGTCGCTGAGGGCGTCGAGGTACTCATCCTGCAGTTGGAAATACGCCTGGCGGGCGGCCAGCAGTTTGGTGTAGCCGGCCTGCATGGAGCGATAGTTTCCCTGGTAGGTTTCGTAGGCCTTTCGGGCGGTCGGGAGCATGTCGTCGCGAAAGCGGACGACCGCGGCGAAGGAGCTGTCGTAACGCTGCCAGGCGGAGGCGAAGCGGGCCTGGAGTTGCCGGATGGTCTTTTCGGTTTCCAGGCGGGAGCGGTCAATCTGGGCCTTGGCCGCGGCGATGGCGCCCTGCTGCCGGTTGAACAGCGGGATCTCGACGCCGATATCGAAAATGCCTTCCACCCCGACGGGCCGGCCTTTGGGAACGTCCCCGTCTTCGCGGTTATTGCGAAGTCCCCCGCGGAGTTGGAGATCGGGTATGCGGGCGGCTTTGGCTTGCCGAAGGGTGTGTTCGGCCTTGGCCTTTTCCGTGACGGCGATGGCGATTTCCGGGCTTTGGCTGGCGATGCGAGTCCAAAGCGCCTCCCGGTCGAGAGTGGGGACGTCATCGATCATGGCGTCAAGCTCCCGGTTGGGAAGCGAGTCGACATTCAGCAGGGCGGCGAGTTCGGCCCACGCGCGATCCTCCTGCTGGCGGGCCTGGAGCAGGCGGAGTTGGGCGCGTTGGGATTCGATCTGGGCGGCCTGGAGGTCGGGCGTGTCGAGGAGGCCGAGATTCAGCAGTTCGCTGGCGATTTTTGCCGAATCGGCCGCCTGGGTGGCGAGTTGGGAGCGGGTGTGAACGCGCTCCTTAGCCGCCAGCGCCTCATAGTAACGGATGGCCAACTGCCCGCGGAGGCGGAGGCGCCAGGCATCGCGGAGGGCGCGGGCTTCGGCCACTTCCTGTGCGGCGAGCGCCCGTTCAATTCCCCGCTTGCCTCCAGTGAGAATCCGCTGTTCGACGAAACCGCCGATGGAACCGCCGCGGGTGGATTTGGAGACGTGTTCGCCGGTGGCGCCGATGGTGGGATTGGGATAAAGGACAGCCTGCTGCGCGCGGCCTTCGGCCATGCGGACGCTGGCTTCGGCCTGGCGGAATTCCGGGTTCTGCTGCAACAGGCGGCCTTCCAGATCGGCCAGGGTGATTCCGGCGGCCAGGAGGAGAGTGAAACTCATTGGGCACCTCCCTGGTGATGCTGGTGCGGGTTCGTTCGCGGTTTGCGCGGAGGCGGGTTCCGGCGGAGTTCTTCAATCTTTGCGTGTACCTCCGGCGTAACGACGCGGACCATCGTCATCATGCCTCCCATAGCGGCCGACCAGGTCTTGCGCAGTCCGTAGTTTTCCGGCTTGTGAGAATAGGAGTCGTCATCGACCATCCACATGTCCTGCGGGAACCCGGGGACCTTCTGCTTCTCCGGGTCGTGGTGCATGGGACCGACCATGGGGAACATATTGTTCATCATGTGGTGGGGGAGGTGGCAGTGGAGCATCCAGTCGCCAACCATGCTGGCGGTGAATTCGATCTCCCGGACTTGGGCGACGCCGACAATGATGGTATTTTGCGGATACCACATGGTTTCCGGTACCCGGCCGCCTTCGGTGCCGGTCATATAGAACTGGAAGCCGTGCAGGTGGATGGGATGATGGTCCATCCCCATATTGAGGATGCGAATGCGGACGCGTTCCCCCTGGCGGACGATCATGGGGGTGCAGTCCGGGCCGGACTTCCCGTTAAAGGTGAGCCAGTTGAACTCCATGGCCAGGGAGTTGGGGACGTTGTTGTTCGGCCGGAGATCCCACTCCTGCAAAATGAGGCCGAAATCGTGATCGACGGCTGGTGTGGCAGGCTTTTTCGGGTGGATGAGGAAGAAGCCGATGGCGCCCATCATCTCCTGCATGGGGAAATGGGAGTGATAGAAGCAGGTGTTGTTCTGGTTGAGGGTGAACTCGTAGACGTGGGTGCCGCCGGGTGGCGTGGGATCCATGCCGAGGCCGACGGAGCCGTCCTGGGTATGAGGCACCTCAAAGCCGTGCCAGTGGACGGCAGTGGGCTCGGGCAACTTGTTGTGGAAGACGACGCGGACGCGATCGCCTTCATTGACCTCCAGAGTCGGGCCGGGGACCGAGCCGTTATATCCCCACGCCGTGAGCGTGCGGCCCGCGGCAATTTCTGCCGTGACGACTTCCGCGGTGAGATGAAACTCTTTGACGCCATTCACGATTTTTGGCGCCAGTTTACCGAGGTCGGGTGTTTGGAAGACAGTTCTGGGTTGGGCAGGCGCGGTGCTGCTGAGCGCGGCTCCGCCCGAAAGGATGCGGCCAAGAAAGCCGCGGCGGGGGAAAGGCATAGATCTCCTTGTTCGTAGGCACGGACGATAGGGCAGGGTGTCAGCGCGGACGGGTGGGAGAACTCAGAGCCGGAGGGGGGTGCGGGCGAGCGGAGCGGGAACGTCATGGGTCGACGCGCGGCTTGGGGTGTTCGTCGCCAGGTCAAACGGCGTCCAGGCGACGGAAACGGCCGGGATGGCCTTTTCCATGGGGAGATCGTCAGCCGGTTGCAGCCCGTGGGCGCACCCGCTGGAGATCGCCGTGGCCAGACAGATGGTGGAACACCACGCGTTGGCCGCCGGCGCTACCAGGAGCACCAGAATCAGCAACAAGAATGTGGCTCGGCGAGGCACTTCTTCCATGTTAAATGACAAACGGACGGAATAAGGGGAGGGGTGACCGGAATTTACGGGCATGACACTGCGAATTGGGTTGGTGCTGGCGATGATGGCCGGAGCAGCGGGGGCGGCGGAGCAGGAGTTGGGGCTGATGCTTGGGCGGCTGCAGGGAACGGCCACGCCGCGGCTGGGAAGCGGAACCGCGCTGGGAGCCAACTATTCCCGGAGGGTCGCGGCGAATGGGCCGGTGGGCTTCTGGGTGGGGGCCAATCTGCTCGCGAATCCGCAACGGAAAGTGACCGCGGGACGGCCCGAATCCATCACCGATGTGGCAACACTCTATGTGACTCCGGAGGCGCGAGTGGTGGTGGGCGCCGGCCGGGTTCGCATCTATGGATTGGCTGGGGCGGGATGGGCAGTCTATGAACATAGCCGGCTGACGGCGGTGGGCGCGCCGAATCCGGGGCCACGAACGGCGACCACCGGGGCGTTCACGTACGGAGGCGGGGTGGACATCGGCGTCTGGCGCTGGCTGGGCCTTCGGGGCGAAGTTCGTGACTTCTACACCGGAGCGCCGCGCTACAACTTCCCGGCCGGGCGGCAGCACAACGTCGCGATCTCCGCCGGACTGGTGATGCGATGGGGGCAATGATTCCCCTAGGCTATTAGGATGCGGTTGTTTGTCCTGGTGTTGGCAGTCGGCGTGGTGGCCGCACAGACGGCGGACGAAGTGGCGCTGTGGGCCAAGCGCGCCGCCGCGTTGGCGGCTCAGGGTAAACCAGAAGCAGCGGCCGCTGAGTATGAGCGGGTACTCGCCTACCACCGGAAGACGGGCGACCAGTTTCGCGTGGGCGTGGTGTTGAATAACCTGGGCGCGGCATGGCTGGAGGCCGGCGAACCGGACCGGGCCATGGGGTTGTTCGATGAAGCGCTGGCCATTCGCACGGAACGGAAGGACCAATTGGGCATCGCCTATACGCTATTGGGACACGCAAACGTCCACTGGTATTCGGGCGAACCGCAGAGGGCACTGGACAGCTACCGGCGGGTGGTGGCGATCGCGGGGGCGGAGAAGAACGACGGGCTGCTCGCCCACGCCCTGAACAATGGCGGCCTGGTACTGCAGGCGTTGGGCGAGGATACGGCAGCGCTAGGGCAGCATGAACAGGCCATAGGCCTATTCCGAAAGCTGGCACAGCGAATTTATGAAGGCTACGCCGTAAACAACGCTGGAATGGCGCTGATGAACTTGGGACGGCGCACGGCCGCCCGCGAGCGGTTTGAAGCCGCATTGGCCATTTTCCGCGAGAGCCAGGATTCACGCTCGCAGGCCTACGCGCTGCACAATTTGGGTGACCTGACGCTGCGCGAGCGGCGCCCGGCGGAGGCGATTCCCTACTACCGGCAGTCCCTGGAGCAGAAGCGGAGTGCCCGCGACCGCTACGGCGAGGCCTGGAGCCTGGCGCGGCTGGCAGAAGCGAACCTGGAGTTGGGCGATCCGTCCGGCGCGGCCATGCTGCTGCAGCAGGCGCTGCACGTTCACCGGACGGTCGGCGACCGGTCGGGCGAGGCCAGCACGCTGGCCCTTCTAGCCCGAGCGGAACGGAATACGGGCGATACAACGCGGGCCATACAGCACCTGGAGGAGGCGCTACGGCTGGTGGAGCGGACGCGCGGGTCGATCGCCACGCCGGAACTGCGCGGCAGCTATTTCGCCACCCGCCAGTCGATCTACGAATTCCTGACAACTCTGCTGGTGGAGCAGAAAGATCCGCGGGCGTTGGAGGTAAGCGAACGGGCACGGGCGCGGCTTCTGCTGGACAATCTGGCTGGCGACCCGAAACTGGAGGCGTTAAGGCGGTCGATCCAGGCGACGGGCCAGCGTTTGCAGCGGGCTCGCACACCGGCCGAGTCAGAGGCGGGACGAAACCGGCTGCTGCAACTGGAAGCGGAGGCGGCGAAATTCCCGATGCCCGAGCGCGGGCGGCCTCGCACGCTAGCTGAATTGCAGGCACTCAATGGAGAGAATTCAGCCGTCCTGGAATACTGGCTGGGCGAGGAGCGCTCGGCACTGTTCGTAATCCGTCGTGATGGCGTGAAAGTGCTGGCATTGCCCGCCAGAAAGAGCATCGAAGGGCAGGCGGCGGCTCTGCTCACGGCACTGACGGCGCGCGGCGCCGAGGCGGGTAACGAAACGCCGGCCGCGCGAAAACAGCGGCTGGCGGCGGCCGATGCCGCGTGGCCGAGCCTGTCGGCCGCGCTAGGCAAGTTGCTCTGGCCGGGCGGGGAGTTGGCCGGGGTAAACCGGGTGCTGATTGTCCCGCACCGGGGCCTGGCACATCTGCCGTTCTGGCTGCTGCCCGGGACCGAGCGGGTACGAATTACCACCATTCCCTCCGCCTCCCTGCTGCCGTTTCTGGGAACGCGGTCCCATGCGGCGTCGATGGCCATCTACGCCGCACCGAGGATGTCCGGCGGCCTGGCACCGTTGCCTTTCTCCCGGGCCGAAGGCGAATCGATCGCCAAACTGGCCGGCCCGGGAACGATTCTGCGGACCGGCGCGGAAGCGGCGATGAGCCCGGCGCTGGGACGAGAGTTGGCTCGGCACCGGTACCTTCACTTTGCCACCCACGTGGAGTTAAGCGGCAATCGGCCGCAAATGGAACTCTCGGACTCGCGGCTAACGCCCGACGACGTTTACAATTTCACCCTGGACGCCGACCTGGTGACGTTGAGCGCGTGCCGGACGGCGGCCGGGCGCGAACTGAGCGGCGAAGGACTGTTGAGCTTTTCCCACGCATTCCTCTACGCAGGCGCCAACCGCGTGATGGCCACCCAGTGGAGCGTCGACGATCAGGCAACGGCGGCGTTTATGCGGCTGTTCTATGAAAGCCTGCTAACCCGGCAACGCACCCCCGGCGAAGCGCTGGCCGACGCCCGCGAAGGGCTGCGCAAACAGGCCAGGTGGGCCCACCCGTGGTACTGGGCGGGCTTCACCTTGATCGGCCAGTGGCAATAGGTTACATGGCGGCGTCGATGCCGGCCCAGAGATTCATCGTGTTCAGCTCTTCCCGGCCGCAGGATTTGAGGTAGCAGAACAATTGGGTGCGGTAGGCGGCATGACCGGCGACGATCATGTCCACCAGCATTCGCCCGCGGGTGGCACTGGAACCGAACATTTCAATTCTCGTAGCCAGTTCTTCGTCTGAAAAATCGTTGATCGACGCGACGTAGCCTTCTGCCTGCGACGCCAACGAGGCGACCACTTCGTCGAAGCCCATCGCGGCTGCGGCGGCGTCGGCGGCCGTCCATTCGTCCATCAAGAAGGCGCCGGCCTTGATAGAGCGAACCAGCACCGGCCCCATCACCGTCATGTAGCGGAGCAGTTCGATGACGCTACGCTGCTTCGGGGTCGGGCGGTAGTCGAGCATCTCCGGCTTCACCTTGCCAGCCAGGTGCACCAGGATGTGGACTTCTTTTTGGAGCGTGTCAATGAGGTCTTGTTTGCTAATTACCATGCACTTGGAAGGGTAGCGCGAAAAAGGGCGTTGCCGCTCAATCGCCTTCGGTAAAGGCGATCAGTTTCCACGCACCGCCGCGACGTTCGCAGTAGCCGTGGAAGTGGCCACTGGTTCGGAGGTCCTCGCCACGCACGTACCCGGCGGGACCGTCCAGGCGCCGGACCTGCTGCCAGGGGGAATCGGGTCGCCAGACGGGGATGTGGACGATATCGTAGTCGAGCGGGGCGACCGGGGGCGCGGTTTCGGCGGGTTGGGCACGCAACACGGCGCCGGCGCGGATCGTCACGGCATGTTCAAACGGATCCAGCGCTTCGGGGAATTTAGCCATCCAATAAGGAAAGGCGAACCCTTTGTCGAACCGGGCAGAGCCGAAAGCCAGGGCGCGGGCCAGTTCCGGAAGGTCCTTTTGCTCGACTTCCAAATCGGGGATGGAGAGAGCGCGGACGGCGGCGCGGTCGCCGGCGGTGGCCGCCTGGCGGAGTTTGGCGACAAAACGGGCAAAGGCGGGGTCGGTGGCCGACTCATCTACCGGCGGAATGCGCCGCCGGCTAGAGGCGGAGAACACGGGAATGCCGGCGAGGAGCGTAAGGAACTGACGGCGCTGCATACCCTGACAGGCGCGGAACGGCGGCCAGGATCGTCAAGCCGAGCCTAACCGTCGATCGGGCACCGGATGGCCAATGGCAAAGTGATAAAAAACCTGGCCCGAGACGATGCCCAGGTATTCATGGACGCGGTCGTCGTAAAACGCCCCAATGCCGGTGGCTCGCAGGCCCATCGCCTCGGCCGCGAGGTAGAAGCGGTGCCCAAGCGCCCCGGCCTCAAAATGAACGTAGCGGTAGGCGCGCTCGCCATATCGGGCCGCGGCGCGTTCGATATCGGCGACAATCGAAAACGCCACGCACGCGTTACCCGCCAGATCCTGACCGAGGCTGAGACCGGCGGCGGCCACGCGCTGGTCCCCGGAACGGATCCGCTCCAACTCGCCGGTAGACCGGTAGACGCCGGGGGAAAGGCCGTCAACCCGATGGACATATGCATATACGGTCAGGTACTCGGCCTGTGCGAGCGAGAGCAGGGCCAGCAACTGAACGAACGTCATTCCGGCCGCGTCGCCGGTGAAATCGAGCGCCGAACGCCGGCCGCGCACGATGGGTGCGAAGGGCGGCCCGCCGGTGAGCGCGGCATTGGAACCACGGAACTCCCGACGCCATTCCGGACCGGGTTGGCTGGTGACGCCATGGATCCGCTGCACGATCCCCGGCACCGATTCCCGTTCGGAAAGGCGGTTGGGAGTGCCGGCGGGCGGAGTGGGAGGGTGACCCACCGGGTCTGCCGGAGGAAAGAGATGGACTAGTAGCAATGGCCATTCATCGGCGGGAAGGCCGAGTTGCCGCGCGACTGCGGCGTCATCGAAGTCGCCTTGTATCTCTCCCGGGCATCCGAGCGCCCGCGCCGCCAATTCGAGCGCCTCCGCGGCATGGCCAGCATCCAGAAGGCAATACCGATAGCAGCGAGTCCGGTACTTCCACGCCTCCCGCCAAGCGATGGACGTGAGGACGAAGGTCAGCGGCGCCGCGAACGGAAAGGCTCCGGCAGCACGCTGCTCCGCCATGTGCTGGGACGGGCGGTAGTGGTAGAGTCCGGCGGGCCATTCCGCCAAGCCATTGGCCGCGAAGTGGAATTCGGTGGGGTGCAGGTTCCCGGAACTGGGATTCACTCGAAGCGCGTAGGTCGACTCCCCTGCCCTCTTAACGGCGCTGATCGCCGCGGTGTGGAACAGGAGTTGGGATAGGAAAGCCGCCCCGTGCTCCCCAGTGGGTGGCGCCAGATGTCCGCGCAACAGGTCCCAGATGGGAAACAGGGGCGCAGGCGGATCAGCCGGCAAATCCAGGACAGGGACACCGTCATAGTGCCGGTACGGGTTGGGCATGTTCGCCCATTCGAGCGAACGCGCACTCCGGCGGAGGCGCACAGGGGTGTGCTTGGTCGCCTCGTGGTAACTCCGCCAGTTGGTTCGCAATCGGGGTCTAGCTGCCGCCCGTGCGAGGACTGCTCACCGTTCCCGGGTTGGAACCAGCACCAGCGCGCCGAGGACCGCCCGGTGCGGCCACTTTCCCAGGGGTCGAAACGCCGGAATTGGCACGGCTCGCCTCGCGGGCGGCTTCGATCTCTTCCTGGGTGCGGACGTCGGGTTCGGAAACCTTTACCTTGGCCTGCGCGCGGGCCACCTGTCGTTTATGCCGTTTTGCTAGCCGTTTATCCACACCTCTACCGTACTCCGGGAATGTGTGGAAATGCAAACCTAGGCCCGCCGCATCCTCAGATAGCGAACGCAAACAGGGCTGGGCGCGGCAATCGGGGAACCAATTTGCTCCAGCGCCCCGGAGGTCTGGTTAATCCGGAAAAGCACGATGGTGTTGGAGTTCTGGTTGGCGGCAATCAGGAACTGGCCAGTAGGGTCAATGGCGAAGTTGCGCGGAATCTCACCTTGCGTCGACTTGTGTTCCACGGTTTTCAGCTTGCCGGTGGCGGCATCCACCTGGAAAACGGCCAGCGTGTTGTGCCCGCGATTGGAGCCATAGAGGAACCGCCCGTTGGGGTGAGCCACCACTTCCGCGGTGGAAAACCCGCGCTGGACGGGTACCGGAAGGGTGGTCACCGTCTCGATTTCAGTCAGCGTGCCCTTCTTCGCGTTCCACTGGAAAGCGGTGACCGTACACGCCATCTCATTGATAACATAGGCATATTTTCCCGAAGGGTGGAATGAGAAGTGGCGTGGGCCGGAGCCCGGCTTCACCTTCGCGAAGGCCGGTTCGTTCGGAACCATGGCGCCGGTGGAGGCGTTGAACTTGTAGACCTTTACCTGATCGAGACCCAAATCGGCGACGATGACGTGGCGGTTCTGCTTGTCGAAATTCACCGAGTGGGCGTGCGGACCGGTCTGGCGGCCAGCATCGGCGCTGGAGCCGGAATGCTGATGATACGCGGTGCGCTCCCCGAGTTTGCCGTCCGAACCGATGGCAAACGCCGCGCAACTCCCCGACCCGTAGTTGGCAAGGACCGCGAACCGCCCGTTCCGGCTGATGTTCACATGGCAGGTGGAGGTGCCGCCGGCAACAACATCGTTCAGTTTGGTCAGTTTGCCGCTGGCAGCGTCAATCTGAAAAGCCGTCAGCGCGCCGGAGGCCTCGTTGCGGAACTTGTTCAGTTCTCCGACCGCATACAGATAGTTGCCGCCCGGATGAATGGCGACAAACGACGGGTTCTCCACCTCGCCCGCCAGGCCCTCCGGCGTGAGCGTCGCCGCCGCCGTGTCGAGCACGTAGCTGTAGACCCCTTTGCTATCGCCCCGGGTATAGGTCCCCACATAGACGCGGTACTTGCCGCCGGCCGGCTTAGCGGCCAGCGCACCGGCACCGAGCATTCCAACAAAATGTCTGCGCGATAGCATAGTGATTCTCCTGAAGGGAAATGGACTAGAACAGGCGTTCCTGCTTCCTCAGCGTGCCGAAGCTTCCGATGTTCGCCACCGAGAACGATACCAGAAACTGGTTCTCGTTGCGCGTCCCGAAGCTGAAACGGCGGTGCTGGAAGGATAGACCGCAGCAATCCGAGTTGTAGCTGACCTCGGTGGTCGCATACTGCAACGTGTTGATCCGGTAATCGTACACGGCGTTAAACCCGGCGCGCCACCCCGGTTTGCCCTCCACGCCATAACCGACACGGGCCAGCAATTGGTTGGCGTTCGGGGAAAGGCCGGGGGCACCCCGCACCTGATTGTGCCCAATCGCGCCGCTGTACTTTTCTTTCAAGCGGAAGTCGGCCGTCACCGAGGAGTTGGAGACGCGGGGGAAAAGTGGATCGTAATCGGTGCGCCATTCCACTGCAGCGCCCGGGAGCGGCTTCAACCGGAGGGCGGAAACGATCGGTGAGTAGCTGCGGGGTCCATTGAAAAACGCATATCCGGTGAGACCGATTGTCGAGGCGAAAACATTTCTCTGACCGGGGACAACAGCACCACCAAAGGTTGGGTCAAAGTAGCGGCGTTGCCATACCTGCCAGGTGAGTATTTCGTCCACCTGATCGCCACGCTTGGCGAAGATGCGGTTCACCAGCGCCACCTCGGCTTCCGAGGTGTTGTTGAGGATGTCGATTTCGTCCAGACGCAGGGTCTCCCGGAAGCGGTTGACACCGTCGACGCGGCGGTAGGAGAGCCGCGGCTCAATAACGTGCTTCAACTTTCCGCCCATCCACTTCGGCGCATCAAAAATCTTTTCTAATGTAGGAGTTACGATATCAAACTGAATGTCAGACGCGAAGCGGGCCAGATTCTGGCCGGATACCTGGAAGGTCTCGATGTCGCGGCGCGAACCGTAAGCCGTACCATGAAGTGTTATCGAAGGTAATATCCGGAAACCTTTGAAATTAATGGATGTTCCAAGGCGAGGAGCCGCATCCAAGCGTTCCGTGAACGAGCGGGTCTCGAAAAGAAGTTGCCGCCGCCGGAAGAATCCCGCACTGGACTCCATGGAGAACCAGACCGGCAGCACCTTTTTGGAGATTTGCCGGTCGCGGGCGAAAAACTCAAAGCTCGGCAACTTACGGATGACAATCTGATCCACCTCTTGGCTACCTTGAAAGAGTTGATGCCGGGAGATGACGCCATGGAAAGAATAGCTCGACCAGGACTTGGATACGTAGCCGATGGAGTTGACTTCGGAGAAGATCGCCTCATTAAAGCTTTGCGTGAAAGCTTGCCGGAAAAGGAATGAAGACAAATAGTTTATATTCGCGAATCCTTTCCATCCGCGCCCGATATCCGATTTCGCCGAGATATTGTATTGGTAACCGCCTTCCTTGAAACGAGTGCCGTCGTCCTGGAGGCGGCCGCGGTCGGCAACGCCATAAAGGGTGAAACCAAACTCAGTTCCAGCCCGCGGCTTCCCGCGGAAATCAATCTCGTGCGACATGCCCCGCTGCGTGAAAAGCCGGGCGCGATACATGGCATCATAGGACCGGTTGATCGCCCAAAAATACCCCAAGCCGTACATCCACCCAAGCCGGGTGCTTCTCCCTGCATTCGGCGTGAGGAATCCGGAGCGCCGCGGTTCTTCTTCCAGGGACTTGTAGAAAACTGGCGTATATAGAATAGGTATGCGACGAACCTTAAAGAAAGACTTGTAGGCCAGGGCGCGGTCCCCAGGGATGATATCGAACTTTGGACCGGTCAGCCGCCACCAAGGCTTGGGGAGCTTGCAGTTGGTCACGAAACCGTCGTAGAGGATGTAGCGATTCTTGATCTTCTCCGCCCAGCGCCCTTGAAAGACAAACGGATTATTCGTCATCAACAATCCAGGGCGATACTCCACCTTGGCCGGCGCAGAACCCTTTATTTGATAGAATCTTCCGGTCTCTTCCTTTAAGTTGTACTCCATACGCGTCGCGGTCAGCTTTTCGCCGTTTTCGAAGTTCTCAAAGGTGACATTTCCCCGCGCTTCGGCATCGCCCGTCTGCTCGTTGTAGTCGATCTCATCGGCGGTCAACAGCATCTCGGTCGTCTCTAGACGCGCGGCTACCCGCAACTTCCGAATCGGCCCGTCCATTTCCTGCCGTAGCACCGCCGAAGTCACGATTTCGTCCGGCGCCGGCGCCCCCGGACGAGTCTTAGCCCCCCCAGATTTTACCTGGACAACCGGCGGCGGCGCAGGCGCCACTTTCCGCCCCGGAAGAATCTGCCCCCACAATCCAACTCCTAGTACTATAAAGAAAATTACCAGGCTACCCGATATTGAGGGGAGAGTGATACGAAGGAACCCGAGAGGGTTACGACAAAAGTGCTTGAAAAATAAAGGAATAGTGGTAAAGTAACTAAGAGGGTACGGACTAGTCCATTGGTCCTGTACCGATAGTTCCACCCCGGAACGTTTTGGTGCTTTACTCAACCCTGCAACGCTAGCACGGACTTCGAAACCGAGGCAACCATATGATCTGCTCCCGCTGCGCACATTGGAATAACGAGGACGAACACCGGTGCACGAAGTGTGCCGCACGGTTGAACGACCGCCAGGTCGAGTCTGCTTTTCATTCGCGCGGCGCGCTCGCGCTGCAGGTTTCTGCCGAACCCTCCTCCATCGCAGTGATGGAGCATGAGGTTCGCGGCCCGGTCCTTGAGTCAGTTTCTGAGATCGAAATACAAGGTCCTCGCATTCCCCGCTACGTGACGGCGCTGCAGCAGTCGCTGTTCGCATTGCGGGAAGCCGGTAAAGTGGTTTCCATCGACGGTGGGGAGACTGAGGCGGAACCCACACGCCGTACCGCCCGGCGGATTCCTCCTGCGGGGCATCGCCGCCGCCAGGCGACTGCATCCTACCTTCCTCAGCAAGGCGTTCTGGAATTCGTCCCGATGGCTGTTCCGCAGGCGCGGAAACTGGCAACCTCGGTGGACGCCCGCATCTACTGCGAACACCAGGTGGCGTCGGTCACCCACCGCCTGATTGCTTCGTTGTTCGACATTGCGATTGTCGGGTTGCTGGTCACCGTGTTTCTTGGTCTCTTGTACTGGGGCTGCGACGACCTCTCCTCCGCCTTGGCGGATCCTATCGCCGTCGCCGTTTTGGCGGCCGCGGCGATGATCATCGGCCTGCTTTACCAGAGCATCTTCCTCGCTGTTCGGGGCGATACGCCGGGCATGCAGTTCGCCGGTTTACGACTGGTGGATTTTGACGGTCGGCCGACCTCGGAGTCGCAGATGAACATGCGGATCCTGGGAGCCTTCTTCAGCGTTCTTCCCGCAGGCGTTGGTCTGCTCTGGGCTTTGGTGGACGAAGAGAGCCTCACTTGGCAGGACCATATTTCGCGGACGTTCCCCACACCTATCGCCACGGAGTAACGCGGCGCGGTACCCTGAAGTTGAGGAACAACGGAAGTGGCAATCCATTTCGACGACACCAATCTGCGTGCGCATATGGTGGGCGCTGCCCACGGTTTGACGGAAGAAGAGATCGCCTCAGCGGCCCCCAAGGCAGCTGAAGCGCTGGCGGGATTCCGCAAGCTCTACGAATCGAAGGCGGTAGGATTCCCGGACCTACCCGCCGGCGGACCGGTGGTGAAAGAGATTCTGGCCTACGCCGAACAGGTGAAGGGCAGCTACGACACCGTTTGCCTGGTTGGTATCGGCGGCAGCGCGCTCGGCGCCTGGGCACTGGACTGCGGCATCCGCGGACCCCACCCGATCCAAGCGGCCGGCCAACCGCGGCTGGTCATTCTCGATAACGTCGATCCCGAACTCATCCAACTCGCCCTTGGGTCGATGAACCCGGAGCGTACGCTAGCCGTCGTTATCGCCAAATCCGGCGCTACAGCCGAAACCGTCGCCACCTTCCTGATCGTGAAAGACTGGCTTGGCGCGGGCGCTTCCTCGCGGATTGCCGTCGTTACCAGCGAAGGCCGCGGCGACTTGAAGGTCCTTGCTACCCGCGAGGGCTACCCGACCTTCCATATCCCGGAAAACGTCGGCGGCCGATTCAGCGTTCTTTCCGCGGTCGGCCTCCTGCCGGCGGCGCTGATCGGTGTCGACATCGTCAAGCTGCTGAAAGGCGCGGCGGCGATGAACAAGCTCGCCTGGTCCGACGACCTGGCCGTCAACACCCCGCTCCGCGCCGCCATGATGCACTGGCTGCTGCTCACCAAGAAGAAGAAGTCCATCCAGGTGGCCTTTCCCTACGCCAATCGCTTGTGGGGAACGGCGTTCTGGTTCCGGCAGCTTTGGGCGGAGTCGCTTGGCAAGGCGAAGAATCGCAAAGGCAAGGTCGTCAACGTCGGCCAGACGCCGGTGGCCGCCCTCGGCACCACCGACCAGCACTCCCAGGTCCAGCTATATATGGAAGGCCCTAACGATAAGGTCTACTCCTTCTGGGCTGTCGCCAAACCCAAGGATAAGGGAGCCATTCCGAAAGCCAAACTCGGCCTGGAAGGGTTCGATTATCTCTGCGGCCAATCCATGGCCAAGCTCCTCGATGCCGAGCGCCGCTCCACCGAAGCCGCCCTCACTGAAAACCAGCGGCCCAACTGCAGCTTCACCCTCGACAAGATCGACGAAGAACACCTGGGGGCCTTCTTCCAGTTGATGGAGTTTGAAACGGCCTTTGCCGGCGAACTCATGAACATCAATGCCTTCGACCAGGAAGGCGTTGAACTCGGCAAGAAATTCACCTTTGGCCTGATGGGACGCAAAGGCTTCAGCGACTACCGCGACCGCTTTGCCGCCTACGAAGCCCGCCGCAAGGGATAGACCAATGCCCTTCCCTGCCTCTCCCTTCTCGACCGTCGAGGAGGCGATCGATGATTTCCGTGCCGGTAAGATGCTGGTCGTCGTCGACGACGAAGACCGGGAAAACGAAGGCGATCTGACCATCGCCGCTGAAAAAATCACCCCGGAGATCATCAACTTCATGGCCGTGCACGGGCGCGGCCTGATCTGCCTCGCCATGAGCGCGGAAAAGTGCGACGAGTTGAACCTCCCGCTCATGTCGCCCAACAACACCTCGCGCTTCGGCACGGCGTTCACGGAATCGGTCGATGCCGCCGTCGGAGTCACCACCGGCATCTCCGCCGCTGACCGCGCCCTCACCATCCAGGTCGCCATGCGACCGGATGCCAAGCCGAGCGACCTGGCGCGCCCCGGCCACATGTTTCCGCTCCGCGCCAAGGAAGGCGGCGTCCTCGTCCGCGCCGGCCAGACGGAGGCGGCTGTCGACCTGGCGCGCCTCGCCGGCCTCGGTCCGGGCGGGGTGATCTGCGAAATCATGAATGAGGATGGCACCATGGCCCGCGTCCCTGAACTCCAGGAGTTCGCCGCCCGCCATGAGATCAAGATGATCTCGGTTGCCCAACTCATTCGCTACCGCCTGCGCAACGAGCGGTTCCTCCTGCGCAAAGGCGAAGGCCGCATCCGCACCCGTCATGGCGAGTTCCGGATGATCACCTATCACTCCCCGATTCAGCCGCTCATTCATACCGCGCTCGTCATGGGCGACATCGAAAGGACGCGCAACGTCCTGGTCCGCGTCCACGCCCACTGCGCCTACGGCAACCTCTTCGGCTCCATCGACCACGACGGCGCCGAACTCATGGACCTTTCCATGGCCGCCATAGCCCGCGAAGGCACCGGCGTACTCGTCTACCTCCACCAGAACTCCGACGGCGTCCGTTACGAAACGCAACCGGACGGCTCCACCCTCATCCTTCCCCGAACCCGCGGTCCGCAGGTCATCGCCACTGCCGACGGCACCCAGGTCATGCATGAAGCCGGTATCGGCTCCCAGATCCTTGCCGATCTCGGACTCCGCCGCATCCGCCTGCTCACCAACAATCCGCGTAAGGTTTTGGGCTTAGAAGGCTACGGAATTGAAATTACCGAACAGGTCCCGATACCCAAAGTTTGAACTTTACGCGTAATTCTTTGGAACACTTCCCGCACCGGGACCGTTCTTAGATTCGAAGGAGTTCAACAATATCATGCGTTTACAGCCCGTTCTGCTGTCTATCATTCTCTCCGCCGCCGCCGCCTTTGGCGCCGATTCGGCCCTACTCAACCTGGTGATGCCGGAGGCGCGGATGGTGGCAGGCATCGACGTCGAACGCGCCCGCGACTCCTTCCTCGGCCGGAAGTTGATGGAACAGTTAGATAACGGCAAAGAAGCCGGCGACTTCGCCAAGTTTGTCGCCATGACCGGTTTCGACCCCCGCCGCGACCTGAAAGAGATCCTCATCGCGACGCCCGACGCCAACACCAAGAACCCGCCGGCCCTGATTCTCGTCCGCGGCACCTTCGACATGAGCCGCATCAACGGCTTCCTAAAGGTCGCCGGCATCGCCCCCGCCGAAACCATCAGCGGAATTGATTTCTATACCAAACCGGACACCAAAGACGACATGGGCTTCGCCGTCCTCGATGGCTCCCTGGCCATCGCCGGCAACAAAGCCGTGGTCCGCTCCGCGCTGCAGCGCCGGTCCGGCAGCGGTTCGGCCCTCACCGCCACCACCTACTCCAAGGTCCAGTCCTTAAGCCGCTCCAACGATATCTGGATGGTCACGTCCATTCCGGTGGCTGAACTCTCCGGCGCCCTCCCTGGCGGCGGCGCGGGGCCGGCCGGCGGCATGATGGGCGGCGACGCCTTCAAGGGCATTGAACAGGCGGCCATGGGCCTCCGTTTCGGCGCCGATGTCATGGAACTCACCGCCGAGACCGTTTCCCGCACCGAAAAAGACGCCACCTCCATCGCCGACGTCGTCCGCTTCCTCTCCACCATGGTCCAAATGAACCGTGACAAACCGGAAGTGAAAGCGTTCGCCACCGCGCTGGATGCCATGAAGTTGACGACCGATGCCAAGACTACCCGTCTAACCATCTCGCTCCCCGTCGCTGAGATGGAAAAGATGATGAAGTCGAGTGCCAAATCGGCGCCTGCCAAGAAGATCTAACAGCCCCTTTCCCTCACCAAGGCGGAGACCTTACCGGTCTCCGCCTTTCTATTTGGTATCCTGCCCGCGTATGCCTCGTTTTGCGATTCTCACCCTCCTCGCCCTCCTTCCGGCCGCGGCCCAACCCGCCGCCCCCCGCGGCGCCGATCAAAACCTCAACTCGACCCTCTGGATGCAGACCGCCGCCGAATACGGCGCCATCACCACCCAAACCTACCGCGCCGCCGGCCTCGCCCTCTCTGCCGCCCTTGCCGACCCCCATTGGACCGCCGCCTACGAACAAACCAACGATTTCCGATCCCTTCCCCCTGCCGTCATCCTCGACCTCGACGAAACCGTCCTCGACAACTCCCCCGCCCAGGTCAAGCTCATCCGGGCCGGCCAGTCGTTTACGGAAGAGCACTTCACCGCCTGGGTCAAAGAGGCCCGTGCCACCGCCATCCCCGGCGCCGTCGAATTCCTCCACGCCGCCGTCCTGAAAGGCGTCGCCCCCCACTACGTCACCAACCGGTTCTGCAACCCCTCCGACCCGGACGACCCCACCGCCCGCAACCTGCAATCCCTCCGCATCCCCTTCTCCCCGGACCGCCTCCTCTGCCGCACCACCACCAGCAATAAGACCGACCGCCGCCGCGCCGTCGCCGAAAAGTACCGCATCCTTCTCCTCCTCGGCGACGATTTCAACGACTTCACCGCCGTCCCCGACTCCGTCGACGAACGCGCCAAACTCCGCGCCTTCTATGAACCGATGTGGGGCAACAAGTGGTTCGCCCTCCCCAACCCCGTCTACGGCTCCTGGGAACGCTCCGTCGGCTTCACTCTCGAAAAGAAGATGAACGCCCTCCGGCCCTAACTCCCCCTTCATCCGATCGCCATCCCGCCGAAACATTCCCGTGAGAGATTGTTTGGAAGGCGCGTGCCTGCCCCCGGTTGCTAAACTGGAAGATTACCCCCATGGAACTCGACAAAATCTACGAGCCGCAGCGGTTTGAACCCCACTGGGCCGAATGGTGGGAGACCTCCGGTATCTTCCAGGCCGACCCCGCACAGCCCGGCCGCCCCTTTTCGCTCTCCATCCCGCCGCCCAACGTCACCGGCTCGCTCCACATTGGCCACATGATCGGCCATACCGAAATGGACATGATCATCCGCTACCACCGGATGCTCGGCGACAACACCGTCTGGATCCCCGGCACCGACCACGCCGGCATCGCGACCCAGATGGTGGTGGAACGCGAACTGGCCAAGGAGGGCATCTCCCGCTTCGACCTCGGCCGCGACAAATTTGAAGAGAAAGTCTGGGAATGGAAAGCGCAGTACGGCGGCAACATTGAACGCCAGATGCGCAAAATCGGCGACTCCGTCGATTGGACCCGCAACCGCTTCACCCTCGACCCCGGCCTCTCCCGCGCCGTTCGCGAGATCTTCGTCCGCCTCTACGAGAAGGACCTGATCTATCGCGGCGAGTACATCGTCAACTGGTGCCCCCGCTGCCGCACCGCGCTCTCGGACCTCGAGGTGAACCATGAGGACACAGCCGGCAACCTGTGGGAGATCAACTACCCCGTCAAGGACCAACCCGGCCGGTTCCTCACCGTCGCCACAACCCGTCCGGAAACCATGCTCGGCGACACTGCCGTCGCCATCAATGCCCGCGACGAGCGCTACCTGGATCTCCACGGCAAAACGGTCCTCCTCCCGCTGGTTGGCCGCGAGATCCCCATCATCCTCGACGACATGGCCGATCCCGAGTTCGGCACCGGCGTCGTCAAAGTCACCCCGGCCCACGACCCCAACGACTTTGAAGCCGGCAAACGCCACAATCTGCCGCACGTCCGCGTCATTGACGATACCGCCAAAATGACCGCCGCCGCCGGCGCCGCCTACGCGGGGCTCGACCGATTCGAAGCCCGGAAACGCGTCCTGGCCGACCTGGAGACCCAGGGCCTGCTCGCCGGCACGAAACCGCACAACCTCCCGGCCAGCCTCTGCCAGCGCTGCCGTACCATCGTCGAACCGCTCGTTTCCAAACAGTGGTTCGTCAAAATGGAACCGCTCGCCAAGCCGGCCATCGAAGCCGTCGAAGACGGCCGCATCCAGTTCATCCCCGAAAACTGGGCGCATACCTACTTCCACTGGATGCGCAACATACGCGACTGGTGCATCTCGCGCCAGTTGTGGTGGGGTCACCGCATCCCCGCCTGGCATTGTACCGATTGCGGCGGTGTCACCGTCAGCCGGGAGAATCCCACCTCCTGCCAGCACTGCCAGTCGGCCAACATCGCCCAGGATACCGACGTACTCGATACCTGGTTCAGCTCCGGGCTCTGGCCCTTTTCCACCCTCGGCTGGCCGGACCAGACCGAAGACCTGAAGCGCTACTACCCCACCTCCCTTCTCATCACCGGCTTCGACATCATCTTCTTCTGGGTCGCCCGCATGATCGTCATGGGCCTGGAGTGCACCGGCGAAGTTCCCTTCCGCCAGGTCTACATCCACGGTCTGGTCCGGGACGCCGAACGGCAGAAGATGTCCAAGACCAAGGGCAATGTGATTGACCCGCTCGCTGTCACCGAAAAGTACGGGACCGACGCCGTGCGGATGTCGCTCGTCCTCGCCGCCCCTCCCGGAACGGATATCATCGCCAGCGAAGACCGCATGCAGGCCGCCCGGTCCTTCGCCAACAAGATCTGGAACGCCGCCCGCTTCCTGTTCCTGAACCTGGAACGCGCCGGCGCCGAACCGTGGGCGCCCGAAGAGAAAACATCCTACCTGCCGGAAGCCATCGACGGCACCGTCGCGCTCGAAGACCGTTGGATCTTCTCTTCGCTCAACACCTGCGCCGGCGAGGTCAATAAGGCGCTGAACGCCTATCGCTTCCATGAAGCCGCCAACATACTCTGGCACTTCTTCTGGGACGATTTCTGTGACTGGTACATCGAGATCAAGAAACTCCGCTTCCGCGAAGGTTCCGGCCTCGATGCCAACTGGCGCAACATCCTCACCGTCTTTGAGACCTCCCTCCGCCTGCTTCACCCCGCCATGCCTTTTATCACCGAAGAGCTGTGGCAACGGCTGTGCAAGGGGCGCGAGGGCCGGCCGGCCTCCATCTCGCTCGCCAAATTCCCGCAGTACGACGAAGCCGCCCACGATGCCGAAGCAGAAAAATCCTTCGCGCTCCTCCAGGAGATCATTGGCGCCGCCCGCAACCTGCGTGCCGACGCCAAGCTCGATCCCAAGCAGCAGTTGGACGCCTATATCTACTGCGAAGGCGCTGTCGCCGGCTTGGCCTCCGCCCAGAAAGAGTCCATCGAGCGGCTCGCCAACGTCACCCTGCAACTGGCCGCCCCGGCCGCCGAACGGGCCCGCGGCGCTAAACGCTCTACCCCCGAGTTCGACCTTGTCCTCGCCGTTCCGGCCGCCCAACTGGAAAAGCAGCGCGACCGCCTCGTCAAGGAAATCGCCAATCTCGAACAGGTCATCGCAAACTCCGAAAAGCAGCTGTCCAATGAGGACTTCCTGAAGAAAGCACCCGAGAAGGTGCTCGGAACCTTGCGCGAAAAACTGGCCGACTATAAGGCCCAAATGGAGAAAAGCAAACAGGCGCTCGCTGAGCTCTGATTGCCTGCATAGTTATGGATTTCGATCTGCACCACCCCGAAGTAGTTGACGCTGTCCGCCGCGCGCTCGCCGAGGATATTGGCTCCGGTGACATCACCACCAATGCCACCGTCGACGCCGACATCATGGCCACCGGGCGCTTCATCGCCCGCCAGCCGATGACCGTTTGTGGCGTGGAACTGGCCGAACTTGTCTTCGCGGAACTGGGCGGCGTCGATTTCCTCGGCATTCACATCCACAGCGGCGAACGGGCGGCCGAAGGGGACGTCCTGGCCACCGTTCGCGGCCGTGCCCGCACGCTCCTCACCGGCGAGCGCGTCGCGCTCAACTTCCAACAGCGGCTCAGCGGCATAGCCACGCTAACCCGGAAGCATGCCGATGCCGTCGCCGGCACCGGCTGCAAAGTCCTCGACACCCGAAAAACCACGCCCGGCCTCCGCCGCCTGGAGAAGTGGGCGACCTCCTGCGGCGGCGCGTCCAATCACCGCCTCGGCCTCTTTGACGCGGTGCTCATTAAGAACAACCACATCACCGCCGCCGGGGGCGTCCGCCAAGCCCTCGAACGTGTCCGCGCCGCCGGCGTCCCGCAAGGGGTTGACATCGAAATCGAGGTCCGGACACGCGGCGAACTCGAAGAAGCGCTGACCTACGAAGCCGATCATCTCCTCCTCGATAACCTCACCCCCGATCAGGCCGCCGAATGGATCAGGTTCATCGCCGGCCGTGCCACCGTTGAACTCTCCGGCGGCATGCGCCTCGAGCGCCTTCGCGAATACGCCACCACCGGTGCCGACTTTATCTCCGTCGGCGCCCTCACCCACTCCGCCGTGGCGGTCGATATCAACTTCCGCGTCTCCCTGGAAACCGCATGATCTTTGACGCGCCCCGCGTCCGCGCCGCCCTACCCGGCCGCCGTATCGACTACTACGAGTCCATCGGCTCCACCATGACCGCCGCGGCCGCCATCCGTACCCCCGGCGCCATTGTCATCGCCAACGAACAGTCCGCCGGCCAGGGCCGCCACGGCCACTCCTGGCACTCCGAACCCGGCAGCGGTCTGTACTTCACCGTCGTCCTCTCCCCCCGGCTGGCCCTCGACCTCCTCCCCGTCGTCACCCTCGCACTCGGCCTCGCCGTCCAGGAAGCCATTGCCCAGGTCTGCGGGATTCAGGCCGATCTCCGCTGGCCCAATGACCTCCTCATCGGCCCGCGCAAGTGCGCCGGCATCCTCACCCAACTCGATGGCTCTCGTGTGCTCGCCGGCATCGGCATCAACGTCAACCACGCTTCTCTGCCCCCCGAACTCGCCGCCATCGCCACCAGCCTTCGCATCGCGACCGGCGCCCCGCACTCGAGGGAAGAACTCCTCTGCGCCGTCGCCCCCGGCATTGATCGCATGGTCAGCCTCCTGGAGTCGGAAGGCAGCAGCCCCGTCCTCGCCCTCTTCACCGCCCAGTCCTCCTACGCCCGCGGCCGCCGCGTCCGCGTCGACCTCCCGGACCGCCCCATCACCGGACGCACGGCCGGACTCACCGCCGATGGCTACCTCCTCCTGGATGGCGACGACGGCCGGCGCCACACCATCCTGGCCGGGGGCGTCCGGCCGGAGAATTAGATCATGCTACTCGCTCTCGATGTCGGCAACACGAACATCACCATCGGCGCCTTCCGCGCCACCGAACTCATCGGCCGCTGGCGCCTCCGCACCATTCGCGAACAGACCGCCGATGAATGGGGCATCCTGCTCCGTAACATCTTTTCCCTCAGCGGCCTCAGCCTCGACGCCGTCGACGGCATCGTCATCTCCAGCGTCGTCCCCGTCATCAACAACATGCTCGCCGAGATGGTGCGTAAGTACTTCTCCCGCGAAGCCCTCTTTGTCACTGCCGAAACCGACCTCGGAATCCGCGTTTGCTACGACAACCCGCGCGAAGTCGGCGCCGATCGCGTCGTCAACGGCGTCGCCGCCTGGCAACTCTACGGCGGCCCCGCCGTCGTTGTCGACCTCGGCACAGCCATCACGTTCGACGTCATTTCCGCCAATGGCGAATACCGCGGCGGCCTCATCTGCGCCGGTATCGGCATGGCCATCAGCGGCCTGTTCTCCAAGACCGCGCTCCTCCCCATGGTGAACTTCGCCGCTCCGGAAAAACTCATCGGCACCAACACGATGGGGAGCATTCAGAGCGGTCTCTATTACGGATCCCTCGGCATGATCGATGGCATCCTCGCCCGGCTTGTCGAGGAACTCGGCCCGCAAACCAAGCTCATCGCCACCGGCGGCAACGCCACACTCATTCAGGAAGGCTCCCGCCTGATTCAGCATGTCGATGAGGACCTCACCCTCACCGGCCTCCGGCTCATTTGGGAGCGCATCCGGCGATGAACGAGGAACGCTGGGAAGGCACTTACTTCAACTATTTCACGGAGGTCGAAGAGCACTTCCAACAGGCCCGCGGCACCAGCCTCTTCCTCATGTCTCCGCTCGATTGGGCCCTTGTCGAAGGCTGGAAAAATACCGGCGTACCGCTGGAAGCCGTCCTCCGCGGCATTGACGATGCCTTCGAAAAGTACCGCGCCCGGAAAAAGAAAACCTCCCAACAGGTTAACTCCCTGGCCTACTGCGCCCAGGCCGTAACCAAGGCCGCCGAGGACATGCTGAACAACCGCGCGCCACGCAAGGGCCCGCCCGCCGCCGAGGAATCTCTGCCGAATGAGGCCCTCCGCGCCGAACTCGAAAGCCGCATCCCGGAACTCGAGGCGCGCGGCTTTACCACCCAGGCCGCCACCGTTCGCGCCATTGTTGACAATTTCGCCGAACATCACCAGAACCTCGAAGCCCTCGAACAGCAACTCAGCGCGATCGAAGAGAAGATCCTCGCTCAGGCACGCGCCACTCAGTCGGAAGCCGAACTCCTTGCCGCACGCCAGGATCTGGAGAGCGAACTCCGCCCCCACCGCAGCCGTCTCTCGGCAGCCGAACTTGCCATGCTCGAAAAGAGTTTCCTCGATCGCCGTCTCTTCGAGCGCCTCGGGCTCCGCCGCCTAAGTCTGTTCTTCCTCCTATAGCGCTTTCATTTGTTCAATAATAAGGAATTGACCTGCAACAGATGTACCTTCAGATCATCTATATTGGTGATCCATGTCCAAGTCGAAAAACAACAACTCGACGGGTAATCAGGAGACTCCCATTTCCAAGTCTAATTCTGCCAACGCGGGTACGGGTGATAACCAACTGACAGCCTTTGACAAGGCCATGAAGCTGTTCCACAAACGGGACTTCCATGGCGCCCTGCCGCTGTTCGAAAGCGCGGCCAAAGGCCCCGATGTCTCCATCGCGCACACCGCCCAATTGCACGCCCGCATGTGCCGCCAGCGCACGGAAAAAGAGTCGCCTCAACTCAAGACTTCCGAAGATAACTACGCCTTCGGCCTCGCCCTCGCCGCCCGCCGCGAATTTGCCGGCGCCGAACAGTATCTCCAGCGTGCTCTCCAACTGGCCCCGCGGGCCGATCATGTCCTCTACTCCCTCTCCCTCGTGAAGGGACTGCAAGGCGATATCCTCGCCTCCGCCAGCCTCCTCGCCCGCGCGATCGAGATTCAGCCCGCCAACCGCACCACGGCTCGCACCGATCCCGAATTCCACGAACTCCTCCACCATCAGCCGATTCGAGATCTTGTCTTCTAACCAAAAGCCGCCGGTTGCCGCCGACTCGTCTCGCAAGCCTCTGCGCATCGTCGCCATAGGCGGAGGTACGGGTCTATCCACCCTCCTCCAGGGTCTCAAAGCCTGGGCTCCTCCCGAACGCCCCGCCGTCTCCATCACCGCCATTGTCACCGTCACCGACGACGGCGGCAGTTCAGGCCGTCTCCGCCGCGACTTTGCCGTTCTCCCCCCGGGCGATATCCGCGCCTGCCTCGTCGCCCTCTCCCAGGACGAAGCCCTCCTCAGCCAAATGTTCCAGTATCGGTTTAAAGGAGGACACGGGCTCAAGGGACACAGCTTCGGCAACCTCTTCCTCACGGCCCTCACCGATATCACCGGAGACTTCGCCCACGCCGTCCGCCTCGCCAGCGAAATTCTCGCCACCCGCGGCGATATCATCCCATCCACGGCGGAAAACGTCGTCCTCGAAGCCCAGTTGACCGACGGCCGGATTCTGAAAGGCGAATCCAACATCAGCAAGAGCCGCAGCCCCATCGAGCGTATCCGCATCCTCCCCAGCAGCCCCCAACCCTTCCGCGAATCCCTGGAGGCCATCCGGCAAGCCGACCTCATCACCTTCGGCCCAGGCTCCCTGTTCACCAGCGTCATCCCGAACCTCCTTATCCGCAGCATCCCCCGCGAAATCGCCAAAGCCACTGGCGTCCGCGCCTACATCACCAACCTCATGGGCCAACCCGGTGAAACCGTCAACTTCACCGCCGCTGACCATGTGGACGCCCTCCTCCGCCATGCCGGCATCCGCAACGGCAAGGCCAGCCGCCTCCTCGATTACGTCATCGTCAACGACGCCCCTCTCCAGCATGCCGCCCTCCGTCGCTATGCCGCCAACCGCGCCCTCCCGGTCACCGTCGACCACGACCGCCTCCATGCCATGGGCGTCCGTGTCCTCGAAGCCGATCTGGCCGATTCCGGCCCCCGCATCCGCCATAGCCCCGAACGCACCGCCGCTCTCGTCATCAAACTCGCCCGCCTCGGCCGCCGCCGCCGCCAACTCATGGCCCTGCCGCCTGCGGCATCATAAAGGTTAACGCTCCCATGTCCTCCCCTCTTTCGGTTGTCATTCTCGCGGCCGGCTTCGGCACCCGCATGAAGTCCCAGACCACCAAGGTCCTCCACCGCGCCGGCGGACTTACGCTCGTCGAACACGTCGTCCGCACAGCGCTTACCATCGCCCCGCCGGACCGCATCGTCGCCGTTGTCGGCCACCAGTCGGACCGCGTCTCGGCCGCCGTCGCCCCCTATGGCATTCGGACCGCCCTCCAGGATGTCCCCCGCGGCACCGGCCATGCGCTCCGTTGCGCCCGCGAAGCCGCCCCCTCCGATGGCCACCTCGTCGTCCTCTATGGCGATGTCCCCCTCCTCTCGGAAGCCACCCTCGCCCGCCTCATCATGCAACAGGTCTCCGGCAACGCCGCCGCCACCGTCCTCACCGCCGAACTCGACGACCCCGCTGCCTATGGCCGCATCATCCGCGGACTCGATGGCTCCGTCGAAGCCATCGTCGAGTTTAAGGCCGCCACGGAATCCCAGCGCGCTATCCGCGAAATCAACTCCGGCATCTACTGCTTCGACGCCGAACTCCTCTGGCGCCACATCGATTCCATCACCACAAATAACCCCGCCGGCGAGTTCTACCTCACCGACATGGTCGAGATCCTCCGCGCCCATGGCCACCGCGTCGACGGCCAGATCATGACCGACTCCTCCGAACTCCTCGGTATCAACACCAAAGTCGAACTCGCCGAAGTCGACCGCCTCTTCCGCGCCCGCAAATCCACCCAGCTCATGCTCGACGGCGTCACGATCGAACGTCCCGAATCCGTTTCCATCGATGTCGACGTCACCATAGGCGCCGATACCATCGTCGAACCCAATACCCGCCTCCTTGGAAAAACTCGCATCGGCAGCAACGCCCGCATCGGCGCCGGCTCGGTCATCGCCAACAGCACCATCGCCGATGGCGTCAACATCGAGCCCTACTGCGTCATCGACGATACCGAAATCGGCACCGAGGCCCGGATCGGACCCTTCGCCCGGCTGCGTCTGAAAAATCGCGTCGGCGCCCACGTCCATATCGGCAACTACGTCGAACTGAAAAACACCGCTATGGCCGACGGCGCCAAGGCCAACCACCTGGCTTACCTCGGTGACTCCACCATCGGGCCCAAGACCAACATCGGCGCCGGAACCATCACCTGCAACTACGACGGCAAGCACAAACACCCCACCACCATCGGCGCCGGAGTTTTCGTCGGCAGCAACGCCACCCTCGTCGCTCCCGTCACCCTGGCAGACGGCGCCTATATTGCCGCCGGTTCAGTGATTACCGATCCCGTTCCCGGTGGCGCCCTCGGCATCGGCCGCGGCCGGCAAGTGAATAAAGAGGGGTGGGTAGAGAAGAAAAAGGGCAGTCAGTAGCCGCGGAGCCCGGCCAGCCCGCTAGCCGACTGGCCACCACCAGGTCTCTGCAGCTAGTGTCCTAACTCCCGTTCGATATCACGTCGCGCCCGAGCGGCCTCCCGCCTCGCCTCTTCCGCTGCCCGACGCGCTTCCGTTCGTGCCTCTTCGGCTGCCCGCCGGGCATCCCGGCGCGCCTCCTCGGCCGTTCGCCAGGCATCTCGCCGGGCCTCCGCCACGTCAATCCTCACATCGCGCGCCGCATGGCGCAAATCCTCCCGTACCTCTTCCCTCGCCCGGCGCAGATCATCTCGCACCTCCACAAGCGCCCGCCGTACCTCTTCCTTCGCCTCATGCAACTCGCGGTGCGCCCGGTGACGGTCCCGGTGCGAACAGCCCATCATGCCCATGCTCCAAAGCAACAGCGCCACCGCAATCAGCCGCATCGATTTTCTCCTAACCTACCGCTACGAAATAGGCAGCCGAAATGTTCCGCAAATTTACAGAACTAACATCGGATGATACAGGTTCGGCATCACCATCTCCCCAATCGCCACCAACTCCCCGTCCCCATCCAACGCCCGCACAAACGGGGACCCGTTCCGCACCCGGAACGGAGATACCCGGAAATCCCGCCCCTGCCGGATCATCGTCGCCGTCGCCACATCCACCCTCTCCGCCGGAAAATCGGGCAACAGCGCCGCCGCCGGTACCACCGCCTCGGCAAACCGCCCCTCCCCGGCCATCGCCGCCAACTCCTCCAGCGTCCGCGCCTGCTCAATCGTGAACGACCCCGCCCGTGTCCGCCGCAATGCCGAAAGATGCGCCCCGCACCCCAGCGCCGAACCTAATTCGTGCGCAATGCTCCGCACATAGGTCCCCGAAGAGCAATGGATCCGCAACCGCGCCGTCGTCCCCGCGCACTCCGTCATCTCCAGCGAGTAAACCGTCACAGGTACCGCCGCCAACTCCACCGGCTTGTTCTTCCGCTCCAGCTTATACGCCGGAACGCCATCGATCTTCTTGGCCGAAACCGGTGGCGGCGTCTGCATCAACTCCCCGCGAAACGCATCCAAGGCCCGCTCCACCGTCCCGGCGTCCAGCGTCACCTCCACCGCTTCGCTCGTCGCATGCCCCTCGGCATCGTAGGTGTTCGTCGCATACCCGAACCGCACCTCGGCCTCGTAGACTTTATCGGCTTTCATCAGAAACTGCGACAGTCGCGTCGCCCGGTTCAGCACCAGTGGCAACACCCCCGTTGCCATCGGGTCCAGCGTGCCCAGGTGCCCTACGCGGCGCGTCCCGGCAATCCGTCTCATCTTCCCCACTACGTCGTGGGATGTCCAAGCGCATGGCTTGTCAACAACAATCACTCCATCCATTCATTAACCAGCCTATCAGCCCCACGCTAAACTGAATATGGTGCAGGCAGACGAACCCATTGGCAAGCTCTACGATGGCCGCCTGCTGCGCCGTCTGGCCGCCTACCTCCGTCCCTATAAGGGCACCGTTGCCGCCACGCTCGTCCTCGTCGCCCTCCGCGGCCTCTTTGACTCCCTCGGCCCCCTCCTCACCCGCCACGCCGTCGATCGCTACTTCACCCGCACCCCCACCACCCCGCTTCCCTTCGCCCTCCCCGACGATCCCTATCACGGCCTCACCCTCCTCTCCATCGCCTACCTCTCCCTCGTCGTCCTCACCCTCCTCTCCGAGTTCGGCCAGTCCCTGCTCATGAATCGCACCGCCCAGCACGCCATGTTCGACCTCCGGCGCGACCTCATGGCCCACCTCCACCGTCTCGATATCGCCTACTTTGACCGCAACCCCATCGGCCGCGTCGTCACTCGCGTCACCAGTGATGTCGATACCCTCAACGAACTCTTCGCCTCCGGCTTTGTCGCCATCCTCGGCGATCTCCTCATGCTCCTCTGGCTCCTCGCCATCCTCCTCTCCCTGAGTCCCGGCATGACTCTCATCGTCCTTGCCGCAGCCCCTCTCATCTTCTTCGCCACCATGCGCTTCCGCACCGAAGTCGCCGCCTCCAACCGCCGCATTCGCACCGCCGTCGCCCGCATCAACGCCTTCCTCCAGGAACACATCAACGGCATCGCCGTCGTCCAGCTCTTCAATCGCGAAGCCCGCAGCCGCACCGATTTCGACGTCATCAACCGCGACCACACCGACGCCTATAAAGACTCCATCCACGCCTACGGCTGGTTCTACCCCATCGTCGAATTCTTCTCCATGCTCGCCCTCGCCGGCCTGCTCATCTACGGCGGCTACTCCGTACCCACCGGCGCCGCCTCCCTCGGCACCGTCGTCGCCTTCTTCCAACTCGCCATCCGCTTCTTCGGCCCCATCCAGAACCTCAGCGAGAAATACAACGTCCTGCAGGCCGCCTCCGCTGCCAGCGAACGCATCTTCCAACTCCTCGATACCCAACCCGCCGTCCAGGCCCCGCCCCACCCCCAGCCCATCCCCGCCGACACCACGATTACCTTCGAAAACGTCTGGTTCGCCTACAAAGCCGAGGATTGGGTCCTCCGCGATGTCAGCTTTACCATCCGCCCCGGGGAAACCGTCGCCATCGTCGGCCACACCGGCGCCGGCAAAACCACCCTCACCAACCTCCTCCTCCGCTTTTACGACATCCAGCGCGGCCACATCCGCGTCGGCGGCATCGATATCCGCGAGTTCGATCCCTCTCACCTCCGTGCCCTCTTCGCCATCGTTCTCCAGGACCCGTGGCTCTTCACCGGCGATATCCGTGCCAACATCACCCTCGGCACCCCTGGCCTCACGGAAACCCACATCCGCCAGGCCGCCGAACGCGTCAACCTCCTTTCCTTCATCGACAGCCTCCCGGCAGGCTTCTCCGAACCCGTCGCCGAACGCGGCGCCAACTTCTCCACCGGCCAGAAACAGCTCATCAGCTTCGCCCGCGCCCTCGCCCATCAGCCCAAGGTCCTCATCCTCGACGAAGCCACCTCCTCGGTCGACACCGAAACCGAAATCAAGATCCGCGACGCCCAGCGCGAACTCCTCACCGGACGCACCGCCATCGTCATCGCCCACCGCCTCTCCACCATCCAGTCGGCCTCCCGCATCCTTGCCTTCCACAAAGGCCAGCTCATCGAGAACGGAACCCACGCCGAACTCATCGCCCAGCGCGGCATCTACTGGCGCCTCTACGAACTCCAATACGCCAAGCTACCCTGAAAGGGTGCGTCTCCTCGCCGCCCTTCTTCTCGTTCCCGTCCTCGCTGCCCAGCCCTCCGTAAACCAGCAGCGCCGCGCCGCCTACCCCCAGCTTTTCCAACTTACCGAACTCGCCCGCTCCGCCCCGCCCGAATTCGCCGCCCGCGCCCTCCTCCAGATTCTCGATTCCAACTCCATCCCCACCGCCGATTGGAAGCTCGATCTCGCCGCCGAAGCCCTCTCCCTTGCCAAAGCGGCCCGCCACCCCCTCCCCAAACGTCTCGCCCCCGGCATCGTCGCCGTCGACAATCAGGCCATGCTCTGGAGTACCGCCTACTCCCAGAACCTCGACGCCCTCTCCCTGTCCGCCCGCGCCCTCGCCCGCCTCCCCAAGTCCGAGTTCGCCAATATCCCCCGCCCCTCCCCCGCTACCCCCTCCTGCAGGGACGCCCTCCTCGACGACCCTTCCGCCTGGTACCAGGCCGCCGCCCGCGCCCAAGTTGCCCCCCTCCCCCTCATCCAAACCATCTCCTCCCACGCCGAAATCGCCCCCGCCATTGACCTCATCTTCCAGCGCCAGAACTCACCCGAAGACCTCGACACCCTCTCGGGCGCCCTCGCCGCCCGCCTCGCCGCACTCCCCCCTTCGGCCCGCGCCTTCAACGCCGCCCTCTTCTCCGCACCCCGCAAAATCAAACACCTGCTCACCGTCCTCGAGTCCCACCAGCGCCCTACCGCCCCCCTCGCCGAAGCCTGGCGTACTTGGATGACCAACGGCCTCTCCGCCCCCGCCTGCACCGAATCCACCGTCCCCGGCCCCCAGCAACAGGCCCGTCTCGACGCCTTCGAACTCTTCAACTCCTCCCAGTCCCCGCCCCTCCCCCCGGAACTCCTCAAACCCGCGGGCACCCCCGAACCCGCCGAGTTGCAGCCCTTCGCCGACAACGAGGACACCCGCCACCAGGCCTCTCTCTTCAAACAACTTCTCTTCGGCAACCAGTCCCGCGCCCTCTCCGAAACCGAGAAAAACACCCCCGAATGGCGCGAACTCATGCAGCAGTACATCCAGTCCATCGAACGCCGCACCCGCTCCGCCAGCGAATCCGACATCGAGTTCTTCTACCGCCAGTCCCAACTCTGGTCCGGCGTCCTCATGGCCGCCCCCGCCGGACCCACCCGCCAGCGCGCCCTCAACCAGTTCCTCTCCTTCCTCCTCGCCAGTGCCCCCCACATCGATCCCCTCGTCTGGTTCTCCCAACTCGAAGCAATCGCCGAACTCACACGCTCCCTTCACGGCAACGAATTCCCCAAACTTCTCGACAGCCTCCGCCTCACCGCACACCCGGTCCTTACCCTCTACGCCGAACTCGAATCCGCCTTCCCCACCCGCCCCTCCACAAAGGACAATTAACCCATGCGCCTGCGCCAGTCCGGCATCGTCTTCGGTACCTTCCCCACCGGCCCCCTCAACGCCATCACCGACGTTCCCGGCGTAAAGGTCGGCCACGCCACCATCGTCCGCGGCGATCGCATCCGCACCGGCGTCACCGCCATCCTTCCCCACTCCGGTAACCTCTTCCGCCAGAAAGTCCCCGGTGCCGTCCACGTCGGCAACGCCTTCGGCAAACTCATCGGCTCCACCCAGGTCAATGAACTCGGCGAAATCGAAACCCCCATCCTCCTCGCCGCCACCCTCAACGCCTTCAAAGCCGCCGACGCCCTCCTCGACTACATGCTCTCCCTCCCGGGCAACGAAAACGTCCGCTCCATCAACCCCGTCGTCGGTGAAACCAACGACGGCGCCCTCAACGATATCCGCGCCCGCGCCGTCGGCCACGACGAAGTCTTCCGCGCCATCCAGTCGGCCAAGGACGGCCCCGTCGAAGAAGGCTCCGTCGGCGCCGGTACCGGCACCATCGCCTTCGGCTGGAAAGGCGGCATCGGGACTTCCTCCCGCATGGCCGGTCCCCACACCGTCGGCGTCCTCGTTCAGTCCAACTTCGGCGGACGCCTCACCATCAACGGCGTCCCCATCGATGACATCCAACCCCAGGCCGATGCCGACGGTTCGATCATGATCGTCGTCGCCACCAATGCCCCCTGCTCCCCCCGCAACCTGCAGCGCCTCGCCGCCCGCACCATGCTCGGCCTCGGCCGTACCGGTTCGGCAGCCTCCAACGGCTCCGGCGACTACGCCATCGCCTTCTCCACCCCCAACCCCGCTCCCCCGCTCTCCAACGAAGCCATGTCCCCCCTCTTCGCCGCCGTCATCGAGGCTACCGAAGAGGCCATCATCAACTCTCTCACCCAAGCCACCACTACCACCGGCAACGGCCGCACCGTCCAGGCTCTCCCCATCGAACCCATTCTCGCCCGCCTCCGCCGCTAACCTACTCGAAACTCCGCCGCAAACGCATCCCGATCGCGATCAATACCAGCCCCGACATCAAATGAAATACCCGCTCCGGCACCGGGTCAATCGACTGGTGCAGCAATTGGGCGACGGCCTCAAACATCACAGCCAAAGTATGACCCATGGTGTCGTTGCCTCGATTCGGTTTCGCATACCCAAAATTACGCCGTAAACCGCAGGTTCCACCATGGCGATTCAGTACCCGAACCAGTCCCATCCCCCGCCGCGTCAGGTACTGAACCCAAAATACTAGGGACTTCTCCCTTTGCTCGCTCATGTTCAGGTTCTGCGATATGATGCTTGCATCTGGTTCCACGTCTGGAACCTCTACGCTTTGGAGTACAAATGAATCGATCACCCATAATCAAGCTGGCACTCGCGTGCCTGTTTGCAGCATCGTCCCTGTCCGCACAAGAAGTCCGCGCCAGCCTTTCTGGCATCATCACCGATCCTTCCGGCGCGCCAATCCCCGCCGCCAAGATCACTGTCACCAACAAGGCCAAGAACACGGCCATTGTGTCCGAATCCAACGATAGCGGCCTCTATTCCACCCCCCTCCTCGAACCTACTGCCTACACCATCAGCGTCGAAAAGGATGGCTTCAAACGCGTTGTCCGCGACAACGTCGTCCTCCAGTCCCTCGACAAAGCCCGCCTCGACATCCAGTTGCAGGTCGGTGCCGTCTCTGACTCCATCACTGTCGACGCCACCATCTCCCAACTCCAGACCGAAACCGCCAACCGCGATACGGCTCTCAACAACCAGCTGATCGCCAACCTCCCCACCCAGGGCCGCAACCCCTTCCAGATCGCCTGGGCCGCGCCCGGCGTCTTCAAGGCCGGCGGATGGCGCTACCTCCGCTCCTTCGACATCGCCGGCACCACAGGCTTCTCCGTCAACGGCGGCCGCTCCGGTGAAAATGAAGTCCTCCTCGACGGTATGTCTAACGTCCGCTCCTCCCGTACTGTCATCCACGTCCCCACCATGGAATCCGTCCAGGAATTCAAGGTGCTAACCAATACCTACGACGCGCAATACGGCCGTACCGGTGGCGGTATCGTCACCATGGTCACCAAGTCCGGTACCAACCAACTCCACGGCAACTTGTTTGAGTACTTCCAGGCTGAAAACCTGAATGCCAATCAGACCGAGCTCAACGCCGCCGGTATCAAGAAATCACCCCAGAATATCAACGCCTACGGCTTCTTCCTCTCTGGTCCCATCTTTATTCCCAAAGTTCTTGACGGCCGCAACAAGCTCTTTTGGACGCTTTCTCACGAGTCCATGCGGCAGCGCTCCGCCGACCCTGGCGTCCAGACCGTCGCTGCCAATGAATGGCGCACCGGTAACTTCTCCACCCGGCGCAATGCCCAGAACGCCCTCGTCGAAATCTACGACCCGCTCACCACCGTTACAAACGGCACCCGCACTCCGTTCCCTGGCAACATCATCCCGGCAAATCGCATCAGCCCTATCGCCACTGCCGCGCTCAAGTACGTCCCCGGCCCAACCTCCGCCGGCGTCGGTCCCGCTCAGATCCAAAACTACCCCTTCCCGTCCCGCTGGGTCGCCGACATGTTTCAGTGGGGCGGCCGCCTCGATTATCAGGTCAATTCCAAGAACAACACCAATTTCCGCTACGGCCAGAATCCGTTCGCCGAATATCGCGGCCTTGTCTATATCCAGAACGTCAGCGACATCAATCCGGCGGAACCCACCGGGAATGCCCCATTGAACCGGAACGGAAGAACTTTCGGCTTCAACTGGACCTCCACGGTGAACCCTACCACCACCTTCGATCTTCGCCTCGGCCTCAATCGCTGGGAAGAATCCTCGGGTAGCTCCTACGGCGCCGGTTTCGATCCCCGCCAACTCGGCTTTGCCAGCGACCTCGTCGGCCAGTACACAAAACTCGCCTTCCCCCGCTTCGACTTTGGCGCTGCGTATGCTCCCATTGGCTCAAACTCGGTCGCCAATTCCGGCAACTACGACACATACACGGTCCAGCCGAACATCAACAAGGTCATCGGCCGCCACTTCATCAAGTTCGGCGCCGAAGTCCGCCGCTACAACAATAACAACGTGAACCCCGGCGTTTCCTCCGGTCAGTTCAACTTCGGCCGCAATTGGACCCAGCGCCTCTCCACCCAGGCCGACGCCACTTCCGGCGATGAATTCGCCACGTTCCTCCTCGGCTACCCCACTGCCGCATTCGTAGACCGCAACATCGACCCGGCCTTCTCCAACTACTTCTACGCCGGCTTCTTCCAGGACGACTTCAAAATCACCAATCGCCTGACCTTGAACCTCGGCCTGCGTTGGGATTATGAATCGCCCGCCGTCGAACGTTTTGACCGCATGGTCCAGTCGCTCGACTTTGCCGCCGCCAGCCCAATCGCGGCCCAGGCTGCCGGACTGAATCTCAAAGGTGCCGTTCAGTTCGCCAACCTCGGCGGGACTCCGCGCGGTTCCTTCATCCCCGATAAGAACAACTGGGCCCCCCGCGTCGGCTTCGCCTTCCGCCCCGCCGATAAGTGGGTCATCCGCGGCGGCTATGGCCTCTTCTACCTCGGCCAGAACGCCACCGGCGCCAACCAGGGGTACAGCCAGCGGACCAACGCTGTCGTGACCGTCAACAACCTGACCCCCGCCGTTACCCTCGCCAACCCCTTCGCCAATCAGGTCAACGGCCAACTCCTGCCCGCGGTGGGCAATTCACGAGGTGCGGCCAGCTTCCTCGGCCAGGGTCTTGCCGTGAATTGGCAGGATCGTCCCTTGCCTTACTCTCACCAATACTCGTTCGACATTCAGCGCGAACTCGGTGGCGGAGTTCTCGTCGAAGCCGCCTACGTTGGAAATATCACCCGGAAGTTGCCCATCAACTCCAACGCGAATTATATCCCGGCCAGCGAGTTGGGCCGGCGGACTTCCACCGGCGCCATCGACAACGCCTACTACAACACGCAGGTGCCGAACCCCATGCGTGGCCTCATCCCCGACAACGCGGCCCTCAACGGCGCTACCATCACCCGGCAGACCTTGCTATTCACCTTCCCGCAATACACGCCGCTAACCATCAACAACCTCCCCATCGGCAAGCAGCGCTACGATAGCTTCCAGTTGAAGGCTTCCAAACGCTTCTCCGCCGGTCTCACGTTCCTCGCCAGTTACACCGGTGCCAAAACCCTGGAACAGGTCAGCTTCCTCAATATCCAGGACTTTAACGTTGCCGACCCCTACAGCTCGCAACTCGTCAAACAGTCAGCCGATCAGATTGACATTCCCCGGAAGTTCAACCTGGCCGCCGTCTGGCAGTTGCCCATCGGCAAGGGAAAACCGATCGGCACCAATTTGAACAAGGCTGCCGACCTCCTCGTCGGCGGTTGGGAACTCAACGTCAATATGACCTACATGAAGGGTTCCAACATCGCCTACCCGAACGCCGCCCAGGTCACCCCTGGTAGCGCCGCGCTCGACAACCCCACCATGGGCCAGTACTTCAACACCGACCTGTGGCGCAACTCCGCCACCGGCCGCCTCGTGCCCGCGCAGGAACCCTTCACGCTCCGCAACTTCCCCCTGCGATTCTCCGATGTTCGCGTTCCTGGCTACCAGAATTGGGACGCTTCCATTTCGAAAATGTTCCCGATCCACGAACGATTCAAGGCGCAGTTCAAGTTCGAAGCCGTCAACGCCATGAACCACCCCTGGTTCACCGGTATCCAGTCGGTCGACGTTACCAACGCCGCCTTCGGCCGCCTCAACCCGGTGCAGGGTAACTTGCCCCGTTTCCTGAAGCTCGGTTTGAATCTACAATTCTAAACATGCGCTTCTTCCTCCTGACCGTCTTCGCCTTATCCGCGACCGCTCAGGATAAACCCACGGACCCGGCTTTCTTTGAAAGCCGGGTCCGTCCCGTTTTGGCCGCCAAATGCTACGCCTGCCACGGCCCCGCCAATCAATACTCCGACCTCCGCCTCGATAGCCGCGAAGCCATTTCCAAGGGCGGTCAGCGCGGCCCCGCCGCCGCTCTCATCCCCGCCGCCATCCGCCACGCCGGCCCCCTCAAAATGCCCCCCGCCGGGCCCCTCTCCCCCGCCGAAGCCTCCGCCATCGAACAGTGGCTTCATGCCGGCTTCCCCTGGCCCAACGCCCAACCCATCAAGGACGCCCGCCCCCCGCACTGGGCCTTCCAGCCCCTCAAAAAGGTTCCCCCGCAACCCATCGACGCCTTCCTCAAGACCACCTCCAAACCCGCCGATAAACGCACCCTCGCCCGCCGCGCCGCCTACGTCGTCACCGGCCTCCCCCCCAAACCCGAAGTTCTCAACGCCTTCCTCAACAACCCCGCCCCCAACGCCTGGCCCAACTACATCGACGCCCTCCTCGCCAGCCCCCGCTACGGCGAAAAATGGGCCCGCCACTGGCTCGACCTCATGCGCTTCGCCGAAACCTACGGCTACGAATGGAACTACGAGATCCACGGCGCCTGGCGCTATCGCGATTACCTCATCCGCGCCTTCAACCAGGACCTCCCCTTCCACCAGTTCATCCGCGAACACGTCGCCGGCGACCTCCTCCCCTCCCCCCGCCTCTTCAACAATCAGAACGAGTCCACCCTCGCCACCGCCTTCTGGCGCTTCGGCGAAATGGGCCACGACAACTGCAACCAGTTCCGCGAAATCCGCACCGACGTCGTCGACAACCAGATCGATACCCTCACTAAGTCCTTCCAGGGCCTCACCGTCTCCTGCGCCCGCTGCCACGACCACAAATTCGACCCCATCCCTACCGCCGACTACTACGCCCTCTACGGCATCATCAATAGCTCCCGCCCCGTCGTCCAAACCCTCAACCACGCCACCCCGCCCAACATCGCCGCTCTCAAAGCAAAAATCAAATCCGCCCTCGTCGAACGCTGGCTCCGCGAAGCCGAAGCCCAAACCGCCCCCGTCCCCCAACTCCCCGCCCCCCACATCGATTTCTCCCGCGGCATCCCTCCCGGTTGGTCGGCCTCCGGCCTCGGCCTCTCCCCCGTCCGCGCCGGCGATTTCGCCCTCGGCCCGGATAAGATCGAAATCATCTTCCCCAACGGCCTGGCCACCAACCAGGTCACCGCCAAATGGAACGGCACCCTCCGCTCCCCCATCCTCCCCCGCGATAAGAAGTTCCTCTCTATTGAGTCCGCCGGCGCCAACGCCGCCGCCCACCGCACCGTCATGGACCACTGCGTCATCGGCGAGGACCACAAACTCATCGAAGGCCAGAACCTCCACCTCGAAAAGGTGCCCACCCGCAACGACCAGCCGCTGAAAACCTACCTCGAACTGAACACCCTCACCGACAACCCCCGCCTCCCCGAACGCCCCGGCAAGTTCAAAACCAACCCCGACGAGAAAACCGCCCGCTCCTGGTTCGTCGTCACCCGCGCCTGGTACCACAACGAGGACGACGCTCCCAAACCGGAAACCGTCCAGCATCCCATCGCCGCCGCCATCCGTGCCTGGAGCGCCGGTCAGGCCACCGAAGCCGATATCCATGCCCTCAACTGGGCCCTCAACAACAAGGTGCTCACTCCGGATATCCCCGCCCCCCTCGCCGCCGAGTACCAGCAACTGGACTCCGCTCTCCCCGCCCCCGCCGTCGCCAATGCCATGGCTGACGTCGACCCCGGCACCGATCACCCCATTCTCCTCTCCGGCAACGCCCTCAACCCCGGCCGCTCCGCCCCTCGCCATTTCCTCTCCCTCCTCCCCGAATCCCTCCGGCCGGTTGACACCTCCCACTCCGGCCGCCTCCAAATGGCTGAGGCTATCGCCAGCCCCCAAAACCCTCTCACCGCCCGCGTCTACGTCAACCGCATCTGGCGTCACGTCTTCGGCAAAGGCCTCGTCGAACCAACCGACAACTTCGGCCGACTCACCGATCCCCCCGCCAACCCCGATCTGCTCGATCACCTCGCCAACACCTTCCTCGCCAACAACTGGTCGACCAAGAAACTCATCCGCGAACTCCTCCTGACCCAGGCCTTCCAGGCCGAAAACCAGGTCCGCCGCCTCGAAGCCGAAGCCATCCGCGACACCCTCCTCGCCGTCTCCGGCCGCCTCGACGAGACCATGTACGGCCCCAGCATCCAGCCTCGCCGGAAAGAACCCACCGCCCACCGCCGCCTCTTCCAGGGCCCCCTCGATGGCGATGGCCGCCGCAGCATCTACCTCAAGGTCACCCGCATGGAAGGCCCGAAATTCCTCGAAATTTTCGACTTCCCCGCCCCTCTCCAAACCCGCGGCAACCGCGACGCCACGAATGTGCCCACCCAATCCCTGGCCATGCTGAACGACCCCTTCGTCCACCAGCAAGCCCGCCACTGGGCCGATCGTCTTCCCCCCGGGACCTTCGAACAGCGCTTGACCACGATGTTTGAAACCGCCCTCCTCCGTCCTCCCACCGCATCCGAGGTCCAGGCCTACAAATCCCTCGCCGAGAAACTCGGCCCCGATCCATGGCCTACCCTCGCCCACACCCTCTTCAACTCCAAGCAATTCCTCTATCTCCATTGACCGGTAGACCGCCGACTGGCGATCGGGCCTCGCCAATCGATACCCTCATTCACCCAATCCCCCCTCAGGGGAAAGCCCCCAATCCCCCCTCGGGAGAAGGCCCCCAGTCCCTCACCTCCCCCTCCCCCCTCCCCCCCTCGGGGGACAGCCGGGACAAGCACGGACACCCCAACCGCACACCCATGCAGCACGGCTGTCCCCCAAAGACGCCCGAACTCCACCCCTCGGGCAAGCACGGCCCCTCCGCCCGCCAACAACATACCCCGTGCATTCCCCCCTCCCCGCAACATAAAATAACCCCAAGCAGATGACCCGCCGCCAACTCCTCCAACGCGCCTCCAACGGCTTCGGCTATCTCGCCTTCCAAGCCCTCCACTCCCAGCCCGTCCAAAAGCCCAAAGCCAAAAACGTCATCTTCCTCTTCATGCCCGGCGGAGTCTCCCACATGGACTCCTTCGACCCCAAACCCAAACTCACCGAACTCGACGGCCAGCAAGCCAAACTGGAAAGCTACGTCGCCGGCCCCAAACGCAAGTTCCTCGGCTCCCCCTGGAAGTTCAAACAGTACGGCCAGTCCGGCCTCACCGTCAGTGAACTGTTCCCCCACATCGCCACCGTCGCCGACGATCTCTGCGTCGTCCGCTCCATGAAATCGGAGTTCCCCCTCCACGCCCGCGCCAATATCTTCCTCCACACCGGTCGTAACTTCGGCGGCTTCCCTTCCATCGGCTCCTGGGTCAACTACGGCCTCGGCAGCGAAAACAAGAACTTACCCGGCTACTTACTCCTCAATCACGGCGACAATCCCCCCGGCGGTCTGGAAAATTTCTCCAACGGCTTCCTTCCCGCCACACACCAGGCCATGTCCGTCCGTGCCGAAGGAGTCCCCGTCGAAAACATTGTCCCCGCCTCCCCGGACGCCATCCAGCGCGCCCAAATGGAAGCCCTCGCCCTCCAGGACCAGGCTTTCCTCAAACAAACCCACCGCCACGACGCCGTCGAAACCGCCATCAGAAATGCGGAAATGGCCTACCGCATGCAAGCCCTCACCCCTGACGTCCTCAACCTCGACAAGGAGTCGGCGGCAACCAAGGAACTCTACGGCCTCAACAGCAAAAACGAGCACCAGCGCGCCTATTCCCTCCAGTGCCTCCGCGCCCGCCGTCTCATCGAATCCGGCGTCCGCTTCGTCGAAATCACGCCCCCCAACCTCTACGGCGGCAACAACGGCACCTGGGACCAGCACGACAAACTCCGCGAAGGCCACCAGACCAACGCTCTCGTCACCGATCAGGCCGTCACCGCACTCATCAAGGACCTCAAGTCTCGCGGCCTCCTCGAAGAAACCCTCATCCTCTGGGCCGGCGAATTCGGCCGCACCCCAGACACCGGTAACGGCGACGGCCGCGACCATCACCCCTTCGGCTTCACCATCTGGATGGCCGGCGGCGGCGTCAAACGCGGCCTCATCTACGGTGCGACAGACGAACTAGGCAACCACGCCGTCGAAAACATCACCACCGTCCACGACTTACACGCCACCATCCTCCATCTGCTCGGCCTCGACCCCGCCAAGCTCACCTACCGCTTCGGCGGCCGCGACGTCAATCTCCCCGACGTCCATGGCAAACTCGTCCCTGCGCTCCTGGCTTAAACATAGGCGGCCCACAACCCGCATAGCCCCGCCGCCGCTGCCAATCGCAATCCCACCCGCAGCTTCATTGGCGACCACCGTGCCGAACGACGGTCCGACCGGTCTATCCCGCTCTTCCATCCCAGCGCCTTCACGATCGCCGCCGCCTCCGCCTCCCCGCTCACCCCTTCCCCGATGTCCACCCGTTCGCCGCCCTTCGTCTCCACCCCGGCCAGCCAGTACACCCGCTTCGGCCGCCCCGATATCTCCACCCGCCGCACATAGACCTCCGCGATCTCATCCCGCCCCATTCGGTACTCTTTCTCCCCGGTCGGCAGCGGGCCATACCGCACCACCACACCCTCCTCGCTCACTTCGGCATAGGTCCGGTTCCGCGCTACCACCGCCAGCACATAGGCGAAAAGGAGAAGCCCGGGGATCGCCTCCGGGATTCGCCGATTTTGGATCACCACCATCCCAGGCCCGATCAGCATCGGCAGCAGACACACCGCCAGAAACCAACCGCCCCACGCCCGGCTTGTTTGATGCCTTACCATCCCGTGATCGCCAGCGCCCACGCCGCGCACGCCCCAACCGCCCCCACAAGCCGCAGAATTGGCGCCACCCCCGCCCATCGCCACCGTCGTTTCCCTTGTTCGGCCAACTCCGTCACTCCCTCCGTCCATCCCAGCGCCGCCGCCAGTTTCCGGGCCTCTTCCGCCATCCCCGGATGGGGCGGGCAACTCGCCATCAGGTCCAGATTATCGCCGTCTTTCGTCTCCACGCCGACGGTCCGGAACCGCCCGCCGTACTTTCCCGTCACTGTAAAGCTCCGGATATAAACTCGTGCGATCTCCTCGCGCGGTATCACCCGCAGCCGTTCCGGCCCTGGCAGCGGCCCATTCTCTTTCCGAACCCCAATCGGCCCCGCCGAAACCGTCACCTGATTCCGCCACATCACGCAAACCAGGTACCCGCCCAGCACGATCCCCGGCACAGCCGCCGTCCATTTCCGCGGCGTGCTCCGTTCGCTGATCGCCAGAATGCCCAATGCCAGCACAACGCCCGTCATCACCGCCATCCCCTTCCCCACCCACGGCCCCCGCCCCCCAAAAATGGGACCGGGTGCACCTGACCCCATTTTTATATCCTCTGTTTTCAATGCCTTACACCTTCCATCCCGAACCGGTTTCCGCCCGACGCCACTATACCAAAAACGAAAGAGACCCGGCTAGGGTGAAGCCACCCCGGCCCGGGTCTCTTGTCAAATTCCAAACAGACTTTCGCTGTTACGAGGCCTTACACTTCGCCAAATCCGGCCCCTTCTTGTAGCACGAGCCAGTCTTATTCAGTCCGGGAGCCTCTTTCGTCGGCTTGGCCACATCGTGGCACGTCTTACATGCCGTCTTTTCCTTCTTAGTCATTTCCGGCGTCGCCGAAACGTCCGACGTCGTAACGAAGAATCCAAACGCCACCACAGCGGCGGGAAGAAGTACGCGACCGAGTTTCATGAAACTCTCCTCTATTGGGTAAGGTGTCGGAGCTGGCCGTGCCGTTACAGCGAATGAAGGATGAGGCCATCCTCGTGCAAACCAGCATCCCGCGAGTCCCGCGGACCCCCCTACGCCGGACACTTCCCCAAACCCGGAAAACGCCCCTCGCACGGCCACAGTCCTCACATCCCCATCATACCCCCAAACAATGGTGTCGGCTGCGGCCGACCCCATTTTTATGTGGCTTCTTTTCAACGCCTTACCCCGACTTCCCGCAGTTCAATCTCCGGCCTTTTCCGCCCGATTTCAACCCACCCAACCCGCCCACACCCCAGCCAGCACAAGCATCGCCGCCAACCGCAAACTCATCCGCAGCGCCATCCCCCGTCCCCGCGGCGGATCCCCGCTCAACCGCTCCACCCCTGCGCGCCACCCCAACGCCTTCGCAATCGCCTCCGCCTCTTCCTCTGCCTTGGCCGGCTCCCCCAAGTCCACCCACTGACCGCCCCTCGTCTCCACCCCCGCATGCCAGTAAACGCGCGACGACTTCGCCCCCGGTGACTGCCGCCGCACATACACCCGCTTAACATCGCTCCGCGCCACCCGAAACTCCCCCTCCCCCGTCGGCAGCGGCCCATACCGCACCACAATACCCTCCCCACTCACCTCCGCGTCACTCCGGTTCACCACAACCACGGCAATGACATACCCAAACACCGCATACAGCATCGCCGACTGCATCACCACGCCCATTTCCACCACCGCCAGCCCAAACGCCGCAAACGGCACGGCGAAAACGAGTCCCAATACCCATCCGCCCCACCCGCGGCTAGTCCGGTACACCTGCTTTGTCAAAATCCCCCCCTCATACTCATCGAAACACCCACAACACCCATCCCCCGCCCCCCGCCAGTGCCACCAGCACCGGCATCCACGCCCCCCAACCCTGCACATCCCGCCCCGGCAATGCCCCCGCAATCTCCGCCACTCCCGCCGTCCACCCCAACATCCCGGCAATCTCCGCCGCCCGCGCTCCAATCCCCGCCGCCGGCAACTCCTCCCGGTCTAACTCAAACGCAAACCCGCTCCGCGTCTCTATCCCCACCGCCTTGTAATACCCCCCGTACCGCGACAAATCCGCATACTCCCGCACAAACACCCGTGCAATCTCAGAAACAGGAAAATAACGATCCCGCGCCCCCGACGGCAGCGGCCCATAGGTAAAACGTACCCCCTCCCGGTCAATCCGCAGCCGGCTCGTATTCACAAACACCAGCGCCGTCAAATACCACCCCACCGCCAGCAGGGGCCCCCATGCCAGCAGAAAGTCGGACTTGAAGCTCACAATCCGCTCCGTCGCTACCAGCATCAAAAACGCCAGCACACAACCCAGGCGCCACCCGCCCCATCCCCACTTCTGCTCGTAACCTACTTCCGCCATAACTCGGGCAGTAACTTCATCGCCAGTAAATGCCGCCACGTCGCCCAATCATGCGCCCCGCCCCCGCCCTCGTAGTAAACAAACTTGACCGCATGCTTCTCCAGCGCCGCCTTCAGCGCCGCCGTCCCCGCTCCCGTCGGCCCCATCCCCTTCGGTTCAAATGTTCCTTGCCCCACCAGCAGATAGTCCACCTTTTCATTCACCTTCGGGTCGTTCAAGAACGCCGCGCTGTGCGTCTCCGTCTCCCGGTTCCCCGCGCTCAGGATCCCAAACGACCCAAACAGATCCAGAGACCGGAATCCCACCGTCTGCGTATGTCCCCCGCCCATCGATAGCCCCGCCATCGCCCGCCCCCGCGGACTCTTCACCGTCGAATAGGTCTTATCCACCAGCGGAATGATATGCTCCCGCAGATCTTTTTCCAGCAACCCCGGACCCTTCTCCCGGAACCCCGGATCCCCCCGGTGCACCATCTGATTGTTCGCCATCACTATCAACATCGGCTTCGCCTTCCCCTCGGCCAGCAGATTGTCCAATATGAAGTTCGCCCGACCCTCAATCGCCCAGTTCCCCGCCATCTCCCCGCTGCCCCCGAACAAATAGAGCACCGGATACTTCTTCTTCCCCGTATAACCCGGCGGTGCGTAAACGTACATCTCCCGCTCCCCGCCCGTCACCGCGGAATGATACACATGCCGCGTCACCGTCCCGTGCGGAACCTCCCGCGCATCGTAATAAGCCGGTCCATCCCCCGGCACCACTAACATCGAATACGGCGGTTGATCCCCCACTCCCGCAATCGTATTGTTCGGATCCGGCACCGTCGCCCCGTCAATAATCAACTTATAGACATACATATTCGGCGCCACCGGCCCCACCGTCAGCGTCCACACCCCGTCAGCCCCCTTCACAAACTTTTTCTCGCCCCCCGCATACCCCAACTGCAGCGGCCCCCCGGCCAGCGAGACCTCCGTCGCTCCCGGCGCCGGCACCCGGAACGTCACCCTCCGGTCCGCGTGCACCTCCGGGGAAATCACCGCCGCGCCGAACGGCTTCAGATTCTCCCGGTTCGCCTGCGGATTCCATTCCAGATTCACATGCGCCTGCTGCGCCGCGGCCTGCATCATCAGCACAAATACGACGGTCGAAATTCTCATTGCCCCGTAGTCTACACCCGTCGCCACCCCGCAAAAAATATCGAATCTTCATGGAAGATTTTCCCCGCGTTTTTCGCAGTGTCTGGTATGACCCTACAAGCTCTCCGCCTCGCCGCGGCTGCCCTACTGCTCTCCGTCGCTCCCGCTATCGCCGGTGACCATCGCCCCAATGGCGATTCCCGCCTCTTCGCCGCCGTTCCCGCGCCGGGCTACCCCGAAGGCATCGCCGTCCGCGGCCATCGTGCGTATGTCGCCGGCCCCGCCTCCTTCGGCATCAATGTCCCCCCGGTGATCTTCGAATACAACACCGATAACGGCGCCCTCACCCGCCAGTTCCCCATCACCATCTCCAACCCCTTCGCCGGCATGCGCGCCGCCTCCTGCATCGCCTTCGGCGATGACAACAAACTCTATGTCATCGAACCCTTCGTCGGCATCATCCGCATGGACCTCAACGCCGCCAATACCCAGTCCGTCTACGCCACCTTCCCCCAGAATCCCAACTCCCTCCTCAACGATCTCGCCTTCGATGACGCCGGCAACCTCTACGTCACCGATACCTTCGCCGGCATCATCTACAAAGTCCCCGCCGGCGGCGGCACAGCCGCGGTTTGGTTCCAGGATCCCCGCCTCCTCGGCAATCCCCAACTCCCCTTCGGCGTAAACGGCATCCGCATCGACCGCAAAGGCAAACGCGTCTACTTCGCCGTCACCATCCGCAACGACTTCTCCGGCGCCATCTACTCGCTCCCCCTCGTCGCTCACCCCACCGCCGCCCAACTCAGCGAATTCCACGTCTACCCCTCCACCCCCACCAATCCCCTCCCCGGCCCCGACGGCATCGCCTTCGCCCACAACGGCAAACTCTACGTCTCCCTCGCCGGCTCCAGCCAGATCTCCGTCCTCAATCCCAACGGCAATGAGCATCGCCTCTACTCCGGCCCCGCCGGTTCCCTGCCCTGGGCCAACCCCGCCAACATCGCCTTCGACGACGAACACGACCGTATCCTCGTCACCAACCATGCCTCCCTCGTCCCCTATGACCCGAATCTCTTCGCCGTCTTCGACGTTGCCGTCAGCGACGAAGGTGCGGACCTCCCATAGCCACCCGAACTTGACAGGCGTGGTACTATGAGTACAGGAGCGGGCCCATAGACAACGGGTCCGCTCAACGAATCCTCTCTCCCCCTCCTTGTAGGCCCTCTCGGAAGCGGGAAAGAGTTAGAAAACGAACCGGGAACGAACCCAGATTTTCGCTTGTAAGTCATTGAAAATAAATAAATCGATGACGCAAAAAACGCAATCTTGTTTTCCCCCGCAAAATGCCCTTTTCCGCTTCGTTTCCCGATACAGAAAACCCGGTAAGACGCCGGGCTATCCCGAATGGTAGATTGTAGGGATGGCGCAAGCCAACCCCTTCCAGGACCCGCTCCGGTTTGAGCGCCGTGTCCCTTCCTGCGCCGTCGTTATCTTCGGCGCCAATGGCGACCTGACCAAGCGCAAATTACTCCCGTCCCTCTACCGATTGGCCTTCGAACGGCGCCTCCCCCAAGGCTTCGCCGTCGTCGGTATCTCCCGGACGGCCATGTCCGACGACGAGTTCCGCAACAAAATGCAGGCCTCCGTCAAAGAGTTCCTCGAGAACAGCCCCTTTGACCAGGCCCTTTGGGACGACTTCGCCCGCGGCCTCTTCTACATCTCCGGCGACGTCGCCGACGACGGCCTCTACCAGCGCCTCGCCGTCCGCCTCGAAGAGATCGCCAAAGCCCGCCAAACCGCCGGCAACGCCCTCTTCTACCTCTCCACCCAGCCCTCCCACTACGGCCCCGCCGCCGGTGGCCTGGGCCGCGCCGGCCTCGCCAAATCCGCCAACGGCGCCTGGCGCCGCCTCGTCGTCGAAAAACCCTTCGGCCACGACCAGGCCTCCGCTCGCGTCCTCGAAAATCAGCTCCACGAGCACTTCACCGAAGAACAGCTCTACCGCATCGATCACTACCTCGGCAAGGAAACCGTCCAGAACATCCTCGCCTTCCGCTTCGGGAACCCGCTCTTTGAGCCCCTCTGGAACCGTCAGTACATCAACCACATCCAGATCACCGCCGCCGAATCCATCGGCGTCGAAGGCCGCGGCGGTTACTACCAGGAAGCCGGCGCCCTCCGCGACATGATCCAGAACCACCTCCTCCAGGTCCTGGCTACGGTCGCCATGGAGCCCTCCGCCGTCTTCGAACCTACCGCCGTCCGCGACGAACGCGCCAAGCTCCTTCGCTCCATCCGCGTCTACAAGCCCAACGAAGTCAACGAGCACACCGTCGCCGGCCAGTACGGCCCCGCCCGCGTCGGCGGCAAGGACCTCCCCGGCTTCCGCGAGGAACCCGGCGTCGACCCCAAGGCGATGACCGATACCTACGCCGCCGTCACCTTCGAAATCGAAAACTGGCGCTGGGCCGGTGTCCCCTTCTACGTCCGTACCGGCAAACGCATGCCCAAGCGGGTCACCGATATCGCCATCCGCTTCAACCCTGTCCCCCACTCCCTCTTCCTCACCGAAGGCGACGGCGGACAGTCCATCGATACCGCCCGCCCCAACATGCTCATCCTCCGCATCCAGCCGGAAGAGGGCATCAGCCTCCGCTTCAGCTCCAAACAGCCCGGCGCCGGCATGAAACTCCGCCCCGTGTCCATGGACTTCAACTACGGCACCAGCTTCGGCGGCCGTACCCCGACCGCCTACGAGACCCTCCTCGTCGATGCCATGGTCGGCGACGCTACCCTCTATACCCGCCAGGACATGGTGGAGGCCTCCTGGACTGCCGTCCAGCCCATCCTCGACGTCTGGAGCGAACGTACCGACGATCCCTTCCCCAACTACGCCGCCGGCACTTGGGGACCCAAAGCCTCCGACGAAATGCTCGCCCGCCGCGGCCACGAGTGGAGGATTCCCTGATGCCCGCCGCCGTCGAAGAGATCCGCGCGGAAAAACTTCTCAAGGACCTCGCCAACGTCTGGAAGGAGCTCGGCCAGACCGAGACCGACTACGCCGTCGTCCGCGCCTGCATGCTCACCCTCCTGGTCGCCACCACCGGCGAAGGCGACGAACAGGACATCGCCGGCACCCTCGGCGAGCTGATGCACAGCCACCCCAGCCGCTACATCGTCCTCCGCCTCCTCGATAAACCCACGCCGGAGTTCTCCGCCCGCGTCTTCGCCCAGTGCCAGCTCGCCTTCGGACGCCGCCAGCAACTCTGCTGCGAACAGATCGAGTTCACCGCCACCCGGGACCGCATCCCAGACTTCTACGCCGTCGCCCTCGGCCTCACCGTCGCCGACCTCCCCGTCCTTCTCTGGCTCCGCGACGCCCAACTCCTCATGGACCCGGCCTTCCAGCAACTCCTCCCTCTTGCCAGGCCCCTCATCATTGACTCCGCTCAATTCGTCGACGCCCTCGCCGGCCTGGCCGAACTCGAGCGCCGCCGCCACGCCGGGTGGCGCATCAAGGACCTCGCCTGGAGCCGCCTCACCGTCTGGCGCGAAACCATCGCCCAAATGTTCGAAACCAGCCCCTGCCGCAACCTCATCGCCAAAATTGACCGCGTCGAGGTGAAGGGCCGCTTCGGCCCCACAGGCTCCGACGTTCAGTACATCGCCGCCTGGCTCGCCCACCGCCTCCCCGGTGCCGCGATCTCCGCCTCCGGTAGCGGCATCCAGCGCATCCGCCTCGTCGCCGGCGGCCAGCGCCTCGAAGTCTCCGACGCCGGCGAAGCCCTCGTCGCCACCAGCCTCGATGGCATGGTCACCCGCGTCCCCGACCCGGTCCGCTCCGATGCTGATCTCCTCGACGAAGAGCTAGGTATACTGGGTCCCGACCCCACTTACGATGCAACCCTCCGCGCGGTGGCGCGACTCTCTCACTGACATGACTTTCCCGACCGTCCTGTGCGCGGACCCCTTGGCCGCCGCGGAAGCCTGCGGCGACCATATCCTGCAGATCCTGTCCGAGGCACTCGCCCATCGCCCCTCGGCCTCCATCGCCGTCTCCGGCGGCACCACCCCCAAGTTACTCTTCCAGTACCTCGCCAAAAGCGGCTTTGATTGGTCCCGCGTCCACCTCTTTTGGGTCGATGAACGCACCGTCCCTCCAGGCGATCCCCAAAGTAACTTCACCCTCGCCCACGAGAACTGGCTGGCCCCCATCGATTACCCGGCCGCCAATATCCATCGCATCCACGCCGAGTTTCCTGTCTCCGAAGCCGCCGATCGTTATGCCGATGACATCCGCGCCCACTTCCACCTTGCCGAGGACGAGTTCCCCATCTTCGATATCATCCAGCAAGGAATGGGTGCCGACGTCCACACCGCCAGCCTCTTCCCCGGTGAACCCCTCATCCTGGACCGCACCGGCATCGCCGCGGCCGTCTATGTGGAAAAGCTCAAGGCCGCCCGCATCACCCTCCTGCCCGGCGTCCTCGCCCGCGCCCGCCATACGCTCATGCTGGTAACCGGGGCCGACAAAGCCGCCGCGCTCCACACCGTCTGGTCCGCCCCCGAATCCCTCCTCGAGGCGCCCGCGCAACTTACCCGCAGCCACCAGGGTACCGTCACCTGGTTCCTCGACGAAGCCGCCGCGGCAGGGATTCGCTAGCCCCGTGCGCCCGCTGACCGCCGCCGCCCTCCTCCTCTCCCTCGCCGCCTGTGGCGGAGGCTCCGGCCCGCAGAAACAGGCCTCGGCCCCGAAAAAACAGGCGCCCGAAGTGCCGCCTCCGGTCAACCGCCTCGTTTTCGGCGGCGACGTCATGCTCTCCCGCCATGTCGCCGTCCGCATGCGCGAAGCCAAGGACCCCGCCCTCCCCTTCCGCAAGATCGCCCCCTTCTTCTCCGGTGCCGACCTGGCCTTCGTCAACCTCGAGTGCCCCTTCTCCGACAAAGGGGCCCCGCCCACCAAAGGCATGGTGTTCAAGGCCCCCCCGGACGCCATCGAAGGCCTCAAACTCGCCGGCATCGACGTCGTCTCCACCGCTAATAACCATACCCGCGACCAGCACGAGTACGGCCTCCTTTACACCCTGGACTGGCTGGAGAAGAACGGCATTGCCGCCACCGGCACGGGCCGCGACGAAGCCGCCACCCGCCGCGGCGCCGTCCTCACCGCCAACACCGTCAAGTTCGGCTTCCTGGCCTATACCTACGACCAGCGCAACGGTAACCACAAGGACGACGACAACCGCATCAATGGCCTGGATATCGTCCGCCTCCGCGAAGATGTCGCCGCCATCCGTAAAGTCTCGAATGTGACCGTCGTCTCCATGCATGCCGGCGTCGAGTACGCCAAGGCCCCGCACCCTTCCCAGCAGCAGTTCGCGCGCGCCGCCATCGAAGCCGGCGCCACCCTCGTCATCGGCCACCATCCCCATGTGGTACAGCCCTGCGAAGAGTACCAGACCGGCGTCATCTGTTACTCGCTCGGCAACCTCGTTTTTGACCAAACGGCTCCCGGCACCAATGACGGCTTAGTTGTCGAAGCCGAGTTCAAAGGTTACTCGCTCCGCAAGCTGAAAACCCATAAGATCCGCATCGTCGATACCGTACCTGAGCTGGTCAGTAAATTACCCTAAACTTTCCCTAGGCAATGGCCGATGGATGACTTGCAAGGAGATCCGCTCCGAGCCGTTCTGGATGCCTTTTTTTTTCGCCAAATCGGAGAGCCCCTTCGGCCGTCAGCCGCAGCCCAAGTCGCTGGCCCGACACATGTTCGTGCGGGTCGCCTTCCCGGTCGCCATCGTCTTCCTCTCCAGCTTCCTGCTGCTCGACCAGTTCCTCCAGGCCCAACTGCGCGGGCACATCCAGGAAGACCTGAAGGCCTGGGACTCCCAGACCCACCGCGCCAATGCCGATGGCGCTGAACGCCTCCGCCGCCTATTGGGCCCGCTCGCCGAAGCGACCGGCTCGGCCAAGGGATTGCGCTTCCCCGCTTCTGGTGAACTCGAACGCAACGTCTCCCGCCTCGCCGCCCTGCTCGACGAGGATGTGGTCTCCATCGCCGCCCCGGACAAGTCCTCCCTCATTACCCTCCGCCGCAAGGGGAGCGAATGGCAGCGCGCCGGGCAGGCGGCGCCAATACCTGAGAAACGGATGCTGGAAGAAATCGATGGCCAGTACTACTTCCTGATGGCGTACCCGATCGTGAACGAGGGCAAAGCCGCCGGCTGGGTCGTCGCCGGCCGCCACTGGCTCCGTGAAATGCCGCTCGGCGAGGGCTGGTATGTCCTGTCCCGCAACGGCAAGGTCGTCCAGGCTTCGGGCACCGAGTCGGCAACCCGCTTCTCTCCCGGCGCCCACCTCGCCGGTTGCGTCAGCCAGTTCTGTGAGGTCGACATGCAGGGCCAGCGCTATCTGCTGATGCGCTCGGAAGCCGCCGCCTCCAATAGCGACGTCACCATCCATATGGTCAAGTCGTTTGACCTGCTGGCTACCCCGCTGCTCGGCATGACCCGCAGCATTATGCTCGGCGGCGCCCTCCTCAGCCTGTTCGGTGCTCTCGGCCTCGCCCTCTTCACCGGCCGGGCCGTCTCCCGCCCCTTGCGGTCGCTCACCGAGTACTGCGCTCGCGCCGAAGAGTCCGGTCAGTTGTCCGATGTCGATATCCCCCCCAGCCGCATCGAGGAGATCCAGCGCCTCGGCCAGACCCTTCAGGCCGCCGTCCGGTCGGTCGAGCAGGGCCAGAACCAGCTCACCCAGGCCTACTTCCAGTTCATGGGCGCTATCGTCGCCATGCTCGACGCCCGCGACCCCTACACCGCCGGCCATAGCCACCGTGTCTCGGCGTACTCGGAAGCCCTCGCCCGCGACGCCGGCCTTCCGCCCAACCAAGTCGACGACATCCGTATCGGCGCCCTGCTCCACGACATCGGCAAGATCGGAGTACCCGACGAAGTCCTCCACAAACACGAACGGCTCACCAAAGCGGAGTTCGACCTGATGAAGCAGCACCCCACCATCGGCAAAAAGGTCCTGGAACAGGTCATCCAGTTCGAACGGTACCTCGACCCGGTGGAACTGCACCACGAGAACCTCGACGGAACCGGCTACCCGCGCGGCCTCAAGGGCGACCAGATCCCGATGTCAGCCCGCATCGTCAAGGTCGCCGATGTCTACGACGCCCTCAGCACCGACCGGCCTTACCGCAAGGGAATGCCGCCGGAGAAGGTCCATGAGATCCTCCGCGAAGGTGCCGGCAGCCACTTCGACCGCCTCCTGGTGGAGATCTTCCTCACCCGCTCCGTGCCCAGCTTCTCTGACCAGAAACACGGACTCGCCCACTTGCAGCGCGCCGTGGGCTCCCGCAATGGGGAAGCCCCCGCCCCCCGCACCGAGCGAGCCGCCCAGGCCTAGTTGCCGCCGGAAGCCGCCTGCACCGCCTGCAGCCGCCCGGGATCGTGGCAGGTCACGCAAGTCATCTTCGTCCGGCTCATCGTCTCCGGCTTGTCCAGCCACCGTTTGGCGAACACCGCATAGGGGGTGCCCGGCAAGGCCGCCACCAGTTCCCGCGTCTGCTCCAGCGCCGCATCGGTCTCGCCCAGCCGCTGTGCCGCCTGGGTCAACCCCGCCATCACCTCCCCCCGCATGTGCACCGGCAGTTTGCCGAACGCCGCCCCATGCAACTTGCGGATGGCGCCGTAGTGCTCCCGCACCGCCAGCCAGGCGTCTCGGCGGTGCTGCTCCGGCAACCGGTCTCCCATCACCACATAACTGCCGCCTTGGATCGCGTGGAGCGCCTCGGCGTAGGCTGGAATCTGCTGAACGACGGCGGTACTGCTGGCAAAGTGCGCCTTGGCCTTGGCGAAGTGAGCCTCGAACTCCCAGGCTTTGCCGCCTTCGTGCGCCCGAACGGCCAGCAGCAACTCCGCCCCGCCCAGCCAAGCCAGGGCGTCGGCCGCCTTCGGGTCGGCCGCCACCGCTCGCTCCGCCTTCTTCACGCCCCGGGCAAACCGGGCCATGTCGCCGTCGAGAAAGCCGGCAAAAATGTCCTCCCGTACCCAGGTGCTCACCCGGAGGTTCTTGGGCTTGTCCAGGCCGTCCTGTCCGGGCAGCAGCGACAGAGAGGCGGCAAACAGTAACAAAATCGATAGGCGCATAGGGGTACCTCGATGCAAACTGCCCTACATTGTAGCCAACCTGCTCCCCCCCGAAAGACTGTGCCAACATAATCAACATCCCATGCGCGCCCTCTACCTGTTGCTTACCGCTCTCACCGCCCTGGCCGAAGTGAAACCGCTCGTCCCCGCGCCGGTCCGCGAACAGTACACCAAGTACGAGTACCTGATCCCCATGCGCGATGGCGTCAAGCTCTACACCGCCGTCTACCAGCCCAAGGACGCCTCCAAGCGCTACCCCATGCTGATGACCCGCACCCCCTATAGCTGCCAGCCGTATGGTACCGACCGCTACCGCGAGCGCCTCGGCCCCTCCGAGTACGCCCAGAACGCCGGCTACATCTTCGTCTACCAGGACGTCCGCGGCCGCTTCATGAGCGAAGGCACCTTTGAACAGGTCCGGCCGCACAAGGCGACCAAGAACGGCCCCAAGGACATCGACGAGTCCACCGACACCTACGACTCCATCGCCTGGCTGCTGGCCAAACTGCCCAACCACAATGGCCGCGTCGGCATGTGGGGCATCTCCTACCCGGGCTTCTACGCCACCATGGGCATGATCGACGCCCATCCGGCGCTCAAGGCCGTCTCCCCCCAGGCGCCTGTCGGCGACTGGTTCATCGGCGACGACTGGCGTCACAACGGCGCCTTCTTCCTCGCCCACGCCGTCCGCTGGATGTACTCCAACGACAAGGACACGCAAGCCAACCCCACCGAAGTCCGCAAGAACCCCGACTACCCTTCCCCCGACGGCTACTCCCTGTTCCTGAAGCTCGGCACGCTCGAGGAGATCAACGAACAGCTGCTCAAGAACCGCGTCCCCTACTGGCGCGAGCTGATGGACCATTCCAACTACGACTCCTTCTGGAAAACACGCGACGTCCGGCCGCACCTGCGCAACATCCGGCCGGCCGTCATGACCGTCGGCGGATGGTTCGACGCCGAAGACCTCTTCGGCGCCCTGGAGACCTACAAAAAGACGGAAGCCAACAGCCCGGGCGCCGCCAACACCCTTGTGATGGGACCGTGGTCTCACGGCCAGTGGGCCAGCGGCAACGGCGACCATCTGGGCGACGTCCCCTTCCACCAGAGCACCTCCCGCTGGTACCGGGAGCATGTCGAGTTCCCCTTCTTTGAGCGCATTCTGCGCGAGGAGAAGCCCGCCGGCCTGGCGGAGGCGATCGTCTATGAAACCGGCGCCAATCAGTGGCGGCACCTTCCCGCCTGGCCGCCCCGGGAGGCCGTCGAAAAGACGCTTCACCTGCAGGGCGACGGCCGCCTGGGGTGGAACCCGCCCTCGCGCGGCGGCTATGCCGAATACATCAGCGACCCGGCCCGCCCGGTGCCCTCAGTCCCCTATACGGCCAACACGATGACCGTCGAGTACATGCTCGACGACCAGCGCCAGGCGGCGTCCCGGCCCGATGTGCTGGTCTTTGAGATGCCGGAACTGGCCGAGGACCTCACCCTCGCCGGCCCGCTCGACGTCACCCTCCAGGTGTCCACCACCGGCACCGACTCGGACTTCGTGGTGAAGCTGATCGACGTCTACCCGAACGACTTTCCCGACCCTGACCCGAACCCGAAACGCGTCCGCATGGGCGGCTTCCAGCAACTGGTTCGCGGCGAACCTTTCCGCGGCAAGTTCCGCAAAAGCTTCGAGACGCCGGAGCCGTTCACGCCCGGTCAGATGGACAAGATCACCTTCCGGATGCCGGACATCTTCCACACCTTCCGCAAGGGCCACAAGGTGATGGTTCAGGTACAGAGTTCGTGGTTCCCGCTGGTGGACCGAAACCCGCAGAAATTCATGGACATCCCCAAAGCCAAACCGGGGGATTTCCAGAAGGCGACGCAGCGGGTTTACTTCGGCCCGGTGGGCGGCAGCGGGATCACCGTCCGGGTGCTGGGGCGCTAGGCGTTCCGCCACCAGATGGCGGCGTTGATCGGGATCAGGAACAGCACCCAAAGCAGGTAGGCAAGCCAGAGCCGTCCGGCGAGCGTGTCAATGGGCATGTAGGTCAGCCACAGTACGCAGGCAAGCACAAAGACCGCCAGCAGGTCGGCAAGCCCCAAGAGCGGATTCTGCAGGCCGAAGAAGAGCGTGGACCAGATGGACTGCAGGAAGAGCACGCAGGCGAAGCCGGCAAGGGTGAACGGAACCGTGCGGAAGGCCCCGGTGCGCCAGATGCGCCAGATGGAGACGGCCAGCACGCCATAGAAGAGCGAGGAGACCGGGCCGGTGAAACGGGGAGAGGGTGCCCAGGAGGGTTTGGCCAGCCGCGGATACCAGCCCCATTCCCCCGCCCCGCTTGGGGCATAAAGCGAGGCGTAGAACGCCGCCAGGCCGCAGACGCCAAGGAAGAACCCCAGTGCGTGGCCCTGGCGTTGGTTGGGCGATTGGGCTTCGCCCTCCACTTCCCACCAGAACGGAAGGAAGGATGGGGGTAAAAGGGGCATGGAAATTAGAGCTCGGCGGTGAGTTCCTCGAGAGTGGGAACGGGGACGGCGGCGCCGGCGGCGGCGCTGCGGTATCCGGCTTCGACGGCGGCCACGGTCACCAGATAGTCCCGGCCGGAGGTCTCAAAGGGCTGGCGGGCGGCCAGCGCGCGTACGAAGTGCTGCGAAGTGGCGCGGACACTGTCGCCGCGGTATCCGGCGGTGACGTCGTTCTTCCAGACGAGTTCCTCGCCCGACGGGGTAACGCGGAGGACGTCGCCGGTGGCCGACACGCGCAGGGCGCCGTTCTCAAACTCGAAGAAGGCATCTCCCAGCGGCGGGGAGTCCGGGGCGAGATCGAGGAAGCGGTTGCCGTCGATGATGCCGCCCAGGCCGCTGGAATGGGTGGCCACCATGAGCACCTGATCCTCGCCAAGGATATGCGGGTTCACGCGGCGGAAGCGGGTGTAAAGGGTATCGAGCTGGCCAAAAAGGAAGCGGGCGGTATCGATATGGTGCACCAGGGTCTCAAAGAGCAGGAGCCGGGGCATCTGGCGGAAGTAGGGCTGGAGGGTGTAGGGTTCGGCGCCGGCGCCGTCCCGCTTGCGGGTCCGGAAGGTGTAGGTGACCGGGGCGCCGAGCGTGCCGGCGGCCATCTGGGCGGCGATGACCCGGTACCAGGGCTGCCAGCGCCAGTTCTCATGGATCATGAAGGGAATGCCGGCGCGCTCGGCGACGCGGACCATTTCCAGGCAATCCGCCCAGGAGGGCGCCATCGGCTTCTGGCAGATGACGGGAATGCCCCGCTCGGCGGCGATGCGGAGCATGGGCAGGTGGAGTTCGGGCCGGGTGGCGATGTCGAGAAAGTCGGGCCGGACTTCGTCAAGCATTCGTTCGAGATCGTCAAAGGCCAGGGGGGCCGATTGCCTGGCTTTCGCCAGGTCGGTATCGCAGGCGGCAACGATGGTGGCTTCCGGGATCCGGCGCCACCCTTCCAGGTGAATCTGGCCGAAGAAGCCGCAGCCGGCGATCACGCCGCGGAGGGGAGATGTCATCCCTTGCAGGTTAGCAAGTTGGCGGAGAAGAAGCGGAGAGGACAGCCGCGCGGGCGGCGCGCAGCGGGCCGGCCCAGTGGAGGAGTCCATCGCCGGTGTCGAAAACCGCCGGGTGGCGGGGGATGGCAGCCTCGATGGCGGCGGCGATTCTGGCGCGCTCGGGCGGCGGGTGCGGCAGCGCCGCCAGATGCGCCGCGGCCCAAAGCGGGCAGGCATACGCCGGATGGCGGATGGTGCGTTCCGTCAGCGGGGAGAATGAATGGACGCCGGTGAGCGGGTCCTGGAACTGGCAACCGCGCCCGGCGAGTTGGTCGAGGAGGATCTCTGTGCGAGGGCGGAGGGCGTACTCCGCCGCCGGGCGCAGCGCCCAAGCCGCGGCCACCACAACGACGCCCCCTAGAATCCAGCGGCGCACCGGACTAAACCGCGGCCAAGCCAAACTGCGGGTAGAAGCGCTCGGGAAGACGCATCGGCTTCAACTGGTGATCCAGAAACAGGTGCCGGGAGAAGCCCTCGGCCAGTTTCTGGCCGGTGGCGGCGTTGCGCATGGTGTAGACAAAGTGGACCCCGCGCGGGGTGGCCTTCTCCACGCGGGTCTCAATGTCCACCTCGTCGTCGTAGCGGGCCGGAGAGATGTAGCGGCAGTTGGCCTCGATCACCGCCAGGTGAAGCGCGCCTTCCTGCTCCATATCGCGGTAGCTCAGGCCATTGGCGCGGCAGAATTCGACGCGTCCGACCTCCATCCAGACAATGTAGTTGGCGTGATAGACAACGCCCATCTGGTCCGTCTCCGCATAGCGGACACGGACCCGGGCGCGATGGATTTCCATACAACCACGTTACTGCAGGTGGGCTTCGACGAACCAGAGATCCTTGTCCGCTTCGCGGCTGAAGCCGGTGAACATGTCGGCGGTATCGGCATCGCCCAGCGCGGTGGCGGCGTCGATGGCGGCACGGAGGGCGGCGCCGTGGATGGCCAGGCGGTCGGCGACGGCGGCGGCGTGTTCCAGCGAGCCGGTGAGGTTGGCGGGGTACTCGGGAATCGTCGAGGCCGCGGTGGCCTGGCGAACGGTGCCCAGAGCGGTACCGCCCAGTTGGACGGCGCGCTCGGCGATTTCGTCGATCTGGCCGTCGAGCCGGCCGGCGATCTCGTCAAACAGCTCGTGGAGCTGCAGGAATTGGGCGCCCTTGACGTTCCAATGGGCTTGTTTCACCTGGCTTTTCAGGTCCGTGGCATCGGCCAGACGGGCGTTCAACAACGGGATCAATTGCTCCCGCGCACTGGCCGGGAGGTTGTTGCGAGTAGGATTCATAGCACTTCATTGGATGCGTCCCGCAAGGATTTGGAACCGGGAGATTCCGGAATCAGTCTGTTAGGATGACACTGTGCGAATTCGAGTGCTTTTTTTCGGGATCCTGCGCGATCTGACCGGGCAGCGGGAGTGTGATGTAGAGCTGTCCGAAGGGACCACGGCGGCGGGGCTTTTTGACCACTTTGCGGCGCAATTTCCGGCGCTGGAAGCGGCGCGGAAGAGCGTGACGGTGGCGCGGAACCAGGAGTTTGCCGACCCGGCGGTGCTGCTCGCCGACGGCGACGAAGTGGCGCTGCTGCCGCCGGTGAGCGGCGGGTCCGGCAAGTGGATCCACCAGATCACCAGCCCGGAAAAGGGCAACTTTTACGGGATCACCCGGGAGCCGATTGACGCCGCGGCCGTGGCGAGGGAGTTGCTGCAGGGCGTTGACGGGGCATTCGTCAACTTTGAGGGAGTAGTGCGGAACAACACCAAGGGCCGCCCCACGCTGTACCTGGAGTACGAGTGCTATGAGGCGATGGCGATCAAGATGATGGCGCAGATCGGCGACGAGATCACGGCGGCGCATCCGATCAGCCGGATCGCGATGCTGCACCGTTTGGGGCGGATGGAGATCGGGGAGACCAGCGTGGCGGTAATCGCCTTTTCTCCCCACCGCAAACCGGCATTTGAAGCCGCGCTGGAGGGCATCAACAAGCTGAAGAAGCTGGTGCCGATCTGGAAGAAGGAGTACTTCGCCGATGGAGAGGTGTGGGTGGAAGGCGAGTGGGACGAGCGGCTGAAGACTCTATGAGGCTATCGCGACGGGCATTTCTGGCAGCGGGAGGGGCGGCGGCGGCGCAGGAGCAGCCCGTTTTCCGGACGGAAGTGAAACTGGTCCGGCTGCTGGCGACGGTGAAAGACGCCAATGGCGGGTTGGTGGGCGGACTGGCGAAAGACGACTTCCGGATCACCGACAACGGGGCACCGCAGGAGGTATCGGTCTTTGAACAGCATACCGAGCAACCGCTGTCGGTCGCTGTGATGCTGGACGTGAGCGGATCGACGGCGAAGGACTTGAAGTACGAAACCGAATCGCTGCGGCGATTTGCGCGGGCGTTGTTTGGGTCGGGGAATCCGGGAGACCAGGCGGCGCTCTACTCGTTCAACCACGATGTGCTGAAGGTTTGCGGGTTTACGCGGCGCCTGGCGCGGCTGGAGTCGGCCATGCGGGGGTTGAAGGCAGAGGCGGGTACCTCGCTCTATGACGCCATTCTTTTGGGTGCCGAAGAACTGGGCGACCGGCAGGGGCGGAGAGTGATGATCGTCATCACCGATGGTGGGGACACGACGTCCCGCACCAACTTTCATGCGGCGCTGGAGGCGGCGCACAAGAACGACGCGGTGATCTATTCGATCCTGGTGGTGCCCATCGAAAACGACGCCGGACGCAACATCGGCGGCGAGCACGCCCTGGCGCAGTTTGCCGGGGGAACAGGCGGAAAGGTATTCCAGCCGACCGTTGGCGCGGCGCTGGACCGGGCGTTTGATTCGATCCTGCGGGACCTCCGGACCCAGTATTTACTGGGGTATTACCCGAAAAACGTGCCGCTGACGCGCAACCGCTTCCATACGGTAAAAGTGGAAACCCGGACGGCGGGATTGCGCGTGCAAACGCGGAGTGGCTATTATGGAGATTCCGCTCCGTAACCTCACCGGATGGCATCCAAAGGCGCAAGTTCGAAGAAGAAGGCACCCGAGTCGACCTACCGAGAGGTCGAATACTGGAAGGACCTGATCGCGCGCCAGCAACCGGTGCGAGTCCGTTTGATGGATAACCAGGAGCACTCCGGCACGATCGAGTATTTCGACCAGTCTTTTGTCCGATTGACCCGCGTAGGCCAGCCCAACCTGTTCCTGTTCAAGCACGACATCAAGTACGTCTGCGAAATCTGAATTCATGGCATCCTATCTCGAAACGGCAATGGAGATCGCGCGGGAAGCGGGCGCGATCGTATCGAACATGGCCGAACGGCGCATTCCGTTTGAGCTCAAGGGCGAGTTTGATCTGGTGACCGAAGCCGACCGGGCTTCCGAAGCGCTGATTGTGGAGCGGCTGCAGAACCACTTTCCTTCGCATACGATTGTGGGGGAAGAGGGCGGGCAGCGGGAGCGGCAAGCGGAATATTGCTGGTATGTGGATCCGGTGGACGGCACGACGAACTTTGCGCACGGGTTTCCGGCGTATAACGTGACGATGGCGCTGGAGCGGCAGGGGGAGTTGATCGCGGGTGTGATCTTCGATCCCACGCGGAACGAGATGTTCGCGGCGGAAAAAGGCGGCGGAGCGTACTTAAACGGGCGGCGAATTCACGTTTCGCGCGCGGCGAGCGCGGCCGACAGCCTGGTGGCGACGGGTTTTCCGAGCCGGAAGCGCCACGAGAACGTCAACATCCACTTTTATTATCAATTGGCGATGATCAGTCACGGCGTTCGCCGGGCCGGCGCCGCCGCGTTGGACTTGGCCTATGTGGCCAGCGGGAGACTGGACGGATTCTGGGAATTCGGACTGAACCCGTGGGATATGGCTGCCGGAATCCTTCTGGTGGAAGAAGCGGGGGGGCGCTGTTCGGATATGAATGGCGGGCCCCGGCATCTGCGCGGGAAGCACCTTCTGGCCGACAATGGCTTGATTCACGAGGAGATGCTGGAGATTTTCAGCGAGGTATTCGCTGGCCGGTTCCGATACCCGTTACCGCAAATCCAGGCGACACACTAGGCAGCTTCGCCCGCAAGATCCAGAGGCGGAGATGGCCCGGGAGGGGTGTGCCCCGGGCAAGAAAGGTGCGTACTCGGTTTCCTTTCAATGAATTGGCATGGTACCCTGTAGTAACTTATATGCGTACCGTCGACTTGATCACCCGGAAGCGGGATGGCGAGGAACTTTCCCCGGAAGAGCTTTCTTTTCTAGTGGATGGGTATACCCGTGGGGAAATCCCGGATTACCAGATGGCGGCATTCCTGATGGCGACGTTTTATTCGGGGATGACGGATAAAGAAGTGGGTGTATTAACGGAACTGATGCTCCGGAGCGGGGAGACGCTGGACCTTTCCGCGATTCCGGGCCTGAAGGTGGACAAGCATTCGACCGGCGGCGTGGGCGACAAGACGAGCCTGATTTCGGCTCCGATCGCAGCCGCGGCAGGTGCGAAAATCCCGATGATCAGCGGGCGGGCACTCGGCTTTACCGGGGGCACGCTGGATAAGCTGGAAGCCATTCCGGGGTTCCGGACGAATTTGACGGTAGATGAGATCAAGGCGCAGGTTGCCAAGATCGGGTTGGCCTTTGCGGGCCAGTCCGCGCAGATTACGCCGACCGACGGGCTGATCTACGCCCTGCGTGACGCTACCGGAACGGTGGAAAGCGTGCCGTTGATCGCCTCTTCGATCATGTCGAAGAAGCTGGCCGAGGGGATCGACGCTTTGGTTCTGGACGTGAAGGTGGGCGCCGGCGCGTTCATCAAACGGCAGATCCAGGCGCGGGAACTGGCGCAGATCATGGTGGCGATCGGCCGCCGCGCGAACAAGAAAGTGGTGGCGCTGCTCACCGACATGAACCAGCCTTTGGGCTATGCGATCGGCAACGCCCTGGAAATCATGGAAGTCTCGCAGACGCTGCAGAACGGCGGCCCGGTGGACCTGACGCGGCTCTCGCTGGAACTGGCGGCGCGGATGATTCACCTGGGCAAGGTGACGGCAACGATCGACGAAGCGCGCGAACTGGCGCAGGCGAAGTTGCTGGACGGCTCCGGCTTCCGGAAGCTGAAGGAAGTGATCGCGGCGCAGGGCGGCAATCCGCAGGTACTGGACCGTTTCGACCTGCTGCCGAATGCGACGGGGATGCGCGAGATTTCGACGCCCCGCGGCGGGTACGTGGCGGGCATCGATGCGCAGTTGATCGGTCAGGCGGCAACGCTGATCGGTGCCGGGCGCGCGACCAAGGACGACACGATCGATCCGGCGGTGGGTGTGATCCTCGACGTGAAGATCGGCGCGAAGGTGGACGGCAACACGGTGTTGTGCCGGCTCTACTACCGTGACGACGCCAACGTGGAAGAAGCCGCGGAGCTGGTGGAAGATGCCTTCCGTATTTCGGCGGCGGCGCCGGAGGATCGCGAACTGATCCTCGAAGTCGTCAGTTAGTAAGTCACTCCTACAATCCATAAGGAGGCCCCTATGGAGCGGTTCACCGGTCTATTGGGTCTGCTCGCGATTCTCGCGACGGCGTATCTTTTCTCCTCCGACAGGCGCAGGATCCAACCGCGCCTGTTGCTTTGGGGGCTGGGATCGCAGTTTGTCCTGGCGTTTGTGGTCCTGAAGACGAACGTCGGGTACGCGTTCCAGGCGGCCAGTGTGGCCGTCAATGCGCTGCTCGAGTACGCCGAGGAGGGGAGTAAGTTCCTGTTCGGTCCGCTGGGCGCGAAGTCCGGGCCGTACGGCGTCGTCTTTGCCTTCCAGGTGCTGCCCATTGTCATCTTCATCGCGGCGCTGTTTGCCGTGCTCTATTATTTCGGCGTGATGCAGATCGTGATTAAGGGGATGGCGATTGTGATGCGCCGGGTGATGGGCGCCAGCGGGGCGGAATCCACCTGCGTGGCGGCCAGCATCTTCATGGGGCAGACGGAGGCGCCGCTGACGATCCGGCCGTTCCTGGCCGGGCTGACGCGATCCGAACTGTTCACCATCATGACGAGCGGGATGGCGCACGTATCGGGCGCGGTGATGGCCGCGTATGTGAAAATTGCCGGCGTCGACATCACCCACCTGCTGACGGCGGTGATTATGACTGCGCCGGCCACCATCATGCTCTCCAAGATGTTTATTCCGGAGACCGAGGAACCGGAGACGGCCGGCGATGTGAAGATTGAGATCGAAAAGCCTGGAGTGAATGTGATTGACGCGGCGGCGCGCGGCGCCTCCGACGGGCTGCAACTGGCGCTGAACATTGGCGGCATGCTGATCGCGTTTCTGGCGCTGATTGCGATGGTGAACGGGATGCTGGGGTGGGTCCACACCTGGGCCGCGTTTGTACCGGATTCGCTGCAGAAGCTCTTCGGGCTGGTGTTCGCGCCGATTGCGTGGCTGCTGGGTGTCTCGTGGAAAGACGCGGCGATCGTCGGCAATCTGCTGGGGACACGGCTGGTGCTGAACGAGTTCGTGGCGTTCCTGAATCTGGGGCCGGTGAAGGATCAGTTGGATCCCAAATCGTTCGTGATCGCCACCTTCGCGCTGTGCGGGTTCGCGAACTTTTCGTCCATTGCCATCCAGGTAGGCGGAATTGGCGCGCTGGTTCCTTCGCGGAAGTCGGACCTGGCGCGGCTGGGGCTGCGGGCGGTGGCGGCTGGAACGCTGGCGAATTTCATGTCAGCCTGTATAGCAGGACTCCTCTTATGAACCAGAGAATTATGGCGGACGTGGCCGTGGCGGCTTTGCAGGCAAAGCTGCCGTTGCAGCCGGCGGTGGGCGTGGTGCTGGGCAGCGGGCTGGGTGCGTTTGCCGAAGAGTTGCGGGACGCGGTAACGGTGGACTACCACGACATCCCGCACTGGCCGGTTTCCACGGCCGTCGGGCACGCCGGGAAGCTGGTGGCCGGGTATGTGGGCGACGCGCCGGTGGTGGTGCTATCCGGGCGGGCGCACCTGTATGAGGGCTATACGCCGCAGCAAGCGACGTTTGCGACGCGGGTGATGAAGATGCTGGGGGCGCACTCGATGGTGATCACCAACGCCGCCGGGGGCATCAACCTGAGCTACAGCCAGGGCGCGCTGGTGGCCATCTCCGACCATCTGAATCTGCAGGGGTGCAACCCGTTGACCGGGCACAACGACGAGCATTGGGGCCCGCGGTTCCCCGATATGACCGAGGCCTACTCGATCGCCTACCGGGCGATTGCGCGTGACGCGGCGCGGGAGTTGGGGTTCCACCTGCCGGAGGGCGTGTATGCCGCGCTGGCCGGGCCGAACTACGAGACGCCGGCCGAGATCCGCTACCTGCGGACGATTGGGGCGGATCTGGTGGGCATGTCGACGGTTCCGGAAGTGATTGTGGCGAACCACATGCGGATGAAGGTCCTGGCCATCAGCTGCGTGACGAACATGGCCGCCGGCGTGCTGGACCAGAAGATCGACCACGAAGAGGTGCTGGAGACTGGGCGCCAGGTGCGCAGCCGGTTCACGGCACTGTTGATGGCCGTCCTGCCCCAGTTGAAGGGCTGACCGGAATGGACGCACTACTGGCGGCGGCGGTGGCGGCGCGGGCACATTCCTATGCGCCGTATTCGAAGTTTCGCGTGGGCGCGGCGGTGGAGTTGGCCGATGGGCGCATTGTCAGCGGCTGCAACGTGGAGAACGCCAGCTACGGGCTGACGATGTGCGCCGAGAGGGTGGCGATCTTCAAGGCGATCAGCGACGGGGCGCAGCCTCGGACCTTTCGCCGGGTGGCCGTATGTGCCGATACGGAACGGCTGACGCCGCCCTGCGGAGCGTGCCGGCAGATACTGTGGGAGTTTTGCGGGGACGTGCCGGTAACGCTGGTGAATCTGGCGGGTGTGACGCGGACCTTTACTGTTGGGGAACTATTGCCGGAGGCCTTCGATGATTCGTTGCTGGGTTAGTGTATGGCTCGCGCTGTCCGCCTACGGGGCGGAACCGGTGGACCTGATCGTAAGCGGGCGCCAGGTAGTGACGATGGACGGGACGCGGCGGCTGATTGCCGGCGGAGCCGTGGCCGTGAAGGGCGAGCGGATTGTCGCCGTAGGACCGCGCGCGGAAATCGACAAAGCCTACAAGGCGAAGCAGCGGATCGATCGACCGGACGCGCTGATCACGCCGGGCCTGATCAACACCCACACCCATGCGCCGATGAGCCTGTTCCGCGGGATCGCCGACGACCTGCGTTTGCAGGAGTGGCTGGAGAAGTATATCTTTCCGGCCGAGGCGCGGAATGTGACGCCGGAGTTTGTCCGGGCGGGAACGCAACTGGCGGTGCTGGAGATGTTGCTGGGGGGCACCACCACCTACACCGACATGTACTATTTCGAAGAGGTGATCGGCGAGGCGACGGCGGCGGCGGGCATGCGCGCCGTGCTGGGGCAAACGGTGATCGGCTTCCCGGTGCCGGATGCCAAGACGCCGCAACTGGCGCTGGCCCGTTCCGAGGCGTTTTTGAAGCAGTTTGCCGGGCACCGGCTGATTACCGCGGCGGTGGCGCCCCATGCACTCTATACCAACAGCGATGAGACGCTACGGGCCACGCGGGCGCTGGCCAACAAGTTTGGCGCGCCGCTGTTGATCCACGTGGCCGAGACCAAGCGGGAGTTCGAAGAGAGCAAGCAGAAGCGGGGCCTGACGCCGGTGGAGGCGTTATCGCGCCTGGGTATTTTCGACGGACGGACGGTGGCCGCCCACGGCGTATGGCTGGACGATGCCGACATCGCCACCCTGGCACGGAAACAGGTGGGCGTCGCGCATTGCCCGTCGAGCAACATGAAGCTTTCCAGCGGTGTGGCACCGCTGCCGAAGTTACTCAAACTAGGCGTGGCGCTGGGTTTGGGGCCCGACGGGCCGGCGGGCTCGAACAACGAGTTCAACCTGTTTGAAGAGATGGACCTGGCGGCCAAGCTGCAAAAGGTGAGCACCATGGACCCGGAGGCACTGCCGGCGCAGACGGCCTTCGCCATGGCGACGATTGGCGGCGCGCGGGTGTTAGGGATGGAGAAAGAGATCGGGTCGATCGAGCCAGGCAAGCGGGCCGACCTGATTGCTGTGCGAATGGATGGGCCGCACTCCTGGCCGATGTTCAACGTCTACTCGCAACTGGTCTATGCCCTGAAGGCGTCCGATGTCAGCGACGTGGTGGTGAACGGGAAAACGCTGGTCCGGGACCGCAAGCCGCTGACACTGGACAAAGCGAAAATCCAGGCCGAGGCGGAGCGATATCTCGGCGGTATTCAGAAGAGCCTGCAATAGGGATTATCCCGTCAGACGTACTAAGGAGTTGCCGTTCGGGGCAAACCTAGCATTGTCTTACGAGAAAATACACCGCTGATTTCCACTTCCTTCATGTAGCGGGAAACGAGTAGTCCCGGCGCCCCCGGAAAAGCAGGGAGGGCGAAGAGAGGACCGCCATCCATCCGCTAGGGAGAGGAGTATCTATGAGACGCAGTACATTCGCTCTCGGCCTGTTGACACTGGCCGCAGCAGCAAACCTGTCCGCCGGAACGCTGGTATTTACCGACCGGGCCAATTGGGCGGCGCAGGTAAACATTCTTTCCAACTTCAGCGGGACCACCATTACACCTGGCAGCTATCTCAGCTATTCGACCCCTGCCGGGCTCGTATTGACCGACCTGCAAATGAGCCTGATCGGGACCAGCGTCAACGGGGGCACCACCTACTCGCTGGAGCAAGTGAACGCCAGTGCGGCGCAACCCTGGTTCGATTGGGGTAGCGGCACCATTCTGCGAAGCGGAGACAAGACGGCCAACAATACGGTGAAAATCCAGGTGAACTTCACGACTCCCGTAAATGCGTTCGGTCTGAACTTCGGCGGAAGTGGAACGGACCCATCCCACATCACGATCGCGCCGGTCGGATACACCTCGGTGGACGTCACGACGCTGGGGCGCCCCAACTGGAACTTTTTCGGACTGGCAAGCAACACGCAGACCTTCAGCACCGTGGATATCTACATCAACGACACCAACAAGTACCTGGTGCTGGACGATATCGCGCGCGCCGACTTCGTGGAAACACCGCCTCCCCCGCCGCCCGTGGAGACGGCCGAACCAGGCACCCTGCTGCAACTGATGATGGGCAGCGGTTTACTGGCATTTGCGCGGCGCCGGTTCTCCGGCAGCAGCGAGGGAGACTCCTGAGAATTTCCTCCGAAGGCGACCAAGCCATGCCGCGTGCGCGCTCCGGCGCCCACGCGGCGATTTTTTGTTGGCGCGCGCTGGTAAAATTGATACGCACCATGCGGACTGCCATCTGTTTACTGCTCACCCTCGCGCTGCTGCCGGCGGCGCTGGAGGCGCAAAAGAAAAAGAAGAAGAAACCGGAAGTGGAAATCACGCAGACACTGGAAGTGGTGCCCGACCCGCCGCTTTCGGTGACGGTGGAGACGGCGCGCGTGGAGTACCTGGTCTCTCCGCTCTCCGGGAAGGGGCTATTGTCGCAACAGATTCGCGACGGGCTCAAGGCACTGCGCTCCCAGGCCGGGGCGCGGCCCATCGTGAAGATCCGGGCCTTCGTCGCCGGCACCGGGGACCAGCGGCGCGTGCAGTCGATTGTCGCCGAGACCTTTGCCGAGAAGAAGCAACCGCTGCCGGCCGTCTCCACCATTCAGGTGGGTATGCTGCCGCTGGAAGGGGCGCAGGTGGTGATGGAAGCCGTAGTGGCGGCGAAAAAGCCCGTGAATCCACATGGATTGGCCTTTTTGAGCGGGATGGGGGGCGTGGGCGCCGAACCGCCCGAGAAACTGCTTCCTATGCTGGACAAGGCGATTGCGGACCTGACGCAGGCTACGCGGGCGGCGGGCAGCGAACCGGCCGATGTGATGCGTGTCACCTGCCTCCTTTCGGCGCTCGACCCCATCGCCGAAGTGCGTACGAAGGTGGCGGCGGCGTTTCCGGGGGCGGTGTTGACGGCGGTGCAGGCCCAGCGGCTTCACGATAAGGCGCTGGCCGAGTGCGAAGCCGTGGCCCGGCTGCGGACCAAGCCGGCCGCGGCCCTGGCCATGTTGAACCCGCCGGAGATGAACCCGTCGACGGCGTACTCCAAGGGCGCCTTGATTGGGGCGGAGAAGATCGTCCTGACCGGTTCGCAAATGGCGTTCCGGGCGGAGGAAAAGGACGTTCACCTCGCTTTTCAGCGGATGGCGAAGGCGCTGGAGGCGGCCGGTTCGTCGATGAAGCATGTTGCCTTCTCCAGCCTCTATTCATTGACCAATAGTGTAACGGCCAAGATCCGGGCGGCACGGTTCGACTACTACGACAAAGCGAAGCCGCCGGCCAGCACATTATTGCTTTTTGAAGGACTGCCCTCGATGGATGCCTCGTTTGCCATTGAACTGGTCGCGGTGCCGCAATAATGGACGAAAAACGTGATCTGGCCCGGGAGTTGGCCCGCAAACACTACGCCGCCGGCAATCCGCTGGGCTGGTTTGACGATCTTTACCGGCAGGCCGCCGGGGACTTTGCCACCATCCCCTGGGCCGACCGGACGGTGAACCCGCACCTGGCCGCCTGGTGCGAGCGGGAGTCCCTGCCCGGTCCCGGCACGCGGGTGCTTGTGATCGGTTGCGGCCTCGGCGACGATGCCGAGTATCTGGCCGCGCGGGGCGCCACGGTGACTGCGTTCGACCTTTCGGAAACGGCCATCGCCTGGTGCCGGGAGCGCTTTCCGAATTCGCCGGTGGACTACCAGGTGGCGAACCTGCTCACCTTTTCCGGAGAGTTTGACCTGGTAGTCGAGATCTACACGCTGCAGGCGATGCCGCTGGAGATGCGGGAGCAAGCCGTGTCGGCGGTGGCGCGCCTGGGCAGCGAGGTGTTGATTATCTGCCGCGGGCGGGACGAGTCCGACCCGCCGGGACAGTTACCTTGGCCGTTGACGCGCCAGGAAATGGAACCGCTGGAGCGCGGCGGCCTGGCGCTTGTATCGTTTGAAGATTTTGACGATCCGTTCGATCCGGGAAAGCGTCGATTCCGGGCCTATTGGCGCCGGTCGAGCTGATCGAGCAGCGTTTTCACCGCTGTTTCCAACTGCGAGTCGCGGCCGCGGTAGCTCTCGCCCATGGGGCGGTTGACGGGGATATCGACCGGGCGGGGATTCAACTCCATGTTCTCGCCCTTGGCCGTCGTAATCCGAATATGGGGTACGCGGATGGTGGAACCGTCAACGAGCGTTCCGGCCGAGGTATAGATGATCCAGCCGGCGGTCGGCTCTCCGACAATCTTTCCCAATCCCAGTGCCCGGTACCCCTCGGTAAAGTCCTCGGCGTCGCTCAAGGAGTGCTGGTTGACCACGAGCACGGTGGGCTTTTCGATCGTCCGCTGTCCCAGCGCGGCGCGCGCCGGAGCCACACCCAGCCCGCGGGGCTGCATGCCGAGATAGTTCCGGCGCGTCAGGATGTCGAGCGCATAGGCGTTCACAAAGCCCCCGTTGTTATTCCGGATATCGACGACAACACCCTCTTTGCCCTGCGCTTCCGCGTCTAAGTCCATGGTCAGCCGCTCCAGGGAAGAATCACCCATGTCCAACATATGGACATAGCCCAGGCGGCCATTGCTGTACTTCGTCACCAGTTCGCGCCGCTGACTCGTCCATTCGTCGTAGCGAAGCGCCTTTTCCGCCGTCGTCGAAATGGGACGAACGCGTACCGTCGCGCCCCCCTCCAGGCGGAACTCCACCTCTTTGCCGATCTGCCGCTCCAACGCGTGGTCCAGGTTCTCCACCGCGTCCCCATTCACCGTCTCGATGACGTCGCCCGCCTTCACGCCGCCGGCGAGCGCCAGCGGGCCGCGGGGAAGGAGCGAGGAGATGCGGATCCGGCCGTTGACGACCGACCAATCCATGCCCAAACGACCGTAAACAGGGCTTGACGGCCCTCCACCGGCGCCCACCCCGAGGTGCGAGGCGTTCAACTCCCCCACCATCAGATTCAGGACGCGCCGCAGTTCATCGGGCGTCCGAACGGCGCCTACCGCCGCCTCATAGCGGCGCCGCACATCGCCGGTCCAGTCGGCCCCGTGATAGGCCGGATCGTAGAAGTCATCCCGCATCCGCATCCAGGCCTGGCGGAACACCGCCATCTTCGTAACTTCAAAGCGCTCCACTAACTCCGCCGTCAGATTCACCGGCCGCGCCATCCGGGTTGCCAGTTCGATGATCTGCACGCGGCCGCTTTCCAGGTAAGTTACCGATCGGCCGTCGGCGCTCCAGTGGGCGCCGTTCTTACTGCCGGGCGTCGAGGTGATCTGCCGCGCCGTCACCCGCTCGGTCCCGTCACGGTCCAGGGAATAGGTGTACAGGTTATCCTGATCGGCAACAGTTCCCGTGAAGAGCAGCGTCTTGCCGTCCGGGCTGATGGCAATCCGCGAGGCATCGATACCGATGGGCAGCAGCCGTAGCCGGTCCCGCAGGCCCGCGGTGACCAGTTCAGTCTTGGGCGGCGCCGCCTTCCCTGCCCCGGTCGCCGGCGGCCGGGTGAACAACTCGCGGAACCGGTCCTCACGAAACGCGGGCATTCGCGGCTTCAGGTCCACCATCGCCACACGCCGCATCTCGGTCCGCTGGCCGGTGGTGAACAGGACGGCCGCTCCATCCGGCGTCCAATTTACATCGCCGCCGAAGGAGTTGGGCAGCCAACTGGCCTGCTCGGCGCCGCCGCCGTTGGCGCGAATCAGCCATAAATTCTGGAAGTTCTTCACTCCCGGCAGCAGTGTTGCCAGCCATTCCCCGTCGGGGGACCAGGCCAAGCCCGCGTTCCGGCCCATCGGCGCCTTGTGCACCGCCTTCTCCGCGCCGTCCGCTGCGGTCCACACGCGAATCTCTCCTCCGTTCGCCACATAGGCCAACCGCTTTCCGTCGGGCGACCACACGGGCGTCGCAAATATTCCTGTACCCGTTGTCACCGCCCGCGTTTCCTTTTTAGGAAAGTCGTGCATCATGACATGACGAACGCCATCGCCGTCGCTGAGCCACACCAGGCGGGTCGAGTCCGGGGACCAATCGGGCGCCGCGTCGGCTTCCGGGCTTCGCGTCAAACGGACGGCGGCGCCGCCTTCCCGGGAGGCAGCCCAGATCTCGCCGCGCGCCACAAACGCCAGTTTCTTGCCGTCCGGCGAAACCGTGAGGCCGGTGAATCCGCCGGTCACCGTCACCCGGTCCGATGGGTCCGGTCCAGACGGCGCGCCGCGCAGAGTGACCGGTACTGGGTCGGCTTTGCCGGTGGCTGTGTCCAGCCGCCAGATCCCGAAGTCACGCTCGAACACCAGCGTCTTGCCGTCATAGCTCAGGTTGGGAAACAGGACGCGTCCGTTGGAAAACGTAGTGACGGCGCGTTCGCCTTTCCCTAGGGTGTAGAGGTGAATGTTCTGCTGGCCGCCTTTTCGGTCGCTCACAAAGTAGAAGGACTGGCCGTCCGGCATCCACTGCGGCCACAACTGCTTGGCGCCGCGCCCCAGCAGCATGCGATCCTTCTCCGCGGCGGCTTCGTCGAGAATCCAGATCTCGCTTTCGTCCAGGTGGCTGCGCCCGCGCCGCCACCATTGCGTCGCGCCGAAACCACGGCCGACAAACAGCAGCCGTTTGCCGTCCGGCGTTGGCGCGGCGTGGAATTCGCTGGCATAGCGGTCCGCGCTCACCTTTTCCGGCGTGCCGCCGGAGGCGGGTACCCGGTAGATGTCCATCATGCCGCCGATATCCCCGGCTGAAGAGGAGAAGTAGAGCCATTGCCCGTCCGGCGACCAGGCGTCGAGCAGTTCGCTGCTGTCGGAATAGGTCAACCGGCGGATCGCGCCTGTGGCGAATTCAAAGACGTAGACGTTGGCCGCGCCGCCGCGCGTGGACAGGAACGCCAGCCGTTTGCCGTCCGGGCTATAGAGCGGACGGGTGTCGTTGTTGGCGTGGGAGATCAGCAATCTCGCCTCGCCGCCCGCGGCCGCTACGGTCCAGATATCCCCGCCGGAAACGAACGCAATCTCTTTCCGGTCCGGGGAAATGGCGGGCTCCGCCATGGGGGGCGCCGCCGCGGCCAGGACCGCGGCGGCCAGCATCCACAAATACACGCGCATTCCTACAGATTACTTGTTATTGCCCTTGCTGAGACGGCGATAGTAATCAGCCACCTGTTCGGCGTAACCGGGAGGAATTCGTTCGCCGGCGCCGCTGCGCACGCTGCCGGACTGCTGCTCCTCCACCTGCCGGCGCAGTTGCAGTTCCAACTGCTCCAGCCGCGGCAGGAACTGAGCCCGGATCCGCTCCACCAGCTCCGGATTGCCCGGGAATCGGGCCGGGTCCAGACGCTGCATCTCGCGGATCATCTGCTCGATTTCCTTCTGCATCTCCGGCGATTCGCCGGCCGCTCCGCGCAGTTCACTCAGCGCCCGCATGCCTTCCTGCCAGGTGCGGTTCGCGCCGCCGGCCATGCCGGAAAACTCACGGGTGCCATCGTTCATCGCGTTGCCGCCTTCGCGCCAGCCGCGCTGCCCGGCGGACTGCTGACGGCCGTCGCCGCCCATCTGCCCGCCACCCATTTGGCCGCCCTGCTGACCGGCCTGCTGCCCCTGGCCCTGTTGACCGCCTTGGCCCTGCTGGCCTTGTTGACCCTGTTGACCTTGTTGGCCGGCCTGCTGACCTTGGCCCTGCTGTTGCCCTTGCTGCCCCTGGCCCTGCTGGCCCTGCTGGCCCTGTTGACCCTGCTGCCCTTGCTGCCCGGGCTGTTGTCCCTGTTGTCCCTGTTGTCCCTGCTGCCCGCGCTGGCCGTTCTGTCCGCGCTGGCCCTGCACCATCTGCTGCAGTTGCTCCCGCAGCCGCTCGACTCCCGCCAGGTTGCGTTCGTTCTTCCCGCCGTCCTGCGCGTTGGGGTCCATCGACTGCTGCGCACCCTCGATCGCCTTCCGCAGCTTTTCCATGTCGTTCGCCAGCGACTGCTCGCGCGAACCAAGGTAGGGCGCCAGCCCCTGCCGGTAGTAGTTACCCAGCATCTTATTGCGCAGCGTCACCTGATCCTGCTGCATCTGCCCGACGGCTTCGCGGAGCTTCGACGAGGTCTGCCGCTGCGAACCCTGCATCTGGCGGCTGGCATCCTGCAGATCGCGCTCCAGGCGCGCCGTCTCCTGCGTCATGCGCTCCTTCTCGGCGGCCAACTGCTGCTGGGTTTCCATCTTTTGCCCGCGCATCATAGACGGATCCTGCCCCTGCTGACCCGCTTTCGGCCCGAACTCCTGGTTCACCCGGTTGGCAAACTCGCGCTGTTGCTCGGCCAGTTGTTTCGCCCGTTCCGCCAGGTCGCCCACGCGGTTGGTCGATTGCTCCTGCCGCATACCGCGCAAGGCGTTCTGCGCTTCGCTCAACCGTTCCGCCGCGCGCTGGGACTCGGCCGACTGCTGGCCGCCCCCCTGCTGCTGGTTGGCCCGCGCCATGTCTTTCGTCGCCTGCTCCAGGCGTTCCAGCGCCTGCTGCAAGCGCGGATCCTGCCGTTGCTGCTGCCCGGTCTGGCCGGCCATCTGCCGCAGGCGGTCGCGCTGCGTCTGCTGCTGCCCCTGCTGCCCGCCGGACTGCTGTTGGGCCGACTGCTGGCCCTGTTGGCCGGACTGCTGCCCCTGCTGGCCTTGTTGCCCTTGCTGGCCCTGCTGTTGCTGCTGCCCCTGCTGCGCCATCTCCTGCAGCTTCTTCTTCAACTCCTCGGCTTCGCGGCGCAACTGCTCCTGCTGCCACTTCTGTTGGAAGCTCTGCTTGTTCTGCCGCTGCTGCTGCGCCAATTCCTGTTGCCGCCGCGCCAGTTCCTTCAGCCGCTGCATCGCCTCGTCGATCTGCTTTTCCCGGCTGTCGCCGCCGGACGCGCTCTGCTGTTGTCCGGTCTCGTACTGGTTCTTCTCGGTATCCAGTTCCAGGTCAAACAGGTTGTCGAGATCGCGCGACGCTCCGCCGCCACCGCCTCCGCCGCCACCCTGCTGCCCGAACGCCACCTGGATCTGCTTCTGCAGTGCCTCGGCCCTCATCAGGTGCTGCAGCGCCTTCTGCTCATGCGGCAGCGAATCCTTGAACTTTTCGCCCTTCAGCTTTTCCGACGCCGAACCCATCGCCGTCGACGCCGCTTCCATCTCCTTGGTGAAGTTCTTGAACTCGTCGTTGGACCCGCTCAACTCGCGCCGCGTCATGCGCTCGGCCAGCGACTTGGCCTGGTCCTTCAGTTTCGACTGCATTTCCGAGAGAAACCGCGCATTCTCCGCAATCGATTTCTTGTCCGCAAACCGGTTCCTGAGCTGGTTCCACGTCGCGGCAATGATCTCCTTCTGCCGCTGCGAGATCTTCCCGCTGTCTTCCTGCTCCCCGCCGCCGCCACCGCCGCCGCCCTGCTGGGATTGCGAATACTCCAGTTCCCACTGCATGGCCTCGACGAACACCATGTCGGTCTGCACCGTATTGCGCGCGTCGCGGCCCACCGCATATAGGCTCACCACGTCGCCCGGTTGCATCTTGAAATCTTCCAGCGTCAGCAGCGTCTTCCCGTTGGCCTGCTTCACGTTCTGCCCGGGCAGCATCTGCACCGTCTTTTCCTCGCCGCCGTTCACCGAATAGCGCAGCGTCAGTTCCCGTAGGCCGAAGTCGTCGGACGCCTCCACCTCAATCGGCACCTCTTCCAGCGGATTCACCTTGGCATCGCGCCCCGGCCGCCGGATTTTGATCACCGGTTCGCCATCCGTCTGCGCTTCGATGAAGTAATCGTCGGTCAGCCGGACATTCTCGTTCAACTCCCGCGCGGCCACGTAGTAGACGCCGCTCTTGTCCACCTTCACTTCCACCTGCGCCCGGTTCGGCGCCGTCATCAGCAGCGATTTCGTCTCCTCGCCATTGATCACCAGCAGCCCGTTCTGCAGCGCCCGGTCGAACTCGATCTCCAGCTTCGCCGTCGATCCGGTCACCGCGCGGATGTCGCCGCCATGCTCCTCGGTCGTCGACGGGAGCCCCAGCTGCGGCGGATAGACGTAGGTCACCTTGATGTTTTTCACGCCCGGCAAGTCCACCGCCGTCAGCGTGTAGGTCTTCGATTTCACCGGCCCGGATTGGACGTAGTACTCCACCGTATCGGGCAGCCCCGCGAACACAAACTCATAGCCGGTGCCCTGCGGCATCATCGGCGATTGCTCCCACTCGCTCGCCCCGCGGTAGCGCGCAAACAGCCGGACGACTCCCGTCTGCAGGCCCACCAGATTCGCCGTCACCGTCACGTCACTGCGTTTGCGAACCGCCTTGTTCCCCGGCTGCACCTGAATGTCGTAGAACGACCCGGCCTCAATCTTCGGCGGCCCGAACCACAGCAGATTCGCGCCATAGCCCCAATACCCCGGCCCGCGCTGCAGCAGCCACACCATCGAACCCACGCCCACAATCGCCAGCGCGCCCAGCAGGATCAGTTGCCGCGACGGCACAATCGCCGCCGTACCGTTGGCCATCGCCACCGGCAGCGCATCGGCCGCAATCAGTTCCAGGAACGGATCGGACTCGTTGCGGTGCTCCACCACAGTCAACAAACGATCGCCAAAGGGAAGCGCACTTTCAGCCCGCCGCGCCGCCCGCCGGCGGTTCACCTTCAGCAGCGGGATGATAATGCCGAACGTCAGCGCCAGCGCCAGCACCAGGAACAGCACGAAACGCGCGATCAGCACGTCGCGATCGGCAAACGCCGTCGAGTTGGTATAAAGCACCAGCAGCGCCGTCGCCACCAGCGCGCAGAACGCCGCCACGGCCACGCCGCGCGTCCACGCCACCAGTCGCATCTTCCGCTCTAACTGCTTCAGGTATCCGTCGAGACTCTCTAACGCGCTCATGCGGCCTCCTTACCCACTAACTCCGGCGCGGGCCGCTCGCCCACTCCGGATCCGTATAAGTAGCGTGACGCCATAACCCCTTCGGCCAGCGTCAATAGCAGTACAAGCAATAGGAACCACCACCACGGGTTGGTCCGCTCCACTCGCTCCCCGGCCGGGCCCTTCGCCGCCGTCTCGGCCGGCTCGCCCGTCGCCTTCCACAGGCTGATCGTCTCGTCTTCCATCCGCGCAAAATCGCTTTCGCGCCGGTCTCCATTCACCGCCACCAGGCTCGACCGCCCGTTGGCGCGCCGCACCTCGTAGTAACCCTCGGCATCGGGCGCAAATGAAGTCGCCTTGGCCGCCTGCTCCAGCGTCAATGCCCGTTCCCCGCGCGGATTCAATACTTCCACCCCGGTCGCCCGGTCCGCCGCCGCCCGCAGTTCCACCCCTTCGCCCACGGCCACTATCCCGGTCGATTCCTGCTGCCGCGACAGATACTGCGCCGTCCGTTCCACCAGCGGAATAAACGCCGGGTGCAACGGCAGATTGTTCCCCAGGTTATCGAGCGGCGAACTGAACACCAGCACCCGCCCCTCGCCCATCGCCTGCTCCAGAATCACCGGCACGCCGTCAGCCGTCTTGGCCAGCACCTTGGTCGCCGCCGCCGGCTCCACCGCCACAACCTGATAGAACTTCACCGATTCCAGACCCGCCGCCCGCTCAATCACCGGGTGCAGCGGCTCCTTCGAAGCCACCGTCTGGAACATCTCCCGCGCCCGCGACGCCAGCCGGGACTCCTTCACCGCCAGCCCCAGCACCGGCAGTTTCGCCTGCGCGCCCGTAAACGGACCCGCCGCGATCCACAGTGCCCCGCCCTTCTGTACGTAGTCCTTGAGCGAGGCTTCCAGTCCCGGCGACAATGCACCCGGGTCGGCCAGCACCACGAAGGAAACATTCGACAGGTTCGGCGCCGACGTGGTCTCCACCGCCGCCGTCTCAATCGAATAGGCATTCGGCACGGCCGCATCCAGCGCCGCCTTCACATAGAGCGCGCTGCGCGCATCCCGGTTGGACTGCAGATAGAGCACCTTCCGCGGATCGGAACGCTCAATGGCGAACCGGAACGTATCGTCGTTCGGAAACGCGTCGCCCGCGCCGTCAATCCGGATCTCCCCGCGATGGAACCCGTATCCGGTGTCGAGCCCGGTAAACTCCACCGACGCCCGCCCGTTCTCGGGAATCTCCACCGGCTTGGTCGCCAGCACTTTTCCATCCGCCACCAGCGAAACCGTCTTGGCCGCCTTGGGCGTGTGCAGCCCGGCCACCGTCGCCCGAACCCGCGCCTTGGCCGTATCGAAGATGCGGCCCGGCGGCGTCACCGACTCCACCGTATAATTCGCCAACTCCTTCGCCGCCACGTCGTGAATCTCCATCTTCGCGTCCGCCGGCAGCTGCAAATCGGCAAACCGCGCCGGCATCCCGGACTTCTGCACGTCGGTGTAGATGTGAATGTCGAGCGGCATCCGATGCGCCTCGGACAACCCGCGCAGCACCCGCGCCAGCTCCGCATACGCCGTCCGTTCATCCCCCGCCACCACCGCATTCACGTTGTTCCGGAACGCCCCGGCGTCCTCGGCCTTCTGCCCGATCTCCCGCGCCCCGGCCCCAAAGGCCACCACAATCCCCGGCTCCCCGCCGTTCACCCGGGAGGCCAGCCCCAGCGCCTGCTGCTTGGCCGTGTCCACCGCGCCGCCGCGCCGCATCGAAAACGAATTGTCGATCGCCGCCACCAGCATCCGCCGCCCCGACCCCGCCGGCACCGAGCGTTCCCAATAGGGCTGCGCAAACGCCAGAATCAGCAGCAACAGCGCCAGCAGCCGCACCGCCAGCAGCGCCAGATACTTCAGCCGCCGCTGCCGCGTTGAGGTCGTCGTGCGCTTCTCAAAAAACATCAGCGAGCTGAACTTGATCGGCGTCGTCTTATGCTGCTGCAACAGGTGCAGCCAGTACGGCAACCCCGCCAACGCCAACGCCCCCAGGAACCACGGCGCCAGGAATCCCATCACGCCCTCCCCTGCCGGACCATCAGAAACTCCCGCAGCGCCGAATCCAGCGGCGTATCGGTCGTATGCAAATGGTAGGTCAGCCCGGCCGACTGCGCCTTCTGCCGCAGCGCCGCCACGTGCGCGTCAATCTTGCCCCGATACTCCTGCGCCGCATACTCGGGCGACGTCTCCAGCTCCGCCCCCGTCTCGGAATCGATCAGCAGCACCGGCCCGTCAAACTTCGGCCGCACCTCATGCGGATCCAGAATGTGGAACAGCACCACATCGTTCCCGCGGAACCGCAGCGGCTCGATTGTCTTGATGATCAACTCCGGATCCTCATAGAAATCGCTCACCACCACAGCCATCCCCCGCCGGTTCCGCAGCGTCGACAGAAAGTGGAAAAACGGCTTCGCGAAGTCCGTCCGCCGCCCCGGTGTCGCGTTCTCGATGGCATACATCGTCCGCCGGAACTGCCCGCTGCGCGACGACGGCGTCACATACTCCCGTACCTCGTCGTCAAAGACAATCACCCCGGCCGCGTCCCGCTGCTGATGCGCCATATACGCCAGGCTCGCCACCAGATACTTCGCATAGTCGATCTTCGTCACGTTGTGCGACGTATAGGCCATCGACGCCGACGCATCCAGCAGCAGCGTCAGCCGCGAGTTCGTCTCCCCCTTGAAGCGCTTGATGTAGGCGCGCTCCGTACGGGCATACACGTTCCAGTCCACGAACCGCAGATCGTCGCCCTCGTTGTACATCCGGTACTCGGCAAACTCCTGCGAGAACCCGAACTTCGGCGAACGGTGCAGCCCCGAAATGAACCCGTCCACGACCGTCTTCGCCACCAGCTCGAGATTCGAGATGGAGGCCAGTACGTGCGGATCAAGGAAGCGCTGGTCCATGCCGGTTAGTCTCGGGGAACCGCAATCGTATCGATCATCTTCCGCAACACCGTGTCGGCGGTCACCTTGTCGGATTCGGCGTGGAAGTTCAGCAGCACGCGGTGCCGCAGCACCGGTACCGCCATCGCCGCCACATCCTCAAACGCCACGTGATAGCGCCGTTGCATCAGCGCCCGTGCCTTGGAAGCGAGAATGATGTTCTGAATGCCGCGCACGCTGGCCCCGAAGTTCAGATACTTCTTCACAATCTCCGGCGCCGAAGGATCGGTCGGCCGCGTCGCGCGCACGATCGCCACCGCGTATTTCGCCACGCTCTCGGCCACCGGTACCATGCGCACCAACTGCTGCATCTCCAGGATCTCCTGCGCGTTGGTCACCGTATCGGCCTGCGCCACGTGCGTCGTCGTGGTCAGCCCCAGCACCTGCATCTCTTCCTCAAACGGCAGGTAGTCCAGCAGCACGTTGAACAGGAAACGGTCCAGCTGCGCTTCCGGCAGCGGATAGGTCCCTTCCAGTTCGATCGGGTTCTGCGTCGCCAGCACGAAGAACGGCGCGGCCAGCTTGTAGATGTTCCCGCGCACCGTGCAGCTTTTCTCCTGCATCGCCTCCAGCAGCGCCGCCTGCGTCTTCGGAGGCGTACGGTTGATTTCGTCGGCCAGCAGCACGTTGGTGAAAATCGGCCCCTGGACAAACGTCCACTGCCGCCGCCCCGTGGACTGGTCTTCTTCAATGATGTCGGTACCGGTGATGTCGGTCGGCATCAGGTCCGGCGTAAACTGGATGCGCTTGAACTGCAGCCCCAGCGTATCGGACAGCGTCTTCACCAGCAGCGTCTTCGCCGTACCCGGCATACCGGTGATCAGGCAGTGGCCGCCCACAAACAGGGCGACCAGCACTTGGTTGACCACTTCCTCCTGGCCGACGATAACCCGGCGTACCTGCTCGACGATCTTCGCCTGTGTTTCCTGGAAACGGGTCACGCGTGCCCGCAGATCGGCGGTGTCCAGCGTGTTCGCAATAGAGGTCGACATGTTTATTTTGAGAGCTCCAAGAGTAGTTTCTGGGCCGGTCGGAAGCTGGGCGCGGCTTCCAGGGCGAGTATGACATTATCACGGGCTTGATCAACCTGACCGGCGGCCCGCAGCGCTCTGGCTAAATTGTAGTAACTTCCGGCCACGTCCACGGGCTTCGATCCGACAACGGCCGTAAACTCGCGGATCGCCCGTTCCTTCTCTCCCAACTCCAACCACAACTCTCCCTGCTTCCGGTGATAGGCATCGTCCTGCACCGGGTAGATGTAGTTGATCCGTTCCAGCGTCTCGGCCGCTTCCCGTTTCCGGCCCGCTTCTTCCAACAAACTTGCCAATTTCTTCAGCATCTCCGGCTGGCGTCCCCCCACCTTTGCCCAGGCCTGGAGAACCTCAATCGCCTTCGCCTTCTCGCCGCGTTTTTCCAGCGCTTTGGTCAGAATTTCATACGCCGAACCGGAGTCCACGTAGTCCGGATACGCCCGCACCATCGGTTCCGCCGTGGAGATCACCGCTTCCCACTTCTCCGCCTTCACCAGTTCATTCGCCTGAGTGATCGTCTTCCGCCAGATGTCGAACCCCTCCACCTGCGCGCCAACCTGCTTATCCAGCCACACCAGAAAGTCCTTATCAAACGCCTCGGTCTTCATCCCCAGGTGGCTCTCAACAACCTCCACCGTCCCCTTCCCCGTGCCAAAATCCTTCAGCATTTCCACCAGCTTCTGCCAGCCCCACTTCTCATTGATGTAGTCGCAGATCTTCCCCGCCTGGAAATAGCTCACCGTCACCTGCGCCGGATACGAAGGCCGCACAAACCCGCGGTCCAGCGTCGCCACCGGCAGCAGTTTTTTCTCTTTAATCGCGCGAATCGTCGAAGGGTCCAGCCGGTCGCCCCACTCTTTATTCACCGCCGTCTCCTCATGCACCGCCAGCCCTTCGGTAAACCACCGCGGCACCCGGTGCTTGGTCACCGCCAGTGCGTACACATGGCTCAACTCATGCCACAGCGTCGAGGCCCAGTGGAACGAACCCGGCTTCCGCCCGGACGGCGAATCCATGGCCACAATGTTGCCGAACGTCACCCCCAGTGCGCCCAGCCCCGGCAAGCCCATCGTCCGCACCGCAAAGTCCTCATGGTCCGGATACACTTCCAGCTGCACCGGCCGCGTCAGCTTCAGCTGATACTTCTTCTCGAACACATTCGACGCCCGTTCCAGCTCCTCTTCAAAGTACGGCCGCAGCAGGTCGGCCTCTTTCTTGTGCACGCGTAGAATCAGCATGCCCTTCTTGAACGTCACGAAGTTCTTGTAGGAATCCATCAGCGTCAGCGTGTTCGTCACCGGCGCCGTCCGCCAGTTGGCGTTGTAGCAGGCTTCCAGCAACTGCCGCGCCTCGGTCTCTTCGCCCAGCCGCATCAGGTTCACGCCCAGTTCCGCCTTCGCCGGCAGCAGATCCGGTGTCTTCTCCAGCGCCGTCCGGTAGAGCTTGATCCCTTCCTCATACCGCCGGTTGATGATGAAGATCCCCGCCGCCATGGCATACCCTTCGCCATAGTTCGGATTCACCTTCTCCAGCTTCGCAATCCACTCCGTACCCGGCCGGTCGTTCAGCCACTCCACCGTCGCCCGCACCACCAGCGCGTCCAGCGCCTCCGGCGAAATCGCCAGCGCCTTGTCCGCCTCGGCAATCGCCTTCTTCTCGTCGTACTCTTCCAGCGCAAACCGCGCCAGCATCTCCCGCGCCTCAAACAGCTTCGGATCCTTCTCCAGCGCCTTCTCCGCCATCTCCACGGCCTTGCTCTCAAAGCCGCTCGACGCCAGATACGCCATCCCGATCAGCGCCGGCGGAAAGTCCTTCTCCAGCGCCAACGCCTCTTCATACAGCGCCGCGGCATCCTTCTTCTGCCCGCGCTCATAGAACATCCGCCCCCACCGCACCCGCAGCGCCGCATCCTTCGGCCGCGTCGCCACCGCCGCCCGGAACCGGTCGTTCGCCGTCGAATACTCTCCTAACGCCCAGAACGCCTCGGCCTGCTGACCCGCCTCCCGCGACTGCGTCAGCGCCAGCCAGCAGGTCTTCGCCTCCGCCAGCCGTCCGCGCCGCTTCTGCTCGCGGCACTCCTCCAGCGTCGCCCCCGCCGCCGTCAGCCCCGCCATCGCCAGTAGTAACAGCGTTCTCACCGGTCGATCTCCTCCTGCACCTTCGCCAGTTCCAACAGCAGCGCCCCCAACTGCTTCCGGTAATCGGCCACCGAAATCGCCGCCTTCGTGTACTTCAAGGCCTCAATCTTGGCCTCCACTTCCTCCCGCCGCTTCAGCAGCGCCTGCTTCTCTGGCGATTTCGCCGCCTGCTGCAGCGTCCCGAACCGCACCAGCGCCGTCTGCCCGGCCAGCAACCCGTGCCCGTTGTCCGGTCCCGGCGCCCGCACGCCGCTTCCCTTCCCCGTGTCCTCCAGCATCGCGTGCTCGGTCGCCAGCCGCTTCTGCGACTCGTAGAATCCCACCGTCTTCTTGTCGGCGAACCGGTAGGCCTCCAGCACGCTCACCACTTCGTTCTTGTCCGTGTCGGCCTCCGGATTCCGCATCGCCTCCACCCAGAACCGCGCAAACTGCGTCGCCAGCCGTTCGGTCGCCGCCTTCGTCGCCGACACAATCACCCGGTTGTCCCGCCGCAGCATGTCGATCGAGGCCCCCGAACAAGACGTCGTGTTGATCAGCGCCTGCTTCTGCGCCGGCACCCGGTCCATCCACTCGGCCAGTTCCGCCGCCGTCAGGTCCGCGCCCGGGATGTTCACTTTGTAGTCCTGCCCGTCAAAGTTCCCGTGCCCGATCAGCGTCACCACCAGCGTGTCTTCCGCCTTGCCATCCTTGGCCGCCTCGGCCAGCGCCTGCTGAATCCGCGCCTTCACCGATTCCGGCCCGGTCAGCGTCGTCACCTTGGCATTCGGCGTCGTCCGCACCAGCTTGTCCATCTCCTTGGCCAGCCCCGTGAACCGCTGGTCAAACAACGGATCGCCGCCCAGCCCGGCCACCGTCACGTACCACGTCGTCGCCGGCATCGCCAGCCCCGCCATCGCCAACAGCGCCACCATCCTCATACCGCCCCCCATCTTCTGCGCAGCAGCCATTCCCCGGCCCGCAGCGCCGCCAGCAGCAGAAACACCACCGGCAGGTGCCACAGGTCGCGAATCTCCCGCGTCGAAATCCCCGCTTCGCTCAACGAAATCTCTTCCGGCAGCTTCTTCGTATTGTCCGGACGCCAGTACTTCCCGCCCGTTTCGCTCGCCAGCCGTTCCAGCAACTCCCGGTTCTGCTCGGTGTGGAAACTCTCCGCCACCCCGTCTTCCCGCCGGAACGCCAGCGTGTCGATACCGGTGCGCTCTCCGTTGTGCGAAGCAATCATCTCCACCAGGTACGACCCCGCCTGTTCGGCCGAATACTCGCCGGTATACACGCCCGGATGCACCGGATCCGGCTGCAGCACCACCGTCGCCGCCGATCCCGCCGGCCCCGATACCCGCGCCTCCACCTGCCCGTCCGGCAGCAACTCATACTGCTTCCCGCGCACCTCGGCCCGCAGCGGAATTCGCGGATCGTCGGTAAACACCGTCTGCGTCGTCGATGCCTGCACCGTCCCCGGCGTCCCCGCCACCAGCCACCGCAGCAACTGCTGCCAGAACATCTCGTGGGACTTGTCCTCCAGCGGCTGCGACATCTGCCACCGCCACGTTCCCGCCGTCGCCAGCACCGCCGTCCGCCCCCGCCCGTAGTTCTGCGTAATCAGCATCGGCGTCCGCCCGCGCTCGGTAATCCCGTCTACATGCACCACCGCGCCCGGCTTCACCGTCCCCGCATTCTGAAAATCGGCCAGAAACGGCAGCTTCTTCCACCGCTCGGCATTCTTCGCCGAATCTTCCTCCAGCCGCAGCGCCAGGTTGTCCCGCCCGTTGGCCGTCAACTCCACGTTCGCCTTATCCCGGTAGAACGTCGTCCGCCGGTCGCCCACCACCACCGGCAGAATGTCTTTAAAGTCGCTCGCCCCGTATCCCCCGTCGGCCAGCGACGTTCGCCCGCCCAGGAACAGCACGCCTCCGCCCCGCCGGTCCACAAACGCCTTCAGCAGCGCCTGCTGCGTCGCCGTGAAGTAGCTCGCCTCCACCGCGCCGATAACGATCCCCTCATAGGCGAACATCTCCTCGGGCGTCGCCGGAAAACCGGTCTCCAACTCCTTGGGATCCTTCACGCCCTGCCGGTAGATCTTGTTCTGCGTCGTCCGCAGCATCGTCACAATCTGGACGCTCTTGTCTTCCTCAATCGCCCGCCGGATGAACTTGAACTCCCACCGCGGCTCGCCTTCAATGTAAAGGACCCGCGGCTTCCGGTCTTCCACCTGCACCAGCCGCGTCATCTGGTTGTTCCCCGGGTTCTCTTCCCCGTTCAACGGCGTCAGCGCCACCTGCACCGTCCGTATCCCGGCCGCCCCGGCGTTGAACAGCACCGTCTCCGTCTGCGCCGCCCCGTCGGCGGCCAGCGTAATCTCCCGCGCCGTCAGCGTCTTGTCGCCATCTTTCAACGTCAGCTTCGCCCGCTGCCCGGCATACCCGCGCTGCCGCAGAATCACCTGCACGCCCAGCCGCGAATCGGCCAGCGCCCGCACCGGCGCCTGCACATCCACCAGCGCCACATCCCGGTCGTACTGCTCCCGCCCGTACCCCACCGTGTGCACCGGCAACTGCCGGCCCTTCAGCGCGTTTACCGTCTCCCGGTCAATCCCGCCCGTCGTATCCGCCCCGTCGGTCATCAGCACCACGCCGCCAATCGGCAGGCTGCCCGTCTCGGCCGCAATCTGTTTCAAACCCTCCGCCAGCCGGCTGGAGGTCTTCTCCCCCGTCAGCGGCTTGTGGTTCTCCGCCCGGACCAGTTGGTCCGATACCTTGTAGAACCGCACCTGAAACCGCTTCTTTAGCTCGTCCAGCAGCCCGGAGTCCAGCGTCTTCACCACCTCGTCCCGCCGCACCGCGCCCTGATCGGTCAACCCCATCGACTTGGAGTCGTCCAGCAGCACTGCCACCACGTTCTGCTGCTTCTTCAGCGTCGCCACCGAGATTCCTGGCTGCCACAGCATCAGCAGCAGCACCGCCACAATCGTCGATTGCATCGCCCACACCGCCACGCTCCGCACCGCGGGCCATCCCGCCTGCCGCGTCTTCCCAAAGACGAAGACGCCCAATCCGGCCGCTCCGCCCAGCGCCAGCAGGCACAGCAGCCACACCGGCCACCCGCTCTGGAACACGAACGTGCCCTTCTGAAATACGCTCAACGGGTGTTGGAAGAAAAGTTCAAACATGCGGGTCTCAATGGGACATAGCGTACATGATGTAGTTGATGCCTATCCGGTAGGCCAGCGAAGCGTACTTCTCCGGATAGTGCGGCGAATCGGCCCACTCCCAGGCATCGGCGATATCCATGTTGTGACAAATAGCCACCATCAGCCGCCCATGGTCATCGTAGATCCCCCGCCAGTGCGCGTCCACCCCGTCGTACTCGTAGGTCTGGTCGAACGGGTAGTTCACGATTCCCGGAATCTGAAACTTGTCGTCCAGGTCGTAGAGCACATGGAAAATCGGGTCTGTGTTCGGCAAATCCACCACCGGGCGGTCCGGAAACACCCGCTGCAGCGACAGCATGAAGATGTCCCACTCCATCGTCCCGTGGAAATCGTCCGTCATCAGGAATCCGCCCTTCAGCAGATACTCCCGCAGTTTCTTCACCTGCTTATCGGTTAGGTCCCAGTGCCCCGGTTCCACCACGTAGGCCCAGGGAAAGTTCATGATGTCGTCGGACTCCAGGTTCACCACCTGCTCCACCGACCGTACATTCAGCCGCGTCAGCCGCCGCACACCCTGCACGAATTGCCGGTCCGCCTTCGGATAGTCAATCGACCAGGCGCCCCGCATCGACCACATGCGGTCATTCGACCGCCAGTTCGGATACTGCAGCCGCGCGAACGAGAACTCCGTCCGGTCATTCGCATCCGCGGGTGTCGGCACGTCGTCGGTTTCCTGGAAGGGAAAATAACGCGGCATCCGTCGCTGGGCATACGCCACCCCCACTAAAGTGAGCAGTACGATCATCGCCGCGACGAGTTTTCGTTTGCGCATCCGCGCCTCCATCTCCGTATCAGGTTATGACGCGCCGAGAGGTCGCTACGTCACCGAAATGTCAAATCAGTTTACATGGACGCCAGGCCGCGCATATTCCACCCGCAAATCGTCGACGCCAGGAACTTGTCCCCGCCCGGACCCGGCCAGTGCGTCTCCAGGCTCAGCCATCCCGTGTACCCGTCCGCCGCCAACGCCGCCACCTGCCCCTTCCAGTCCACCTGCCGCGTCCCCACCGGTCCCCAAATCGGCTTGTGGCCGTCCATATGGCAGTCCTTCACGTGCACGTGCGCAATCCGGTCCTTCGGCAGCAGCGAGTATCCGCCCGGAAACGGCGTCTCGCCCGATACCAGCGCATTCGCCGGATCCCACACCAGCTTCAGGTTCGGATGCTGCACCGCGTTCAACAGCCGCGCCGCCTGCGCCGCCGTGGCGATATTGCACGCATGTTCGTTCTCAATCCCGATAATCAGGTCTTCCTTGGCCGCTTTGTCCGCCATCGACTGCATCGCCGTCGCCACCGCGTCAAAACAGGCGTCCGGATCCACCGTCCGCCAGTAGCTGAACACCCGGATAATCCGCGCCCCGAAAAACTTCGCAATCCGGAACGCCCGATCCAGCAACTCCGGCTGATCTTCAAATGTGTGCTTGGAGTTGAAGATGTCCTGCTGGAACCGCGTGTCGATCTCCGGCCCGTTCGGCAGCACGCACTTCAGAATCGGCGAGGCGATCGAGATCACCTCCATCTGGTGCCCCGCCAGCAGATGACGCAGCCGCGCCATCTCCTCGTCGTTGAGGTCCATGATGTTCTTCCCCCACAACACGCGCAACTCGGCGCCCGTCATGCCGATCGACGCCATCTGGCTCAACGAGCGGCCCGGATCGGCCGGAGAGAATTCATCAGTGATCGAAGCGATTCGAAATTTGGGATCCATGGAAATCACTATTCTACTTGGGTCGCCAGGGCTTCTGGGTCCCGTACCGGAATCCGGCACACAAAATCCTCACAGATCTGCGCCTCCCCCGGCCCTTCGGTCCCCGCCGCGCGCAGTAAAACCTGGAACGGGGCGAACTTCCCGTGCACCACCCGCACCAGCGCCCCCACCTCCTTCCCGGCAAACTGGATCTGCCGCGGCTTCCGCTGCGCAAACAGATACGCGCACAGCATCTGCGGTACCGCCCCGGTCTGCGTCGTCAGCCGCCCATGGAACGCCGCGATCGTCCGCGTCGCCGCCCCCGTGAACTCCTCCCGCCCCGTCATCGCCCCCAATCGCAGCAACGCCAGCGCCGCCATCGAGTTTCCCGAAGGCTCCGCCCCGTCATAGTCCTCCTTCAGCCGCATCACAAGCGAGGCATCCCCCTCCGCCGTCGAATAAAATGCCCCGTTCTCCGGGTCTTCAAACAGCGCCCGCATTCGCTCGGCCAGCGTCACCGCCAGTTCCAGATCCCGCGCGTCGAACTCCGTCTCGTAGAGGTCCAGCAGCGCCAGCAAAAAGAAGGCGTAGTCGTCCAGAAACCCAGGGATCGCCGCCTCCCCGGCCCGCCACCGCCGCAGCAACACGCCCCGCTCCCCGTCCCACAGCGAAGTCCGGATGAACTCCGCCGCCCGCCGCGCCGCCGCCAGGTACCGCGCCTCCCCCAGCGCCTGCGCCCCCTTGGCGAAAGCCGAAATCATCAGCCCGTTCCACGAAGTCAGAATCTTATCGTCCAGCCCAGGCCGCACCCGCATGTTACGGTAGCCCATCAGCTTCGCCCGCGCCTCGGCAAACGCCGGCGCCCCGTCCTGTTCCCCCGCCGCCGCCCGGTAAAGAATGTTCTTCCGCGTGAACTCCTGGTGCGGGTCCTCGTACGGCTCCACGTTCCCCTCCGGCCGGCACCCGAAATAACGCCCGAATTCGGCCGCCTCCTCCCCCAGTACCGCCTCCAGTTCCCGCCAGTCGAAGACGTAAAAGGCGCCCTCGCCCTTCTCCTTCGGATGCTCCGGATGAATCACCGAGTCGGCATCCTCGGCGCTGAAGAACCCGCCCTGCCGGTGCGTCATGTCCCGCATCACATACTCGAAGATCCGCCGCGCCTCCTCGGCCAGGTCCGCATGCCCGGTCGCCTGATACGCCTCCACATAGCTCACCGCCAGTTGCGCCTGGTCGTAGAGCATCTTCTCAAAGTGCGGCACAAACCACTTCGCATCCACTGAATACCGGTGGAACCCGCCGCCCAACTGGTCGTTCATCCCCCCCTTGGCCATCGCCCGCAGCGTCGCCACCACCATCTCCAGCGCCTCGTCCTCCCCCGTCGCCTTCCAGTACCGCATCAGGAAGTTCAGTTGTACCGGCCGCGGAAACTTCGGCGCCGTCCCGAATCCACCCAGCTTCCGGTCAAACGTCCGCCGCAACTGGTTGTATCCGGCGTCCACCACCGAATCTTCCACCAGCCCCGGCCCCTTCCCCAGCGCCGCATACCCGCCCAACTGCCCCATAATCTCTTCCACCGACCCGTCAATCTTCCCCCGGTCGTCCCGCCACGCCTGCGCAATATGCGTCAGCACCGTCCGGAACCCCGGCCGCCCGTACCGGTTCTCCGGCGGATAGTACGTCCCCCCATAAAACGGCCGCAATTCCGGCGTCAGCCACACACTCATCGGCCACCCGCCGCCCCCCGTCGTCGCCTGCACAAACAGCATGTAGATCCGGTCCACGTCCGGACGCTCCTCCCGGTCCACCTTGATCGCCACGAAATCCCGGTTCAGAATCTCCGCCGTCGCCTCGTTCTCAAAGGACTCCCGCTCCATCACGTGGCACCAGTGGCACGTCGAGTAGCCGATGCTCAAAAAGATCGGCTTGTCCTCCTCCCGCGCCTTGGCAAACGCCGCATCCCCCCAGGGATACCAGTCCACCGGGTTGTGCGCATGCTGCAATAAGTACGGGCTCTGCTCTTGGGCCAAACGGTTCGTGTGCATGGGGAATCAGGATAAAGTGGGGAAATGAGTGTTCTTGAAAAACTGGATGAATTCCTGCGAATTCCCAGCATCTCCACCAGCCCGGACCACGCCGCCGATTGCCTGCGCGCCGCCAACTGGGTGAAGCAATTCCTCTTAGATGCCGGAATCCCTCAAACGACTCTCATCGAAGCCCCTGGCCGCCACCCCCTCGTCTACGCCGAATCCTGCCACGCCCCCGGCAAACCCACCCTCCTGCTCTACGGCCACTACGATGTCCAGCCCCCCGACCCCCTCGAACTCTGGAAATCCCCCCCCTTTGAACCCGAAATCCGCGGCGACGATATCTTCGCCCGCGGCGCCTGCGACGACAAAGGCCAGACACTCATTCTCCTCGAGGCCCTCCGCCGCACCATCCTCCGCCACGGCCGCCTCCCCATCAATATCAAGGTGTTGATCGAAGGGGAGGAGGAGTCCAGCGGCGAACACCTCGTCTCCTTCCTCCCCAGGAACCGCGAACTCCTCCACGCCGATGCCGCTCTCATCTGCGATACCGAAATGTTCGCCCCCGGCCTGCCTACCCTCTGCACCGGCCTCCGCGGCGGCATCTTCGGCGAACTCCACGTCCAAGGCGCCTCCCAGGACCTCCACTCCGGCTCCTACGGCGGGGCCGCCCCCAACCCGCTGGAAGCCATCGCTCACATCATCGCCGCCCTCAAAGGAACCGACGGCCGCATCCGCATCCCCGGCTTCTATGACGCCGTCGAGGCCCCCGCCCCCGAAGAACTCGCCGCCTGGCGTTCGCTCCCCTTTGACGAGGAGGAGTACCGCCTGCGCGAAGTCGGCTCCCCCGAACTCACCGGCGAAGCGGGCTACTCGGTCCTCGAACGGACCTGGGCCCGCCCGACCTTCGAAGTTCACGGCATCGTCGGCGGCTACGTAAACCCAGGATTCAAAACCGTAATCCCCGCCAAGGCCCACGCCAAAATCAGTTGCCGCCTCGTGCCCGGCCAGGATCCCGCCGCCATCGCCGAACGGTTGAAGGAGGCCATCGCCCAGGCCACCCCGCGTGGCGTGACGTCCCGTTTCGACCTCTTCAGCGCCGGCCCGGCCAGCGTCGTCAACCCCCGGCATCCCATCCTCCAGGCCGCCTCCCAGGCCCTCGCCCACACCTTCGGGCGCCCGACGGTCTATATGCGCTCCGGCGGCTCTATCCCCGTCGTCGGCCTCTTCCAGCGCGAACTCGGCATCCCCAGCGTCCTTATGGGCTTTGGCCTCCCCGATGACAACCTCCACGCCCCCAACGAGAAGTTCCACCTGCCCAATCTCCACAGCGGCATCGACGCCGTCGAGGCGTTCTTCCAGATCCTCGGAAACTAGGCCCCGCGCGGGTTCATAATGGTTCCCATGCTTTCCCGCCGCCAGTTCCTCGCCGCCGCCTCGTCCGCCGCCGCCCAACCCGCCCCTCGCCCCAATATCCTCTTCCTCCTCGGCGATGACCAGCGCTGGGACACCCTCGGCTGCATGGGCAACAAACTCATCAAAACGCCCCACATCGACGCCCTCGCCGCCAAATCCACCATCTTCGATAACTGCTTCGTCACCACCGCCATCTGCGCCACCTCCCGCGCCTCCATCTTCACCGGCCAGTACGCCCGCACCCACGGCGTCCACAACTTCGCCGATACCTTCAAACCCGGCCGCTTCGCCCTCACCTACCCCCAACTCCTCCGCGCCGCCGGCTATCGCACCGGCTTCATCGGCAAATACGGCGTCGGCAACAAAATGCCCGCCGCGGAATTCGACTACTGGAAAGGCTTCCCCGGCCAGGGCAAATACTTCCCCAATGGCGAACCCGGCCCCCACCTCACCGAAATCATGGGCGACCAGGCCCTCGAATTCATGAAGCCCGCCCAACCCTGGTGCCTCTCGGTCTCCTTCAAAGCCGCCCACGTCCAGGACGAAGACCCCCGCCAGTTCCTCCCCAGCCCCCAAACCGCCCACCTCTACGACGGCGTCAAGTTCCCCGAGCCCAAAACCATGGACCCGCGCGACATCGCCCGCTTCCCCTTCTCCATCCAGCGCTCGGAAAACCGCCGCCGCTTCGTCGTCCGCTTCGGTACCCCCGCTCTCTACCAGGAATCGGTCCGCAACTACTACCGCCTCATCAGCGAAATCGATACCCAGGTCGGCCGTATCGTCGAACACCTCCGCCAAACCAACCAACTGCAGAACACCGTCATCGTCTACTCCGGCGATAACGGCTTCTACCTCGGCGAACACGGCCTCGCCGGCAAATGGTTCCTCCACGAAGAGTCCGTCCGCGTCCCCCTCATCGTCTTCGATCCCCGCACCCGCGGCGGCATCCGCCGCCAGGAAACTGTCCTCAATATCGACATCGCCCCCACCCTCCTCGCCGCCGCCGGACTCCCCGCCCCCGCCGGTACCCAGGGCCGCAACCTCCTCCCCCTCACCCGCGGCGAAAAACCCGCCCAGTGGCGCTCCGAATTCTTCTACGAACACCTCCTGCCCAACGATTGGATCCCCAAAACAGAAGGCGTCCGCACCAATGAGTGGATGTACTGCCGCTTCCTCGACGAAAAGCCCGTCTTTGAAGAACTCTATAGCCTGAAAAAGGACCCCCTCGAGGAACATAACCTCGCCGCCGACCCCCGCCACAAAGCCCAACTCGAAACCATGCGCGAAAAGTGGCGTCAGTGGCGCCGGCACCTCGAACAATACGACCCCTCCACCCCCTTCCGCGAAGTGCAAAACTAAAACTGTATGCGCCTCCTGACCGTTCTCCTATTGGCTACCGCCATCCTCCCCGCGCAGAAGCGCCCCGTCACCCACGAGGACATCTTCACCCTGAAACGTACCGGCGAGCCCATCCCCAGCCCCGACGGCAAATGGGTCATCTGCTCGGTCACCGAGCCCGATTACGACCCCGCCAAAACCGTCTCCGACCTCTGGATCCTCCCCGTCGATGGCTCCGCCCCCGCCCGCCGCCTCACCGCCACCAAAGGCGCCGAATCCTCCGTCGCCTGGTCCCCCGATTCCACCCGCATCGTCTTCTCCGCCAAACGCGAAGGCGATGACGTCCCCCAACTCTACCTCCTCCCCATCCAGGGCGGCGAGGCCCAACGCCTCACCACCATGGCCACCTCCCCCTCCAACCCCAAATGGCGGCCCGACGGCCAGGGCCTGCTCTTTGAATCCACCGTCAAAGGCCCGCGCAAAAACCCCGGCAAATCCACCGCCCGCGTCTACGACAGCATGCCCGTCCGCTACTGGAACGCCTGGCTCGATGACTCCCGCCCCCATCTCTATACCTGGGAATTCGGCTGGACCTCTCCCATCGACCTCCTCGACAAAGGCGCCCTCGTCGATTCCCCCGGCTTCTCCGGCATCCGCAGCGGCCTCAGTTCCGATACCAGCCTCCAGCCCGTGTGGTCCCCCGATGGCCGCGAAATCGTCTTCGCCGCCACCACCAATAAAAGCGACATGATGCGCGCCGAAACCGAGACGCATCTCTTCAAGATCAATCGCGCCGGCGGCGAACCCCAACTCCTCACCAAACCCGGCGCCAGCTATACCAATCCCCGCTTCTCCCCGGACGGCAAATCCCTCTACGCCCTCCAGGACCGCACCGCCACCGCCAAACAGCTCTACTCCCTCACCCGCCTCGTCAAAATCGCCAACGGCGCCGCAACCCCGCTCGCCACGAACTTCGATCGCGGCGTCTCCAGCTTTACCGTCTCCCCCGATAGCGCCACCATCGTCTTCGACGCCGAAGACGACGGCTTCGTGAAACTCTTCCAGCTCCCCGCCGCCGGCGGCACCCCGAAAAAGCTCTTCGAACCCAAGGAAGGCGGCTACAGCAACCCCAAATACGCCGGCTCCCAGCTCGTCGCCACCTTCTCCGCCAGCACTCAGCCCGCCGAAATCGCCCGCATCGAATCGGCTGGCCACACCCTTCTCACCAACTTCAACGCCGCCAAACTCGCCCACCTCGACATGCCCAAACCCGAGCACTTCTGGTTCACCGCCAAAAACGGCAAGAAGATCCACAGCATCCTCGTCCCCCCGCCCGCCCTCGACAAAGCGAAGAAATACCCCATCCTCGTCTTCCCCCACGGCGGCCCCAACTCCATGTCCGCCGATGCCTTCTCCACCCGCTGGAACTACCACCTGCTCACCAGCCCCGGCTACGCCCTCCTCATGACGAACTATACCGGCTCCACCGGGTTCGGCGAAAAGTTCGCCGATGACATCGAGCGCGACGTTCTCCGCGGACCGGCCCGCGAAATCCTCGAAGCCGTCGATGCCGCCGCTGCCAAGTATCCCTGGCTCAATGTCGAGAAACAGTGCGCATTAGGAGCAAGTTACGGCGGATACTTAATGAACTGGTTTAATGGCCATACCCGCCAGTTCAAGTGCATGGTCAACCATGCCGGCGCCGTCAACAACGAATCCCAGTACGGCGCCAACGACGGCGGTCTCTCCCGCGAACTCCGCATGGGCGCCAAGGTCTGGGAGTCCGGCAAAGGCCAGTGGATGGACCAGAGCCCCTTCCGCTACGCCGCCGAGTGGAAAACGCCTACCCTCATCACCCAGGGCGAACTCGATTACCGCGTCCCGGTCGGCGAAAGCCTCATGACCTTCAAGCTCCTCCAGCGCCAGGGCATCCCCGCCCGCCTCATGGTCTTCCCCGACGAAGGCCACTGGATCCTGAAGGGCGAAAACAACCGCCACCACATGCAGGAAGTTCTCGCCTGGCTGGCCGCGTACCTGAAGTAGCCTCCGCCCCGCCCCCTCCCCGGGGCCGGCGATTGAGCTAGGGCTGGACGGCGATTTCGACCGGATTGCTATCGCGGCCGTCGACGCGAATCTGGAGCGGGACGGCGTCACCGGTGGGGGTGTCCGCGGCGAGGATGGCGTTCACCTGGTAGAGTCCGGCGAAGCCGGGCGTAAGGCCGGCGAAGAGCACCTGGGCGGATTTGCCGCCGGCGGTGACGCTGACCGGGGAGAGCGTGGCCGCCAGCGGGCTGACCGGGGAGGGGGCCCCGGCGGCGACAGGCTGGCTGACCGGGCCGAGGCCGGTTCCATAGATCACGATGGCCTCGCCGGGCCGGGCCGGGGTGCCCGGTTCGGCGAGCGTGATCTGATCCGACCGGACAACGATTCCCTGCCCGCTGCCCTGCTGGTTCTTGGTGAAGATACCGGGTTGGGCGGAGGCGACGACGAACTCTTCCGGAACCGAAATCTGGTCCCGGCGGCGGACCACCACCTGCAGCACGGCATTCGACGCCAGGCTGAAGGGGAGTTGGGCGTTGATCTGGCCGGGGCTGGCAAACAGGATGGGCAGCGCCTGCCCGCCCAGGAGGACCTCGGTGCCCTGCGACTCGGTGGGAAGGGGAAGCGAGTTCAGTCCGGTGGTACTGTCGGTGAGGTTCGCGCCGTAGAGGGTGACGAGAGATCCCGGGGCGATCGGGACGTCAGCACGCTGGCTGGCGCCATGCACCACGGCTCCGGAGCGAATGACCGGGGTGCCGGTGGAGGTGGCGAGGGCCACCTGGCGGTCGACCCGGCCGGCCTGCACCGTAAGCCCCTCCACCAGGACAGCGACGCCGGAAACGGTGACCCGGTCCTTGGAGCCGTTCAGCGGGCGCCAAGTCCCGGTCCAGCGCCCGTCGCCGAGAGCGACCAGGCGAAGGTCGGGGTCGCCGTTGTCGAATTTGGCGAAGAGGGCGGAATTGGTATTGCGTTCATTGCCGCGGACGATATTGCCGCAATCGTCGACGGCGCGGACCTCGATGGGGAACGGCTGGCCGGTGCGGGCGGTGGCGCCGTCGCCGATCTGGGTGAACGTCAGGTTGAGCCGGGGGGAGGAGCAACTGGCGGCCTGGCGGCCGGCGGATTTGCCGGCCGGATTGGCGGATGAGGCCACGACGGAGAGGATGCTGACGGTGCGGATGGTGCCGTCGTCGAAGACCAGGGTAATGGCGCCGCGGCGGATGCCGGGGGTGAGGGCGGAAAAATTCGGCTGGACGACGATGCGGCGCGGATCGTTGGGCGAGACGGCGGAGTTGGTGGGCAGGTGGCGCAGCCAGGAGATGCCATCGAAGGTGACGCTGCCGCTGGCGAAGGAGATGTCGCGGCTCAACAGGTTGGTGACCAGCACCTCCTGGGAGGCGGGGGAGGCGCCCTGGGCGCCGGTGAAGACAATTCCGCTGGGCTGGACGTCGGGACCGGGATTGGTTCCGGCGGCGAGGACACGGAGGACGACCGTTACTGTTTGCGGCGCCGCGGTGCCGGCGGCGGAGATGCGGATCTGGCCGAAGTACTCGCCGGGGGAGAGCCCGCGCTGGTCGGCAAAGACATCGACTTCGGCGACATCGAGGAGCGGGCGCTGGACGCTGGTGTTGCGCGGAACGGCGCGGAGCCAAGCGGCGCCGGAGAGGGTGGAGGCGGCAGCGGCGAAGGTAAGGGGACCAGAACCTTCATTGAGCACGGCGAAGGACTGGGAGTTGGGCTGGCCGCCGCCGGCGACGGCGACGAAGGAGAGCCCGGTTTGGGAGAGCAGGATCTTTGCGCCGGCGGCGGTGACGATGAGGGAGGCCGGGACCACGAAGCGATCGGCGCCGGCCGAAACGGTGACCTGGCCGGTGAAGGTACCGGCGCGGAGGCCGGCCGGGTTGGCGGTGACGTTGAGGGCCTGGAAGGCGCCAGGGCCAAGCGATCCGGAGGCGGGGGAAACGGTGAGCCAGGGAGCGTTGGAGGCGGCCTGGAAGGCGAGAGTACCACTGCCCTCATTGGCGGCCCGCAGCGTGGCGGAAGCGGCGGCGCCGTTTTCCGGGACGCTGAAATTCAGTGGCTGGGTGGCGACGGAGAGTTTCGGACCGGTGGCGGTGACGGTGAGGGTCACGGTGACGTCGTTGCGGCCCGGATTGCCGGCGGGGACCGTGATCTCAATGCGGCCGGTATAGGAACCGGGCGCCAGGCCTTCGGTGCGGGCGGTGACGGTGAGCGAACCTGGGGTGCGGCCGGTTTCCGGAGAGACGGAGAGCCAGGCAGCGCCGGCGGCCCGGGCGGTGAAGGCGAGCGTGGTGGTGGAGCCGCGGATTTCCAGGGTGGCGCTGGCCTGGTTGGCGCCGGCTAAGGCCGAGAGGGTGAGCGAGGCGGGGGTGACCGTATAGGTGGGCGCGGCGTTGCGGACGGCGCGGATGTTGTCGTAGTAGTACTGCGTGAAAAAGAGATCCCCGTTGCGGCCGATGGCGAGTTCAAAGGGCTCGACACCGGCGCCGATGGGCGGTTCGCCATCGCCGGAGTTTCCGCTGCTATTGCCGCCGGCGAAGGTACGGATGATGCCGGCGGTGTCGATCCGCCGGATGCGGGAAGCGGTGGAGATGTAGACGTTTCCCTGCGCGTCGGCGACGACGCCGCGAGCCTCGTCGATGCTGGCGGCCGAGGCCGGGCCGCCGTCGCCGGAGTTCGCCTCCCTCCCGGTGCCGGCGATGGTGGAAATGATGCCCGCCGGGGTGACCTTCCGGACGCGGAGGTTGCCAATCTCGGTGATGTACAGATTCCCTGCCGCGTCGAGGGCGATGGAGCGGGGGATGTTCAACTGGGCACGGAGAGCGGGACCGCCGTCGCCGCTGAATCCTTCGCTGCCCGTGCCGGCGTAGATGCTGGCGACCCCGGCGGGAGTGACGCGGCGGATGAGGTGCTGCCCCGGATGGGAGATGTAGAGGTTGCCGGCCGAGTCGAGGGCCAGGCTGAAGGGCTCGGAGCCTTCCAGCGTGAAGAAGGTGGTCTGGGTTCCGTTGGGGGTGATGCGCTGGACGGTTCCGTTGTCCGGTTCAGAGACGAAGAGGTTTCCGCCCGGGTCCAGGGCCAGGCCGGCGGGTTGGCGCAAGGGGCCGGAACGGACGGTTTCGATGACGCCATCGGGGCGGACCCGGCGGATCCGGTCGTTGCCGGTATCGGCGAAATAGAGGGTCCCGTCGGGGGTGACCGCCATCTGCTGGGGGAAGTGAAGAGACGCGGCGATGGCGGGTCCACCGTCGCCACCGAACTTGTAGCGTCCGTTCCCGGCGAAGACGGTGGCGGTGCCGCTGGCAACGCGGCGGACGACGCCGCGGCCGCTTTCTGTCACGTAGAGCGCGCCGTCGGCGGCGATGGCGATGCCCTGGGGGGTGTCGAAGGTGACGTTGGGCGCGGCGTTGGTGAGGGTCCCGGCGGGGTCGACACGGAGGACGCGGCCATTGCGCAGGTTGTCGCCGATATAGAGATTGCCCTGGCGGTCGGCAAAGAGGGCGCGCGGTTCGGTGAGTTGGGCGCGGGTGGCGGGGCCGTTTAGGCCGGCGGTGCCGTTGTCGCCGGTACCGGCGAATGATTCGAGAGTTCCATTGGCGCGGACGCGGCGAACGCGGTGGTTGTAGCTGTCGGCGATATAGAGCAGGCCAGCGGCGTCGACCGCGATCCCGGTGGGTCCGGCGAGTTTCGACTGCACCGCCGGGCTGCCATCGGGGGTAAACCCCTCCTCCCCGGTGCCGGCAACGGTTTTGACGACGCCATTGGCATCGATCTGGCGAACCCGGTTGCGGTCGCGTTCCAGGACGTAGACGATACCGCGGGGGTCGACGGCGAGTCCCCAGGGCTGGATGTCGGCATCGAGCGCGGCGGCGCCGTCCCGGGGATTGTTGCCGCCGCCGGCGAAGGTAGTGAGAGTGCCGGTCCTGTCGACGCGGAAGATGCGGAGGTTGTTGAAGTCGGCGATGAGCAGGTTGCCTTGGGGGTCGAAGGCCAGTCCGGTGGGGCGGTCGAGCCCTGCCTGGGTTGCGGGAAGGTTATCGCCAGAATAGCCGGGGATGCCGTTCCCGGCGAAGACACTCAGTGTGCCCCGGGTGTCGATGCGGAGAACGACGTGATTATCGGGGTCGGCGATGTAGAGGTTACCGGCGGGGTCGGCGACGATGGCCTGGACGGGGCCGAGAGGGGCCTGGGTGGCCGCGCCGGGCGTTGACGGGAAGATCCAGGTGGTCCCGGCGACGGTCTCGATGAAGGATTGGGCTGACAGGGTCAGGCCAACGGCGGTGAGTGCGAGCAGTTTCCAGGCCATAGGTTGTCAATCGCTGACGCGGATTTAGGGAGGAATTACCGTCAACGGTCTGGTTTATCTTCTGCGTTTCGCGCAGGGGGTGTCAACGCGCCGGCATGTAACATTGCCGCCGGGCGAGGAATTCCGCCCGGCTACAGGAACACCTTTGCGGCTATTTGGCCGCAATCACCTCAGCCGGGGCGGCGCCGGCAAAGAGCAGGGCGAGGCTCGCCCAACTGGTTCCGGCGGCGGCGATCCACTGGTGATGGCCGTAGGGGAAGCCGCTTTCAAAGTACGGCTGCAGCGGGTGGGCATGGGTCTGGACGTGCCAACTGCCGTCGGGGAACTGGGTACGCAGAAGCCAGGCGACGCCGCGCTGGTATTCCGGGGCGGCCGGCTTCATGCCGGCGGCTGTATGGAGGGCATAGAGCGCCAGGCCGGTGGCGTAGGCATCCGGGGCCATGTCGGGCAACTGGGACCAGGCGCCATCGCGGCGCTGGCTGGCGAGCAGCTCCTGGACCGCCTGGGCAATGGGGGAGTTGGTCGCGGCGAGCCCGATGAGCCGCATGGCCTGTTCCTCGACGCCGGAGGCCGGCTGGGCGCGGAGCCAGGCTCCGGCCTGTTCCAGCCGCGCGTTGATCTCCGCGGCGCGGCCCGGGGAGTGATAGGCGCGGAGGGCGGTGGCGGCCATGGCCGTGGCCGTCATATAGGAGTATTCGGTGGGAGGCCGGTAGGTGCGGAAATCCCACTTGCCGTCCGGGTCCTGGCGGAAGGCGATCTTGTGGAAGGTGGCATCGGTGAAGCGGTTGGCCGGTTCGCCATCGAAGCCAAGAGCGGTGAGGATGTAGACGGGTCCGCCCATGACGCCGAGGCCGTTCAGCACGCCGGGCAGGTTGCCGGAACTGGTGGAGATGGTGACGCGCCGTTCCCGTTTGGCGGCAGCCTCATCGAGGCGGTAGCCCTGTTTGCGGGCGAGCGAAGTGACCATATCGGGCATGGAATTGCTGTGGCAGGAGACGCAGCCGCGCGTCTTCCAAACGGCCGGTGCGGAGGCCTGCAGGAGCGGGAGGGCGCGCTCCACGGCATGGCGAGGGCTTTTGGCGGGCGCGGCACTGACCGGAACCAGTTCAGGCGCCCCGGGCGCCTTGGCCCGGCGGAGGGCGGCGACAATGGGATCGTTTTCGCCGAAGCGGTAGGCGAGGGTGAGGGCGGTGTTGCCGTTCTCTTCCTTCAAGTCCGCCTTGGCTCCCCGGGCGAGCAGCAGGTTCACGACGGCCGGATTACGGTCATAAGAAATGGCGGCGCGCATGAGCGCTGTATATCCGCGGGCGCATTGGGGGTCGAGTTCCGCCCCCTGGTCGAGGAGCAACCGGACGAACTCCAGGTTCTGGAAGGCCGCGGCGTTCTGCAAGGCGGTCTGGCCGCGCACGCCCAACTGGTTCACATTCACGCCGGCTTGCAGGAGCATGGGGGCGCACGCGAGGCAGTTGACCACAGCGGTGTTGACCAGCGACGCCGACCGCGGGGCCGGGGTGGCTCCTTTTTTGAGCAGGGTCAGCAGGATGCCGGGTTCGCCGGTGGCGGCAGCGGCTTCCAGCACGTCCGAAGCCGGTTTGGCGCCGGCGGCCAGCAGCGCGTCGACAAAGGGCTGCGCACCCTTGCGGCTGACGGCGATGCGCAGCGGCGTCATTCCATTTTTGGCGGCGGCATTGGGGTCGGCACCGGCAGCGAGCAGAAGGGTGGTTTTCTTGAGGTCGGAGAGGGCGTAGTGGAGCGGGGTGTAGCCGCCGCTGTTGACCGCTTTCGGATCGGCCTTCAGCCGGAGCAACTGCTCCACCATGGCGGCATCGGCGGTGACGACGGCATGGTGGAGGGGCAATGTGCCGTCGGCGCGGGCGGCGTTCACGGCCGAGGCCGACGAGGCTACCGCGGAGGCGTCCCCCTTGCGAATGGCGTCGAAGAGGTCCGCGGCGGGGCAGAGGGACAGAGAGAGGAGCAGAAGGAGGACGATCCGCATGGTTTCCCAATCATAGCCGGATCCGCACCCCTCTGTTACTCATATCGCAGCGCCTCCATCGGCTCCACCTGCAGAGCGCGGCGGGCCGGCACGGCGCAGGCGAGCCAGCCAAAGAAGATCATCAGGAGCGACACGGCGGCATAGGTCACCGGATCGGACGGGGAGAGCCCCTCCACCAGGAAGCGGGCCAGCGGGCGGGTGACAAAGTACGACGCGGCCAGCCCGACAAACAGACCGAAGCCCACGAGCCAGGCGCCTTCGCCGAACACCATGGCGAGGACGGCGCGCGGCGCCGCGCCGAGGGCGACCCGCAGGCCAATCTCGCGCACGCGGCGCGCTACCGAATAGGCCATTAATCCGTAGAGCCCGATGCCAGTCAACGCCAGCCCGAGCGTTCCCATCAGCCCCAGCAACCCAGCGCCCACCTGACTGGGAAGATAAGCCATTCCCATCGCCCGGAGCATCGGCTTCACCTCCACCGAGGCGCCCGCATCCAGCGCCACGGCCGTCCGCAGCAGCGGGCGCACGAGCGTCTCCGGATCCACCGCGGCGCGGACCATGAACTGAATCCGCGGCTCCTCCGCCCGGTAGACGACAAAGGCCGCCGGCCGCTGGTAATCGCCCATCCAGGCGTACTTGGAGTCCTTCACCACGCCCACCACGGCGCGTTCCCGGTCGCCCATGCGGACGCGGTGGCCCACCGCGGGTGCGGCGCCAAAGGCTGCCCGCGCGAACGATTCGTTCAGAATGAGGACGTCCTCATCCCGTTCGACGAACTCCCGCCCGGCCAGCACCTGGACGCCCAGCGTCCGGAAGTATCCGGGCCCTACGCGGTTGAAGTGATGCCGGATGGGGATGGCGGTGCCGGAAAGATCGGTCCGTACGGTTCCGCCGTGGGTGGTATCGTCGTTGAACGGAATCATCCGCGTCGCCGCTACCGACTCCACGCCCGGCACGGCCGCCAGCACTGCCTGCGCCCGCTCCAGGAAGGCCGTGCGGCCTGCCAAGTCGGGATAACTCGCCGGCAGGAGACGGACACTGACATAAAGCGTTTTGTCCAGATCGAAGCCGGGCCGCATCCCGACCGATTCCATCAGGTTGCGGGCAAAGAGCCCCGCCGTGGTGAGTACGATCATCGACGCCGCCACCTGCGCGATGACCAAGCCCCGGCGCAGGGTGACCTTGACGCCCACTTGCCGTTCGCCCTCCTTCAGCCCGGAGCCGACGCGAGAGGCGCGCAGCGCCGGCAGGATGCCCACCATCAGCGCCGTGAGCAGACCGACGGCCGAGGTGTAGGCCAGCAGGCGCCAATCGGGATCGATGCGGACGGCGACCGGCACCGGCAGGTCCAGATCCAAGCCGCTGGCCAGCCGTGTGAGGACGATATTCAGCGCGAGCCCGGCCACGGTTCCCAACCCGGCCAGCACCAGGCTTTCGGTCAACATCTGCCGCAGCAGGCGCCCGCGGCCGGCGCCAAGGCTGGCACGGATGGCGAACTCCTGGCCCCGGCTGGAGGCGCGGGCCAGCAGCAGTCCGGAGACGTTCAGGCAGGCGATGGCGAGCAGCAGCGTTACCACCGCCATCAGCATAAAGAAAAACAGGGACAGCGACTTCTCCCGCGACAGCCGCGCTACGCCGTTCACCGGCGTCAATTGGATGAACTCGGCGTACTTGTAATTGCGCTGCGGCATGGCCTTGTCCAACTCCGCCGCCACCATTTCCAGCCGGCGCAGCGCCGTATCCGCCGCCATTCCCTGCGGCAGGCGCAGATACAACTGCACGTCGCCCTGGCCCTTCTTGATGGTGGTGTAAAGATCCGGCTGCAGCCCCATGCCGGTGAGCGTGCGGTGGTCCTCCGGCAGTACGCCGATAATCTGGTGCGGCTTCCCATCCAATACCAGGGAGCGCCCCACCGCGTCGGGCACGCCGGCCAATTTACCCTGCCACATGCGGTGGGAGATGACGGCGACGGCGTCGTCGCCGTCGCCGATGCCCCGCCCGGCGCGGACGGGAATTCCCGCCATCTCGAAGAGATTACCGGTGACCCGCATGGCAAAGAGGCGGCGGGTCTCCTCGCCGTTCCGCCAATTGATTTCAGATTCGGCCCGGTAGCCCGCGACACCGGGAAACGCCTTCGCGTCCCGGACAAACTGATACTCGTCCTGCCCGATGTGGCTGCTTCCGGCCAAGCGCGCGTACATCAATGTGGAGCCGTCGCGCACCGACGGGTTGCTCATCAGGAATTCCACGGTGAGGCTGAAGATGGCGGTATTGACGCCGATGCCCAAGCCGAGGGAAAGCACCGCCACGGCGAGAAAACCGGGATCGCGCCGCAGCGCGCGGGCGGCGTAGCGGAGGTCGGCGAAGAGATCCTCCACCCACCCGAACTGCCAGGCACTGCGCGTCTCTTCGGCAATCCGCACCGGGGGGCCGAACTCCAGGCGCGCCTGCCGCTCCGCGGCGGCGCGCGGCATACCCGAAGCGGCCAGTTCATCGGCCCGTTCGGCAATGTGGAACGCAAACTCTTCGCTCAGCCCGGCGTCAAATGCCTCGCGGCGCCGCCAGAACGCCAGCTTCTTGGGAAACTCCATCTGCCGTTACCCTACGCATTGTCCAGAACCAACTCGATCGCCCGGACCATCCGGCGGAACTCGAAATTTTCCAGTTCCAACTGTTTCAGGCCCAGCTCGGTTAACTCGTAAAAACGCGCCTTTCGATTGGATTCCGACAACCCCCACTCCGCTTTCAGCCAGCCCTTTACCAGCATCCGGTTTAACGCCGGATAGAGCGACCCCTCTTCCACCCGGAGAAAATCGCCGGAACTCTCCTTGATCCGCTTGGCGATTGCATAACCGTGCAGCGGACCGGCCGCCAGCGTTCGCATCACCAACAGATACAGCGTTCCGGGCAATAGTTCGGAGTACGAAGTTTCCATGCCGCTCCCTTGTCTAGACTATGTATAGCCTAGACAGGGAGAAAAAGCAACGACAAGGCGGCGAATTACTCGTCCCGCAGCGCTTCCATCGGCTCAATGCGCAACGCGCGGCGGACGGGAACGGCGCAGGCGGCCCAACCGGTGGCCACCAATACGCCGACGACGGTGAGGTAAGTGAGCGGATCGGTGGTGGAGAGTCCGGGCACCAGAAAGACGGCGAGCGGCCGGGTGACAAAGACAGCCAGAGCGAGCCCCAGGGCCAGCCCGATGCCGACGAGCCAGGCGCCTTCGCCGACCACGAGGCCGAACACCCGCCCGGGCGCGGCGCCCAAAGCGATGCGCAGCCCGATCTCGCGCACGCGGCGGGATACCGAATAGGCCAACAGGCCGTAGAGGCCGATGCCGGTGAGCGAGAGGCCCAAGAGCCCCATGAGGCCGAGCAACCCGGCGCCGACACGGCTGGGCAACAGGGCCATGGCCGTCGCCCGGCGCATCGGCTTCACCTCGACGGCCATGGAGGAATCGACATCGGTGACCAGTTGCTGCAAGGGGCGGACGAGCGACTCCGGATCGGCGGCGGCGCGCACCATGATCTGCACCACTTCGCGCTCCATGCGGTAGGGCAGGAACATGGCGGGGCGGTCGCGGTCACCGAACCAGGCGTATTTGCTATCCCGCACCACACCCACAATCGGCATCACCTGCGCGCCGTTGGAGACGGTGTGGCCGACGGCCGGCCGGTTACCGAACAGCTCCCGGGCGAGGGTCTCATTCACGATCATTCCTTCGACATCGCCGGGTGCGAACTCCCGCCCGGCGACGAGGGGGATGCCCATCGTCCGGAAATAGCCCGGGCCGACGCGATTGGCGTGGCGGGAGATCCGGCGCGGTTCGGGCATGACGTCGGAGTGCATGGGCCCGCCGTGGGTGATGTCATCGTTCAAAGGGATGACGGCGGTGGCGGCCGCCGATTCCACCCCCGGCAGGGCCGCCATGGCGCCGGCCAACCGTTCGACGAGAGCGCGTTTGGCGGCGTCACTGGCGTAGCGTTCCGGCACGGTGCGCACGTTGACATACATGGTCCGGTCCAGGTCGAACCCGGGGTTCATGCCCACCGATTCGGTGAGGTTGCGGGCAAAGAGCACGGCGGTCACCAGGACGACAATGGAGGCGGCCACCTGCCCCACCACCAGCCAACGGTGCACGCTCATCTTTCCGCCCACCTGGTGCTCGCGCTGCTTTAATCCGTCGTTAGAACCGGCGCGGCTCATGCGCAGCGCCGGCAACAGTCCGGCGGCGATGGTGGTGAGGAAACCAACAGCCGCGGCGTAGGTGAACAGCCGCCAATCCGGCTCCAGTCGGAGGACAATCGGCACCGGCAGGGGCAGGTCCACCCGCTGGAGGAGCGCCGTGAGCGCGTCGTGCATCAGCAGGCCGACGGCCGTCCCGCCGGCTGCCAGCAGCAGACTTTCGGCCAGCAGTTGGCGAAACAGGCGGCTGCGGCCCGCCCCGAGGCTGGCGCGGATGGAGAACTCCTGCATCCGCGAGGAGGCCCGCGCCAGCAGCAAGCCGCTGACGTTCAGGCAGGCAATGCCCAGCAGAAGGGACACCACGCCCATCAGCATTCCGAAGAACACCGAAACGCCCTTGGCCTCGGCCAGACGGTGCATGCCGGAAACCGCGTGGACTTTGATGTTTTGGGAATAGGGGAACTCGCGGGCCGGCAACGTCTTCTCCCACTCGGCGACCACGCCGCGCAGCCGTTCGCGCGCTGCGGTGAGGGTGAGTCCCTCCGGCAGGCGAACGTAGAGGCCCACCATGCCCTTGGCGTCCCTGGCGAGGGTGTAGAGATCGGGGGAAAGGCCGAAGCCGTAGAGCGTCCGGTGATCCTCCGGCAGCACGCCGAGCACCTGGTGGGCCCGGCCGTCGAGGAAGAGCGTCCGGCCGACGATGCCGGGGTCGCCGTTCAACTTGCCTTGCCAGAAACGGTGCGTCACCACCACGCCGTCGTCGTCGCCCTTGCCGATTCCCCGCCCCATGGCGAGCGGAATACCAGCCATGGAGAACAGGTTCTCGGTCACCCGCACCGCAAACAGGCGCTGCGTCTGGTCCCCGTTCTTCCAGTTCACCGCGGCCTCTTCCCGCAGGCCGGCGATATCGGGAAACGCGCCGCGTTCCCGCAGCGACTGCAGATCGGCCAGCGGCAGGTGGCTGCTTCCGCCCAGGCGCGCCAGGATGATTCTTTCGGGCTCGCGCGCCGACGGACGGCTGGTCAATATCTCCATCGTCAGGCTGAAGATGGCGGTGTTCACGCCGATGCCCAAGGCCAGCGAGAGCACGGCGGAGAGCAGGAACCCCGGTTCCCGCCGCAGCGCGCGGGCGCCGTAGCGCAGGTCGGCCCACAGGTCCTCCACCCAGCCGAACCGCCACGCTTCCCGCGCCTCTTCAGTGATTCGCGCCACTGGTCCGTACTCCAGGCGCGCCCGGCGCTCGGCCTCGGCCCGCGTGATGCCGCCGCGGACCAGTTCATCGGCCCGTTCGGCGATATGGAAGGCGTACTCTTCGTCCACCGCGGCCGCCATCTCAGCCCGCCGCCGCCAAAAGAACAACTTATTTCGGAACTCCATGTGTCGTAGCCCTCTGCATCTTCCCGAGCCGGCGGACGCTCCCGAACCTTCCTACGGAACCTATACGCGACAAGTTCCCCCGGTTCCGGCTCCCGCGACGTCTTTTTCGGATGCACCTTTCGATTGGATTCCGACAACCCGCTCCGCACGACGGCCGGCCTTTCCCTTGTCTAGACTATGTATAGCCCAGACAGGGAGGGAAATCAACCCTCTACCCGCGCCCGCACCGTCCGGCGGTCCAGGCCCAACCGGCGCGCCGTCTCCACATAGGACCCGCATTGGCCGTAGACCAGGCGCACGTAGCCGTTCAAAACCTCGTCTGCCGTCAGCGACCCTGCTCGCATACGGTCGAAGAAGGTATCGCCCGACGCCAGCGGGACGTAAGAGCGCCGGATCATGACATTGCGCACGCACTGCTCCAGTTCGCGGTAGTTTCCCGGCCAGCGGTAGCCGCGCGGCAGATGCTCCCGCATCCAGGCCATCACCTCCGGAAAGGCCTCCTCGCCAAAGGTGCGTCGGGTCATGTACATCACCAGTTCCTCAAACACCTCGGGCGCCGAGTCCACCTGCTCGGCGAGCGAGGGGGTACGGATCAGGTCGGCGCAAAGCCGGTAATAGAGATCCTCGCGGAATCGCCCGGCGGCAATTTCGACGCCGAGGTCGCGGTTGGTGGCCGCGATCAACTTACCCTCAAACCGCCGTACCGCGGTGTCCCCGACCGCCGCATACTGCCGCGTCTCCATTACGCGCAGCAGTTTCACTTGCACGGTCATCTCCATTTCGCCCAACTCATCGAGGAACACCGCTCCCTGGCGGGGGCAGGCCTCCAACCACCCGACGCGGTCGGCAATCGCGCCGGTGAAGGCCCCGCGCCGGTGGCCGAACAGTTCGCTTTCGATCAGCGCCGGCGAGAGCGCCGCCAGGTTGACGGCGAAGAAGGTCTCGCCCGCCGGCCCTTCAAAGGCTCCGCGGGCGGACGAAAACGGAAGGTAGCGGGCCCCGGCGATGGCGCGCGCCACCAGTTCCTTACCCGTTCCCGAAGGCCCGGTGATCAACGTGGGAAAATCCCCCATCTTCTCCCACAACCCGCGCCGGTAACGCCGCAGATCGCAGGTGAAGATCGACTCCCAGATGCTGCCGCGCAACCGCGCCGCCGGACGCGAGGAGCCGATGATGAAATCGAAGATTCCGTGGAAGGCCCGCGCCAGTTGCCAGCAGCAGGCAAAGAAATGGTCGACGCCGAGCGCCGTCTCGTACCGTTTGCCGGGCAGATCGAAGAAATAGGCCCAGTCGGCGGCGAACTTCCGGTAGAAGGAGAAGTTCCCCTTGGCCGCGGCGAAGCTTTCGTAATGCTTCTGGTAGAGAAAAGAGTGCACGCACTCTTCGTACAACCCGAAATCGCCTTCGGAGCGGAGGAGGCGCTCGCGCACGGCTTCCAGAACGGGCCCCAGTTTCTCCTGAATCCGCCAGATGTTCGGGCGCGCGCGCTCGGGATCGGCAACCGAGACGCTCCAGATGGGCTCGCCGGCGAGGAATTCGTCGCCGAGGGCGCGGCGTTCCCAGTCCTCGCGCTCGGGGGAGAACGGGTTAGCATAGGCAAGAGCGGCGACGGCCTCGAGGAAGGGCCGCTCGGCCGGCCGAACAGCGCTGTTCATAAAATGATCATACCGTGTACCAATAATGCATGACTCGCGCCACCCTCCGTTCGCGCCTGTCCCTAGAGAAGGAAGCAAATGCAATCACTTACAAGCGATGCCCCCCTTGGCCCACAAAATGCCCCTCATCCTGGCATGAACCACTCCAGTTACGCCTCGCTCCTCGCCAATCGCGGCTTCCAGGCCTTCCTTTGGACCCAGTTCCTTGGCGCCTTCAACGACAACGTTTTTAAGATGATCGTCTCGGTGGCGGCCGTCGCCTATACGGCCGGCGACGCCGAGGCGGGCTCGCAGTATCTGGCCCTCACCGGGGCCGTTTTCGTGCTTCCCTTCCTGTTGATGGCGGGCTGGGCCGGGCAGTTGGCCGACCGCTTCTCCAAGTCCAAGGTCCTCATCGTCACCAAGTCGTTCGAAATCCTGACGATGATCTTCGCGCTCTTCGCCTTGCAGGCCACCAGCATGCCGATGCTGCTCGCCGTGCTCTTCCTGCTCGCCGCCCAGGCCAACTTCTTTTCGCCGGCCAAGTACGGCATTCTCCCCGAAATCCTCCCCGAGCGCGACCTTTCGCGCGCCAACGCTCTGCTGGAGCTCACCACCTTTGTCGCCATCGTTATCGGCGGCGGCTTCGGCACGCTGCTGTTTGAACACTGGAAGCACGAGCAGTGGAAGATGAGCGCATTTCTCATCGCCCTGGCCGTCATCGGCTCGCTGATCAGCCTTGGCATCCCCAAGGTGAAGCCCTCGCCCTCCACCGAACCGTTTCATTGGAACCCCTTCGCCGAGGTCATTCACGGCTTCCGCCTTCTTGCCAAGGACCGGCCGATGGCGCTTACTGTTGCCGGCATCTCCTTCTTCTGGTTCATTGGCGGCCTGGTGCAGCTTACCCTGGTGGTCTTCGTCAATCACACGCTGCATGGGTCGGAATCGCAGATCGGGTTGCTGGTGGCGGCTCTCGCCATCGGTATCGGCGCCGGATCCATCGCCGCCGGCCGCATTTCGGGCGACACCATCGAACTCGGGCTGGTCGCTCCGTCCGGCATACTGATGGGCATTACCGCCTGCGCCCTGGGCGCGGTGTCCACGCAGGAGGCCGCCTTCGTATGGCTCACGCTCACCGGCTTCTTCGGCGGCATGTTCATTGTTCCGCTCAACACCTTCCTGCAGGACGAAGCCGACCCGGCCGAAAAGGGCCGCGTACTGGCCACCAACAACTTCGCCAACATGCTGGGTGTTATCCTGGCTTCCGGCGTCCTCTTCCTCTGCCACGATAAACTCCACTGGAGCGGCGAACTCATCTTTTTCGCCGGCGGCGTCGTCACCATCGCCGCCTCTCTCTACATCCTTTTCCGTCACATGCTTCGTCAAACCGTACGCTTTATCTGCTGGTCCATCCTCCATATCCTCTTCCGCCTGAACGTCAAGGGCGGCCATCATATTCCCGTCAAGGGCGGCGGCGTTGTCGTCGGCAACCATGTCTCCTACGCCGATGCCTTCCTGATCGGTTCGGCGACGCCGCGCTTTATCCGCTGGATCCTCTGGAAGACCCTCTACGAGATCAAGCCGCTCACGCCGATCTTTGAGCTCCTCCGCACCGTGCCGATCGACCTCTCCAAGCCGCGGGACGCCGTCGCCACGCTCGTCTTCTGCCGCTCGGAAGTGGAAGCCGGCGAGTTGGCGGGCATCTTCCCGGAGGGCCAGATCACCCGGACCGGCCACCTGCTGCCGTTCAAGCGCGGTTATGAGCGCATCGCCCAGTCCAAGGCCGGCGTGCAGGCCCCCATCATCCCCGCCTGGATCGAAGGTCTCTGGGGCCACCCGCTTAGCATGAAGGGCGGCAAGCTCGGCGGCTCCTGGGAGCGTTGGTTCCGCCCCAAGGTCACCGTCATCGTCGGCGAACCGGTGATCGGCCCCATTCCGCCGGAGGCGCTGCGCGCCAAGGTGATGGATCTGGCCAGCGAGGCCGCCACCGACAAACGCGAGTCCACCGACACCATCGGCCGCCGGTTTGTCGCCGCCGCCCGCAAGCAGTGGTCCAAACTCGCCATTGCTGACTCCTTCGGTAAGGAAATGACCTTCGGCAAGACGCTCATCGGCGCGCAATTGCTCCGCCGGTGGCTCGACAAGCACGCCCCCAATCAGCCGATGATCGGGCTGCTGCTGCCGAACTCGGTCGGCACCGCGCTGGCCAATATCGCCGTCACCCTGTCGGGCCGTACGGCCGTCAACCTCAACTTCACCGCCGGCTCGGCCGCCATGGCCTCGGCCATCGACCAGTGCGAGATCCGCACCATCCTCAGCTCCAAGCTGTTCCTGGTGAAGCAGAAGATCGACCCCATGCCCGGCGTCGTCTACATCGAGGAACTGCTGCCGAAATTCTCCGGTGTCGATAAGGCCATCGCCTTCCTCCAGGCCCGCCTGCTGCCCGCCGGGTGGCTCGCCAAAGGCCAGACCGACGATGTGGCCGCCATCATCTTCTCCTCCGGCTCCACCGGCGAGCCCAAGGGCGTCGAACTCACCCACTGGAATTTGCTCTCTAATATGGAAGCCGTCGCCCAGGTCTACCCCGTGGGCCCGAGTGATGTGATGCTCGGCATCCTGCCGTTCTTCCACTCTTTCGGCTTCGGCTACAACCTCTGGTTTCCGCTGTTGAACCAGTTCCCGGTCATCTTCCACCCGAATCCCTCGGATGCCAAGACGATTGGTGAACTCAGCGAGAAGTACGGCGCCACCTTCCTGCTCTCCACGCCGACGTTTGCCTCCACCTACACCCGCAAGTGCACCAAGGAGCAGTTCTCGAAGATCCGCTATGTGCTGGTGGGAGCCGAAAAGCTCCGTCCCGCCGTCGCCCAGCAGTTTGAGGAGAAGTTCGGTATCCGCATGCACGAGGGCTATGGCTGCACGGAGATGGCCCCGGTGGTTAGCGTGAACGGACCGGACTTCATCACCGACGATCCGGACCAGTCCAACCAGTTGGGCTTTAAGGCCGAGTCCGTGGGCCGGCCGCTGCCCGGCGTGAGCCTGCGGTTTGTCGACCCGGCCACCATGGAACCGGTCCCATACGGCGAAGAAGGCATGTTGCTCGTCAAAGGGCCCAGCCGGATGCGTGGTTATCTGAAACAGCCGGACCGCACGGCCAAGGTTCTGGTCGACGGCTACTACAACACCGGCGACATGGCCCGTCTGGACGACGAAGGCTTCCTCCACATCACCGGGCGGCTCTCCCGCTTCTCCAAGATCGGCGGAGAAATGGTGCCCCATTTGAAGGTGGAGGAGTGCCTGCAGGAGATCATGGAAGAGGCCACCTGCCTGGTGATCGGCATCCCCGACGCGCAGCGCGGCGAACGGCTCATCGTCCTGCATACGAGCAAGACGGTGACCCCGGCGGCGATGGTGGAGCACCTTAACGCGGCCGGCCTGCCGGCGCTCTGGATCCCCAAGCCCAACCAGTTCTTCCAGGTGGAGGCCATCCCGACTCTGGGCACCGGGAAGACCGATCTGCGCAAGTCCACCGACCTCGCCGTCGCCCTGTCCGCGCAGCTCAAACAGTCCCCCGTCGCGGCGGACTGATCCAGCTATACATGGAAAAAGCCCGCCCGGCGCGCAAGTGGCGCCGGGCGGGCTTTTCCATTTCCGGTCCGATCCCTAGAAGCTGTACCGCAGCGCGACTTGAATCTGCCGCGAATCGATACGCGTTCCCGTGATCACCCCGTAGGTCGCCGTCCGTAACGTCGACCCCGGCTGGGCAAAGATGGCATGGTTGGGAAGATTGAAAAACTCCCCGCGCAGGTCCAACTGCTGCCGTTCCTTCAGCACGAACGTCTTGTTAATCGAGGCGTCCAGGCTCGCAATCCCCGGTCCGGTCAGGATGTTGCGTCCCGCCGTTCCAAACCGGAAATCGGTGATCGCCGCCGGGTTCTGCCCGATACGGTCCACAAAGGCCGAGGTGTTGAAGTACTGCGCCACCGTCTTCGGACCGCTGTTGCCGTCGATTCCGGAGACCGCGTCCGGCGCGCACCATCCGCCCGCGCCGTTCTGGATGTTGCCCGGTCCGCAATACGCCGAGAACGGGAAACCGGTCTGGAAGGTCAGAATGCCGCCCAGTTGCCAGCCGCCCAACAGCGCATTGGCCACCGGGTTCGTCAACGGGATCTTACGCCCCTTTCCAAACGGCAACTCCACCAGGAACGACGTCGTCAAGCGGTGGCGGAAGTCAAACGCCGAAAGGCCCCGGTCCCGCCACAACGCGTTGTCCGGATCCATCGGCGTCAAGGGATCGCCGTCGGTGGTCCGCACGCCAGACCCGTTGTCGATCGACTTGGAATAGGCGTAGGAACCCAACAGCGTGAAACCGTGCGCAAACCGGTGCTGCAGGCGCGCCTGCAGCGAATGGTAGCTGGAGTGCGAGGCCGCATACATGTTCTGGAACGCCCCGTTGAACTTCGGGAACGGCCGGTTGGCGTTGGGATTCCCCGGCTTCGGCTGCGGCAGGTTGTAGCTCGACAGCCGCCGCAGGTGAATGCCGGCAGAACCCATGTAGGTTACTTCGAGCGACATGTCGCGCGTCAGTTCCCGCTGCAGCGAGCCCTGCCACTGCGCCACGTACGAGGTCGGCTCGCCGTATTGATTGATCAGCAGGAAGCTCGGCGCCCCGGCTTGGGTAAACAGCCGGTTCCAGGTGAGGTTCGGCGCCGTCGTGTTGGCCGTCTCCGCCTGGCGGATGGTGAAGGGAATGTTGCGCACGATGTCGAACACCGCGTTGCCGATGTCGCGGACATAGTAGATGCCGCCGCCGGCACGCAGCACGGTCTTCGAGTTCAGCTGATAGGCGATCCCCATCCGCGGCCCGAAGTCGTTCCGGTCCGGTTTTCCCGCGCCGCGGCCGAACCGGCCGTCGCGCACCAGTTTCCAGCCGGCCGGCGCCGGGAACGCGGGGTTCCCCTCGTTGATGTCTCCCGTGCCCGCTCGCACGAAGGTCGGTTCCACCGAGTTGTCCCAGCGGAAATCCACATTCACAATCGCGTCATGCTTGTCGTAGAACGGCGACTCATACTCCCAGCGCAGTCCGTAGTTGACCGTCAATTTCGGCGTCACCTTCCAGGTGTCCTGCAGGAAGAGCGACAGGTAGGTGTTGCGGAAGTTCGCAATCGGCGCGCCCACCTGGCCTTCGGTCGCCGACATCACGCCCAGCAACATGTCCGACATTGGCTCGCCGGTGTACTGGCCGTTCCAACTGAAGCGTCCGCGCGGAACAACGGCCCCGATCTGGTTGTACCGCAACCGCCGGTACTCGCCGCCGAACTTGAAGCTGTGCTTGCCCCGCGTCCAGGAGAAGTTGTCGGAGAGCTGGAAGGTGGTGTTCCAGTTCACGAACGGACAGTCGTTGCACTCTCCGACGTTGGTGAAACCAGAGATCTGGAAAACGGGGATGCCCCAGAACAGCGGGTCCTGGCTGACGCCCTGCAATCCCAGTTCGCTCACCACGTTGCGCTGCATGGCGCGTTGCTGGATGTTCTGCGAGTTGAAGTAGTTCATGCCGAACTTGAACTCGTTCACCTTATTGGCGCCAATCACCATCGTGTGCCCGAGCACGCCCTGCTGGCCCAGAATCGCCACGTTGTTCCCCTGGTCGAAGATCGCCGAGGGAATGTACTGCGGCTCCTTCGTCTGGCTGAACCGGAAGAAGTAGGTCTGGTTCTGAATGCCCGTCCAGTCGGCGCGGGTGGTGAACTGGTTGCCATCGGTGCGGCGGCCTTCGTCGTTCAGGTAATTGCCGGCGATGCCCAGCGCACCGGTCCCAGCCTGGTTCGGCAGCGGGAAGAAGTCGCTCAACACTTTCCGGGACACCGGACTGATCCGGCTCTCCGGAATCGTCGCGTTCGGGAACGCCAGCCCGTTCAGCGGGTCGCGAATGGTCTTGTTCAAAAAGCCGAGGTTCCCCGAGCGGTACCGGCTGTCGGGCAGCGTCCCGGTCTGCGTCAGCGCCCGCCGCTCCCGCAGCCCCTCGTAGTTGAACATGAAGAACAGCTTGTCTTTCCCGTTGAATACCTTCGGCAGCACCACCGGGCCGGAGAACGTCCCGCCAAACTGGTTCCGCTTGAACGGCGGATTCACCCGGGCAAAGAAGTTCCGCGCGTCGAAGAACGAGTTCCGCAGGAACTCGAACGCCACCCCGTGGAACTGATTGGTTCCCGTCTTGGTGGACACGTTCACCTGCGCGATGCCGCGCCCGTACTCGGCACTGAACACGCCGGATTCCACCTTGAACTCCTGCAGCGCGTCGATCGACGGCAGGAACAGGTAGGTGTTGAAGTTCGGATCCGTATTCTCCATTCCGTCCAGCGCGTAGTGGTTGTAGTGCACGCGTTGCCCGGCCACGTTGAGCGCAAACGCATTCCGCGCCCCGCCCATCCGTTGTTGTCCCTGCGAGGAGGCCGGACCGTTAGTCGTCGCCCCGGGAATCAGCGAAGCCAGTTGCAGGTAGTTCCGCCCGTTCAGCGGCAACTCTACAATGCGCTTGTTCTCGATTACCGTGCCCACCGAAGTGGTCTCGGTTTCCAGCACCGGCGCGCCGCCGGTCACTTCCACCACTTCGCTCACATTGCCCACCTGCAGGGCGAACTCCAGGTTTGCCACCTGGCCCACCTGCAGTTCCATGTTGCTGCGCGCCTGGCTGTTAAAGCCCTTGGCTTCCACCTTGACCGTGTAGCGGCCCGGCGGCAATGCCGGCGCGCTGAACAGTCCGTCAGCATTCGTTGTCACCACACGCTGCAGGTTCGTATCCGGATTCAGGATCGTCACTGTCGCGCCCGTCACCACCGCTTTCGATGAGTCGGTTACGGTGCCCGCAATTTCGCTGGTCCCCTGGCCGTAAATTGCCGCCAGGAAGACCGCCAAGATGAAGATTTGTTTTCTTAGCAGTTTCAAGTAGTTAAAGACCTCCGGGGGACTCTATCAAAGCGCTTTGGCGGACGTCAATGCGGACACCGCACTACATGGGATACTTCGCCACCCCCGCCGCCACCGCCGCGCTCATCGATGCCTTGTTGATCGCGCAACTTCCGGGCACGGCATTCAACTTCGCCCCGCCCGGCTCCCACCCTGGATCACCGGCTCGCAAAAGTGTCCACAGGTACGACGAGTGCAACATTCCCGTCGGAGCCATACACCATACATGCGGCAAGAGTGCGTCCCGCGCGGCATCTTTTTGCGCCCCCGCCGGCGCCGAATTGAATTCAAAGTAGAGCCGTAAATACTCCACATAACCCTCCAGATCGGTCAACCGCGCCCAAGCCGGATCATTCGCCGCCAGCAGCCCTTCGGCAGCCTTCAAGTTGGCAAACGCAGGCGCCAGCGTCGACGCATCCACCACGCCGTTCTTGTCCCAGAACCCCGGATACAGTTTTTCCATCGGTCCCGCCGCCGTCCCGAAAGCCTTCTGATACCACTCCTTCTGCAACTGCACCTCATCCACCGTCGTGTCCCAGGCCAGCCGCGACGCCACGTACCACGCCAGCCCCGCCGCCCCGTTCCCATAGGTGCTCTCGTTGTAAATTGCCTCCAGATCTGCCTGTGCCCACCGGCGCATCTTCAGCGCCACTTCCTTGACGGCAATCACCGGCTTGTCATTTTTCCACTGCGGCATTGCCCAGTAGTCGTAGATCCCCATGCGGAACTTGCCTTTCGGGTTACTCGCCCGCTTCGCCACCCAGGCGTCGATCAACGCATCCGCCTGCCCGGAATAAAAATGATAGGGAATCAGGATCGGGAAGAGGTTGGTCTCCAGGGGGATCGACGGCGGATTCGCCCGCGACGCATACGCGTACATATTCACGTGCGCCTTCGGGTGCGCCTGCCGGGCGTGGCGCGCCACATGGTTTCCCAAGTGAAATACCGAATCCTCCACCGTTGCGTCCTGTTGTAACGTAATCCCCTCCGCCCCGTTTCTCAACATCCGCACACACTTCTGACAGCGGCAAAAGGCCGTCCCGTCCGCCGGATCCACCGAAACGAATGGCTCCACACTGGCATCCCCGCCGATTGCCGCCACCTGCTGGCTCAGCCACCCCAACCGGTAATCGGTGTACTGCCCGGCGAGCCCCGCGTTCGTCGTGAAGTCCATCATGTCCTCCACCGTCGGCGTCTGCCCGCTGAGGCAGGGCACCGGCGCCGCCGCTGTCCCGCACAGCGTCCTTCCGTGATGGGTCGGATTGTATCGGGTCGCAGGCCCCACTCTCCGGAACTTCGTCGTCCCCTGGTCCGGACAAAGATCGTCCTGCGGACGCGCCGCGCACGCCAAATCTCCAGCCGGGCACGCCAGACACGCCCACATCGTCGAATCGTATCCGGGTGCCGTCGCAAAAGACGGGGACGGTGTGAAGTCTTCCCACGAATGCCCGTCTAACCGGTATTGATAGGGAAAGCGGTTCCGCCGCTTCCACGTCTTCCACTCTTTATCCACGGCGCTCCCGTTGCCGGCAGAGTTCAACGGGGCCACGGCCCCGGCGATCTCCCGGCCGTTCGTGCCAAAGTAGTCCAGCGTGTTGAACACCGGCACCCGCTTCAACGCCACCGTAAACCCCGGCTCCGGATTCGACTTGAAATGGGTCCAACTCTCCCCAGGCATCAGGAACGTCACCCCCATCCGCTCCAGCAACTCATAGATTCCGTGCATCAGGCCCCGACCGGTCGACGACACCACCCACGCACTCCCCTTCGCCTCGGCGTGCAGCACGTAGGACTGTGGCGACGTTCCCTGCAACTGCTGCGCCAGCGCCGTCACCGCGGCCGGTGCTGGATATTGGCTCAAATTTCCTGCCAGCACCACGAAGATCGCCCGCGCCGGCAGCGGCGCCCCCGTTGCCAGCGCAAAAGGAGTGCCCGTTACCTTACCCGTGAGCGGGATCAGATCGTCCTGCACTACCTGCATCACACTGGCCCCGGCCATACCATCCACTACCACCGTCCGGCCAAAATCCTTCGGCTTGGACGGACAGCCTGACTGCAACACCGCCGCCAGAACCACTGCACCCGCTATCGAACACCGCCATACAAATCGTAATGACACGCAGAGACGCTCCATGGGAGGAATTAGCACTACCGCATGGGAATGCGCCTTGGCCCGGAATCCCGGGTCAACCCGCAGCCAGATTCCGCTTCCCCTACTCCCCAGGCACCGTCCACACCCCTGATACCTTCCACCCCGTCGTCGCCTTCGCCTCCTTCGTCTGCAGCGCCGTCCAGATCCCCCACGTCCCCTCAAACCCCGGCTTAAACGTATACTGCAGCGTCAGCGTCAACCGTGGCCCTGTCTTCATTGCCGCCGACCCCGCCGCGCTCACCCGGCACTGCCCGTTCTCCACCGCATTCGCCAGCGTCATCTCCACCCCCTTCGCCCGCGCCCCGTCCCCGTCGTCGGGCAACAGATACACCGCGTTGTCCGGCACATGGTAGGCCACCGAACAGGCCTGCTTCCCCTCCACGCCCTTCCCCATCACCACCCACACCGTCTGCAGGTTGCTCACATCCGAGGCGTCATCGAATAGGAACGTGATCGCCCCCGCCGTCCCCTTCCCGGCCGCCGGCAACGACACATTTACCCGCGGCGGCTTCACCAGTCCCTCCGGCACCTCATGCATCCCCGCCACTACCCACCCGGAACTCACGTCCCGCACATCCCGCGCCTCGGCAAACACCAACTTCCGCCCCCCAAACACCGGCGCAAACGACAGGTTCAACGCCAGTTCCAGCGTGTCCGTACCCACCGTCTTCACCCCCGAACCCTGCCCGTAAACCACGCAGTTCCGTCCCGAAGCCATCCCCTGCACCCCCAGCGCCATCGCCGGCCCGGCGCCCCCTTCCTTCACCGCCCGCAACTTCCCCTCCGGCTGCGAATACGATAGCAGACACCCCTCCTCCCCATTCAGGTTCCCGTTGATCAATACATTCAACGCCCCCAGCTTGTCCACGCCCCCCTCGTGCCGGAACCGCACCCGGATCGTCTCCGACGTGCCTTTGCTCACAAAGGGCTCCCCGGTTACCTCCGGCGCCGCCGTCCCGGCCGCCGCCTGCGTCACCGTCAACGTCTGATCCCCCACCGTCACCGTCCCCATCCGCGCCGCACCCGCGTTCGCCGCGTGCCGGAACACCAGCGTCGCGTTCCCTCCCCCCGTCCGCGTCACCACCTCCAGCCACTCCGCGTTCGACTTCGCGCGCCACCCCGCCATCGGAATCGCCGTCGACACCAGCAACCGCTCCGTTCCCTTCCCCGCCCCAACCGTCACCTTCCCGTCACCCGGCAACCGCACCGCCACCGTCTGCGGCGGTACCCAGCCACCGGTCCGCACCCATCCCGTCTCCGCCATCGCGTTGTCTTTCGCCAGCAGATAGAAATTTTGGTACCGCGCCGCCTGTTCCCCCTTCATCTCGAATCCCAGGCGAATCGTCAACTCACTCCCCGCTGTGGACGCGATCCCCGAATTCGCCGCATAAATCACGCACTGCGAGTTCTCGAGCTTCCCGTCCGGCCCCGGCTTCAACGGCCCCATCGGGCTCTCCAGGTTATCCCGGTACAGAAAAAAGGCGTTCGTATCCCGCTCATAGTAGCCATGACAGGTGTTCTTCGGAATATTCGGCTCCAGGTTCATCAGGAAGTAGATGATCTTGATGTCCCCGAATCCATTGCCGTCCCGCACCGTCGAGGTCACATACTGCGGCGTCCCAGTCGGCCCCAGCGGTTCAACCGGCGGCGGCGCCGTCACCCGGACTACCTCCGGCCCCACGGGACCAGCGGCGGGTTTCCCCGCCACCTGAAACGCCACTCCCAGCATCCCTGGCTCAGCGCCGGGTGCAAGTAGCCCGGCCATTACCACAATCCACAGCGGAAATTTCATGCCAGACCATTCTCCCACTCCCGGGCACGTTCGGCGCTACTCTGCCGTCGCCGCGCGGGCCTTTTTCCGCACCATAATTGGATTCCCGTCTTCTACGTCAATGGTCCCGGTGCGAACTTCGAGCGCCTCCAATTCCGCGTTGCTCGTTCCCGGCTTGTTGTACCTGTAACCGTTCGTTTTCTTGCTGGTCGACAGCAGGGAGAATGCCGCTGACGTTGCCCCACTCAAAATTTTGATTTTCGTCTTCTCCGGATCAATGCACTCTGGCAATTCCAGCCACTCCACCGGCTCGGCATGCTCGTTTCGCCAACTGACCGAGTCCGCCCTCCACACCTTTGGGCCTACTGCCTTTAGCTCCCCATCGTTCTGGATCGTGATGACCACATGCTTCGACGCGTCATCCGGAAGTTCCGTCTTTCCTTCCACCTCCAGCTTTCCCTCCCGAAGTTTCTGCCTTCCCAGATCCAGATAGACGTACCGGAAGGACCGCTCTTTGTGTGCCTTCACCGTATACGTCGCCGTTGTCTGCCCGTTCTTGAATGAGTGAACAGTGCCATCAACGTCCAGGCACTCCGGCAACAGAAGCGGGGAAAGGTCTCTCCCCGAATTGTTCGTCCACGTCACCGTGTCTTTGTTTTTTACGATCACCACTGGATCATTGGGCAACCCATTTTGTTGAATCGTAATGTTATGCCGTGTACTGCGGAATTTCGCCATCTTCGTATCTCCCTTCCACTCTCACTTCATTTCTCGCATTAACTCCTGCAACTCCGGGTTCCGCTCCAGCCGCCATCGCGGATGCCCCAGTTGCAACGCCCGCCGGGCCAGTTCCACGGCCTTCCCCCGCGCCCGCAGAATCTCATAAACTTCCGCCCCGCTCCCGGCAATCTCCCCCGCCTTCGGCGCCAGCGCCAGCGCCGTCTGCAACCTCTCCTGCGCCAGCGCCGCCTTGCCCGTCTTGGCGTAGTACAGAGCCAGATCACTATGCACAAACGGATCCCGCGGCACCCTCTTCCGCTTCGCCTCGGCCAGCGCAATCGCCCGCGCAAACGTCTCCCCCGCCCGGGGGTCCTTCATCCACGAATAGACATACCCCAGGTTCCCCCACACCATCGAATCATCCCCCTGCAACTCCAGCGCCTTCCGGTACGCCTCCGCCCCCTCCCCGTACCGCCCCTCCCGCGTCAGCGCCGTCCCCAGGTTCATATACGCCAGAGAGGTCGGCTTCCCCGCAATGCTCGCCTGCAACATCGGGATCGCCTCCGCCGTCCTCCCCAGTTGGTTCAACGCGCTCGCCGCATTCAACCGCGCTCCCGCGTGATCCGGTGCCATCCGCAGCACACTCTGCCACTCCGCCAACGCCTCCAAATGCCGCCCCTGCCGGAATAGAAAATTCCCGAACGCATCATGCGCCGCCAAGGACTCCGAGTTCAACGAGAGCGCCCGCCGGAACGAACTCTCCGCCTCCTCCGCCCGCCCTTGCCGCTCCAGTTGCCGCGCCATTGCCTGATGCGCCTCTGCCTCATTGCCGTCCAGTTGAATCGCCTTCAAAAACGCCGCCTGCGCCAGATCGTTCTTCCCCTGCATCGCCAGCAGCCGCCCCAGCGTCACCTGCACCGGGGCCAACTCCCCGTTCAGTTCCACCGCCACCCCGACATTCTTCGCCGCCGCCTCCAGCATCCCCTTGTCCCGCTTCACCGCATACTGTAACCGCTGTGCTTCGGCCAGCCGCGCATATCCCAATGCAAACCGCCCGTCCCGCTCCACCGCCGCCGTCAACAGCCGGATCGACTCCTCCAGGTTCCCGTCCTTGTCCCATCGCTGCATCAACTCCACCGCCCGCTGATACCCGTCCGCCCCGGCCTTCGCCGGCGCCCGGCCCGCCGTGTATTTCCACGCCCCTCCCGCCATCACCACCGCCACTGCGGCACAGGCCGCCACCACCCATCGCCGCCCCGGCTTCGCCGCCCGCGCCGGCCCACTCACGCTCCCGCCCGCCGCCAGCGCCTCCAGATCCGCCACCATCTCCCCGGCGGTCGCATAGCGCCGCGTCAGGTCCCGCTCCAGGGCCCGTGATACCACCCCCCGCACCGGCTCCTCCAGCCGTTCCAACAACGTAATCTCCCCGTGCACCACCTGATAGAGCACCGCCGGCGTCGAACTCCCCCGAAACGCCCTCTCCCCGGTCAACATCTCCAGCAGCACCACCCCCAGCGACCACAGGTCCGTCCGCCCGTCCACCTCCATTCCCTGCGCCTGCTCCGGCGACATGTACGCCGGCGTCCCCACCCCCATCCCCGTCGAGGTCAGCCGCGTCGCCTCCGCCATCCGCGCCAACCCGAAATCGACGATCTTCACCACCCCCTGCGCGTTCAGCATGATGTTGGAGGGCTTGATGTCCCGGTGCACAATCCCGTGCGCGTGCGCCTCCCGCAGCCCCCGCGCAATCTGGATTGCCATCTCGATGGCTTCTTCGTAGCTCACACCCCGGCGCATTCGCTGCGCCAGATTCTCGCCCTCGTAGTAGGCCATCACCAGGAACCGCCGCCCGTCCCCGGTCTCCTCCACACCGAAGATCGATCCAATATTCACATGGTCCAACGCGGAGGCCGCCCGCGCCTCCCGCAGAAACCGCTCGCTCGCCTCCCGCTGCCCCGCCAGCGACTCCGGCAAGAATTTCAACGCCACCTGCCGCCCCAACTCCTCGTCGACCGCCCGAAACACCAGCCCCATCCCGCCCTGTCCGATCTGCCCGGCAATACGGTACTTCCCAGCCCGGCTCCCCGCGCCGCCCTGCCTTGCATCCGGATTAGTTTCCGTCAGGTCGTCGGAATCCATAACCCTCTCCGTCCAGCCTCCTCGCTGGAGCCGGCGGAACTGCCATACAAAAATTGGTTAGCGTCGAGTATACATGGATATGGATTCGGAACAAAGGACCCACCCCGACCCGCGCCTGCACCTCCCGCAAAGCTCCATGACGCGCAGCCATCGCCGTTGATAGAATCGGTTCCGCCCGAATCGCAACAGGAAAGCGGCTCGATATTCCAGCCTTCCACCACCCGGCGAATCCCCGCTCCAACGCGCCACGCTCACCATGGCCCGCATCCCCGGGATGGAACTCCTTCTCGCCCGCTGCGCCACCAGCATTGCCCCACCTCCGTCATGCCCAATGGCATCGGTGGACAAACGGCCCTGTTCTGCGCCGTATCGCCGTTCAAGGACTCAAGCTGGGCGTGAGGATCAGGCCCGGCAGCGCCGGAGGGCAACAATCGCGGTGAGGCCGAGGCCGATCATTATGTACGTCCCGGGTTCCGGGACCTCGGCGGTGGCGGCAAGATCGTATCCGAGCAGGTCGAACACCCGGAGGTCGGCGCCGCTGGGCCTCCCCGTGATACTGGCCGTTGGAGTGGGGTCCATGATTCCAATCAGGGTCCCGGAGAGGACATCGTCTCTCCAGGTGCCGGCCTGATGGCCATCACCGTTAAAGGCGCCCGTCGAGAGCGCCCAGCTATTGATGCTATCCGAGAAGAAGGCGGACGCTCCGGGAAGAAGGCTGCGGCTGTTGGTCGTGAACTGCGCCGCGTTTGTGGGGACATTGCCGGGGGAGAAGCGGAACAGGTCCATCGTGTACATTGCGATCACTCCCGGCGTACCCTGAGAGATCAGAAAATCGATGTCGTCAACCGCGGAAACGAATCCGAGTATGTGCCCGATCTCATGCGCCGCCATCGTCTCAAAGTCGACCAGCCCCACGCCGACGCCATTGCTGTTATCGAAGTCGAACGCGAACGAGCTATTGAACGTGATCGTTCCGTCGTTCGTTCCCGGGAGGTTCGCGAACCCGAGTGCGAGCGCGTTCGCGCGGGACAGCAAGATGCCGTTGGAGAAGAAGAAGCCGTTGGGAACCGCTCCGCTGAACTGACCCGCGGTGGGGAGGTTCGCCACGATGGCGTTGCTTGGTTCATCCGCGGCGTCAGCGATCATGGCAGTTCGAACGATGCTGTAGCTTCCCGACAAAAGCGTGGCTGACGTCTGGCTGATGGAGTTCGGGGTGGCGAGCGTGCCAAGACCGACGTTGATGTTGATCGTTATGTTGTCCGAGAATTGACTTCCCCAAGTATTGGCCGCCCTCTGAAACGCACCAAGAGCGGCTGCATTTCCGGAAAGTCCGGCATCCGGGTGCAGAACAATTGTCATCGCCGGGGCGATGCCGGCGCAGCCAAGAGCAATCATCAACATTCGGGCAATCCCAATCACGAGCTTTCTCCCAAGAAAATAGACCATCGGCGACTCTAGAAAAAAATTATTGGTCTATGAAACGGAGAGAATCGAGTATCTTAACAATGATTCATGATAATGTTTTTTCATTGCCTGACGAAAAACGAAAGGGCCGACCCTCTCTAAGCGAACGCCTCGCCACGACCGGCCTTGGTACCAGGTCGATTAGAAATGGAGGTTGAGGCCCAGTTCGAGGAAGCGGGGCAGGTTGCCCTGGGTCGGGGTCCGGAGGCCAAAGGCCCGGCTGGCGATGTCGACGGACGGAGTTCCGGTGAACCAGACCTGGTTGGAGGCGTTCACCAATTCAAACCGAAACTGCGCACGCAGGCGCGCGGGAATAGGGAAGATCTTCGAGATGGACGCGCCCCGGTTCTCCTAGTCCGGCGTGCGGACATACGAGAGGCGGAGAGGAAACAGCCGCAGCGGGAATGGATCCTGCGCCTCAATCGCCCGGGCGGTGGAGAGGTTCAGCCGTTGCTCGGTGTGGAAACTCTTTCCGGGCGTTCGGATGTCGAGTTTCGCCGAACCGCCGGTGGCCTGCTCGGCATTCCGGTACGCAATGCTGGCACCGGCCATCGAGGAGGTATTGGCGTTGTGTTCTCAGCCGCCGATCAGGAAATCGCCGGCGCAGTTGATGTTCGAGGCGACTTGCTTGCCGCGGCAGACGGGAGTGTACCAGGCCGTCGCGAAGTTGAACTTGCACGGAAAGTCGATATCCGGTGCCGACTGCTTCACCGGGTTGGAAGAGGCCGGATGGGAGCGATTAAGGTCCTCGATTTCCACGAAGGTGACGCGCTCCAGTGTCTTCGCGGCGGTTTAGTTGGCCAGGAAGAGGAAGCCCTGAGTGAACTGTTTGGAACCCTACATCTGGAAGGAGCCGTAGCCAAGGCGGCCGATAAGATGGATGTTAGCCGTCAGAGGCGGGAACATCAGCGTCTGGCGGGTGATGGTGGCGACATGCAGTGCAATGATGATGGCTTGCCCGTCACGCGCCGCCTCCTCCTCTTGGATCGCGGACCCATCGCAGCACCCCCCTCCCCCCGCAAAAGGAACCATGACCTGGTTTGAATCCCTCACCGGCATCCCCGAAATCACCCCTTCCCAGGTCCGCGAACAACTGACCCTATCCGGCACCGCCCTCCACTCCCGCGCCAACGGAAAAACCTGGACCTGCGGCCAATTGGAGATCCCCTCCCTCGCCCAACTCCGCCACCAGGCCCTATCCCCCGCCCCCAACCCCGGCCGCCTCTCCCTGCGCGAAGTCATCGCCAACGTGCAACACCTGCACCGGGACCCGCAAAACACCGGCGCCCTCTTCCAGGTCGCCTCCCAATTCAACCTGCTGGAGATGACCGGCCCCTCCGTCACCCCCGAACAAGGCATCGGCATCTACGAAAACGACCACACCCAAGGCCCGGCCTGCGCCATCGCCGCCGGCGCCGGAACGATCTATCGCAACTACTTCGCCCCCGTTAATGGCCACACCGGCCAGTCCGCGCATCACCAGATCGATTGCCTCGTCCCGCTCGGCCAAGCTCTCGGTAACACCGCCAACCGCCTTTGGGAGATGCGCAATGGCTATGCGCTCCCCTCCCGCAACGGTCTGGCCGAAATCGCCCGGCGCCTCCAAGCCGCCTCGGAATCCGAACGCGACGCCCTCCGCCAACTCCTCCACATCGGCATCCAGTGGAACACCGAAGTCACGCTCCCCGGCGGCGGACATACCGTCTCCCAGGCCTACTGCTCCGCCCTGCCCGTCGCCTATTCCGGCCATCCCCCCGCCGAGTGGGAACCCTTCGCCCGCCTCGTCCTGGAAGCCGCCTACGAAGCCACCCTCTGCACCGCCATTCGGAATGGCAGCCCCAAACTCTTCCTCACCCTCCTCGGTGGCGGCGCCTTCGGCAACCACCCGCAATGGATCCTGGACGCCCTTGAACGCGCCCTAACCCTCTACGAATTCGCGGCCCCGCTGCAGGTCGCCATCGTCAGCCACGGCGCCCCCAAACCGTTTCTCCAGCCCCTCCTCGCCCGATTCTCCGCCTAAACCCCCGGCAACGGGCCAACAATAAAAACCTGCGGCGGCAGCGGAATCGCCCGCCCGTGACTGTTGTCGGAACTGAACACCAGCGTCCGGCCATCGCCGGCAAATCCCATCCGCGGCTGCCCGGCCGTCTCCGGCCCAAAATACCGCGCCCGGCACAGATACGCCGCCTTCCCCGTCTCCGTATTCAGCAGCCACAGGCTCCCGCCCGGCTCCTGATCGTAGCGCGTCGCCACCGCCAGTACCCGCCGGTCCGGCGAATAGCAACCATAGAAAATTCCCGGCCGCCCGTCCCGGCCGAACGGCCCGGACTCCCGCGCCGAAAACGCCGGCAGCAGTTTGCCCTTCCCGTCGGCAACCGGCCACTCCACCCACGGCCCGTGCATCGATCCCGCCAGCGTCCGCCCATCCCCGCTCCAGGTCGCATGGATCGACGCCGTGTAATCGCTGATCCGCCGGCTCGGCGCCCCTCCGCCGGCCAAATCCACCACCCAGTTGTCCTTTACCCCGTTGCGCCGGTAGTAGAGCAGGTGGGGGAACACCGGGTTCAGCCGGATCCGGTGAAAGGAGGTGTCTTCCCCGCGCCGCTCCGCAAACTCCGCCAAATCCGTCAGCGCCGCCTCCCGCTCCCCCGTCCCGTCGTGATAAATCAGGTGCACCCGGTCATCAATCGAGTAGGCGCACAAGTACTTCCCCGCCCGTCCATCCCAACAGGCAGGCGAACTCTTCACCTTCGGCGTCGCCTCCACCGGCGTCCGTCGCCGCGTAATCCGAAACTCCTGCCCCTCCCGGCCATCGCCCAGCCACAGGCCGTAAAGGTCCCAGCCAGCCTCCCCATCCTCGTTGCAGCGAGGATACGTCACCAGTTTCCCATCCGGGCTCATGTCCACCCGAGTCGTCGACGTGGTGGGCGGAATCCGTGTCGCCAGCAGCCGCGCATCCGAACCGTCCAGCCGGCAAGCCACCACGCCCCACACGCTCCTCCCCGCCTTTACTTTGTTCGGCTTCCCCCCCGGCGCACGGACCACCGTGTTGTAGACAATCCGTCCCGCCGCCGGCGCGTAACAGGGAATGTCGTAGTAGGACAGCTGGTTCCCCAATGACGAATCGGTGATCTGCGTCACCCGGATGCCAGGCCCGGCGGCAAACTCCACCGAAACGTCTTTTCGCCCCTGCGGATACTCCCGCCCGCCTCCGGCCGCGTCTAGCCGCTCCCCTCCAGCCACGCCCAGACCCATGGCCAACCACTCTCGCCGGGAAACGCCGTCCCACCGTCGCATCCGCCCATTCTCCCCCATTTTCACCGCGGACTTGTTCCCCGGCAAATGGAAGCCGCCGGCGCCATCGGCGCAAACCGGAATCGCCGCGCGTCCCACCCATACACCTCTCACCGGCTGCTCCGGCGTCCTCGAAACTCCTTCTCGCGCTGCAACACAATCACGGCCGGCGATTCAGTCGAGTCCGGATCGGGATACCGAATGCGCGTCTCCTCCCATCCGCTCATGTTGTATGCCGATTCGATAAGGTCCAGAACCCGGTAAGCCCGGCCGCCCCACAGCCGGTAGATCTGCAGCCGGCGTTCGCCCACCCCGGTTCCCTGGCTACCCCCGGCATGGAGAATCAGGTCATTCGTCCCGTACCGCACCACCGGCCGCAACTCCAGGAGCGGATCGGCGGCCCGCCCCCCCGGTCCCCGGCAAACAAAGTGCGCCAGATTCCACCACGCGCCCTCTTCCTTTTTCCAGACAGTAACTTCCCCATCCAGGCCCCCGGAGACCTGCACCACCCGTTCCAAATCCGCGTCGGCGTCCAGGTTCACGGCAAACACCCGAACGTCTGCGATAGACGGTTCCCCTACGAATTCCATCCCCAAGCGCCGAAGCGCCTCGTTCCTTCTCCCCGCCTCCGGCGCCAGCAGCGACGCCAGCCAGCCGTCAAAATCACCCTCCAACTTCCGTCGCGGCGCGGACGATGCCGGAAATTCGCGCGGCGCCGGCTCCGGTTCTGTGGCGATACCAACAAACTGAGCCGTTGCCACCGCGGCAGCCCACATCGCCGCAATGACCCGGAAATTATTCAGTTCCCAAGTCTACCGGGTAAGTCCTCCAATAAGAACCCGCCATCGACTCAGCCGGGAATCGAGAATACAATTTTCATTACCACAAAAATAGGAGCATAAATAAATGCCTTTTACTCACACATTGCAACTAAAATGAAGGATACTTTACCTTAACAGTACAGTTAGAAGGTGAACTGGTGCAGATTGCACTCTTTGACTTTTAAGACAGAGGAGGGTACTGATTCTTGCCTGGCCTGATTCGATGCTTCGAGTACATTTGTCTGGACTTTGGGACTGTCCGAAGCGTCCTTGCCACCGGCACAGCAGGTCTGTCTCGCGCCGCCGCCACCATGGCCGAGCACCATGCGTATTCCTTCTCCCGGGAATTGGCCTCGGTCTCAGACACCATCCCGCCAGCCACCCGCGTGCTCGTCTCCTGTGATCCCCTTGTCGATTCGGATCCAGGCTCCGGCGGCCTTCGCTCCAGCACCATGCGCATCCAGTGGGAAATGGAAACGTCGTCTGGTATTCGTCCGCTGATGACCGGACTTTTCGTCATTCGCGAACTCACCTCCACCACCACCCACCTCGAGTACAAAGGCATCTGTCAAATCCTCCCCCCGGCCGGTACCATCTCGGGAACAGCGGTCAACCACTGGATCGCCGAGCGGTCCGCGCAACAATTTGTTCGAACCGTCGCCGAAGGGCTAACGGAGCATTTCGCATCATCCCCCCACGACTCCAGGGCACCTGGGTCCGAGGAGGAGGGAGGCATGCCGGCAGGGATGAGCGAGATCGATCTCCGGCAAAGCCTCTCCCAACAGCAAGCGCTTGTCGCCAAAATGCAGCGGACAAACCAAGACGAACGCGCCCGGTTTGCCAGAGAGATCCATGACCAGTTGGGCTCCGCTTTGACCGGCCTGAAGTGGGATTTGGAATGGCTGATTTCGATCGCCCGCTCAGAGACTCCGGGCCCGAAAAGAACCCATGTCTTGGACCGCTTGACGGCTATGGTGGCTTTGACCGTGGACACCATGGGAACCGTCCGGAGCATCACCTCCGGCCTTCGCGCACCGCTGATGGACGCCAACGGTCTCGTTGCCTCCATCGAACATCGCCTCGGGGAATTGCGGCAGAGATCCGGCATCCAGACCGCCTTTCTGGGGCAGGACGCCCTGTCGGCCTTGACGCAAGTGCAGGCCTCGGCGGCCTACCAGATCGTCAGCGAAGCCCTGACCAATGTGCTTCGCCATGCCTCCGCATCCCGGGTCGAAGTCAGTTGCTGGCACCACAATGCCAAGGTGTGTATCTCCATTTCCGACGACGGAATTGGTATGCAGCCAGCCTCCCCCCGCGACCTCCCCGGATTTGGCATACTCGGGATGAAAGAGCGCGCTGGCATGGTCGGCGGCACGCTCGACTTCCCGGCAACTTTGGGTAAAGGAACCCAGATTCTCGTCCGCATTCCACTGGAGTGAGGTATCGATCATGCCCAAGCAGATCCTCTTGATTGACGATCACGACATCGTCCGCGAAGGCCTTGTCCGCATCTTCGCCGATGAACCAGGAACCTACCAGTTCGGCCACGCGCGTACCGCGCCCCAGGCCGTCGAACTCGCCACACGCCAGGCGTGGGATCTGGCCATCCTCGATCTCTCCCTCGGCGATCGAAACGGACTGAATGTCCTCTCTTCCCTGAAGGGGATTCATCCCCGCCTTCCGGTCCTGGTTCTCACCATGCACGCCGAAGACCAGTATGTCCGCCGGGCCCTGAAGTCCGGCGCGATCGGATACATTACCAAAGACCGGCCCCGAGCAGAGGTCTCCGAGGCCATCCAGAACGCCCTCCACGGCCGTCATTTCGTCAGCCTCGCCCTCGCCGAAAAACTGATCTTTAACTTTCACTCGGACGCCGAGGAATTGCCCCATGAGTTACTGTCGAACCGCGAATTGGAAGTCATGCTGCTCCTCGCCAGCGGGTCATCGGTAGGCGATATCGCCAACTCGCTTTGCCTGAGCGGGAAGACCATCAGCACCTACCGTAGCCGAATTCTGGAGAAGACCGGGTTTCGGTCCAATGCCGATATCACTCGCTACGCCATCGAACATTCCCTCATCACCTGAATAGTACCGGTGTCCGGAATTCCTTACAAATTGTTCACGAATTGTCCCACTCTATTTCGCTACATTTCCTGATTTTACCCTTGCGCGCTTTGGCATACGCATGTACCCCATGCACGATTCCGCGCGGCACGCCAGTATCGATCTGCTCGAATCGTTCGCTCGTGCGGAAAAGCTGGTCCTCGTCCTTGAGAGGGAGCAGTCTCAAATTCGAATCGTCAGCGCCGGCGAAGACATCGATCTGCCCCTTTCCCCGGGCATCGTTGGCAGACTCGCCAGCGACGTGATGCCGGCCGGCCTATCGGAACTAATCCGCAACACCGTACGGCAGGTGCTCGCTTCGCAGCGCGAACAGCGCGTCGAATACTCGCTCCCAGTCGGCGGAATCCCGCTCGATTTTGTCGCCAGGATCTTTCCGCTCTCGCCAGACTCCGTTCTTTGGTTGGTTCGCAACACCGCCGCCGTGAAGTTTGCCGCCCTCCCCGTGCTCCATCAACTCGAGCTATCTCAAGCGATCCTGGCCAATCTCGGCGAAGGCGTCTGTGCGGTGGACCTGCATGGCCGCCTGCTCTTCCTGAACGCTGCGGCGCAGTCACTCCTCGGCTGGACCGAATCGGAGTTGTCTGACCGCGATCTCCACGACATCCTCCATGGCCCCGCCAAATCCGGCGCCCGTTACTCCCCTTTGCAATGTCCGCTCTGCGATGCCATCCGCCAGGAATATGCGGTCAGCATTAACGAGGCCTTCCTCCTCCACAAGGATCGTTCGGCGATCCCTGTGTCGATCACCGTCTCCCCCATCCGGATCGGCGGCCATTGCCAGGGCGCAGTCATCACGTTTCGCGACAACAGAGTCCGTCTCGCCCTCGAGGAGGAACTCCGGCAGGCTCACAAATGGAAGGCTGTCGGCCAACTCGCTGGCGATGTCGCCCACGATTTCAACAACCTCCTGACCGTCATCAATGGCTATGCCTCGCTCCTCATCCAACGCGCTGACTTTCCCGGAAGCCTGCGGGAGAACTTGAACGAAATCGCCCGTGCCGGCGAAAGAGCGTCATTGCTGACACAGCGGCTACTGGCCTTCGGCCACCGCCGCGTACTCAATGTCCGAGTGGTCGACCTCAACTCCCTCCTCACCGGTCTGCAACCCGTGCTGCGCCGCCTGCTCCGCCACGACATTTCGCTCGGGATTCGCCTCTGCGCCAACGCACCGCATGTCATGGCCGATCCCGACCAACTCGAACAGGTGGTCGTCTACCTCGCCCTAAACGCCCGCGACGCTATGCCCGCCGGCGGACAGATAACCTTTGAAACCTCCATCGAGGAAGTAGACCCCGGAAATACGCAAGCCCACCCCGGTTCGGTCGCCGGGCCCCATGTCCGCTTGACCGTGAAAGACAACGGCATCGGCATGCCGCCGGAACTCCAGGCTAGAATCTTCGAGCCCTTCTGCACCACCAAAGATCCGGAAAAGGGCACAGGCCTTGGCCTGTCCGTCGTAAGCGGTGTCGTCAAACAAAGCGGCGGACATCTCCAGGTGCAATCGGCACCGAATCAAGGTACCACCATGGCCATCCTGCTTCCCCGGGTGACTATGCCTGTGCCCTCCGCTCCTTCCGGCGTTCCATCGGCCCCCGACACCCACTGCACCGAGTCCATCCTCCTTGTCGAATACGATGACTCCGTCCGCCATTTCGCGCGCGAGGTGCTCCTTCGCCACGGCTACCGCGTCCTCACCGCCGTCAGTGGCTCCGATGCGATGAACATCGCCTCTCGCTTTGAAGGGAAAATTGACCTCCTTCTCTCCGACGTCGTTGTACCGGGCACCAATGGTCCCGATGTTGCCAAACGGTTCCTCGAACATCGGACCGATTCGGCCGTGCTCTTCATGGCCGGAGCCGCCGGCGACTCCCTCTTTTGCGAGCAATCCATCGCCCCCGGCACAGTTCTGTTGCATAAACCATTCTCGGCGCAGGCGTTACTGAGTCATGTCCGCCGCCAACTCTCCCGCAGCCCCGCCACCATTCTGGTCGCCGACGATCAATCCGCCATTCGCACCCTGGTTCGCAATGCCCTCGCCCCTTTCGGCTACTCCGTTCTGGAGGCCGAGGATGGCTGCCAATTACACTCCATTTGCAGGAGCACCCCTATCGATCTCATCCTCACCGACCTCACCATGCCCGAAGAAGATGGCCTGGAAGCAATCCCAGCACTCCGAAAGGAATTCCCCGCCATCCCCATCATTGCCATGTCCGGCAGCCTGCTGTCGGAGGACCTCCTCCGAATGGCCCAATTACTGGGTGCAAAGGCGTCGATCGCCAAGCCCCTGGACTGTGCTGCCCTACCAGATCTCGTGCAGGGCGTCCTGCGGAAAGGACCAGACCGTCTTGTCGAACGGGAGCGGGAACCGGCTCACGCCTGACATCTTCCCCTCCTCCGGCGAACCGGCACACCAGGCCGGCGCCACGCACAACTTCCCGCCCCTGGACACCGGGGTAATGGCCGCGGCAGCCCCATCCGCCCGTCTCCATAAGCAAAAAGGATTCTTACCCGTCGCGATAGAAAGATGAAGAACGCCATCACTGGAACCCATCCCCATCTCCCCATCCGTGGTGCGGCTCCGTTGCCTCCACGGGGAAAAGTTCCTCGCGCCGAAACTTCCGCCCTTTCGTCCCTGCACAGACTCCTCCGCCGCGCTCTCGCAGCGTTCCGAAAGCTAGTGCATCCGTCCACCTTCCGTAAGTCGCCGTCCTTCTCCATCGTTCGCAGTACGGGCCTCGTTGCTGTCTCCCTCGGAATGTTGTCTATCCTGAGTATTTGGACCCGGCTCGACGCCACCGCCGTCCACGTCCTCCTTATCCCGCCCGACGATGCCCTGGGAATCATCTTCCTGGGATTTGCTCTGCGGCTCTCTCGCCTGGAGGACTTCCGTCCATGGATTCGCCTCGTCCTCCGTACCTCCCGCCTCTGCCTCGTCGTCTTGGGTCTCTCCAAGTTGTTGGGCGTCCTGCTCGCCATGAACCACCAGGCACCACCCGCAGGCTCCATCACTGCACCGGCCGGCTTCAGTCTCGGACTTCTCTTCCTCCTCCTCGGCATCTACCTGAATATCCGCCACAACCAGTACGCCAAACGGGCAAGGCTCTACACTCGGATCGTCACTCTCTCCTACCTGGGATCCTGTTGGATCGCCCTGCTTCTCTTCGTTGGCGGCATTTCCGGCATCCCGGCCGGATTCCAGATCCAACTTCTGCCCTTGATCACCGTCACCGTCATTTCCGCGCTCCTCTTCCTTCCCCAACATCGCCACGTCCACCAGGGGGGCATCCCTGGCCCGGAGGAGGAGTCCGCATTAAGTCAGTCCCTTTTTCCCCTTGCCTACTCCATCCCCATCGTCCTCGCCTTCCTCCGCTATCACGCCGAGTCCAGAAAACTGGTCCACCCGGAACTCGCCTTGCTCCTTCATGTCGTCCTCAGCGCCGGCAGCACCATCGCACTCATCGCCTACTCGGTGGCACGCACTCGCGCCGCGCAACATCAGGTCGAGGCAAACGATGCGGTCGCAACCTGCATGGAAACCCAGTACCAAACCGTTTTATCCGCCCTATCCCTGCCAGTCTGGATCTTCGGCGCCGAAGGCCGCCTCACCTTCGCCAACCAGGCGGCTGGCAAACTGTCACCGCCCCCCGCCACCGCCCCCGGCCAAACGCCGCACCCGCTGGAGGCGCCATTTGCGCCCGAACACCAGCGTGCCATTTTCAATGCCGCGCTATTCGGCCGTCCGCTCGCATCGCTCACCATCGCTCCAGCCAGTTCCCAACAACCGGTCGAACTCAAAGTGGAATGCCTCCAATCGATCCAAACCTATCGCGGAACCCCCGGATCCATCGTCCTCATCGCCCGTTGCGCAGCCCCCCAGCCCCACAGCCCGGAAGACTCCTCCTGAGCGCCCCTCCCGATCGCGCGTCGCTCCTCTTCCCGCCATCCGCCCGGTGTCTGAATCATCCACGCAGCGAGGATACTATGATCCACTTTTTCGGTTGGGACAATAAGGGTCTGCCGATCCGCGATCCGGAGAAAGTCCCTGTCAGCTTCGGTCCCGAGACACTCTTCACCGAAGTTCACCCTCTCGCCGGCCACAAAAACCAGATCCCCTACGAACTCATCATTACCCTGATCCTCGGAATTGTCGCGAAGTCGACCATCGATCGGCTCGAAGCATCGCTGCTAACCCAATGGTGCTCCGAAAACAATATCGATCCTCGCGAATGGCCCGCCGGCGCCATTGCCGGCCGCCTGAGACGTCACTATGCAGGCCACTCCGTCTCCGTCGAAGAGATCGACGAGTTAATCATGCTGCTCGACGATATCGCCGGCGCTCCCGACACGCGGATCCGCTACCCGAGACGAATCCCCTTCTCCGCGCCGGCCCCCAATGTGGTCATTCCCGGCAAGGAGTTCGTCCTCGCCGGACAATTTGTGAGCAGCCTGGAAGCCTGCTATGACGAGTTGTGGCAGCAAGGTGCCTCCTGTGCCCCGGCCATCTCCAGGCGGATGGACTACCTGGTGATTGGCGCGATTCGCAGCCAGGAATGGGCCCTCGGCGCCACCGGAGCGGCCATCCAGAAGACTCGCGCCCTTCGTACCGAACGATCCACCGGACCCGCCATAATCAGCGAGAAGCACCTCCTTGAGGCCCTCCATGCCCAGAAACGAACGGCTCCGCATGCGCGGATCCCCCTGACCATCGTCTAGCCGGAAGCGCTCTCGCGTTGCGGGTTTGATCCCGGAACAGACGCCTGCATGGAATTTCCACGGAGGCCGCCTGCCGACCATTCCGCCTTCCGCCAAAGGGGAATCGCTCAGGCCAAGGTCTCTTCGAGCGTCTGAGCACGGAGAACGCGCTTGGCCCAGAGTTGAAGTTCCGCTGTGGACGCGGACTGGAGTCGGGCAGCGGCCCACACGGGGAGGGGGCCGAATTTTTCGGCGAGTTGTTCGGAGAGAATATGTTGCGAACCTTGCTGCAAGCCCTCCTGCCTGCCTTCGCTCAGGCCCGCGATACGCCCCTTCTCTTCCGCCTGCAACAGGAGCGGCCCGATCACTTTGTTTTCCATTACGTTGATCATTCCAGCCTCCTTGAGTCGTTGACTGACGAACTCTTCCCAGTTGATTATGCCAAGGAGCAAAGTCACCGTACCCGGAGCACCGGTGTGCCTATTCCGAAAGGCCGCCTGCCGATCATTCCGCCTTCCGCCAAAGGAGAATCGCTCAAGCGAAGGTCTCTTCCAGCGTCTGGGCATGGAGAACGCGCTTGGCCCAGAGTTGAAGTTCCGCGGTGGACGCGGACTGGAGTCGGGCAGCGGCCCACACGGGGAGGGGGCCGAATTTTTCGGCGAGTTGTTCGGAGAGAATATGTTGCGAACCTTGCTGCAAGCCCTCCTGCCTGCCTTCGCTCAAGCCCGCGATCCGCCCCTTCTCTTCCGCCTGCAACAGGAGCGGCCCGATCACTTTGTTTTCCGTCACGTTGATCATTCCAGCCTCCTGGAGTCGTTGACTGACGAACTCTTCCAGCTTTATTATGCCAGAGAGCAAAATCATCGCACCCGAGGCCCAGGCCCGGACCTCGGTGGTCATCCGTTGTAACCGCGGAATCGCAGCCGCAATCACCTTCTCCGTGTCGCCCCTAGCCAGCAGCGCCAAAACGATGTCCGCCCAGTCGTCACTGGCGAGCAGCGGCTCTGCTTCGAAGTCGCGCAGATTGACGATCTCGAAGCGAAATTCCAGACAGGGAGTGGTATAAGCGGGCTCCATCCGGAGCGGTTCCCGGCCAACGTAAAGTACGGTTTGGACGATGTGCTTCTGATGCTGGTTAACCAGGTACAGGTAGTAGTTCAACATCCGTCGCCCAATGTCGGGTTCGTTGCTGGATTGGAATTCGAGTTGGTGGATGCAGCCATCCTCGGTACGGACCACGAGATCGGCGCGAAGGTTGTTGACCTGCGGCTGCTCGGTAGCGAGATGTTCAACAACGCGGCCGCCAAAAAGCCGCCGGCGGAGGATGCCGTCCCCTTCGTGCAGGAAAAGTTCTTTCAGCGGAACGTCGTAGTGGTGAGCCAAGTGCGGTCGGATCTCTACTCCTTTTAGTGGGCCGAACGGCGGAATTCTCTCCGGATTTTCGGAAAACAGTTCCGCTCGCAACGTCGTTTTCCAACCTCCCAACTCGCGGCGCCCCGCCATTTTCCCTCACCCTGAAATTCCCGTTCCAGTCCCTTCCGCGACAATATCTCCTTTCTTTGCAACACGCCGGTCCCCAAACTCGCAAAAATCACTTGCCAGCCACGCTACAATGAAGCAAAGGGGAGATATTTGCCCCCTGCCAGCCGGCAACCCGCCTGGCGCCTCTCGCGGCGCCCCGTGACTCCCGCTCCCGCCCGGAGCCTGACTCCGCCCGGCACCCGTTCCGGACTACTTCCGCCTCACCCGCGGTAGCCGTCTTCGATTACCCTTTCCCGGCCGCTCTGCCACCAGCGGCCGCTTCGCGCGTCGCCCCCGCACCCAAAAAAATGTTCGCGTACGCGGGAGGGTCCCACATGTTGTTGCAAACAAAGGACCGCAACAACACCGAAACCGGCACTCCGGCCCCCCAAACCAGCGCAGAGGCGGCGCGAATGCCTCGCGCCGGGGCGGAAGAACACCTTCGCCTTTTCTCCGCCCGGCAGGATTGTTTCTGAAACTTTATGGTGGTACACTGCATTTAATTGATAGAAAGGCACTCACATTATGGATCTCAACAAGCTGACCGAAAAATCCCAGGACGCTCTCCGCTCCGCTCAGTCCATCGCGGTCCAGAACTCCAATAACCAGCTCGACGCCGAACACCTCTTCGCCGCCCTCCTCCGCCAGGACCAGGGCCTCGTCCCCAACCTCCTCCGGCGTGCCAATGTGCCTCTCGATACCTTCTCCCTTCGCGTCGTCCAGGAGCTCGATAAGCTCCCCAAGGTCTCCGGCACCCAAACCCCCGAGAACCTCTACGTCACCACCCGCATTACCAAAATCGTCGCCGACGCCGAGGCCGAAGCAAAAAAACGGAAGGACGACTACGTCTCCGTCGAACACCTCCTCCTTGCCTTCACCGCCGACAACGGCCCCTCCGGCAAGCTCCTCAAGGAGTTCGGCCTCACCCGTAGCCGCATCGAGACCGCCCTGAAGGAGATCCGCGGCTCCCAGCGCGTCACCACCCAGAACCCCGAGGCGACCTACGAAGCCCTCGAAAAGTACGGCCGCGACCTGACCCAGCTTGCCCAGCAGAACAAGCTCGACCCCGTCATCGGCCG
>CAYSFR010000027.1:0-136009 GCA_964430625.1 uncultured Solibacteraceae bacterium
AAACCGGACATTTAGCGTGTGAATTAAACCGGACAGATTGACAAACTACGAACAGACCAGGTGTCGCGTTTGGCGAGATGAATTGGTTGCGGTCCTTTTTTTGGGGGGGCGGGTGTGCGGCGGAGGGGACAGCCGTGCGGTTTGGGTTGGGGATAGTGTGTCTGTGATTGTCCCGGCTATCCCCGAGGGGTATCGCGGGTTGGGGTGGTTGGGGTTGGGGCGGGTTTTCGGCGGAGGGGACAGCCGTGCGGTTTGGGTTGGGGATAGTGTGTCTGTGCTTGCCCCGGCTGTCCCCGAGTGGTTGCGTACCCTTCGGCTGTGTGGTTCGATCCTGGCGGTTAGTAGCGGAAATGGAACTTGCGGACCGGCAAGGGCATGGCCGAGCGGGCGCCGCGGACCGATTTCCAAAGGATCTCGTTCAGGGCGAATTCGGGTGCGCGGTCGTAGTCGGTAAAGTCCATTTCACCGGACTCCTTGGCTCCCCAGGCGAGGGCGGTGTTCTTGGCGTTGACGTCGACTTCGGGCGGGACATGGGAGTAGGCGGAGAGATCCGCTTTGTCCATGAAGGCGGCGTACATCGGCGTGGCGGCGGCGTCGTACTGGGTCATGGGCGGGAGGCCGAGGAGAAGCTCCATCGTGCGGAGCATGGAGGAGGTGGTGTAAAGGGTGGAATCGACGGCGTTGCGCTTGGTGTAGGGGGAGATGACGAGGCCGGTGGTGCGGCGGGAGTCGACGTGGTCGGGGCCGTTCTGGGCGTCGTCCTCGATGATGAAGATGGCGGTTTGGGGCCAGTATTTGGAGTGGGAGACCCGGTCGACGAGTTGGCCGACGGCCCAATCGTTGTTGGCGACGGCGGCGGAAGGGGTGGGGGCGCCGGCACGGGTACCCTGGGTGTGGTTTTCGCCGAGGCTCATGACGATGAAGTTGGGGAGACGCTTCAGGGGGTCCGGGGAGTCGAAAGCGGCTTCGAATTTGTCGAACTCCTCGAAGAAGGCCTTGACGTTGTCGGTATCGCGCATGCCGGGGAGGCGGAACTTGGGGGCGACGTGGCCGACGAGGCCGGCGACGCCGGGGGCGGCGTCCATCTGGTCGCCTTCGCTGACGCGCTGGGCGTATTCGCCGTAGGAGCGGTAGGTGAGGCCTTTTTTGGCGGCGAGATCCCACATGTGTCCGGAGGCGGGGGTATTGGCGGGGCCGTTGACGGCGGCGGAGATGCCGCCGTACTGCGGGGGCCAGCGCTTTTCGTTGAAGTCGGTGGCGTAGGCCGAGTTGGACCAGGAGTGGCCGTCGACGGAGACTTCGCCATCGCAGTAGAGGTTGTCAAAGAGGACGAACTGTTCGGCGAGGCGGTGCTGATTGGGCGTAACTTTGCGGCCGAAGATGGTGAGTCGGGGATCGCCGTTGCCCTTGGCGATGTCGCCAAAGACCTGATCGTAGGTGCGGTTTTCCTTGATGATGTAGATGACGTGTTTGATGGGGGAGCCTTCGCCGACCTGTTGGGGGACGATGGAGGGGCCGCTGGCCGGCGTTTTGGCGCGGGTGAGCATCTCATCGTTATAGGGGCAGTTGAGCATTGCTTCGCGGGTGTAGGCCTTGATCTGGCTCTTCAGGTTGCCGAGCGGGATGACGCTGACGGAGCCTTTCTGGAGGGCTCCCACGTGGCGGGAGGGGCCGCCTTTTTGGGCGAGAGGGCTGGTTGGGCCATCGATATTCGAGTAGCCCCCCATGCCTTTGGCGGCGCCGACGTAGAGGGATTTACCGTCCGGGGAGACGGTGAGAGCGGCGGGGTACCAGGCGGTGGGGATGAAGCCTTCGACGTGGGAAACCTCGTCCTCGCTGATGTTGATGACGGCGACGTTGTTGTTGTCGCCATTGGCGACGAAGAGCATTTTGTGGGTGGGATCGAGAGCGAGGGCGTTGGGGGTGGACCCTACGGGGGCCATCTTGTACATGGCGGTGGAGATGACTTCAATGGGGCGGAGGAGTTTGGTGTCGACGACGTAGACCGAATTCTCATTCGAGCAGGCGACGAAGAGGCGGCCGTCCTTGGCGAGGACCATATCGTTGGGGTTGCGGCCGACTTTGATGGTGGCCTTCACCTTTTTGGTGGCGGTATCGAGGACGGTGATGGAGTCACTGGCCCAGTTGGAGACGTAGAGTGTGGCGCCGGTGGGATCGATAACGACGTCGTAGGGGTGAATCTCGGTGGGCATTTCGGCGATGCGTTCGCCGGTGTTGGTATCGAAGGCGACGACGTGGCCGCGGACGGCCTTGGTGTGGCGGTTGGCGGCGTAGAGGATGGGCTGTTTGGGGTGATGGGCGAGGCCGGACCAGTAGATCTGGTTTTGCGGCAGGTGGTGGCGGAACTGTTTTGCCGGCTGCTCGCTGAGTTTGCCATTAGCGTAGGTGAAGCCATAGACGGGGGCGGCGGTGGGGTTTTGGCGGGACTCGGCGTTGCCACCGGAGATGTAGATGGTTTTGCCATCGGGGGCCCAAGCCATGCCGAACCAAGCCGATTTCAGGGGGGTGCGCTGGGTGATCTCGACGTTCTTGGGGTCGATGACGAGGAGGCCGTGGGGGTTGTAGCCGGAGTGGAGAGCGACGATCTGTTGGTCACTGGGGGCGGTGGTCAGGTTGAGCACGTAGTCGGCGGTGACGACGTGGCGGCCGACGGGGGAGATGCGCCAGCCGTTGGGGAGGGACTTGGTGGCGGGCTGGGCGCCAAGGAGGGCAGCGAAGAGGAGGGCAGACAGGAGTCGCATAGTGAAAGTCTCTCAATATTTTATTTCGCGCGGATGGCGGCGCGGTTAATCGCGGAACAACAGGGGGGCAAAAGCGTGGAGGTGGGTGCGCCAGACCTGCCAATCGTGGAGGCCGGGGCCTTCGAGCCAGGTATGGCGGATACCGGCTTTGTCGAGGGCTTCATGGAGGGCGAGGGAGCCGGGGAAGAGGGCATCCTGTTTGCCGCAGCCGATCCAGAGGAGTTTGACCTGTTTGTTGAACGCGGCGGAATCGTTAAAGACGCCGTTGTAGGAGGTCTTTACGTCGAAGTTGCGGGCGCCGGCGCCGCTGAAGCTGCCGATGTAGGCGAACTTGTCGAGGTTGGCGAGGCCGACCTGCATGGCCTGGCCGCCGCCCATGGAGAGGCCGGCGAGGGCGCGATGGGCGCGGCCGGTTTTTGTGCGGTAGCGGGCGTCGATTTCGGGGATGAGGTCGCCGATGACGACGTCGCCGAAGGCCTCGTTGCCACGGGGGGCGGCCTGGCCGGGTTTGGCGGCGTAGCCGCTTTCCATGACGATGATCATGGGGCGGGCTTTGCCGGCGGCGATGAGGTTATCGAGGATGAAGTTGGCGCGTCCCTGGGCGGTCCAGCCGCGCTCACTTTCGCCGGAGCCATGCTGGAGGTAGAGAACGGGGAATCGTTCGCGCGGGTTAGCGTCGTAGGAGGGCGGGGTATAAACGAAGGCCCGGCGCATCTGGCCGGTGACTTTGGAGCGATACCAGTGGATGCGGACGTCGCCGTGGGGGACGTCCTTGGGTTCGTAGAAATCGAGGGCGGGGTCGGGGACATCGATGCCACTGGACTGGCGGGCCCAGCCGAAGAAGGTCTCGCTATTGGGGTCGTTAGCGGGGACGCCGTCGATGAGGAGCCAGTAGTAGTGAAAGCCGGGTTGGACGGGGCCGATGGTGGCGGTCCAGAGGCCGGCTTCGTCGCGAGTCATGGGGAAGGGCCCTTTTCCCAGACCGTTGTTGCCGCCGCCTGGCATGACGGCGACGGTTTGGGCTGAGGGAGCCTTCACCTGAAAGGTGACGCGGCGGTCGGGATGGATCTGTGGGTAAGCGGCGCCGCGGACATTGGAAGTGGCCGGCGTTTGCGCGCAGAGGGCGGCGACGGCGAGGAGGAGGAGGGAGAGAAAGCGCATTCTTATTGGAGTCCTTCGGCGATACCGTCGCCATCGGCGTCAGGGAAGTCGACGAGGAAGATCTGGCGGAAGTCCTGGCCGCCGGCGTCTTTGACGAGTTGTCCGCTGGCGTTGAGGGTGGGGACACGGCGGTTGAAGGCGAGGCGGCGGCCGTCGCGGGACCAGACGAGGGCTTCGGCGGCGGGAACACCGGTGCCACGCTGGGTGAGCCAGCGCATCTTGCCGAACTGGGCGCCGGGCTTGACGCAGACGGTGACGACGCCGTTATCACTCTGGACGGCGATGGAGTTGCCGGAGGGGTGCCAGCGGAGTCCGCCGGAGGCGCCGCGGGGGAGATTGGTGACCTGGATGGGACGCATTTGGGGATCGGTGCTTTGGTCCGAGCCGCGAGAGTTGATGAGGAAAACCTGGCGGGTGCCATCGGCGGCGTTGGCGAAGTAGGCGATCCAATTGCCGTCGAGGGAACCGCGGACGATACCGGCGGCGGGGGTGCGGGTGAGACGGCGGACGGTGACGCCGGAGGGCGGCGCCATGTAGGTTGTTTTGGTGCCGGAACTGGCGGTGGTGATGTCGATATTGGCGGGAACGTCGACGACGAAGAGGGAGGAGGTGACGCGGCCATCGGTTTCCTTGACGTTGCCGATGAAGGCGCGCATGAGGCCTTCGGCGCCGACCCAGGAGTCGTCAGCGGCGCGTTCGAGGTCGCCGGGTTTGGACTGGGCGGGCGGGACGACGGACAACAGGAGTGCGGCCCAGTGGGAGGCGCCGCAGGGGGCCTTTTCGTGGGGGACCATGAAGCCGATGGTGCGGCCGTACTGGGTGAGGAGGAAGTCGTCGTAGGTGAAGCCGACGCGTTTGCCATCGGCGGTGTACTCATGGCGGTGGGAGCCGCCGCGGAGGGCGCCGCGGGGAGTGACGTCGGACTTCACGTCGCGGCAATCCAGGAATCGGATATCACCGGAGCCATCCCCGGTGGCAACACCGCCATGGCGGTTGGTAGCGCCGTAAAAGCCGAGATCAGCGACTTCCGAGAGCAGTGGGCCGTGGATGAAGACAGCCTCGTCGGCCACTGGGCTGAACGACGCTGCGCCGAGTCCGGGTGCCTGTCGGGTGCCAAATACAGAATCCGGGGCGTAGACGAGGTTTTCCAGACCGGTGGTGACGGAGACTTTCATGATGGTAGTTCCGTTGCCGATGCCGGTGCCGAAAGTATCGCGGGTATCGTAGATGAGGAATCGCCCATCGCGGGAGAAGTTGTCATTGTTGTCGAGCAACTTGCTGATGGGAGAAGAGGTGAGCTGCCACTCGCCTCCTTCGGAAGGCGCGGTTTGGGCGCCGCCGGGGAGACCTGAGAGGAGGAAAGCCAGCCCGGTCGCCAGGGACGATCTAACGAGTTGAGTCCAGTTCATCGCTCCGTATCCTATTCCGTTTGGGGGCGGGAGTCCAGCGTGGGATCTTCGTAAACTGGAGGGAGATGCGTTGCCGAGTTTTTGCCCTCCTCCTGTTTGTGACGACCGCGTATGCGATAGAGATAGGCGCGCCGCTTCCTGCATTGAAAGGGGAGTTCCTAACCGGGCGCGATGCGGCGCTGCCGGCGGCGGCCGAAGGGAAGCCGGCGCTGCTGGCGTTGGGATTCACGTACAAGTCGCGATTCGCGGTGGAAGACTACGTGAAGCGATTCCGCGCCGATTTTGACAAAGAACCGCGGGTGACGTTTTTCGAAGTTCCGGTGATTGGAGGGATGGCGAAGATGGGGAAGTGGTTCATCGACAGCGGCATGCGGCGGGGGACGCCGAAGGCCGACCATGAACACGTGATCACGGTTTACAGCGGCGCCGGGGAGTGGAAGAAGCACGTGCAGTACGATGCGCCGGATGCGGCGTATCTGCTGCTGATTGACGGGAAGGGCCGGCTGGTTTGGAAACATGCCGGCCCGTTTGACAAGGCGAAGTCCGATGAACTGGCAACCAAGGTGAAGGGTCTGCTGCAGTAATCAGCTCCAGCCGTCGGTGCAGAAGTGGGAAGAGGCAGGGGCCTGGTAGCGGACGCGGGCCAGTTCGGGCGTTTCCAGGCGTTTGTGGCCTTGGAAGCGGGACTCGAGGGCAAAGTCGAGCATGCCGCTGGTGAGGAGGGTGCGTTCGACGGGGTAGGGCGGGCGGCCGGTCTCAAACATCTCTTCGATCTTTTTGGTGAGGCAGCCAAAGTGGTGGTGGGGGCGGCCGTTTTGTAGATTCATGAGGACGGAGAAGGGCTCGGATTTGCCCTCGAGGTCGATGGCCACGGTGAAGTCTTCGACCATACCGGTCATGAGGAATGCGGCGGCCTGGAGGCCGTCGTTGTACTCGATGACAAAGACGGAGGGGTCCTTGACGAGGCGGCGGGCTTCGCCGGGTTTGCGGGTATTGCTTTTGGTGAGAGCCTGGTCAAAGAGGCGCTGGACCCAGGAGTTCTGGGAGAGGTAGCGCCAGCATTCTTCGCGTTCGAAGCACTGGACGGCCTTGACGCCGGTTTCGCCGCCGCGGCGGCGTTCGGTGAGGCATTGCAGGGCTTCCAGGAGATGGAAGCCATAGATGTCGAGGCCGGAGTAGGAGATGGCGACGGCTTTGTTCTGGCGGACGCCGAAGGGAGCGTCGACGGAGGGGATGCGCATGGCGACGGGGACGGAGGATCCGGCGAGCATGGGGAACTTGAGTTCGCGGGAGATTTCGACCATGCGTTTGGCCTGGCGCCAGTTCCAGGAGAGGTGTTTGTCGTTGAAGAGGGGGACGGAGCGGCCGGACTGGCGGAAGACGTCGGCAATCTTGAGGAACATTTCGAAGCGGGGGTAGAGCTTCTGTTCCTTGTCGTTCATGGGGTAATCCCCGTGTTCACCGATGAGGATGACGCCGTCGACGGCGAGTTTGTCGCCGCCGAGGGTGAGGGCATCGGCGACGGTGCGGAAGATGGGGACGCCGAACTTTTTGGCGCGTTCACGGCTCATGTCGAGTTTCGGCACCTGTTCGGTGAACATGGAGACGATTTTTGATCGCGGGTAGGGCGGCTGGTCGTTCTGCTTGTAGCCCTCCAGATACTTGCCGATGATCACGTCGGCATGGGAGCCGGGGCGGTATTCGGTAATGATGGCGGCGATACGTTTGGGTTCTCCGGCGGCGGCGAGGGGGAGAGCGGCGGCGGTCAAAAATGTACGTCGATTCATAAAGTGGAGATGATCAGGGTATCAGATGTGCTAAGCTGGAATCTAAATTTGACAGTCTGCTAGTTTTGGCATCTTTCGATAGTTCGGTTACGCCGCCCTTGTCTAATCCTGCTCCGATTCGCTGCTCTGCAAATGACAAGGACAAACATGAAGAATATATTTGTTGGTAACTTGAGCTTCGGCGCCTCTGAGGGTGCCATCCGCTCGCTGTTTGAACAGTACGGTCAGGTTGACCGTGTGAGCATCGTCACCGACCGTGACACGGGCCAGTCCCGCGGTTTCGGTTTCGTGGAAATGCCGAACAACTCCGAAGGCGACCAGGCGATCAACGACCTGAACGGCCGTGAACTGGAAGGCCGCGCGATCAACGTGAACGAAGCGCGCCCGAAGGAAGATCGTGGCGGCGGCGGTGGCCGTGGCGGCTACGGCGGCGGCGGCGGTCAGCGCCGGAACAATCGCTACTAATCGCATCCAACTTTTCCCTGAAAACGGCGCCCTTGTGGCGCCGTTTTTTATTTGGGGGCAGCGGGGTTAAAGCCGCTGGGTGAGGGTTGCTTTGGCGGCGTCGAACTCGGCCGCCAAACGATCGACGAGGGCGGCGGCGGGGACGGTGGCTTTGACGGCGCCGATGCCCTGGCCGCTGCCCCAGATGTCGCGCCAGACGCGGAACTCTTTGTCGCCGCCGGAACCGAAATCCATCTTTGCGGGATCGCCTTCGGGAAGTTGGTCGGGGTTGAGGCCGGCCTTTTCAATGGAGGCGCGGAGGTAGTTTCCGTGGACTCCGGTGAAGAGGTTGGTGTAGACGATGTCACTGGCGGTGGAGTCGACGATCATCTGCTTGTATTCGGCGGCGGCGCGGGCTTCGTTGGTCGCGATGAAGGCGGAGCCAATGTAGGCAAGGTCAGCGCCGGCGGCGAGTGCGCCGAGGATGGAAGCGCCGTTGGCGATGGCACCGGAGAGGGCGACGATGCCGGGGAACCATTCGCGGATTTCGCTGAGCAGGGCGAAAGGGGAGATGGTACCGGCGTGGCCGCCGGCGCCGGCAGCGACGGCGATGAGGCCGGTGGCGCCTTTCTCGATGGCCTTGCGGGCGAAGCGATTGTGAATGACGTCGTGGAGGGTGATGCCGCCATAAGAGCGGATGGCGTGGTTGACATCTTCGCGGGCGCCGAGGGAGGTGATGACGATGGGGACCTTCCACTTGACGCAGAGTTCGAGGTCCTGCTCCAGGCGGCCGTTGCTTTTGTGGACGATCAGGTTGACGGCAAAGGGAGCGGTGCCGGGACCGGAGAGGGCGTCGGTCAGTTCATGGAGCCATTCGTCCAACTGCGCCAAGGGGCGGGCGTTGAGGGAAGGGAAGGAGCCAATGACGCCGGCCTGGCACTGGGCTTTAACGAGAGCCGGGTTGGAGATGATGAACAGCGGCGCCCCAACCACGGGAATGCGAAGGCGATCCCGGAATGGCAGGGGTACGGGCATCAATGGGCGTGGGCGTGACAGCAGGCGCAGAGGCGCAGATTGCGGAAGTGGGCGGCGGCGACGCTGAAGCCACCGGCGGTCATGAACCAGGCTTCGTTATAGGGGAAGTCGAACCAGGTCATTTTCGCGGCGGCGAAGAAGATGAGGCCCATGCCGAAGAGGTAGAGCGACTGGGGGTTCTTGTGGCGGATGAAGCTTTTTACCAGGCGCCAGGAGCCGAGGATGAAGGTGCAGCCGAGGATAGCCCATTCAAACTCAGCGCCAGCGATCCAGGAGAGGCCGGAGGCGGTGAGCAGGCTCATGGCGATGGGAAGCACGGCGCAGTGGATCGCGCAGCCGATCGACAAAGCCATCCCATAGCGGTCCAGGACCAGGCTACTACTCTCATTGTTCTCTACTGACATAATCGCGTTCTCTAAATTGATAACACGCTCTCAGGTGTGAATGCAACCTTAGCGATTATAAACGAACGCTGAGGCCATCGGAGAGGGTGTTGCGGTAGGCCTTCCAAGCGGGTATGAAGCCAATGATGAGACCGGCGGCGGCAACGGCGCCGAGGTAGATCCAGCCGGTGGTGGTAGGGGATTGGATGGGGACGTAGAGGCCGAAATGTTGTTCGACGATGGGCTGGAAGGTGACGGAGAGGACGTAGACCAATCCGACGCCGAGGACGCAGCCGGCGATGCTGAGGAGGAACGATTCGAGGACGAGGAGGGAGATGATTTTGGCGGGGCCGGCGCCGATGGCGCGGAGGATGGCCATTTCGCGGCGGCGCTCATTGAGGGAGGTATAGAGGGAGACGAGCATGCCGAGGAGGCCGACGATGGTGACGAAGAAGGTGACGACGGTGAGGGCGTCTTCGGCGTAGCCGATGGTGCGCCAGAGTTCCTGGAGGGTGAGGCCGGGGATGATGGCCTGGAGGGGCTCTTCCGAGTAGGTGGAGATTTCGCGCTGGAGGCGCAGGGTATCGATGCGGGACTTGCTGCGGAGGAGGAAGGAGGTGATCTGGTCGATTTTGACGGACTGTTTGGTGATTTTTTCGGCGGGGACTTCTTCGCCGGGCATGGGCGGGGCGCCATCGGTCCAATCGATGTGGACGGCGGAGATGCCTTCAAGGGGAAGGTAGAGAGAGCGATCGACGGGGGTGGCGGTTTTGGCGAGGACACCGGTGACGGTGAAGGGCTTGTCCTTGTGGTCAAGGATGCCGCGTCCGGCGGCGGAGGCGACGCCGTGGGTGATGACGATTTTATCGCCGGTCTTGTAGCCGAGAGTTTTGGCTACGTCGGATCCGAGGGCGACTTCGAAGACATCCTGCGGGGAGCGGCCGGACTCGAAGGTGATGGAACGATCGCGGCGGAAGCGGTAGTGTTTGTAGAAATCTTCGGTGGTACCGACGACGCGGAAGCCGCGGTGGCTATCGCCGAGGGAGTAGGGGATGGTCCAAGCGACGGCGGGATGGTTCTTCCACTTTTCGTAAGTTTCGAAGGTGATGTTGTTGGTGGCCTGGCCGATGCGGAAGACGGAATAGAGGAGGAGTTGGAGGGAGCCGCCGCGTGCGCCGACGATGAGGTCGGTCTGGCTGATGGTGTTGGCGAAGCTTTCGCGGGCGCCGACGCGGACATTTTCGACACCGATGAGGAGGGCGATGCTGAGGCCGATGGAGAAGACGGTGAGGGAGGTGGTGAGGAGGCGGTTTTTGAGGGAATGATAGGCCAACGAGAGGAGGATCATCATTTTATGAGCCCGCCTTGTTGATTTCCGGGAGGGAGAGTTGCCGGTGGAAGAGGTGCATCAACGATCGATCGTGGCTGACGAAGAGGAGGGTGGAGCCGGCGGCTTCGCAGCATTCAAAGAGCAGTTCGAGGAACTTTTCGCGGTGGTCGTAGTCGAGGGAGGAGGTGGGTTCGTCGGCGATGATGAGTTCGGGGGTGCCGATAAGGGAGCGGGCGGCGGCGACGCGCTGTTGCTGGCCGACGCTGAGGTTGGTGACCGGTTTATGGAGGAGTTCGCCGATACCGAGGCGTTTGGCGGTGTCTTCGGCGGCCTGTTCTAGCGAGGCCCCTTTGAGGCGGGCGCGGCGCTCGCTGGAGAGGCGGCAGGGGAGGGTGATGTTCTCCATGACGGAGAGGTAGGGGATGAGGTTGAAAAGCTGGAAGATGTAGCCGAGGTGGGAACCGCGGAAGGCATCGCGCTGAGAGCCGGAGAGTTTGGCGATGTCGCGGCCGAGGACTTCGACGCTGCCTGTATAGCCGCCGAGGACGCCGGCGAGGACGCCGAGGAGGGTGGTCTTGCCGCTGCCGGAGGGGCCAAAGAGGAAGACACGCTCTTTGGCGGCGACTTCGAGGGTAGGGATGCGGAGGACCTCTGGGCCTTTGCCATAGGCGAAGCGGAGGTCTGTGAGACGGATCGCGGGAGGCGTGTCGCTCATTTGGCGATTTTCAGGGAACCCTTATCGTTTTCGACGTCGGCGCTGGCCTGCTGGTCGCCGACGAGGAGAGCTACATCGACGTCGTGAATTTTTGGGAAGACCTTGGTGAAGCCGAAGCGAATTTCGCCGCCGCTGAGGGGTTTGGCGCAAGCGACGTCGAACTCTGCGTGGACCTCGGAGTGCTGCTCTTGTTTAGCGCCCTTCTGTTTGGCGTCATGGTGCTCGGCTTCGACTTTGGCCGACTTGTTGGTGACCTTGCAGGCCGCGGCGGCGGGCAGGATGACCATTTCGGCGAAGCGCGCCTTGAGGGTATTCAGGGCGGCGGCGACCTTGGCTTTATCGGCCGGAGTCTTGGCTTCGTACTCAAAGCCGACGACGCTTTCGGCGGGGGATTCAAACTCGATGACGCCCTTCGGGGCACCTTTTGCCGTTTCGAAGGCGATGTTGACCTTCGCCGAGCCGTGCTCGTGCGCCTTGCGGCTGCGGGGTTGCGCGGAAGCGACGATTCCAACAATCAGCAAGAGCAGCGCGAAACGCATAGGGGTTATTCGTCCTTGTAGGGTTCAATCACCATGCCCGTCAACTGGAAACCGACGTCTCCGTAGGGGCTTTTGACGGTGGCAATCTGGAGTTTGCCATGGACCCAGACCGGATCCCAGAAGCTCATTTTGACCTTCTTCTGGCTGTTCATTTTGACCTGAACGATCTGGTTGGGCGGTGGGGGCGGGGTGTGGATGCAAGCCCCGACGTAGGGCACGAGGAGGAATTCGCTGACGATTTCCGAGTCGTCTTCGAGGGGAACCATGTAGCCGGGGATCTTGACCATTTTCCCGTCGAGGGCTTTCAAGGACGGGGAAACTTTGCCGGTGCGGTAGTTCAACTCGCGCAACATGCGCCAGTCCATTTTAGCGGGCGGTTCTTCGGCGGCGTATGCCGCCTGGACGAGTCCCACGGACGGAATCGGTTGGCTGTCGGAACGGAAATCCTGCCGCGCCATATCCCGGTTGACCACGTAGATCATCACCGAGAAGATAAGCGCCAGGATCACACCGTGTACGAATTTCATGCTGTGGCTCCCGGAATGTTCACAATCTCTAGTCTCTCATGTTCCCGGGACGCACGGCAAAGTACGACAATGGCAGGAACATGCGACTCCTTGCGGTGCTTCTCATTATAATGACCCCGATCGAGGCGTGTGAGTTACGTGTGCTGACATGGAACATTCATCACGGGGAGGGGGTTGACGGGAAACTGGACTTCGCACGGCTGGGGCGGGTGATCCGGGATGCGCGGCCGGATATTGTGGCGCTGCAGGAAGTGGACGTACGGACGGACCGGGTGAAGGGGCGCGACACGGTCCGGGAGTTGGAGCGATTGACGGGGTTGCGAGGGGTGTTCGGGGCGTCGATGGCGTTTCAGGGGGGCGGATATGGGAACGCAGTGTTTGTGAACGGCACGCTGTTGGGGGCGCGGGTGTTTCCGATTGGTGCGAGCGAGGGGATGGAGCCGCGATCGATGCTGTTGACGGAGATGCGGCCGTACCGGTGTTCGCTGGATCTGGCGTTTCTGTCGACGCACTTTGACCATAAAAGCGAAGAAGACCGGATGGCGGGGGCGGCGATGGCGAATCTGCCGATCAGCCTGCCGGCGATTCTGGCGGGGGATTTCAATGCGCCGCCGGACGATCTGGTGATCGGGACGCTGCTGCAGCAGTGGGCTTCAGCGACGCGGGGAAGCGGGTTTGCGACGATACCGGCGGAGGCGCCGAAGCGGCAGTTGGACTACATTCTGTTCCGGCCGGCGAAGCGGTGGACGGTGGTGGAGGCAAAGGTGCTGGATGAACCGGCGGCGAGCGATCACCGGCCGCTGCTGGCGGTGTTGAAGCTACTGCCAGGCGACGAGTAGGGCGAGGAGGCCGACCCAGACGACGCCCATGAAGTGCCAGTAGGTGGCGGTGTTGCGGGCGGCGGCGCGATGTTTGCGGAGGGGCTGTTCTTCGCCATCGGCGAGGCCGGCGGCGCGGCGAATGAGCCAATAGAGGCCGCCCATGCCGCCGAGCAGGTGGGCTGCGTGGATACCGGAGAACATGAAATACATGGATCCGCGGGGGTTGCCGACGATGTAGACGCCTTGCTGGGCGAGGTCGCGGCAGCCGAGGAGTTGGGCGAGGAGGAACCCGATGCCGAGCCACCAGGTGAGCCAGAGGCCCATGCGGTAGGGGGCGAAGCGGGCCATGCGGAGATCGCGGCGGGCCCACTGGAAGGTGATGCTACTGAGGGCCATGAAGGCGGTGGAGATCCAGAACCAGAAGCTGAGATGGACGTTGGGCTGGGCGGGGCGGTCCTGGACGGCAAAGGCGTAGGCGACGGCAAGGGCGACGAAGAAGGATCCGATGGCGGCCAGGACGAGAATCATGCCGAACATCCCCAGGCTGATAGAGGATTTTGGTTCGGCGGCCTCGACGGTGGATGGCATGACTATCTTCCAGCATACGGCCGCTTGCCCTAAAGACGCGAGTTTCGATAGTTTGGATTATGGTAATCCGGCTGATTCTCGGGGTTGTGCTGACCTGGCTGCCCATTGCGGCCCAAAACAAAAAGAGCCCGATTGACAAGTTCCGGCAGTTGGAGGAGATCCTTCCGACGCCGAACGACTATCGAACGGCGTCCGGGGCTCCCGGGCACCGATACTGGCAGCAACGGGCCGATTATTCGATCGACGTCGAGTTGGACGATGTGAATCAGAAGATCATCGGGCGGGCGACGATCAACTACCATAACAACTCGCCGGATACGCTGACCTACCTGTGGCTGCAGTTGGACCAGAACATCTGGGAGCCGCACTCGGACCACGACCTGACGGAGACGGCGCCGGACTGGAAGAAGTTTCCGCTGCCGACGTTCCGGCGGATGATGGACGATCCATTCCCGGGCGGCTACCGGATTGGGCCGGTGAAGGACGCGAGCGGGAAGGAGTTGCACAAGCACATCAACCGGACGATGATGCGGGTGGATTTGCCGGCGCCGCTGCCGAGCGGGAAGTCGTTCGAGTTTTCGCTCGACTGGGACTACAAGATCAACAATTCGAAGCGCATTTCGGGGCGCACGGGCGCGGAGTATTTTCCCAAGGACAACAACTGGCTGTACGAGATCGCGCAGTGGTTTCCGCGGATGGCTGCCTACAACGATGTGAACGGGTGGCAGCATAAGCAGTTTCTGGGCACAGGGGAGTTCACGCTGGAGTTTGGGGATTACAAGGTCCGGATCACGGTGCCGAACGATCATATTGTGGCGTCGACCGGCGTTCTGCAGAATCCGGAGCAGGTGCTGACGCCGTTGCAGCGGCAAAGGCTGGCGGTGGCGCGGACGGCGACGAAGCCGGTGATGATCGTAACGGAAGCCGAAGCGACGGCGAACGAGAAGTCGAAGCCGACGGGGAAGAAGACGTGGATCTACCACGCCGAGAATGTGCGGGACTTTGCGTTTGCGTCGTCGCGGAAGTTCGCCTGGGATGCGCAGGGGCACACGATGAACGGCAAGACGATCATGGCGATGTCGTACTACCCGAAAGAGGGGAATCCATTATGGGAGCGGTATTCGACGCACGCCATCATCCACACGTTGAATATCTATTCACGGTACACGTTTGAGTATCCGTATCCGATTGCGATCAGCGTGAACGGGCCGGTGGGCGGGATGGAGTACCCGATGATCTGCTTCAACGGGCCGCGGCCGAAGGAGGACAAAACCTATTCGGCGCGGACGAAGTACGGGCTGATTTCGGTGGTGATTCACGAGGTGGGACACAACTATTTCCCTATGATCGTGAACAACGATGAGCGGCAGTGGACGTGGCTGGACGAGGGTCTCAACTCGTTTTTGCAGTACCTGGCGGAGGTGGAGTGGGAGGAGAATTATCCGTCGCGGCGGGGCGAACCGGCAAAGATTGTGGAGTATATGAAGGGCGACGGGCATGACCCGATCATGACGAACTCGGAATCGATTGTTGATCTGGGCGGGAATGCTTATCACAAGACGGCGACGGCGCTGAACATTCTGCGCGAGACGGTGCTGGGGCGGGAGCGATTCGACTTTGCGTTCAAGGAGTACGCGCGCCGGTGGATGTTTAAGCGGCCGATGCCGGCCGACCTGTTCCGGACGATGGAGGATGCTTCGGGGACCGACTTGGACTGGTTCTGGCGGGGGTGGTTCTACACGACCGATGTTGTGGACATCGCGATTGATGAGGTGAAGCTGTACTCGGTGGACACACAGAATCCGGCGGTGGAAAAGCCGATCTCGAAGAAGGAGAAAGAGGCGGAGCCGGTGACGCTATCGGCGCAGCGGAACAAGACGCTGCGGAAGCGGGTGGAGGATTATCCGGAACTGATCGATTTCTATAACAAGTACGATGAGTTCACGGTGCTGCCGTCGGAGACGAAGGCGTTTGAGGGCTGGGTCAAACAGTTTGAAGAAGACGAGCGGAAGCTGTTCGATCCTTCGATGAATTTTTATTCGGTTTCGCTGAAGAACCTGGGCGGGCTGGTGATGCCGGTGATTATGCAGGTGGAGTTCACCGACGGGACGCGGGAGGAGTTGCGGATCGCGGCTGAGATCTGGCGGCGGAACAACTTGCAGGTAGAGAAGATTATTCCGACGCGGAAGGAGATCAAATCGATCTCGATCGATCCGAACCTGGAGACGGCGGATGCGGACATGGCGAACAACGTGTGGCCGCGGCGGGCGGTGAAATCGAAGTTCCAGATCTTCAAGGAAGACCGGGACAAGGTGAACCCGATGCGCGAACTGAAGAAGTGATGCGGCCGGCTGTTCTGCTACTGGCGCTGTGTGCTCCGCTAGGGGCACACAAGTTCCACTACAGCAGGACGGAGATCAATTGGAATACGGCGGCGGGCACGCTGGAGTTGATTGTCACGTTGCACGCCGATGACCTGGAGGCCGAACTGCGGAAGAAGCAGCGGCAATTGGAGTTGGACCGGGATAAAGAGGCGGAGCGGCTGGCGTGTGCGTACACGATTTCGGCGTTGGAATTGGACGGGGTGCGTCCGCGCTGCATTGGGATGAAAGTGGGGCGGGAGTTTGTGGAAGTGTATTTAGAGGCGGCGGCGCGGCGGGCGCCCGGGTGGCTTGGGAACCGGATCCTGGTGGCTGATCTGGCCGATCAGCGCAACGACGTGGAGTTGCGGAAGGACGGGCGGCTGGTGGGGCCGCGGATTCAATTCAACAGTTCTGAAACACGGAAAGATCTGCGCTGGTGACGCTGGATATAATGGCCCCCAGCCATGCGCTACTGTTTGTTGCTCCTCCTCGCCGCTTCCTTGCAAGCTCAGAATGCGACTACCGCCGGACGTTTCCATGTGGAACATCCGACGCTGATGAATTTAGGCTTTGAATGGGCCATATCCGGTGATGCGAACCGGAACGCGACCGTGGACGTGCAGTACCGAAAGACGGGGGAGGCGCAGTGGCGGGCGGCAATGCCGCTGGTGCGGATTGGCGGTGAGAATATCTACCGGCGGCGAGAGAACCTGGACTATACGGTTCCGGAGGGATTTGCCGGGTCGATCTTGAACCTGCAGCCTGGCACCGAATATGAGTGCCGGCTGGTGATGAAGGATCCGGACGGGGCGAACGGGCAGACGACGCAGACGGTAAAGGTGAAAACGCGAACGGAGCCGATGCCGTACCAGGGCGGGGACGTGCGCCACGTCTATTCGCCGGAGTGGAAGGGGCCGAAGGTGGAACCGCACTTTACGAGCGTTCTGCAGGCCTACTACGGAGCAGGGCTGGGGGATTGGTCAGTGGTGTGGGAACGGCGAGTGAAGCCCGGGGACACGATTCTGGTTCATGGGGGCATTTACCGGCCGGAGCGGCTGAACTATGTGGACCCGATGATGACGCCGTTTGACGGGTCGATGTCGCTGACGCTGAAGGGGACGGCGGAGAAGCCGATCACGATTAAGGCGGCTGGGGATGGCGCGGTGATCTTCGATGGGGACGGCAATCATTCCATGTTTGATGTAACGGCTTCGCGGTATCACATTCTGGACGGGCTGACGATTCGGAATACGGACATTGGGATCATGGCCGGGCAGAAAGAGGTGCTGGGAGCGGTGGGCCTGACGGTGAAGAACTGCCGGTTCGAGAATGTGGGATTCGGCGTTTGGACGGAATATGCCGGTTCGTCGGACTTTTACATTGCCGACAACCTGATATTGGGCCGGGAAGACCGGTTCCATTTGAACGGGTGGACGGGGTTCATGTGGCAGCCGATCGGGAACTACGGCTCTCACCAGTTGAAGAGCTACTACGGGATCAAAGTGTATGGGCCGGGCCATGTGATCGCCCACAATGCGATTGCGTATTTCCACGATGCGATCGGGATCTCCACGTACGGAACACCGCCGTCGGATCCGGAGATGCGGGCGTCGTCGATTGACATCTACAACAACGATTTCCACATGTGCAATGACGATTACGTGGAGACCGATGGCGGCGTTCACAACGTGCGGGTGTTCAATAATCGCGGCGTGAACGCGTTCCACGGGGGGTACTCGTCGCAGCCGACGTTCGGCGGGCCGATCTACTTTATCCGCAACATTCTGTACCATACGACCTCGTCGACGAGCTTTAAGTTCTCTGCCCATCCGGCGGGACTGTTCGTTTACCACAACACGATCATCAACGAGCACGGGACGGCCGAGCCGTATTCGAACGCCCATTGGCGGAACAACCTGTTCTTAAGCAAGAACAGCGAAGGGCGGGGGGTGATGACGTGGGCCAACGCCACCGACGCCTATTCGAGCGACTATAACGGCTTCCGGCCGAATAAAGGAGTTAGCGCTCAATACCGGTTCTTTGCACCGCCGAAGGGGCAGAAGATCTACGAGACGAAGCCGGACCAGTGGAAGTCGTTTGCGACCTTGAAGGATCTGGCGGCTGCGACCGGCCAGGAGGCGCACGGGGTGGAGCTGGATTACGACATTTTCGAGAACCTTTCGCCGCCGTCGGCGACCGACCGGCACAAGGTTTATCACGCGATGGATTTGAATTTCCAACTGCGCTCGGGGACCAAGGCGGTGGATGCTGGGGTGGTGATTCCAACGGTGAATGAGGACTTTACGGGCCGGGCGCCGGATCTGGGTGCACTGGAGACCGGAACGCGGGAGCCGAAATGGGGACCGCGCTGGATTACATGGGTTCCGTTCTATCGGTGAGGGGGGTGTCACCCTTTCCGCGGAACTGCATCTTGGAAAGCAGGTATGCTTTTCCAACTCCCGACCACGCGCTCGCTGGATGAGATCCAGAAAGAGCTAGAAGTGTCCGCCGCCCGCAACAAGTTCGGAATCATTGCTGTCCACAATCTGCAACAGATTATGGCGAATAAGGGCGTGGAACTGGCGATGGAGTGTAAGGTTTTCGAGGTCTGCAATCCGCATCAAGCGAAGAAGGTTCTCGAGACGGATGGCATCCTTTCCACTGCTTTGCCCTGCCGCATCTCGGTGTATGGCAATGCCGGAGGTTACACTCTGGCGACGATGCTGCCGACCGCGCTGCTGCAGGCATTCGACAAACCCGAAGTTGCCGCCGTCGCCCGCGAAGTCGAAGACGTGATGGTCACGATGATGAAGGACGCCGCCGGGACGGCCTGATCGCGGCCCGGGAGGGCCGACGTATGCCACGAGTCGTTGTTCTCGGTGCCGGAGTTTCCGGCCATACCGCCGCGGCTTTTCTGCACAAGTGGCTTGGGAGAGACGCCGAGGTGATAGTCGTGTCCCCGAGGCCGGACTATAACTGGATCCCCTCCAATATCTGGGTGGGGGTCGGGCTGATGGGGCCGGATGACGTGACGTTTCCGCTGGCGCCTGTTTACAAGCGGAATGGAATCAATTTCCGGCAGGCGAAGGGCGTTGCGCTGTGGCCAGAGGAGTCACCGCCGAAAGTGGAGATTGAGTATACCGAAGGCGGCAGGAGGGAGAAGGTTCCCTACGACTATCTGATCAATGCCACGGGGCCGAAGTTGAATTTTTCGGCGACGCCAGGGCTGGGGCCAGAGGCGAACAGTCTTTCGGTTTGCACGGCGGATCATGCGGCCGAGACGGCGATCCACTTTCGGGAGGCGATCGGGCGGATGGAGCGGGGGGAACGGCAGACGTTTCTGGTTGGCACGGGCCACGGGACGTGTACCTGCGAGGGCGCGGCGTTTGAGTATGTGGTGAACCTGGAGTTCGAACTCCGGCAGCACGGGGTGCGGGACAAGGCGGACATCCTGTTTGTGACGAATGAGTATGACCTGGGCGACTTTGGTGTGGACGGGGTGCACATCCGAACGGGCGGGTATGTGGCGCCGGGGAAGACGTTCGCGGAGTCGTTGTTCGCTGAGCGAGGGATCGATGCGATCACGCGGGCGCATGTTCGGAATGTCGACAAACGGATGGTGACGGTGGAGACGCTGGATGGAACGGTTTCCGACCATGCGTTCGATTTTGCGATGCTGTTGCCGCCGTTTAGCGGGGTGGGACTGAAGGCGTATGGCCGGGAGGGCGAGGACATCACGGGGAACATCTTTGCGCCGTCGGGATTCATGAAGGTGGACGCCGATTACACGAAGAAGCCGTATGAAGCGTATCGAGCTTCGGATTGGCCGCGGGTTTACCAGAGTCCGGCATACGATAATTTGTTTGCGGCCGGGATTGCATTCGCGCCGCCCCATCCGATATCGCGGCCGCGGACGACGAAGGAAGGGCAGGTGATCTCACCGGCGCCGCCGAGGACGGGGATGCCTTCGGCGGTCATTGGCAAGACGATTGCGCGGAACATCGCCGACCGGATCCTGGGGCGGAACCGGGAGCCGCACACGGCGTCGATGGCGGAGATGGGGGCGGCGTGTGTTGCTTCGGCCGGTGCGAACCCGTTTACGGGAACGGCGGCGGCGATAACCGTTTTTCCGATCGTGCCGGACTTCGAGCGGTTCCCGGAACACGGGCGCAGTCTCGATTTCACGTTCGGGGAGATCGGACTCGCCGGCCACTGGATCAAAATTCTGCTGCACCACCTGTTTTTGTACAAGGCCCATCTTTATCCGGGCTGGGCGCTGATACCGGAGTAGTTATGGATCGCCAAACAAAAATCCACGCCGCCAAGCCGACGCGATTCACGCTGTTCTTGCGGACGTTCTTGCCGTACCAGATGTGGCGGTTTGTCTGTTTGAACTGGAAGATGGTGCGGATTATCTTCCAGGGGCATCATTAGGGGCAATGAAAAAGCCCGATTCGCTCCTGGTTGGGGCGAATCGGGCTGGGGTTGGGTTGCGACGGCGGATCAGAAGGCGAGTTTGAGAGCCAACTGGACGACGCGCCAGCTTTCGCCATTCTGGTTGGTGTTGGCGGAGCTGGTGGTGGAGAGTGTGACGCAGCAGGCTTGGGCGAAGACATTGGATGTGATGGTCGGCGACCCGACGGAAGCATCGCGCGGGTTGCGGAAGTTTGCGTGATTGAGGGCGTTGAAGAACTCGGCGCGGAAGGTCATCCGCACCCGCTCCGTCATTTGGAACCCCTTTGCGATGCCGAGATCCATGTTCCAGAACGAGGGGCCCTGGAAGAGGTTGCGGCCGAAGCCGAGCTGACCGGGGCCGGGATTCACGAAGGCGCTGGCATCCTGGAAGAAGACTGGACCGACAACGCCTGGTTTGCTTTGCAGCTTGGATTGGGGGAGCGTAGTGACACCCGGCGCCAATGCGGCGCGGCTCACGGAAACGTTGTTGGCGGTGAGGAATCCAGACCGAATGGTGTAGGGTTCACCGGACTGGTAAGTGAAGATGCCGTTCAAACTCCAGCCGCCAATCAGGGTGTTGACCGCTTTCGGAGCGTTGCCGAAGAGGGGTTTGCCTTTGCCGAAGGGGAGTTCGTAAACTCCAGTCATGTTGATGACATGGCGCTGATCGTAGTCGGAGCGGCCGCGCTCGTTCTGGTAGTTGCGCCCGTCGACCGGTGTTCTGGCGGCGGTGGTTGTCAATCCGCCGCCGGTAGTGGCTGCGACGGGATCCACCGAGAGGTTGTCGATGGATTTGCCGAGTGTGTAACTGCCACCGAAGATGAGGCCCGCGGTATCGAAGCGTTTGTGCAGAGAAGTCTGCATGGAGTGGTAATTCGAGTCGGCGCCGTTGTCGAGCATGAGGATCTGGCCGAACTGCTGGTTGGGACGAAGGCGGGCTGCGAGGGTTGTCTGTTCCAGGCGCAGTGCCATACTGCCGGCCTCATTGCGAAGCGGCGAGAGTTCTGTGGTTGAACCGGCGGCGTTGGCGAAAGCACTGGTCATCAAACCCTGCTGAATGAACGGCACCGCGACCGCACCATTGCAAGGCGTGTTGTTGGCAAGAGTGCCGTCAGCACGGCATCCGCCACCGATGGCGATGTTCCGCTGCATGGCTAAGAAGCTGGGCAGCAAAGGAGCGGCGTCGATTTGGTTCATATCCCAGCTGCGCCACAATCGGGTGCCGCGTCGGCCGACGTAACCCACGCTGGCGACGTAACCGCGGCCAAAATCGCGCTGGATGGTCAGATTCCACATGTGGACCGTGGGGAGCTTCAGGTTCTGGTCGAAAACCCGGGCAGTCGCCGCAGTGTTTTGGAGCGCGACAGGCGGGGTGAGTTGGCTGGAAGGCTTGGAAGTTGGCGGCGCCAGGGCGTTGGGAAACTGACTCAGTCGGACATCGGGAACGGTGGCACAACCAGGAGTGGTGGCACCAGTTGCGGCGACGGCCGTGCAACGGTAAACCTGGCCGGGAACCGCAGAGGCGACCGAGGTGACCTGGAAGGTGGCCACGGGGTCGAACGCAATGCCGTAGCCGGTGCGGATGACGGTCTTTGTCGATCCACCGGGTGACCAGGCGAAGCTTAATCGGGGCGCGATGGCGCCGTAGTTCATGTTCTTGAACCAGCGGTCGGCTTTGACGAAGGAGACGAGGCCTTCACTGCCGTCGATCGACTTGTTAGGCACGTAGACGCGGCCACCGGCCTCGGTGGGAGGCGGATTGAGTTCCCAGCGTGCGCCGATACTCATTGTGAGGTCTCGGCGCAGTTTCCACTCATCCTGGAAGAAGAAATTGTACTGCTTGGATCGCTGGCCCTGGGCCCAGAGGCTCACCGACTTTTCGCCGGAGAGGAATGGGAGGAAGGTATCGGAATTGAGATCGCCGATGAAATTGTGGGCCAGGGTTGCGGGTATGCCGAGCAGGTCGTTCACCATGCCCTGTAAACGGGTGAGGTCGTTGGCGGCGATTCCCGGGGTGGTTGCCGTCGCCAACGCAGGGAAGTTAATTCCGGACGGCGCACGGGTTGCGCGAGATAACGATATTGCCGGGGTCAAGGAAACGCCGCCGACGTCGCCACGCTGATCGTTGTGCTGATACATGCGGATATTGCCGCCGAACTTAATGACGTGGGCACCGGTGACGTAGGTCATGTTGTTGATGATCTGGTAGGTGTTCACTACGCGGCGGGTCCTCGGGCCGGGGACGAAGTCGACGGACGAGTTGTTGAATGTAAACCGGGGCGCATTGGGGAAGGCGGGGTTTGCTTCGCCCTGTGTGAAGAGGAAGTCGAAACGGGAGAAGCCAAGGGTCAATTCGTTGACGAGGCGGGGGGTGAAAACGCTGCGCAGGCCGACGGCGATATTCGTGGCGGGGCGGAAGACTTCGCCGCGGGCGGGGTATCCAGGGAGCACGATTGGGCGGCTATTGAGCGGGTCACCGTTCAGAGTGCTCTGTTCGGCGCCGAGGTAACGGCCGAAGAGGTTGTGCTTGTCATTAATCACATGATCGATACGGGCTAGATACTGGGGGCCGCGGATCTGGAACGGCGAGTTCCACTGGTAGTTGCCGGTGTTGAGGCCGTCGCCGGAGTTCAGGGCGTTTGGGGCTGGATAGCCGCCGAGAACACCCTTAACAGAGGGGTCAATGCCGCGGCGTAGCGGGTCGTTGGTGAAGATGTTGAAACTCGCGACGCAATTGGCATCGGTGGGGCTGGCGCAATCCCGAACGCCTGGGGCGTAGCCGCCGCCCGGGCCGGTGAGGAGAATCGGGGTGTTCTGGGTGACACGTTGTCCATTCACCGTGAAAGGGTTGCGGTTGTCGACCACGAAGTACTTAAAAATACCATCGAGCGCGGAGCGCTGATAGAGCGAAACGGTTCCGAAGGACTTGTCGATGGGGTCGGCAAAGTTCACCTTTTGACCCTGCCAGGAGCCGAAGAAGAACGTCTTGTTGCGCTTAATGGGGCCACCGAGCTCCAGGCCGTATTGGTTGAGCTTGATGATGGGCTTTTCCAATCCCTGCGCGTTCGAGTAGAACTCGTTGGCGTTTAGCTTTGTATTCCGGAAGAACTCGAAGGCGGTTCCGTGGAACTGGTTGGTGCCGCTGCGGGTGGCGACGGAGACGTTGGCGCCGGAGTTACGGCCTTCGTCGGCGGAAGGATTCTGGGTGGTTACCTTGAATTCCTGGACGTTGTCCGGGTTCAGGCGGAAGAGGTTCTGGGTGGGATTGGGATTCGTGCTTTCGTTGGCTTCGATGCCGTCGATGGTCACATTGCCGGCACCGGTGCGGGCGCCGTTGACGCTCACCTGGTTTCCGGACCGCTGGACTACGCCAGGCTCAAAGATGAGCAGGTTCAGCGGATTGCGTCCGTTGAGCGGCATGGCTTCAATGACCTTGCGTTCAATCACGTTGCCGATGGTGGCGTTATTGGTCTGAAGGGTTTCGGCGGTTGCTTCGACCTGTACCGTTTCGGTCGCCTGCCCGATGTCGAGCTTGGCGTTCACGGTGGCGGGAGTATTGATCTGCAGGACAATTTTTGTGAGCTGGAACTTCTTGAAACCAGTCTTTTCGACGCTCAAGGAATAAGAGCCGACGGGAATCGAGGGGAAGGCATAAAGACCAGCTTCCGTCGTCGCGATGGAGTACTTGAGCCCTGTGTCTTCATTCGTTGCCGTAACCGCGGCGCCCGGGACGGACGCACCTGTGGAATCCGATACCGTGCCGGACAGTTGTGTCGTCGATGTCTGGCAAAAAAGTCCTAAGCTCGCGACGAGGAGCAAGGACGCACTGCGTGAAAGTGCATGCATGGGAAGCAACCCCCCTTGAAGGTGTTACCTCCCATCATAGCGTTTGGTGGAAAATTTACGGCAGTTCGCGAATGGCGATGTTCCGGAACCGGTGTTTGGACCCGGGGACCCAGCGGTTGCCGGCGTGGACCTGGACGGCGACCATGCCATCGGTGGCGCCGCCGGGGAGGTGGTTCGCGGTGTCGGTCCAATCGGTAATCTTGATTCCGTTCATCCAGACCTGAATATGGGGGGTATCCCCTTCTATTCGGGCGCGAAGATGGTTCCAATCGCCGCGTTTGAACCACTCCTGCCAGGCGGGGACGAAGCTCTTCACACCCTGGAGGCGTTCGCCGTAGACGCCGCCGACGGCCCCGCCATCCAGGTAATCCAGCAACACCTGGTAGGCTTCTCCTTTTTCGGTGGCACGTAGAAACAGGCCGCTGTCGCAGCCGTAATCGGGGTTGATTTCCAGAGTCACTTCGAAGTTCTTGTACTTTTTGTCGGTCAGCAGGATACCGCCGTGGCCGGGGCGGTCCTGGGTCCCGGTAATTGCCTGGCGCTCGACTGCCCAGCCGGAGGTCTTGCCGTGGTGGTTGACCTGGCTGATGTGCCAACCGGTGAGATCGGTTCCATTAAAGACCGGACGAAATGCGGAATCGCCTGCCACCAGTTCGAACCGGTGGGGTTGGGGCAGGGCAAGGGCGCGCTGTTTGGCGACGAGTTCAGCCTCGACTTTGTCGAGCGCGGCGAGGGCGTCGTTCATCGTCTCATTCACATCGTGGGCGAGCGGCACCTGGAGTGTGCGCCAGCGGGCCTGGTGGACGCCGGTGTGCTTCAAGGTGAGCGCGTGGACACGAGTAGCTTGCTCCCACATGGGGGTCCGAAGGGTTGCCAGGTTGACACCGGCGGCCCAATCGGCGGCGGAGCGTGTCGCTACCTCGCTTCCGTCGATCCGCAGGGTATGCAGGCCGGCGGGCAGTCCGGTGACGCGAACGACCTGACGGTTCAGAGATTCGAGGAAGTCGGAGCTTTTGACGGCGAGGGCCATCACAGGGTCGGCCATGTCGATGGGCATCGGCAGGGCGTCGTCGGTCTGGGTCCAGGTGACGGCGCCGCCGAAGCCGACGTTGACGACGGACGCATTCGCGTACTCGGACACCCTTTTGGCGGCTGCGTCGATGGTGACCGAACTCACCACTGCCGGCGCATTCCAGGCTTTCAAGAGCGCAGCGGCCATAATGAGGTGGCCTGACGGTCCGGGGTGAACCCGATCGGGGATGATTTTCTGCGAGAGGGCGGCGTCGGCGGCCTTGGCCTTGGCGAGCATTGCGGTGACGGGCCGGTTGAGATCCGCCACAGTCAGGCCTTGTTCGGCGCCAAGGGTTTTCACAAAATCGCTATAGCGGAGCAGGACGCCGTTGTAGCCGCCGGCAAAGCGGGGTTCGTAGGTGACGTCGTCATAGGGGGAAGGTTGAATGGCGGTGATGCGGGTGGAGGAGTCGGCGGCCTTTACGCGCTTGACGATTTCGCGATAGCCGCGGGAGTACATTTCGAACAATTGGTCGTTGAAGGCGCGCACACGGCCATCGTTCATCCCGAGCATGATGGTCATGACGGTCGGCTTGTAGGCAAAGACGTCGCGGGTGAGGCGTTCCTGGATGCCGCCACCGGCGCCCCCGGTGACGCGGTCTCCGCCCCAGCCCGAGTGCACGAACGTGATGTTGCGCTTGGGGAACCGCGTGACCGAGAAGGTTTCGGTGAATGTGGTGTATAGACGCTGATCGGTGATGCTGTCTCCAAAGAAGACTACGCGGTCGCCGTCTTTCAAATGGAAGTCCTGCGCCGGGGCCAAGGCGGCCAGCAGCAGCGCGGCGTAACGGATATGCATGCCGCAATCTTATCGAATCACGGCGGCGGCGTTCTGGATGGCAACGGGAGCCCGGTGGGGTGCCAGTTTCTGGAGGAAACTCGCATCCAATCCCTCGACGTGGCGCGGGGACACACTTTGGTAGAGGGCCTGTACCTTGACGGCGAATGGGCCCTGGCGGCCGGCGACGTCAATGCTATAGGTGACGCGGTCGGAGCCGGGCTGGAAGTCGCCGTCAGCGGAAACGCCGACGGGCGCGATGGAAGCGTCACCATGGAAGCCGAGCGGCAGAATGCGATTGTCCTTCCCGTATCCGCTGGCGCGCAGTAACGACAGGGTGGAAGACCCATCGGGTGCTTTCATTTCTGCTTCGTAGATGGCGACTTCCGTTGGTTTGGTGATTCTTGTCCGATGCGGTTGGCGTGGAGGGGCGCCGGCGAGTTCGCCTGTCTTGGTATCCCAGGCGCCGCTCTCGAAGACTGTTTTTCCGGCTGGATCGGTGACCCGGAGATGGAGCCAGAGGCGGCGGCTGGGGAATCCTGTCGGGAGCTTGTGGCCGGTCTTGTTGGTGACTTCCACGACCAGTTCCAGGTTGTTCCCCGCCTTGCGCCCTTTTACATCGAGCCCGGCCGCTCCACGAAGGAACTCTTCCGTACGCCCGGCCGTTTCGACGCCCATGACGCGCAACATTTGCGCGTTGCCGCCCAGGAACAGGTGCTGGCCGAAGGGTTTTCTGGGCGAGGTGGGACGGAAGACAGTATCGACGCCATGGGGTGTGTGGGCGATGTGTTGTGCCTTTTCGGCACCGGCCGCGTCCTTCAGTGTGGGTACGTGACAGCTCTGGCAGGTCACTTTGCTTTTGGCATAGTCACTGGCCAGCCATTCCAGGTAGGGTGCCTGTTCGACAAAGTCACCGAGCTTGTTTCCGGCGGCGTCCAGGGTGGGTGTGATGACGGTGTGGCAGGTTCCACAGAGCGCAGCGTCCAGTATGTGCTTCCCCTCTTTGGGGAACTGGCCGGAGTGGTGCAGCATCGGCATGGGGAACGGATCGGGGTGGGGGCCGTAGATTTCGTTCTCCTTGTTGATCTGGAAACCGCCGGTGAAGGAGTCCGGTTTTCCCAGCCCGGCGGGCGAGATCTTGTGGCAAACGGTGCAGGTGACGCCTTCGGCGCCCATCTCCCCGAGCGATTCCATTTTCATCAAGTCGTTCTTTGCGCGGAGCGGGTATTGCTGCGCCGGCGCGTGGCAGCGAAGGCACTTATCCTCAATCACGGCGCGGGCGGCGGGCGTGTGGTCCCCTTCGAACTTCACCTTGGCCTTCCAATAGGGGTCCTTGGCGGCATGGGCCATCATGGATCCGGACCAGAGCGTGTGTTGGCCAACCGTTGGTGCTTTGTGGCACTGCCGGCAGGTCTCCGCGGTTTCGAACAGGTCCTGTTGACTCCAGGCCGTACCAGCGAACAGCAGAACAAAAATGTACCGCATAAGAGACAAGATGCAGCCCTTCCGGGATCCGTGACACGCGAAAATAGAGCCATGCCTGCATTCGATTTTGCGGTGATCGGCGCCGGTGTGTTCGGCGCGTGGCTTTCCCGTGCGCTTCACCTCCGCGGTCAGAGAGTTCTGCTGGTTGACCAGTACGGGCCGGCCAACAATCGCGCCTCGTCGGGAGGGGAAACGCGCATTTTGCGCATGGGATACGGCAGCCGCGAAATCTATACGCGCTGGTCGTGGCGCGCCCTCCAACTCTACCGGGAGTTCTACGCCATGAATGACCCGACGCTGCTCCAAACGGCCGGGCTGCTTTGGCTATCCCGGCCAGACGCCGCCGCGGCCCAAGATACGCTGGCTGCTTTTGCCCGTTGTGGAATTCGTCATTCGCATCTATCCCCGGCCGAAATCATGACTCGTTTCCCGCAGTTCTGTGTGGATTCTGAGACGTGGGCAATCTGGGAACCGGATGCGTCGGCACTTCTTGCGCGGCGCGGCGTTCAAACTGTCGTCCGGGAGACCGTCAAACAGGGCCTGACCTTTCGGACTCAGGCTTTTGGCCGCCCTGCGGGTGAAGCGAAAGTCTATGTTTATGCCTGCGGGCCTTGGCTTCCCAAACTCTTTCCGGATTTATTGGCAGACCGGATTCGCCCCACGCGGCAGGAGGTGTTTTACTTTGGCGCGGCGCCGGGCGATGGCAGCTGGCAGCCCTCCTCGATGCCGTGCTGGATTGACAGTGCTGCCGGTTTGTATGGGATTCCCGACATCGAGGACCGGGGCTTCAAGATTGCTGTTGATACGCACGGGCCGGTGATTGATCCAGACACGGAGAGTCGATTCGTTGGGAACGAAACGGTGGAACGGGTTCGAAGTTACATCGCCCAACGCTTTCCGAAGCTGGCATCCGCTCCGTTCCTGCAAGGCGAAGTCTGCCAGTATGAGAACACCGTGAATGGGGACTACCTGATCGACCGGCACCCGGAACATGATAATGTGTGGCTGCTCGGCGGCGGATCTGGTCACGGGTACAAGCATGGACCCGTGATTGGAGAATATGTGGCTGAGGCGCTCCTGAACGGCGCGGCCATCGACCCCATCTTCTCGCTTGCCGCAAAGGCTCCTTACTCCAGCGGTACTCGAAAATCCACCATATGATTCTCCGACCTTTCTTCCTCCTTTCGACACTGGCCATTGCCCAGTCGCTTCCGCTGGAGTTGACCCGGCCGAAGGTGATCCCGCCGCGTCCGGGTTGGGAGTTGGGGATGATTTCGTCGGTCGCCGCGGATGGAAAGGGAACCATCTATCTGCTGCAGCGAGGACTTACGGCGCAGCCGGTGGTGGCCATCAACGAGAAAGGGGAGGTGCTTCGCGAGTGGGGAAAGGGACTCTATCAGATTCCGCATTCGATTCGGATCGATCCGGCGGGCCACATCTGGACGGTTGATGCGGCATCGAGCCGGATTCTCAAATTCACGGCAAAGGGTGAGAAGTTACTCGACTTCGTTGTCGGGGAGCAACCGAAAACCAAGAGCGCATTCAATGGCACGGCCGACATCGCATTTGCTTCCGACGGACATCTCTTTCTTGCCGATGGATACGGCAACGCCCGCATTCTGGAGTATGACGCGAATGGGCGGCGGCTCCGGCAATGGGGGACGGCAGGCGATGGCCCAGGGCAGTTGAATCTGCCTCATGCCATTGCGATTGACGGGAAAGGGGTTGTGTTTGTGGCGGACCGGGAAAACGGGCGAATTCAGCGATTCACCAGGGAAGGGAAGTATCTCAGCCAGATCCAAGGCTTGGGCAAAACGTTTTCGCTGACGCTACAGAATAATGCACTGTGGATCGGATCGCAGCCGCGCACGGAGCCGAACGGCGCGCCCGGCTGGATCATGAAACTGAATCCGGAAACGGGCGAGGTTCTTGGAAGAATCGACAGCCCCGGTCATCACTCCATTGACGTCTCGGCGGCTGGCGATATCTTTACGGGCGTCCGTCCGGACCAGTTGCTGTGGTTTCGCCCTAAGTCAGGATCTCGGTAACGACTCGGGCCGGGAATTGGTCGGTGAGCCGTTCTTTCAGCCCGTGGCGTTCATAGACGAGTTCGCGGTGCTTGAGGCCTAACTGGTGAAGAATGGTGGCGTGGAAGTCATGGACGCTGACCCGGTTTTCCACCGACTTGAAGCCGATATCGTCGGTGGCTCCAAATGTTGTGCCACCCTTCACTCCGCCGCCGGCCATCCAAACGCTGAACCCGTTCGGGCCATGGTCACGGCCGGCTTTCGCGCTCATGCCTTGCGACATGGGCAGGCGGCCGAATTCGCCACCCCAAACCAGGAGGGTGGAATCGAGGAGACCGCGCTGCTTCAAATCCTTGAGGAGGGCGGCGACGGGTTTGTCCGTCTTGCCGCAGGCATAATTCAGGCTTGCTTGGAGGTCTCCGTGGGAGTCGAAGATCTGGCTTTCGATGTAAAGCTGTACGAAGCGGACGCCGCGCTCGACCAGGCGCCGGGCCATCAGGCAACGTTTTCCATAGGATGCGGTGGCGGGATTGTTCAGGCCGTAGGCTTCGCGAGTGGTTTCACTTTCCTTCGAGACATCGAGGGCGTCAGAGGCGGCCAGTTGCATGCGCGCGGCGAGTTCGTAGCTGGAAATCCGGGCGTCCAATTCCGGTTGATAGGGCCGGTTGGCGAGGTGGGCCGCATCGAGTTGGCGCAGGAGTGCCCGCTCCGCTTCGACGAGCGGCGTGGGGATCTCCGGGCGGGGTTCCAGGTTCAGCACCGGCGGGCCCTCGGTTCGGAATCGGGTTCCCTGGTAGATGGGAGGAAGCCAGGCGGATTGCCAGTTCGAGATGCCATTGATCGGCAGTCCCTTGGGGTCGTCGAGCACGACATAGGCCGGCAGGTTGCGGTTCTCGGTGCCCAGCCCGTAGGACACCCAGGCACCGATGGCCGGGCGGCTGGCGATGGTCCGGCCGGAGTGCATGAGAAATAGAGCCGGCTCGTGGTTTGCATGCTCGCCGTACATGGAGCGGATGACGGCGATGTCGTCGGCGCAGGTGGCCAGGTGCGGCAGGGCGCTGGAGATCTCCATGCCGCATTTCCCATGCTTTTGAAACGAGAACGGAGAGGGCATGAGAACGCCGGGAGCGTCACCGTTGGAAATGGCGAAGCTGAGCTCTTTGCTGGGAGCGGAGCCGGCCATTTTCGTCAGCATTGGCTTGGGATCGAACAGATCCACCTGACTCGGTCCGCCATTCATGAAGAGCTGAATCACGGCCTTCGCTTTGGACTCAAAGTGGGGATTCTTGGGAGTCAGGTCGAATACGCCGTTCCCGTACAAATCGTTACCGAGGAGTCCGGCAAGGGCGGCACCGTGCAGACCGTTTGCCACCGAAGAAAAGAAATCCCGACGAGTCGTTTTTGCCATTGTCTCCCCTAGTCGATAAAGCTGAACTCGGCCGAGTTCAAGATGGCGTGGCAGTAATTGGCCACGGCGAGCCAGCCGGCGGTAGCGGCGCGAGGTTCGGCGCCGTTGTCGGACGCCAGGCGGGCCGGCCATGCCGCTCGAAACGATGCGATGGCATCCATTCCCAACTTCACTTCCGCCTGTGAAGGCATTCGCGAAAGTGCGCGAAGGTAGATGAGTTCGACTTGTCGCGCGCGGTCGCCATCGGCGTCATCGATCACGCGACCGGCCATGTACTTGGCCAATTCCCAGGCCATGGATCCGTTCATCATGTGCAGGGCCTGGGTTGCCACGTTGGAACGGCGGCGTTCGGTGCAATTGGGGGTCATGGAGGGTTGGTCAAAGGCGTCCATTAACGAGACTGGAGTCTGGCGCCGGTGGAGCACATAGATGCTGCGGCGGAAGCCGTCCTTGCCCGCCTTGACCGTGACCTCTTTGTCCGGCCGGATGTCGAGATCGGCCGGCGGGCCGAAGGCGGTGGGGTCCAGCCGGCCAGCGGCGGTGATGAGGCTATCGAAGAGCGTTTCGGCGTCCATGCGGCGCAGGGGCATCCGCGAGACGAGGACATTTTCCGGATCGGCGGCGATGCGCGCCTGGTCGACCTTGGAACTCTGCCGGTAAGCCTGCGAGGTCATCATGAGGCGATGCATCGTCTTCAGGCTCCCGTTATTGGAAACAAATGTGGTGGCCAGCCAATCGAGGAGTTCCGGGTGGGATGGGGCCATACCTGACCGTCCGAAATTGGAGACGGAAGCGACGATACCGCGTCCGAAGTGGCGCATCCAAAGCTGGTTTACGGCGACTCTGGCGGTCAAGGGATGGTTGGGCTGGGTGAGCCACTTGGCGAGGCCTAGCCGCCGTCCGGTGGTTCCGGCAAACCGCGGTTCGGGTTTGTAGGGCTGAAGGGCCGCGTTGGCCAAGACGGCCGGAACGCCCGGTTCCACGACTTCTCCGAAGCTTGCCGGTTCGCCGCGGCGGAGGAGGAAGTGGGTGGACGGCTCGAGGTTATCCGTCAACACGCGAACGTGCGGTTTCGGTTTCAATCTGTTGCGGTGCGCCTGGATCTCCTTCTGTAGGGGTTGCACTTCGGCAAGATACTCCGGGAACTTCCGTTCGAGTTCGCGGGCCTCGATTTTCAATACTGACTCGAACTTCCCGGCCAGATACTTCTGGGCATCGGATCGTCTGGCGGCGGGGATCTGCAATTCGGCGCGGACCTCGGCGGGAAGTGCCTTCAAACGCTCTTCCAGGATTTGTGCCCGGAACGGTTCGGCGGCCTTGTCCATCTGCGCCTGCAGTTTGGCGATTTCGGCTTGGATGGGGCCGTTGACCTTCTCCACTTCGACCCGTTCGGATTCGAGCGCCAGGTCCAACTCCCGTTTGCTGGGCGTACGCCACTCATAGGGATCATATGCGCCCTGGAGAATGGCGCTCAAGCGGTAATGATCCCGTTGTGGAATGGGGTCGTATTTGTGGTTATGGCAGCGGGCGCAACCGACGGTGAGGCCCATTACGGACGACGTCAGGACCTCCAACTCCTCGGCGACGATATTCATCCGTTCCGATAAGAGACCGCGCTCGGCGGAGTTGGTCGGGTCGGGTGTTGTGCGTAGAAACCCTGTAGCGGCCAAACGATCGAGCATTTCCGGCGAGGCGGATCCGTTGGCCCTTTTCCAGTCGTCGGAAAGCTCGTCTCCGGCAATCTGCTCGGTGAGGAACTGCGCGTAGGGTTTGTCGGCGTTCAGGGAACGGATGACGTAGTCGCGATAGCGCCAGGCGAAGCGCCGGACGCCATCGTCCTGACCGAAACCTTCGGAATCGGAGTATCCGGCGAGATCGAGCCAGTGTTGGCCCCACCGTTCCCTGTAGCGGGGGGAAGCCAGAAGGCGGTCGACCAATTTTTCATAGGCATCTTTCGAGGTGTCGGCCAGGTAAGCGGCGATCTCGGCGGGGGTGGGCGGTAAACCGGTGAGGTCGAGCGTTGCCCGGCGGAGGAGGGTGAGGCGGTCCGCTTCGGCGGAATAGGTGAGACCCTTCGCCTCCAATTTGGCCAAGAGGAACGCATCGATCGGGTTCCGCACTGCACCCTTTACTTTTGGAACGGAGGGTGCGACCGGGGGCTGGAAGGACCAGAACTGCTTATCCTTTTCTTCGATCGCCGGGAATGGTTTAGGCGCAGCGGGCCCGGGCGCCCCGGCGGCGATCCAGGCACGGATCTTTTCCGTTTCGGCGGGAGTCGGTAGTTCAACGGCGAGGGCTTTCGCCTGCTTTTCGGGGGGCATCTGGCCCGCCAGGATCCGCCTTAACAGGAGACTCTCGTCGGGCTTTCCGGGTACCACGGCCGGGCCGGACACTCCACCCTTCAGCCGGCTGGCCGCAGTCCGAACGTCCAGGCCTCCCTTTTTCTCAGCCGCTCCGTGGCAGGCGACGCATCTGGCCTGCAGGATTCCCCGGACCTCCTCTTCGGATACCGCCGCGACCGGCGCGAGCGGCGGCAGTTTGTCCACCCAGGCGCGAATGAGATCCACTTCTGCGTCGGTCAGTTTTGACTTGCCGGGGGGCATTTGTCCGGTGACCACTTTGTCCAACAAGAGGCTCTTGGCCGCGGCGCCGGGAACGATGGCTGGACCAGCGGCGCCCCCTTGGAGGACCGAAGCCTCCGTTCGGAGATCCAACTTGCCTTGCGGGGCGGTCCCATGACAAGCGACACACTTCGCCTTGAACAATGGGCCGGCAGTGGTCTCAAAAGACTGTCCGGAAACCAAGATTGCGAGGGACAAAAAGAGAAGGGAGGTTCGCACGCTCCCAGCATTATATAGCCTTAACGTACGGCGAAATCGTACAAAGCGGTCGCTGTGCGCACCCAGATGTGGCCGTCGGCGATTGCCGGGGTGGCGAAGACCTCTTCCCCAAATTCGCCGGACGACCGGACGCCCCAATTCGCACCCGCCTCCAGGACGGTGACATTGCCATTGCGGCTGATCAGGAACACCTTACCGTCACCGGCCACCGGTGATGCATAGTATTCATCGAGAGCGTTGGGGAGTCTGCCTTGTTTTTTCATTTCGCCGGTTGCGGGGTCCAGGGTCTGCAGGATTCCCCCATTGCGCACCAGATACAGGACACCGCGGTAGAGCAGGACGCCGGGGACATCCGGCAACGATTTCTGGTAGCGCCACAGGACATGGGTGTCTGTGACGTCGCCCGATCCGGTGAGTCTCACGGCCATTGCTGAATTCGTAGAGGTTCTCCGGTTCTGATAGACCTGCCAGTCTCTGGCGCCGTACAGACCATCCTTATCCACGTCCTGCATCTCCCAGTTTCCGGGCATCCACGCTTTCGGAATCTCGGTTTTTGACAGCTTTCCGTCGCCGTCGGCGTCATGAAGTTTCAGCATTTCGGCGAAACCGGGCAGTTCCAGCCGTTCGGCCGGTTCTCCTCCCGGAGCCCAGCTGTTGAAATAGAGCAGGTCGCCGTCAATCACCGGGACCGATTTCACCTGGTAGGTCATTCCCCGAACGCGCCACAGCTCTTTTCCCGACGCCTGATCGTAGCTGGCCATGAAATAGGAACCCGGAACGACGATCTGGTTTTTGTAGAGCACCGGAGTGGAGAAACTGTGAACGACATCCGGGCGGGCGACTTTCCATGCCTGCTTCCCGGAGGCAGCATCGAGCGCGAGCAGGTAGGCGTCCTGATCCTGGTCGCAGACGAGGAATACTTTACCTGACGAATAAATGGGGGAAGCCCCCATGCCGTGAAAGTTGGTGAACGGCCCGAGGGGCACTCGCCAGCGCTCGGCTCCATCTTCGGTATAAGAGAGGAGTCCGAATCCGGCAAAGAAGACGTAGACATTCTTCCCGTCGCTGACGGGGCTTGGCGCGGCGGGGTCATTCAGTTGATGACGCTTCTCCGGACGGGCGGACGGCGCTTCCTTGGTCCAGAGGATGCGGCCTGTCTTGCGGTCCAAGCCCAGGGTGAACAACTTTCCATCGGCATGGCCCGTCAAAAAGATTCGGTTTGCGGTGACAACGGGGGAGGACTTTCCCCGCATCAATGGTGTCTTCCAGGAGTATGCCTTTTCGGCGCCCAGTTCGGCTGGAAGGGCCATTCCTTCGGCCACACCTACGCCGTTCGGACCACGGAAGCGCGGCCAATCGGCCGCGCTTCCGGCGAAACATAACACGAACCCAAGGAGCAGTCGCATGGCTAGACGACGATCTTCCAGGGGGCCCGCTCCGGACGCGACATGTATTTCCGCAGTTCCGGCTGCGCAATTCGATCGTTGGCCTCGTCCCAGTCGACCCGTTGTTTGGAGATGATGGAGACGTTTGCCAGCAAGCAAGTCACCGTCGACTTGTAGCAGATCTCAATATCGGCGGCCGGCCGCTGCCGTGTGCGCATGCACTCCAGGAAATTAGCCCAATGTTTCACGTTGGAGTTGTCTGACGACTTCACCTCGACGACTTCCATGGAATCCGAGCCTCGTTCGGGATGGACTGAGTATTTGGAGCGGTCGACGAAGAGGGTTCCCTTCGTGCCGTGGAACATGGTTCCATAACCCTGTTTGAACATAGAGTTCCCGTTGAACATCCGGTTTTCGTATTGGGCCATGAACTTCGGAAACTCGTAAATGGCGGACAGCGTATCCGGGGTGTCGCGATTGTCCTGAATCAGGAACTTCTGGCCGAGAGCGGAAACTGCGCGAGGCATCGGTTCTCCCATGCCCATTCGTGCGATATCGAGAACATGGACGCCCCAATCGGTCATCATTCCGCCCGCAAAATCCCAGAACCAGCGGAAGTGGGAGAAGGCCTTTGGGTCCACGCCCCACCGATTCTTATTGAACTCCTGCTGCGGCGCCGGCCCGAGCCACATATCCCAGTCGAGATCCGAAGGCGGGGTTCCGTTGGGAGGATTGCCGATTCCCTCCGGTTTAGCGTTGCCGTAGTTCCATGTTTTGACCATGGTCACTTCCCCAACGCGGCCCTGGCGGACGAGTTCACAGGCATCGATGAAGTGTTTGGCCGAGCGCTGCATCGTGCCGGCCTGGACAACACGGTTGTATTTCCGCGCGGCCCGCACCATTTTCTGACCTTCTTCAATGGTTACGGAGATGGGCTTTTCGACGTAGACATCTTTCCCTGCTTTACAGGCTTCCACCGCCATATAGGCATGCCAATGGTCGGGTGTCGAGATGCAAACGGCATCGATCGACTTGTCAGCGAGGATTTCGCGGAAGTCCTTCACCATTCGTGCGGCCCCACCTGCTTGCGCCTTCGTCTTTTCGGCCGCCGCGGTGAGGGCCGGTTGATAGACGTCGCACACTGCGGCCACGTGCAGTTTGTCCTGCTTCATGGCGGCATTCATGTTGCCTGTCCCCATGCGGCCCATGCCGATGAACGCGGTCTGAACCGTATCGTTGGCGCCGAACACGCGGCCCGTAAACAGGTTCGTCGTAAAGACGGCAGCAGCCGACTTCACGATGTCTCTTCGAAGGGTTTGGTCTGACATAACTTTGCCCGAATTCTATCACGCTACCCCCATTCAAACCCGGCGATGGCATAAACGTCCGGGGGCGTTGGCACGGCACTTCCGCGAACCATCCGCAAGAGGCGCCGCGCGGGAACGAAACCAAGTCTGGCGGCGATAGCGGCAGCGCCGTGATTGGGGAAGAGGTCCCAAGCCGCCCGCCCTCTTCCGGCTAGCAGCGCTCTCGCGACTTGTTCCACGGCATCGTTCGAGGTTCCATAACAGGGGCCGAAGTACCAGGCGCCGCTGCCGGCGCGGCCGCAAGCCCACGCTCCTTCGCATTCGGCTACGGCGTCGATGGGAATCATTGGATGGCGCAAATCGCCGGAATACTTTCCGGCGACGATTGCTCCGGCGTCGACCCCGTCGCAAAACCAACGTTCAATGGGACATTCGTCGACGAATCCCAAGGAGCGGTAAAGCGGCTCTCCCATGGTGGTCGCGTCCAGTTTTACCGTCGGCACCTGAGGGTCGAGCCACAGGAGAGCTGTCTCCATCAGACGACGGGCAAAGCCGCGGCCACGATAGGCAGGATCTGTCAGAACCATGCCGATCCACCCGACGCCAGCGTGAACCACCGCGGTTGTGGTCGCAATGATCTCACCTCCCTCTTCGATCCCCCAACAGCCCTCGGGCGAGGCTTGGAGCAGCGCCCGCCAATCCGCTTCCGTCTGGTTCCAGCCAGCGGAGGACTTGAGGCGCATACAACCGTCTAGATCTCCGATCCGCAAACATCGAGTGGTCGCCATAGCCCTTCCATTCTTGTCATACTTGTGAAACCGGATGAATCGACGCCAATGGCTACGCCTTGGAACCAGCTTGGGCACGGGAATCTCCATGCATGGATGGCAAGAGGTTCCGCCCTATCCAGGGGTGTTGTATCGCAACTATGCCCACTGCCTACCCGCGTACCTGCGCGAGTTGGCGGTGACCGCGTATCAACGGCGTAACGAAGAGCTTGCCAAGGTCACGACACCCGAATCGGCAGCGGAACGACGGCGATGGGCTCGCCAGAAGTTCTGGTCCCTGATCGGCGGCCAGCCGGAGCGGACTCCTCTGAATCCCCGGGTGACGGGTTCGTTCGAACGCCCGGGCTACCGTGTTGAAAAGGTAGTGTTCGAATCCCGCGCGGGGTTCCATGTGACTGGAAACCTCTACGTGCCGCTCCGGGCTCGCCGCCCGGTTCCCGCCGTCCTTGTTCAAATGGGCCATGCGCCAAATGGAAAGGCATATCCAGCCTATCAGCGGCTTTGTCAAGGCTTGGCCAAACTCGGTTTCGTAGCATTCGGCTTTGACCCGATGGGACAGGGGGAGCGGGTCTATTATCCAGATGCCAGCGGCAAGCGTACTCGGCTACCCTCTGTGGACGATGAGCATTCCAACGCGGGCCGGCAGATGCTACTGACCGGGGACACCGCTACTCGTCTTCAGACCTGGGACGCGGTGCGTGCGGTGGACTATCTGACGACGCTGCCTTATGTCGACCGTGCCCGCATTGGCACGACTGGGCAATCGGGCGGTGCAACGAACTCGATGCTGCTGGTTGCCGTTGATGACCGGATTGCCGCGGCCGCCCTGTCGAGCGCGATCACTGAGAACTTCGCCTGCGCTGGCTTTTCCGCGCCCGGTTCCACGGACGATGCGGAGCAGAATTTCCTCGACTCGGGCCCCCACCACTTTGACCGTTGGGATCTCCTCTATCCGTTTGCTCCCAAGCCGCTTCTGATCAGCGTGAGCGACAAGGACTTCTTTGGGACCTATTCGCCTCAATACATCGCCAGCGGGTGGGAGGAGTATCAGAAGTTGCACCGGTTCTACAGTGTGCTTGGAAAGACGGAGCACCTGTCCTGGGCCTCCACGCCACTGCCCCATTCCCTCGCGTATGATTCCCGGATCCAGATCTATAACTGGTTTCTGAAGTGGTTCCGTCCGGATTCGAAGCCGATCGCGGAAGAACCCTCCACTCAGCCTGAGCCTGAAGAACAGTTGCTGTGCACGGAAACGGGCAGCACGGTGAAGAGCCTCAACAGCGTGACTCCGTATCAGATGAATCGGCGCAGGCTGGGCCGCCAGACGCCGGTATCGGTGGAACGGATTCTTCGGCTGGACAAGCCCCCGGCGGAGACATACAAGACCCTTCGCCGCACGGTGAGCCGAGGTATCGAAATTGAGGCACTCGAGATTCCAGCCGCGCCCCACATCTATCTTCCGGCGTGGCTATTTCTTCCACGCCCGGCCAGAGCGTCGCGCCCGTTGTTGATCGTTCTGGATTCGTCCGGGCGGAACAGCGGCTGGCATGAAGATGAGATTTATCAGAATCTGGCGCTACAGGGATTCGGCGTTTGTGTGCCGGACCTTCGAGGGCTTGGGGATTTGCTGCCGGAGATGGGACCGGGAAACCCGCGGCATGCGCGCTCCCACAACGACGAGGAAGCGTACGCGTGGGCGGGGCTGATGCTGGGTAAACCGATGATCGGACAGCGGGTCAGCGACATTTTGGCGGTGGTCCGCGCCGCCCGTGCTCATCCGGCACTCCAATCCCGTTCGATTCTTTTGGCGGCGCAGGGCAAACTCACCGTGCCTGCTCAATTTGCCTCCGCGCTAACGCCGAACATCTCTCGACTCTTTGTTTCCGGGGGCCTGGTATCGTTCCGGAGTGTTGTGGCGACGGAGAACTATGGGCATGCCTTCGTCAACTTCATACCCGGGTTGCTGGAGCACACGGACCTTCCGGACGTATCCGCCCAGTCTCAAGCCCGTAAGGTGTTGATGGCGGGGATGTTGGACGGCGCGGGCAGGCGATTGCCGGCCGAGGAGGTTCGAAAAATGTATGAGCGAACCCGAAACATTGAAGTCCTCGATCAAGCGGTGTGGAATGCCGAAACGCTGGCAAAGGCGGCGACCAGTTAGCGGCCGGCCGCCCAGGCGATGTAGGTGAGGGGGCTGATTCCGCCGGTGTCCGGGGTCACAAAGCTTATTGCCAAGTTGCTGGCCGGAACGGCGGTGTAGTTCAATCGGCAATGCTGCAAATGTTGCCCGTTCATCACCAAAGCAGGGCCATGCAGGCGGCAGGCGACCGGGCGCCACTGATGCAGAGAGCAGGACCCAGTCTCCAAGTCCAGCACGGGGCAGGGAAGCCATGGATGGCGGAGATCAAATTGGTCCGCTTCCTCCTGTCCCACCACCATCCCGGTCTCCCAATCGCCGGGAAACCCCGGTTTCATGATTTCCCGTGCCTCCCGGGATCTTTCTCGAAGGCGCTCGCGAACCTCGGCACCTACTTCCTCCATTCCGGTACGCAGCCGTTCCAAATCCAGAACAGTGACCGCGAAGGGTCCTATGCAGCAGTGGGTACAGCCTCTCCGACATACGATCTGGTCGCCTGCGAGCGCCACAGCCTCGGCGACCGCCCGGTCAATGATCTGGACCAGTGCGCTACTCATCCCGCTCCAAAATTGCTTCCGTCCAACGGCGCAAATCAAAACCGGCGAATGCGATGTCGGCGGTCAGCAGGGAGAAATCGGGTGCGCTATCGGACCGGAAGGTGGCCTTCACCGCTCCGGTTGTCTTTCCCGGGACTGCGACCCGGTCTTCGGCTGATACCAATTTCCACCCCGGCGGCACGTTCCAGCGAACCCGGAACTCCTGCGACTTTGCCGTATGATTCTGTAGCTGGAGCGAGACCGATACTACCTTACCTCTTACGGAATAGGGATAGATCCGCGCCCAGCTTTCATCTACGGCGTAATTGGCGTCCGGGAGCGGTGTGAGTTCGGCGAGGAGCTTCTCCCGTTTTGCCAACTCCGCCCTCATCCGATTTCTATGCGTGGCATCAAAGCGAAACATCGGCAGCACATGCTGATTGATCAGCCAGTGGTCGCCACCCAACTGTTCCAGCAAGTCGAGGCAGTATCGATACCCTTCACCGGCATGGACGAAGTTTCTGTTTTGCAGGCAATAGTCGTCGGTGCCGGAGGGTGTAAATGAGTCACCAACGAAGAAGAGTTTCTCGCCGTTCTCCCGCGTCACTGATAATCCGCCGTGGTAGAGCGTCTGGCCGGGGAAGAAGTAACTGGCGAGTTGAAACTCTCTCCACTGCCATCGATCCGCCTCCCCGCGCGCTTCCCCGGTGATCGGATTCGTGGTTAAGCAAGGCATCCGGTACCGCGCCGGGTTCTCGACGATATCCCGGATCCGCTCATGAAAGTACACCTTTGCGCCAAACTGTTTGGCGACTTTCGAGACATGATCGGTATGGTCGTCATGGTAGTGGGTTACCCAGATCCCTTCCAGGTTGCGGAAGCGGCCTTGTTGCCGCAACTCCTCCAGTTTTTCGAGAATCTGCGGATAACCGGCATCCATCAAGAACGCCGCGCCGGTTGTAGAAATCAGCAGGCGGGAATTGCCGATGGCGAGGACCCACTCGGGCAAATCCCGCTCGGCGGCCATTGGCATCGGGTCCGACGGAGCCTTCCCCATGGCCAAGCGGCCCCGGGTCTGCCAACTCTCCGCGCCCCAGTACCAGCGAAGCGCATCCGTGGCGAAATGGCTATCCAGTAAAGACTGGAGACGGGAAATCAAAAGGGAGATTTCTTCGGACGGCCTCGTGATCAGTGGTCCGCGGGACGGGATCAGCACATCCGGGCGCAGGGCGGCGATTGTCCGAAGGCTGGCGATCAACTGTCCCGCGCGCGACGCAAAGCCATGGTACCCACGCGTTTTTGTTTCTGGTATTGCGTCCTGCAGGCTGTACAAATCCAGCAGACGACCTCCGCTGTAGATCAGGTCTCCTGTCGCGGCATACTTTTTCCCACCGCTGCCGAAAACATAGGAAACGGCGCCTGGTGTGAAACCCGGCGAATCGACAACGGAGATGACCGTGCCTCCAAAGGTCAAGGTGTCTCCGCCGCGGACGGTCCGGGAGAGGATGTAGTCCCGGTCGGAAATCTTGGTTGTGCGTTGGGAGTAGTCGTGGAAACGTGTTTGCCGGAACAGGGACCAAAATCTGGTCGCCTCGGAGACGCCTTTCGCCTCTCCTTCCGGGACAATCAATGTGGCGTTTCCGGCGGCCCAAAGTACATCCCGGCGGGTGTGGGTGGCGAGAACGGTTCGAGCGTCCGGAGCCCCGTAAATCGCTGCTCCGTCCGGCAACACGACCGAGTTAACCGGTCCCGGTACGATTCGAACCTGACCCGAGACACTGAGGGCGGCAAGCGCGAGCAGATACCTCATTTTGCCGTCACCGGACCCGACGGCTTGCCGGGAACTCTTTCCCTGGCGGGGTCATAATCGGGATTGCTGACCGGCAGTTGGGCATTGGTCGACTGCAGCCAAGCCTCCAGTCTTGTGCGCATCTCCGCGGCACGGTTCGGCTCCACCTGTGCCAGGTCCCGTTTCTCCCCGATATCGGCGGCAAGGTTATAGAGTTCCGCGTGATTGTCTTCAAAGAACAAGATCAGCTTATAGTTTCCGCGCCGCATGGCCGCTGCTGGGGTGCCTAACTGGGGACTGTAGTGAGGGTAGTGCCAGAAAACATCCCGGTGCTGCATCCGCTCGCCGCCGGCGAGCAGTTTCTTGAGACTCCGACCATCGACGTCCTTCATGGCGGTTCCAGCAAGGTCGGCCATCGTCGGTGCATAATCGACGCTCAATACCGGTTCCCGGCAGACACTGCCTGGCTTGGTGACTCCGGGCAGGCGCGCGACGGTTGGCACACGGATACCGCCCTCGTAAAGATGGCCCTTTCCCGATCGCAGGGGAAGATTGGAAGTAACCGGCCGTTTCTTCCATTCGCGGGAGACGACACCACCATTGTCCGCAGTAAAAATGACAAGCGTGCGATCGGCGAGGGAAAGCTCTTCCAGAGTCCTCAGGACGCGGCCGACGCTCTCATCCATGCTTTCAATCATCGCGGCATAGTCGGCGTAATTGTGCCCTTTCGCCGGCTCTGATTTGGCCTCGTATTTTCGAACTTTTTCCGGTTTTCCCTCGATGGGTGTATGGACCGCAAAGTGAGGCAGATAGAGGAAGAATGGCCGGTCCTTGTTCTCGCGGATGAAGTCGACGGCGAGCGAAGTGAGGCGGTCGGTCAGGTATTCCCCGTCGGACCCCTCCAGGTCCACCTTCGTCTTCCATTTCGGGTAAAAGAAGCTCGATGTCGAACCGGCTTCGTCGCCTGCGTGGACCACATCGAACCCCTGATCGCCCGGCAGATATCCCTTTGCGCCGAGATGCCATTTCCCGATGCAGGCGGTGCGGTATCCGGCCTTCTTTAGAACCTCGGCAATCGTGACCTCTTCCAGTGGCAATGTGAGGCGAGCGTTAGGTTGCAGCACTTTGGTGAAGTGCAGGCGATTTGACGCTCCCTGCAAATGGGCGGTGATGTGCAATCGCGCCGGATACTTTCCAGTCATGATGGCCGAACGAGTTGGCGAGCAGACCGGACTTGCGGAATAACCGTCCGTGAAAACCATCCCCTCCTTGGCCAAACGGTCCAGATTGGGTGTTTCATAGAACGTACTTCCATTGAACGAGGTGTCGGTCCAGCCGTAGTCGTCGGCGAGGATGAAAACGAAGTTCGGTCGCCGGGTTGCTCCGGCGGCCGAAGCCGCCAGAGAGCCCAGGAATTGTCTGCGGGAGATCGCCATGAATCTCCAGATTCTACTCCGAATCTCAGTCGATAATCATAGTGACCGGGACGTCTTTGGGTGAGTTTCCTGCTTCCGGGCTGGTGATTCGTATCAGTCCGGAATAGGTTCCCGGCGCCAGGTTGACAGGATTGACTTCCACTCGCAGGTTGGCTGGAATCTGTGCGAGGTTGGGATTCGCCTGCAGCCAGGTTCCTTCGGCGACTTCCGCACTGAAACGAATGGGGCGAACAGTAGCTGTGACGTAGAGAAGTTGGGGGCGAGGCAAAGCTCCGCCGCGAGTGTATCGGAAGACGATTGGTTGCTGGCTGACCAGGAGTTGCGGCGTCTCCGTAACCGTAAGTACGACTCGCGCCCGAGGGGAGTTGGGGACCCGGGTCGACCGCACTGTAACGATGTCTTCGTAGCGGCCTGCCGGAAGGAGGGTGACGTTCGGCAGCAGTGTTACGGTCAGTTTGTCGTGCACCGGCAACGTCCCGCTGAGCGGAGTGACCTGGATGATTCCCCGTCCGCTGGCAGCGGTAGTGAACTCCACGACATCGCCCTCGACAAAAATAGTCCGAGGTCCGGGGAGCGGTGTGCCGCGCTGCCAAGTGAACTCGATGAGCGTTGGATCGATGGCGAGATAGGGTGCCGATTCGATCACCTCCGGCGGTGCAGGTGGCAGGCAGAACGTCACATCGGCCTGATCGATCTTGCCGTCGCGATTTCCATCGCGCGGGTCGGCGCCAGGCAAAGGCGTGTCTCCAATAAAGCGGCGGATCAAGTCAGCATCGGCGGCATTGCGGGTGCCGTTCAGGTCCGCATCGCAGGCGGTGGCTATGACGGTGACGAAATTGAGCCGCTCAAACTTTTCGTTGGCCTCCGTGAGTTGCACGAGGTAGATGCCGGTTCCGTCCGGAGTGAAGACCCCGGCCGGCGAGATCGCCGCCTGGGTAATCGCGCTTCCGGGTGGACGGTAGGCAACGGTTCGGACAAGATCCATCCCGGTGGCGACGAACGGTGCCGGAAGCGGGACCGTCTCATTGGGTGTCGCCGCGATGAGTACGGCGTTGCCGTAGGGGGGCAACTCCTGGCCTGGGGCGACTGCATTCACTGTTAATTCGGCGTTTCCAGTCGCCAGCCCGTCGGAGGCGGAGAAGTTGATGACATACTTACCGGCTGCCGGCGGCGTAAACTGTGTTTCGCCGGTTGCTGCGTTGATGGTGGTTAGCGGCGCCGTCGAGGCGCCGGTTGTGACGGTTGCCGACCAACGCAACGCGCTGGGCCCATCCAGGTCCCGGCCGGAAGGCCGTATCGTGATCGTTTCGCTTACGCGAGCCGGGCGATCGCTCCGCCCTGGGTTAATTGTCGGGGGAACATTACCGGCAAATGCCAGCAGCTTTACCAGTTTCGGATCACTTTCGACCGACTGATCGCGAACAACCAATCGGAAGAGATACTCCCCTGCCCGATCGGGAATGACGTAGGGACGCGGAGACCACGCGGGGATCGTGCCTGTTACGCTGGAGCCCGCAGGCGCTGAGACCAGGGTCCAGGCGAACGTGATCCGATCGTTGTCGGGGTCAAACGACTCGCTGCCTTCCAATACAACGGCCTTTTCCAGGGCAGAGTGGACTGTCGGGCCAGGCTTGGCGACGGGTTTGAGGTTAACCACGGTTAGGGTCAAATCTTTTGTTGCGGCGTCCTTTCCATCGCTTACGGTAAGGCGGAAGACGTAGGTGCCGAGAACATCCGGAATGAAGGTAGCCTTTGCCGAGGCAGAATTGGCAATGGAGCTTTGCGCGATTGAACTTCCGGCTGGCTTGGTGAGCAGCGTCCAGGCAAAGGTCAGCGGCGATGGTCCGTTGTCCGCATCCGACGACAGGGATCCATCGAGCGTCGCCTTTTTGCGGGCCGGGATCTCCCGGTCTGTGCCAACGTTGGCGATGGGAGCGAGATTGGTGACGACGGGTGGAGGAGGTGGCGGCGGCGGGGGCGGAGGCGGTGGGGGCGGCGGAGCCTCGCCGGTGGCGATTGTCGCCGAAACGAGTATTTCCGCGCCGCCTGCCGGCTTCACTCTGATAGTGACGATGCCGGTGCCGGCAGAAGCCAAGGTCGCCCTTACGGGAATCTGTCCCAACCCGAAAGCCGGAATGGTGGCAACGGTGTTGCCGACCGATGCGGTAATCGGGCCGGAGACAGAGGCGACGGAAAGCTCATAGCTTTGTGTTACGTTTCCGGTATTGTTCACGGCGAGGACCAAGTCTACCGTTGCGGGGGCACTCGAAACGGTGGTCGTACCGGGGTCGAGAGCGACCAGCGTGGTGGCGTCGGCGGAGATAGTGACGGTGGTGGCGGCGCTGTTCACTACGGCATTGTTCGCCTCTGAGGTAGCGCCCACGCGCAACTCGTACGCACCGGGCGGGAATGCTGCAAGTGATCCCAAGGTTACCGGCACAATCTGCGATGCGCCGGGAGCGAGTGTCACCTTTGCGCTTCCCAAGGTGGACTGTGCGGCGAATGGTCCAAACAGCGCGAGGTTGAAGGAGTCTTGCACGGTGCCGGTGTTCGTGATGATGGCGTCATAACGACCGGTTTGGCTGCCCTTGTTGAGTTCGACGAGTACGCCCTGGGGTACCACGGTCACGCTGCCCTGTATCTGTTGCGGGCCGCCGAACGAGTTAATGAATGCCGAATAGGTCATCGTCTCCGCCGCGGCGAAACGGCTGGCGGTTAGCTGGCATTGCACGGTCTTTTTGTTCGACGCGCCCGGGGCGAGCGCGAAAGAACCTGCCGGAGTACAGGTCCCATTCACGGCGCCAGAGAATCCGGCCAGGAACATGCTTACCGTATCTTGGGCATTCCCAGAGTTCTCCACGGTGACGTAGACGGCAGCGCTCGTCCCCCGTCCAACGACTACCGACGCGGGAGATAGGGAAGCGTAGGCGCGAACGACATTTGGCAGGTTGTTTGCGCCTATGAAGAATCCGGAGTTCAGGCGCACCGTCGCATATGTGGTGCCTTCGATCGGTCCCGATTTCGCGGTAACACCAAACTGAAACACTCCGAACGGAGCGGCGAGTTTGTCGGGAGTGATCGTCAACGGGACCGTTGTCTGCGATCCGGCGCCGAGGGTGATCGGGGCGGGCGCGGTGAACCAGGAAGGGGGCACTCCCGTCAGTGTGAACTGGTACGTCTGCGGGACAGCCGTAGGATTTTTCACGGTTAACGTGTACACCGCTGGCTGGAGCGGTGCCACTACGCGGTCCACCGGGTCGATAGAAATCACGTGATCGGTGAGCACGTTTACGGCAGACAACGGGTAGAGGCCCGGCCCGAATGTTGGCAGCGTGAATTCCAGGTTTCCTCCGCTCAGAACCGGTTTTTGCTGGCCTGCGCTGAGGGCACCGACGTTCAAGTTGAAGGTGATCGTATCGCTGGCAGGTTGCTTGAACTCGTAGGTGTCAAATGCGGTTCCCGGAATCACCGCTGTTGCGGCGGGCACGAAAGAGCCGGCAACCGGGACTACGCCATTTCCTTTGGGAACCTGAATCCTCGCGGTCAGCTGAGGCCCATTCAAGAAGGTGAGTTGATAGGTGCTGAGGCCGGCGGTAGAGAGTGTGTAGAAGTAGTTGCCGTTTGCCCCGGCCGGGAAGACGGGGACCGCGGCGGTATAGGGGACATATCGCAGCGCCGCGGGGGAGTTTGCATCGATCAACAGGAGTAATGCTTCTCCGTTCAAGGTGGCTCCGCCGGCCACAAACTGGTTGGCACTGATGGCGATGACGGATGCCTGATCCTTATCGTCCAACTGTGTTGTAAGGGTCTGCCGAATCACGGGTGCGTTCAGGTTGCTCAGGTCAAGCGAGGTGATCGTCAGTTTCCCGGTCAAGCCCGAGAGGGCATCGTAGAAGCCGGTGGTATCGCCGAGTACAATCGCTGTGCTGCCTTGAACGGCAGCAGAATAGACCAGCCGGGTGCCGGGAATATCGAGTGTAGCCCGGACAAACGGAGCCGCTGCATTGGCAATATCGACGATGAGGATTCGCCCCCCGCCAACGGCGGGGTCTTGGTTGACTGTAGACATCGCCAGCATGACCGTCGTGGCGTTGATGGGTGTGACGGCATACACAGGATTCGGACCACCGAGCCGGGCATCGAGTCCAGGGGCGGGTGGGAAGAGAGCCCCGGCCTCCGTCGGGTTGGCCGGGTTGGACAGATTGAGTGTGAAAAACTGGCCGTGGAACTGGAAGATGAAGCGAGAGAACGGATTGTAGAAGAACCCGCTGGTTGTCGCAAAGCCGGTCGTTCCGAGGGTCTGAAGGCCGCTGGGATCCTGCCGGTCTAACTGTTTTGTGGCGACGAAGACGGGGGCAAGCGGGTTGGCGAGGTTGAAGGAACTCACATTGGTCGGCAGGAAATTGGCCGTAGTGTTGCCGTTTTCCCGGCCGTAGGAAACAAAGAGGTGGTTGTTGGCAATTGCGCAAGGTGTCCCGGAATAGCCTGTTGTTCCCAATTGCTGCTGACCGAACGTCCCCTTGGCGATCAGGTTGGCGGGGTCGGTGACGTCGACAATCGTGATGGCTTTGTCCCCGCATACGTAGGCGGTGTTCCCATTTCTCACGAAACTCTGTGCCCGGCTGGTGGTGGCCACGGTGCCAATTAGTGTGGCTTGTGGCGTGGGCGCCGTCTCCCGATTGATTTGCAATTTGGCGGTCACCACACCGCCCTGGGGTGGAAGAACGTTGGGTGTAACGCTCAGGACGCCGGAGATCGGGGGGCCCAGGAAGAAGGCACCGATACCTGGAGCGGAATTCAATTGCAGGGATGCATTCGCCTGATCGTAGAGCAGGACTTCGATTGTGTAGGCCCCCTCCGGGAGACCGGTGGTGGCAAAAGGAGTCGGCAATGTAAATGTCGAAACGCTTGCTGCCTGGGTTAACGGAGTGGTTCCGGCAAAGCGGTCAAACACTACTACCTGTCCGGCCTTATTCTTCACCCGAAAGTAGACGTTCGCCGTACGAGCCTGATTCACGGCGTTGAAGATTCGCGCGGCGAATCCGATGGGCGTATTGGCCGGGCTGCTGCCCGGGGTGGCAACGACGTTGTCGACCACGACGAATTCCGCCCGAGGCGTCAGCCCCATGCGGACGGTTCGCGCCGTGGCGGGCGCATCGACCGGGGTTACGGTGACGTCTACGTTGAACGGGCCAGTGGGGGCCGCCGAGGTCAGTTGGATCCGAGGAACTACGAATCCGAACATCGAGGAATTGTTAGTGTCGGTATTCGCCTCGACGGTAAACTCGGTCGTCGTAAAGGTCGCTGTAACGCCAGCGGGCAGGGCTCCAGTCGAAAGGCGAAATCTCCGCGGCCGCGCACTCTTATTCTGAACGTAGATTGTAAAGACGGAGGGCGTACCGGCAACGGCGACCTGCGAGTTGGGCAACGGGAAAGTTTCAAAAGTTCCTCCCGGGAACTGATCCAGGGCTGTATCGAGGGCGCACATCGCACCGCCGACAGTTGTGAGCGCTGATGTCACCGCGGGTCCTGACGCGGCGTTCAGGACATCCCGAGCGCCCTGGAGGGACGGCTTAACGCCATCGATAGGGGCTGTGTCCAATTGACGGATAATCGCGTCCAGAAGCGCTACGACCTCTGCCTTCTTCGCCGCGTTTCCAGTAGAAGCGTTCAACTCATCCGAGACTTGTCCAAAGTCCTTCAGCAATACGGCCAAGTTGCTTCGGCCTGCATTTCCGGCTTTTGACACACCGGAACGGGCGCATTGGCTTGCAGGTGTGGAAATGGCCACCACGAATGTACGGGTGATAGTCTTTCTCGCGCTACCCTGTCCCCAAGCGATTCTGACCGGGAGGGTAAGGCGCGTTCCAGGCGTGACGTTGCCCGCTACTGTGACAGTGAGCACCTGAACATGGACCTGTCCGGGCGTGAGGCCCAGCGGGGACGTCAGCCCCGTTACGGTCATTCCAGCCGGCGTTACCGCGGTTACGTCGATTGTCCCCTGCGGTTGATTTCCCACCGACGTGATGGCCAGTTCGATGTTTGCCGTCTGTCCCGCGAGGACTGCTTTGGATCCCGGCGTGAACTGGCCCTCGACGGTTCCAAACGACGGCATGGGGAACTGCTGCGGCTTGACATCCGAGATAGTGCTCGCCGCGTTTCGAACGACCGGCGTGAAGTTGATGAAGGCTCCCGCGGCCGGTAAGGCACCGAGTGGGCTCAAACAGAGCGATGTCTCCGCCGTCTGCCCGGGGGGAATCACGAAACTGTCGACTCCATAGGTTGCGCCGAAACCTGTGGGAAGAGTGTCCAACCCAAGGTTAAATGTCGAAGAAGTTGGGCCGGTGTTTTGAACGCGAACCGTAAAGACGGTGTTGATCTCGTCGTATCCCCGCCGGACGAAAGAGAGTGGGTCGGGAGCGACGGTCAACTTCACTCCCGCTGACGCGCCTGGCGCAATGGCCGGTGGTCCGCTGGTCAAGTCTCGGGTGAGGTAAGGCGGAACCAGCGGATCCACTCCGGCAAAGCGCGAGAACCAATCCCGCCCCAGTTCAAAGCCATCTTTGAAGCCTTGCAGATACTCAGTGAGCATCGTGACCCCATCATTGTCTTCCACACTGATCACATCTCCGATGATGGCGTTCACCTGATCGTAGGTATCTTTCACCTTGAAATACAGGCTCTCGGTAACCGGCGCCATCGCGTCTTTGCCGGCTTTTACTTCTCCGGCAAAGTTATTCCCATTGGCAATACCGTTCAGAACCCCGGCCGCGAAGACAATGCCGGCTTGCCCTATTCCATGCATTTTCCCAATGAAGTTGCCGTTTGCTCCGCCACTATAGGTGGACAGCAACTGGACGCCGACGTATTCGAAGAGTGCCCCGTGGGTTCCATCTTCGAATGTGCTGATCGTCTCTCCCGTAGCGGGGTCGGTCTCAAACCATCCCACGGTCGGCTTCCCATCCAAAGTCACCATGTTGCGGGGCGTCATCACGAACTTGTTCCCGGCTACAGCTTCTGCAATTCTGGCCTTGGCTGCTTCGCTCAAGCCGGTGCCTTTCACGTAGTCGATGTTTGCCGGGCCGAAAAATGTGATCTGGTCGCGGCTCGGCAACGCCGAAAAGACCTTGTCAATTGATCGGGCGCTGCCTCCGGTCATCCCGGTCAAGACCTTGCCCTCGAGTGCGGAGTCCATGTATCCGCGCAGGATCTCGAACGGAATTCGCGCCCGCGCACTCTGGCCGGTGACGCCGGAAAAGGTTAGATCGCGCTTCAGCAGATTCATGGACATCGAGAGGTTGGTGCCGTCGAACTTTGTACCGGACACGATGAGCCGAGGTGTTCCGTACCAGGTGCGTGAGGCGATGGTGGTCTCGAGTTGATTCAGGTAGCGGTCCGAAGAGCCGGCCATGGCCGAAACAGCCAGTTCATTCGCGGCAATCGCCACCAGGCGGGAGAGTGCGCCGGCCTTCCGAAGCGTCGCCTGCTGGGCGGCGGTCAGTTGGGTCGTTTGTGCGGCGATCGTGGTGATTTCCGGAATCAAGGGGGTCAATTGGTTTTGCGGAACGGAGAGCCGAGACTGGATTTGCGCAAAAACATCGAGCGGTTGCCGACCCGCAAGCACTTGAACTGTCGAAATGTCCGCATCGGATACCGCAGGTCCCTGGCCGGCGTCAACGCTCACGTTGAGCGTGCCGCCGGTTGCCCGGAAATTGGGGCCTATTCGGTCGAGAATAGTGTGGCGGTAGGTCCTCTTTGTCTGCGCGGCGTCTAGGGCGTCGATTTCAAGGAACAGTCCGGTGATCACCGTCGACGAGAGTGGAAAGTTGGTTAAGTTCTCTGAGTAGTCCGTGCCATGGATGAGGGGGGTGGCGTCGACTGCGGTGTTCGGGTTCCCGATCAGCAGGTAGGGCGAGTATGTGTAGGTGCGAGCCGTAACTGTAGCGCCAACAACGCCACTATTCGTCACAAAGTGGCCGACTGATAGCGGTCTGCCGTAGAGTTCGGCAGTCGAGATGTCTTTGGTCAAGACGGTGTTGGAACCGATCCCAAATCCGAAAATCGCTCCGGCCTGGCTATAGGTCTCGGCGAGGATTCGGATGGTCACTTTTTGGCGGAGGTTTTCCGGAATGTCGCTGAATCGGGTAGTCGCTACGGCTGCAGTTGCCCCGATTGGGTTTCCTGCCAAAGACGAATCCATAGGCGTATTCCCGGCCCCGAACTCAACCCAGAAATAGGGCTGGCCAATTTCGTTGGGCATGTTGGAGAACGCAGGTGCTACCCGAGCGACACTGGAGGGTGGACATCCAAGCGCGCGAAGAGGGGCGGGCAGCATCTGCAATACGATCTTTTGAGCTTCGGCGTAGGAGAGAGTGCCTTGGACATAGCGCGCCTGCACATTGCTGGCACCCAAAAGGGCGATGAGCAAACTGGCCCTGTCCAGCGAGTTGCCGGCGCCATCGGCCAACGTACCTCGAGCCCCACGAACGGAGCCCGGGTAGGCGGCAAACCCGATTTCGTCACGAACGAAGGCATAGATCCTCGCGGGGTCTTTGCCCAAGGCGGTGGCTTTCGCCACGATTACAGGATCGGTCGGATCGTCAGCTGGAGAGACAGCAAGCAACGTAGACGATAGCGATAGGCAGATTGCCGCCAGGCGGACGGAAACGGAACGGGGCATGAAAACTCCAGGAAAGGGTAGGCCAGTGCAACTTTAGTGGCGCCCAGTCCTGAAACATCACGCACTTCGTTACAACGTTAACTTTCCACCCACGACCATCTCTGCCAGTTTGAACTTCTTCTTAAACTCCATCGGCCCCACTTTGGAGACAAACTCGACGTCCTTGTCTTCCAGGACGATCGCGTCCGCCTTCGGAAAGGCGAAATAGATCAGGAGATTCTTGTCGGCGAGTCCGATCTGAACCTGTACCGGCTCGATCGGGGGCTTGTCGGCTCGCTTGAGGCTGGTCGCCTTCTTCAGGTTCTCTTGTAGCCGGGCGCCTCCCATTTGGGCCATTCGTTGCGGAAGCCCTTCCAGCACGATGAGATACACAGGGTCCACCGCTGCCAGGATCTGTTGGGCTTGGGTCGAGGTCCCAGCTTCCTGTCCGTACTTCATTCGGACCAGCGCCTGCTTCACCGGCAACGCCGTTTGCCAGCGGACCTTGCCGGTGATCGCCGGAGACCCACCCCCACCTCCCATTCCTCCGCCACCACCCATACCGGCGCCACCCCCCATACCGCCGCCGGCATCGCCGCCGCCCATCCCGTTGCTGGCGTCCATGGTGGTGCTTCCCCCGCCGCCTCGTCCGCCGCCCCGGCTACCCCCGCGTCCGCCCCCCCCGCCCATTCCACCCCCACCGGCCATGCCCCCTTGCAGCGGGGCTGAAACGTCCTTCGCCCAGGGCGAATTTGTCAGTAGTTTCTTAATTTCCTTCTCATTCCATTCCAGGAAAGGCTTCGTTTTCCAGAAATCCTCAGCGACCAAAGGCGCGACGAGCAGCAGGAAAAACACGGGCAATGTGCGCATGGCATCACTCTATCAGGTCCTCGAGGTTGATATGATACGGCGGTCATGCGACACTTCCACAGCCTTCTAGGCGCTGCCGTACTTCTCTCTGCCTGCACGCAGGCCCCACCTCCTGCGCCCGCTTCGCCTTCGGGCCTGATCGAGATTAAAGCCGAATTGATCGCCTCCGACCCTACCTGGGGCAATACCGAGGGTCCGGCGCTGGATAGCGCAGGTAACTTGTACTTTACCTCTCGGGGTACGTACAAGGGTGTTGTGAAGTGGAATGCGAAGGCCGGGGCGTCCAAATACCTCGACATCGCGACAGGCGCCGGGCCGGGCGGCCTGTGGCTCGACGACGCCGGGAACCTGTTCGCGACGGCGACCAACGAACGGCAAGTGCTCAAAGTTTCGCCCGATAAGAAAGTGACTGTCGTCGCAAAGGGGTTTGAAAAGGATCCGAAGACGGCGACCGGGCCAAATGATATCGTTGTTGCGAAGAACGGCACCGTGTACTTTACCGATCCGAATGGATATGACGGATCTCACCCGAACGGTACTATCTACCGAATCGGGACGGATGGCGAAACGGCAGTCTTCAGTGACGAAATCACTGGTCCAAACGGGATTATTCTCAGTGGGGATGAGAAGACGCTCTATGTGGCTCACAATACCGCGCCGAATACCAGCAAAATTGAGATGTGGCCCATCGATGCCAATGGAAAAGGCGGCCCACGCCGAGAACTCATCACGATTGAGGGTTGCCAGGCAGATGGGATGGACGTGGACAAGGAAGGCGCGCTTTGGCTCACCTGTTACAGCTACGGGACAGCCTACCGTGTTACGCCGGATGGAAAGATTACCCACAAGATCACGACCGAGCAAAAGGCCCTGACGAATTGCAAGTTTGGCCGCGGCGCTGACAGCAACACCTTGTACCTCTCCAGTTCCGACATGGCCCGGGTGACCGGTTATGTTTACAAAGCAACGGTTCCCGTGGGAGGCCTAAGATAACAACATGACACGCGTTTCCGTGATGTACCCGTCCGGCGAGGACAACACATTCGATATGGAGTATTACCTCGCCAAACACTGCCCGCTCGTTCGCGAAGTTTTCGGCGACGCGCTTAAATCGATCACGGTGGAGAAGGGGCTTTCCGGCCCCTTGCCCGGATCGACACCTCCCTACTCGACCATCTGTCTGCTCGACTTTGACGACGTGGAGACGTTCATGGGGATTATGGTCGAGCGAGGATCGCGCCTTTTTGACGACATCCCCAACTATACCAATGTATCCCCAACCATACAGATCGGAGAGGTCCTTCCCGAGCCTTAGAAAGGGATCCGCCTTTAGTATGGGACCGAACTGCTCCACGGATTTGCCGGCCTCCGGCCCAACGAAGGGTACCTCTCTCCTCGTATTCCGGATCTGGATACACTAAAGAGCAGTTCCGCTTGAAATCTGTCTATCGCCAGTTCACCGATCAGGTCGCTGCTGATGCCGCCCTTTCGGCTGCCGCGGTTCCCCGCCTCAATCCGTTCACCTGGCTTCCCGGTGTTTGGAGGTGGCACGGTACAGAGGTGCGATTCGCCACTGCCGCTTATGGAATACGCATTGCCGACGATCCCTATCTCATTCACAACGCCGTGAGTGGGATGTGGCTCTTAGTCCTCGCCGATCCTGATGCCTATGGACTCCTGATTGGGGGGCCTAGCGGCACTGGCGAATACCGTTTTTCCGGTGATGTCACCATTGCTGGAGATGCGGTTCGTCTACGTCAATCCTGGCGCCATATCGCGGCCGATAAGGTCAAGATCACCAACGAACGGCTGACTTCCGGTCAATGGTTGTTGTGGGAGCACGCGCTGCTAGAACGAATCAAACCGTGACTCTGGCGTGTCTGCCGCGATAAAGAAGCAAACCGCAGAGCATCGCGGCCATCACGAGAAGAACCTGATTTACGGTGCTCAACCACGTGGCACGGCCGAGAGCTGCGGATTCCAGCGATTCGGCCTCGCTCAGCAATCCGCGCAACTCGGCGCGAAGTCGCTCCTGAAGTTCCTTCTCGCGAACTTCCTTGCCCGACTCAAAGCTTGCGAGTGCCACCACGCGACGCGATGCGGATGCGAGGCGTTCCGCCTTTGCCTCATGGGAGAGTCGCTCCGCCATCCCGGCTAGGTGTTCAGCGACCGCCGGTTTTTCCTTTTCCGGTGCTGTGGCGAAGCGCTGTACCAGAGTGGACAGTTCTGCCAGAACTTGCCGCGACTCTTTCTGCCGTGCTGCTTCGGTCTGGGCTGATAGGCCTACCCACTGCAATCCTGCCGAGGATGCCACCGCCAGAAACGCCGTTATCAGTAGGGCACGAGTCGCCATTCACCTTGGATATCGGCGGAACGGCGAAGTTTCTATAGATGGCTTTCCTTGAAGTGGTAGCGTTTTGCCGCGGAGGCGCGACCGGTGGCCGGATCGGCGGTGACTATGACGCCGTGAAACTCAACGCTTCCTTTGGCTCCCTCCATCCGCACCGGCAATGCCGTCTGAAATTTTCGGAGAATGGGCCCTTTGTCCACACCGATGACGCCAGCGTAGGACCCGGTCATTCCTGCGTCGGTTTGGTAAGCCGTCCCGCCGGGCAGAACTCGGGTGTCGGCGGTTGGGATGTGTGTGTGTGTGCCGACTACGGCCGTCACCCGGCCATCCAGGTGCCATCCGAACGCTACCTTTTCCGAGGTCGCCTCCGCGTGGAAGTCGACAAATCGAATCTTGACTTCCTCTGGAATTGTCGCGAGCAACTCGTCCACCTTCCGGAATGGGTCGTCGATCGTCGCCATGAACGTTCTTCCCTGCAGGTTGAGCACTGCGTAGGGAGCACCATTACGCGCCTTGCCGACATACATCCCGGTTCCCGGCAGCATAGGCGGATAATTGGCCGGACGGAGTAGTCTGGGTTGACGCGGCAGGTACTCATGCACTTCGCTTTTGTCCCACACATGATTGCCGGTGGTCATTACTTCCACCCCAAGCGACAGCAGGTCCTCTGCGATTTGCGGTGTCACACCAAACCCGCCGGCCGAGTTCTCGACATTGGCGATGATCAGATCGATCCGCTCTTCGGTCACGATTCGATTCAGATTGTCTGAGACGATGCGCCGTCCCGGCGAGGCGTAGATATCGCCAATAAAGAGAATGTGCATTTGGAAACCGGCCGGCCACCACGCCCGCGCGCAAAATTAGCGGAGCGCACCAGAAGTGCCGTACTACCCCCTGCCTTGACCCCTGAAAATGCTAAGGGTGGAGTCCTCCGCACACCTGCAGGCTTCTCCCTGGAAACACAAGGAATCAGGAGCTTGCTCAACGGCGCTTGCAAAACGAGACGGACCCCGTTTCGAATGGCATCGGATCAAATATAGGGGCCGCACCTGCCTCCCAGGAACGCTCCACACGTCAGGATAGCACGCACACCGCCGAGAAGGGCCGAAACGAAAAAGGGGAGCAGCATCCGCCGCTCCCCCTTTCCCGCTGTAAAGAGTCGCTAAACCGCCGGATGGCCCATGGCCTTCTTGCGGGCCGCGATATTCGCGAAGTGGTACTGGAAGAAGTACACCGAGAAGAAGAAGGTGAGCACGGCGCCCGTCGTATCCATCAGGTTGATGCCCATCGGTTCCACCATCGTGTAGTAGTTGTGAATTGCGGCGCGCATTTTGAACGCGGCCAGGATCAGACACACAACGCCGCCGAGGATCACCAGTTGGCCGATCATCGGGATAATCAACCCCAGTTCGGAACCCATTGCGGCTGCCGCGAAGGCTCCAATGATGGCGAGCGCATACCCAGAGACGTACAGCACCAAGGCGTAGCCATAGAATTTCATCGCATCGGACTGCGGGTCGATCTTCTTAACGAAACTGGCCTGTTTCCAGATCCAGAAGATGATGAAGATGCCGCAAGTGAACATACCGATCAACAGCACGAGCCACCACTGCATGTCCGGCGGCATCGGTCCCACTGCCCCTCCTCCACCGAATCCACCTTGCTGCATCGGTTGCCCACCACCGAAGCCGCCTTGCGGCTGTCCTCCGAATGCCTGGGCGCCGAATGCGCCAAATGCTCCGGGCACATCGGAAGCTTGCGGTTGCTGTGGCTGCCCGAAGCCGCCTCCACCAAAACCCTGTTCAGCAGGCGGTTGATACGGCGCCGGTTGCGACGGCGGTTGGCCGAACCCGCCTCCTCCGAACGCGGGAGGATTAGAGCCCCCAAACGCCGGTGGGTTCTGCCCGAATGCGGGCTGTTGGGCCGCAGGGGGCTGCCCGAAGCCTCCGCCTCCGAATCCGCCGGATTGTGGTGCGGCCGGCTGACCGAACCCGCCTCCCCCGAACGCCTGTTGCGGCGGGGTTTGCGGAACTGCCGGTTCCACCGGCGCCGGCGTCGGTGTTGGCGCCACCGCAGCATTCAATACCTGCTGCCACGGCTCCCATTGCTGGCTGTCTTCCCGCCGGATCATGTCGTTCGGCCCGATCCGGTTTTCAGCCTGATACCGCTTCAAATCGTCAAAAGAATAGGGCCCATACGTGCGGCCATCTCTCTGAAGGAAAAATTTCATATCACCCTCGAAGGTCGGTGTTACACAGCTTCCGCCCCCCGAATGTACCACATCTGGAAACCCACGTTACGATCGATGCAATAGTTCGGCCAGTTCCTTCTCCGGAATGGCCCCTTCGCGGATCACTCGCCAGAACGGTTCCGTGATATCGATCGTCGTTGATCCGAGCCCTGGGCATGTACCGCCATCGAGAACGAGGTCCAGCCGGCCGTCCATCGTCCCGAACACTTCAATTCCGCTGGCGCAGGTCGGCTGTCCGCTCAAGTTTGCGCTGGTGGCGATTAACGGTTGTCCGGTCCGCTCAATGAGCGCCTGAGCAACGATGGAACGCGACTGACGCATGGCAAGCCGGCCAGTATTTGCGGTGACCCGCAGGGGAACTTTCGCCGACGCCGGGACGATGATCGTCAACGGGCCAGGCCAATAGTGCCTCGCCAGCATTCGGAATCGAGCCGACACCTCACTGGCCAGTTCTTCCGCCATCATCATGTCCGCCACCAATAGCGGCAGGCTTCGCGCCTGCTCACGCCCTTTAGCCGCAAAGACCCGTGCCACGGCCTTCAGGTTGAACGGATCCGCTACAAGTGCATAGCGCGCTTCGGTTGGTATGGCCACCACCTTGCCACGCAGAATCGCCGTCGCTGCGCGGTCTATCGCCTCATTCGAGGGCGCCTCAGTATCAATGACGATCAGGTCCGTTGGCAATGAACTTAGTCCCGTTTCTCAATCGCTGCGGCGACGTCAACCGCCATCTGATATCTACCAAATGGCGCTGACAATTGCACGCCATCCACCATCGGCTGGACGCGGCGTACCATCTCTCGGGCAATATCGACGCCTTCCAGTCGCGCAGCTTCCGCCGACTCGGCGCGCTTCATTCGCTCCATATACTCATCCGGTACTGGCACTCGAAGTTCGTTCACCATGAACTCCGCATTCCGGTGGCTCGTCAACGGCCAGATTCCACAGACGACGGGAATCCGCACGTGCTCAATCCGCCTCAAGAAGTTCTCCAGCAGTTGGATATCGAACACAGGCTGTGTAACGACGTACTCTGCTCCGGCCTGCACCTTCCATTCGAAGCGGCGAATCTCCTCGTCCATGTTCAATGCCCCGGGGTTGGCTCCTACGCCCATTACGAGCGCCGTTTGTGACCCCATGGGCATCCCACCAATATCTAAACCGTGATTCAGGTTGTTGACGATGTTGCAGAGTCCGATCGCATCGACATCAAACACGGCGGTGGCGGAAGGGTAATTTCCCATTCGCGGTGGATCGCCGGTAATGCAGATGAGGTTTCTGACGCCAGTCGAGTGAGCGCCTAACAGTTCCGACTGAATGCCCAGGATGTTCCGGTCCCGGCAACAGAAGTGAAGAACAGCTTCGATGTCGGCTTCCCGCTGAAAGATCTGGCAGGTCACCTGCGCACTGAGCCGGGCGCTCGCCCGCGGACCATCGGGAACGTTGATGACGTCGATTCCGGCTGCTTTGCAGAGCCGGGCGCCGGCGATCTCTTTCGCCGGGTCTACACCGCGCGGTGGCAAAATCTCGACGAAGGTGACGAATTTCCCAGCCGCTAATTTGGCACCCAACTTGGATTTCTCCGCGAGAGGCACTTTCTTCATCGACTCACCGGTGTGCGCATGCGCCTCCACCGTCGCCGTAATGTTTCGCTGTGCCGGTTGCAGGCTTCGTGCCTCGCTTCGAACCTGCTTAATGTGCTCCGGCGTGGTGCCGCAGCATCCCCCGACAATCTTGACTCCCGCCCAGAGGAACCGTCTGGCGTATTGCGACATGTACTCCGGCGAGCAGAGATAGATTTTTCGTCCCTCCACTTCCGCTGGGTGGCCCGCGTTCGGCATCGCTGACAGCGGCTTCTTGGTGAACGACATGATCTTTTCCAGCGTTTCCAAGGTCGCCTTCGGCCCAACGGAACAATTCAATCCAATCACGTCACACGGCCACTCATTCAGGAAAGCCGCAAACGTCTCAGTATCGGTTCCGTCGAGCATGCAGCCATCGTCGTTGATCGTAACCTGCGCGATTACGGCCATGGAATCGCCAATCACCTCTTGCGCGGCGTAGAGCGCTTCCCGCAATTCCAGAATCTGGTAGAAGGTTTCGAAAATCAGCAGATCCACGCCCGCTGCCACCAGTGCCTCGACCTGTTCTTTGAATACGGCGCGAGCTTCCGCAAAACTGGTTGGGCCCAGGGGTTCAATGCGTACGCCTAACGGCCCAATTGCGCCGGCGACAAAGGCCCCGTCCTTCGCCGCTTCTCTCGCCAACTGAACGCCAGCTCGATTGATTGCCTGCAGTTTCTCCGCCATACCGAACGCCGCCAACCGAGTCCGGTTTGCACCAAAGGTGTTCGTCTCCAGGATTTGCGCCCCGGCCTTCACATAGGCTTCGTGCACTTCACGAACAATGGCTGGCGTCGACAGGTTTAGCTCGTCGTAACAACGGTTAATGAAAACGCCCTTTTCATACAACATCGTCCCCATCGCACCGTCAGCGACAAGGACTCCTTGCGCAAGCGCCTGTCGAAATGCAAGTGCCCGGCTGACGGGCGTGGTATCTGTGCTCATGTGCGGCTAAATGATTGGACCCCGTGCCGTACAAAGTGGCACAGCGGCCCGGCCGGGAGGACAGCGAATACTAGGATTGTACCATCCCCCCTTCTCCTGGACCCTTCCTGAGGCGGCGTTCGCAGGCGCCGACAGTTATCGTTGACATCGCCCGCAATAGTAGGTCGAGCGCCCTCCCTGAGCCAGGCGCAAAACTGCTTTTCCGCATATCCGGCAATTTTCTCCCTCCCGGCCGTACACCATTAGCGACTGCCGCTCGGCCTCAATTAGATTCCCAGGCCGCGAATATAGCTCATAGACGGACTCCACCGCACCCGACATTACCTCGACGATCGCAGCGTGCAGCCTGGCCGCCTGTCCATTCCGCAGAGAACTCATCGCCGTTCTCGGATCAATTCCAGCCCGGAAAAGGGCTTCGGCCGCGTAAATGTTGCCTAATCCCGCTATTTTCGACTGATCGAGAAGAAATGACTTCGCCGGTCGAGTTGTTCCCATCGCCATCTCTGCCAGTACCTCCGGCGTAAATCCCGGATCGAGGGGCTCCCAGCCAAGTTCCGGCATCCCTTCCGGTACCACCACGGCTATTCGTCCCAACGCACGTGGATCCTCGAACACGATTCCGCGGCCATCGGAAAGCTCCCAGACCGCGCGTACGGAACTGACTAGAAATCGGAAATCCGGGATGACGTACAGGTTCCCAGTCATCCGCAAATGGATATGCAGAATCCCGCCACCGGAAAGATGAAGGAAGATGTTCTTCCCTCGCCGCTCCACGCGATCCAACTTCGATCGACGGCAGAGTTGCTCCACTTCGCCTTTAGCGATGGACGGCCGCAAGAGTCGGAGTCTCGTGATGAGGCTTCCCGCCGCCTCACTTCGAAGGCGGCGGCACACCGCCTCCACTTCCGGCAGTTCAGGCATCTTCCCGTGCCCAGCCAGTCAACTCCACGAGCGCTCCTGATGCGACGCCCAGGCGCTTTGCCGCGCTTGCTTCCCGCATGATGATCTCCACGAATCCGCTCGACCCGGGGATCGCATATAGTTCGCCATATTCGCATTCCGCATAATGTCCGGTCAGCCGGCCAACCTGCTCGTACCCGACCGCGAACGAAAATGGGTTGGTTCGAATCCATGGGAAGTCCGCGACCCGAAAATTCGTGATGATGTTGCCAAATCGATCGATCTTCAGGATGGTACCTGTCCACTGCCGCTTTGAAGTTTGTGACGGGGCGTCCATCTTCAGGCGTAAGCCGTCGTTGACCGGCTTGCCAAACGCAGCGGACCTTACCCCGGAGGCAAGATGGGCCGCGCACGGCGCAAAGACGTCGCGCCCGTGGAATGTGCTGCTCAAATCGAAAAGGAAGTACTGCCGGGAGGTTACTTCCCGGACCCTCGCTTTTTCAACCGACAACGCGGACGTAAGAATCCCGTTGTCGGGTCCCAGGAAATACTGGCCACCCGCACTGACAAGCAGCGGTCTCCTGGCCGAACCCACGCCCGGATCAACCACCACGACGTGAACCGTTCCCTTGGGGAACCATTTCCAAGCCTCCCCGAACGTGAACGCCGCCTCGGTAACATCAAACGGACGCAACTCGTGGGTCAGGTCCACGATGGTGGCCTCCGGGCAAATGGAACAGATGACGCCTTTCATCGCTGCCACGAAGTGGTCTGCCTGCCCGAAGTCTGTAGTCAAAGTAATCAGGGGTTTGCGAATAGCCATTGGTAGAATAAAGGGGGAGAGAGGCTGTGGAGCGCTACTATTTTGACCACAACGCGACGACGCCCGTCGCCCCCGCGGTGATCGACGCTATGCTGCCCCTCCTCCGAGATGGATTCGGGAATGCCTCCAGTATCCATCAGCCAGGCCAGCAGGCGAAACAGGCCCTCGAGCAGGCACGCCGGCGTATAGGGCGGTTTTTGGGCTGTTCCCCGAAAGAGATCGTCTTCACGAGCGGTGGCACGGAATCCGATAACCTTGCCATCCTTGGTGTCCGCGGCCACATTGTTACGTCGAACATTGAACATCCCGCGGTACTTTCGGCTTGCCGCGGGATTGACGCGACATTTGTTAAGGCGGACTCTGGTGGAATGATTCATCCCGAGGACATCCGCGCAGCCATGCGGCCCGATACCGCCCTAGTGTCCATCATGCACGCCAATAACGAACTCGGCGTTGTGCAGGACATTGCCGCACTGGCCGAGATTGCGCATGCAGCCGGAGCGCTCTTCCATTCGGATGGGGTGCAGGCAGCAGGCAAGATCAATGTCGATCTGTCGAATGTTGACATGTACACCATTTCGGGCCACAAGCTGAATGCGCCAAAAGGGATTGGCGCCTTGTACGTGAAACAGGGCGTGGAGATCCATCCCCGCCAGGTCGGCGGCCGGCACGAACTTGGCAGGCGTGCGGGAACGGAGAATGTTCCGGGTGCAGTGGCCCTCGGCGTGGCTGTCGAACTCGAACGCGACCTCCATCGGTTGGCCGCGTTGACCCGCCGGCTCGAGAGTTCCATTGTTTCTAACGTGCCAGGCGCCATTGTCAATGCGGGCGCCTCTCCCCGCGTCCCGAACACCACCAATATTCGTTTTGCGGGTATTGAGGGCGAGGCGATGGTGATCGCATTAGATCTCCGTGGTTTCGCCGTTTCCAGTGGTGCGGCCTGTTCCAGTGGTGCGGTAGAACCCTCCCACGTTCTGATGGCAATTGGGCTCTCCCGCGAACAGGCCAAATCCTCTATCCGCTTTTCTCTTGGACTCGGCAATACGGAAGAGCAAGTCGATGCGCTTGTTGACGCGGTCGTGGCGTCCGCCGCCCATCTTCGGAGGTTGTCACCCGTCTATGTCTAACGCGCCACTCATCGCCGTCGCCATGAGCGGCGGAGTCGATTCGTCTGTTGTCGCGGGACTGATGAAGCGCGACGGGGCGAACATCGTCGGGATGACCATGCAACTGTGGAACCAGCGTCGATTGCCGGAACTGGCGAGCGATAAGCCTACCGGCCGCTGCTGTTCGATCGATGACGTCTACGACGCTCGCTATGTCGCCCAACTCATCGGGATTCCGTATTACGTCGTGAACTTTGAGGATGCGTTTGAACGCGCAGTCGTCAAGCCGTTCGTGGATGACTACCTTCACGGTCGTACGCCGATTCCCTGTACGCTTTGTAACAACTTCATCAAATTCGATACCTTTATCGAGATGTCCGAAGGAATTGGGGCGGAAAAAATTGCCACGGGGCATTACGCCCGGATCACGCAGCACCCGGAATCGGGCCGTTGGGAGCTTCGTCGTGCCGCCGATGCCTCCAAGGATCAAACCTATTTCCTATTTGGTCTCACGCAATCCCAACTCGCGCGCACTCTCTTCCCTTTGGGTGGCATGGTCAAGAGCCAGGTGCGGGAGTTGGCCAAGTCGCTCGAACTGCCGGTCGCCGAGAAGGGCGACAGTCAAGAAATCTGCTTCGTCCCCAATGGGGACTATAAAGCGTTCATAGAAGCCTACTGCCGGGAACAGGGCATTCCACTCCCAGACATGAGCGGCGATATTGTTACCTCTGGCGGAGAGGTACTTGGAGAACACGCCGGCTACCACAGCTATACGGTTGGTCAGCGTCGGGGGCTGAAGGTCGCTGCGGGCGAACCGCTCTATGTCATCTCCACGCAGCCGGAGACACGGCGGGTCATCGTGGGCCGCGGCGACGAACTGCAAACGACCTCATTTTCGGTCGGCTCCGTAAACTGGATTTCGATTCCTCCCCTCACCGCTCCCCGCCGCGCCGAAGTGCGGATCCGAAACCGTCATGTTCCGGCCGCGGCAACACTCGCGCCGGCCGGCGACGATACCCGCATCACCGTTCAATTCGACACTCCCCAGCGTGCGGTTACGCCCGGCCAAGGAGCCGTGTTCTACGATGGCGACCTCGTGCTCGGCGGCGGATGGATAGACTAGAGGGAAGTGGCCCAGCGAAGTCGTTTCCGCAATCGGGTAGAGTACGCTTTCGCGCGAATGGCGCTCGGTACCCTTTCTTATGGGCCTTGGGCCTTTAGCTATGCCCTCGCGTGGTGCTACGCGCAGTTTCTCCGGGTCGCTGTCCCTAAGCTTTCCCGTGTTGCGCGACGGAATCTGGAACTGGCAGACCTGCCGCAGTCGCTGTCCCGCGGCGTATGGCGTGCCATTGCGCGCCAACTTGTGGTGTTTGCCCGAATGGGCCGGATTGACGCGTCAAATGTTCACGAATGGATCCGCTATGAGGGGTTCGACCATTTCACGGCGGCTAAGGCCGCGGGCAAAGGGGTACTTTTTGCCACACTCCACCTGGGCGCGTGGGAACTTAGCGCCTTCAGCCACGCCCTCATGGCCGAGCCGATGCACGTAGTGGTTCGTCCGCTGGATAATCCCCATCTCGACGCATTCGTCGAGGCGCGCCGGGCCGCTAGCGGCAATGTCATTCTCGGGAAGAAGGAAGCTGCCCGCGGTATCTTCCAGGCGCTGAAGGACAATCGGGCCGTTGGAATTCTGGTGGATCAGAATGTCGGGCTCGACGAAGGACTGTTTGTCAATTTTTTTGGGCGAAAGGCCTGCGTCAGCCCGACATTTGCAAAATTGGCCGCGCGCACCGGTGCTACTGTCATTCCCGGATATGCTATCTGGAGTCCGGACGAGCGCAAGTTTGTCCTGCGGTTTGACGAGCCTGTCGGTATTACCGGCAATACGCTTATCGATACCCAGCGGATCCAGAACGCTCTGGAGCGCGCGATCCGGGCCTACCCAGACCAATGGCTATGGATACACCGACGATGGAAAACAAGGCCCCCCGGCGAAGAGCCGCTCTATTGATTGCCCTGCTGGCAGGTTTTATGGTGCCAGCGCAGGACAGGCCTGTACCGCCTCCGGGCGTGCCGGTTTCAGACAACGACCGCAAGGAACTGGAGGCCGGGTTGCTACGCCTCTCGGCCAGTATTGACTCGCTCGGCAGGCACACCCTGTTGCCTGACGTGCTCATCTTTCGCGAAGCCGTGCGCTACGCGCTAACCTATAACGAATTCTTCGACGCGGCTGACATACCCAAGGCAAAAGCTCTCCTGGCTGAAGGCCACAAACGGGCTGCCGAACTCCTCCGTGGCGAAGCGTCCTGGAGCCGTTCAGCCGGCTTGGTGGTACGTGGCTATGTCTCGAAGATTGACGGGTCCATTCAGCCCTATGGACTTGTTGTCCCGCCTGGTTATGATCCCAAGCTCCCTCGAAAGTGGCGCGTTGACGCTTGGTTTCATGGAAGGAACGAAAAGTTGAGCGAAGTGAACTTTCTCTCTGAACGGATGTCTCGGCCAGGCGAGTTCACTCCGGCTGACACGATCGTACTTCACCTCTACGGCCGCTACTGCAACGCGAACAAGTTCGCCGGCGAAGTTGACCTTTTTGAGGCCCTGGACGCTATGCGTAAGCAATATGCCGTCGATGACGAACGGATCCTGGTTCGTGGGTTCTCAATGGGCGGTGCGGCGGCCTGGCACTTCGGCGCCCACCATGCAGGGCGATGGGCTGCCGTTGCGCCGGGCGCTGGGTTCAGTGAGTCGGCCGAATTTCTCAAGCTGGCGGCGCGCGGTGAGCGGACGCCTCCCTGGGAGCAGATCTTGTGGCGAATGTATGATGCCACTCTCTACGCCGCGAATTTCACGAATGTTCCCTTGGTCGCGTACTCCGGCGAGATTGACGGGCAGAAACAGGCTGCCGATCTGATGGCGGTGTACCTGGGTAAAGAGGGCATTCCGATGACCCATATCATCGGGCCGAATACGCCACACCGCTACCACCCGGATTCGAAGGTGGAGATTGATCGCCGGTTGGACGCCATCGCGGCGCGGGGTAGGGATGCCTGGCCGCGCCGCGTGAAATTCGTGACCTATACGCTTCGCTACAACCGCATGAAGTGGGTCGTCTTGGATGGCCTGGAGAAACACTGGGAGAAAGCCGCCGTTGAGGCGGCCGTCGAAGGGACGACTATTCGCGTAACCTCGTCTAATGTTTCTGCATTGACCATTGATTTTGGCCCTGGCGGCGCCCCGGTTGAATTGATAGGGAAGTCCGCAGTCTCCATCGATGGTCAAACACTGGCTGTGCCTGGTCCGGCGAGTGATCGTTCGTGGACGGTCTCGCTAACAAAAACCGCTGGCAAGTGGGCGGTTGCTCAGGCTCGTCCGGCCGGAAAGGTAAAGCGTCATGGTCTGCAGGGGCCCATCGACGACGCCTTCATGAACTCATTCCTGTTCGTCGTTCCGTCCGGTGCTCCAGCCGGAGCGGCTGGCCAACGCATCGCCGCCGAGCAGCAGCGCGCCATCCGCGAGTGGCGCCGTCAGTTTCGGGGGGACGCGAGGGTGAAAAAAGATGTCGATGTCACAGAGGCCGACATCGCCACTCACAACCTGGTGCTTTGGGGGGATCCGGCCTCCAATGTCGTGATGGCAAAGGTGATGGGTGGTCTGCCCGTTCAATGGACTGCTGATTTCGTCACGATGAAAGGGCAGCGCTTTGCTGCGGCCACCCACTATCCCACTCTCATCTACCCGAACCCGCTGAACGACAAGAAATATGTTGTTTTGAATAGCGGTTTCACCTTCCGCGAATTCGACAATCTCAACAACGCCCGTCAGATCGCAAAGTTGCCCGACTGGGCGGTGATCGATGTGACAACTCCGGCAGATGGCCGCTATCCCGGAAAAGTGACGGCGGCAGGGTTCTTCGACGAACGCTGGCAATAAGGAAGCGGAAAACAAAAAGCGAAGAGGGCGGCCCAACGGGCCGCCCTCTTCGCTTTGGTTGCTTTGATGCGATGGCCTAGAAATACAACTTTAGAGCCAACTGCATGGAACGTGGCGAGTTCAACAGGTCACCCGAGCCAGTCAATTGACCGAACTGATTGCTCTGCAGACTCAGGCTGCCCGTGCCGAAACGAACCCGGTTGAAGGCGTTGAAGGCCTCCGCACGGAAGTCCAGACGAACCTGTTCCTTGATTGCGAACGTCTTCGAAATGGAGATGTTCTCGTTGTAGTTTCCGAACTGACGGAAGTTCGGGTTATAGCGGGTCTGATTGCCAAAGGTATTCGCGGGCTGGGCCGGGAAGAAACTGGCCGGCTGCACGAAGCGATCTACGAACGGGTCGAAGTCGCTACCGCGCGTTGGCGCACGCCATCCGTCATAGGTCGAAATAATCGGCCGCAGACCACCGCTGAACAGCGGCATCGAGTTGCTGGTTCCAAGTCCAAGCGGCTGCCCGCTCGAGTAGTACGCGATCCCCGAGACGCGCCATCCGCCAACCACAGCATCGGCCACCCGGCTGGTCGCCAGGAACTTCTTGCCCTTCCCGAACGGCAGATCATAGACGGTGCCGATCTTGAAGTTGTGGGTGATGTCGTACTGTCCGATGGACTTTTCCAGGCCACGATTGTAGTGATCCATGGCCGCGCCACCGATCCAATAGCTATCCGCGTCGGTGAGAAGCTTCGAGAAGACATACGAGGTCTGGAACTGCAGACCGCCCGAGTAGCGTTTTTCAAAACGAATCATACCGGCGTGATAGGTGGAGTGGCCGGAATGGTCACCACCACCGCCGCCAGTGTCGATCGCGTTGTACTGCGGATAGGGGCGGAGCGCCCGCCCAACGGTTGCCTGGGATCCCCAGCCGCCAGTACCACGCAGTCCAGAAGGCTGCGCGAAGCTGGAGTAGGGAAGCCGGATTCCAGCGGCTACCGCCGCCGCCGACGTCACCGAGGAGTTAAGCAGTGTCGCGCCGTATCGGGTCAGCATGTCTGGATGAAGCTGGTTGTAGTTCAAGAGCCCAGCTTGCAGACCAGAGCCGAGGGAAGCGTTATAGCTCGTCTCCATGACCATCGTCGGCGACAACTGCCGCTGGATGGAAAGATTCCACGTGACAAAGGCCGGTGGCGTCGTCGCTTCGCTCCCCTGCCACCAAGGCATGGAGTCGCGATTCGCAAAGCTTGGGTTGATGAACGGAGGCGCCGACCAAGCCGGCAAACCGTTCTTCACTAGGTACGAGGGCTGGTTGCCGTTGGTCGTGTCCGGGAAGTTCAGACCGAGCGTGAAACCGCGTTGATGCGTCGAACCGGTAACTGTCGTGATGTTGCCATAGCTCAGCCCGGCCGAAGCGCGGATGACCGTCTTTTCCTTGTAGGTGTAGGCCATGCCGAAGCGCGGGCCAAACGCCTTGTAGTAGCTGTCGGCCAGTGTACGAGTGCCTTCGCGGCCTTCACCGGTACCGGCGTAAATCAGGGCGCCTTTGATGTTGTCGGCGAGCGGGTTCGGACGATCCGGAGCAAAGTCGCTCCAGTGGTCGTTTTCGCCGGTGGGCGGCAACATGGTCTCCCAACGCAGACCCAGGTTTATCATCAGGTTGGGCTTCGCCCGCCAGTCGGTCTGGATGAATCCGGCGTAAGAAGGCCATTGCTGGCCGATGTAGCGAACCGTTTCAGCAACGCCATCGGAGGCGTAGCCAAGCAACATGGAGGCGATGGGGCTTCCACCGGCAGTGGTGAAGTTGGTGTCGCCCTGACCTCGGCCCGTGTGCTTAAAGTCGAACGTCATGCAACCGGATACGCATTGCCGGCCAAAGCCGTTGTAGTACTGATAAAGAGCCTGCACGCCGAACTTGATGGTGTGCTTGCCCTTGATGATGGTCACGTCATTGGCGAACTGCTTTACGAAATTCTCAGAACCATTGTTCGCACGACCGCCCCACTGGCTATAGCCGTTAGAGAAGTTCATGTTGACAAGGTTCTGGGAGCAGTCAGCAACGTTGATGGCGCAGAACCGGGACTTCCAATCGATGCCGCTCAGCACCGTGGCCTGGGGCGGATCGTGGTTCTCTTTCCAGTTATTCCCACCGCCATAAAAGTGGTTAAAGATGGTAGGGGTAATGTTCCAGTCCCAGCTCCCACGAAACACGTCGGAGAAGCGGCGAGTGTCGTTGAAGTTCACGAAGAGACCCGGCAAGTCGGCCGGACCGTTCGGGCCGGGGTTTTCGTAGGAACGATTGTAGCCCCAGTAGCCGGAAATGCGGTGTTTGTCACTGAAGACGTGGTCACCTTTTACGCTGAACTTGGTGTTTGGCCGAACCACCGTACCCTGGGTCACAAGGTAGTTGTTCTGTACATAGCCGACGGTACCAGGGGCAGCGCCGTTATTGGGTGTCGGGACCGTATCGCTACGGAACACGCCGAGCGCCTTGACGATCTCCGGATCGAACAGGCTAGCCGGAATCTGGTTGTTCGGGAACGGCTGCCGAGTCACCAGCCCAGCCGCATTTGTCGTCTGCGTGGTGGGGTTATAAATCGGAATCTGTGCGCCGGCCGCGTTTACCCAGTTCCGGAAGTCGCCGCCGTACATCTCGGGCGTGGGAACTGTGCGCTGTGCTCCAGTTGCGCCGGCGCGATTGCGGAATGCCTCGTAAGAGGTAAAGAAGAACGTCTTGTTCTTGCCGTTGTAGATTTTCGGAATGACCACCGGGCCGCCGGCTGAGAAGCCAAAATCATGTTGCTTGTAGATCGGCCGGGCAATACCGCGGGCATTGTTGAAAAAATTGTTTGCGTCGAGCGCGTTGTTTCGCAGAAATTCGTAAACCGAACCGTGCAGATTATTCGTACCCGATTTGGACGCAAAGCTCATGATGCCGCCAGTGGCCTGCCCGAACTCTGCCTTGAATCCATTGGTGTCAACCGTGAACTCGGTAACCGCTTCGATAGACGGAGCGTTGACGGCCACCCAGCTTTGGGAAAGTGCGCGAGTGGTGTTGGCGGAGACGCCGTCCAGATTCGTACCGTAGCCGGCCGCCTGACCGCCGCCTAGAATGAATCCGTTGTCACCGCCAACGTTCTTCGCCTCCGGAGTGAGGGCGGCTAGATCGAACGGGCTGCGCATCGCGCCGCCGACGACCAGAGGGAGTTCATCAACGAGCTTGTTGTCGATAGTGACACTTGACTTTGCGTTTTCCGTAGAAAGCGCCAGGGCGCTCGCCGAGACTTCCACGGCCTGAACGGAGGTGCCAACTTCGAGCGTGGCATCGGCACGGACCGTGGCCGATGCGTTCAGCACCAGGCCGGTGATGCTGGCCGGACGGAAGCCCTGCTTTTCCACGCGGACCGTGTAGGTGCCGACTTGGAGTTGGGGAACGGTGTAATCGCCGTCGTCATTGGACGGAGCGGTCGAGCTCACACCTGTGAGAGTGTTCGTAAGAACGACTTTGGCGCCCGGGATGACGGCGCCAGAGGCGTCGCGCACTGTTCCGGTGATGGTGCCGCGTTCTGATTGAGCAAATAACGATATCGCGCATAGCGCGACGAAGAGCGCCAATCGGCGCACGATTGTTGACATTTGAATGAACCTCTTGCTTTCAACTTGGACCCTGGCCCTCGCTTTTGAAGCACGGCAAAGCGATTAGGGCGTTTAGGCAACACTATCATATTCCCAACCCTAATCGGGATCCCGCATGTGCCGGTCGGCATTCGTAGGACGCCACTCCCTCCAACCACTAACGCCAATGGCCAGGCGCGGCTAGTTTGCCCAGTTTGGCTGCAGGCTGATCGTGGCTTCGGAGCGCATCTCGAAGCTTTGCGTGTACGCAGGTTTCCCGGGCAGGGAAACGACCACGGTGTGTTTGCCGACAACCAGCGGAATCATCACTGGCGTCTTCTGGGGATGCTCGGCCCCATCGATCGTGACTGTTGCACCGGATGGGGTGCTGTTCACTTCCAACATTCCCTTCCGCTTTTCCAGATTGACCGCGATCGTTGAATCCTGCGGAACGTAGAAGATTCTATTCTCGGTTCGGTACGTGTCCACGGCGATTGTAGCGGTGTGGCGGCCACTGGGCAGTTCCACCAGGCAGGGACTTGTACAGGGCGGAAACTTGCCGTCGTCGATGATGACTCGCGCACCTTCGGGTGTGGTTCGAATCGAAACGGCGGATGCCGCCGTCACAGCCGGCTTTGTTTCCCCGGAGCCGGGCGCATTCGCCGGCGTCGTCTTTCCCACTTCCGGCGCTTTCGGCGCTGGAGGTCGCGTAGTTGGAGCGGGCGAGGCCGGTTGGCTCGGTGGGGGTGTGGAGGGCTGATTGGTCGTCGCGGTCTCTGCCGGTCCAGGGTCCTGCCGGTCCTGCTTCATCTTCACCCCAATTGCAACTGCGCCGATCAGAGCTGCGGCCACGGCGACGCCCACGACTGCCAAGGTATTGATTTTCGGCTTTGGCGCCGGCCGCACTTTGCGTGGATCAGCCGCCGGAACCGGCGTTGGTGCGGCAACGGGAGTTGGGGCCGGAGCGGGCGAGACCGGAGCCGGTTGGGGCGCAGGTGCCGGTTGGGGCGCCGGCTTTGGTTGGACCACGGGGGCGGGCGGGACGGTCGGAGTTGCGGGTTTAGCTGGCGCTGCGGCGATGGTTTCCTGACCCGGCACAACAATATGCTTCGGAGCCGGTTGCGAGGGGGGTAATCCCGCGTGGGTCGGCTGCGACAGGCTCCCGCCGCGAGGAAGTGTCGTCCACCCCGGTGCGGTCTGGCAAGCAACTTCGAGTGCTCGTACAAACTCAGTGCACGTCGGGAATCTCTCTTCGGGATTCTTGGCTAAAGCGCGCTGCAGAACTCGATCGATGTCCGGGCTCAGTGTGGGGTTCAGCCGAGGCGCGGGCTGAGGCGCCTCGCTCACAACCCGGAACAGGAGGGTGGGCAGGGAATCTGCCACGAACGGCTTTTCTCCCGTTAACACCTCATACAACATCACCGCTAGGGAATACTGGTCGGCTCGCCCGTCGACGGGTTTTCCGGAAATCTGTTCCGGCGACATGTAATTCGGAGTGCCAAGAATCTGCCCGGTCTGCGTCAGCGAATGCGATTGCATGCGGGCGATACCAAAATCGGCGATTTTTGCCACACCGTCCTTGCGGACCATGATGTTCGCTGGTTTAACGTCTCGGTGGATGATTCCCCGCTGATGGGCATAGTCCAGCGCCTCACCAGCTTGCTTAAGGATCTTTAGGATCAGCTGCTTGTCGATGGGGGTGTCCGCAAGCAGGATCTTTTCCAATGTGTCGCCGTCGACGAATTCCATGAAAATGAACGCCGTGTCATTCTCATGCTGAATATCGTAGATGGTCACGATATTCGTGTGCGACAGGATGCCGGCTGCCTGCGCCTCCCGCATCATCCGTTCTTGAACGTGCTTAATCTCCCGTTCGTCGTTGAACTGGCCGATGCGGATCGTCTTCACGGCCACGGTTCGGCCAATGGCGGGGTCCTGAGCGCGATAGACGACACCCATCGCGCCACGGCCAAGTTCTCCCTGGATGACGTAACGCCCAATGCGGCCCTGCGGCGCGGTTTCCATCGTGATCTCTCAATAGTAACGCGAGAATCGTATCGGCGAAACCATCACGGTAATTAACCAAAAATCACCTTGGTATCATGGGATCTCGGATGATCTCTTCCATTTTTGGCTCAGGTGACGGTGGCGGCAGCCTGTTGGATCGGCTGAAGCAGGGTATTGAGAAGACGCGTGCCGGACTGGTGAACCGGATCGAAGATGTGGTTCATGGCAAGAAACAGATCGATGCCGATCTGCTGGATGAACTCGAGTACGCCCTGATTACCGCCGATGTCGGAGTGCGTACCGCCACGGACGTTTTGGAGACAATCCGTCAGCGGGTCGATCGCAATCTCGTGGCCGACTCCGGCGAGTTGCGGACGCTGATTCGCGCCCATTTGCTGGAGGTTCTGCAGGCCGCCGACCGGCCAGAGGCTCGGGTTTCCTCGCCGCCGCTGGTCATCATGATGGTGGGCGTGAACGGAGCTGGGAAGACGACCACCACCGGGAAACTGGCGCGGAGGATCCAGGAAGGTGGCAAGACGGTAATCATGGCTGCCGCCGATACCTTCCGCGCCGCGGCGATTGAACAATTGGCAGTCTGGGCCGATCGGGCTGAGACCGACATCATCCGCCAAGGGCAGGGTGCGGACCCCAGCGCGGTGGTCTACGATGCGCTGGTGGCGGCCAAGGCGCGAAAAGCCGACGTTGTGATCGTCGATACCGCGGGCCGGCTGCACAACAAAGAAAATTTGATGCTGGAACTGGATAAGATGCGCCGGACCGCCGGGCGTGTAATCCCCGACGCGCCTCACGAAGTTTACCTGGTCCTCGATGCGACTACCGGGCAGAACGGACTAGAGCAGGCCCGAAAGTTCACCGAGGCCGGCGGGGTTACCGGGATTGTGCTGACGAAACTAGATGGTACCGCTAAGGGCGGCATTGCAATTGCTATCGCCCGGGAGCTCAACGTCCCGATAAGGTACGTGGGCGTGGGAGAGAAAGTGACCGACCTGCTGCCATTTGATCCGGAGCAGTACATCGCGTCGCTCTTCGACTGAGGCTTTATGACAAACGAATACATGGGTTTGGCGTTCGCCGAGGCGCGGAAAGGGCTTGGGCAGACGAGTCCGAACCCGGCGGTGGGTGCTGTTGTAGTGAAGGACGGCGAAGTGGTCGGCCGCGGGTACCACGTCTATGCGGGTCAGAAACACGCCGAAGTAATGGCCCTGGAAGAGGCGGGCGAACGGGCGCGTGGGGCTACAGTCTATCTGACATTGGAACCCTGCGCCCACCAGGGTCGCACGGGGCCCTGTGCGGAGGCGCTGGTGGGCGCAGGAGTGTCGTCCGTCGTGGCGGCCATGGAAGATCCAAATCCGCTTGTTAGCGGACAGGGTTTTGCCCGTCTCCGAGCCGCTGGGATCTCCGTCTCGATTGCGGCTGCCTTTGCGGCGGAAGCGGAGTCGTTGAATGAGCCGTTCTGCTTCTACATGCGGGAGCGCCGTCCGCTGGTTACGCTCAAGAGTGCATTAACCCTGGATGGGAAGATTGCCGCTCCGGATGACAATGAAGGCTGGATCACGTCGGAGAAAGCCCGTGCCCACGTACAGCAACTTCGTCACCTGACGGATGCCATTGTCACTGGTATTGGAACCGTCGAGGCCGATGACTGCGCGTTGACCGACCGAACTGGTTTGGCCCGCAGCCGGCCGCTACTGCGGATTGTTCTCGACTCCCAATTGCGACTCAAACCCGATTCCCTGATGGTGCGGAGTGGCCCGGGCGACCTACTTGTCGCCACTACCTCGGCGGCGAGCGTCGAGCGGCGCAGAGTAATCGAGAAGGCTGGGGTAGAGGTTGCCGTGCTCGACGGTGCCGATGGCCGCACCAATTTGCGGGCGCTCGTGGAACTCCTAGCGGGACGGCAATACCAATCGCTCATGATCGAGGCCGGCAGTAAGGTAAACGGAGCGGCTCTCGACGCGGGAATCGTAGATAAGATTTTCTTCTACTATGCGCCGAAGATCTTTGGCGGACTCCAGTCGTTGCCCGTCGCCGGCGGACGCGGCCGGCGACGGCGTGCCGATGCCATGCTGTTCCGTGACGTTAAATTGCACCCGATGAGCCGGGATGAGTTCGCCGTTGAAGCGTGGGTCGCACGGGGAGCGCGAAGCTGATGTTCACTGGAATTGTCGAGGAATTGGGCGCGGTCGTCGCCCTCGAGCGCCGGGGCGATGGAGCCCGCTTGCGAATCGGATGTTCGACCGTGCTGGCCGATGCGTTCCCAGGCGCGAGCATTGCGGTGAATGGGGTTTGCCTAACCGCCGTGGATCTGAGGCCCGACAGTTTCGCGGCCGATATCGCCCCCGAAACTATGAAACGGACAAATATCGGCGACCTTCGCCCAGGGCGCCGGGTGAACCTGGAACGGCCGATGTCGCCGAACGGCCGTCTCGGCGGCCATATCGTACAGGGTCATGTCGATGGAACCGGGGAGTTCCTCGGGTTAAGCTCAATTGGCAACGACAACTGGTGGTTGCGAGTGCGCGTTCCCGCGGAACTGGACCGTTATCTGGTGTGGAAAGGGTCAGTTGCCATTGATGGGATCAGCCTGACGGTCGCCTCGATGGAAGATCGTGTCATGGGTGTCACGATTATCCCCCATACATTTGAAAAGACCACGCTGGGGAGCTACGGAGTTGGGGAATTCGTCAACCTGGAGACCGATGTGCTCGCCAAATATGTGGAGAAGTTGATGCGGTGGCGCGGCTCCGACGACTTGAACCTGGAGAAGTTGCGCGAATTGGGGTACTGAGCGCTACGGTGCGTTTTCAGTGACCCTTGGCCGGTGGCGGCATTGCGGAGGGTTTCGTCCGTGCTGGCGGGGGTTCCTTCGGCTTGCTGGGAGTTGGCGTTGGACCCTTTGCGTGTGACTGCACGAGCGTTTTCGCCGGTGCAGCGGTTGTGGCGGGGCTTTGGATGATGACTTTAGGAAAGGGCAGCACGCGGGACCGGCTGCTGCTGCGGCCCGCCGGTGGGCCGGGTTTGGCCGCTGGTTTAGGTCTCGGCTGGTGCTTGGGGAAGACTGGCGCACCTGTTTGGGGGATTCGCGGCGGAGATATTGTTTGGACACTGGGCGGCGCGAGTACTGGCTCGAGGATCGAAACAGGGCTCTTAAATGCTGTCAGCTTCGCGAAAACGGACTGGGCCGTGTCGATCCGGAGGCGGAATTCCAACTCGGGCGTGTTCGCGCCTTGCCAGGTGGAAACCCGTAAACGCGCGAGGTAGGTTCCCTCGGGAAGCCTGCCGGGGTGGATGGAGAGCAAAAGCAGGTCCGACTCCAGTGCCTGACCCTCAGACGGGATGGCGCCGTCCCGCATGGAAACCTTCAGCCAAGGATCCCCTTTCGCCTCCGGATAAAGGACTTCAGCGCGGTACGGCCGGCCCGGAACCGAACCCGAGACACGGACGATGCCGCCAGGGTAATCGGGAGCGTTGAAGGGACAATGAAAGTCGAGAACTTCGGCTTCCGCTGTGAGTATAGGCGCGGGGATCACCCGGATCGTTCTCACCTCGTGACGTACGGCGCAGCCATCGCTGAATTCCAAAGTGAACGGAAACTCTCCTGGGGAAACTGGAATGCCCTCTAATTCGCCTCGTGGTGTGAGTCTAAGGCCCGGCGGTAACTGGCCCGCCGTGAGCCGGACGCTGGCGACAGGCATCGGGCAACGAGAATTTACGGGCGTATAGCCCGGCTCAGGGAAGTAGGGGCGATGGAGCAACGCGTCGGGCAGAAGGAGCGCGAGTGCGAGGATCATGCTAAGCCTCTCATCGGCGAAATCCTTCGACTAAAGGAATGAAACTGCGATCCGATGAGTGAGCTATGCGGATGATTCTGACACTGGCCATCGCCGCGGTCTGCGTGGCGGCCGAACCGGAGACGATAGCGCTACCTCGCCATGTCCTTACCAATGACGGTCTGGTTGTCCTCGCCCAAGCCGGCGTGGGTGACGGGCTTCTCGTCGATCTGGTTCGTCACAAACGGACCTCGTTCGATACCAGCGCGGACGCACTGGCTTTGTTGGCGCGGCGGGGAATCTCAGAGAGTGTCTTGCGCGCCGTAGTGGAAAAGCAGGAACAGGTCCAGTTGCGTTCGCCCCGAGTGGACATTAGCCCCATTCCCGTTGGATCCATCGTCGGGCCCGGCGATTTGTTCCTGGTGCCCGGCAGCAATGGCCGAAAACCGAGGGGGGATCCGGACCGCTGGTATAAAGTCTCGCTTCGTTAAGTGTGTAGCTCTTCGACGATCTCTTTGGCTGCCTTCCGGGCATCCTCAACCGCTCCGATAGGGAAGCTGATAGCGCCTACTTTGGGATGCCCACCGCCTCCGTACCTTTCACAAATCGTGGCGATATTGTGGGCAACCCGATCTGCCTGCCACGGGTTCGATCCGACGCTGACCTTGGTCCGAAAGGTGGAAGTGGAAACCGAGACGGTATAGATGTTCTCCGGGAAGAGGTAGTAGGGTATGAACTTGTTGTACCCTTCGATCCCATCCTCAATCAGATCGAAAAAAATAACCTTGCCGTCGGCACGGGACCGTTTTCGGATCAGGTCAATCAGCATACGGTGTCGCGCATAGAGTGGCTGGAAGATCGCCTGGATCTCAGGTAGTTCGATGATCTCATCGAGCGATCGGTGCCGCATGTGTCCGATGATCTGCTGAACGATGTCGGAGCCTTTTGCCGATTCAATCACCAAGGTGAGCTTCATGGCGGCCGCGCCAAGCCCTACCGCTTCTTTTGGACTCTTATACTGCGCTCCGTCGATAATGTCGGCCCATCGGACCAGTTCATCCAGCCCGGGATTGTGATACCCAAACTTCTCCTTGGCGATCGAGGCGATGAAGTAAGTGCAGGAACGGAAAGTGGGGTCGAAATAGTAGTTGCCGTGGCGCTGCGTCCGGAAGTGCTCCGCATCGGCGGCGCTGAGGAAGGCGCTTTGATGGTGGTCGAACCACCACGTGAGAGCCGGGTGCGGCGAGTACTTAAAGTCAACGATCGCGTTCTCGTCTCCGTCGAAAAGAGAATCCTCGAACAGCTGATCGGCCTTGTGCGCCATCCCGGTGTAGCGGAAGGTTGCAAGAGGGTCAATTCGGTCCTGGTAGAACTGGCTGAAGAAGGCAGCAGACGCCGAGCCGTCAAAGCAATGGTCATGGTAGAGGACACGAACGGATTTAGGCGGCATTTTTGTTCAGGAAAACTTAATAGACTGGCACAGCCGGGCAGGTATTTGCAACTTTGCCATTTTCTGTTCACATTCTGCACGTAAAATAACGGCATGATTCCTTACCTGATTCTCGGCATTGGCATGGGCGTGGCGTGGGCGCAGACCGTCGAACGGCCGGTTCGCGCGGTGACGGATCCGGGTGTGGTCACCACGCGGCAGGGCATTACGCCCGCTGGAGTGCCATCCGTGTTTCAGGGACGGGTCTATGGAGTTCAGTTTCGTTCCGAGAGCGAAATTCAGGTGCTGACAGGTGCGGGCGTCTACCGCATGGACTGGCGCCAGAACAGAGTCTTGCGGCATACCGAGATGAAGGGAAGGGCAGGAATTCAGGCGATTGATGGGGATGGTCCGGTTTGGCTCTTCCAGCGGGAAAGCAAGGTGTGGTTGCATCGCGGAGACGAGAAGCGGGGATTGGAATTGGGCCGGTATCAGGCGGGAACCGTCCGCGAGCGCGGCGGCAGGGTCTTCGCTGCTCTAGCGTTCGAGAACAAACTTGCCGTGGTTGACGGAGAACGGGTGACGAAGCTAGACACCGGAATCGCACCTGTCGGCCTGACTGTCGATGCAAAGGGGACTATCGCCTATGTCGGAAACTGGGGCGGCCGCGTGCCGAAAGAGGGGGAAGTCTCGGCGCCGACAGGCGTCGCCCCTAACGCGGATAAGGTGTTGGTGGATAGCCGCGGAGTGGCCGCCAGCGGAACGGTCTCCCGCGTGGACATCGCCACCGGGAAGGTTACGCACACAATTGCCGTTGGTCTCCACCCCACTGCTCTGGCTTGGGACGAAGCGCGGGGGCGAGTGTATGTGGCCAATACGAATTCGGACTCGATTTCAGTGATTGATGCCAAGTCGCAGGCCGTCGTGTCGACCTGGGCACTGCAGCCGTTTTCGAGGAAGGTGTTCGGCGTAGCGCCCACCGCACTGGCACTTTCCCCGGACGGTTCGCGTTTGTTTGTCGCCTGCGGGGGCGTCAATGCCGTCATGGTCTTGAAAACGGCAGGTGGCGTGGCCGAAGGCTCAATTCCTACGTTCTGGTACCCGAGCAGTCTGGCAGTGAGTCCTGACGGGAAGCGGTTAGCCGTCGGGGCGATACTCGGCGTTGGTTCCGGATGGCAGGAGCGGCCGGAACGCCGGTTCGTCCATTCCAACCGGGGCGCAGTCCAGGTCGTGGATGTACCGGGGCCGGCACAATTGGCTTCGTGGACAGCGGCGGTGGCCGAGAACAATCACATGGCGGGAACTGGTGTCGGTGTCGCTCCCTCCACCCGGGTGACCGCGTTACCGGCACGCAGCGGGGATCCTTCGCTTATCGAGCATGTCGTCTACATCATCAAGGAAAATCGAACCTACGATCAGGTGTTCGGGGATATCGGCAAAGGCAATAGCGAACCTTCGCTCGTGATGTTTGGGCGCGACGTGACTCCCAATCAGCACAAACTCGCCGAGCAATTTGTCCTGCTTGACAACTTCTACGCCACAGGTGGCAATAGTGCGGACGGCCACCAGTGGGCCACACAGGCAAACGAGACCGCCTACTGCCTCTGGCCGGGCTACGACGGACGCAGTTACCCGTACAACGGCACCGACCCGCTGGCCTATTCCTCCAGCGGATTCCTGTGGGACTACGCGCTGGCCCGTGGCCGAACGGTTCGAGTTTACGGAGAGTATGCCGGCAGTCTCCCGGACGACCAGACTGCCAGGAAAAACCTGCTGGAAGGGTGGCGGAACGGTGAGAAGTATCGGGGACGATGGAACATCAAGGCCCCGATCGCGAAGTTGAACACCATCATTGCTCCCTACTTCCCGAGTTACTCCCTGGGAATCCCGGACGTCGTGCGGGCTCAATTGTACCTGGAAGATTTAGCGCAGTGGGAGAAAGACGGGAAGATGCCCAACCTCTCGATCTTACTGCTGCCGAGCGATCACACCGTAGGTACCCGGCCCGGAGGATCGACGGCAAAAGCCATGGTTGCCGATAACGATCTGGCTTTGGGGCAGATCGTTGAGGGCCTTTCCAAATCGAAGTTCTGGAACAAAATGGCCATATTTGTGGTCGAAGATGATGCCCAGAACGGCGTTGACCATGTCGATGGCCACCGCACGACGGCACTCGCCATCAGCCCGTACATTAAGCGTGGCCATATTGATTCGACTTTCTATTCCAATCAGAGCATGGTCAAGACCATCGAGCTTATTCTCGGGTTGCCCACCATGTCGCTGTTTGACCTGATCGCCAACGAAATGCGGGAGTCCTTTACCGATAAACCTGATTTCTCCCAGTTTCGGGCTGAGATGCCGAATCAGTCGCTGTTTGATGTGAATCCGCCGCTCTCCGCACTGAAAGGCAAAGCGAAGGAGGGGGCCCGGGCCTCGATGAAGATGCGCTTTGATGTGCCCGACGCTGTGCCCACCGAAAAGCTCAACCGGATTTTGTGGGGCGACATTCGGGGATGGAATACTTCCTATCCGAAGCCGCCCCGGGCCGTCTTTGCGCCGATCACGGTAGAAACTGACGAAGACGAGGACGACGAGCGATAGCCCTTACTTTCGAGTTGCCGTAATCCGAAGGGTGATGTTCACCTCGTCTCCGACAACAGCGCCCCCTGTATCCATCAACTTGTGCCACGTCAGACCGAAGTCCTTTCGATTGATCTTCGTGGTCGCCGTTGCCGTGACCTGCTTCCCCCCGGACGGGCTTGCCGTCTCCGAGGAGACGGCGTCCAGCGTGAGCACGACCGGCTTGGTGACACCATGAATTGTCAGGTCTCCTGCCACCACGGCTTTTGCACCTGGGGACCACTTTGTCGAGCGGAACGTGAGCGTCGGATAGGTGGCTACGTCGAAAAAGTCCGCGGATTTCAGATGCCGGTCGCGCTTGGCATCTTCGGTGTTAATCGTGGTCGCGTCGATCGTCGCCTCCACCTCGGCCGACGTCAGATTCCTGGCGTCGTAGCGGATTGTTCCCGTTACATTGGTGAACTGCCCGTTGACCGTGTTCACCACCATATTCTTGATTGAGAAACCAGCCGACGATCGCGCTGGATCAATGGTGTAATCCGCCGCGATCATCGGCGCCGACAGCAAAATCGCGGTAAGCAGGCGCATGTCTTTAGCCCTTGTTGTAGTAGAAGCGTTCCCGGACGATCAGACCGTCTTTCCAGGTCCGCACCGCGACTTGGGCGAGTTGATAGCGCGCTCCACCCTTAAACGTGACATCCATCGTCCACTCGGAAAAGCTGATGTCGCCGTTGGCGGCCGAAGACACCACAGCTGCACCGTGGAACTCGGCAATCGAGTTCACAAACTGCAGTTCTCGTTCCCGGTTCACCGATTTTCCGACGAACGGTTCTGCGGAGTTCTCCTGCATTACGACGTCTTCTGCGTAGTATTTCTCAAAAGCGCCCATAATGTCGCCGGAAAGAATCTGCTGATTCAGCGCTTGGTCGAGTTCTTGCGTGGTCATTTGTTGGGTTCCTCCATTGGATGTCGGACGCGGTCCAGCAGATCGATCAGTTCATCGAGTTGCGGACCGGAAAGTCCGAGAAAGAGTTGATAGTTCGCCTCGCGCGTTGGTTCGTCGAGGGCCTCGACGATCGCCACGCCGGCGGGGGTGATCCTGCAGTAAACCTGACGACGGTCAGATTCGCAGCGGAGACGAACGACAAGGTCCTTCGCTTCCAATTTGTCGATCAGGCGCGTAATCCCAGGATTTCGCTCGAGCAGCCTGCCTGCGATCTCCAGCGTGGGCAATCCTTTCTCGCCGGCTCCACGGAGAATCCGTAGCACGTTGTACTGCTCAGCCGAAACGCCGTGGGGTTCGATCCGAACATCAATCGCGCGGCGAAGTGTGTCCGCCGTGCGCAGGATCGCCAGCGCTGCTGCGTGCGAGCGGTTCTGAAACGGCTTCGTTTGTTTAATCTCTTCCCGTAATCGACGAACCGACGGCCGCTCCATGTTTGTAGATTACAGGTCAATGATTGATATGTCAACTATTGACATGTAAATAAATGAGTGCCCCATCAAGGATTCTTCGCTAGGAAGGGTATGCAGAGAGTAGATTGTAGCCGTTGCTGGTTTGCAAAGCGTCGTCCGGAATCGACGTCCCAATCGGAAGAGAAACAATACCAATGCGCGCACCCCTCGCGCGCACTGGTGCGCATGAGTCCTGTGCGTTCCTTAGGGCCCACCGGCTTGGTGCAATTGGCGGCGTGTCCGAAGACGGCCTAAACGTCGATGGCGCTGGCGGAACGGACCCGCTGGCGAAGGACAAATTTCTGGATCTTTCCCGTCGACGTTCGAGGAACGGGACCGAAAACCACCTTCTTCGGGCACTTAAAGTGAGCCATATGCTCCCGGCAGTGCTCGATGATCTCCGTTTCGCTTGCCTCCATTCCCGCCTTCAATTCGACGAATGCCGCAGGCGTTTCACCCCACTTTTCATCCGGCTGAGCGACAACGGCGCAAGCCATCACCTTGGGATAGCGATGGATGGTGTCCTCCACCTCCAGTGACGAGATGTTTTCTCCGCCGGAGATGATAATGTCTTTTGACCGGTCTTTAATCTTGATATAGCCGTCCGGGTGGAGAACGGCAAGGTCACCGGTATGGAACCAACCGCCGCGGAACGCCGCTTCGGTCGCTGCCGGATTCTTCAGGTAGCCTTTCATCGTCAAATTGCCGCGGAACATCACTTCGCCGATCGTTTCTCCATCGGCCGGTACGGTCTCCATCGTGTCCGGGTTCATCACGGTCAGCCCGTCTTCGAGTTGGAATCGAACTCCCTGTCTCCCGTTCAACCGGGCACGCTCATGCAGATCTAGGGCATCCCAATCTTCGTGCTTGGCACAGATCGCAGCGGGGCCGTATGTCTCGGTCAGGCCGTAAATGTGCGAAAGACGGAATCCTCGCCGTTCTGTTGCTTCGATGACCGCGGCGGGCGGTGCGGCGCCCCCCGTAAAGCAGTTGACGGTGTGAGTGATCCCGGCATAAAGCTCATCGGGGGCGTTCAGCAGAAAGCTGAAGACGATCGGTGCTCCGCCGAAATGGGTCACCTTGTAACGGGCGATTAGCTGCAGCATCACCGCCGGATCGACTTTGCGGAGGAAGATATTGACCCCGGCACGGGCTGCCACCGACCAGCCATGGCACCAACCGTTGCAGTGGAACATGGGGACGCTCCACAAATAAACCGGTATGCCCCCCATATCCCAGGCGAGAATGTTGGCCAAGGCTGCCAGATATGCCCCGCGGTGGTGAGTGACAACGCCCTTCGGGTCTCCGGTCGTTCCGGATGTGTAGGAGAGCGCGATGGCATCCCACTCCTGGGACGGCGGTTGCCAGTGGAAATTCTCGTCCCCGCCCGCCAGCAGCGACTCGTACTCCAGTTCTCCGATCCTCTCACCAGGTCCATCGTACTCGGAATCATCGACATCAATGATGGTGGGTTTGACGGCCAGTTGAGCGATCGCATCCCGAATGACATCAGAATACATTCGGTCTGTAATCAAAATCTTCGCTTCGCCGTGTTGAATCATGAACGCGATCGCGTCGGCATCCAGTCGGGTGTTCAGGGTGTTGATAACGCCGCCTGCCATGGGGATGCCGAAATGGACCTCATACATTTCCGGAGTATTTGCCAGCATGACGGCGACGGTGGTGTTGTGTCCCACGCCGAGTTCGTGCAGGGCCGAGGCTAAACGACGGCACCGGGCATAGGTTTCTCGCCAGGTGAACTGCCGCTTCCCGTAGATTCCGGAGATCCGGTCCGGATAAACATCGGCGGCCCAGGCAAGGAATGTCGTGGGCGTGAGCGCGGCGAAGTTCGCCGGGTTCGGATCGAGATGGGTATCGAATGGGCTAGAGGACATTATCGGTTGGCGGCCTTCTTGAGATTGGCGGTATCCAGAACCCAGCGTCGGAAGATCTGATACCCCCGGTCTTCGGGGTTGTACCGGCGGCCACCCTGGTGACCATCCTCTTTTCCCGTCTGCACATTGAGTGGCTTCCGCAAAAGCTTCGAGTTTTCAACGTCGGTATCGTTGACACGTTCCAAAAGGATCTTGTAATTACTCCAGATATCCCGGGAACGGATATAGCCTCGGTTGTCAGCCGGCTTGAACTCCATCGACGGAACGCGACCCGCAAGCCCGTGACAAGTCATACAGGCGAACTCGTCGTCACGGTTCGGCCGTAGCAACTCCGGAGTCACCCAATCGCGGAAATACTCATAATTCTGACGCCACTCCGGCGAGAGTGCCTTGGCCTCGGCCGGGTCGTCTTCGTAGAAATCTGGCTGTACCGTCTGTAACGCCGCCTTAACGATCGGGTGATTCCGGACGACGGCATTTGATGCTGCAAGTCCAACCGCTCCAGACCGGAGCCGCGAATCTACTTTCTTGGTCAACTGCGCGGCAATCAGTTGTGCCGAACGGTCGCGAACAGCTCTGTGCGGATCGGCGGGAGGCGAACTGGGCCGCACCTCCGGAATGGGCGTCTGCCAAGTGAGCAGCCACTTGGCCGCGTCAAGCCAAAGCATCTCGTCCATCGGCGTCGGGAAGGACTGTGGCAGGCGCCTAACCAGGGCTTCCGTCTGCAAGTCGGGATTGTTGTGGATGACCCGCCCCATGCTGCGGGCCAGGAACCAGTCGGGGCTGTCTTTGTCCATCTGCAACAAAGCCCGCGTATTTTCCTCCAGCTTGCCGCGTTCTTCTGGAAACCTGGGAACGATCAGTTGGTAGAAGATGTTTTGCTGTTCCTCCGTCTTTGGCATGTTCCATCGGGCCCGGGAGAACAGTTTCAGAATCGGGTTCACCAGTTCGGCGCGACGTTCCGGTTCGGATGCACCTCGCGTGACCTGTTCCATCAGCGGTTCGACGAACTCCTGTGCGGCGTTCAGCGTAATGACCCTCGGATCGGCTAGCGACGTGGCGGCGAGCGTCCGGTACTCCTGCGGCCCGTTGGTCGAGTAATCGAGCAGTTTCTTCTGCAGCGGTTCGTACAAGACATTCGCGGCCGACTCCAGGGCGAGCTTCAACGCTTCCTTTGGCGACTGCGGACCCAGCCCATTCCAGTAGCTGTATACGGCCTTGCCAATCGCGTCACTCGACTTCGGTGTCACGTATCCCATCTGACCCGGTCCGCCGTCGCCGCCGGCCTGATTGTAAAAGGTCGCCGCAATGGCCACGATCCGGCTGACCAGGAAAGGGTTCGGGTTGTCCATCTTTCGGCTCAGGGCATCGAATAGCTTCGTCAGTTCGGGGTACTGGTGTTCTTTGCTCCCGTTGGCCCGTTGACCATTGGCAATAAAGAGCGCTTCTGTCTGGTAACGCTTGGCATTCTCCGCCAGAGCCGAGGGCTCCGGCCGTTCCAGCATCGAGAGGAAAGCGTCGTTCAACGCAGCCCGCACCGGCGGATTCCAGATCCACCAGTTCCAGGCGGCGCGCGCGGCCCACGCGCGTACGGCCGGATGGGGGTCCTCGATCATCATTTTGCGAAACTGAGCTGTCAGCCGCGGGTAGCCCACCATGGAGTGGGGCATGACCGTATCGGCTCGCATGATTAGAGCTCCCGCTGCCCATTCTCGCGTGAGGTCATCTGCGGAGGCCAGGGCGGGAAACAAGTGGTCCCACCCTTTGTCGTCGAGCAGCGTCTGGCGAAGGCCCCAGCGGGCCGCCTCCCGCACCATTTTCACCGGATCGCCAAGCCCGCTGATCTGCTGGCCAACTCCGCGCTCGTCGTGCATAGCGCCAAGCGCAATATACGCCCAATAGCGAACTAACGGGCTGGGGTGTTTTGTTCCCTCACCCGCAATGGCAAGGAACTGTTTGTCGTCCTGCTGCGCCAACGCGCGGAATCGGGCAATGGTATCGGCCAGCGTCTCGTTCGGTTTCCCCGCAAAATCGGCGCGGACCGGTTTAGGGTCGGCCGCGGGATAAAGCCGGGCTAATGCCTGCAGCGTATATGCGGTGGTGACAAAACCGGTCAGTGCATGTTCATTCCAGCGGCCGAACGGGTCCTGTTTCTGAAGAAGGGCCTGGACCGCCATCTGAATCTGGGCATCTTCGCGGGGCGCCCCCATTGCGTGAAGTGCCATGATGGCCAAGGCAGTGGGCGCCGGGTCCTGATCCTTTTCGTCCACCTTCGGAGCCCACTTGCCATCCGCTTGCGTACCGGGGTCAAACTGCCAGAAGCCGTTCGGGCGCTGGGTCTCGCGGAGCCTCTTCTCGTCCGCCTTCAACTGATCGTCGATTTGCTTGCGAAACGCCTTGCCTTCGTCGGAATCGTCCTCCCGGTAGACGTAGACCTCCTTAAAGAACAAGATCCGGTTGGATAGGTCGTCGGAGAAACGCGGACGCACCTTGATCGCGAGTCTTGCCTTCTCGTCCAGCGCATCCAGGTATTTTGTATTCCCAGTACTCTGCCAAGCTCGCTTGAGAATCTCCCCGGCAAACCGGTAAACCAGTGCCTGACCGATATTGGAGCCCGGCCCGGCCGCGTTGATACCTGAAGGGTCAGCCGACTGGAGGACGAAGTTGGCAGCCCGAATCTGCTGGGCCGAGTGCAGCCGGCGTGGCGGAACCAGGGCTTCTAGCGTAGTGACGTTGAAGCCGGCAACTCGCGTTCCTGCCGGACCGTCGCCGAGGTCCAGCGGGGCGAGCGATGTGTTGTTGGCGGCTTCCGCAAGGACGTTGGTGGGACGCATCGATTCGTAGGCCAGGTTTGCCAGATGGCGGAAGTTGTGGATATTCTCGATCCGGTAGCCGTACTTGAGCGGGCCAGCCGGACCCCACACTCCCGATTGCGTGTGGCAACTCATGCAATGAGAGCCCAGAAGCGAACCCGTGTCGCGAATCCGCCTGTCGACAGCCGCGCCGCGTGGGCGGTTGAGCAGCCAGGCATCCACCTGGCCCAGGTGATCGTACATCGCCAACCGGATCGCGTCTTGCGGATTCGAGAAAGGCGCGGGCTTGCGAACACGGAGTTCGACCTCATATCCGGGCGAGTTGGCCTCGACTTTCAGGAAGTAGACCCCGCCCGGCCGCAGCATGCGAGACATCGCCGTCCGATGGCCTTCCGTCTGCTGATGAACCCGCTCGTTGGGGTTGGCGCCTTCCCGGTACTCCTTGCCGTCGGCGGTGTAGAAAAGCAGTTGGGCGACCACTAGCGGATCGGGTATCGCCAGGTTGGCGGTGAACAGTCGCGGCTCCGTACCCTTGTATTCGATCCGGAAGTAATCAATCCCCGATTGGCCAATGTCGCCGTTATCGAAGTATTCGGCATCGTCGGCGGATCCGGTGATGTGGACAGTCTCGTCAGCGCCTGACCCGCCAAGTGAAACCGGTTGTGCGGCGGCAATGGAGTTGTTGGGCTCCGTCTCCAGGATCATCCCCCGGGTGGATTGACCCCCGCTGACGGGTTTCAGCCAAGTCCGAAGGCGGACGGTTTTGTTGACGGGCCAGGGTGTGAGCTTGGGGAACGGTGTGATCTTCTCCACCGTTCCGGTCTCCCGCCATCGGGGCTTATTGAACAGCGGTTCCTCGTTCTCCACCTTGCTGAGCTTTAATGTGTAGGACCCGGCCTTCGGCGCCCGGAAGAGAAGGAAGAAATCGGGGTCGAAGGCGTGAATGATCTTGCGAAAACCGGGGAACTCCACGGCGATGCGGGCGTTGGGAGGGAGATCAGATGGCGATGGGACCCCTGCGTAGACCTCGATCACTTGGCCGGCCTGCAGAGGAATGGTCTGGGCGTAGGAACCGGAGAATGGAATGGTCTGCCCGGTCGCAATGGCGACGCTAAGCAAGAAGAAAATGCCGAAGTTCCGCATAGTGCTTTGGAAGATCGTATCAACGTTTTGGGTACTGACGTCGTATAGACTGCAGGCGACGGAAATGAGCGTTTCTCCTCTTACAGTCCGGCTTCCGGAGGTTCGGATGGAATACCGCGATCTGGTATCGCGTGCCAAGTCGGGTGATGATCGGGCTTTTGAGGAGTTGATGAAAACTCACAGCCGCGCTGTGCTTGGCGTCTGCATTCGGTTGCTCGGGACGGGTGGAGAGGCTGAAGAGGCGGCGCAGGATGTTTTCTTGCGTTTCTACAAATCGCTTCGGCAATTCGATGAGGCGCGGGCCGTGGAGCCGTGGCTTTACCGGATTGCCTGGAACGTCTGCCGTGACCGGTTGCGGCGGCGTCGTTTCCAAGTAGAGTTGACCGAAGGCGTTTCCACCGTTGGCGCGCGAGGGGACCTGCAACTGGCAATCCGCGAGTTGCGGGAGGCTATAGACCGGCTGCCGGACCGCGAGCGCGCGGCTTTGCTGATGCGTGAAATAGAAGGGTTCGACACCGAAGAGGTGGCCGAGCGGATGGGCAGTTCGGCCGTGACCGTACGGTCGCAGATTTCGCGTGCCCGGGAACGGCTGCGTATTTGGCTGGGAGGTTCACTATGAACAACGATTGGCTGGTTGCCGCCGACGCGATGGAGCGCGTTCAGGCGGGAGTAATGCGGCGAATCCGCCGGCGCCGTATGGTGCGTCGCGGTGTGGCGCTGGGCGTTCTCGGCCTTGGCATCCTGCTCTGGCCGGCAACCCCGGACGTGGAAACGTTGGCGCTTCGGATGCCGTTGCCACCGCCGGCGCCGGAGTGGGTCCCGGTTCATGCCGTTCGGCCGGCGACGCGTCCGAAGCCAGAACCGGCGAAGGTGGTCCTGGCGAAAGCGGCTTCAAAAATTACTTTGTATACGGCAGATCCGGACGTCGTATTTGTCCTGGTCGCTGATGGAGGGGAAGAATGAAACGGATAATTCTGATGCTGTTGTGCGCTGTCATACTGGCAGCGCAGGAAAAAGAATCGGTGACCGTGGTGCCGCTGAAGCATGTCAGCGCTGACAGCGTGACTTCGGCCTTGAATATCGTCGCCAATGGCAGGGCTCGCTTTGCTATTGATCCTAGATTGCGCGTTGTCACCATTACTGGCCAGGAGATCATGGTAGAGGCTCTGGAGAAACTGGTGAAGTCATTGGACGTGCCTGCGCCCGATACGAAAAACGTGGAAGCGACGTTTTATATGATCCTCGCCGGTCCGGATGGCGAAAGCGGGACCATCCCATCCGACCTGACCGGTGTCGCCCAGCAACTGCGTTCCGTATTCGGCCTGAAGTCGGTCCGTGTCTTGGAGACGGCCGTCATCCGGGCGCGAGAGGGGAAGGGAATGTTTACGCAGGGGGTAATGGCTGCGCCGGCCAGAGTAGAAACGAAGGCGAGCTATTCGATAGACACCAAGGTCGTTTCGGTGTCTGGCTCTACCGTACGCCTGGATGGCCTTCGGTTCAGCGCCCGGCTACCCTACGGAACACAAAACATGTACAGCGATGCCAGTATTAACACCGACATCGATATTCGCGAAGGGCAAAGGGTTGTCGTCGGGAAATCGAGCGTCGACACCGGCGCCCAGTCCATCTTTCTGGTCGTGATGGCGAAGGTGGTGGACTAACTCGAATACTTGGCACAAACCTTGCGCAGCGTCACCAGGTGGCCGGGGATGGCGGTTAACGCCGGCTCGGCCGCCTCATATTCTAGCGCCAGGTAGCCGCGATACTTGTTGGAGACCAGAATCTTGGAGACCCGGTCCCAATCGGACTTCGACTTCGCGCCGTCCTCGGTAACGTCCACTTTGACCTGCACATTGATGGCGTGCGGTGCGATGGTCTCGATCTGCTGATAAATCTTGGTCCGGAAGTTACCGGTATCCAGATTGATCCCGACCCACGGCGAGTTGACCCGCTTCACAATGTCCACGATGGTATCGGCCTTATCGGTGATTCCACCATGATTCTCCAGGCCCAACATGACTCCTTTGGTTCCTGCATACTCCGCCGCCTGGCCCAGAACCTTCACCACCCAGCCCGCTGCTTCCGCCTCGTTCGACTCCTTCGGTACCCGCCCGCCGAAAACACGGATGTGCCCCGCGCCCAGTTTCGCCGCAACGTCCACCCACTTCTTCAACTCAGTAATCTCTTTGTCCGCTTCGGGCCCCGGCCTCTTGCACATATCGGTGCGAATCGAAATCGAGTAGATCTCAACGCCTAGTTTGTAGCCCAACTGCTTGAGACCGTACAGGAACTTGTCTTCCGTCGAGGGGAACCAATACACCGTCAAGTCCACGCCATCCAGTTTGTGCTCGGCGGCGTAACGGATGACGTCCTCATAGCTCATCTTCTTGCTCTCCAGTTCCTTCCGGAACGAGTAGGCACATAGAGCCGGCCGCAAGCGCGGACCCGGGTCACTGGCGAGGGCGGCCGAAGCCGGAAGAAGGGAGAGGAAGTGACGGCGTTGCATAGCTGCCGTCATCATACCTCAGGGACCCTTCCGTTCCAACAGTCTGGCCGTGGCGGCTGCATACTCCGCCCGTGCCTTGTGATAATCGGCCAGCGCCTTGATTTCCCGGAACGCCGCATCTGCCGTCGCCAACTCCCGCTGGTTAACGAAAAACTGAGTAGAGTCCCCCAGGTCAAACCGCGCGCGTTCGGCTTCTTCCAGTTGCCGCGCGGTTTTCACTTCATCCCGAATGACGCCTACCACCTGATAGGCGGCGCGCACCGCGCTCGCTGCATCCTGCACGTCCAGCAGCACGCGGTCCCTTGCAAATCGCAGTTCGGCCTCGATCATCGTCAGCTTCGCTTCTGCCTGCGTCTGTTTGCCCGTGGCCTTCCGCCGCTGAGCAGGAAGTTCGAAACTTAGGCCGCCTTCAATCTCATTCCCTTTCCGCGTAATGCGCCCTACGCCCACGTCCCTAGAGTAGTTGAAGTAGAAGTCGAGTTGCGGTTGCACTTGGTTCTTGGCCAGCCGCGTTTCCACCGACTGCTGTTGCCGCTTGATCAGCAGGCCCTGAATTTCCGGGCGAGCCGTCATCGCCGCGGCGATATCGGCGGCCTCCTGTTCCGGTGTGAGTGGCTGCGGCTCTGGAAATTGCGTCATCATTCGTTCCTGTCCGGGTTGCAGCGGATCGCCGGCCGCGTTTCGGAAAAACAAGGAAAGCTCGATTCCCGCACCTTGCAGATATCGCTCCGCGTTCACCAGCGCTGACCGGCGCTGCAGAATCGCACGCAAATTGTCGGTGACCTCCACCGGCGCAAGTTGCCCTAGTTTTACCGTGTCTTCCAGTTGCTGGTTGCGCTGTTCCGCGAGTTGCAGCAAGTCCTTGGCAACCGTCATCTGGCGTCCGGCCGCCACCCACTCCCAATACTGTTTCATCGCCGATTTGTAGATTTTGAGACGCTCTTTGGCGATCGTGAATTCCGCACCTTGCACGCCCAGGGCCGTGGACTGCAGGCCGGCACGGCGAGCGTCGATCTGGCGGTCTTTCAACAGCGGAACCTTAAATCCGCCTGACCACTCCCCGCCGGAGAGTGTGAGTGCCTTCTCGTCATAGGGCCCGAACGTACCGCGGCCAACGCGGTAGCCGCCATAGACGGTTGCGCCAAACAGCGTCGTGTTCTGCTCCAAAACGCCCTTGGCCATTTCGTTGCGGTAGTACCCAAATTGCTGTGACTCGGCCTCTCCCTTCAGCTTGAGGTCGAATTCGCCGCGAGCCGACGTCGCCGCGCCTTCGGCCAGTCTCCGTTCAGCGACCACCGCTTCAATCAGCGGAAAAGACCGGTCCACGGATGCCAGCAACTCGTCAATCGACAGTGGTTCGGCGGCTTGGCAGATGCCAGCCGCGGCGAGGAGAATCAGGCGCTTCATTTCTTCTCTTTCGCTCCCGGTTCCGACTGCGCGACAACCGGCGGGAAGCCGTTGAATTGCCGCCAAAGTTCATAGCCCAGCGCGACTTGGTTCAGCAGTACCCATCCGTTGGCCCTTACACCCTGGCGCAGATAGTTCTGCCCCGGCCACGGTTCTTCGTTCGGATCGGCTTCCACCAGAACCCGGAACTTTCCCTGTCCGTTGTCGGTCGAATCGACCAGTAGTACTCGTCCTCCAAAGGTGCCAACCGCAATCGACGGCCAGCCGGAAAACTGTAGCGCCGGCCACCCTTCAAACTGCAACCGAACGTGCCGGCCTTGGGAGATGAGGGGCACGTCATTGCCGTCCATCATCAGTTCCACAACATTATTAATCGTCTGCGGGACGAGTACTCCAATCAAGTCGCCGGACTTAAGCAGTTCGCCAGACTGTCGCGCCACAACGCGGAAAACCGTGCCGTCCATCGGAGCCGTAATCCGTTGCGTGGACTGCCGTGCCAGTCGAACTTCGACTTTTGTCATTTCTGCTTGCGCCTTGGCCACATCGGAAACGGCCGACGCGTGGGATCCCCAGGCTTCATCGACTCGGCTCTGTGAGTCGGCATCCACCCGGAGCAGTTCCGCGTCCAGCGACAACCGTTCGTTCTTGGCTGCGTTTAAGGTGGCCGTCGCCCGTTCCACATCAGCCGTCTTCTGTTGGAGATCCAGTTGCGCCAGTTCCACGTTGCGGGTAGAAGTCAGCCCTTTTGCCGCCAAGCCTTGCTGCCGTTCCATTTGCAGCTTGGCGGTGACCAAAGCAGACTTTGCGGCTTCCAATGACTGCTCGGCGGCCCCCACCCGGTCGATCGCCATCTGCACCCGCGCTTTCGCTGCGGACACCCCGGTTTTCAATGTTGTTTCGAGCCCTCGAATCCGGTCTTCAATCGACTGGACGCGCTTCTGGGCCGCCGTGATCGTGTTGGCCGTGGCCACGCGCTCCTGGGCCAAACGCTCCAGAATGGCCGGATCATTGTCGCTCAAGTCGACGATCGGGTCCCCCTTTTTCACCTTGGATCCTTCTACCACGTACCACTTCGCGATCCTCCCTTCCACGGGAGCATCGATATTCTGCGGCCGCTCCTCCGGATGAAACGCAATCACGCGTCCGCTTCCGGTAACGTTCTGCTGCCATGGCGTAACAGTCAGGGCGACGATCGTCGTCACCATCAGGGCGAGCAGCACCCGCGCCAGGATCCGTTGGGACCGCGGGACCGAGATGGCATGGAGGGCCAACCGCGAGGGAAGTTGCCAGTTTTGGGCGGCGTTCATCGTTTCGTCTCCTGAAGGTCGCCGTCTTCGAGAATCATTACTCGATTGCAGCGGGCAAGAAGGTCCGGGCGTTCCGTGATGCATAATAGCGACCACGGCGCCTTCGGATCGAAGAGCATGTCGCAGATGGGCTCCCGATCCCGAGAACGATCCACCGGGTCGAGCGCGTCGTCCAGAATGAGAAGCCGAGGTTTGCCTGCAATTGCTCGCGCGATCATCAACCGGGTTGACTGACTGGCCGATAAGGGACGGCCTCCAGGGTGGAGTACAGTCTCCAGTCCGTCTGGCATGCTCAGAATCTCTTCCAATATCCCTGCCTTCTTTAATGCGTCGGTGACCTCCGTGAGGGACATGTCGGTCCGCCCGAGCCGCACATTTTCCAGAATTGTGCCGGTGAAAAGCTCAATCCCCCGTACTAATGCAACGTGGGATCGGATCGTGGCTAGCGGAAGCGCCCGGAAGTCGACGCCGTCGAGCAAAAGCGAACCGTGAGATGGCTGGCGGAGTCCGAATAGCGTGTCCGCAAACGTGCTTTTGCCACAACCATGCCTCCCCATCAGCCCTACCCTGTCCCCCGGACGCAGTGTCCAGTTGGATATCGAAAGAACGGGTGACGTAGGTACGTACCCTACCGAAACTCCGGAAATCGCAACACCGGCTGGTCCTTGGAGGTCGAGAACCGCCTCCCCTCCAGCGCGCTCGAGCGGCAGATCAATGAGTCCGCCCAGTTTGTCCACCGCCGCCTGCAAATCGTAAAAGACCTCCAAGTGCTTGCCAAACTTCGTGAAGCCGCTCACCATGAGCGTCACAATCAGTTCGCTGGCAACAAGTTGACCCAACGTCAACTGCCGTTCGATCACCAACCACCCCCCGATGCCAAGCAACAGGGAACTCGCCACTGCCTGCAACAAAAAGCTGCCCGCGATTTGCCGGAGAAGAATCTGAAAATGCTTGCCCCGGTAGTGGAGATAGTCCTCCAACAGTTCTTCGGCCTTCGTCGCGGCCAGTTCCATTCCGCCGGCTGACTTGAAGGTCACCAGATGGGTGGCGATCTGTTCCATCCAGGCCTGAAACGCATATTTTGCCTTCGACTCCTTTATGCTTGTCTTTACCGCGCCCCGGCCCATAACCAGGACGATAAACAACATTGACGCTACAAGAAAAATGTCGAACGCCAACAGCAGCGGATGGTAAAGTGCCACCAGCAGCAACCCGATGAAGGTCTGCATCAGAATGCCAAGACCGTCGATCAGCAGCGTCGCCGCCGCTTTCTGGACGGTGACAACGTCAAAGAACCGGTTCACCAGTTCCGGACCATGGTACTTGTCAAAGGCGTCTGGCCGCACCCGCAGCAGTCGCCACGTAAGGTCCGTACCCACCCGGGCGAAGATGGAACGCTGCAGGATTTCCACCACCCACGCCCGCAAAGAGTTAATGAGAGCCGAGAACCCCAACGCCACAAAAACAAACAGCGTCAGTACCACCAGCGGTTGCAGCACGGATCCGAAGGCTATCGTATTGACCAGAGACTGAACCGCCACCGGAACTACCAGCGACAACAGGCCAATAACAACCGAATAAATGACCGCAACCCACAGGGTCGATTTCTCCGCCGCAAGCAGCGCCTTCAACCGGTCCCAAGGAGGCAGCGGGGAATCGGGATCGCTCGACCGCAGCGCCGCCAGCGGAGCCGCAGGCTCCGGCACCAGCCATTCCATCTCCGCCTCCAGCGATGCGGCCGGAAACCACGCCAGCAAATCCTTATGGCTCATCCACATAGGTGCTTTGCCCTCGGTCGGCATACAGCATTTCACCTTGCCGCCTTTGCTCTCCAATAGAAACAGCGTATCGACTTCGCCACCTCCTCCATCTCGGATTGCCATCCAGGGACACTCCGGATGGACCTGCCGCAACGCTGCCCCCAGCGTCTGGCGAACCGGGGTCAATCGTACCCCGGCGTCGGCCGCTGCGGCTCGCAGAAATTCTCGCGGCGAAAGAGATTGTCCGCGCAAACGGCGCACGGACTGCTGGAGCAATTCCCGGTCTGGGTCGGCGCCGAGTTGAGCGGCGAGGAAGTCAATGGCGCGGGGAGTGGCTAAGGTTGACACGTTAGTATGGTTGCAGGTTCAGATGTTCAAATGTCTGAACATGTACTGATTACAACATTACAAAAAATGGCTGTCAAGTGGATTTTGTCTTGACACTGTGAATTCACCTTCATAGAATCAAGAACATACCGAATGTACGAATATTTTCATACATTCACATAAACATGCCAGCACGTCACATCATCGCCAAAGAGCTTGCCGAATTGTTCGGCGTCTTCTCCCATCCGGACCGCGTTCGGATCGTTGAGGAACTCCGGGAGGGGGAGCGCGACGTCAATGCCTTACAAGCCATGCTCGGCGTCAGCCATTCCAGGACCTCACAGAACCTCTCCGTCCTCCGCATGCACCGTGTCGTCGCCGAGCGGCGGGAAGGACGCCACGTCTTTTACCGCCTTGTCCAGCCGGACATGGCGTCATGGATTCTCTCCGGCATTCAGTTTTTGGAAGCGGAAGCCTTGAACGCCCAGGCGCGCCAAACCGCGATCGACGAGGTCCGGCAGATCTGGCGGACGGCGGAGTAAAGCCGCCCCCACTCTTTCTGCAATTCGTGTTACAACGGGGCTAGGCACAAGCCCTTCATGCACCGCCCGCTGCTTCTTCGCGGCGCCCGTCAACTGCTTACGTTGCGTGGCCCCGCGGGCCCCCGCCGCGGCGCCGATTGCCTCGACCTCGGGATCATTTCCGACGGGTCTATCCTGATCCGTGATGGCAAAATCGTAAGCATTGGCCAATCGCGCCGGGTGGACAACCTGGCAGAAGCCAGGCACGCCGTCATTCACGAAACGCATGGCGCTGTAGTGATGCCCGGATTCGTCGATGCGGTGCTGGCAGCCCCAGAGAACAGCGGGAATCTGCGCAGACTGCTAAAACTCGAGTTAGCGCACGGAGCTACGACGGTCGGGGGAGTCGTCACTCATTTGGGGCTTCGCGCGTGGGGGGAGTGCGACGATCTCCGCATGGGGTTGGTGGCAGCTCTCGATGTGGAAAGCGACCTGGATGAGTCCAGGATCATTCGCGCCGTTCGCCGAGGCCAGGCGAACTACCTTCGCGCCGATCTCCCTTCCCATTCCGCGGACGAGTTGCGATTCCTGTATGCCCAAGGGCTCCCCCTTCGCGCTTGCCGCTCGGACCGGGCTGCGAGTCCCGATTGGGTCGGCTTGGCGCTTGCCTATGGAGCCTCGGTGGTCGAAGTCGATGCGGCGATGGGGCCCGCTCAACGCCAGCTAATCAGTGATTCCGCCGCTACGGCGGTTGTTCCAATGAATCGGGCCCGCCTGGCGCGCCAGTGGCTCGACAGCGGTGCCGCCCTTGCCCTCGGCACTGGTTTCGCCGAAGCAAATTTTGCGACCTGCAGCATGCAGACGGCGGCACTCACCGCGGTGCGGGAAGGCGGCGTAGACCTTGCCGAGGCCCTGACGATGGCAACAATCAATGCCGCATGGGCCTTAGGCGTCTCCGATAGGCGTGGTTCGCTCGAACTCGGCAAGCAAGCCGACATGATTGTGCTGCAAGTTTCCGACTACAGTGATATTCAAGACTTTTTTGGAGCAAACATCGTGTCAAAAGTCTTTCATGCTGGTACCTTGGTCTCATGAGCGGCTCAGGACCACTTGTCGAATGCGCGGCTAATTTTTCTGAGGGCCGGCGTCCCGAGATCATTGCCGCCATCGCCGGCGCGATTGGCGCCGTGGAAGGTTCCGCGGTCCTGGATGTAGACAGCGATCCCGATCACAATCGGTGTGTCATCACCTTCGCCGGAACACCGGCCCAGGTCGGCGAAGCGGCCGTACGCGCCGTTGGCGTCGCGGCGGAGTTGATCGACCTCAACCAACAGGATGGCGTTCATCCTCGGATTGGTGCCGCCGACGTGATTCCATTTGTCCCCCTGCGAAATGTCACCCTGGTCGAGTGCGGCTGGATCGCCCACAGCGTTGGCGCCGAAATCTGGAACCGCTTCCATATCCCCGTCTATCTCTATGGAGAGGCCGCCGTACTCCCCGCCCGCCGCGCATTGCCCAACGTCCGCCAAATCGGCTTTGAGCGTCTCCGCGAATTGGTGAAATCCGACATCCTTCGCTTCCCCGACTACGGCCAGGCCGAACTCCACCCCACCGCCGGTGCCGTCGCCGTCGGCGCCCGTAAGATTCTCATTGCCTGGAACATCGAATTGGAAACGGCCGATGTCGCCGTTGCCAAAGAGATTTCTGAGCTCATTCGCGAGTCCAACGGCGGATTTCCAGGAGTGCGGGCAATGGGCGTAGCGCTCGCCTCCAAGGGTATCGTTCAGGTTTCCATCAACCTCACCGACTATGAAGCAACGCCCCCCCACCTCGTTCTGCCACGAGTCGAAGAGTTGGCCGCGGAACGCGGCGTCTCGGTTCGCTGCACCGAATTGATTGGGCTTATTCCTCAACAGGCGCTCGATATGGCCGCTGGCGCCGGCATCGATCTCCGTATCGAGAACCTGCAGCCGGACAGCACCATCGAAGCTCGGCTCGAAGCCGCTGGGCTGTAGAATAGAGTCAGTGCTAGTCAGCATCCAAACCAAGCCGGAACGGCCGAAGTGGCTGAGGGCGCCGGCCCCCGTCGGTGAAAACTACCGCGACCTGAAGTCGCTGGTTCAAGACTTGAAACTCCATACCGTCTGCGAGTCGGCGGCTTGTCCCAATATCGGCGAGTGCTGGAATCAGAAGACGGCGACCTTCATGATCCTGGGCAACATGTGCACACGGCGATGCGGTTTCTGTGCCGTGCAGAAGGGAGCTCCGCTCGAAGTCGACATGGACGAACCGCGCCGGGTAGCCGAGGCCGTGTCGCTAATGGGGCTCAAGCACGCCGTCATTACCAGCGTGAACCGGGACGACCGCAAGGACGGTGGCGCCGAACTGTTTGCTATGACCATTCGCGCCATACAGGAGCGCGTCCCGGGCTGCCAGGTGGAAGTGCTGGTACCGGATTTCCAGGGCAACTACGACGCCATGCAGATCGTCATGGATGCCGCGCCGGACGTACTGAACCACAACACGGAGACGGTTCCGCGGCTCTATCGGACGGTACGGCTAGGGGCGGATTACCCCCGTTCGCTTGAAATGCTGGCCTATGCCAAAAGCCTCCGGCCGCAAACGCCCACCAAGTCCGGTCTCATGCTCGGCCTCGGTGAGACGCTCGACGAAGTTCGCCGCGTCATGCAGGACCTCCGCGCCCACCGCGTTGATATTCTCACCCTCGGTCAATACCTTCAGCCAACTAAAAAGCACCTCCCCATCGTCCGCTACGTCGGATTGGACGAGTTTGCCGAGTTGAAGAAGGCCGGCTATGAAATGGGCTTCGCCCATGTCGAATCCGGTCCTTTGGTCCGCTCCAGTTACCACGCTTCCGACGCCGTAGCCGCAGCAGGCTAGAGCGCCTTCCGGATCACCTCCGCCAACCGCGCCGGTTCGGCGTGATCCGAATTGGTCACCACGGCGATCGTCACACCCGTGTCCAGCCGCATCGTCAAAATCGTCTTGCAACCCTGCTGGCTGCCCGAGTGGCCGATCGCGTTCTCCGTCACACTCCAGCCAAGTCCATAGCCGGTTCGTTTTCCGTCGAGAAGCGTCTGCGCCTCCGCCTGGATGCGCCGCGTCGCCGGCTTCAGCAATCGGTCGGCTTGCCATGCCGCCGCAAGTTGAAGGAGATCGCCCGCTGTAGTCAACATTCCGCCGCCAGGTATCTTGTTCGACGTATCGGCCAAATGCGCATTCACAATCCGTCCGTCCGATGTCCGCGAGTACCAGCGCGTGCGGTGGGCGACGATGTCGTAGGCGTTGTCCTCCCGCGTCGCCGCCATCCCCGCCGGCCTCAAAATGTTGTCTCGAACAAACTCGAGGAAGGGAACTCCCGCCGCCGCTTCTACCGCCGCGCCCGCCAGATTGTACCCGTAAGTGGAGTAGAGGTACTTGGACCCCGGCCGATGGGCAAGCGGATCGGCGCTAAAAATCGCCAACGGATCCAACAGACTCAGGTAATGCCGCGTACTGTCAATTTCGCCCTCTCGATAATGCCGGATTCCCGCCAAATGCCCCAACAGCATCCGCACCGTAACCGGCCACTCCTTCTCCGGGAAGGACGGAACATACCGTTGGACCGGTGCGTCCAGATCCAACTTCCCTCGTTCCCAAAGCTGCAGCGCCGCGATCGCCGTCAACGGTTTGGCAATCGAACCGGTCCGGTACAAGGTCTCCGGCCGTGCCGGGACATCGTTTTCCAGGTCCGCTTTTCCGAAGGCACCGATCCACTTCGTCACGCCCCCGATCGCCACTCCCGCCGTTAATCCCACCACTCCCTGCCGGACTCGCTCCCTTTCAAGGGCGGCCTCCACCCTCCGCTGCGTCTCCGCCTGCCATTGCATCGGCGCCGGCTGTGCGACCGCGATCGCCGCGCAAAAAAGAAGAACAGCTGCGTTTCCCATCCCGCCATTCTAACGGGAACATCTGCCCGCCGGTTTTCGTACCTATCAATGAACGCCATGCTCAAATTCCTCTTGTGGTGCATACTCCTGTTCCTCTGCTGGCCGTTGGCGCTCCTGGCCTTGATTGCCTACCCCATCGTGTGGGTGCTGCTCATCCCGTTCCGCATCGTCGGCATCGCTGTCGGCGGAGTGCTCGACCTGATCAGCGCCATCATCACGCTGCCAGTTCGCCTCATTCGCCGCGTCGCCTAATACACTGGACGGAGTGACATTCCTCCTTCTCGCCGCCATGGCCGCGGGCGCGCTCGCCGGTTGGCTCTATCCCGGTATTGCCGCCTTTGCCGAACCGGTGGCGCGCTCCTTTCTTCGGCTCATCCAGTCGGTGATCGCCCCTGTCCTCGTCACCACGCTGATCGCCTCGTTCGCCCGCGGCGGCCGCCTCAGCGACCTGGGCCGCGTCGGCTTGAAGTCTCTCTCCTGGTTCGAAGGCTCCACCACCTTCGCCCTCCTCCTAGGCTGGGCCATGATGTCCTGGTTCCGTCCGGGAGAGGGCGTCGGACTCCGCGGGGCCATAACCGCCGCCGCGCCCCCGGACTTTGGCCGCGTCGTCGAAAACATGTTCCCGTCCAGCATCTTCGACGCCATGGCCCGCGGCGATGTTCTCCAAGTCGTCCTCTTCTCCATCGCTCTTGGTGTCTCCTGCGCCGCCGCCGGCGGGAAGGCCGAGCCTCTCGTCCGCTTTTGCGAATCCGTCTCGGCCGTGGCGTTTCAATACACCCGCTATGTGATGAATCTCGCCGCCGTCGGCGTCTCGGCCGCTGTTGCTGCCACCGTCGCCCGCAGCGGAATCGACGTCCTGTTAGCATTGGGCAAGTTCGTCCTCCTTGCCTGGGCCACACAGGCCCTGTTCCTGCTCCTCGGTGTCTTGCTGCCCCTACTCCTCTTCCGCATCAACACCGGCGACTTCTGGCGCCACGCCCGAGAGCCCTTCCTCATCGCCTTCGGAACCACCTCCAGCGCCGCCGCCCTACCCTCCGCCATGGGCCGGCTCCAGCACTTCGGCCTGCCCAAACCGTTACTCGGTCTCACCCTCCCCCTCGGCCTCAGCTTCAATCTCTGTGGCTCCACCATTCACCTGGTGATGGCCACTTTCTTCGTCGCGCAGGCCGCCAACGTCCACTTAAGCTTAGGCCAACAACTGATGATTCTGCTCACCCTCAAGCTCACCAGCAAGGGCGTCGCCGGCATCCCACGCGCCAATTTCGTCATCCTCACCAGCCTCTTCCCCGCCTACGCTCTCCCCCTCGAAGGTCTCGCCGCGCTCCTCGGCATCGACGCCGCCATCGACCCCGTCCGCACCGGTGTCAACGTCCTGGCCAATTGCGCCGGCCCCGTCGCCATCGCCCGATGGGAAGGCTGGCGCCCCGGCGCCCCTACTCCGCCGGAAACCCCGGCAGACTCCGCAGCGCCTGCAACTGCCGCGTATGCCGCAAAAGGTGCCCCGCGAGCATAAGCAGCGTCTGTACCCCGTCCAACTGGCCCGGCAGCAACTGCAGCCATCGCTCCCGCAACGGATCGGCCGTTGTCTCCGCGTAGCGGATGGTCTCTTCCCGCAAACGGGCGAACTCAGCCGCCGCCGCGGCGCGGTCCCTCCACGCCCCGCCAGGCATCACCCGCTCCGGCGCCTGCGCCCGCCTTATCGCCGGCCCCACCATCCGTGTCCACACCTGCTCGTCCGTCAATACCTCGCCCCGCTCGGTCGCCGGCGCCTGCATCGTCCGCCGGAGTAACAACGGCAGTCCCCGCTCCACCAGAATCAGGTGCTCCACAATCTCTTGTACGGTCCAACGCCCATCTGCCGCCCGCCATTCCCACTGCGCGTCGGTCAGCCTCTCCAACTCCGCCGCCAACTCCCCGGCCGTCGTTCTCAGTTTCGAGATCACGCCTTCCACGTCGGTCACCCCGCTTTCACCGGTCGCCAAATCTGCTGATCCACCTCTGTCGCCACACCCGCCGATTTCCTCGGGATCCATCGTTCATACTTCGGTTTCACCTGCGGTACCGTCGCCCCCTGCGCCCCAAGCAGATACCGCGCCCCCGCCGCCGCCAGTTCCGCGTAGTCCAACTCCGCCCAGATCAAGTCCACCCAATGCTGCGCCGCCCAGCGGTCCCCGCCCACCACCGCCACCGCAACCTCCCAACTTCCGGCCTTTACTGCGTCCAAATACCGCAACAGCCCCTCTCCAAGTTCCCCGTCCGCGCACACGATCCCCAACTTCCCCTCTGTCCGTCCCAACAATTTCTTTTCCTGCAGGCGTCCGATCAGGTCCCCAATGCTCTCGTCCACCGTAAACAACCTGTGTACGTTCCTCTCCGCCCCGCGCACCGCCCGCCGGTATCCCTCACTCACCGCAAAGGTCCGCGAATCGTTCTCCCGCGAAATCACCACGATGTCCGTACAGCCAATCTCCAACAGCGCCTGCGCGCAATAAAGCCCCGCCCCCGTGTAGTCGAAGCTGACACACGGCAAACTGCTGTTCCGCGTCGAGATGTCCAACAGCGCCACCTTCCCGCTAACCGAACCCAGCCGCGCGATTGCCCGGAAGTCGTCTGTTTCGTCCACCGGCAGCACCAGAAATCCCGCATACCCCGCCGGATCCAACACCCTCGCTTGCTCTTCAACATTGGCGGGCTGCTCACAAATCAGCCGCATCCCCCGGTTCTTGAACACCGGCGACGCCCCCGCCAACGCCCGCCCCGCGATCTCCGGCCGGTCTCCCCCCACCGACAACAACACATCCCCGCTCGGCCGCACGCCGCCCCGGGCCGTGACCACCAACTCTCGCGTGTACTCCTTCACCCTTACTTCCAAAACCGGGTCCTGCCACGCCTTCAACTTCTCCCGGACCAACCGGAAACCCTCGGCCACTTCCCCAAAATCCCAACCTAGCCGCCCTGCCAATACCTTGTTGGACCCAAGCGACTCCCCACGTTTCCACGCCTCCACCACCAGCGCAAACACCGGTCCACCCCGCACCATCCGGTTCAACTCGCCCTGTATCGCCTCCAACACCGGCCCGACTACCCCGTCCCACACCGGATCGCCCCAAAAGAGCGGAGTTGGACCTACCTTCGTCCCATCATGGACGTGACGGCCAGGAAAAGTAGGATGCTCTGGACCCATTTTAGGACCAACTCTCAAAGAGTAGATCCATTTCTCCCCTAAAGCAACCCCAGCTTTTCCCTCTTTTTCCCCTCTGGGTGGGATCTGCCCTCCCGCGCCAAACTCGATTCATGGAACTTCTACTCCCCGCCACAGACCGCCCCCGCAGCTCCCTGAGCGAGATCCTCCTCTATGCCGAACACCCGTTCCACCCCATCCACGCCGCTCTTTTCACCAATTACGACGGCACTCTTACCCTCGTCGTCTGCGCCCGCACCCCCGAGGAAATCGGCCGCAGCTTCTGGGTGTCCCTATCCCGCGACGGCCAACCCTTCGCCCGCACAGCCTGCATCACCCTCCGCCCCGGCCGCGGCAACGCCCCCACAGATCGCATCACCTTCGACGATCTCGGCGAAAATTTTACCGGTATTCACTTCGAAGCGGCCCGTCAGCAGCACCGCCCGCTGGTGAACTAGCGCTTTCCGAAGCTCTTGGCGCAACGGAAGCCTATGTTGGGGCTCCGCTCGGCGGGGCGGGCCCAACTGCGGTGGGAGCAAGTCATGAAGTCGGCCTTGTCAAACCACGATCCGCCCCGCAGCACCCGGTACATCCCCTTCGCCGGCCCCTTTGGATTTCGCTCCGGGGCCTCCGCATAGTAGTCTTTCCCAAACCAGTCCGCCGTCCACTCCCAGACGTTTCCCGTAATGTCGCAGAGCCCCATCCGCGTCTTCGGCAAACTGCAGACCGCCGCCGGGCCTTCCAACCCGTCAAACCGCGCGTCCGTCTTCTTCGGCGACCGGTCGCCCCATGGATACTTTTCGTTCTCCACCAATCCCCGGCACGCCCGCTCCCATTCGGCCTCGGTCGGCAGTCGCTTCCCCTGCCACGCGCAGTACGCCGCCGCATCGTCCCAACTCACGTCGGCCACCGGAAGTTGCTCTTTTCCGGCCGGCGCACGCCCGTCCGTCCACACCGGCGGCGTCCGGTGCCGCGTCGCCTTCACGAACGCCGCATACTCCCCAATCGTCACCTCATGGGTATCCAGATAGAACGGATCAATGTGGATGCTTCGCACCGGCAGGTCATCCCGCAGCGGATTCGGATACCAGTCCACCTTCGTCTCCGGATCCTCATACGTCCGCCCGCGCCGGAATTCGCCCCCCGGGAAAAACACCATCCCGGACTCGGCCGCCACCAGCGCCCCGACCATCAGCCCTGCCCAGAATACTCTCATCCGTAAATTGTGGCGATCTCGTCCGTGGGAATGAATCCGTTCGCTCCCAGCGGGTCGACGTACTTGTAGTTCCGTCCCGACGGCAGGTTCTGCACTTCCTTCCCCCAGTCGATCCCCAACGCCGAATACATCGTCGCCACCACGTTCTCAATCCGCGGCTGCTCCTTATTCTTCCAGCCCGTCTCCTCGCACTTCGTGCCGTCGGAGTTCGTCTTGCCGAGAACCAGTCCGCCTTTCACCCCCGCCCCGGCAAACAGCGCCGGGAAACACGGGTTGTAATGGTCCCGGCCCTTCATGTGGTTTAAATCCCCCGGCGTCCGCCCGAACTCTCCCATCGCCACCACCAGCGTCTCATCGAGCAGGCTCTTCCCCGGCGTCGCCTTCGACGGCGTCTTCCCCAGGTCTTCCAGCAAGCTCGAAAACGCCGGATCAAACTCCTCGATCAGCTTATAGTGGTTCGACGAAGCCCCCCGGTCCCAGATCCGCACATGGTGATCCCATCCCGGATGGCAGATGTGCACATACCGCGTTCCCGCATCCTGCATCAAAACATTCCGCGCCAGCGCGCACGAAATACCCACCGCTGACTTCCCGTACCGCGTCTTATCTTCCTCGGTCACCTGAAACGCCGCCGGCCACCGCGCATCGCCAATCAACCGGTGCGCCGTCTCCGAGAAACTCTCAAACGTCTTCATCTCGTCCCCGTAGGCAGCCATCCGCGGCGCCTCCGCCTTCCGCAGCGCCTCCAGCAGCCGCCAACGCTCCTCGACGAGTTCCACCGCCTTCTGATCCAGCGCCATCCCCTTCAGCGCCGCCTGCGGATCCAGGTCAAACACCGAATACCGCGCCGGCAGGAAACCCGTCGCCAGCGCCCCCGCCGCGCCTTTTTCCAGGTTGAACGAAACATAGGTGGGAAACGTGTCCGCCGGTCGCCGCCGCGACTCCAACTCCGCCGCGATCACCGAACCCACCGCCGGAATCTCTTTCGCAAACGCCAGGTTCATCTGCCGCCCGGTCTGCACATAGTACTGCCCGCGGAAATGCACCTGCTCATGGCTCCGCAGCGAGCGCAGCAGACACACCTTGTCCATCACCTTTTCCACTTTCGGGAACAGGAAATGGGATAGATACACGCCATTCTTCAACTGCCGGACGTCAAAATCCTTCTGCGTCGCCGGATTCTCCTTGAAATCGAACCCGTCCACATGGCTGATCGCCCCCGAAAACTCATAGTAAATGACGTTTCGCGCCGTCCCCCGTGGGTTCGTCTTCGCCGCTGCGCCCACCCGTAGCGGCCACAACGACGTTGCCGCCGCCCCGGCCAAACCTAATCCGCCGAACTCCAGCAAATCCCGCCGGGTCGGCAACATCTCCGCGACTGTCTTTGTGGCTTTCATATCAGTAGTTGTAAAGGAACTCCGCCAGATTCAAAAGCGCCCACTGCAGATTCTGCGCCCCGCCGACGCGGTCTTTCTCCAGCGCCGCCACCGCAATCTGCTTCTCCTCGCCCCGCGGGTAGCGCGCCAGGGTTCCCAGGAACAACTCGTCCACCACTTTCCCGTTCTCCCCGTGGGTCGCCAGCAGGTTCTGCAGCCGGCTGTCCTTCTCCGCTAGCACCCGGTCGGTCACCACCGGCGACCGCATCAACAGTAGCGGCTGCAAAGGCGATGCCGCCGGCGGCCGTGGCGGATTGCTCCGGTTCGACTGCCCGAACGCCGTCATGAAGCTCTTCAACTCCCCCGTCGCCGAAGGCGTATTCGCCTGCATCGCCATCGGAACCTTCTCGTTCCCGAACTTGAACGCGCCCGGCCGTCCCGTCGCCGACACCAGGGCGTCATGCACCTCTTCGGCCGTCAGCATCCGCACGAACTTCCGCGCAAAGTAGGAAGAGTAGGCCTCTTTCCACTCCCCGGGATACCGCGCCGACAACTGATACGCGCTCGATTGGCAGATCTTCCGGAACATGTTCTTCATCTTGAATCCGCCGGCCCGGAAATCGCCCGCCAGCAACTCCAGCAACTCCGGATGCGAAGGCTGCAACTGCCAGCCCTCGGGAAGGCTCCGCGGATCCTGCCGTGCCAGGTCAAACTCATCGTAGGGGTCGACAATCCCGCGCCCCATCAGCCGTGCCCAGAACAGATTCACCGTCGCCCGCGCAAACTGCGGATGTGCCGTCAACATCCGGCCCAGTTCCTCCCGAGGTTCCGCCCCCTCCCGGGCCTTTTCTCCCGTCAAAGGAAACGCCGGCGTGTTCGGCCCGCCCCAGCGCGGCGTCCGCAACATGCTTCCGCCCTTGGTGTCGTAGCCGGGCGCCATATCGTCCACCACGAAATGGCCCATAATCGCTTGCGTGTCCTCGGTGTGCGGAATATACCGTGTCTTGCCCAGAAAACTCGCAAACGCAAAAAACTCCCGCCGCGATTTGCCCGTCAGCCAGACATTCACCTTCTCCAGATGCGCCTTCCCGTCATGACAGGAAACGCACGAGAAATTGATCCCCAGAAAGGTCTTGCCATAAAGGATCGCCAATTCGTCATGCGTGTCGAGTTGGTGGACTTTCGAGATGTCATTGCCGTCGGTCGCCTGCCCCGGTTTCCCCTCCACGTGCTCCCGCACGATCAGGTTCGACGCCGCCACCACCAGATTGCTCTTCGCCGACGAGGCGATAATCGACCGCACCAGGTCGTCGTATGGACGATCGCTCCGGATCGCCTCTTTCAGCCAGTAGTGGAACAACTGCACGCCCCGCGCCATCTTTCCGTTGGCCCGGAACAGGTCCATGAAGAAATAGGACCACTTCTCGACAAATGCCTCGCTCGCCAGTAGTTTGTCGATCAGCAGGTTCCGTTTGTTCGGATTCGTGTCGTTCAGGAATGCGGTCACTTCCGCTGCCGCCGGTATACGCCCGGTCAAGTCCAGGTGGACCCGCCGGAAGAACTCCCCATCGGTCGCCAGCGGCGCGTGCGCAATCCCGTCACGCTCCATCTTGCCGAAGATCTGCTGGTCAATATAGTTCACCCGCCGGACTTTGCCGCTCGCTACCGGACCGCCCGGCAGTACCGCCGCCACGCGCGCCGTCAGCGCCCCCGGGTCGGGTTTCTTCGATGGCTGCGTCAGCGCCGCATGCGCGCCCGCAAAGGTATCGTCGCCTTGCGCCCACATGGCCAGGCCGGCGGTTACGAGGAGGAATGCTTTCCACATGGCACACGTCTCCCGATTGGGTTCGAACGGGGAAAGTATATCCTAATCGAATAGCCCTACGGAATGAGTGCAATCGCGGCCTGCAAAAACGCCTCCACGTAAGGTTTCCCCTTCTCCCGCAGATTCTCGGCCGTATTCAATTCCACTTCAATATCCGGCCGCACCCCGATGTTTTCAATATACGGCGCCTCCGGGTAATCGCTCGTCGTCACCGGTTTGGATCGGTTTGTCAGCGTCCAGGTGATCGTCGTCTCTCCTTCGGCGTAGGGTCCTCCGCTCACCGAATAGACGGCTCCTCCCGCCCCCGTCGTCCGCTTCCCAAACAGCTTTGCCCGCCCATTGTCCTGCAGCAGTGCCGCCAAATGCTCCGCCGCCGATGTCGAAAACTCATCGATCAAGACCAACACCGGCTTGGCATAGGCCCGCGGGCTACCGTCGGCCGCCCGCAACGGCGCTTTTTCCATCGTCGTACCGCAGAAGGGCAACGGCTCCGTCCGCACCTGCCCGTTGCTGAATGCCTTCTCGTACGCCGCAAGGTCAAACTCTAAACTGGCGATCTCCGCCTCATTCCCAAACAGTCGCGCCGAATCGAGCGACGACTGCAGCGAGAGAATATCCCGCCACGTCACCATCTGCTCGGCCCCTTGCACCCGCCATGAATCCGTCATTAGCTCTGCCGCGACGTCCTCCACCATGCACGCCGATCCGCCCGGATTCCGCGTCACGTCCAGCACCAGCACATCGGTCTGATCCTTAAACGCCGTCAGTGCCTCCCGGATCTGCCGCGTCGCGGAACCCCCGGCAAATCGCGCCAGCCGCAGATAGCCAACTTTCTTGTCCTGATACGGAATGATTCCTCCATAAACCGTATCGAACCTCCCCGTCCCCACACTCGCCGTAAACTCCGCCGGCAAGCTGAACACCGGTTCCTTCGCTCCATATCCCCGCACCATCGCCCGCCCCCGTGTCCCCACCAAAAGGTTTGCCTTCCGGTCCAGATATTCTCTGTATCCTCCCGGGCTGTTGTCGTCGATTCCCCGGTTCACCGATGCCGCCGCGCTCACCGGACTCGGTGGCGCAATCCGCTCTAACACCTTCCCGCGTTTCAGCCACGGTGCCCTGGTCTTCTTCAACTCGCCCGCCGCGTTCCGGTATTCAATCTCCGCGTCGTCCCCAATCTTGTGCGCAAACGGATCCAGCATTTGAGACCGTCTCAGGATCAGGTTTACCGCATCCCGCCGCTTGGAAATCAGATTCCCTCCAAACGCATACCGCGACAGCTGTTTGATCCAGTCTTCAATACTCTTCCCATCCACCGAAACCAGTTCATCGCCCACCTTCGCCTCAAAGGAAGCCGGCGGCAATCGCACATCGTCAATCGAATCGATCAACGCCTTACCCTCATAGATATCCGCCGTAAACCCTACCGACGCGGTAAATGTCGACGGCAGTTGATAATAATCGTGCGCGTCAAATAACGCTGCCACATACTCCACGCACAGGTCGTAGTACTCCAGATCGTCTTTCGTCGCCGCCGCCTTGGTCAGCCACGGGCCTATTTGCAGCGCATCAAAGGGAATCGCTTTCTTCTTCCATTCATACGGTGCATAATTCTTCGCAAATTGATCCGCCAGTTGGCGGAAGTCGGCCCGTTTCTGGTCCGCACTCAACTGCCCGTAACACGGTGCGGCTAAGGTAATAACAAAGAAAAGGAGTTCTGTCGGCCGGCAGTTCCACATTTCCCGATTATTGCCGCAAACCCCTTCCGCCGTCCAGATTTATTCATCCATTGGTACCCTTGGTTTTCACCGGAATTAGGTATACCGTGGAATCGGGAGAAGTTACCTGGAGGCAATTTATGATTACCCCGAAAACCATCATCCTGCCCGTTGATTTTTCTGCGCGCGCCGCCGGCGCCGCTGCCCATGCCCGCATACTAGCCAAACAGTATGGGGCGACTATCGTCGCTCTCCACGTTATGCGGCCATTCCAATTGGCCGCCGAAGGCGTCGACGTCCCCTCGGCCGCCGTCCTCGACTGGTACACCCAGCAGAAACCGCTCCTGGAAACCCAGTTGGAGGAGTTCGTCGGCATCTACCTCAAAGACTGCAACGTCAAAACCCTCTTCCGCGAAGGAGAACCCGCCAGCGAGATCATCCGTGCCGCCAACGAAGAGCACGCCGACCTCATCATGATTTCCACCCACGGCTACGGCCCCTTCCGCCGCTTCCTCCTCGGCTCGGTCGCCGCCAAAGTCCTCAGCGACTCCCACGTTCCCGTCCTCACCGGTGCCCACATCGAAGTCCCCGCCGACGAGGCCGAGCACATCAAGTCCGTCCTGGTCGCCGTCGATCTCGACGCCCGTGCCACCAAATTGATCGCCGCCGGCGACAGCATTGCCAAAGCGTTTGGCGCCGAACTCCACGTCGTTCACGCCAGCCCCGACGATGGTGCCGGCGCCGCCCAGTACATGGATCCAACCTGGCGCATCGAAGTCGCCCACATGCTCAAGACCCAGTTGGAGGAATCCGCCAAGGCCGCCGGAGCCGAGCCGAAAGTCCACGTCATCCCGGGCGAGGCCGCCAAGGTTGTCCGTCAGGTGGCCGAAGATGTCGGCGCCAGCCTCGTCATCCTCGGCCGCCACCTCGATAAGAGCTTCCTGGGCCGCCTCCGGACGCATAGCTACGCCATCGTCCGCGAAGCACCCTGCCCGGTGCTTAGCCTCTAAACGCCCCGAGCGGCCAGGCGGCCGTGTCGTAAGATCGTTGGCAAGGGTATTTCCACCACCATGCCTCCGATCTCGCGCCGTCACGCCTTCGGCCTCCTGGCCGCTCCCCTCCTTGCCCAGACTCCGCCGAAGCCCAACTTCGTCTTCATCCTCATTGACGACATGCGCTGGGATTCGTTCGGCTACGCCGGCCACCCCTTCCTCAAGACCCCCAACATTGACCGCATCGCTCGCGAAGGCGCGCAATTCACCAACGCCTTCGTCACCACGCCCCTCTGCTCCCCAAGCCGTGGTACCTTCCTCACCGGCCAGTATGTGCAAACCCACGGCGTCATCGGCAATACCCCCGCCGGTGTCCCCATCAGCCATAAGTTGGAGACCTTCCCCAAGTTACTCCGCGCCGCCGGTTACGAAACCGGCTACTTCGGCAAATGGCACATGGGTAACGACTCCAGTCCCCGCCCCGGTTTCGATCGCTGGATCTCCTTCCGCGGCCAGGGCGTCTACAACGATCCCGTGCTCAACATCGATGGCCAGGAATCCAAACAGTCCGGCTACATCACCGACATCCTCTCCGCCCACGCCGCCGAATTCATCGAAAAACCGCACACCAAGCCCTTCTGCGCCTACATCGGCCACAAAGCGATTCATGGCCCCTTCACCCCGGCCGAACGACACAAGTCGCTCTATACCTCCGAACCCCTGAAAATCGCCCCCAATGCCGCCGACGATCTGAAGGACAAGCCTGCCCTCAAAGAGGTGAAACCCGGCGGCGGCAGCAACGATGAGTTAATCCGCAATCAACTGCGCTGCATCGCCTCCATCGACGAAGGCGTCGGCCGTATCTACGAGGCCCTCCAAAAGTCTGGACATCTCGACAACACCGTCTTCGTCTTCACCAGCGATAACGGCTACTTCTGGCGCGAACATGGCCTCGGCGACAAACGCTGGGCCTTCGATGAGTCCATCCGCATCCCGCTCGTCCTCCGCTACCCGAAGATGGTCAAACCAGGCGCAAAGATCGCTGGCATGGTAGCGAATATCGATATTGCTCCCACCTTCCTCGATCTCGCCGGTGCCCCCATTCCCGCTTCCATTCAGGGCAAATCCATCAAATCCATGCTGGCCAATCCCAAGGCGAAGGTTCGCTCCGAGTTCTTCTGCGAATACTTCAAGGAAGCAGCATATCCGCGCACCCCATCCTGGCGCGCCATCCGCACGGAACGGTACAAATACGTCCACTACCCCGAACTGCAGGGTGCCGACGAGTTCTACGATCTCCGCAAGGATCCCGGCGAAATGAAGAACATCATCGCCGACCCCAAGGCCAAGCCCTTCGGGGCACGCCTGGCCAAACCCGGCGTGCCCACGGCCTGAACCCTAAAACACCAGCCGCAAGGCCATCTGAATGCGCCGCGGTTGGTTCGCCTGATTCGTGATTAACCCGAAGTTCGAGTTCGTCGGCGCCAGGTTCGGCGCCGAGAAGATCGGTGTGTTTGTCAGGTTGAAGAACTCGCTCCGGAACGTCATGTTCACGCGGTCCCGGATCGGAAACGCTTTGATCACCGAAAAGTCGATCTGGTTCACTCCGTCAGCCCGGGCGTTGCTGAATCGAGAAGAAAACGTTCGCCGGTTCCAGTCCAGCTGTTGCGCGGCCACCCGATTGAACTGCGTCGTGTCGAACGTCCGGTCCGGATTATGTGCATCGACGGCCAGCGGGCCTCCCAGATAGATCACGTTGCCCCATCCCAGTGGCGACCCCGGCTGCAGCGTAACAATCGCATTGATGTTCCACCCGCCCACAATCTGGTTCACCGCCCCGGGAGCGTTCGCGAGCATCTTTTTCCCTTTCCCGAAGGGCAATTCGTAGGATCCGCTCGCCACCAGTCGGTGCGGCCGGTCCTCGGCGGCAATGCGCTTCTCCAGATAGGGGTCCTGCTCATTCAGCCGGCTCCGCCGCTCCAGCAACTTCGACCACTGGTAGTTCGCCATCAACTGCAACCCGGCCGCAAACCGCCGCTCCAGACGCACCTGCAACGCATGGTAATGCGACGATCCATCGTTCATTCGCTGTGCCGTCACCCCAGTAAACTGCGGAAACGCCCGCAGCAACTGATTTCGCGCCACCAGCGTTCCGTTCAGCGTCGTTCCTGGTATCAGTCCAGACATTGGATTCGCTACGTTCCCGGTCAACAGATTGATGGCAGCTTGGTCCCGAACTGACGAATTGCTCAGATACTGCACGGGCACCCCGTTTGCCGCGTAGTCGATCGGCAGCCGTACCGCCTTGTTGGCCATATAGCCCACCTCCAACACCGAGTTCTTTCCCAACTCCCGCTGAACCGCCACTTGCCACCGCGCCGAATACTGCGATTCGGCATTCGGATTAGCAAACGTCACGCCCCGGCCAAGAAACGTTCCCAAGCCGGAGCGATTCCCCGTCGGCTGTTCAATCCCGGAAGGAAACGGATTGGCAAGTGTCGAGGACGGCGATAGATACCCATTCAGCGTCGGTACAAACGCCGTCGACTGGCTGAATCCCGGTGCGTTGTTTCCCCCAACGCCATTCGAGAAGTAGTAGATGCCTACTCCGCCGCGGATCACCATCTTGGACGTAGGCGTGTAGGCGAATCCGAATCGAGGCGATACCGTTAACGCCGGCGTCGAATAGATCAGGCGCGTCCCGTTGCCCGCAAACGTTAACCCTCCGTTCAGCCGCAACTGCGACAACTCGGCGATCGGGTTCCGCGCATACGCCGCCTGCGCCGCCGCGGCAATCGGACTCGCCGCCGATTCATTGAATCCATTCACCGAACGGTCGAAGCGCTCCGTCGTCCCCGATTCACGCTCCGCCCGGATTCCCATGTTCAACGTCAGGTTCGACTTCACCCGGAAATCATCCTGCAGGAAAAACGCGTAGTAGTTGCTCAGGTTCGTCCTCGCCGCGTTCAGATCATACTGCCCGCCCGTCGGCAACCCCAGCAGAAACGCCGCCAGATCCTGCCCCAGCGGCGACGATGCGGAGTTGTCCAGCGGACCTTGTGTCCAGTTCGTGCCAAACACGAACGACCCATTGGAAAGTCCGTAGTTCAGGTCGCTCTCCCGCAACTGCCGCAAATCGGCACCAAACTTCAGCGAGTGCCTCCCCGCGATCTTTGTGAAGGTCTCAAACAACTGGAAGGAGTCGAACGGAAACTCACGCCCCCCCTCGTCGCCCATTCCCGTAAACCGCGAAAACTGGATCCGCGGCATCACTTTCCGCTGCGAGGTGCTCGCCAGATAGGCTGGGAATCCCAAACTTGTCGAATCAAAGCCCTCCGAGTAGTTCACCCGGGGCTCTAGAAACCGCGTCCAGTTCAAACGCGTGTTCATCAGGAAGGTCGGCGTCAGCGTATACACGTCATCCACCATGTACCCCCAGTTGATCCGCCGCAGCGCGTTGGTCGCCGTCGGATTGTCGGTCAGCGCCTTGTTGAACCCGTTGCCGCCTTGCCCGATCCGCTTGTTATGCCGCGCATTGAAAAACAACTTATGCCGGTCGGAGAAGTTGAAGTCCAATCGCCCCAGATAATTGTAAAAATCGTTCCGCTCCCCGTTGGTCAACGAAATGAAGTTGTCTTGCCCGTCGGCCCGGCCCGGTTGATTCGGATCCGGATATAGCTTCAGATAGTTCAACGCAATGGGCGAGAGCCGGCTGGCCGGAATCATGTTGTTGGCAAACGGCTGACGCCGCACTCGGGCGCCTTCGGCCACCCCCGTCGACGGATCGTAAATCTGATACGCCGCGCCTGCACTCAATAGCCCGGAAAGGTTCCCGCCCTTTTGCGCCGCCGTCGGTACCGTCGTCGTCGCCGGTGCCGGGAGAGCGTCTTTTATCCCCTCATAGGCAAAGAAGAAAAACACCTTGTTCCGCCCATCCAGTGCTTTCGGAATCATCACCGGCCCGGAGAAACTCCCGCCGTATTGATTGAACCGGCTCGTCGGCTTCCGGCCCCCCACCTTGTTCGTAAAGAATGGCGTCGCCGCCGTGTTCGAGATCTGGTTGAACTCATAAAGCGTCCCATGAATGGTGTTCGTCCCGCTCTTGAGGACAACATTCACCGTCCCGCCCCCGGTATGCCCGTACGCAGCATCGGCCTGGAATGACTCTGCCTTTACTTCGGCCACCGCGTCCACCGGCGGGTTGTAAGCCACTCGCGAGTCCCCCGTCGTATCCGGTGCTCCATCGATCAGCAACTCGTTCGATCGCGATGGCGATCCGCCCATCGAAAAGCCGGAAGGCCCAGCGTTGTCGAATGGTCTTGTGAACCGCGGATCGTCCGTCGGTGTTACGCCGAATGCCAGTTGCGCCAGCGCCAGCGGTGTCCTCCCGCTCAGCGGCATGTTGTCAATCTGTCGCGTTGTGATCACCTGGCCCGTCGACGCCGTCGCCGTCGTCAGCATCGGCGCTTCCGCCGATACGGAAATCGTCTCCGACATCTGCCCGATTGACATCTCAATGTCCAACCCGATCCGCTCATTGGCCCCCAACTGCACCCCGGTCCGGTCGTACTTCTTGAACCCCTTCGCCTCCGCGCTGATTCGGTATCCGGATGGTGGAAGGAACGGTATCGTATACAACCCATCCGCCCCCGCCGTGGTCTCGAACTTCGAGCCCGTCTCGATCTGCACGGCGATCACTTTCGCGCCTGGTACCGCGGCGCCCTGCGGGTCGACGATCCGGCCAGTAAGTGTCGCGCGGTACTCCTGGGCCGCCGCGCTGAGTGTCAGAAGCAACAAGGTGACAAGGTGTCGCATAAGTGTCCTTTATTTCAAGGGCCAACGGAGCCCTTCTGGTTGGACACACTATACATTCCCGTCACCCGGGAATGGGCGTAAATTGTGAGCTTTTAACCGTGCGATTGGCGATCTGGCGGCCGCGTCTTCAGTCCGCGTCCCCGTCTTCATGCGGATGGAAGTACTGCAGAATCGCCGCCTTCTCCGGCTTCTTGTACCGCTCCACCTTCGTCCCGATCGGACCCTTCTTCGTCCGGTCCAGCAGCGTCGATATCTCCGCCTTCGACATCTTCGTAAACGTCTTACACGCCAGCACGTTTTCTTCCAGTTGCTGGACCGTCTCTACCCCGCTCACCAGCGTATCCACGTCATGCGACCACGCATACCGCAAACACTCCTGGATCGTTGCGACTTTTTCCTTCGTGATTCCGCCAATGGCGTTCGATTTCATCGCCAGCAGGCCCAACCCCTTGGCCCGCACCTTCGGCAGGACGTTTTGAATGAAGCTCAAATAGTGCAGGTCGATCAGATTCACCGGATGCTGCACCGTCTCCCAGCCGTCATAGCCCTTCAAAAGGGCCAGATGCACCTCCGGGTCGTGATGGCCCGTGAACCCGATGTGCCGCACCATCCCCTTCTTCTTCGCCTCAACAAACGCCTCCAGCGATCCCCCCGGCGCGAAGATCTTCTCCACCTCGTCCATCCGCGCCACCTCGTGGCACGCCCATAAGTCGAGATAGTCCGTATTCATCCGCTTCAGCGTAAGTTCCAACTGCTCCATCGCCGACTTCTTATCCCGCAACTGCGCCTTCGACATCAGCAACACTTTCTTGCGCAGGGACTTATCCAGTGCCTTGCCATAAGTCACGTCACTTTCGCCGTTGTGGTACTTGGCCGCCGAATCGAACATCGTCACGCCCAGGTCAATCGCCCGGCGGATAATTTTCACCCCTTCCTCTTCGCTCCTCACCCGCATATGAAAGCCGCCCAGAGTGAACTTGGAGACCTTCAGCCCGCTCTTCCCCAGCGTCGCCATCGGCATCGGCGCCGCCGCCAGCGTCTCCATCGTCACCCCCAGCGCCGCGGAGGTTGCCTGCAAAAAGTGCCGTCGTTCCATAGTCAGTTCACCACCTTTGCTGTCGTGATGGAATCGAGTCTGGGGAATTCCCGGTCCAGATAGGTGTATCCCAGTGTTTGAATCTTCTTCGGATCCGGTCCGCTCCCCCGCGGGGGCATGTCGCCATAGACGAATGCCAGTTGATCCATCACATCCAATCCTTCTATCACTTTTCCAATCGGAGCGAAACCGTCTTTATCTAGCGACGTGTTGTCGGCGAGATTGAAGAACAACTGTGTCGTCCGCGTGTTCGGTCCCCGCATCGCGAAGGTCAGCGTCCCCCGAACGTTTTTCTGCTTCACCGGATCGTCGATTAACTCCAGCGCCCGCCAGAGTTGGTCCCGCTTCAAGTCCGGGTTGATTCCGAACTGCGCCGCAAACCGCCGCACCACCCGGTGGAACTTCACGCCGTCGTAGAACTTCTCGGTCACCAGCGTATAGAAGTGGTCCGCCCCCCGCGGTGCCCAGTCTCTATGCACTTCGATAACGATGGGGCCTTTGGTGGTCTCCATCCGCACCTTGTAGACGGCCGGGGCCGGAACGTTCTCCCTTTTCTTCTCCGGCTCTTTTTTAGCCGTCTCTTTCGTCCCGCAGGCAGCCAGCAGCGCCACGGCGGCAATCAGAACACGCGTTCTCATGCCGCCAATTCTCTCGCAACTGCTTCCCCGCCGCCAGTTCTACTCCTCGCCCGGTTGGCCAGTCCCAATAACCCAACGAGCTTCCGGCCCATGCGTACCGGCCGCAGCAAGGAAACTCGCCTCTCGGAAACCCGGACACACTGCTGTCCCCCCAGCCGAACGGAGTCCTATCGAATGGCGGCGGGCAGCAGACGAGTGATCCAGTGCCCATCCCGGCGCCTCCCGAAGCGCCAACCGTGCCGCCGGTCAGAATTCGATCACTTCGGGTCGGCCAGGAACGGCCGCACCTCAACCCTGCGGTTGCAGTGCTTCGACCCCTCGGCGCCAAGTTCCAACGCCACCTCGAGCGTCGGCGCTTCGATAATCCAGAAGCCGGCAATATACTCCTTCGATGCCAGAAACGGTCCGCCGGTGTACACCGGCCCTTCTCCCCGGTTATCAATCACTGTCGCCGTGTCAGGAGCGCCGAGCCCCGCGGCGAGCACCCAGTGCCCCGCCGCCCGAAGCCGCTCGTTAAAGGCGCCAATCGCCGCCATCTCTTCCGGCGTAGCCAGGCCCGTACGCTCGTCGATCACGGATACCAGAAACTTCATCGCCGAAGGCCTCCTCCTGTCAGAATCGTTCCCGTCCTCCTATTCACTTCGCGTCCCGCCAGTTTAACCCTTCCCCTAATTCCACTACTAGCGGCACGGCCAACTCCCGCACACCTTCCATAATCCGCTTCACCATCACCCGCAGCGGTTCCACCTCCCGTTCCGGAGCCTCGAAGACCAATTCGTCATGCACCTGCAGGATCATCTTCGCTTCCATCCCCCGCAGCTCTTCATAGATCCGGATCATCGCTACCTTGATCAGATCTGCCGCGGTCCCCTGTAACGGCGTGTTCACCGCCGTCCGCTCGGCAAACCCGCGCACATTCGGATTCTTCGACGTGATATCGGGAATCGGTCGCCGCCGTCCATATAAGGTCTCTGCGTACCCCGTCTCCCGCACATGCGCAATCGTGTCTTCAATAAACCGCTTCACGCCCGCATACCGTGCAAAGTAGCTCTTAATGTACCGCTCCGCCTCATGCCGCGGTATTCCCAGTGCCGCCGCCAACCCAAACGACGTCTGGCCATAGACAATCCCAAAGTTCACCGCCTTTGCCGCCCGCCGCATCTCCGGCGTCACGAACATCGGCGACGCTCCAAACACCTCCGCCGCCGTCCGCGTATGGATATCCTCCCCGTTCCGGAATGCTTCCACCAGCACCGGATCCAGCGACATATGCGCCAGCAGCCGCAGCTCGATTTGGGAGTAGTCGGCCACCACCAGCTTCCACCCCTCCCGCGGCACAAACGCCGCCCGGATCTCCCGCCCCAGTTCCGTGCGCACCGGAATGTTCTGCAGGTTCGGGTTGATCGACGACAGCCGTCCCGTTGCCGCGCCCGTCTGATTAAAGGTGGTGTGCACCCGGCCCGTATCCGGCTTCACCAGTTGCGGCAGCGCATCGACGTAGGTGCCCCGCAGCTTCACCAGCCCTCGGTACTCCAACACCTTCGCGCAGATCGGGTAGTCCAGCGCCAGGCCCTCCAGCACATCGGCCGCTGTCGATAACTGCTTTCCCTTACCCGTCTTCCCGCCCGGCGCGATCCCCAACTCTTCAAACAGCACTTTCCCCAGCTGTACCGGCGAATTGATGTTGAACTCGTGCCCGGCCAAACCGTGGATCTCCGCCGTAAGCCGGTCGATCTCCGCCAGCATCCGCTCGCTCATCCGTCCCAATTGTTCCGAGTCGATCCGGACCCCGGTCCTCTCCATATCGGCCAGCACCGGCACCAGCGGCAGGTCCATCGTCCGGTACAACTCCTCATACGCCGAGATGTCCAGCTTCTCCGCCAGCCGCAAGACCAGGTCCGCCCGTTGATCCGCCCGTGCCCCCGGCTTCTTCTGTAAATACACCTGGCACATCGAATCGAACGCCGCGTTGCCCCCATCCGCTGTCAGCAGGAAGCACTCCAGCATCACGTCCCGTGCCACCCCGGCCAGGGCAGGGAACTGCGTCAGCAGCCCCTTCCAGTCGTGGACAATTTTGGCCTGCCCGGATGCCAGAAACGCCGCCGCGGCCTCATTCGCGCATGCCCTTGCCACCCCAGCCTGCGTCGCTGCCCCAATCGTCCCGTCGAACGCCGCCACCCCCACCGCCGCCGCCCCATCGGTGAACGCCGTCAGGTCATCCGTCGTCCCGTAATCTTCCGCCGTCTCTTCCGCCGGAGCTGCCCCCAGGTCCCGCAAAAACGTGAAGAACTCCAACTCCCGGTAAATCGCCTCCAGCTCTGTCCGGTCCGCCTCCTTCGCCGCTAATTCGGCGATCGACACCCCCAACGGCACATCCGTCGCAATCGTCGCCAGCCGCTGGCTCATCGACAGCGTCTCCCTGCCGTCTTCAATTCCCTGCCGCTGCTTCGGCTTCAGCTCGGAAAGGTGCTCCAGCATCCCTGCCACCGAGCCATACTTCTCCAGCAACTCCGCCGCGCCCTTCTTCCCGATTCCCGGTACCCCGGGGATGTTGTCCACCGAGTCCCCTACCAGCGCCAGGAAATCGGCGATCTGCTCCGGCCACACCCCCATGAAATCTTTCACGCCCTGCCGGTCGTATACCGTATCGTCCTTGGCCGGGTTCAACATCGTCACCCCGCCCCCCACCAGTTGCAGCATGTCCTTATCAGAGGAGACGATCACAACCTCCATCCCCTCCTTTCGCCCCTGCACCGCCAGCGTACCGATCACGTCGTCCGCCTCGTACCGCTCATACTCCAGCACCGGGATCCGCATCGCCTCCAGCAGTCGCTTCACCAGCGGAATCTGCTCCAGCAACTCCGGCGGCGTCTCCGCCCGGTTCGCCTTGTACTCGGTGAACTCCTCGCTCCGGAACGACGGCCCCAGGCTCTCATAGACCGCCGCGATGTACTCCGGCTGGTAGGTCTGCCGCAGCTTCTTCACCATGTTGTGCAGGATGAACACCGCCTCCGTCGATACCCCCGTCGACGTCCGCATCGGCGGCGCCCCCATTCGCGCCCGCGCATGGAACGCTCGGAAAATGAATCCAAAGGTATCTATAAGAAAGAGGCGCGCCATACTGCCTTCGATTCTACCCTCCGTGTCAATTCCGCCAATCCGATTCCCCGCAAGTGTGTCAAGTGTGACACATTCTGGTCGTGTAAAGTCCTGTTTATCAATCATTTACAATTTTTGGAATATTTGTTAGACTACGTCTTGCGTTTGACACTCAAGCAGGAGATACCTCTTGTATTTTGAACAGACGGTTGCCCGTCCGGTTTCCATATCGGGCGTTGGCTTGCACCACGGCGTCCCGGTAAACATCAAAATCCGGCCCGCCCCGGCCGGAACCGGAATCGTTTTCCTCCGGACCGACCTTCGGAACTTCCCCCTCCCCGCCTCCTGGCAGCATGTTGCCCGCGTCTCCTACGCCACCAGTCTCATGCGCCAGGGTGTGCTCATCTCCACCACCGAGCACCTCCTCTCCGTTCTCTACTCCTCCGGGATCGATAACGCCTGGATCGATATCGACAACCTGGAGGTCCCCATCCTCGACGGCAGCGGCAAGCCGTTCGTCGAACTGCTCGCCGAAGCCGGCCTCCAGCAGCAAAAGCGCCGCCGGCGCTATCTCCGTGTCCGCAAACCAGTTACCCACGTTCACGGCGACAAACGCATCACCCTCCTGCCGGCAGACAACTTCTCCCTCCACTGCGATATCTACTTCCCCCACCCCCTGGTCGGCCGCCAGACCATGGAAATTGACCTGACGCCGGAGAATTATGCCGCCGAAATCGCCCCGGCCCGCACGTTTGGTTTTGAACACGAACTCGACGCCATGCGCGATATGGGCCTCATTCGCGGCGCTTCGCTCGATAACGCGGTCTGCTTTACGCCCGATAAAGTATTGAATGCAGGCGGTTTACGCTTTCCAGACGAGCCCTGCCGCCACAAGATCCTCGATCTCATTGGCGACCTCGCCCTCATCGGCCGCCCGCTGCTCGGCCGCGTCATCGCTGAACGCGCCGGCCATGCCATGCACGCCGCCCTCGTCAGCCGCATTATGCAGGATCCCTCGCTTTATGAGGTGTTTACGCTCGAAGAACCGGTGTTTGCCCCCCAGGCCGCGATGGCCGTCTAGTCTGCCGTGCGGCACATCCCCAACATTTTGACGGTCCTGCGCGTCCTCGCTACCCCCGTCATCCTCCAGCGCATCTGGGAACGGGACCTCGACGTCGCCCTGATCCTCTTTTTTGTCTCCGGAATGACCGATACCATCGACGGTACCCTGGCCCGGAACTACGGTTGGACGTCAAAATTTGGTGCGTTTATCGACCCAATTGCTGACAAAACACTGCTTGTTGGCGTGTTTTTGGTGCTTGGAATGCGCAATTTTGTGCCACTTTGGCTCGTTTGGACGGTCATTGGACGCGATTTTTGCATCCTTTTTGCCGCCCTTTTGCTCAAGTTCACCGGCCGCCTGACCGAGTTCCCCCCCTCCGTCTTTGGCAAATTATCCACTTTGATTCAACTACTTACCGCCGGCGCCGTCCTCCTTCGCTGGCCCTCCGACCCTTCCCCCTTCTTTGCCGCCACCGCCGCCCTCGCCGTCCTCAGCTTCGGACACTACGGATACCAAATCTCGCAAAAGCTGAATTGACCTGCCGCCCGGGTGGCGTTAGTCTTAGAATAGAGAAGGTTTCAGGCGATGCGCTATACGCCCTCCAGGCAGTACTTGACCGCCGGACTCGTTGCCGCCGCACTTGCGGTGGTGTCGGCCGTTTTTGCCACCGAATGGATCATCGCACTGGTCGGGGCGGTTCTTTTCCTGTTGAGCGCAATCGCGGTGATGCTGCTGGCGTTCCGGCCGACCATTGAAATCCAGGAACAGTTCCTGGTGGTGGGGCGGCGGGCGATCCCCTGGGGCGATATCCGCCGGGTGGACCGGACGGGCTGGATTTCGCCGCTTGCTGTTTTCGTGACCCTCACGAAGAACGAACGAATCCTCCTTATTTACCCGGGTGATTTGGATGCTGCCAACTCGCTGCTCCGGCACATCCGCCGCAATTCGCGCGAGGCGCTGATTGACGGGATCCCGTGGCTGCAGTTCTGGGGAGAGACGCCGGCCCCGGTGGTGGAGGCGAAGGAGCCCCAGTCGCCCAAGTATCAATTGCTCCGGACGGAAGACGAAGCGGAAGTCGAGCGGCTGTTCCAGGTGCTGAAGACGGTCGGCCATCTCGACACGCGTCAGCCTTCCGACGAGAAGTAGCCGTTTGCGCCGCTGGTTGATCGGATTTCTCCTAGTACTGGCTGTTGCCTGGTTCTATCCGCGTGCCTTTTTGTATCCGCCAGGGGCCTACCTGGAAAAAACGGACCCGCTGGCACCGGCTGATTGCCTCTTCGTTCTGGCCGGAGATACCCGCGGCCAGAGAATTCTGAAAGCCGCCGAACTCTACCGGCAGGGCATCGCCCCCCGCGTTCTCATCAGCGGGCCGGAAGGCAACTACGGCTATACCGAGGACGAACTCGCCATCGCCTTCGCCCGAAAGAACGGAGCGGAGAAGGTTCCTTTTACCGGTCTGCCGAACAAGGGCACCTCCACCGTCAGCGAGGGCAAGGAACTCTATCCGAAGGTGAAGGAAGCCGGGTGCCGGTCGGTGGTAGTGGTTACGAGCAACTTCCATACGCGCCGGGCCGGCCGGATTCTGCGCCGGGTCTGGCCGGACATCGAAGTCCGGGTGGCGGCCGCCCCTACGATCGATTACGAAGTGGAGGGCTGGTGGAAGAACCGGATGCATCAGAAGACCTTCTTCTTTGAGTGGGCCAAGACGGTGGCCGATTGGATCGGCCTGTAAGCTATGCTCGAGTCGGTACGGTTCCTGTGGCCCTACCTGCGGCGACATAACCGCGCGCTCCTGCTGGGTTTTGCCGCGCTGATTCTGAAGGACATTCTGGGCGTACTGGTTCCGCTGGTGATCCGGCGGGGCGTCGATTCCGTGCAAGCGGGTGCCGGATGGCAGACCGCCGCCTGGTTCGCGGCGCTGTTGCTGGCGCTATCCGCGGGGAAGGGGATTTTCCAGTACTGGATGCGCCGGATTCTGATCGGCGTCTCCCGGGACGTGGAATACGATCTTCGCAACGACATCTACGGCCATCTCTCGGGCCTCTCGCGCGACTTTTACTCCCGTTACTCCACCGGGGATATTATGGCCCGCTCCACGAACGATCTCGGCGCCGTACGGATGATGGCCGGGCCCGGGCTGATGTATTGGAGCGAAACCACGCTGACGTTCATTCTGGCGGCGATCGTCATGTTCTCCGTGGACGCGCCGCTGACGCTGGCCGCTTTGGCACCGGCGCCGGTGATCAGTTTTCTGGTGATCTTCTACGGCCGCCGGATCCACTCGCGGTTTGAGCAGATCCAGGCGGTATTCAGCGGCATCAGCAGCCGGGTCCAGGAATCGGTGAGCGGAATGCGGGTGCTGCGCGCCTACCGGCAACCGGAGGCCGAACTGCGGAAGTTTGAAGAACTGAACCAGGATTTCATTCGCCGCAACCTGGACCTGGTCCGGACTACGGGCGTATTCGAACCGCTGCTGCACGCGATGATCGGCGTCTCCTTCCTGATCGTCCTGTGGGTAGGGGGAACGCGCCTGCTTTCGGGCAGCATCTCGCTGGGCGGCTTCGTGATGTTCCAGACCTACATGGGCATGCTGATCTGGCCGATGATCGCGATGGGATGGGTGATCAACCTGATGCAGCGGGGAACGGCCAGCCTGGAGCGGATTCGAGAGATGCTGAACGCGCCGGCGGCGATTGCGGCGCCGGCGGACGCTCTGCGGCCGGAGTCGCTGCGCGGAGAGATTGAGTTCCGCGCGGTAAGGCTGTCGTACGCGGCCGGAGACGCTTTGCGGGGAATTGATCTGGTGATACGGGCCGGGGAAACGGTGGCCCTGGCCGGGCATACCGGTTGCGGCAAGACATCGCTGGTGAACCTGATTCCCCGGTTGCTGGACCCCTCCGAGGGCACGGTGCTGGTGGATGGGGCCGATGTCCGGCGCTACGATCCGGAAGCACTGCGGCGGCGCATCGCGATGGTTCCCCAGGAGACCTACCTGTTCTCGATGACGCTGGGAGAGAATATCGCGCTGGGCGTTCCCGGGGCGGATGACAGCGCGATTCTGCGCGCGGCATCGATCGCCGGTTTGGAACCGGACCTGGCCAACATGCCCGACGGGTTGAAGACGGTAGTCGGCGAGCGCGGGTTGACGCTGAGCGGCGGCCAGAAGCAGCGAACGGCGATCGCGCGGGCGGTGCTCCGGGATCCGTCGATCCTGATTCTGGACGATTCGCTTTCCAGTGTGGATACGGTGACCGAGGAGCGGATTCTGCGGGAACTGACCGGGGTGATGCGCGGGCGCACCACGCTGCTGGTGTCCCACCGGGTTTCCACCATCCGGCATGCCGATCGGATTGTGGTGCTGGCCAACGGGGCGATTGCCGAGCAGGGAACGCACGCCGAACTGATGGCGCACGCGGGGCTTTACGCCGGCCTGGTGCGGCAGCAGCAGCTGGAAGAGGAGTTGGAATCGCTCTAGCGCGATTCGGCGGCGCGGACGTCCTTCAACACCAGGCCCCAGAAACTGCCGCCCCGCTGGCGGGCCCAGCTATCCTCTTCGAGTAACACGGCGGCATCCACCGAATCGCCGGCGCGATGATTGGCGGCCATGGCGGCCATGTTCCATCCCTTGGCCAGGCGGGTGGCGCCATTGTGCCGGAGGTGCAGGAACAGGTGCTTCTCGTTCTTCACCTCCGGGGAGCGGGCCACCTGCGCGTCGCGCAGGGCGATGAGGGGAACCGGATTGGAGTTGCCGAATGGCGCGAGGGCCAGGATTTCGGCCGCCGTATCGTCAGTCAGTTCATCGAGGGTGAGATAGGTGTCGCAATCGTGGACGGGCCGCAGATCCTCCGGCCCCAACCGGGCGGCGGCATAGGCCGCGAAGCGCTCGCGGAACTCCGGCACACGCGAGGCGGGCATCTTCAGCCCGGCGGCCTGGCGATGCCCGCCGAACCGGGTGAACAGTTCGGGCATGGACTCCATGGCTTCCAGCAGATGGAAGATGGCCGGTCCGCGGCCGGATCCATGGGCTTCGCCGGTCTCCGGGTCCTCACTCAACACAAACACCGGCCGGGAGTAGCGCTCCACCAGACGCCCGGCCACGATGCCGATGACACCCTGGTGCCAGCCAGGGGCAGAGAACACCAAGCCGGCGTCGGCGTCGGTAATCGTCACCTGTTCGCACTCGGCCAGGATCTGCTCCCGAATCTGTGCTTCGGTTTCCTGGCGCTCCTTGTTCAGCAGGTCCAGTTTCTCGGCCAGGGCGGTGGCGCGATTTTCGTCCGCGGTCAGGAACAGTTCAATGACGTCGCGCGCATCGTCCATGCGGCCGGCGGCGTTCAAGCGGGGGCCAATCTGAAAGCCGACCTGACGCGCGGATGGCGTTTCGCCTTCCTTGATGCCCGCGACTTTGAGGATGGCCTTCAGCCCTGCGTTCGTGTTCTCCCGCAGGCCCTCCAATCCATGCTTGACGAGGATGCGATTCTCGCCGGTGAGCGGGACAACGTCGGCGACGGTGGCGATGGCCACTAGTTTGAGCAGAGACGTGAGCAATTTCTGGCGGCGGGCCGGGGGCCATTCCAGCACCGTAAGCAGCCCATCGGCCAACTTCCAGGCGACAGCGGCGCCACAGAGATTCTTGGCGGGATAGGCGCAGTCCCGCCGGTTCGGGTTGAGGACGGCAACGGCCGGGGGCAACTCGCCTTCGGGTAAGTGATGATCGGTGACAATGACGTCGATGCCGAGAGCCCTGGCGTGTTCGACGACGGCGCCGGCGCGGATGCCCGTATCGACACTGACAATCAGTTGGACGCCATCGGCCTTGGCCTGCTCCACCACTTCGCTGCGCATGCCGTACCCTTCGCGGATGCGGTGCGGGACGTGGAAGTGGATATCGGCGCCGGCGAGGCGAAGGGTGGTGTGGAGAATGACGATGGCGCTAGTGCCATCGACGTCGTAATCGCCATAGAGCAGCACCCGTTCGCGGGCGCGGATGGCGGCGGCAAGGCGGCGGGCCGCCTTTTCCATGTCGGCCAGCAGAAACGGGCTATGGAGGTCCTCGATGCGCGGATGGAGAAACTGCTGCGCGGCGGAGGCGTCGCGAATTTCGCGTTTCCACAGAATGCGCGCGGTGGGGAGGGCGATGCCGGCGGCGCGGGCAAACGCGGCCACCTGCTCCGCGGGCGGTTCCGGTATCAACCAGCGCGCCGGTTTCAGTGCCATTCCCTTAGTTGCGAGAGAAGAAACTGCCGCCGGGCGAAGTATCCGGATCGTCGTCGTCCTCAAACGTACCGCCGGGGAAGATGCCGGCGTCCACTTCGCTCATGATGCTCAAGAACTCATCCATGAACTCGCTGCGCAGTTCGTAGAGGTAGACGGTGCCATTGAAATCGAACGACATTTCCAGATTGGCGGTGAACCCGGTGTAGGGTTTCAGGGCCTTCAGGCGGCGTTCCAGGTCCCGGCGCTCCGACGGCGGAATGTCCAGGGCTTCCAGTTCCTCGCGAACGTCTTCGAGCGCGGTCTTCTCCAACGGGCGGGTATTCAGAACGATGATCTTGATGGAGAGTTTCGACGCGCAGTCGAGGAATTCCTTGTAATCGGGACGCTGCGCCGAATCCCACATCACCACGCCGGTCTCTTCGTCGGCGCGGGAGAGGCCGTGAAACACAACGAATCCGCGGCTCTCGAGTTCGGACGGGAGTTGCGTTTTGAGTTTGTCGAGATCGGTAGGCATGGTGTCTTTCTATCGGACGGCGAGCACGAGAATCTCTTCGCGCTGCGCGTTGGCAAGTTCCCGGGCGGAGGGCGTCACAATCGTCTTGGCGCCTATATAGATCTTACGGTTTGCCCGGATGGCCTGGCGGACGTCGTCTTCGCAAACAAAATCAGTGACTGCGACGGGAGTGGGTTTGGGGGGCTCCGGCGGGGCGGGCGCCGCGGCGGGCGCGGCACTCCGCTTCGGCGCCGAACAGGGCTCGCAGGTCTGGATGATTCCCTTGCTCTCCAGGAACTTGTCGACGATGTTGGCGACGTTGGCCGGGGCGGCCGGTTTGGCTGCCGTTCCGGCCAAGTAGCGGTCGACCGCGGCGGAGATGCGCGCCTTCGATACGGGCCCTGCGGTTTGGCTCATTACGGGTGTTTCCTCCGCATTGGACCAGGGGCGGATGGCCCAGGCCAGGCGTTTGATGTTCAACAGATGCAGCGGCGTGATGTTGTCGCCGGTGGCGTTGCCGGCGACAGATCCGCAGCCGAGCGTCATGGCGGGGAATAAACCCGTGGTGATGCCCACCGAGCCTTGCGGCGTGGGGGTATTGGCGAGCACGCGGTGGGCCGGCATGCGCTGCGCATACTGCCGGGCCTTTGCCTCATCGTTGGTGTAGATGCCGCAGGTGTGGCCCAATCCGTGGAACCGCAGCACCGCTTCACAGGCATTGAGCGCGGCTTCAAAATCGGGCACGAAGTGCACGGCAAGCACCGGCGAGAGCTTTTCCGCCGAAAGCGGATGGTCCTTGCCGATTCCTTCCACTTCCGCCGCCAGGACGCGGGTGCCGGGCGGGACGGCGAAGCCGGCCTTTTGCGCGATTTCCGTGGCCGGATGGCCCACGAGATCGGGATTGACGGTGGTTCCCCGGGAGAACATGACCCGGCCGAGCGCTGCGGCCTGCGCCTGATCGCAGAGAAAGGCGCCGTTGGCCGCCAGGGCATTCAGAACATTCTGCCGCAGCTTGGTTTCGGCAACGATGGTCTGTTCCGAAGAGCAAAGCGTGCCGTTATCGAAAGACTTGCCGGCCAGGACTCCACGAACGGCGGCGTTGACGTCGGCGGTGGTGTCGATGAGCACGGGCACGTTGCCGGGGCCAACGCCGTAGGCGGGTTTGCCACTGGAATAGGCCGCCTTAACGATGCCGGACCCGCCAGTGGCGAGGATGACGGCGGTGCGCGGATGGCGCATCAACTCGTTCGTGGAGCCGAGTGTGGGCTGCGTGAGGCACTGAATGATTCCGTCCGGAGCGCCGGCGGAAACGGCCGCGCGATAGAGCACCTCCGCGGTGGCGCAGGTGCAACCCTTGGCGCGGGGATGGGGGCTCAACACGATGGCATTGCCGGCCTTGAGGGCGATGAGGGTCTTATAGATGGCCGTCGAGGTCGGGTTGGTGGTGGGCAGAATGGCGGCCACCACGCCCATGGGGACGGCGAACTCCGTCACCTTCTCCTCGGGGCGCTCGCGCAGCACGCCGATGGTCTTCATGGCGCGCAGTTCGCCGGGCAGGCGCTCCGCCGCGAGCATGTTCTTGGCCAGTTTATCCTTGGCGTTGCCGTAGCCGGTCTCTTCGGCAGCCATCTGCGCCAGGCGTTCGGCGTGCCCGCGGGCGGCCTCCGCCATGCGCTCCACCACGGCGTCCACCTGCTCCTGAGAGAACGCACGGAAGCGCTGGGCCGCCGCCCAGGCTTTTTCGACTTTCGTGCGGACCTCCTGCAAGGAGATCAGATCAGGATCCTGCAACATGGCGCCGCCTGCGTCTCAGCGAGGCTACTTTTTGCTGGCGCCGGGGAGGATCTTTTCGGTTTCCGAATGGGGGTTGGGGATCACGTGGACGGCGACCAGCTCGCCGACGCGGCGAGCGGCGGCGGCGCCGGCATCGGTAGCGGCTTTCACTGCGCCCACATCGCCGCGAACGGTGACGGTGACGTAGCCCGCGCCGATGTATTCCTTGCCAGTCAGCGTGACATTGGCGGTCTTCACCATAGCGTCGGCGGCTTCGATCGCGCCGATGAGTCCCTTGGTTTCAACCATTCCCAAAGCTTCCATGTATTCCTCCGGCGGTGGCTTGTTTCAGCGCCAGTCCGCGCAACTTTTCACGTTATCATACTGAGCGATGCGATGGCTCCCCTTTCTCCTGCTCGCGGCCGCTACGGTGACCGCTGCCGAACGTCAACTGACCCATTCGGCGCGCAACCATGCGCTGGACAATAACGACAACTTTTCCCCGGACGACCGCTTCCTGTGCGTCGACACGCGCGGCAGCGGCCAGGCGATCCTGCGCATCGATACCCGCAGCGGGGAGGAGTCGACGATCTTTGGCGCCGGGCCGACGGTGATCGCCGCCTCCTATCACCCGAAGCGCGATGAGGTGATCTTTATCCATGGGCCGGTGGGCGAGCCGTACGTGAAAACGAACCGGCGGGGCGGTGTGGTGGGCGCCGATGGGGCCGTCCGGTTCCTGGATTACCGCGACGCGACGTCCGCCGTCACCCCGCCCGGTGCGCACCGCGGCGGGACGCACCGGCACGAGTATAACCTGGAGGGCACGCGCATCGGATTCACCTACGATGACCACTTACTCCCCGCTTACGGCCGTACCGTTGGGATGTTAGTGGCTCATCCGCGGGCGCCGAAAGGGCACTGGTGGTTTGCCAATCTGGTCCCCGTCGTTCCGGAGGCCGCGGCCAAGCCGGGGGATATAGTGATGGCCGCCGGGGATTCGTGGGTGGGGGCCAAGGGCCTGATGCGCGCGTTCATCGGCAAAGTGAAGGAAGCCGATGGCGGGTTCCGCAATTCGCTCTTTGTAATTGATATTCCCGCCGATGTCGATGTGTCCACGGCGTTTGCCGGCGACCGGACCCAATATCCGCGGCCTCCGCGCGGCACTCGTATCCGCCGCCTGACCACCGGCGAGGCGAGCGGGATCGTGCGCGGGACACGGGACGGAAAGTGGATTGCCTACCTCGCCGCGGCCGCCGACGGCACCAAACAGGTGTTCGTCATCTCTTCCCAGGGAGGGCAGCCGAAACAGGTGACCCATGCCCCAGGCGGAGTGCAGGGGGGAATGCGGTGGCACCCGTCGGATGCCTATCTGGCCGCGTCGACTCCGAGCGGAATTGTGGTCACCAACTGGAAGACGGGTAAGTCCGTTTCGCTGACAGAAAAGGGCGGAGACGCGCTGGTTTGGTCCAACGATGGAAAGACGCTGGCCTTTAACCGGAAGGTGGGGGAACACGTACAGGTGTTTCTGGTTCCCTTTACCGCCGGTGGATTTTGACATATTGCGGTGACGCTTCGCCGCACCGCTTCAACCCGCACATGGCCATATCCCGGGCCAGTTCCGTCTGTAGTTGCTCCAGCACCTGCTGTACGCCGCGGGCGCCATAGGCGGCCAGGCCCCAAAGCACCGGGCGGCCGACCAGCACCGCCCGCGCGCCCAGAGCCAGCGCCTTCAATATGTCACTGCCGCGACGGAATCCGCCGTCGATCAGTACGGGGACTTTGCCGCCCGCTGCGGCGGCGATGGCGGGCAGTACCTCGATGGGAGAGGCGAGGCCATGGATGGCGGGCCTGCGGTAGTTAGACACGATGATGCCTGCCGCTCCACGGTCGATGGCGGCTTTGGCGTCGCCTTCCGTCAGAATGCCTTTGGCAAGGACCGGAGTCCGGGAAGCCCGCGCCAGTTTTTCGATCGCGGTCCAATTAAAGGGCGCGGTGACGATGAGAGCAGCGGCGCCGGGGGGCGGGTTCCGGGCCGGGTCGATCTGCGCCCAATGATTGGCCGGCAGGGTGAGTTGGGCAAGGGGCAGGGAAGTGGAGGCGGCCATCACGACCGAGGTTTTTGCGGCCGCCGCGCCGGCTAGCGTCGCCTGTTCGCCGCCGGAGTGATAGCGTCCGTGGTTGGCCATGGGGCCCACCAGGATGGGCGCGAAGTGTTTCCGGCCGAAGAGTTCCGTGGTGAGGTCGAGGCCCAGGGTGTTGACCATCATCCGCGGCCGGAACGTAATTCGATCGAACGCTTCGCGGTCACCGCCGGCTATCTCCGCAAATAACTCGGGGGATAACTTCCGGCGCGCCATCTGCTCCATTTCGTGCGTGTTGGCGAGTTCTTCGACGGGCACCAGGTTCTGCGCGGCGGCAATGGCGCCGGTGGAGAGGAATAAGTCGCGGCGCCTCATGGAAAGTCCGTCCTGACCAGAGTGCGGTCAATGGAGGCGAGCGTGGGGCGGCCCGTGGCGGCCATTGCCTGTACCAGTTCGGCTTGCATGATTTCCAGGATCTTCTTCACACCCGCCGGCCCGTAGGCGCCCAGTCCCCAACGGGGAATCCGGCCCAGGCAGACGGCAGTCGCGCCTAGCGCGAGCGCTTTCAGAATGTCCGATCCGCGGCGGATGCCGCTATCGAACAGCACCGGCACCTTGCCGTTGACGGCTTGCACAATCTCCGGCAGAACCTCGAGCGTGGAGGGGGCATAGTCCAGGGACCGGCCGCCGTGGTTGGAGACATAGACGCCCTCCATCCCGTGCTCCAGGCATAACCGCGCGTCTTCGGCGGTAAGAACTCCTTTGGCGATCATGGGCACCTTGACTAGCTTCCGGATTTCGGCGAACTGCTTCCACTCATAAAACAGCCGAAACTCCCGGATTCGGTAAGGGGTCCGCGGCGCGGGTTCGCGGGAGGAGCGGCGCGTGGCCACGGGCGTGAGATTCCGGTCGTGCAATTCGCGCTCAAAGACGGCTGCCTGCTGGTCAATGGTTACAACGACGGCCTTGCACCCGGCGGCCTGCGCACGCTGCAGGGTTTCTACGTTGAGCGCCGGGTCCTCTTTGGGATAGAGCTGAAACCAGAACGGACCCGTAGCGGCGGCGCCAATCTTTTCGATGGGAAGGCTGGCCACGTTGCTGACGATCATCGGGGTGTTGGAGGCGGCGGTGGCGCCCTGGCGTGTGGCCACTTCGCCCTCCGGATGGAGCGCGACATGTGCCGCCGTCGGGGAGATCAGGATGGGGTAGGCCAGCGGGGTGCCCAATAGATTCAGTTGGGTGGCCGGGGCCCCGGGCGCGGAGGCGGCGGTGGGCACCAGGTCAACCCAGTCAAACGCCTGCCGGTTGCGGCGCAGCGTAAATTCGCCGTCGGTTCCGTAGGCAGTGTAGTTATAGACTTGGCGGGGTAACTTGGCGCGGAATACCGGTTCAAAATCGAGCGCGCTGGTGAGTTCGTCGAGTCTGGGGATGCGCGGGTGGTCGTGAAAGGGGTCCAACTGGCCGCGCAGCAACGGGGACCCGGCGAGCAGGGCGGCGAAGGCGCGGAATGCGCGGCGGCGGGAAGGAGAGTCCGCGTTGGTCATATGGTCGATCGGGAAACAGTATATCTCGGTCTTCTGGCGCCGGCGCTTGGTATATCCTGGGACCGTGTTGCGCCACTGTTTCCCGGCCCTCGCCCTCTTTTCGTTTTCCCTGATCGCCGCTGACGCCGTGAGCTTCCACCGGCAGGTTCGCCCGTTGCTGGAGCAGCGCTGCGTCGCCTGCCACCAGACCGGCCGCGCCCAGGCGGGTATTGCGCTGGATGGGTACGCGGGCGTGCGCCGCGTGCTGACGCGTCTGGTGCCGGCAGTGACGGGGGCGACGCCGCGGATGCCGAAGTCCGGTCCGCCGCTGCTTCCCGATGAGGTGGCGCTGCTGGAGAAGTGGATCGCGGCGGGCGCCGTGGACGATACGCCGGCCGGTTTCAACGGGTCCACCTGGTGGTCCCTGGCGCCGTTGCGTAGAGCGGATCCGCCGGCCGCGAAGTCCGGCTGGGGCCGCACGCCGATCGATGCCTTTATCCTGGCCAAACTTACCGAAAAACAGTTAACTCCTTCCGCGGAAGCGGACCGCCGCACACTGATTCGCCGGCTTACGTTTGACCTGCACGGTATCCCGCCCACTTACGAAGATACGCAGGCGTTTCTGGCGGATCGATCGCCCGATGCCTACGATAAGTTGGTGGATCGCCTGCTGGCTTCGCCCCGATATGGGGAACGCTGGGGGCGCCACTGGCTCGATGTCGTCCATTACGGCGAGTCCCATGGCTATGACAAGGACAAGCCGCGGCGAAACGCGTGGCCTTACCGGGACTATGTGATCCGCTCTTTCAATGAAGATAAACCGTACCGGCGGTTCGTGGAAGAGCAGCTGGCCGGAGATGTCTTGTATCCGGATGATCCGCAAGGTGTTGTTGCAACAGGGTTTATTGCCGCCGGGCCGTGGGACTTCGTAGGCCACGCGGAGTTGCGGGAGGGGACGACGGACAAGGAGATTACCCGCCTGCTTGATCGCGACGACATGCTGATGACCACCATGTCCGCGTTCACGAGTATGACCGCTCACTGTGCCCGGTGCCACGATCATAAGTTCGATCCCATTAAGCAGGAAGATTACTATTCGTTGCAGGCCGTGTTTGCCGGTGTCGACCGGGCGGAACGCCCCTACGATGCCGATCCGGCGATATACGCCAAACGCCGGGTGTTGCTAGAGGACCGGCGGGCCGTGATGGTGGAGTTACAACCGTTATTGGACAAAGCCGCCGCTATAACTTCGCCGGAGATTCAAGAACTGGACAAGCAGTTACGGGTGTGGCGGACGGAGAAGGCGACGGAGAAGGTTTCCCAAGGGATGGCGCAGCGCAAGGCGCTGGTCCGTGCGCTTCTTCCCGGTGACGTGAACGCCTCGACGGATGCGCTGGAGGCGCGGTTGGCGATGGTGGATCAACGAATCGCCGAACTGCCGAAGCCGCAGATGGTGTACGCGGCGGCGAATGTCTTTCCGCTGACGGGTACGCTGCGATGGCCGATTACGCCGCGTCCGATCCATGTGCTGGGGCGGGGAAGCGTGCAAAGCCCCGGGGCGCAGGCGCTGCCGGGGGCGTTATCGGCCGTGGCGAAACTGCCGTCGCGCTTTCCGGAGGCGGCGTCCGGTCCCGAGGGAAAGCGGCGCGCGGCGCTCGCTCAGTGGATTGTCAGTCCGGACAACATGCTCACCTGGCGATCCATCGTGAATCGGGTCTGGCACTTCCACTTTGGTGCGGGACTGGTGGATTCGCCCAACGACTTTGGCCGCATGGGATCGCTGCCGACTCACCCGGAGTTACTCGACTGGCTCGCCATTCAGTTCCGCGATAACGGCGGAAGTTTCAAGGCGCTTCACCGGCAGATCGTCCGCAGTTCCGTTTACCGGCAGGCATCCACGGCCGATTCCGCCAAGGCCAAAATCGACGCCAATAACCGCTACTTGTGGCGGATGAACCGCTGGCGCCTGGATGCGGAAAGCGTTCGCGACGCCTCGCTTCTGGTGGCCGGGAAGCTCGACACCACGCCCGGCGGGCCCTCGGTGGAGCAGTTTTTCTTCAAAGACGACCATTCGCCGGTCTACGATTACACGCGATTTGACATCGATAGCCCGGCAAGCCGGCGGCGAAGCGTCTACCGGTTCCTGGTCCGATCGGTTCCCGACCCGCTGATGGAGCGTCTCGACTGCCCGGATCCTTCGGCGATGACCGCCAAGCGGAATACGACCATCACGGCCATTCAGGCTCTGGCACTTTTGAACAATCCGCTGCTGGTGAAACAGGCCGAGTATCTTGCCGGACGTGCCCGCGAGGCCGGGTCCGAGTTACCCATGCAGGTTGCGGCGCTCTTCCGGTATGCGCTGCAGCGCGAACCGGAACCGAAGGAATCGGCCTTGCTGACGGGCTACGCGCGGCAGCACGGGCTGGAGAACGCGAGCCGGCTTATTCTGAACAGCAACGAATTTCTCTTTGTGGACTAATGGAATGAACCGGCGTAACTTCTTGTGGAATTTCGGTGGCGGGCTGGGCGGAATTGCTTTGGCCGACTTAGTCCGGGCCGGTGATGGCCGGCCGCTTGACCATAAGCCCAAGGCCAAGCGGGTGGTGCAGTTATTCATGTCCGGTGCCGCCAGCCAGTGCGACACGTTTGACTATAAGCCGCGCCTGATCGCCAAAAATGGCGAGACGTGGGATCCGGGGGAGAAAGTGGAGTTGTTCCAATCCGTCCCCGGCGCCGTGATGAAGAGCCCGTGGGAGTGGAAACAGTACGGCCAGTGCGGGAAGTGGATGAGTTCGCTGGTGCCGCATCTGGCAACCTGTGTCGACGACATGACGTTTTTCCCGTCGATGATCTCCAAGTCCAATGTTCATGGGCCCGCGACGTTCCTTCAGGCCTCTGGCTTCGTTCTTCCCGGTTACCCGAGCATGGGCTCGTGGGTCTCCTATGCGCTTGGCAGCATGAACCAGAATCTACCGGATTTCGTGGTGCTGCCCGATACCCGCGGATATGCCCCGAATGGCCCGGGCAACTGGTCCGCGGGCTTTCTTCCCGCCGGCCACCAGGGCACTATGATTCGCGCCGCCAGCGCCAATCCCATTTACGATCTGAATCCGCCCGATTCCGCCCGCTTTATCACGAAGGAGAGCGAGAAGGAGGGTTTGCACGTGCTGGCTGAGCTGAACCGGGGCCACTTACAGCACCGCGAGGATGACTCCCGACTGGAGGCCCGTATCGCCTCCTATGAAATGGCTGCGCGTCTTCAGGTTAGCGCTCCGGAAGTGTTGGATATCTCCGGCGAATCCGACGCGACCCTGAAGTTATATGGCCTCGACGAGAAGATCACGGAGGATTTCGGCCGTAACTGCCTCATCGCCCGCCGCCTGCTGGAGCGCGGTGTCCGGTTTATTCAGCTCTGGAGCGGCGCGGACAATGGGTTTCCCCGCCGCAACTGGGATAGCCATGAAGATATCGCCAAGGACCATGGCCAGATGGGAACCGAGATGGACAAGCCCGCTGCTGCTCTCATCAAGGACCTGAAGAGCCGCGGGCTTCTCGACGACACGATCGTATATTGGACCACCGAGTTCGGGCGCATGCCCTGCAGCCAGGGCTCCAAGGGCCGGGACCACAATCCCTTTACTTTCACCTCCTGGGTCGCCGGTGGCGGCTTCAAAGGGGGCACCACGTATGGCGCCAGTGATGAGTGGTCTTATAAGCCGGCGGAGAATCCCATCTACGGCTATGACCTCCACGCCACCATCCTCCACCAGTTGGGGATAAATCACGAGAAGCTGACTTACCGTCACAACGGGATCGACAGGCGGCTTACCGATGTCCACGGCCACGTCATCCGCGAAGCTATAGCTTGATTTCCCAGCCCTTCCGGAACTTCGGTTTCACCCATTGGTTGGCCTCCCGGTTGTTGGTGAATTCGCCTTTGGCGTTGTCCCAGAGTAACTTCCCCTCCACGTGAACGGCGGCCGCGCCTAATACCAGCCATTCGGTGTAGCGTGCGGCGATGGAGAAGTTGGAACACGCGGGTGCGCCGCCTTTGCAGGCGCGGATCCAGTCGCGGCAATGCGCCGCATGGTTGCTGCCGGTGCTCGCTCCAGGGGAACGGGAGAGATAGGGCGCCGGCAACTTGTATTCCGCCCACCGCGTGCCCGGCAGAAGGCCAACGCCCTCGCCGCGTCCGCTGGTGCCGAGATAGCCTTTGGAACCGACGAAAATCTCGTTGTATCCGCTGCCTTGCTGGGGCGGCCGTGCCGCCGCCGGTGGGCGTGCCACACCTCCGGATCCGGGTGTAAATCCACCCTGGCCCGGTTGCGGACCCACCAGCGGTCCCTGCCCGGGAATCTTGCGCGCCTCTTCCGCCGACATTCCGGGCGGTAAATAAGCGTCCCCGCCCGTGTGGTGGTACCAATAAATGGTGACCGGCGGCATTCCCGGCCGCGGACCGAATTCGTACTTAATCGTAAGCACGTCCGGAAACGTGAACGGCGGCAGGCCATCTTTCTTCACGCACTCCACGCTGAGTAAGTGCTCCGGAGCCAGCTGCAAAGCCCAGTTGGCGGGGCCCAGAATGTGGACGCCCCAGTCGCCAATCAGGCTGGAGCCAAAGTCGTAAAAACCGCGCCAATTAAAGGGAAGATAGAAGCCGAAGTTATCCCGCGACGGGCCGCGTCCGTACCGCGTATTTCTGGCCGCCACAAAGTCGGTATATGCGGCGTCGCCGGCAGTGAAGGGTGAAGTGGACCCCAACATTTAGACACGAAAGTAACTGATGCTTAAGTGATAAGT
>CAYSFR010000028.1:0-133078 GCA_964430625.1 uncultured Solibacteraceae bacterium
CGTTGATTTCACACAGGTTGTTGGCCAATACGAAAACTTTTACCGGACACTAGTGGTCTTGCGGGATCCTGGCGGCATAAGTATCCATTGCCCGAATCAAGGGCTCTTGATGGGTTTGATAATTTCCTGGTCGCATAGTTTCTCCTTACTGTTATCTCGGCTCGTCGATCTGCTGTGGGTTATGCCTCTTTGATATTGCAGCAGGCGCGGTGACATTTGCAAGAAAAACGTTAGTTCGCGTCTCATGTCAGAAAGCGAATCGGGGTAGTGCAAGTTAACGAAACAAATGGATCATTCTGATTCAGCGGGCGGCGCGCGAGAAGAAACGGAATGCCATTGTTCTGAACGCGAATATATTGATTCGCGGGGTGCTTGGGCCTCTTAGATTGTGATTTCTGTGAGTGAGTCGCGCCCAAACCACTCTTTCAATGTTTCGAGCGCATCGTCCGACAATAGTTGGGTAAAAAGAAGCGCCAAGCGCCGCTTAGGTCGCGAGCACGCCACGTAAAATAGGTTCCGGTTCCGCTCAAACGCATTAACCTTCTTCGAGGGTATCGGCGAAGTTCGGGCAAGCTCTAACATTTCTCCGAAATTATACTGGTTCCAACCTCTACCGACGACCACTAAGATATTTTCAAACTCTGCGCCTTTGACCCCATGCTTTGTCTCAAACGGGGAATGTCCGTCGAGGAAGCGGCGAAGGGCGATGATCTCTTCATAGCGGACGTTGCGTAGGTTCTGCAATTCCGAAAGCAACCGTGGCATCTCAGTCTCCGGATCGGGGACAAATTCTCTCAATTTCTGTTCGCGCAGTTCAACCGCATCGGGTAGGCGAGGTCGCCGCACTTTCATGAGGTAGTCCGTTACGTCTCCGACTGTTCCATGTTTGCGAACATCGAGGAGCGTGCTCATTGAATCGGCCCAGGCCGCTTTGTCGGATTGTGCGCGGACCGATGGCAAACCGGTTCCAAGGATGTCGAACATCAAACCGAACTTTCGCTCTGTGAAGGCGTCGCAGGAAGGTTCGAGTACATCGACAAAATATGCAATGTGTAAGTCTTCCTTTTTTGTGAAAGACTCATTGAACATAAAGGCCTCCGGCATACTTGAATAGCCCTGTTCTGTGGCCAATAGACGGTGGGTGAGCATGAGGATCTTTGCGTGGTCCGGCGAAAGATCCCACCCCTTCTCGGTCAGGGTCCGCCTCACTCGTTCCAGTGCATAATGCGCTTCCTCGGCAGGGAGGTCGCCACCCCAATGCCCACCTGTCTGGCGCACTCCTCGCCATCCGTTGCAGTGAAAGACGATGACCTCTCCGCGTGAATCAGGATCTTCCGGGGATTGTGGAAGTTCTGGTCGCATGCGATTCAGACATTCGACGATTGTGCCCACTGAACGGAAATTCGCGAGTTTTCCGATCGGCACGACAGCGGAATGTTCAAGTCTTCCACAACCGCCACCGTAGATTTTCTGCCAGTGATCTCCAAAAAAACCAAAAAGTGGGGATCCCTGTTGACCCAGGAAGTGAGTCTTTATCGCCTCAACCCAGCGTGAATCTGTATCTTGGTATTCATCAATTAGGATAATGGGAAATCGCTCGCTCATTATTCGGCGAAACTTTACGTTATCCATCATCAAGATTGTGAGCGGAAGAATATCATCATGGCTTAGAGAAACTAATGTCTCACGGATTGAGCGGTGCCCAAGTGTGTATTCAATTGGACGCTCACCTAAGCCGCCCGCCTCGTCGATTTTCTCTTTCCAGCCAGTCAAGTGGACGAGTTGTTCACGAAGTTGCTTCTGGAATCCCTGAATGAGGTTCCAGCAAAATGCATGATTCGTGTCGCAAAAGACGATTGGGTGCCCGTCGATGCGCGCCTCGATTTCTTCTTTCGCTACGTTCGTGAAGGTTATGCAGGCAATTTGCTGACCGCGTCTAGCCAAGCTCCGGCCTAAACGCTCAATCAGAAATCGGAGTGCTTTCACCAGCGAATAGGTTTTTCCGGCACCAGCTCCCGCTTCTAAGCGGAAACTCCTTTGTGTCTCGAGGCAGGCGTGCATCTCTTCGAGCGCTACTCGACTTGCTCGCTCAGCGGGATTCTCGATTTCAGACATTCCCGATTGCCTCGTTTGTCTTGGTGCTTGCGGGCGCATCTGCTGTAGCAGGTGGACTGGGGTGTCCGTTATGCTCTTGGGCAAGCCAACGGAGGCCGTTCAGGATGTAGGAGGGCGGCGCCCAGTCGGTCTCGCGAATTGCGTACTTTAGCGCAAACGCTGATTTCTTTACTTTGGAAGCTCGCGCCAATGCCTCTGCCTCTATGTCCTTCCGTGTCGTCGCCGAAATGTCGAAGTGATTTGGGTTTGCCAGGATGAATGCGTCCTCAAGGGTTCGGCCGCAGGGGCCGTCTTTGAGCTCAGGGCATTGGTAGACGAGGTGAATGTGTTTTCGAGTTCTCTCCTCGGCAGTTGCCGCCAAGAGGTGCGGCAGGGACAATGGATTTGCCTTTTCGAACCAGGCAATGAGGCATGCATTACTCGTCGTTTCACCGTCGCTCACGGAGCTGCATTCTCGTTGGGTTCCACTTACCGAATCGATATCCGTAATTACGAGCGATTGTAACTCCAGGAAGTCAACCAAGTCGAAGAATAGATGGGCATAAGCGCCACCGACTTCCATAACCGCTATGTACTGGCTTGACAGGCGTGGGAGCTGTGGATCACTCTCCTCCAATTTGTGGATACAGAGTGGGAGCAGCAGTCTTTCTGAGAGGCCCTCCACTAGTACTGCCTTGTCCGCAAAGAAGAGATCACAGCGCGTGAGAGTTAGATACTGGTGGAGGAATTCTAGATCGCTATTAGCCATTCCCGGCGAACCAGTTCGCAAGTCCTTCACTCTTGTTGAGCGGATCTCGGTCGGTCCACTTTCGTCCTTAGACGCGAGGAAGTATCGGATTGTCTCGAATCGTGCTTCGTTCGCAATATGCGAGGAATGAGTTGACACGACGAACTGGACCGGCCAGTCGATGGCCTCTTGAGTGCTCTCTACCAATACCCTTACCAATTTCGATAATTGCCTTATGAAAACTTCCTGCATCTGTGGATGTAGGTGGGCCTCCGGCTCTTCTATGAAAACTATGTGCACGCCCGGGGCCGTCTCTTCCGCACAGAATGTTTTATAGAATTGCACGATCTTGAGCAATATATAGATCAAGTTTCTAACGCCCAAGCCATTGTACGATTCCGGAAGGGTGATGCCAGCGTAGCCTTGGTATCGCACTTTTGTGAAGTTTGAGAGGAGTCGTCCAACGTCGAGGGTTGTTTCGGTTTGGATCGATTGTCCAGTCAGCCCCGGGTACACAAAGTGGTTCATGACCGGGATAAGATTCTTTAGTTGTTGATCGAAGTTGCCATCGAGTTGCTCTTGAATTACTCGAATAGAGGCTGTGAGTTCGTCCGCGATCTGCTTATCCATGGGGTCTGCCAATGGAGAACTCGCAGTGGTGAAAACGTTTTCGAATATCTTGGCAAGTGCATCCGATTCACGGAAGGTGTTATCGTCTAGGCCCCGCTGCGCGTTGATAAAGCTCGTTCGAATTAAGCTTCTTAGTGTCTCAAGTGCGACAGACTTACGATTGCTTGCGTCCTTCGGGTCTTCAGCCCAAACCTTGACGGCAAACGAGTGTGGAATTCGATCGCGTAGTGACTGAAGGAAGCCTGTTTTCGCATCGGCTACCGAACCAATCGTGGGCTGACCCTTGAAGAACTTCTCTGTGAACCCATCTTTTAGCTCGTATCGAACAACCGCTACCGCCTCTACGCACGATAGGTCCAAATCAATTACAAACGGCGTGAGCGGCCCCAGATTGGGCTGTGCGGCGTCATAGTGGAAATGGAGGCGCAGTTCAATGGCGGGAATCCGGGCTCGTACTTCGGCTTCCTCTTGACCTTCCGCATATGCGGAGTGCGCATCGCAGAAGCGATCATAGGTTGCGGTTGAGAAATCTTCGAACTCAAACGCCGGCTTGTCGCCGCCAAGGAGGCGCCGAAGGAGTTCGGATAACGAGGTCTTGCCGCTGTTGTTCCTCCCAACAATGAGGGTGGTCTCATTCTCGAGTGCGAGCTCAACGTCGCAGAGAAGTCTGAAGTTCTTGATCTTGATCTTACCTAATCGCATCACAAAGCTTCGGTGTTTCGAACGGTAGGCTAAGTTTACACTAAATTAGATGTCTGCTTTTCCATCGCAGGAGTATGCCGAAGTAAAGAGTTGCTGAATGCCTCGAACTGAAGAGACTGAGCCAGTGAAGCTAAGGAAGTGAGATGGGTTAAGGCGTGTTCTCTGGCTGCCCGGATCTGGTCCAGTTTTGCAACGAGCCGTTGCTGGACTTCCAGTGGCGGAACTGGAATGGGTATTCTTGCGAATCGTGATGCTCCTAAGTGCGCGACGCTTGATGTCTTGCTGCTGATTTTTGCGAATTCGCCGGTTCGAAAGTAATGCAGGAGGACGGCGAGCGCAAATTCATTCAGCAGGAGTCTTGAATTCGGCTGGAATCTGATTAAGGTGTTCTGGAAGCAACAGTCTTCAATCTCATTCCGCCACATTGCGGGGCGGCCAACGAGCTCCGTACTTTGCCCCTCGTTTAGGAGAATGTCGCCGAACTGCAGCCGGTATTTCTGGAAGTCATGTTCGTCAAAATCCATTTCGAGTACATCTGTTAGGTCCAAGCGGTCTTCAAAGACGTTGGCCACGCGAACATACTTGCGAGTGAATCGCCCCGTCTGAAACTGTGGTGCGCGCTGTCTGCCGAGTTGGATTCGTCCGGTTTGTTCGATTGGGAGGACCGGCCACGTTCCCGATTTGAGTCCCCTCACAATCATGAAGTGGAAGATGGACTGGGCGAGGGAGTCGAGTTTGGCGATGGCGGCGCGGCGCTTGGCGCGGAGGGCGTCGGCGTGATCCAGGATCGCTGCGATGCGCCGCTGCTCGGGGAGTGGGGGGAGGGGGATTTCGAAGGATTCGAGAACAGTCGGGTTCAGTCTTGGAAGGTTGGCTCCGGCCGACAGTGATGCGGCAAGTGCCACCGATCGATCCAATCGAAGGAACTGGTAGAGATAGTCACGGTTGATTTCCTGCCCGGGCAAAATAGGAAGGATATCGGTACTGCAGATACCGGGTTGCGTCGGCCTGACGATTTTCCGCAGGTAAGGGCGAAGCTTGCCGTATAAGACATGGGCTTCAGTGAACCGGAACTTACTGCTCGCGAGGTCGCCTGGGTTCACGGCGGCGACTGGGCTAATGGAGCCATCTGAGTTTAGGTGCTCCAGCCCAAGATAGTGAGTGTTTGGCAGAATTGCGGACGGATCGATGCTTCTACGATCGATGGTGGCTATATCGCCAAGTTTGGCAATTCTCATCCCAGCATCTCCTCCAACTCCCGTAGTCCTTGAGCTATCTCGGCTTCTAGCGCCTGGAGTTCGGCGAGGATCTGCTTGGGTGGCACATGTTGGACCTGTTCGTGGACGACCTCTTTGTATCGATTGAGAGGGAGGTCGAAGCCGTTGGCGGCGATTTCGGCGAAGGGAACGCAGAAGCTCTGTGCGGTGCGGGGGCGGTCGCGTTCGGCGCCGTTGCGCTGGGCCCAGCGGGCGATTACGTCGGGGAGGTTGTTCTTTGCGTGTTCCGCCTCCGCCAGTACCGCCGCACAGCCGAGTTTTTCTTCCGGGAGGAGCGGTTGGCGTTTGTCATCGAGTGACCAGCCGTCGGCTTCCATGTCGTAGAACCAGACGTGATCCGTGCCGCCGGAGTTGGTTTTGGTGAAGAAGAGGATTGCAGTGGAGACGCCGGCGTAGGGCTTGAAGACGCCGGAGGGGAGCGAGACGACCGCGTCCAGTTTGTGGCCTTCGACCAACGTCTGGCGGAGCGCCTTATGCGCCTTGCTGGAGCCGAAGAGTACGCCATCGGGCACGATGACGGCGGCGCGGCCGCCGGGTTTCAGAAGGCGGAGGAAGAGCGCCAGGAAGAGCAGTTCGGTCTTCTTGGTTTTGACGATTTCGAGGAGATCCTTGGCGCAGTTTTCATAATCGAGCGAACCGGCGAAGGGGGGATTGGCGAGGACGAGGGTGTAGCGTTCGGCGTCGCCGGCGTGGTCCTGCGAGAGCGAATCCTGGTAGCGGACGTCGGGGTTTTCGACGCCGTGGAGCAGCATGTTCATGCTGCCGATGCGGAGCATGGTGTTATCGAAATCGAAGCCGTGGAAGAGGCCGGTATGGAAGTGCTCGCGGAGTTTGGCGTCGCGGAAGATTTCGGGGTGGTTGTCGCGGAGGTACTCGCCGGCGGCCACGAGGAAGCCGCAGGTGCCGGAGGCGGGATCGCAGATGACGTCCTTGGGCTGGGGGGCGGTGAGGGCGACCATGAGCTGGATGATGTGGCGCGGGGTGCGGAATTGGCCGTTCTGGCCGGCGCTGGCGATTTTGCCGAGCATGTACTCGTAGAGATCGCCTTTGGTGTCGCGGTCGTCCATGGGGACTTTGTCGAGGAGGTCGACGACCTTGGCGAGGAGGCCCGGGGTGGGGATGGTGAAGCGGGCATCCTTCATGTGGTGGGCGTAGGTGGAGCCATCGCCGCCGAGGGTGCGGAGGAAGGGGAAGACGTGTTCGCCGACTACGGTATGCATTTCGCGGGGTTCGAGGTGTTTGAAGACGGACCAGCGGTAATCGGTGTAGGGGCGGTTGCGGGAGTCGGCGCCTTCGGGGAAGGTGCGGCGTTCGATGGGTTTGCCGAGGCGGGCGGCTTTGGACTCTTCGAGGGTCTGGAGTTCATCGAGACGGCGGAGGAAGAGGAGGTAGGTGATCTGTTCGATGACTTCGAGGGGGTTGGCAATGCCGCCGGTCCAGAAGGCGTTCCAAATTGCGTCTATTTGTTGTTTGATTTCGCCGGTGAGCATAGGTTTCTTTGAGCCGGTAGTGTACGGCTAGGAGGGTGCGGACTGGAAGTCGTTTTGGAAGCGAGCCGCTTCGGATAGTGAGGTGACGAGACGGGGCCAGGCCGCGGCAAACTCCGCTGCCTGCCGCTGGTAGTCCTCTTGGGATTTCCTGATCCGACTGGCCAGTTTTTGGAGGCCGAGACGAGAAACGGGATCGCGATGACACTCTGGGCCCAACTTCTTCATGGCGGGATCGGCGGGATATAGAGCTGTCATCACCCAGGCTTCGGTGCTCTTGGATGGGATACAGAGAACGGTGGCAGGGGGGAGGTCTGTTTCTCCGAGCCAGCCGAGGAGAACCAAGCGAAGACGGTCGACGGTGGCGGAAGCAGGCGGGCAGGGGAGTTCGCAAGGGAGTTGGCCAGCGAGTTCAGGGAACTCGGCGATATCGGTTTTGGAGGCGACGTCGGCATCGAGGTGAACGATCAGGATGTCGACCTGTTCCAGGAGGATATCGTCCCGAAGGCGGCCTCCGGCGCGAGCGGCGGTTTGGCGGCACCATTTGTAGACGCCCTTCCAGCCGCCACCGAGAGGGCCAACGTCGCCGGTGGGCTGAAAGGCATAGCTTCCTTCGGGGTGAAGGGGAACTGTGACGAAAGGGCGGCCCGCGAGCATGGCTTCGATGGCGGCACGAATGACGATTCCGTCCGTGAACCCTTCGGCAATGATGCCGATGCGGAGAACGTCAGACATTGGGCATGCCGCCGATGACGCCGTTCATCCAGAGGCGGGAGAGCGTCCAGCCTTTCTCGGCCATCGCGAGGAGTTTCGGGGTGATGGTGACCCGTCTGGCGACAGTCCGGCCCTTGTTGTCGCGATCGACCGTAAAGAGTCGAACGCGGTCGTCCTGCAGAGGCAGACCGTCGAGTACGGCCGGATTGTGGCTGGTGATTAACGCCTGTGCCAGCGGCTGGCGGTCGAGCATCCACTGGGAAAAGTCACGCATCAGGTTGGCAGCGAGGCGGGGGTTGAGACCGTGGTCGGCGTTGTCGACGGCAAAGAGGCGGGGGGTGAGCGGATGGGCGGCGAGGACGGCGAGAAACAAAACGTAGAGAGCGCCTTCACTGGCGTCGTAGCCGGAGAGCCAGTTCCGCTCCTTTTTCATAAAGCGGTCACGAAACTTAACGACTCTGTTGCTGGCGGTGGCCGATGGGGAGAGTGGGAGCGTGGAGGCGGGACCCGCACCGTAGTTGCTCGCCCAGTCGATGAGGGCGAGTGCGCCCGCGCAGACTGTGGTGGCGTGGGCGCTATGCTTTTTTGCCGAAAGCAGTTCGGTGACGGCTTCGGAGAGTCTGCCGCCGGAGATTCCGAGCGGTCGACGGGGCTGGGTTTCGGGGGTGACGCCGCGGAGGACGGCGGTGGTAGGCGCGTAGATCACGTATTGTTGTAGAATGTCCAGGAACTCGCGCGCGGGGCTCGCGGGCTCCAAGGAAACGGCGTGGAGCGCGGCGAGACCGGCCTCGGCGTTTGGGCGTTCCTTCATGGCCGGGCTGCGGCTGGCTATTTTGTGACCTTCGCTGTCGAAACGCTCGTGTTTGTACTTCCAGGCTGGACTGGGATCTTTGAGCGGGTTATTGAGGGAGACGGAGTATTCCGATTCCAGTGACACGGCGGAGAAGGAAATGTGCGTTGGCTGCTTCTTGCCGGCGGCAGCAAATGCTGATTTGTAGAGCTTGGGGACACCAGGGCGGACGCCGCGCTGCAGGAGGGTCTGGTCGTTCACTTTGCCGTCGGCAGCCGCGGAGAGTACGCCGATGGCTTCGAGCAGGTTGCTCTTTCCCGAGCCGTTGGCGCCGACGAAGACATTGACGATTCCGAGTTCGACCTCGACGGACTGGAGTGACTTGAACGATTCGACTTTAATTGTCTTTATCATCGGAGGTCAGTTCGCTGCTATCCATGTGACATGGTATCAAGTCACTCTGTTCCGGGCCGGTTGGTGAACGCTTTCCAAGTGGCGATAGGGAGGTGCTTGTATCCCGCGAATGGGCCGCTTGGACCATTGAATTGGAATCCTGGAGGAGCGGGGGCGGGTAGGGGAGTGGGGTTGGCTTGCCTGGAGGTTCGTGCTAGCGGAGGCTTACGCGGGTCTTGAGCCAGGGGCTGGTGTTGCCGAGGCGGTCGCGGACGCGGACCTTTAATTCGCAAACGTTCGTTTTGAATTCCATCTGCGGCAGTTCGGTCGCGACAATGGTCGTCGGGCCGGCCTTGGATACCACTATGTTTCCTTCGATCGGGGACAAGGCATCCTCGAGAATGTCCTGCCCGCAATGCAACTCCGAGGAGAGCCACTCGGCGGCGCTCAGGACCGTGATGCCGCCGGCGCCCGGGCGCGGTGGGGCGGGCTGGAAGTTACCCGCAGGATCGTTGACGGTGATGCGGGCCTGGCCGGGATCGCCGCGGCGAATCTCGACCGCGGTCACTGTGGGCGTATGACTGTTGATGTAGATCTCGCCGTACTCCTCCGGCCTGGTGGCATTCTTCGTCACATGCTCAAAGGCGTCATTCAACGCCGTGTTGGTTTGCTTGTTGCCTGGCTGGCGCACCGCCTCGCTGCCGGAGAAGCCGTCCTGGCGGTTGGGGGCAATCGTCAGCATCAGGGCGCGTTTGCCCGGTTGCGCGGATGGGTCGACAGCGATGGTGACCGTCGCCGCTGCCTGGCCACGCGGTTGGTTGGGCAGCGGTGTCACCGAGACAATGCGTACGCCGTTCGGCGGTTTCACGGCCAGCGTGCGGAGCGATTCGTCGTCGCGACCCCGGACGGTGATCCGTGCCGTCTGCCCACGGAGCAATACGTCGGGATCGGCGGTGGCGAAGAAGGCCTGGGCCGTTGCCAGGGAACTGCACAGTACAAAAAGGGATGTTTTCATACTGATCCTATTGGGCCCGGCGGAAGATGAGATTCTTATTGGAAGTAACTGCCGGAGGTCCATCGATTTGAGAGCTCCCGCGGGTGTAATTCTGATTCGAGCCAATCTCCATTCTTATGGACCCGGCCACCCCAACCACGCCATCGAACCGCCCGGCCAATAGGCCGTCGGCCGCGGCACCGGTTTCTGCCGCGCCCGCGGTGGCCGTTCGGACCCCTCCGCCGAGCGCGCCGGCGGCGCAGCAGGGAATGCCTGCCGTGCCGCAGGCGATGCCTGCTATGCAATCGCCGGCTCCGGCCTGCCCGAAATGCCGCAAGCCGCTGCAGCCGGGCCGGCTTTTCTGTACCGGTTGCGGCACGAAAATCGCGGGCTAGACCATGGACTACTCCGAACTGCTGGCGTCTATCGGCCTGTATGCCGCCTTCGTGGCGGCCGCCTACCTTTACTTCGCGATCATGCTGACGATGATTGCGGGGAAGACCGGGACCCCAGGCGGTTGGATGGCGTGGCTTCCGATCGCGAACCTCGTGTTGATGTGCCGCATCGCGAAGAAACCCGGCTGGTTTGTCCTTCTGCTGCTGGTCCCGATCGTGAATCTCTTTGTTTTCGTTGCGGTTTGGATGGGGATTGCGCGGGCGCGGGGCCGGTCGGCGGGGCTGGGACTTTTGATCCTTGTACCCGTTGCGAATCTGATCCTGATACTGCTCCTTGCGCTGGGTCCGGCGAACCAAGCGGCGCCGGCCCGGTACGCGCTGTGCCCGTCCTGTGGCCGTCCCGAATGCGTAACCGAAGAGTTCTGCGGCTACACCGGACACCGCATTGCGCCGGCGGCGGCGGCGGCCCCGCCGCCATCAGGCGCACTGGCTACGGCGATCATCGCGGTGGTGCTCACGCTTGGCGCCGGGTATTTTGTCACGGGCCTGGTGAGTTCAGTGCGCGGAACCGCGGGGCGAAAGGCCGGCGGGAATGTGCCGAAGGCGGTTGCCGGTAGAATGACCGAGTTCCCGGTGGATACGGGTGCCGCGCCGGCCCGGCCGACCTCGGTGGCAACGCGGTCGCTGCGGGCGAGTGCGAATGGCCGGGTGGCGGGTCCGCCGGCATCGTCGCTGCCGCCGAGAGTGACGCCGGCGGTGTTCGCGCAGGCCGGGCGTTCGGTGACGACGGCGGCGTATCAAAGCGCTCCCGAGGATCCATCTGTCCATGTACACGTGATCGACACCAACCCGGGTGCGGGGGCGCAGAGTGAGGCAATTGCGCAACAAGCGGCAATGGGCGGCGAGCAGGTGACACGGGTACGCGTCGAAAGCCCGAAGGGAGAAACCTATACGGGTTATCGCGTTCATTCCGCGCAGGCGGTGACGATTATTCTCGACAAGGAATCGGGCGGCGTGGTGATTCTGATTCATGCCGGCGATCCTTCCGTAAAAGGGACCGCCGACCGGCTTGCCGCCAACGTCGGCAATGGGGGCGGAAGCGAGTGCCATTGTGGCAAAAGCGAAGAGCTTGCTGCCGGCCCGCCTCCTTCATTCGGTCTACGTCGACGGCAGACGGAATGAGTTCCGCTCGATTACCGGCGACTACGGCAGCGGGTGGAAGGCCCTCAGCGTGTGGCTGCTACTGAAGTCAACCGCCGGATGGAATGGCTCCAGCGGGATCTCGATCCGGGGCGGCGACGGGGTGTTAATACGAGAGGATGGAAAGGAGTATGTCCTATTTCGAAGAGGGGGCTGTCTCGGGGTGGTGGAGGCCCCGGCTGGGCAATCCGCGGGAGCGGTGCAACTTGGTGAAGCGGCCGGCACCGGGATTTAACATAGGTCTCGGAGGCTCCCATGGGATGTGGAATACACTATAATTCTTTTCAATTCCATGATCGAGGACCCGGCAGAGGAGGGAAGTATGGACCCGAGCGGGTCCAAGCCGAACCGGCAGGTATGGGAAGACCTTTACTCCGACCTGCGGCGGATTGCGCATGCGCGCCTGCGCAATCAGGTGGAGCCGTCCATGCCGGGCACGACGAGTCTGGTGCATCAGGTGTATCTGCATCTGAAAGATACCGATCCGGACCAATGGGAGTCGCGGGCTCATTTCCTGCGGTACGCGTCAGTCGCCATGCGGAACCTCATTGTTGACGAAGCGCGGGCGATGCGGCGGTTGAAGCGAGACACGCGGCAGGGCGCGGCCGTGCCTTCGGCCGGACCGGACCGGAGCGGGGAGATACTGGACCTGCATCAGGCACTCAACAAACTGGGGGAGAGCGACGAGCGGCTGGCGAGCATCGTCGAGTGCCGATTTTTCGCCGGCCTGACCGTGGAGGAGACCGCCGAGGCACTGGAGTTGTCGCCGGCCACGGTGAAACGTGGTTGGGATATGGCGCGGGTATGGCTGTTTCAGCGTCTGGAGGCGGAAACGGTGTGACGCCCTTTGAGCGCCAGCGCGAGCTTTTTCTTTCGGCCTCGGAGCTTCCTCCCGAGCAATGGGAAGGGCATCTGCAGGCATCGGGAGCGGACGCGGCCGATGTGTCGGCGGTGCGTAAGATGCTGGTGGCCCGATCGCGGGCCTTTGACTGGTTTGACGGGCTGGAGAAGGACCTGCCGTCGCTGGTGCCGGCGCCGGCCGAGTCGAAAAAGGAAGGGCAGCGGGTGGGGCCGTACAAGCTGCTGCGGGAGATTGGCCACGGGGGCATGGGGGAGGTGTTCCTTGCCGAGCGGGACGACGGGCAGTTCGCGCGCCAGGTTGCTTTGAAGGTGATTGCGGGGGCGCGCTACTCGGCGCGTATGCAGCGCCGGTTTCTGGCCGAGCGGGAGATCCTGTCGAAGTTGAGTCACGACAACATCGCGCGGCTTTTGGATGGGGGTGCCGATGAGTATGGGGCGCCCTATCTGGTGATGGAGTACGTGGAAGGACAAACGCTGCTGGAGTACTGTCGAGCGGCGGGCCTGGGGGTGCGGGAGCGGTTGCGGCTGTTTTTGCAGGCCGGCGCGGCGGTGGACTACGCCCACCGGCATCTGGTGGTGCATCGGGACCTGAAGCCGGCGAACATTCTGGTTGACGCCGACGGGAAGGTGAAGCTGTTGGATTTCGGCATTGCGAAGCTGATCGAACCCGATCCGATGGAGCAGACGACACTGACGGGCCTGGCGCTGACGCCGGACTATGCGTCGCCGGAACAGGTGACGCACGGCGAGATTACGACGGCGACGGACGTGTGGGGGCTGGGCGCGGTGCTCTACGAGTTGCTGACGGGGCAACGGGCGGTGAAACCGAAGGACCGAACGTGGCGGGAGGTAGAGCGGGCGGTGCTGGAGGACGTGCCGGAGGCGCCTAGCCGCATCGTGCCTTCCGTGGACACCGATCTGGACCACATTTGTGCCAAGGCGCTGGCTAAGGAACCGGAGCGGCGGTATGCATCGGTGGAGATGCTGCTTGCCGATGTGGAGCGGTACCTGTCGGGCAATCCGGTAGTGGCGCGCGGTGATTCGTGGAGTTACCGTGCTTCGAAGTTTGTACGGCGGAACAAGGGCGGGGTTGCGGCGGCCACGGTGGCGGCGCTGCTGGTGGTTGGTTTTACGGTGTCGCTAGCGGTGCAGTCGGCGCGTCTGAAGAGAGAGCGCGACAAGGTACAGCGGGTCGCGTCGTTGTTTGTGGACCTGTTCAGCGTGTCCGATCCGGATCAATCGCGCGGGGCGCAGATCACGGCGCGGGAGGTGCTTGACCGGGGTGTCGATAAGATTCGCGGCGGATTGGTGAACGAAGAGGAGATTCAGGTAGAGCTGATGGATGTGATGTCGCGGGCGTATCACAAGCTTGGGCTCTACGATCGGGCGCTACCACTGATGGAACGTCCGCTGGAGATCCGGCGCGCGGCCGGGGAGGCGGCGGCGGTGGCGGAAAACCTGCACCGGATTGGGCTTGTGCTGCATGATCAGGGGCGGTATGGGGAGGCGGAAAAGCGGTTTCGGGAGGTGTTGGGCATTCGCCAGCGGCTCTTCGGGGAGCGGAGCGGCGAGGTGGCCGAGAGCCAGACGTATCTGGGCCTGGCGCTGTTCCGTCAGGGCAAGCTGACGGAGGCGCAGCCGTTGTTTGAGAGTGCGGTGGCGGCCGAGCGAACGATCCAGCCGCCGCGGACGGTGAAGTTAGCCGAGGCGGTTGTGGGTCTGGGGCTGTTGTCACTGGGGAAGGGAGATCCGAAGGCGGCCGAACCGTTGCTGCGGGAGGCGGCGCAACTGCAGGCGCAGGCGCTGGGCCGCGACAACCGAGTGGTGGCCGATACGCTGAACAACCTGGCGACGGCGGTGAGCCAAGCGGGCCGATACGGGGAAGCGCAGGCGATCGCCTGGGACGCGCTGGGGATCGCCCGGCGGGCGTTGGGTTTGGATCATCCGAAGGTGGCGACGATGCAAAACAATCTGGGGTTGATGTTGCTGAGCCGGGGCGCGGAGAAGGAGGCCGAGCCGTTGTTCCGCGACGCGATCCGGAACCGGCGCGCGGCATTGGGCGAAAGGCACCCGGACCTGGCGCAGTCACTGGGAAATCTGGGGTTGTTGTTGCAGCAGCGGGGGCAGTTTGGCGAGGCGGAGGCGCTCCACCGGGAGGCGTTGGCCATCCGGAGGCAGGCGTTCGGGGCGAAGCATGTGGCGATCGTGCAAAGCCTGGGATCGCTGGGTCAACTGAAGCAGTCGCAGCGGCAGTACGCCGAGGCGGAAAGGCTACTGCGCGAGTCGCTGGAGATGGCGGCGGCCACGGCGGGGGCGGCGCATCCGCTGACGGCGAACTGTCAACAGAACCTGGCGCAGATGCTGGCCGAGATCAACCATCCGGAGGCCGAGAGCGATTTCCGGAAGGCGTTGGAGGTCCGGCGCAAGGCGCTGCCGGCGGGGCACCCGCATTTGGCGTACACCCTGGGCGGACTTGGAGCTCTGCTGGTGGCGAAAAAACAGGCAGCGGCGGCCGAGCCTCTGCTGCGGGAAGCGGTGGAGATCCGGCGGAAGACGCTACCGCCGGGCAGTCCGCTCTTGGCCGAGGTGGAGGGCGAGTGGGGAGCGAGCCTGATGCAGACCGGCAGGAGGGAGGAGGGGCTGAAATTGGTCCGGGCGGCGGTGGAAGCGCTTCGCGATAAACCCGCGGAGGCACGGCTGTACCAGCGGAATCTTTCGCGGCTGGAGGGCGGGCGGTGAGTCCGTTCGCGGGATCCTGTAAGCTCTCCTAAGGAGTCATGATGAAGCTGCCTATTCTGCTGTTTGCCGGGGCCCTGTGCGGGATTGGACAGGAGGGAAGCGGGCCCTATCCCGCTCTCTACGAGACGGACGCCGGGCTGGCGAGCCATACGGTTTACCGGGCGAAAGACCTGCGCGCGGTGAAGGGGAAGATGCCGATCCTCTCCTGGGGCAATGGTGCCTGCGCGAACAACGGGCTGGCCCATAAGAACTTCTTGCTGGAGATTGCGTCGCATGGGTTTCTGGCGATCGCCATTGGACCGCCGGTTGCTCCGCCGGCCGGGGGCAACGCGCCGCGGCCGGCGGGGGCGGGGCCGGCGACCAAGTCGAGCCAGCTGATTGATGCCTTGCATTGGGCCATCGCCGAGAACGGGCGGAAGGGCGGGCCGTATTACAAGAAGCTCGATACGAGCAAGATTGCGGTGATGGGTATGTCGTGCGGGGGGATCCAGACCTATGCCGTGGCGACCGATCCGCGGATCCGGATGCTGGGCATCTGGAACAGCGGCATCCTGAAGACGCCGACGCGGCCGGGCGGACCGGTGATGGAAGACGTCCGCAAGGACCGCCTGGACCAACTGCGCACCCCGATCTTCTACGTGATGGGCGATAAGACCGATATCGCGTTTGAGAACGGGCTGGACGATTTCAACCGGGTGACCAAGGTACCATCGATCCACATGTACCGGGACGGGGTGGGCCACGGGGGGACCTACGGGCAGCCGAATGGGGGTGAGTTTGGCAAAGTCGGGGTGGCGCTGCTGCAGTGGCAACTGAAGGGTGACAAGAACGCCGCGAAGATGTTTCTGGGGGCGCAGTGCGGGTTTTGCCAGGCTCCGGGTTGGCATGTTTCCAAGAAGGGTTTTGAGTAGGGGGGCTGGGCGATTAACCCCTGGCAAACGGTGAGCTGGGGCTGCTAACGCCCAGATTTCATTGGGCGATGGCTTTGCACACCGTATGGAACCTGACTTGGCGGCGCGGGCACGTGCTAGGATTCCAACGGCTGATTGCAGCCGGAGGTGTTAATGCATTTCGAGTCCAAAGTTATGCGGCTGCTGCTGACGGCAGTGACGATTTCGGCCTTTCCGCTGCTTGCGGAAGGGCCAGAGGGGTGTAAGCCATCGTCGCTGAACATCCCGGGTTCGCCCTATCCCTGCGTCTATGCCGACGGGCGGGCGACGTTTCGGATTGTGGCGCCGGAGGCTCAAAAAGTTCAGGTACGGGCGGGGAAGCCGTTCGATATGACAAAGGGGGCGGACGGAGCCTGGACGGTGACCACGCCGCCGCTGGTGGAGGGGTTCCACTACTACACAGTGGTGATTGATGGGGTGACCGTTGCCGATCCGGCGACGAGAACGTTTTTCGGGTCCGGGTGGGACAACAGCGCGATTGAGATTCCGGAGCGCACGGGGGGAGAGTATTACCAACTGAAGGATGTTCCGCACGGGCAGGTGAGCCAGCGGTGGTACTTCTCGCGGGTGACGGGGAAGTGGCGGCGGTGCTACGTTTACACGCCGCCGGGCTACGAGACGGGGAAGGGGCGGTACCCGGTGCTCTATCTGCTGCACGGATGGGGGGAGAACGAGCAGGGGTGGCATACGCAGGGGCACGCGGACGTGATTCTGGACAACCTGATCGCCGAGAAGAAGGCGACGCCGATGGTGATTGTGATGGACAACCTGAACACGGCGCGGCCTGGGGAGGATGCGCGGATTTTTTCGGCGCGATGGCTGTGGCCGGCACCACCGCCGGGGGGCACGCCGGGCGCGCCGCGCGGGGGGCTGGCCGGGTTCACCGGGGCGGCATTCACGGAGATGATGCTGAACGATCTGATTCCGATGATCGAGAAGACCTACCGGGTGCGGCCGGGGAGGGAAAACCGGGCGATGGCGGGACTTTCGATGGGCGGGATGCAGACGTTTCTGACGACGCTGGCGAATTTGGACAAGTTCGCTTATATCGGCGGATTCAGCGGTAGCGCGGGGGGACGGGGCGGCACGTTTGATCCGAAGACGTCCAACAACGGGGTGTTCGCCGATGCCGCGGCGTTCAATAAGAAGGTCAAGGTCCTGTTCTTGGGGATCGGTTCGGCGGAGGGCCCGGGGACGAAGAACTTCAGCACGGCGTTGACGAAGGCGGGGATACAGAACGTTTATTACGAGTCGCCGGGGACGGCGCACGAGTGGCTAACGTGGCGGCGGTGCCTGAACGATTTTGCCCCGCGGCTGTTCCGGTGAGGGGGGAGACGATATGAGGCCTGCGAAGATTGCCGGGTGGGTAGCGCTGCTGGGTGGGGTGCTGGCGGCGCAGCCGGCGGCGGTGCGGGTGGATGGGGGGATGGTGCAGGGGGTGGCGGAGGAGAATCTGACGGTTTACCGGGGGATTCCGTTTGCGGCGCCGCCGACGGGGGAGTTGCGGTGGCGCCCGCCACAGCGGGTGCCGGGGTGGCAAGGGACCCGGAAGGCGGAGCAGTTTGCGCCGGCGTGTGTGCCCTCGTTTGGCAATGCGCCGGCTGGGGGAGCGAGTGAGGATTGTCTTTACCTGAACGTCTGGACGCCGGCCAAGGGGCCGAAGGAACGGGTGCCGGTGCTGGTATGGATCTACGGCGGCGGGTTCAATGCGGGGTCGACGGCGGGAGCGGTGACGAGCGGAGAAAAACTGGCGAAGCGGGGTGTGGTGGTGGTTAGCATTGCGTACCGGGTGGGGATTCCGGGATTTTTTGCGCATCCGGGGTTGAGCGCGGAATCGCCGCAGCGGGTATCGGGGAATTACGGTTTGCTGGATATGATGGCCGGGCTGCAGTGGGTGCAGCGGAACATCGGGGCCTTCGGGGGAGATGCGAAGCGGGTGACGATTTTCGGGGAATCGGCCGGGGGTATCGCAGTGAGCATGCTGTGCGCTTCGCCGCTGGCGAAGGGGCTGTTTCATGGGGCGATTTCGCAGAGCGGGGGGTCGTTTGGGCCGTTCAGCCGGGCGCCTGTTCCGGGGGAGAACATGCGGGTGCTGGCAGATGCGGAGGCCTCGGGAGCGGAACTGGGCCGCGGGTTGAACGCGGGAACGGTGAAAGAGTTGCGGGCGCTGCCGGTGGAGAAAGTGGTGGAGGCGGGCCGGCGGCAGCGGGGAATGGCGTGGCCGATTGTGGATGGATGGGTGATTCCCGACGACCAATACCGGCTTTACGAGGCCAGGCAATTCAACGACACGCCGGTGCTGGCCGGGTACAACTCGGACGAAGGCGCGAGCTTTTCGCCGGGACGAACGCCGGAGGAGTATGCCGCCAATGTACGGGCACGGTATGGGCCGTTTGCCGAGCGGCTGCTGCAGGCGTATCCGGGGGCGGCGGACCGTGTGCCGAAGACGGCGCGGGATCTGATGCGCGATTCGGCTTTCGGGTGGCATACGTGGGTTTGGGCGCGATTGCAGGCCAAACACGGCAAGAAGAATGCGTACCTTTACTACTTCGATCAGCATCCCGATTATCCGGCGGGATCGGCGCAGGCTGACCGGGGATCGCCGCATGCGGCGGAGATCCCGTATGTGTTCGAACACCTGGAGGATGGGCGGCGGACGGTGACGGCGGAGGACCGGGTGATCTCCGATGCGATGGCGACCTACTGGACGAACTTTGCCAAGCGGGGGGATCCGAATGGGACGGGTGTTCCGGCGTGGCCGGCGTTTGGGGAGCGGAATCCGGCGGTGATGCATTTTCAGCGGAAGGCTTATGTTGGGCCGGTACCGAGCGCGGAGGCTTTACAGGTATTGGACGGTTACTTTGCCTGGCGGAGGAGTGCGGAGGGCGCGGCGGTGGCGGCCCCGGTGCGGCGGAAGTAGGATGGCGGTAGGCGAAAGGAGCAGCACATGAAGGCAATGCTCGCGGTCCTGATTGTTTCGGCAGCCAGCCTTTGCGGGCAAGGCGAAAGTAAGGGGGCGGCGGAACCCGTGCCGACGACGCTGAAAGGTGCGTTCCGCGGGATTTTCCGGATTGGCGCCGCGCTGAATGCGGCGCAGTTCGAGGAACGCGACGCGCGGGGAAACCCGATTGTGGCGGAGCAGTTCGACAGTATCAGCCCGGAGAATGCGCTGAAGTGGGGCCCGATTCATCCCCGGCCGGATACCTACAACTTCGACCCGGCGGACCGGTACGTGGCGTTTGGCGAGAAGTACAAGATGTTCACGGTGGGACATTGCCTGGTGTGGCACAGCCAGACGCCGGCGTGGGTATTTCAGAATGCGCAGGGAGATCCGCTGACGAGGGAGTCGCTGCTGGAACGGATGCGGGAGCATATCAAGGCGGTGGTGGGACGATACAAGGGCAGGATTGCGGGTTGGGACGTGGTGAATGAGGCGTTGAACGAAGACGGGACGATGCGGCAATCGCCGTGGTACAAGATTATCGGCCCGGATTATCTTTTGAAGGCGTTCCAGTATGCGCACGAGGCCGACCCGAAGGCGGAGTTGTATTACAACGACTATTCGCTGGAAAACGAGGCGAAGCGGAAGGGTGCGGTGGAGCTGATCCGGAAGTTGCAAGCGGCGGGAGCGCCGATCCACGGGGTGGGGTTGCAGGGGCACCACAAGATGGACTGGCCGACGGCGAAACAGAGTGCGGAGACGATAGAGGCGTTTGCGGCGCTGGGGCTGAAGGTTCACATTACGGAACTCGACGTGGATGTGCTGCCGCGGCCGAACCGGCAGAATACGGCGGATGTTGCGGCGGCGGCGAGGCAGGCGGTGACGGCGGAGTTGAATCCCTACAAAGAGGGCCTGCCGGCGGAGATGCAGGCGGCGCTGGCGAAGCGATATGCGGAGTTGTTTGCGGTGCTGGTGGAGCACCGGCGGGTGATCAGCCGGGTGACGTTCTGGGGAGTGACGGACGGCGACTCGTGGCTGAACAACTTCCCGGTGCGGGGGCGCACGAACTATCCGCTGCTGTTTGACCGGCAGGGGAAGGCGAAGCCGGCGTTTGAGGCGGTGATGAAGACGGCGGCGCCGAAGAAGGACTGAGCGGAAGAAACGCGGGGAGCGCCGGTTGCGGGGCTGGGCGATGACGATTCCATCGATCGGCATTGGGGCGTAAGCGCTAAACCGAAGAGAGCGTGTGCGTTAACGGTGCTTGACCCGACGCGGCGGCTGTGATACCACCGTCAGGATATATGGCTGACGGACAGGCTCTCGCCGAGCCTTTGCAACAGGACATCCGCGCGGAGTTGAACCGGCTGCTTGGGAGTGCTGCGTTTCGCAACAGCAAGCGTTGCCGGGAGTTTCTGCAGTACATCGTGGAGCAGACAGTGGTGGGGCAGAACGGGAACCTGAAGGAGAGGGCGATCGGGATTGACCTGTTCGGGCTGCCGCAGGATTTTGATACGAGCCAGCACACGATTGTGCGGGTGACGGCGAGCGAGACGCGGAAGAAGCTGGCGCTGTATTACCAATCGGAGAACGGCACGCAGCGGGCAGTGCGGATTGAGTTGCCACCCGGGGCGTACAACGCGGAATTCACCTGGACGCCGCCTGCCGAACCGGAGCCGGCGGCAGAAGTGGAGCGGGTGCCGAAGGCGGAGGAGCGGTTGGCGATTGTCACGCCGAGAGAGGCTGGGGGGGAGCGGATTTCGCGGCGGTGGCTGGTGGGGGGCGGCGCGGCGGCAGGAATGGCTATCGTCTCCGGGGCATTCTGGGTGTGGGGGCGTTCTGGGGAGAGGAAGCCGGGAGCGGTTCCCGGGGTTGTGGCGGCGAGTGTACCGGCGGTTCCGGCCGGGGGGAGCGGGCCGGTGCCGGTGCGGATCATGGCCGGGGCCACCAATCCCTATCTGGACCGAAACGGGCAGACGTGGGGGGCGGACCAGTATTTCACGGGGGGAGCGATCCGGTCCCGGCCGACGGAGCGAATTGTTCGCACCTTGGAGCCGGACCTCTACCGGAGGATCCGGGCTGGGGACTTCCGCTACGACATTCCGCTGGCGCCGGGGAGCTATGAGTTGCACCTTCATTTTGCCGAGACGGGGCTTTCCGACTTCATCAGCGCCGAATCGAGCGGGGAGGGGCAGAGGGTATTCCGGATTTCGGCGAACGGCAAGACGCTGCTGGACTTCTTCGACGTGGTGGCGGACGCGGCGGGCACCAATACGGCCACAGAGCGGGTTTTTCGGGACATTTCGCCGGGCGAGGATGGGGTGTTGCATCTGGCATTTTCGCCGCTGCGAGGGTCGGCAATGGTGAGCGCGATTGAACTGCTGCCGAGCAGTCCGGGGCGAGTACAACCGGTGCGGATTCGATCCGGGTGGCAGACGCCCTGGCGGGACTCGGGCGGGGGGCAGTGGCGAGCGGACTCTTACTTTCTAGGGGGCAATGCGCTGGTGCGGCGGACGAATCCGGCGCAAGGTCGGGAGACGTCGTCGCCGGACGACGCGTTGTTTCTGAGCGAGCGGTGGGGCCATTTCTCCTATTCGATTCCGGTTGCGGACGGACGGTACCGGGTGACGCTGCGGTTTTGCGAGGGGCATCTGGGGCCGCGGAATACCGGGATGGGAGGGTTGGGCAGCCGCGTGTTTGATGTTTACTGCAACGGAGTGGCGCTGCTGCGGGACTTCGACATCATGAAAGAAGCCGGCGGGGAGGGGAAGCCGCTGCAGCGGGTGTTCTTCGGGGTGCGAGGGAATGCGCAGGGGAAGATTGTGCTGCAGTTTGTGCCGGTGGTGGGGATGGCGTGCGTGAACGGGATCGAAGTGGTGGAGCCGGGGAATTCGTAGGGGGCCGTTTAACGGGGGATTAACGGTTAAGGGAAGGGTATTCCGGCGGGGGAAAGTGCTTGATTGCCAATCGTTTCGCCGACGTTGTACGGTACCGCACCTTGCAAGGGGGATTGTGGCGCTCCTAGAATCCACAAGGGCTGTTCCGGTGCGGCAGAGTGCGGGAGCGGTTCTGTTCCGGTGCCGGGAGAAAGGGTGGGAAACCATGAAAACGATACTCCGAATCAGTGCTCTTTTCGGTGTTCTGGGGGTGGTGGCGGGATGGGAAGCGGCGGCGCAGTCGCTGGAAGGGCAAGTGGTGATTCACGATCCGTCGACGCTGGTGAAGTGCGACGGTAAGTTTTATACGTTTGGCACGGGAGGGGGCTCGCTGGTTTCCGAGGATGGATGGACGTGGCGGCGGGGCGGGGCGATCCCGCGACGGGCGATGGCGCCGGACGTGATTGAGATTGGAGGGAAGTATTTCGCGTATGCGGCGGCGAACGTGGGAGCACAGCCGCGGGCGGACATCCATTTATTAGTGAACACGACGCTGGATCCGGCGGCGCCCGGGTACAAGTGGGAAGAGGGCGGGCTGGTGGCGTCGTCCGACGGGATTGAAGACAGCAACGCGATTGACCCGGGGCTGCTGCGAGATCCGAACGACGGCCGGCTGTGGCTGGTGTATGGCTCCTACTTCGGTTTCATCCGGCTGGTGGAACTGGACCCGAAGACGGGAAAGCGGCTGCGACCGGCGGAGAAGCCGCGCGACATAGCGATCAATTCGGAAGCCGCGATCCTGATTTTCCACGACGGTTGGTACTACCTGCTGGTGACGCACGGGAGTTGCTGCCGGGGCGCGGATTCGGGTTACAACATCCGGGTGGGGCGCGCGAGGAAGGTGACGGGGCCGTATCTGGATAACTCCGGGATCGACATGATTCAAGGGGGCGGGAAGCTGTTTTTGGGTTCGGGCGGGCGGCTGATCGGGCCGGGGCATTTTGGGTTGATTGATTTGGGCGATGGGGTGCAGAAGTTCTCGATGCACTGGGAGGCGGACCTGGACCGGGGCGGGGCCAGTGTATTGGACATACGGCCGCTGCAGTGGCGGGACGGGTGGCCGGTGGCAGGGGAGAATCTGAAGCAAGGCACGTATCAGATTGAATCGATGCGAACGGGGACGGCGCTGGAGTTGGCGGTGGAGGGATTCCCGGTTGGGGGGCGTCCGGTGCGGCGGCGTCCGCCGGGACCGCCGCCGGGGACGCCGCCGGCCGGGGGAGCGGGGGCGACCACGGGGCCGCCGCCCGGGATGTTCGGACCGGGCGGCCTGTTCGGGGGGCAGGGCGGGGTGATTCCGCCGCAGGATGTCGCGCAGGTTTCCGGGAAGTGGCCCACCGGCAACATTGATCTGCGGATGGGCAACTACATGTGCCAGGCGCAGCAGAAATGGACGATCACGCCGGTGGCCGGGGCGGGCGGGTACCTGGGGTCGCCGTATTTCAAGATCACGATCGCAGGGACGGAGCGGGCGCTGGCGGCGACGGCGGACGCGGAGTTGGTGACGTTGCCGGCGTTTACGGGCGGGGCGGAGCAGTTGTGGCGAATCGATCAGCTGCCGGATGGCAGTTGGCGGATTATGCCGAAGTCGAGCAGCGGCGCGAAGGAGCCGGTGGTGTTGTCGGCGATCGGCAGCAGTTTTGCGACGCTGGCGAAATTCGACCCGAAGAGCGAGCAGCAGCGCTGGTGGATCAAGACCCCGTAAAGGGGGAAAGAACGGACCAGGACACATCCATGAGATCAACGAACAGATTCCGGCGGGCGGTGATGGTGGCGGTAGTGATGTTGCTGCCGGCGGCGGTGGCGCAGGTGCCGGCGGCGACTCTGCTGGCGCCGACGGGGGCGGCCAAGGTAGTGAACGGGGATGGTTTTCTGCGGCGCTGGCTACTACTGGAGCCGATCGGCGCCAACGGGCTGACGGACAGCGCGGTGCAGGCGGCGGTGAAGAAGGAGTATTTTCCGGGGCAGTTTACCGGGGTGCCGCGGAACGGGGACAAAGTGAAGGTGGGCGACGCCGAATTGACGTGGCATGCGGTGGACACGAAGAACTACAACGTCAACCTTTTCCATTTTGCGCGGGCGCAGAGCAAGAAGACCTCTGATGTGCTGTTCTGGGTGGTGACGGTGGTGAACGCGCCGAAGGAGATTGCCGATGTGCGGCTGGCGATCGGGTCGAACGCGGCGTCGGTGTGGTGGGTGAACGGGAAGGAGGTCATCGGAATCTACGGTGACCGGCAGACGGTGATTGACGACGGTGTGTCGCGGCGGCTGACACTGCAGAAGGGTCCGAACATTGTGCGCGCGGCGATTGTGAATGGAGGAGGCGCCACCGATTTCTGCGCCCGGTTTCTGGACGCGGGAGGCCATCCGTTGCAGGGGCTATCGGTGACGCTGGCGGAGGGACGGCCGTGATGTCATGGCGAGTGATCGGGGTTCTGCTGGCGGTTGGTGCGGCCGTCTGGGGTCAGCGAACACCGATCGAACCGCGACTGCATTTTGCACCGTATCACGCGAACGGGATCTACGATGTGGGGGAGACGGTAGGGTGGACGGTGACGCCGGGGACGGCGACGCCGGAGTACCGGTATCGCTGGACGGCGCGGCTGAACAATGCGGTAGTGCTGAAGGAAGGCAAGGTGGATCTTTCGGCGGGAAAAGACAAGATTGAGGTGAAGGTGGAGCGGCCGGGGATGGTCTACGTGGCCATTGAACCGTATGCGAGGGTATCCGAGGGTCCGGAGGCGGGGGATAGCGCGGGGTACACGGGCGGGAATACGGGCCGGAATAACGGGCTGCATGCGGTGGGCGCGGCGGTGGCTCCGGCGAGGATCGGACTGTCGGCACCGCGGCCGGAGGATTTCGATTCCTTCTGGCAGGGAAAACTGGCCGAACAGGCGAAGATTCCGATCCGTGCGGAATTGACCCCGGTGGCGATGGATGTGGCGGGGGTGGAGCTGCATGTTTTTGTGTTGGACGCGCTTGGATCCAAGGCGCATGGCTATGTGGCGAAGCCGGCGCGGGAAGGGAAGTTCCCGGCGCTGATCCAACTGCAGTTTGCCGGGGTCTACGCGCTGAATGCCCGCGCGAACGCGCAACGGGCGGCCGAGGGATGGCTGGTGCTGAATGTCGATTCGCACGACAAGTTGCCGAGCGAGGCGTCGGGCGGGGTGCCTCGTAACTATGCGAGTGTGGGGAACACGGACCGGGAGAAGTCCTACTTCCTGTCGATGTATCTGCGGGATTCGCGGGTGCTGGACTATCTGTTTACGCGGCTGGATTGGGATGGGAAGACGGTGGTGCTGGCCGGAGGCAGCATGGGCGGGCAGCAGAGCCTGGTGCTGGCCGGGTTGCGGCCGGAGCGGATCACGGCCGTATTGACCTGCGTACCGGCGGGCGCCGACACCAACGGCAATCTGCACGGGCGGAAGGCGGGGTACCCGAACTGGGCGTCCGATGATCCGGCGGTGATGCGAACGGCGTTGTATTTTGATCCGGTGAACTTTGCGTCGCGGATCCAGGCGCCGGTGCTGGCAGGAATCGGGTTCATTGATACAATCTCGCCACCGGCCGGAATCTGGACGATGTTGAACCAGATTCCGGGTCCGAAGGAGCCGCTTGCCATGATCGAGTCCGAACACGATAATCTGACTCCCCAGAAGGGGAGGGCGTGTCCGATGAGGACGCGGGAGATTCTCGACCTTTTGGTAAAGGGGGGCGAGTACAAGCCCTCCGCGCCGGTGCCCACCGGCGCTCAGCTGTAGCAGCCGTTTTTCCTAACTATTTTTTCTCGAGGAGTGAATTTATGCGCGCTTTATTTGCCGCCAGTGCGATCTGGCTTCTTGCCGCAACGGGCTACAGTCAACGGGCGCCTTCGCCCTATTACGAGGACGTCAACAACATTCCGGTGTCGCCGGAGGTGCATCCGGACCGGAAGGTGACGTTCCGGCTGTTTGCGCCGAAGGCGAGCGAGGTGGTGCTGATGGGTTCGCCGGGCATTCTTGAGGTCATCAAGAAACCGATGCCGCTGGTGCGGGACGACAAAGGGGTGTGGAGCCTGACACTGGGGCCGCTGGCGCCGGGTTTTTATACGTATGGCTATGCGATTGACGGGGGACTGCGGATGCCCGATCCGTCGAATCCGAACCTGGAGGTACGGCGTTGGGGCGCGACCAGCCTGTTTATCGTGCCGGATACGAAGCCGGCGGTGATTGAAACCCGCAATGTGCCTCATGGGACGGTCCATGTGAACTTCTACGATTCTCCGAACCTGAACACGCAGCGGATGGTGTATGTCTACACGCCGCCGGGGTATGAGGCGGGGAAGCAGAAGTATCCGGTGCTTTATCTGCTGCACGGCAACGGGCAGATTGAGGCATCGTGGACGTGGACGGGGCGGGCGAACGTGATCCTGGACAATTTACTGGCGGAGGGAAAGATCAAGCCGATGATTGTTGTGATGCCGTACGGGCATGTGGCGCGGGAGATCAAGGGCACGCAGCCGGCGGCGGCGCCCGGGAGCGATGCGGCGGCGATCGAGAAAGAACTCATGACGGCGGTAAAGCCGATGGTGGAGGGTAAGTACCGGGTGTTGACGGACCGGAAGAACCGGGCGATTGGCGGGTTGTCGATGGGGGCGGCGCAGTCGTTGGCGATCGGCCTTCACAATCTGGAGCAGTTCTCGGCGATCGCGGCGTTCAGCGGCGGCGGTAACCGGGCGGAGTGGGAAAAGGCGGATGCGGCGGCGCTGAACAAGTTGAAAGTCATTTGGCTTGGCTGCGGGACCGAGGATTTCGCGTTTGCCGGCGTGAAGGCGATTGAGGAGATTCTCACCAAGAAAAACGTGAAGCATGTGTGGAATGAATCCGGCGGCGGGCATAGCTGGCCGAACTGGCAGGTGTATCTGTCGAAATATGCGCAGTTGTTGTTCCGGGAGTGAGTGCGGGAAGGGGGCCGCGCCTATTTCTGGCGAATGAGGGAATGGGTAGTGCCGTTGCGGTCGGTGAGCAACAAGATGCGGCCGCCGCGAATGGCCTCGAACTGGCAGTTGAAGGTTTCCGCGGCACCCTGAAAGCGATTGGTGAGAGTGATGGTCCAGTCGCGAATGGTGAAGGTGCCTTTGTAGACCTGGCGGCTCCAGCGTTGGGAGCCGACGGCGCCGGAGGCACCGGTGTGGTCACTCTGATAAGAATTGCCGGGGAAGAAAGTGAAGCTGTCGGCGGTGGAAGTGGCGGTGGCGCCGGCGAAGCGGCCTGAACTGACGTAGTAGTAAGCGAGGGAGGCGTAGTCGCTGGCGGACCAGGTTCCGGAGAGGTCCGAGGGGGAGACCGCGAACTTGTTGCGGGACTGGAAGTTGGCATTGCGGTCCCAGTTGAATTCGTCGTTGTGGTAGGGGCCGAATTCGGCCTCGTAGGCGGCGCGGGAAGGGGCAATGAACTCGAGGTAGCGGCCGTTCCCGTTGGAGTAGTGCTTCTTGAAAAGCACGATATGAACGGGGGCGCCGGAGGATTTGTCGTTGGCGTCGGCCTGGAGGAAGGTGATGGATTCGAAGCTCTGGATGGAGCGCCACTGGAAGTTGCGGATATTGGTGTAGCGGGGGGCGACGAGGAGGTTCCAGGCGTTGAGGTCGGCGTCGCGGAGAACGGAGTTATAGGCGTCGGCCTGCGGAAGCGGGTAGTGGATGAGGACCTTGAGATTGTTTTTTGCGACCTCGGTCCAAGCGGCGAAGGCGGAGCCGGACCAGCCGTCATCGAACTTGGTATTGGTGAACGAGAAGGGCGCGGAGGGTGCGGGGTTGGCCGAAGGGGGCTGGGGATTGGCGGGAAGGGGCTGGGGATCGGCGGGAGGGGAAGAAGAGGACGCAGGAGAGCGGAGTTCGAGGGAGCGGATGAGGGGTTCCAGGTGGGTGAGGCAGTCCTGGGAGTTGAAGGTGGCGAGGATGCTGGCTGACCGTGGAAGGGAGCTGAAGGTGGTGACCATGACGATGGCAGGTTTACCTTCAAAGGAAAACCCGGCGGTGGTGGCGCGTATCTTCCACTCGCCGCGGGTGGAGACGGGGGTGACGGTGGGACTTGAGTTGGGGCTGAGAGGCAGGGCGAGGGTTTTCCATTCGTGCTCAAAGTCAGATTCCGGGGTTCCAGTGCCGGGTGTGCCGGAGTAAAGGGCGATTTGGCACCAGGAAGCTCTGCGGCTGTCGGCCTGGCTGAAGACGAGGCTGGATTTGGTGGTTTGCTTGCGGAAGCCTGACGGGGCGGTGAAGGTGAAAACGTCGAAGGATTCGCGTTGCGGCTGCGCGATGGCCGGGATTAGGAGGAGCAAAAAGAGGGTGAAGGGGAGGAGCGAATTGGTCATGTGTGCGCCGCTGACCGTCGATTATAGCGGGAAGGCTGGCTAGGGAGTATGGGGTGATTTTGCTCGCCGGAGGGCGTGGAGCTGGCGCCACTGCGCGGGGGAGAGTTGGCGGGCGGCATGGGTGAGGGAGGCTACGCGGGAGGCGAGTGAAACGGTGCGATGACCGCCGCGGGTTTCGTAGGCCTCCATGTGGCGGCGGTAGGAACGCCAGCCTCCGGCGGCACCGCGGAGGAGTTGGGCCCAGGCCGCGGGCGAGAGCAGGAGGAGTAGATCCTTGTTCAGCGGGCCGGCGGCGAGTTGGTGGAAGAAGAGTTCTTCGAGGGGCGTCGGCGGGGCAACGGGCAGGTGTTCCACGCCGAGGCGGCGGAGGATATTGACCATTGCGAAGACGGGCTGTTCGAGGCCGTGGAGGCGGGCCGGGGGGAGGAGATCGGGTAGGGGGCAGAGGGCGAGCCAGCGATGGAAGTCGAGGAGGTCGCGGAGGATGGCCTGGGGGTGGAAGTTGTTGCGAAGCGAGTGGTGGACGGTGAGGAGGGCGAGTTCCGGGATGGCGAGGAGCGGGACGGTGCGGCCGAGGAGGGGGTGGGCGAGGCGGCGGGCGAGGAGGGCGCGGGTATCGAATGGGCCGAGGCGCCAGTGGAGATCGATTTCGGTGTTTTGGGGGCTGAAGAGGCTGATGGCGAGGTTGCCGGAGAAGCCGGGAGAGTTACGGACGAAGTGGATATAGTCGTTGACGCCGGCAGGGATATCGGGGCGGAACCCGGCGGCGGAGAGGGCGTCGACGGCTGCGGGGATCGCTGCGGGTTCGATGAGGAGATCGGTGTCCTGGAGGGTTCGTTCGGCGGGGCCGTTGTAGAGGAGGGCAGCGGCGGCGAGGCCTTTGAAGGCGGCGGCGGGGATGTTGTGACGGGCAAGGATGTCGAGGGCGTCGATGCCGGCGTTCGCGATGCGGGAGGAAGCGAGAAAGGAGCGGGTGGCGGCGTCCCTGACGGCAGGGGGGATGGGGCGCGGGAGGCGGTTGGCGAAGTGGGGAACGACCTTGGCGGCGTGGGCTTCGGCGAGGAGACCGGCGGCATCCGGGGGCGTGGGAGCGGCGGTAAATAGGAGGCGGAGGAGAGGGTGCGTCATCGGGGCTGGAGGGTGGTGTAGGCGATTGTGCTTTTGCCGTGGACGATGAGTCCGTTGGCGGAGACCCAGGCGTGGGCGGCGAAGCCGTTGGTGAGGGTGACTCCGATCTGGCGTTTGCAGGGGATGCCGCGGCGGAGGAGCATGTGTTCGGCGGTGAGGGCTTGGGGGAGGCAGGTGGCGGCGGGGATGAAGCGTGCGGCGAAGGAGACGGCGCGAGAGATATCGGCCGGGCAGACCGGAGAGCGGGTGCCAGCCGGTGGAGGAGGTTGGTGGTTGAGGGTAGGGACCGGGCGGAGCCAGAGGAGTAGGCGGAACTTCCAGCACAGGAGAGAGGCTTCGAGGACGAGCGGGAGAGCGCGGAGGATCATTCGACGATCTCGATGAGTTTGCGTTGGAGGAGAGAGGGGAGGAGGGTCTGGAGGTCGGTGCGGGCGCGGGATGCATCGACCTGGTACCTGGCGGTGAGGAGGGAGGTGAGGGAGTCGAGGGATTGAGGCGTGTCCATCCATTGCCAAACGGTAGCGCCGACGGGGTTGAGGCCGTAGTATTTGCCGTCCTGGAGGTTGAGGACGACGGCTTCGCCGCCGAGGTCGGAGGAGGCGAGTTGGCGGCAGGCCTGGAAGCGTGCGGTGGGGGTGAAGGTCATGGCTAGAGAGATCCTTGCTGGGCGTGGAGGGCGATGGCGTCGAGAAACTGGGGAAGTTGGGGAAGGCTGCGGGGTACGGCGAGGCGGAAGCAGAGGCCGGAGCGGGCGAGGGCGGAGGCGCGAAGGAGTGCGGCCTGGAGTTGGGCGGGGTCCTGGGTGTCGAGGACGAACTGGGTTCGGGAGATGGTTTGGAAGAGCGCGGCGCCCTGGAGGGGCTCGATGAGGAGTTGGGAAGACTTTGCCGGTTCGAGGAAGAAGAGGCGCCGGAGCGGGACTGGGGCGGAAGCGGGGAGGGCGAGGCGGCGTTTGGTGGAGTAGTGAGCGACGGAGGAGGACCGCTGGCCGTGGGCCAAGTGGTCGAAGGCGTCCTGGCGTAGGCGGACGGAGGGGTAAGAAGGGAGGACGAGGTGTTGGGTGGGGGTGGACTGGAGGGCGAGACAGTCGTCGGTGAGCAGGGAGGCACCGCGGTGTATGAAGCCTGTGGCGAGGGTGGATTTGCCCTGGCCGGAGGGTCCACAGAAGGCGAGGGCAGCGCCATTGACGGAGACAGCGGAGCCGTGGAGGATGGTGGAGCCGTGGAGGGAGAGAAGGAAGGGGAGGACCTGATCGAGCAGGAGGTGCTCGGTGGAATCGGCAGGGAGGCCGGGGAGGGGGAAGCAGTCGATGCGAGCGCCGCTATCGGAGAGGATAAAGGAGGCGTATTGAGGGAAGAGGAAGTGGAATCCGCCCGGGAGGCGGGAGATGTGGAGCCAGGGGGAGCCATCGGGGAGGTTCATCTGGCGGAAGGGTTCGACTGGGGGCGAGGGCGGGGGCGCGGCAGGCCAGTGGATGGTTACGTTGGGTTCGGCGGGGCCGGGGGCCGGTTCTATGGCGAGGGGACGGTGGCTGCCGAGGGTGAGGCCGCAGAGATGGTAGTGATGATGGGTCACGGGAGGATGGTTGGGGGCGGGCACACGGTCGCGCCCGCCGAATGAAGCGAAAATCGTCGAGCGATTAGCAGTTACTGCAGGCTTGCTGGGTGAGCTCTTCGGCGTTTCCGAGGTCGATGATAACCGGTGTCTCGTAGGCTTCTCTTGTGTCTTTGATTTCCATTCTGGTCCTCTTTGTGGGTATTTCGCGTACCGGCGACTAGGGCGGCAGCGATCACCCTACATAGGCGTGGCGAAGGGAAAAGAGGGACCAAAACAGATTTCTGGCAGCGGCGCCGGGGTTGAGCCGGGCAGGAGGGCGGGCACGCTGTGGCGCCCGCCCATGAGTGACGGCGATTAGCAGGGGTTGGTGCAGGCCTGCTGGGTGAGTTCTTCGGCGTCGCCGAGGTCGGTTACGGCCGGGGATTCGTAGGCTTCTCGTGTGTCTTTTCCTTCCATGCTGATCCTCCTTTTTGTACTTGTTTCGCGTGCCGGGAACCGGGCAGGCAGCGATCAGGAGACATAGGCGTAGAAGATGGAAAATGGGGACCAAAAAAATTGGCCCATATGCTGCGGTTAACCGGGTGACACGAGGCCGCGGGCGACGGCGAGACGGTGGATGCGGGCGAGGGTGGTGGCGATGCGAGTGCCATCGGGGTCGAGTGCGGGGTTCACCGGGACGTACAGGCAGCGCTCCTCGCGGCGGGCGAGGGTGTTGTGTACTACCAGGGCACGCATGATCCAGATCGCCGAACGGACATCGGGGCACTCCAGGCCGAGCCAGCCGAAGTAATCGGCGCCGCCTTGTGGGAGGCCGGTCAGTTGGAGGATTTGGGTGCCAGCGGACCAGGCGGCGTTGTGAACCTGTTCCGGTACGGAGGCGAACTCGATTCGCCGGGCAGGCTGCAGGAGGGGGGCATCCCCTTCATGGAAGACCGCGGCGATCCGGGAGTGCTGGCCGGGTTCGAGGTGGCCATCGAAGTAATGGTAGGTTTTGGCCAGGGACGTGACGACGTTTTTTACCTCCTTCTCGAGGCGGTAGTGGGGGCCGGCGGGGAGTTCGACGACGTCGTCTTGGAGGTGGGCCGAGACGTTTTCCATGTTGATGGCGCGGGCGAGCCACCCGGCCATGATGGGAGATGGACAGAAGACGCGGACCCAACCGGGGTTCGTGGAGGGTTCGACGGCGAGATCGGACACCATGCGAAGGGCACGGCAGATCTCGCGAACCACTTCGCGATAGGGACCGGGTTGAGAATCGATCTCTTCCTTGGTGGCAGGCTCCAGGAGTTTGCCCTTGTGCGGGGGGCCACCGGCCATGGCGAGGTCGCAGAAGTGCTGCCAGATTTCGTCCCAGGCTACTTTTCCGGCGGCATCGAACTTGAGCCCGGCCGAGCCCATGGAGACGGGCTTTACCTCTTCATAGCACTGCTGATATTCGGCGGGGAGAACGGCGCGGAGACGCACGTCGAGGGCGGCGAGTTCGGCTTGTGGGTCGGGCGTAGCGTCGACGGGGGGCATTGCTTTCCTTAGGCTAGCCCATTTCGACGGGAATGCGACCGGATGGGGGACGGTGTCGCCGGGAGGCGTTTCGCACGATAATGAAATTCTTGCGAATTGGCGCGGAAGGAGCGAATCGGGATCAACGACGGATGTCCAAGATTTTCCAGCGGCGAGCTTTTCTGGCGGGCGGTGTTGCGACGGCCACGGCGGCGATGTGGGGTTGCCGGCGGAGCGAGGAAGCGCGGCCGAAGGGTACGCTGCGGGTGGCGGCCGGGGCGGACCGGTACAATCTATCGCCGGGCCGTTATACCTTCACGCTCTCCCGGCCCCACGCACATATCGCCGAGGCGCCGGTGCGGCCGAATGAGCGGTTTGAACCGATTCCGTGGCTGTTCGAAGAGTGGCGGCACGAGGGGAGCGGGAACTTTGCGGCGCGGTTGCGGCGGGGAGTGCGATTCCATGACGGGACGGCGCTGCAAGCCGAGGCGTTTGTGCAATCGGCAAAGCGGTATCTGGCGACGCGGGATTTTATTGGCCTGGATCCGGAGAGCGTGCGGCGCGTGGACGACTACATGGTCCGATTCCGGTCGGCGACGGGATCGGCGCGGATGATCGACAACATGACGCATCCCTCGGCGGGGGTACTCCTGGCGGCGGGCGGGGAGGCCTCGCGGCCGGTGGGAACGGGGCCCTACCGGATGGTGCGGTACGAGCCGCAGCGGTGGCTGGAGGTGGAGCGATTTGCGGGGTACTGGGGGCGGCGGCCGGAGCAGGAGCGGGTCCGGTTTCGATTCATGCCCGATCCGCAGGCGCGCCTGCTGGCGCTGCAGGCGGGGGAGGTGGACGTGATCAGCGACGTCGTGCCGGAGTTGTTGCTGGGGCTGGCACCTCGGGACGAGCGGGTGGTGCTGCACTGTTCGCGACCGGTGAAGTATGTGGCGCTGATGTGTAACCTGCGTGGGGCGGGGCCGTTTGGCGTTTTGAGTGACGGGCGGATCCGGCGGGCGCTGGCGCTAGCGATTGACCGGGAGCAGATTGCGCGGACGGTGTTTGCGGGGCGCGGAGCGCCGGCGAAGGGGTTGCTGCCGGGTTGGATGTTCGGGTTGGGGGAAGAGGCACCGGCGGGGTTCGGCTATCAACCGGAGCGTGCGGGAGAGATGCTGGACGAGGCGGGATGGCGGCGGGGGGAAGACGGGATCCGGGTGAAGAGCGGGGCTCGGATGCGATTGCGGCTGGTGGCGGCGTTTCCGACGGCTTCGGCGGTACGGCCGATACCGGAGATGCTGGGGCAGATGTTACGGCGGACGGGGGTGGAGTTGGAGATGGTGCAGGTGGAGGACGACTCGCTCTACTATTCGGGATACGCCGATGAGGGGCAGGGGGATTTGTTTTTGGAGATGGGGGCCAACGCGAATGCGGATCCGACGTTTCTGCTGGCGAATCTGTTCCACTCGCGGACGCCATGGCCGTCGTATCGTTATACGGCACCGGGCGCGGACATCGACGGGTTGCTGGACGAGGCGCGGGCAGCGGAGACGCGGGCAGAGGCGGTAGAGAAGGTACGGGAGGCGCACCGGCGGATTGTCGACGTACACGTGGCGGCAATTCCGATTCTGCTGGTGCCGGCGATGGTTCTGTCGCGGCCGGATATCGGGCTTACGCCCTTCGAAAACCCGGACTGGATGAACCTGGGAGAGGCGCAATGGCTCCCCTGATCCGCTATCTCTTTCGAAGGCTGGCGAGGACGGCGGTGACGCTGGCGGGGATGTCGATTGTGGCGTTTTCGCTGGTGGCGCTGGCTCCGGGGGATCCGATCAGCGCGGAGTTGCGGTTTCTGGGGGTGCCGGGGAAGGCGGAGACGGTGGATGCGTTGCGGCGGGAGTATCAGTTGGATGCGCCGTTGCCGGCGCGGTATTTGCGGTGGGCGGGGCGGGTTGGGCGGCTGGATTTGGGACGGTCGATTGCGAGCGGGCGGGCGGTGGTGGAGGAGTTGGGGAGAGCGCTGCCTTCGACGCTGGCGCTGGCCTGCGGGACGCTGCTATTCATCGTGCTGATTGCGCTGTCGGCGGCGACGCTGGAGGCATATGGGGCGGCGAGGTGGAGCGACCGGGTGATGCAGGCGGCGACGGTGGCGGCACTCTCGGTGCCGGTTTACTGGCTGGCGCTGGCGAGCCTGACCGCGGGTCTGCTTTGGTTGCGGATACCGGGGCTGCTGGACTCCGAGTCGTGGGTGAATCTTGGGGTGGCGTCGATGCTGCTGGGGGTGGCGCCGGGGTTGAGCATAGGGCGGGTGTTGCGGGAGCGGATTGCGGCGGAGCGGACAGAGGACTATGTCCGGCTGGCGGGGGCGCTGGGGCAGAGCCGGGGGCGGATTCTGTTTGTGGACATTGGGCGGGTGGTGGCGCCCTCCTTTTTCACGATGCTGGCGAATTCGTTCGGGATGTTGCTGGGGGGCTCCATCGTGATGGAGCGGGTGTTTGACCGGCCGGGGTTGGGGAGCGTGGCGCTGCAGGCGATTGCGGCGCGGGATTACCCGATCCTGCAGGCGTATCTGCTGCTTGCGGGGGTTTTGTTTGTGGGGGTGAACGCGGCGGCCGACCTGATGGGGGCGTGGGCGGATCCGCGGTTGCGGCAGGGAGGGCGGTATGAGTGAGGTGCTGGGCGGGGGCTGGACGGCGTCGTCGCGGTGGGGAGCGGGCCTGTTACTGGTGGTGATGCTGCTGTGCCTGCTGGGGCCGGCGATGACGCCGCATGATCCGTTGCAGGGGGATTTTGATCACCGGTTGGAGCCGCCGTCGGTGGCGTATCCATTGGGGACCGACCGGCTGGGGCGGTGCCAATTGTCGCGGACGATGGCGGCGGCGCGGATGTCGGTGGGGCTGGCGGTGCTGGCGGCGGGGAGCGTGACACTGGTGAGCGTGGCGCTGGCGAGTTTTGCGGTGTTTGGAGGGCGGTGGGCGGACGCGATGGTGCGGCGCGGGGTGAGTGTTTTCCTCTCGTTCCCGCCGCTGGTGCTGGCGCTGGCGGTGGTGGGGGTGATGGGGCCGTCAGCGGGGGCGGCGGTGAGTGCGATTGCCTGGACCTGGTGGCCGGCGGAGACGAGGCTGGCGCGTACGCTGTTCCAATCGGCGCGGCAGAAGGAGTTCCTGGATGCGGCGTGGCTGGCCGGGGCCGGACCGGTGCGGATCCTGTTGCGGCACGTGTGGCCGCAGGTGGGGCCGGCGCTGGCGGTGCGATTCAGCTTGGAACTTGGGTCGGTGGTGCTGGCGCTTTCGACGTTGAGTTTTCTGGGAATGGGAGCGCAGCCGCCGCAGCCGGAGTGGGGCGTGATGCTGAACGAGGCGCGGCCGTTTGTGATGACGGCGCCGTATCTGCTGCTGGGGCCGGGGCTGGGGCTGATGATGACGGTGGCGGGGTGCAACCTGCTGGCTGAGGGGTTACGGCGGCGGGTGGACCGGCGAGAGGCGCAGGAGCTATAGACGATGGCGCTGCTACGGGTGGATTCGTTAACGGTACGCGTGGGCACGGGCGGAGCGCTGGCGGTGCGGGACGTGTCGTTTGCGATGGAGGCGGGGGAGCGGTTGGCGGTTGTGGGGCGGAGCGGGGCGGGGAAGTCGGTGCTAGGGACGGGGGTGGCGGGATTGTTGCGGGCGCCGCTGCGTGTGGAGTCGGGGACGGTGACTTTGAACGGTCAACCGGTGGTGCGGCGATCGGTTTTTTACCTTTTTCAAAATCCGGGGGCGGCGCTGAGCCCGTGCGTGCCGATAGTGGATCAGGTGAGGAGGGCGGCAGGGGGCCGGGGGGAGGCGCGGCAGGTGGCGATGGAGGCGTTGGCGACGGTGGGGTTGGAGGGGGCGGCGCAGCGGTATCCGTTTCAACTGAGCGGGGGGATGCGGCAGCGGGTGCTGATGGCGATGGCGCTGGCGATGCGGCCGCTGTTGTTGATCGCCGATGAGCCGACGACGGGGCAGGACCCGGTGACGCAGAGCGAGATTCTGGAGTGCCTGGACCGATCGCTGCTGGGGACGGGGGCGGCGCTGCTGTTCATTACGCATGATGTGCGGGCGGCGGCGCGGATGTGCCCGCGGGCGATGGTGATGGACCGGGGAGAGGTGGCGGCGTGTTCGACCTGGGCAGGGCTCAAAGGGAGCGCGGCGGGGGCGGAGTTGGTTCAGGCGATCCGGAGTTTGGGGCGATGACGACGCTGCGGGTGGAGGGATTGAGCAAGCGATTCGGGAGGAGCGGTCCGCTGGTGCTGGACGGGGTCGGGTTCTCGGTGGCAGCGGGGGAGTGTGTGGCGGTACTGGGGAAGTCCGGGTGCGGGAAGTCGACGCTGGCACGGTGTATTGCTGGATTGATGACGGCGACGGAGGGGCGGATAGAAATTGAGGGCCGGGAGCATCGTCCGCAGGAGCGAGGGGAGAGGCGGCGCGTGCAGATGGTGTGGCAGGATCCGGTGGGATCGTTGAGTCCGTTTGCGGATGTGCGGAGCAGTTTGCAGGAGGCCGGGGCGGATGGGGAGGCGCGGTTGCGGGAGTTGGCGGAGGCGGTGGGGCTGGGCGGGGGGCTGTTGGGGCGGCGTCCGCACGAGTTATCCGGCGGGGAGGCGCAGCGCGCGGCGATCGCACGGGCGTTGGCGGCGGAGCCGAAGGTGATCCTGTTGGACGAACCGTTGTCAGCGCTGGATCCGGTGACGCAGTGGGAGATTCTGCCGTTTTTGCGGCAGGCCACTCATACGCCGGGGCGGGCGGCCCTGTTTATCTCTCACGATTTGACGGCGGTGCAGCAGTTGGCCGACCGAATTCTCTTTCTGGAGGGCGGCCGTGTGGTGGAGGACCGGCCGGCGGCAGAGTTTCTGGCCGAACCGCGGCATCCGGCGGCGCGGGCGTTCGTGGCGGCCTGGCCGGAGTTGCCGTTCTAGGATTGCAACGCGAAGGTGAGGGAGGCCCACCAGCTTTCCCAGTTGGCCCCCGGTCCGGTGGCGGCGACCATGCGGATGGTGTGCAGACGCCAGTAGCCGGGGCGGGAGAGAGGGAATTCGAGTTCGCCACTCGCGTCCGTTTCCAGGAGGAGATCGGGGGATGGCTCGGCGGCGTGGAAATGGCGATGGCTGATCCGGACCTGCGTATGGGGGAGGGGGGCGCCATGGGAATCGACGCGAATCCGCAGTGTGCTGTTTGTGTGGAGTGTTTCCGCGGTGAGAGGGACGATTTCGGCGGGCAGTCCCAAAGGACGCGTCAGCAGAGAGAGGGAACCATCGGGGCCGGCGAGGGCGGTTTTGCTGAATTTGGAGTACCGTTCGCGGCCCGGTTCGCTGGACTGGCCGGCGACTTCGCGTTGGGCGATGACGGCGAGTAGGCCTTCGTGACGGAGGTAGGAGTGGAACTTCTCCGGCGCCAATTCGATGGTGAGAGGCGGGGTCTCGACGAGAATGCAGGCGGGGCGGGCGGTGATGGCCGTGGCGTCAATTTCGGCTCCGGCGGGAGCGTCGAGGGGGGTAACGGTGTCAGCGGTGACGGCACGAATGTTGCAGAGGCGATCCGGGCGCGGCGGTTCATCGGCGGGGGAGAAGTCGTCGCCATTGTGCAGGCGGACGCGACCGGAGCCGGGGATACCGTAGAGGACATGGCCGAGGACGGGAACGAAAAACGGAAGAAGCCAGAGGGGATCAAGCATGCGTGTGGGGGTGGGGATGAGAGTGGGAGAAGGGGGCGGTGGTGGTAATGGTCAGTTTGCCGTGGCGGACACCCTTGGTGCTAATGAGGCGATCGGCGATGGAGCGGACCTCGCCGCTGGCGCCTTTGAGAACGAGGACCTCCAGGCAGTTGTCGTGGTCGAGGTGGACGTGGAGAGTGGAGACGATGGAATCGTGGTGTTCGTGCTGCATCCCGGTGAGCTTCTCGCTGAGCGTGCGGACGTGGTGGTCGTAGACGAGGGTGAGTGTGCCGACGACCGGAGCGGAGGGCGCCTGACTGTGCTCAGCGATGAGCTCATCGCGGATCAGATCGCGGAAGGCTTCGGAGCGGTTGGTGTAGCCGCGGCGCTCGATGTGACGGTCGAATTTCTCGATGAGATCGGCATCGATGGCCACGCCGATGCGGGCGATACTCTTGGCGGAGACACTGGGCATGCCTTCATTATGTCGTTAGGTAGGGAAGGCAATTGGTAGCACTTTTTGTCACTTCTTGCTACGATTGCGGGAGATGGCTCAAAGCGTCCCAGCACTGGAGGCGGCCGTGGCGGAGGACGTGGCTCTGGAGTTGCGGGAAGCGACGATTGGCGGAACGTTGCTGCTGCCGCCGGGTGAGGGGCCAGTGGCGTGTGTGGTGATTGTCGGCGGGACGTTGTCGTCGCTGCGGGATGGGGAACTGGCACGGCCGGGCGTGCCCCGGCGGGGTGCGTTGCGACGTCTTGCGGAGAGCCTGGCCGAGTCCGGGTATGGCAGCTTCCGCTATGACCAGGTGGGGCACGGCGCGAGCCGGGCGAAGGCGGGATGGGGCGATCTTTACCGGAGCGATGCGCAGGTGCTGGCGGGGATCCTCGCCTATTTGCGAGGCCGGGAGGAGTGCGGGGCGTTGATCGTGGCGGGGGAGAGCGCCGGGGCGTATGTGGCGTGCCTGGCGGCGAGGGATGGCGTGCACGCCGACGGGTATGTGTTCCTGGGAGGATTCTGCGGGAAGGCTGAGGAGATTTTCGATTACAACCACGGACGGCTGGCGGAATATGTGGACCGCAGCGCGGAGAATGCGGCATGGGCGCGGGAGTGGGGACTGGAGCGGTACCTGGCGTACGGGCGGAAATGGCGGGAGATGTTCGCCGCAGCCAGGGAGCGGCGGGAGGAGTGGGACCTGGAAGATGGCGATTTCCGGGAGCGAGTACGGTTGGGACGGCGGACGGAGGAGTTGGATCATCCGCCGGAAGAGATGTTTCGGTACATTGCGCGGCCGGCGCTGGCGGTGGCCGGGAGCCGGGACCGGAACGTGCCCCCTTCCCACGCGGCGTGTGCGGTGGCGGCGATGCAGCGGGCGGGGAACCTGCGAACGGAGTCGAGGGTGATCGAGGGCGCCGACCATAGCTTCCAAGTGGCGCCGGAGGAGGAAGACGCGGCGATCCGGGAGCGGTTCACGTTTGCCTCGTTCGCGAACCCCTACGATCCGCTGCTGGACCGGGTGGTGGTGGAGTGGCTGGACCGAAATGTGGCGGGCGGAGGCCGGCGGAGACGAGCGCTGTCGGCGGCGGAATGGGAGGCGGCGACGGCGACGACGCCGGAGCGGCTGCACCTGGCACCGGGCGTAACTGTGATTTCCGACATTCTGGACACGGGGAAAACGCCGGGCGTGGAGACGCTGGAGGGCCGGATTGGACCGTTGCTGCGAGTCCCGGGGATGCGGGCGCATTTCATTGACATGCCAGCCGGGCTGTATCTGGCGGAGCATTCGCACGCGAAAGGGTCGCTGATTTATACGGTGCGCGGCCGGTGGGGATTGCAGAGCATGGGACGGTGGCAATTGATGAGGCCGGGGAGCCTTTACTGGTTTGGCGATGGAGTCCCGACGGGGTTTCAGGTGCCGTTTCTGACTGACGCCTACATTCTGATTTTTAAAGCCGTAGAGGGGGATGGGGATGAGTCGTTTGTCCGGTATCTGCGGGGGATGGCGGCCCAGTTGGAGGCAGAACGGGCGGCCGGGGTGGCGTTTCGGCTGACGGAGTTGGCCGGCGACCATGAAGCGCTGGTGTTTGCGAGGGCGGTGAATCCGCGGTTCGTGGAAGAGTTTGCGCCCGGGTCCGAAGGGCGGCCGGAAGGGCGCCGCGAGGAGAAGGTAGATTGATGCGGGTATTGCTGTTCGCGTTGTGGATGCTCTCAGGGATGGCGGGAGCACAGACGATCACGGCGTCGCTGACGGGGACCGTGATTGATGAGCAAGACGGAGTGGTGGCGGGGGCGGCGGTACGGCTGCGGGATCCGCTGAGGGGCCTGGACCGGGAGGCTTTCACCGATGCCAGCGGGACGTTTGTGTTCACGCAGATCGCGCCGGCGGCCTACCAATTCACGGTGGACAAGGCCGGGTTTGCGACGGCGAAGGTCGCGGACTTGCGACTATCGGCCAACGACCAGCGTTCGCTACGAATCCAGTTGCGGGTGGCAGCGCGGGGAGAGCGGGTGGAGGTTACGGCGGAGGTGCCGCTGGTGCGGGAGTCCCCGGCGGTGGCGACGAGTGTCGATCGCCGGTTCATTGAGAATCAGCCGTTGAACGGGCGAAGTTTCCAGACTTTGATCAATTTGAGTCCCGGGGTGGTGATTACGGCGGCGTCGCTTCCGGAGAACGGGCAGTTTTCGGTGAACGGGCAGCGGAGCGGCTCGAACTACTTTACGGTGGACGGGGTAAGCGCGAACTTCGGGCTGCCGTTTGCGACGTCGCCCTATGAGGGGGCGGGCGGCGGAACGCCATCCTATTCGGCGAGCGGCGGGACGAGCGCGCTGGCTTCGGTGGACGCGGTGCAGGAGTTCACGATTCAGACATCGACTTACGCCCCGGAGTATGGGCGGCAACCGGGGGCGCAGGTGGCGATAGTGACCCGATCAGGGACAAACGACTGGCACGGGGCGCTGTTTCACTATTTGCGGAACGACAAGCTGGATGCCAATAGCTGGTTTGGGAATGCGAACGGATTGAAGCGGCCGGCGTTGCGGCAGAACGATTTTGGTTTCACGCTGGGCGGGCCGGCGACGGTACCGGGTGTGTACACGGGACGGAACCGGACGTTCTTCTTTGTCTCCTATGAGGGACTGCGTTTGCGGCAGCCGGTGATTTCCCCGGAGGTCCGGGTGCCGTCGCTGGCGGCGCGGGCGCGGGCGACGGGGTTACTCAAGAGCATCCTGGAGGCCTACCCGTTGCCGGTTGCGCCGCCGCTGGCCAACGCTCCCGATGAGACGCCGTACGTGGCGGGCTATTCGAATCCGGCGACGTTGAATGCGACGAGTGTGCGAGTGGACCATGCGGTTTCCTCGCGGCTGCAGGCGTTTGGGCGCGTCCATGTGGCGCCTTCCGAGTCTCGGGAGAGGGGGCGGTACGCGACGCCGAGTTTTGTGGCCGAGTTGCCGGCGAAGACGGAGACGGTAACGGCCGGGGCGACGTGGCTGCTGACGGCGGCGATGAACAACGAAGCGCGGTTCAACTGGAGCCGGGCTCAGGCGGCGCAGCGGTACGTGCAGGATACATTTGGCGGGGCGAAGCTGCTGCCGATGGCGACGCTGATTCCAACGGGTGCGGATGCGGCAACCTCCCTTTACTATCTTTCGATCGGCGGCAATGATGAGAACACGATCAGTCCGGGAACGTTCAGCATCAATACGCAGCGGCAGGTCAACCTGGTGGACACGCTGAGTTGGAATCGCGGCGGGCATGCGATGAAGTTTGGCGGGGATCACCGGCAGATGACGCCGTCCTTTGGCGGGCGTTTCTTCAGCAACACATTGACGGCGGCGAGCATTACACAGTTGATTGCCAGTGGGGTGGCGAGTGGAACCACTTCCCAGGTGGACGGCTATCTGCGTCCGCGGTATCAGAACTTTTCCCTGTTCGGGCAGGATGCCTGGCGGGTGAATTCACGGCTGACATTGACCTACGGCCTGCGGTGGGAAGTGAACCCGGCGCCCGGGGGCGAGGCGGGCAGTTTGCCGCTGGTGGTGAAGGGGCTGGCGACTCCCTCGACAGCGACGGTGGCGCCGCGTGGGACGCCGTTCTATGAGACAACCTACGCCAATTTTGCGCCGCGCGCCGGGGTGGCGTTCCGGGCGTTCCGGGAGAGAGCGACGGTGGTGCGCGGCGGCTTCGGGGTGTTTTATGACCTGGGGTATGGGTTTGCGGGCACGGCATTAACGCCGACCAATTATCCGTTCGCTCGGAGCCGGACGGTGGCGAACCGGCCGTTGATGGATCCGCTTTTTCTGACGGAGGTGCCGCCGGTGCCGTTGGCCCCGCCTTATCCGCGGTTGTTCTCCTTCTACGACGGGTTCCAGTTGCCCTATACGCTGCAATATAGCTTGGCCATTGAGCAGCCGTGGGCGCGAGTGAACTCGTTGTCGGTTTCCTATGTTGGATCGTCGGGACGGCGGCTCTCGCGGGTGGAGAGTCTGCGCGCACAGACGCTACAGAACCCGAACTTCACCCGCATTGACGCGGTGAGCAATACGGCCACTTCCAACTACAACGCGCTGCAGACGCAGTTCACGCGGCGGATGAGCCATGGGGTGCAAGCGTTGCTGTCCTACACCTGGTCGAAGTCCCTGGACACGGCGTCCGATGAATCGATCAACAATCTGTACGCCCCGAACCTGAGGCTGGCGCCGTCGTCTGATCGAGGCCCGTCGTCGTTCGACGTCCGGCATGCGTTTACCGGATCGGCGAGCTATGAGTTGCCCGCGCCGGCGCGGAATGCGGTTGGGCGCGCCCTGATCCACGGATTTGCGGTTGACTCGGTTGTCCGGATGAGGACGGCGTTTCCGATCACACCGACGACGGGGCGGGATCCGCTGGGGCTGGGGCTGACGAACATTGCCCGGCCGGACCTGGTGCCGGGGCAACCGCTGTACCTCTATTCAGAAGATTTTGCGGGCGGAAAGCGGTTCAATCCGGCGGCATTCGATGGGGCAGCGCCGCTGGCGGCGGGGCGGCAGGGGACGCTGGGGCGGGGGACACTGCGCGGTTTTGGGTTATCGCAGGTGGATCTTTCGTTGCGACGCCGCTTTGTGGTGCGAGAGGGGGCGGGCATCGAGTTTCGCGCCGAGGCGTTCAATGTTTTGAACACCCCGAACTTCGCGAATCCTACCGGGGTGATGACGAGCGGGAACTTCGGGCGTTCGGTAGCGATGCTGAACAGCGGGCTTGCCGGCGCGAGCGGGCAGAATCCACTTTTTGTGACGGGCGGGCCGCGGTCAATCCAATTGGCGCTTAAGATTACGTTCTGAAGAGACGGGTAGCGGAAGCGGTAGACTCGTAGGTCATCCGGGCAATGGCTCCGGAAAAGGAGCGTGGCATGGACAAGGCGACGAGCCGGCGAGGGCTTTTTCAGGGTGGATTCTGGGCGCGCTTAGCGGGGCTGATGGGCGGTCCGGCGGCGGCCGCGGTGATGCCGGCGCGGGGCGCCGGGCCGGGAATCTACCAGCGCTACGGAGTGGAACCGTTCATCAACTGTACGTCCACCTACACGATCAATGGCGGGTCGCGGCAGTTGCCGGAGGTCATTGCGGCGGTGGAGCAGGCGAGCCACTACCATGTGAATCTGGACGAGTTGATGGGGAAGGTGGGGCCGCGGTTAGCCGAGTGGCTGGGGGCGGAGGCGGCGATGGTGAGTTCGGGGGCGGCGGGGGCTGTGACCTGTGGTGCGGCGGCCTGCGTGACGGGCGGGGACCCGGAGAAGATGCAGAAGTTGCCGGATGTGGGGGGGATGAAGGGGGAGTGCGTGGTACCGAAGTGGTCGCGAAGCTACTATGACCACGCGGTTCGGGCGACCGGGGTACGGATGGTGGAGGTAGAGACGCTGGCGGAATTGGAACGCGCACTGGGGGAGCGGACGGCGCTGGCGCACGGGCAGGCGAACCTGCTGGGGACGGGGAATCCATTCACGCTGCGGCAGTATGTGGAGGCTTGCCACCGGCGGGGCGTTCCGGTGCTGGTGGATGCGGCGGCGGATCTGCCGTTGCGGGCAAATCCGTACCTGGCGGCCGGTGTGGATCTGGTGGCGTGCAGCGGGGGAAAGATTGTGCGGGGCCCGCAGACATCGGGGGTCCTGTTCGGGAGGAAGAACCTCGTGCAGGCGGCGTGGCAGGTAAGTTCGCCGCACATTACGTTTGGCCGGTCGATCAAGGTGAGCAAAGAGGAGATCGTCGGGCTGGCGGTGGCGGTGGAGGCGTTGTTTACGACGCGGAGCCGGGAGGCGGAAGACAAAGAGTGGCTGGGCTGGTTTGAGTATGTAAAGGGCCGGCTGGACAAGGTGCCTGGGGTGACGAGCCGGATTGTGATTCCCAAAGAGAAGAGTTACTATCCGACGTTGCAGATTGACTGGGACCCAGAGAAGATCGGGTTGGAGAATTGGGAGTTGGGAAAGCGGTTGCTGGAGGGGAAGCCGCGGATCATGACGCATGCCGAAGGGGAGGGGCACGGGTTTGTGCTGCGGCCGGCGGCGATGTATCCGGGAGAGTACAAGGTGGTCGCTGCGCGGTTGGAGGAGGAGTTCCGGAGGGCGCCCGGGGGAAAGAAGAGCGTTGCGAGGAAGAAGCCGGCGGGTGATGTGACGGGGCGGTGGGAGGTGGAGATTACGTTTTTGGCGGGGTCGACCAAGTGGGAAATGGTGGTGGAGCAGAAGGGGGATGAGATCGTGGGGAGCTACCGGAGTCCGGTAGTGACCGATGGGCGGTTGCGGGGGTGGATTTCGGGAGACCGGGTGGAGATACGGTCGAGCGGGCGGCATGAGGGGATGGCGTTTGCGTACGTGTTTACGGGAGAACTGCGCGGGGCGGGGATGGAGGGGATGGTGGCGCTGGGGTGGGAGGATGGATCGGTGCGGTGGAAGGGGACGCGAGTTTCCGGATAGGCGCGAAAAAAATGGGTGAACCGCCGGGATCCTGGTTCTCGAGATCCTGGTATGTCCACCTCAACCTCCGCGGCGGCCGGCGGCGCAGCCTTTGACCACTCCGTGCTGGAGACATTGCCGATTTATGCGGCGACGACGACCAAGAACGAGAAGACCGTCATCCGAATGGAGTTGGTTCCGGTGGCCTGCTGGCGTCTGGACGACGTTCGGTTCCAGTTTGGCGGGTCGTTCGTGTTGCCGGAGACGGCGGGTGAGTTTACGACCCTGGCGGCGATGTGCCGGCGGCATCCCAAGGCGCCGCTGTCGGTGTTCGGCCATGCGGATCCGGTGGGGGATGAGTATTACAACAAGACGCTGAGTGCGCGGCGGGCCGAGGTGGTGTATTCCATCCTGACGCGGGATGTGGCGCGGTGGGAGTCGATTTATTGCACCTGCGGGTCGGGTGACAACTGGGGGGAGAGTTGTATCCGCATCATGCTGACGGCGCTGGGGTATGAGCCGGGGACGGAACAGGCGCCGTATCAGGAAGCCGTGCGCCAGTTTCAGGAGGCAAACGGGCTGACGCCGGACGGCGTGCCGGGGAGCCAAACACGGGCTAAGCTATTTGCCGCCTACATGGATGTCTTGTGCCGGGACGAGACGGAGAAGCCGTTCGTTCTGACGAAGCAGGACTTTCTGGGGCAGGGGAGTGATGCGAACGGGAAGGGCGATTTTCAGGGGTGTAGCGAGTTCAATCCGGTGATGATTTTCTCGCAGGCCGAGGCGCAGACGCTCGATAGCGAAAAGCGGAACGCCGACAACAGCGTGAACCGGAGGGTGGTGATTCTGCTGTTCCGGGCGGGAACGACGGTACCGACGTCGAAGTGGCCATGCGCAACGGCGGCGGAGGGGACCGCCGGGTGTCACCGGCGATTCTGGTCTGACGCCAGTTCGCGGCTGGCCTCGACGGCCTCGCGGCGGGAGTTCGGGAAGACCGGAGATACATTCGGCTGCCGGTTCTATCAACGGCTAGTGGGTGACTCGCCATGCGAGGGCGTGGCCAAGCCAGGTTTCTTTCAGATTCAGATTGTCGATGATGTGACCGATGAACCGTTGGAAGGGATTCAACTGCGCGTCACGCTATCCAGCGGGGTGTTGACGGAGTTGACGAGCGACAAGAGCGGGAAGGTCTATATTGCCAGCGCACCGCCGGGGGTTTGTTCGGTGACGTCGGATTTTGAAGATGTTCAAGTTGCTGATGCCTACGACTATGTGAGCTTGCGATAGCCATGACAAAACGAATTGCTGATGTAGATGTGGTTCATGTACAGACGGGAGATACGCTGGAGAGCGTGGCGACGGCCAACGGGTTGACGTGGCAGCAGTTGGCCCGATTCAACTGGGGGACGGAGGACCAGAAGGAGATCAACCGCTGTTTGCGGGAGATTGTCGGTTGCACGAAGCGAACGGCCGACGGGAAGAGTTACAAGTTCCATTCGTCGGATGATCCGGGGCTCCTTTATGTGCCGAAGCCGTTACAACTGCCTGGGTTGGCGCTGAACCGCCCCTACGTATTGCGGGTGAGCCGGCCGAAACTGCATGGACGGGTGACGATTCAGACGGTGGATTACTTCGGGCACCCGTTGCCGAATGTGAAATTGCATTTGAACCCGATTAAGCGGGGCGCGCCCATGGATTGCGAGACGAACGACAAGGGGGTGTTCGCGTCGAGCAAGGTGGAGTCCGGGGACTATTTTGTGGAGGAGCGGGACGGGTCGGCCACATTTTTCTATGAAAAGCTCGATAAACGGAACGGAGCCAACGCGGACGATCCGTTCGGGCAGTTGGAACCGGCACGGTTCACGACGCAGACGCACTTCGACACGATTATCTCGGTGGTGGCAGGACCCGTGCCGACGGCGGCGGAGGAAGAGGAGCGGCGGCTGAAATCGAATACGTACTACCGGACGCCGCGGCAGATTCCCTTGCCGGCGCTGGGGAGCGAGACCGAGGGGGTGACGCAGCGCTCGTGGGAGACGAGCGCGGATAATCTGCTGCTGGCGGCAGGGTGGGTCAACGCCTACGAAAAGATCAACTGGGCGAATCTTATGCTGAATGTCCTGCCCGGGTGGCTGGAGACGTACTATCCGTCGGTAGTCTCGCGCGGATACTATCTGGTGGTATTGGACGCGGCGGGGCGGGAACTCAAGGTTTGGGACATTCTAGGCAGCAATCCGGTGACGGCGCAGATGAAGCCGGACAAGCAGTTGAGGGGGCTCTATGGGATGTACGCGCTGCTGCAGAACGAGAACGGCCCCTACTTTGTGGATATGGCTACGCGGTCGACCATCATCGACATTTTGAACGAGGCGGAGGATCAAGGGATTGAGAGCCTGCTGGTGGATCCGGCTCCCTACATCGACTATGTCAACAGCCATTCGGGGAGGGTGGAGGTGGTGTGTATGGCGCCTTCGGCCGATGCGCTGGGGACGATCGCATTGCACGGGGGAACGGGCCGGCTGGAGGATTACGGGCGGAGCGCTGCGATCAACGGGAAGATCCATAGCCGAAACGTGGCTGTTTGCAAGAACATGCGGGTGATGTACGACGCCTATATCCGAGGATACGTGAAGCGGGTCTTGGAGACCAAAGATCACGAAGAACTGCGGGAGTTGGGTCCGCCGCTGCAGTTCCACGAAATGCCGCTGCCGGCGATGGTAACTCGGGATCAGGTGGTGGAGCTGTTCAACGCACAGTTCACGAATAATGAACTGGATGCGTGGAGCGTTATTGGGCAGCATCTGGATGACCTGGCTGGACGGAAATCGCAGGGACTGCCCTACTTCCGGTTCAAGGTGAAGTACAAGAGGGACAACAAGCTGGAGAAGGACTGGAAGTCGAAGGGCTACGACAAGGAAGTGACGCCAGGGTTTAACAAACTGGGCTTGGCGGTTGCGGTGGAAGTAGAAGTGGAGACCTACATGGATGTCCAACTGACCGACGAGAGGGTGCTGATTTTGCGGAAGGACGATGCGTCAACGAAGGTTGCGGCCTCTTTGCGCGGGGAGACGGGAGAGCGTGACTGGGGGCAGCCGGGAGACAAAGCAGCATATACCCGGAACGGTACGCGAGTGGACCTGGCATTCAAGCAGAGTCTGACGAATCCGGAGAAGACGTCGGTTTCGTTGCGAATGGGGCCGTACGCATTTGACCAGGACTCGATGGGGAAGACGAAGCTGTCGGTGGAAATGGAACCGGGAGTCTGGCTGGATGCCGAGTACAGTGTACCGTCCGCGGAGATGGGCGTAGGGTTCACCTGGAAATTCAAGGACATAGCGGCCGAGATGAAAAAGCAGGCGAAGGCAAAGCTGCCGGTGAATGAGCCCCTGATGCGGTGGGCGGAGGAGTTGGAGTCAGTAGAGGTGCAAGGATTGGTCGGATTTCTGGGATTACGGGAAGAGACGGCACTGGCGGTGGTCTCGAACGCACCCGGGTTCTTTCAAAGGAGGAGTCCCGAGGACCTCTTCAGCCCGGAGTTGCAGTGGAACGATTTGGTGTCCCACGAACTGGTTCACCTGGTGACGCTGGGTTGGCGGCAAGACGTGTGGAACATGAAATACGAGCCGGAGACCGCTGCGAACCTGCCAGCGAGCCTGAAGAAGACGCGGGGGGAGTGGGAAGCGGCGGAGATGGTGGCGATCGTGCAGTTGGGGTTTTATGCCTACGAAGACTACGCGAAGCTGTACAACAAGATGAAGGCGAAACATGCAGACTACGTGCACTAGCGGGAAGCGTCAGGCGTCATAGCGGGGAGGCGGCGAGAAGCCGCCCAGGCGTTCGGAGAGCAGTTCGGCGAAGCGGATGGGGGTGGCATCTTCCCACAGGGGGCCGACGATCTGGAGGCCGACGGGGAGGCCGGAAGCCGTTTTGCCGATGGGCATAACGGTGGCGGGGAGGCCGGCGAGCGTAGCGAAGGAAGCCCAAGAGAAGAGGGAGAGGTAGGGACGCGGACCTTCCGGGGTTTGGAGTTTGCGCGCTTCCATTGAGGGGGTGGGGTCGTGGGGGAATGCGGGGACGATGGCGACGGGGCAGAGAAAGACATCGTGGCTTTCGAAGTATTTCTGCCAGGCGAGGCGGGCCAGGAGGCGAAGGCGATCCTGCTGGACCCATTTGGAGTGAGGGGCGCCGATGCCGGCGGAGAAGGGGGAGTCGGTTTGTTTCATGGCGGCGAGCATTGGGGGAGGAAAGAACTCCTCGGAGAAAGCCGCGAGGAGGAAGAGGTAGTTGTTGAGAGCGGCGGCGGGCTGGAAGCCATCGGGCCAGCCGGGCCGGGGCGATAAGCCGGCGGATTGGAGGGTAGACAGGACGGATTGGAAGGCGGGTTGTTGTTCGCTGGAGGGTGTGCCGAAGGGACCCTCGAAGACGAAGCCGGTGCGGAAGTCCCGCAGTGCGTTGTGCCGCGGCGGAGCGAGGCGCCAGGACCAAGCGGTGGTGTCGGAGGAGTCGGGACCAGCCAGGACATGGAGGGCATCGACGAGGTCGCCGGCCGAGCGGGCCATAGGCCCGACGACATCGAGGGTGGCCACGGATCCGGGAAGGTCCCATTTTCCGCCGGGAGCGAGGCCGAGGCGGCTGACGGTGCCGACGGTAGATTTGTGGGAGAAGACGCCGCAGAAGTGGGCGGGGACGCGGAGAGAGCCGGCGAGGTCACCACCCAGGGAGAGTTGGCCGAGGCCGGCGGCAAGGGCAGCGGCGCTGCCGCCGCTGGAGCCACCTGGGGTCCGGTCCGGATTCCAAGGGTTATTGGTGCGGCCATAGATGGGGTTGGTGGATTGCCAGTCCCAAAGGAAAGTCGGGACGTTGGTTGCGCCGAGGAGGACGGCGCCGGCATCGACCAGTTTTTGGACGGCGGCGGCGTTGCGCGGGGCCTTGGACTTGCGGAATTGGGGAATGCCGAAGGTGGCGGGTTGGCCCTCGATGCCGAAGCACTCTTTGATGCTGATGGGGACACCGTGGAGGGGGCTGAGGGAGCGGCCCTGCGCGAGGGCGGCGTCCGCGCGGCGGGCGGCACTGAGGGCTTGATCCCGGAGTTGATAGACGAAGGCGTTGAGCGTGGGGTTGTACTTGTCGATGCGAGAAAAAGTGATGCTGGTGAGTTCGAGGGACGAGATCTTTTTCTGGCGTATGGCGAGAGCCGCCTGGCGTGCGGTGGCAAATGCCGGCTGGAAAGGGGTGGTCCGGGCGGCGAGGGCGGAGGCGGTGGAGGTGAAGAGGGCGCGTCGGGTGAGCATGTTTGCGGGTCTCGGAGAGGAGTACGCAGGCGGGGAGGCGAATCCCACAGTGTGGGGTGAAGAAAGTTTTTCTCGTATATCATTTTGTTGCAGAAAGAGGGGCTATGGATCCGGAACGATTGCGCGAAATCGACGGGTATTTGGACCAGTTGTGGGATGTGCCGGTTGGGAAGCGGGCCGCGTTGCTGGCGGAGATTTGCGGGGACGGCGAGACCCGGGAGCGGGTACTGGCAATGCTGGCGCGGGCGGAGGGGGTGGGGGAGCGATTGGCGGCGGCGATCGGAAGTGCGGCGGAGGAGATGGCGGAGGTGCCGGCGCGGGAGCGAGTGGGGCCTTACCGGCTGGTGCGGGAGATTGGGGCTGGGGGGATGGGTGCGGTGTGGCTGGCGGAACGGGCGGATGGGGAGTACGAGCAGCGGGTGGCGATTAAGTTGATCCGGTCTGCGCTGGCGGGCGGGGCGATGCGGGAACGGTTCCTGAATGAGCGGCAGATCCTGGCCGGGTTGCGGCACCCGAACATCGCGCAGCTCCTGGACGGGGGCACAACCGAGGACGGTGCGCCGTACCTGGTGATGGAGTATGTGGAGGGAAAGACGCTGGGGAAGCATGCCGAAGGGCTGAGGGAGGGGGAGAAACTGGGGCTTTTTCTTAAGGTCTGTGAAGCGGTGGAGTACGCGCACCGGAATCTGGTGGTGCACCGCGACCTGAAGATGAGTAATGTGCTGGTGACGGCGAATGGGGATGTGAAGCTCCTGGACTTCGGGATCGCGAAGGTGGTGGAGGGCGGGGTGGACGGCGGGGCGACGCGGTGGATGACTCCGGAATTCGCGAGTCCGGAGCAGGTGCTGGGGCGTCCGGTGACGACGTTGAGCGACGTGTACTCGCTGGGTGCGGTGCTTTGGGTGCTGCTGGCTGGGAAGAGCCCGTACCGGACCGAGGCAGGCGGCGCGGCAGAGATGGTAGAGGCGGTGGCAAGGCAGGATGTGGCGGGCCCGCTGGGGAACCGAGGCGATCTGGACGTGATCGTTCTGAATGCGATGCGAAAGGAGCCCGAGCGGAGGTACCAGACGGTGGCGGAGATGGCGGCGGACGTGCGTGCGTATCTGGAAGGGCGGCCGATAGGGGCGCGGCCGGACACGGCGAGTTACCGTATCAGGCGGTTTGTCGGCCGGCATCCCTGGGGCGCGGCCGGAGCGGCGGCTGTGGCGTTGCTGGTGGTGGGGTTCCTGTTGGTATTGCTGATACAGGCCAAGCGGCTGGAAGCGGAGAGAGACGCGGCGCGGCGGGAGCGGGACAATGCCCAGTGGCTCTCGCAGTTTCTGGTCGGGATTTTCAAGGTGGCTGATCCGAGGGGCGGTGCCGGAGAGCGAACGACCGCGCGGGAGTTGCTGGAGCGGGGGGCGCAGCGTTTGGCCGGGGAGCGGCAGCGGGATGAGTTGCGGGCGCTGGTGGGGACGACGATTGGGCGGGCCTACTACGGGTTGGGGCTGTTGGGTCCGGCGGAAAAGGCGGCAAAGGAGGCGTATGAAGCGGCGAAAGTGGCAGGAGACGGGCAGGCGCGGATGGAGGCGTTGACTGTTTTGGAGGAGGTCTACCTGGAACTAGCCAAACCGGAAGAGCTCATGAAGTACGGCCAGGAGCATGAAGCGTCGGCCGGACTTGGGGACTCCCGCGAGAAGGCGATGGGGATCGCGGCGCAGGGGTCGGCTTGGGATCTGCGGAGGGACTTTCGGAAGGCGGAGGAACGGCAGCGGGAAGCGCTGGCGATGTTGACTCGGATTGGGCAGGGGGAGAGTCCGGAGGCCGGAGTGGTAATGAACAACGCGGCGACGGCTGCCTACAACAGTGGGGCCAGACGCCATGCCGAGGCTGGGCAAATGGCCAAGCGGGCGGTGGAGATACTGCGTAAGACGGGGCAGGCCGAGCAGTTGATGAACGGATTGAACTCGGTGGCGGTGGTGGCGATGTCTACCGACGACTTTGTGACGGCGGAGCCGGCCGCGCTGGAGGGGTTGGCACTGGCGCGGAAGATGTATGGCGACCGGCACCTGAACATCGGATTCAACTACAACAATCTGTGCGGGATGTATACGCTGATGAAACGGGTGGAAAAGGGTCTGCCGTACTGCCGGCAGGCGGTAGAGATTCGCAAGGAAGGGTATCCGGCGGGTCACCGGCTGATCGGAATCAGCTTGAACAACTGGGGAAAGGCGCTGTTGGCGGCAGGGAGGTGGGAGGAAGCGGAAAAGGTTTACCGGGAAGCGTATCCGATCTTGGGGCGTGAGAACGGAGGGCCGGCGGCGAGGGCAGCAGAAGGCATCGGATATGCATTGGAAGGGAAACGAGACTGGGCGGGGAGTGCCCGATACCTGCGGGAGGCCGTGCGGCGATGGGAGCAGATTGGGACAAAGAATTTGGGAGACTTGCGGGAGCGGTTGTCGGTGGTGGAGAAGCGGCGCTAGGAAGGGTTGAGGAGTTCGCCAAGCCAGGCTTCGGCGAGGCGGGACTCGCGGCGGATGGTTTCCGAGGATACGCCGAGGGCTTCCGCCGCCTCCTCGGCGCCGAGTCCGCCGAAGTAGCGAAGTTCGATTACCTGGGCGCGGCGGGGGTGAAGGGCGGCGAGGCGGTGAAGGGCGTCGTCGAGTTCGAGGAGTTCGGTGGAGGGGGAGACCGCAGCGATTTGCAGATCGTCAATGGGAGAGGCGGGGGCGCCGGCGCCGCGGCGTTGGGCAAGGAGGCGGCGAGAGCGGTCGACGAGGATTTGCCGCATGGCGCGGGAGGCGACGGCGAAGAAGTGGGCGCGATTTTGGATGTCGGGGTGAGTCTGGCCGGCGAGGCGGAGGTAGAGATCGTGGACGAGTGCGGTACCGCGTGTCGCGTTGGAGGAGTTGGCGGAGAGGGAATGGGCGAGGCGGCGCAAGTCGTCGTAGACGATGGGGATGAGGTGGTCGAGGGCAGAGACATCTCCGTGGCGCCAAACGGCTAGAAGATCGGTGACCTCGGACATTTGGAGATCAGTGTAACATCCGGGTTGGGAAATATTTGTCCTGGAATTCCCGCGGAGGACGCATATCTATATGAGGGCGGGTGTTCGCGAGATGCCGCCTGTAGTCCAGAGCCAGCGTTCGGTCGAAGTGAGGAGATGCCGGGGGGTGTCTTCTCGCATTGGCCGGATGGTGGCTCGGGACCCCGTTTTCAGACGGTTGCGTGCCGCCTCAGACGCGGTAATGCGGTTTGAGTGCGTCGAGGATGCGGTCCAGTTCGGCCAGATCGTGGGCGTCCAAGGGGAAGCGGCGGGTGTTTCGCATGGTTACGGTCTTGAAGATGCCGCGGCGGCGGAGGATCTCCTTCTGGATGACGTAGCCGGTGCGGCGTTCGAGGACGGCCGAGGGGAGGAACTTGAGGAAGAGGTCGCGGGACTCCTTCTTTTTGCCGGCCTGGAAGAGATCCCAGATGGCGGACTGGATATCGGCGAGCCCGGCGCCGGCCATGGTTCCTCCGGAGCCGCGCTCCATCTCGTCGTAGAGATACATGGCACCACCGCCTGTGGAGGCGATCAAGGGGCGTTTGCGCTCCTTCACGACGCGGGTGACATCGTGGGGAACATCAGAGTTTTCGAGCTTGAGAATCTTCAGGGAGGGAATTCGATCGGCGAGGTGGAGGAGGAGATCGGTGGTCATGCCGCCATTGGTGACCTGGATGCACATGGGGAGCTTGGAGACCGAGGCGATGGAGGTGAAGTAGTCAATGAGGAGTTCTCGATCGGTAAATCCGGAGGTTGGTCCGAGGGCATGGAGGCCGTCAGCGCCGATCTTTTCGGCGTAGCGAGCGTAGTCCATCGCTTCAAACTTGTTGACACCCTGGACGCCGATCAGGACGGTGGTACGCCCTTGGACTTCGTCGACGACAGACTTAGAAAACTTCATCCGTTCGTCGCGGGAGAGCGAGACATGTTCGCCGGCGCCTGCGGGCCAGACGACGCCGTGAGAGCCGCCACGGACCAGGAAGTCCGACTCCTTGCGAAGCGATTCCTCATCGACCTCCAGGGAGGTGAGGAAGGGGGTCTGCATGATGACAAAGATGCCTTCCCAGGCCTTTTCCCTGGAAAAGGCAGGGGCGGCAGCGAGTGCGGCGAGGAAGTGACGGCGTTCCATGGAGGAAGTATATCGGATGGTGGTTTTGAGAGACAGGCGGGAGGCACGGTGTGTGTGCCTGTAAACTTTGTGACAGACTATAGGCGAATATTTATCCAGCCGAGAATGGTGTCGACCGATGGCAGAGTTAACTTCCTGGAAAGAGATTGCCGGTTATCTGGATGTCAGTGTCCGAACGGCGCAGATGTGGGAAGCGCAGCGAGGGCTGCCGGTACGGAGAATGCCGGGGCCGCGGAGCCGGGTGCTGGCGACGACAGAAGAGCTGGATGAGTGGAAGCTGAGCGGCACCGGGCCGGCGGTGACTGCCGCATCCCCGGTGAAGGTGAGCCCGGCGGTGGAGATGGTAGTGGCGCCGCGGTGGGAGCCGAGTTGGAAAAAGCTGGGAATCGGGGCGACGGTAGCGGTGGTGTTGGTGGGCGCGGTGGTGATCGGGCGGCAAGGGCGGGAGCGAACGGAGTTTGGCAGTTTCGACCCAATCCCCTTAACGAGCGGCATGGGGCAGGAGATGAAACCGAGCCTTTCGCCGGACGGCATGCATGTGGCGTATTTGGAACGGGCCGAGGGGGCGGAGAGCTATGAGGCGGTAAGCCGCGACCTGCAAAGCGGTGAGCGGCGGGTATTAGTGCGCGGGTTGACGGCGGAGAATAGTGTCCACTGGTCGCCTGGCGGGGACCGGTTGGCGGCGACGCGGATGGAACGTGGGAGAGTGGTGCTAACCGTGGTGCCGGCCGCGGGCGGGACGGCGAGGGACCTGCAGTTGTTGCAGGGGGAGGATCGAACGTTCAATGCCATGGAGTCCCTGCGGGTAGGTTGGATGAACGGGGGGCGGGAGATCTGTTATTCGGACCGGGATGCGGCCGGAGAGCCGCTTGGGTTGTTTGTAACGAACGCCGACCGGCGGGGGAGGCGGCGGTTGACGCAGGCATTGCCGACGACGGCGGGGGACGTACAGTGCACGCCCTCTCCGGACGGGAAGCAAGTGGCGTATGTGAAGCAGCAGACGGTCTCGGAGGGGGATGTGTATGTTTTGGACCTGGGGACGGGAGCACAGCGAAGGGTGACGCGGATGAGCGGCCACTTTATGGGCTTGAGTTGGCTGCCGGATGGGACGGGATTGCTGGCTGGCTGTGGGACGGGATCGACGGGGACGTCGATCTGGCTGCTCTCGACGGAGGGGTTGGAGCCGAAGCGGTTGACGGGCCGGGAGACGAAGGCGGCCTACCCCAGCGTCGTAGCAAGCGGAGGCGGTTTCCGGGCAGTGTACCAAGTGACGAACCGGGATCTAAATATCTGGCGATGGACATCAGACGGAAAGACCAAGCGGGTAACGGATTCGGTGTTGGTGGATCACTATCCGGCGGTAAATGCGAAAGGCGAGTTGGCGTGGATTTCCTGGCGTTCGGGGCCGCCGGAGGTTTGGATGGCCGGGCCGGGAGGGGAGAATCCGGTGCGGATGAGTTTTCTGGGCGGGCCGTACGTCGATTTTCCACGGTGGTCACCGAACGGGCAGTTTCTGGTTTACGCGACGATGCATTCCGGCACGCGAGACTTGTTTCTGACGGACCGGGCGCGGCAGACGGCGTTGCCTATCGAAGGAAGAGGTTCGGAAGAAGGGCGCGGGAGTTTTTCGCGTGACGGGCGACGATTGTATTTCCGAAGCGACCGAAGCGGGACGAAAGAAATTTGGCGGCGGGGGGTGGAGAGCCGGACGACAGCGGAGCAGGTAACAGAAGGAGGCGGGTACGAGGCCTTTGAAGATCCCTCGGGGAAGTGGGTGTATTACGTGCGGGAGCGGGAGAAGCCGGGTTTGTGGCGAGTCGCGGCCGATGGCGGGAAAGGGGAGTTCGTCGATGGCGACGTTTGGGAGGGGCGCTGGGCGGTGGCGGAGGACGGAATCTATGTGTTGCACCAGGCGGGCCCGCGAATGGTGGTAGAGCGAATGGGTTGGACTGGAGGTGTGCGAACCAGAGTGATGGAGATGGAACCTGGCAAGACGGTGGAGGCCGGGTTGGCAGTGAGTTGGGACGGGAAATCGATTTACTGGTCGCAACTGGACCGGATGGATGCGGATTTGATGACGGCGCTAGTTCGATAGCTCGCCCCACGGTTTCAGCCAGACCAGCGGGTGTAGTGTCTTGAGGTCCGCGGGGGTGAGAATCCTGGCTATTTTGCCTTCGCGGAGAAGTACGGTTTGATTGGAATTGAATGTGTCGGAAGGTGAGATGGAGCGGACGCGTAGCGACCGATCGATCTCATATGCGATGGAGAAGCCATTGTTTCCGGTGCCAGTGCCTTCCTGGATGTCGACGATGAGGGAGTCCGACTTGGCAGTGACGGTAATGGGGACATTGTACTCGGAGTAGATGCGGCTGATGGCGGTAGGGGTGAAGTGGGCGCGGGCCAGTTCAACGCCTAGCGGCATGGCCTCCAGTTGGTAGCGGGGCTCGGGTTCGGTGGAGGCGCCGGACATTTGGAAGGGATTGAGGACGAGGAACTCGGCGGCTTTACGGGCCTGATTGATGGCAAGGGCAAAGAGTTCTGGGTGGCCGTCGCGATTGAAGTCAAAGAGGGTGGCAGCGGTGATGTGGCCGGAGTGCCAGTACTCGCTGATGACGTTTCCCTTGATGTCGAGGAGGAGGAGTTGGGCCGGGTGGTAGAGATGGTGGAACGTGATGGCCAGGATGCGGGGGACGCGGTCCGGAAATCCATTGAGCAGAATGATGCCTCGGGCCTTGAACGGGGCTTCATAGCTCTTCCCCGTCGCGGTGGACACGGTATGGCCGACGGGACGCGACCAGAGAAGTTTGCCACGCGAATTCAGGCAGGCGATGGAGTGGTTCTGCTGGTGCGGTTCGACGGTGGTGATGATCTCATCCTCCCCGTCGCCGTCGAGGTCGGTCTGGATGACGCCGGCGAGGGAGTTGTCGATCGAGGCGCGATGGAAACTGCCGGTGGTGAAGGTCCACGAGACTTGGCCGGATCGGTTGAACGCGGTGATGACACCGTTGTCGAGTGTATAGTGATGGAGCGGCGCGGGACGAAGCAGGAACCAGGTGAGCGCGGCGCCGGCGGCGAAGGCGGCAAGGACGTGAAGGATGGGATACGGAGTGGGTGCGGGCGGCGGAAGGACCGGGTTGCGGTTCCGCCACTGTTCGACTTCTTCCGGGATTGCGAGGACAAGGCCACGGCGGCCCGGCAGGCGATGGACGGGGAGGGCACGTTCCCGCTCCCAGAGTTGGACGGTACGGACAGACACCCCAAGGTAGTTGGCGAGTTCTTTCCAGGATTGGAGTTGGGCCGGCGGCGATGACATGGGTGGCGCGGACTAATGGACATTAGAGCGGAGTTGGCGGCGTGGGGCAAGCGGTATGATAGGCAGCGAGCCACATGGAAAAGCTGATTTTGCGGGTTGTGACAGTGATGGCGGTGACGCTGGGGGCAGCGGGGCAGGCGCCAAAGGTGAAGCTGTGGTCCCTGCAGCCAGTCGTCAGGCCGGAAGTGCCGGCGGGGAACTTTGCGAATCCGATTGATGCGTTCCTGGCGGTGCAGCACAAAGCAAAGGGGCTTGTGCCGAGCGGACCGGCGCCGAAACTGGCGCTGCTTCGGCGCGTCTACTTCGATCTGATCGGGTTGCCGCCGACGGTGGCTGAGCAGGACGCGTTTCTGGCGGATTCTTCGCCGGAAGCGTACGAAAAAGTGGTGGACCGGCTGTTGCGGGATCCGCAGCACGGGGTGCGATGGGCGCGGCACTGGCTGGACGTGTTGCGGTATGCCGACCTGGACGGCTTGGATGGATCCGTGATGCCCGCGGCGCAGGGGATTCATCGGTGGCGGGATTGGGTGATCAAAGCGCTCAACCAGGATATGCCGTATGACCAATTTGTGCGGGCACAGATTCTGGGCAACCGGCATGGGGGGCGGACGACGCTGAGCGCGACGGGTCGACGAAGCCGGGCGGGGGCGAATCCGCAGGACCAGTTTGCATTGGGATTTCTATCGCGGGCGGCGCTAACCGGGAGCGACCGGGATCAGGACATCGCCTTCGCGGCGGTGGAGACGATCTCGTCGGCATTCCTGGGCATGACGGTGGGGTGTGCGAAGTGCCATGATCACCGGTTCGACCCGATCCTGCAGAAGGATTACTACGGGATGAAGGCGCTGTTCGATCCGCTCGTAATGAAGCGGGTGACACTGGCCACCGAGGAGCAGTTGTTCGCCTATGGGGAGGCGCTGGAGGCATACCGGAAGGCGAAAGAACCAATCGACGAGGCGATTGAGGCGTTAATCGGGCCGTACCGGGACAAACTGTTTGCCGAGCGGGTGTCGATGTTGCCGCCGGATGTCCGCGCCATTGTGGAGAAGCCGGAACGGAAGAGGACGGTCGCCGAACAAAAAACGTTTGACGATTATTTCCCGGTGTTGCGGATCGACCCGCCGAAGATCAAAGAGACGATGCCGGCCGAGGCCATCGCGAAGTACGACGAGTTGCTGAAACAGCAGCGGAGCGTAAAGGCTCCGGCGGCGTTACCGGGGTTTACCACGGTGGAGGAGGACTCGGCGCGGCTGAAGGCGGTGAGCCATGTGCTGACGTCGGGGGATCCGGCGAGGCCGGAAAAGGACAAACCGGTGGAGCCGGGATTTCCGTTCAAACCGGAAGAGTTGGACTTTCGGGACGGGCGGCGGGAAGGGTTCGCTGACTGGTTGACCGCGCCGGAAAATCCGCTGTTTGCGCGGGTAGCGGTGAACCGGATCTGGCGCTGGCATTTTGGAGAAGGCCTGCAGAAGAATCCGAGCGATTTTGGGCTGCTGGGCGGGCGGCCAAGCGATGCGAAGCTATTGGACTTTCTGGCGTCGGAGTTTGTGGCCAAAGGGTTCAGCATGCGGGCGATGCACCGGATGATGGTGACCTCGGCGGCCTACAAACGGTCCACGCAGGCTGCCCTGGCCCATGTACGGGAGAACCAGACGGCAGACCCGGCGAACACTTATCTGTGGCGTTTCCGGCTGCAGCGACTGGGGGCTGAGCCGGTTTGGGATGCAATCCTTTCCAGTGCCGGCGACCTGGATGTGACGGTAGGCGGGAAGTCGTTTCAACCGGTAAATCCGGACGGGAAGCAGAGCATTTTTCTGCCGCCGGACGGGACGTTTGAGTCGAGACTGAACCGGCGCGCGGCCTACATGGCGCGGGGCTACATTCCCAGCACGGACGTGATGGCGAACTTTCTTCGGACGTTTGCGGTGGACGACGGGCGGACACCCTGTCCGGTGCGGGAGGAGAACGTAACGGCGCCGCAGGCGCTGTTCACAATGAACGATCCGATGGTGGAGCGGGCGGCGGGAAAGGTGGCGGAGAAGGCAACCGCGGCGGCTGGGGGAGACCTAGGCGAGGCGGCGAAGTTGGCGTTCCGAATGGTGATCGGCCGGCCTCCGGAGACGGCGGAGTTGGACCGGGCGATGCGTTATCTGGGAACCGGCCCGGAAAAGATGAAGGGGCTTGTCTGGATGCTGTTCAACCTGGACGAGTTCGTGTTTGTGAGGTAGCGGGATGGCATCACGGCGTGATTTTCTGATACGAGCGGCGAACGGGTTTGCGGGTTCGGCATTCGGGGCGCTGCTCGCCAGCGATGGGAGAATGCCGGACGCCCTGCTGGCGGGCGAGCCGAAGGCGAAGTCCGTGATCTACATTTTTCTTTGCGGCGGGTTGAGCCACATCGACACATTTGATCCCAAGGACAACAAGCACGCGGGGAAGTTCATCGATGCGGTGGGATTTGGGGACAACAACGCGGCCATGCGGCGTCCGGTGATTCCTATCTTCCGGACGTATCAGCGTTACGGGCAGTCGGGTATTCCTGTGTCGGACTGGTTCCCGCATATCGGGAGCGTGATTGATGATGTGGCCGTGGTGCGGTCCATGCACTGTCATCAATCGAACCATTTCCCGGCGGTGATTGAGCATGTAACCGGGAAGCCGCTACGGCAGTTTGAGCACCCGTGTTTGGCCAGTTGGGTGACCTATGCACTGGGGACGGCAAATAAGAATCTGCCCTCTTTTATCAACATCGGCCGGCCGTCGTCTCCGGTGCAGTTGACGGGGGGGTATCTGGGATCGTCGTACTCGGCGACGCCGTTTCAGGTCGGTGATACGCCGATACCGAATCTATCGCTACCGAAGGGGACGGACAGCGCAGAGAGGGAACGGCAGATGCAGGCGCTGTTCGACTTGAACCGGAAGTTCCGGAATGAGTATGCGATGGAGAGCGAGATAGCGGCCCGAAGCCGCGCCTACGAACTGGCGGCGAGCCTGATGCTGACGGCGCCGGGGATCGTGGACCTGGAGAAAGAGCCGGCGCACGTACGGGGGATGTATGGGATTGGAGTCAAGGAGACGGACGAGTTCGGGCGTCAGTTATTGCTGGCGCGTCGTCTGGCGGAGAACGGAGTTCGCTTTATTCAGTTGTGCCACGCGGGCGGGGGGAACGGGTCGTGGGACGCGCATGGGGACATGAAGACTCACGAACCGCTTTGCCGGGCCATCGATAAACCGGTGGCAGGTTTGATTGCGGACTTGAAGCAGCGGGGGATGCTAAAGAATACGCTGGTGGTGCTGACGAGCGAGTTCGGGCGGACGCCATGGAGCCAGAATACGACTGGGCGCGACCACAATCCGCGGGGATTTTCGACGCTGCTGGCCGGCGGAGGGGTGAAGGGCGGCGTGGTGGAAGGCGCTACCGATGAGGTGGGTTACCGGGCGGTGGAGAGTCCGCATTACATCAGCGATCTGCAAGCGACGATCCTGGAGCAGATGGGGCTCAATTACAAGAAAATGTCATTCCGGACGAATGGCCGGGCGTTCCATCTGATTGAAGAGGGGACTGGGCCGATTCGAGCGATTCTGGGTTAGCCGCACTACTCCAGGTGCGGTTCGTGCGCGGGGATCTGGATGACCTTTCCGGTGGCGAGGGTAACCGTCGCCGGACGGGAACTGAAGTTCAGCAGCGCCAGTTTCCCGTTGTCGAGGACGCTCCAGTAGACGGTATCGGGCTTCTTCATCTTCAGCGCGGTAAGGATGCGCGGATGGAGCGTGGGCGTGCGGAGAAGCAGGTTGTGAACGAACTCGCTGAAGGCGCGCGCGGGGATCACTTCGCCTCCGTAGGCAATCACCTTTCCCTTGCCGGTGTCGCCGGCGAGCCAGCGGTCGCTGATGGAGGTGTCGCCTTCGACCGTGACCGGATTGCCACGATTGCGCGGGCAATAGATCAGTACGCCACCGTCCTTCACCCACTGATCGATCCTCTGCAGGGTCTGCTTTTCGGTGACTGAGCCCCAGAGGAAAATGAGGACCTTGTAGCGGGAGAGCGCCCCGTCGCCGATCATCTGCTCGCTGGCGTAGTCAAAGTCGACCTCCTCGCGGAGGGTGCGGGCGACGGTGAAGAGGGTGGAGGCCCAGCGGTAGCGGACCACTTCATCATCGAGCTTGAGGGCGGTGTCAGGGTAAAACGCGGCGACGTCAATGACGGGCTTGGCGCGCATGTCGAGGAGGTGGGCATGCTTGCGCCAGGCGTCGATGGCGTGGTCATTGGCGGTGAGGTTGCCCAGGTAGTAGAACAGATGGACGGCGCCGGTGGTGACGGCGTTGTAGAGCCTGGCCATGACACCGCGCATGGAGCCGTAGCCGCCGGGTTCGTAGCCGAGTTCGGCGCCATAGAAGCGGGCGGCGGAGGAGGCCATGCGGGTAATGGTGAAGTTGTCGGCAAAGTCGTCGGATTCGTTCGTCAGCCGGATGCCGCCCTTTACCTTGGCCATCGACCGCGCCTGGAAGCTGTAGTCGGTGCCGATGGGGACGGGGCCCCACCCGCCGGAGGACTGGTGGATCTGTGTGGCGGGGAGAGCTGCGCGGGACCAGATGGCCCATTTTTCGCACCAGTCACTCATGGCACCGACATACCAATTGGCAAAGTCGATACGCTTGCGGCGGGAGACGGCGGTATCGGGGAGAAAGGGCTGAACGGCGGCGAAATCGGAGTACTTTTCGTCCCAGGCGGTGTTGAGCGTGGTGATGTTTCCGTATTGATTCTTTAGGTAGCGGCGGAAATCCTCGCGGGCGAGGGGGTCGCCCGCCCAGTAGCCGATGTGGGTATGGTGCTGGCGAAATCCATAGCCGGGGCCGCGGGCTGGATATTGGGCTTCGCCGTAGTCGCCGGAGGGGCCGAGCCGAATGCCGAGCAGGGACTTGCGATTGCCGTAGCGCTGTCCGAAAGCGGCGATGAATTTGCTGGCGTATTCGGTTTGAAACGGGTGAAAGATGGACTGGGTATCGTGGACGATGCCATGTTCCAGGCACTGGAACCCGTAGCTATCCGGGCCATCATGAAGCCAGGCAGGGAGCGCGTAACCGGAGCCGGCCAGCAGCATGGGGAACCACTGCAGGCCGTGTTTCTCGATCTCGTTGAGGATGGCGTCGTAGAAGCTCCAATCGTAGGTCCCGCGGACGCGCTCCACGTAGCCCCAGCGGACGTAAGTCTCTACCCCATTGAAGCCGAGGGCCCGCAAAAGTGGAGCCTGATTCCGAATTCCAGCGAGGGCGGCATCGATATCCTTGGGCGTAGTGGCGTCTCCGGGGACGGAACTGACCCGTTCTCCCGGCCGGGCGAATTTCACCGCCGGTTCGACCAGCGGTGCCTGTTCCAGCGGTGGCTGTTCGGCGGTCAGGGTGATCGAGCGGAGATGGTCAATTCCTTCGACCTTGATCGTGGCAGGATGAGGAGCGTCGTAGCGGAAAACGGCGCGGCGGAGGCGGCCGGAGTTGACCCGGGCGGGGCCCCATTGGTAGGTTTCCGGCACACCCGGCGAAAGCGTGATGAGGCCGTATCCGCGATCAAGGAACTCCAGGACCAGATAACGGCCGGGTGCCGGAGGCACCGCGATGCGGAGCGTGATGGCGGCACGGGAGTAGTAATCCGGAGCCGGCGGCAGGCGGAGGGTTCCGGCTTCGATGCGCCAAGTTCCATTTTCGATGGTGATGGAGGCGGAAGGCTGGGCCGGGCTCCAGCGGGCGATATCAGCGGCGTGGAGCCCGGCGATGGTGAGGAGGACAATCGTGGCGGTACGCACGATTGCAGTATTTCACTTTCAACCGGCGACGGCAGCCATCTGCGGGGTGCGCAGGTGGAACCGGGAGTCGAGGGCCGCCAGGTTCTCCATGATCCCTGTATACTCCAGTTCGGCCATGGGGAGCATGGCAGCGCCGAAGAATCCCTGCCGGCGCATCTCGAGCGACTTCGCGGCGGCATTAGTGCGGACGGCATCCCAGAACGGATGGGCGAAGTTGTCGATGGGTTCGGTGAGCAGTCCGTTGTGAACGCAGAAGCCGGCGCAGGAGACTAGCGGCGGGCCGTCGAAGTAGCTGGTGCCGGTGGAGATGGGTACCGGCATCAGGGGCATGTTGTGGGAGCCGCGCATGCCGCCGGCGACGAAGTGCGTCGTCGCAAAGGGGGCGAGGATCTCGCCGGTGGCGGGGAAGTTCATTTGGGCTCGGACGAGCATGACGGGGTCATCCTTGCCGGTGTATTTGCCGGCGATGTTATGGAGGCGGGAGGTGGCGACGGCGACGGCCTGTTCCCCGGTCGCCCGGGACCAGACGGACTCGACGACGTAGCGCTCGGGGTCGCGCAGCAGAGTGGCAATCTGATACAGATCGCGCGGGGATTCGAGTTCGATGATTCGATCCCCCTCGGTGTGGTTGACGTCCATAATGACGAACCGGAAGCCCTGGGACATTTTCGGAGACAGCAGGAGCCCCGGGGTATTCATGGGATCGATGAAGGCGAGGTAGAGGGGGAGGTTGAAGGCGCCGGGGTCGGTTTTGTCGGCAGCGAAAAACAGGAACGGTTCGGCAGGGCGTTCCTCGATTTCCATTTCGGCGACAGCGGGGCCCATGCCGTGGACATTTCCGGAGAATGCGGTTTTGAGGAGGTCCTGGCCGGCGCCGTAGAGGCCCTCCTGTTTGGCCTCGGCAGTGCCGGCGACGAAGGCATCCCAGGCGAGTTGGTGGATGGCGGGGTCAGCGGTGCCGCGCCGGTGGGTCATGAGGATGGCGATGTCGTCGCCGGTATGGGAGATGTAGTGGTCGACGAGGAGATTGCAGCTATGGTTGCGGATGTAGGTGGCAACGGTGGCTTGCAGGTTTCGCGACGGGGCGACATGACCGCCGATCGAGCCAATGTCGGCCTTGATAACGCTGAGAGTGAGTTTCATGGCGGTACTCCTGCCTGTTTCTATGCAAGCCGGGGACCACGGGATAAGTGCCAATCGAGGGGGTGGGGAGGGTGAGAATCCTCACTGTTGGGGTTGGTGCCCCATTCAGGGTCTTTTGTTCAGGACGCGCCAGAGGGTGCCGGAGAAGATGTTCTCCTGAGAGGCTGGGCGGACGCCGCAGGCATTCAGCATGCGTTGGTAGAGGTCGAGGGCGCGGTCAAATTCGTCGAGGTTGTTGCCAAAGACATCGGAACCGAAAACAAGTTTCTCGTAGGCGCTGATGTCCGTCTTGGGCGTGTGGGGGCTGACGAGATTGTCCCACCAGAAGATGGCTTTGAAACTGGCGAGGTCGTGCTGCTTTTTGTAGAGCGTGGAGCCGGAGACGTCAAAGACGAGGTTGGGGTTCCATCGGCCGATTTCGGCGGCCCAGGCGTAGTCGGGATTGCCCATGTGGGCGGCGATGAGGGTGAGTTTGGGGAAGCGGCGGGCGATGAGATCGAGCGTCGTGATTCGCATACGGTCTGAAGAGACATTCATAGGTTCGGCGAAGTTGCGGCGGTTGACGATACCGGTATGGAAGAGGAGGATCATGCCGTACTTTTCGGCTCGCTCGTAGATAGGCCAGTAGCGTTTGTCGTGGTAGTCGGCTTCGGGGCCGGTCAGTTCGCCAAGGCCGCGGAAGCCGGCGTTGTGGAAGTCGTCAACGAGTTGGAGGGCATTGGGATGGTCGAGCGACATCTGGCCCAGCCCATAGAGCTTGTTGGGATTCTTGGCCATGAACTCTTTGACGATCGGGACATGCTTGGGTTCGGCGATGAGGAGGGCCTGTCCATTGACGGCATCCAGTTTCTTGACGAACTGAGTGAGGAAGGCCGGATCGCCGTTGAAGTGGACATGGGCGTCGATGAGTTTGGGGCGGGGTTGGGCTGTGAGGGTGAGGGAGAGAAGGAGGAGCGGAAGGCGGGACATTGTGGGGTGATTATATCGTGAGGGCCCGAGGCGGGATACGCCGCGGGCCCTTGCCGGTGGTCAGAGTTTCTTGAGGGCGTCGAATCCGTCACGTACTTTCACTCGCATGGTGGCACTGAACTTGGTCTGGGCAGTGCCGGCGGGATCCCAGTAGGGGCGGGTGACCATCCGCCAGCGGACATGGAGAGTCTGGCCGCCGGGGTAGCGATCCATAGTGACGGAGCGTTCGAAGTTGCCGGTCTGTTGGGTGGAGACGTCCATGGTGAAGTTGCGGATATCGCTGGCGATGGCTTCGTCAAAGGGCCGCGTGGAGACTTGGAGGGTCAGGCTCTCGATGGTGTCGGCGGCGGGGAAGACCAGAGCACGGAAGCGGGCCGACCAGTTGTCGCCGACGAGGACGCGGTCCGGGGAGAGTTTGAACTCGTTCGGTGTCACCAATTTGCTGTCGCCGAAGATGGAGTAGGCAATCTGGAAGTTCTCGTGGTCGATGCGGGCCTGGGTGCGTATGTGGCGCCCGAAGTGGCGGACCAGAGCCCGGTATACAAAGGCGTCGTAGAGCTTGTAGCCTTCCCGGTTGGGGTGGGTGATGCCATTGAAGTCGCCCTGCGTTTCCAGAGAGTCCTTGAAGGTGTTGAACCAGGCTTTCTCGGCGCAGATTCCGTGATAGCGGGTCATGAAGTCAATATCGATGTACTTCCAGTTGGAAGAGGAGAAGCTTTGGGCCACTTGCTGAAGCTTGGCGTTGAGCGGATTGATCATGTTGTCCTCCACCCACTGAGCCTCGCCGCGATCGAATTCGGTGGTGCTGACGGTGCCGATGGTGTAGCCGACGAAGACGGCATAGGGACTGTTGAGCGGATCGGTGAGGTTGGTGGGCATAATGCCGAGGCCGTCGTTATAGCGGTCACAGTAGCGGCCGTCCTGATCCTTCAGCGGGTTGGGGACGCCCACGACGAAGACGGCCTTGGGTCGCAACTCCTGGTCAAAGCGATCCTTCATGTTCTGGAATGCGCCGGCGAGAAAGTCGAGCCCGACCGTCTCCGTGGATCCGAATTTGCCGCGCTTGATGATGTTCTCCAGCGCCTCATCGTCTTTGCAGGAGGTGAGCGGCGTCATGCATTTGACGACCACATCGCCGAAGCCGATGTCATTGCCGCCGATGGAGATGACCAGCGCGTCGAGTTCGGCCCCGTTCAGCCAGTTCTTCACCTGGGTGACCTGGGAAGGAATGGGGGCGCTCACGGGGCCAGGCCCGGTGGTGGTGAGCGGCGTCACCCCGCGGTAGTTCTCACCAATGACGTTGCCGTTGATTGTGGCGCCGGAGCAGGCGACGTCAATGAACTGGAGGTTCTCCGGGGCGATGCCTACTGACGCAGCGATGTCGGCCTGCAGGCGTCGTAGCGCGGCGGAGCGGCCATTCTCGTTGGACCGGTGGCAGGGGTTGGAGTTCCACTTGTTGCCGGTGAGATTGGGGGACCCTTCACCGGCGGCGAAGGAATCGCCCATGAGGGCGACCCGGTACGTGCGGCTGAGGCGGAGGTTGATGTTGATACTGCCGGGCAACGTCCCGGGGAGTTGTGCGAAGGCGGTGGCGGCGGCGAGTGCGAGTGTGAGGAGTTTCATTGTGTTGTGTTCCTTAGCTATTAGCGCGCGCGCCGGCGACGGGGTCCTGTGCGGAGTTTGTAAAGGGATTGTGAATATGCCGGGCGGCGCTTGGTATAGAATTCGAAGCGGAAACTTATGGACCGACGAACCTTCCTCGCCGCACTCGGCGCGACGCCCGCCCTGGCACAGACCTTCTACGCTCCGAAAGGACAACCTGCCGTCTACACCGGGCCGCACAAGCCGCACACCAAACTGAGCGACCTAAAGGCCAAGCACAAAGGCCAGAAGACCTGGCGGGAACTGATCGTCGACGACAAGCACCTGCGCAGCGAGTACCTGTTCCTGCAACCCGGGCAAGGGCACCCGAAGGCGATGCATCCTGATACCCGGGCATGGTGGGTGGTGATGGAAGGGGAGGTGCGGTTTACATTCGAGACCAAGGAACCGTTCATTGCCAAGAAGGGCGCGATTGTTCAGGTGCCCTATCAGACGATCTTTGAGTATGAAGTGGTGGGGACGCAGGGGGCCCTGATCTTCGAAACCAATATCGCTGGGGCAAAGACCCTGTATCTGGATCCGAAACACGCGCCGGCGATGCCTGGCCACGAGTGGATGGCGGTGGATGTGCGGGCGCGAGAGATCGGCAAGTGGCAGCGCGGGAATAAGCCGATGCAGACCTATGACGAGCTTGCCGCCAAGCTGGAGAAGGGGGAATTGCGGGGGACACTGCGGATTGTGGAGGACGATCGCGGGACGGCGAACTTCATTTACGGGTACAACAGCAAGTTGCCGCCTCTCGATGAGAAGGTGCGCGGGCACTATCATCCGGAAGGTGCGGAGTATTGGCTGATCATGGGCGGAAAGATCCGTTATCCGATTGAGAAAGTCGGGGTGATTATTGCCGAGGAAGGTGACGTGGTTTACGTGCCTGCTTACACGTGGCATGCGCCGCGGTGGTGGGGGGATGGGCCGTCCTGCCGTCTGGCGATGAACGGGTTCCCGTATATCGCGCATCTGTTTGACCCGCACTAGGCGCGAGAGCTTTTATATCATGAGGGGCGATGCCAAAAACGCGGGCGTTCGCCCTTCTGCTGTTTTCCCTCTCCTGCTTTGCGCAGCCGGAGGCGCGGTACACGATTCAACGAGCGGCCGGGCCGATCACAATTGACGGCAAACTGGACGAGGCGTCGTGGCGGGACGCCGAATCGATGGGCGACTTCGTTTTTCATTGGTATCAAAGCGGCGATAAAGAGCAGACCGTGGCCAAATTGTTGTGGGACGACGAGTTTCTGTACGTCTCCTGGCTGGCGAGAGATAAGCACATCTCCGCCTACGAAAGGCAAAGGCACGGGCCGGTGTCGAAGGACGATTGCGTGGAGATTTTCATCGCCCCGAATCCGGCGAAAGTCAAGAATTACTACACCTGGGAGATCAACGCGATCGGGACGGCACTGAACCGGAATCGCAGCGACTGGTATACCGGCGGGCCGACTTGGGAACCCGAGGGGGTGGCGTTCCGGACGACCTTCCAGGGAATGGAAAAGAAGGACGAGGCCGCCGGAGATGAGCAATGGGTGGTGGAGATGCGGGTGCCGCTGCGGAACTTTTCGCGCGATGCGGCGCATACTCCTCCTCGGGATGGTGACGAGTGGCGGCTGAATGTGAATCGCATCGGCGGGAAGACAAACGCACAGGCGAGCAGTTGGGCGCCCATCGCTCCGCCGTCGAAATCGTTCCACACGCCAGAGTCCTTTGGCAGGGTCTACTTTTCGGCCCAGGTGGCCGGCGCGCGCCAGCGCAGCGTGCGGCGAATCCGGTTCGACGTCAACGATGCGCGGGCCGGGCAGAAGATCTATAACGGCGCCTGCACCATGTGTCATGGTTTGGACGGCGCCGCCGGAGACCGTGCGCCCGCACTGGGTGCGCAGCGGCGGTACCTGCGATCGACGTCCGAGGAGCTTTTCGACGCCATCAAGGGCGGCATCAAGGGCACCGGGATGCCGGGTTCCGCGTTGCCGGAATCCGACGTGCGGAAAATAGTCGCCTATATTCACAGCCTGCGGGCGACCGCGGTGGACGTCGATGTTGCCGGCGATCTGGCACGCGGAAGAGCCGTTTTCGAGGGCAAAGGGAACTGTACGAAGTGCCATATGGTGAATGGGCGGGGAGGCGTGATCGGGCCGGATTTGTCGAACCTCGGGGCGGAGCGGAGTCTGGCCGCGATTCGCGAAGCACTAACAACGGAAAGGCCGAAACCGCCGCGCGGATTCCAACCCGTGACGGTGACGACGGTCGCCGGTGAACGGTTCACGGGTGTACTGAAGAATCAGCACAACACATCCTTCCAGATACTGGGGACGGACGAGAAACTGCATCTGGTAACGGCCGAGCAGATCCGCACGATGACCTATGCGGAAAAATCATTGATGCCGGCCGGCGTCGACAAGCGGCTGACGGCGGAAGAGTATCAGGATTTGCTGGCGTTTTTGAGCCGACAGGCGCGGAGCAGGAGATAGACGATGAAGAGACTGATGCTGGCGGCGCTGGGATTGAGCGCATGGACTCAGGTGAGCTACCCGGACCTGCTGCGGGCCGACCCGAAGAACTGGCTGCACTACAACGGGCAGTACCATTCGCAGCGCCATTCGGCGTTGAAACAGGTGAACGCAGAAAACGTAAAGAAGTTGGTGCCGAAGTGGATGTATCACGTCATTGGCGCGCGCCGGTTGGAGAGCGTTCCCATTGTTGTCGACGGCGTGATGTACTTCACCAATCCCAATGAAGTGTATGCGCTGGACGCGCGGACGGGGCGGGAGATCTGGCAGTATCAGCGGCAGCCGGCACTGCAGAAGGGGCCGAACCGGGGCGTGGCTGTTTACGGAAACCGTGTCTACATGGGCACGCCGGACGCCTATCTGGTGGCGCTCGATGCGCGGAACGGAAGCCTGCTGTGGGAGTCCAAAATTGCCGAGGCATCCGACGGCTATTGGTCGCCGGCGGCGCCGATGGTGATCAAAGACAAAGTGATTGTAGGAATTGCCCCGAGCGATCACGGCTTGAATGGATGGCTGGACGCCTACGACGCCAATACGGGGGAGCGGCTGTGGCGCTGGCATTCGATTCCGAAACCTGGAGAGCCCGGCAATGAGACCTGGGCCGGCGATTCCTGGAAGACTGGAGGCGGCGGGACCTGGTTGACGGGATCCTACGACCCGGAACTCAACCTGCTCTACTGGGGCACCGGTAATCCGGCTCCGGACTTCGATGGCGATGTGCGCAAAGGGGACAATCTCTACACCGAGTGCATTGTCGCTTTAGACGCCGACACGGGGAAGATGAAGTGGTATTTCCAGACTACGCCGTGGGACGTGCACGATTGGGATGCCGTTGAGATTCCAATTTTGGTGGATGCCCCCTTTCAGGGCAAGTCACGGAAACTGCTGGTGCAAGGGAATCGGAACGGTTACTACTACGTCCTGGACCGGGTGACCGGCGAATTCCTCCTGGGAACGCCGTTCATTAAGGAACTCAACTGGGCCAAAGGCCTGACGGAGAAGGGACGGCCGATTCGCGTGGAGGGGGTGATCCCGAGTTTGAAAGGGACCAAGACCTGCCCGGCGACTTCCGGGGCGACGAACTGGATGTCGCCGGCCTACAACCCGGAGACCAAGTGGTTCTATATCGTGGCCCAGGAAGGGTGTGGAATCAATACGAAATCGCGGGATACCTTCCGCCCCGGCGGGAATTCCTTCATGGGGACCGGATATGTCGAGAGTCCGGAAGAGCCGTGGCAGATGTTCATTCGCGCACTGGATGTGACAACGGGAAAGATGATGTGGGAGTACAAGCAGATCAATTCGCGGCGGTACGCGGCGGGACTGCTTTCCACGGCAGGGGGCCTCCTATTCGGCGGGGACGATCAGGGATTCCTAACGGCGCTCGACGCGCGGACGGGAAAGGCGCTGTGGAGCTTCAATACCGGCCAGCAGATCACCTCGCAGCCAATCACCTACTCGGTGGATGGTAAACAGTATGTCGCGATCGTGAACGGCGCGAATGTGGTTTCGTTCGGACTTTTTGACTAGTTTTTCGCGACTTCGCGAATGCGAATGTTGCGGAAGAGGATGACGTTGAACCGGTCGTGAAGTTGGAGGCCGATGGGTCCGGCCTTCGGACGCCCGGGGTCTCCCGGATGCGCGGCGACCTGGTGTCCATTCAGTTTCACTCGAATGATGTCATTGCGGGACTCGATATCGAGCGCGTTCCAGTCACTCTCCTTCTCGTGCCCTGGTGTTGCGGGCGCGAAGAGATAGATGGAGCCGGACGGATACTTGGTTTTCACGGCATTCATGATCTGGATCTCGTAGCCATTGTGTGCCGGTGTCTTTGTATAGTCGGGAGCCGGCCCAACGGCGAACTTCGCGCGTGTGGAATCACGGATCGAAACGCCGCTGTTGCCGCCGGAGGGTGTCATATATTCCAGGTGCAGGTCGAATTCGCCGAATTCGGCGACAGTGTAGAGCCAGGACTGTGTTTGGCGCCAGTCGTGATACTGCTTTTCGGAAAGTTGTACCGGCCACGCCGTACCGAATGGATTCTTGGCGCCGGAGACGGGCAGGCCGATGAGCGAACCATCGGCAAGCACCTTCCACTGGCCGTCGCCGACGGTATGCCAGCCGTCGAGGTTCTTGCCGTTAAACAATGGCTTCCACGCCGATTGGGCGAGAAGCGGGAGAGTGAGAGCAGCGAAGATGAGGAGGCGCATGGAGGAGGGGGCGGGGGCAGGGTGCCCCCGCGGGACTGCCTAGGAAGCAGCGCGCTTAAGCGTCAGTTCGACGTTGTTATCGCGCATCTGATAGTTGAGCTTGATGGTGTCGCCGGACACCTTGCCCTTGTAGTTCGTCTTAAACTCGTTGTCGTTGAACTTGCGGGTTACGGTGAACGAGATGTCATCGCCGGCAACCGTGCCATTTTCAATGGGGGTGTCGCCGTTCCGTCCGGAGACTGAGCCGGTGAGTTTGGCGCCATCCACTTTGAACGTCATGTTGACGTCGCGGGATCCGTTCGGTGTCTCGATCTTGCCAGTCCATTTGCCGGTGATGTCGGCAGCGAACATGACGGCACCAAGGGCGAGGGCGCCGAGCAGTGAGATGAATTTCCTCATTTGATTGACTCCTGTGCGGGAGGGCATCTGGGGCCTTCCGCCGCACGCTAGTATACTCCGTTGAACCACGGGAACTAAATAGCGAACGGGAGCGGGTTCCATTCCTCCTCGCGGTGGGCCCGGACGAGCCATCCCCGGGCAAGCGGGACGCTGGAGAGGCGAGCGGCGCCGAGACGAAGCCAAGGATGGCACAGCCCGGGAGCCGCTACGCGAACCGCGGGAATGCCCGTTTCCGGCCGGGTGAGATTCAGCGCAATGACGTCGAACCCGGCAAGGAGGAGGGTATCGACCGGGGCGCGCGTTGCATCTTTAGAATGGACCGCGGGGCCGGAGGACAGATGCGGTTCCTGGCCCGCTCGCACCGTATTGCGCCAGTGCTGGAACGCTGCGCTGGGCGAAGCGCGATGGCGCCGTGTCTGGTTAATGATTGCCGTCTGGGCCAGTTCGCGGACGGCAAGGCGGACGGCGGTGGCGGTATTGGGGTGAGCGCCGAAACCGAAATCGGGCAAGCGGCCTTGCCGGTTCCAGGAAATGGCTCCGGCGACGGGAATGCGGAGGTCCGTCGTCAGGTCGAAGACCTGGATGGAGCGGCGGATCTCGGCGAGTGCGTCGAGGGGTTGCCGCAGGAGGGGGTCACGCAGATAGAGCGACGGGGGGACGGAGGGCGGAGTGAGCCGATTTACCCACCAGATGGCGATGGCATCCCGCTCGATGAGTTCGAGCGTGGCGCGGTCGAGCGCATCGGCAAGCGAGGGGCCGGCGGCGCAGCCAATGGAATCGGCGCGGCACCAGGGAAACTGGCGGGTCCAATAGGCGAAAGAGAGTGGGAGGAGGCGCGGTTGATTTGCCGCTAGAGACCAGGCAATGGCCCATGGGGCCATGCGACCGTCATAGCGGGGCGGGATCCACGGGAATCCGCCGGGAATTGCATTGGTGGTGTCGCGCGCGGCATACTGGCGATCACTGAATGGGTGGAGCGATTGAGGAAGGACGGCGACCGAGGGCACCTGGTCGAGCGCCGCGATAGCGACCGGTTCATCGCCGTGGGTAAGGATGCTGTATCGCTCCACGGCCTCGGCGATGGCCGCGCGGCGGGCATCGGCCGGGGAGTCTCCGGAGCCGTAGGCGTACCCCAGCATAAGCCCCGGGGGACATGCCAATTTGGCGGCAGTGGCGCTGAATCCGCTGGATCCCGGGGCGCTTTCCAGGGCAGTCACAATGCCGAGGAGTGGGTCAACGAAGCGATCCAAGTTCCTATCGTGGGGCGCAGAGGTGGCGACGAATCTGGGAAAGCCGGCGGAGGCTCGGCGCGCCGGATCCCCGCAATACGGGCAGTGCGGTAGCGTCAGGAAGCGATGATGGGTGCGGGTTCCCCTTGCGGTGTCAATCGCCAGGACTCGGGCGAGGAATGAAGCTGGGCGTGACGGAAGAAGAACGGGCCGGCACGGGCCGGGCGCCTGCCGAGGCCGCAGGCCCAACCAGTGGCGGAAGCAGTGCCAGCATGGGGCACGATGCGCATCGAAATAAGGGCCGATGAGGGTGGCACCGGCCGAGAATCGGACCAGAAGCCAGCGGCGGATGTCCGGGCGCCGGGCGAGGAATCGTTCGATGGACCGAAGCGCCGACGCGGGCGCGAAGAGGACGTGATCCAGTGAGGCCGGTACCTCGATCTGCTCTGCCGGAAGAGTAATGCCAATCCCCGAGTAGCGCGGTCGGGTCATCGGGTTGCGAGTAACCATGCGGCACCTGCGGAGACCCGGGCGATGGCGGCGGCGTAGGGGAAGTTGATGTGTTCGATTGTGTCCGTGGATTTATGAAGGTGGGGGTTGCGGCCGGGCCCCGAGGCCGGGAAGAGTGCCTCCGAGACGCAGCAGGCCGGTATGTGGTGAGTGTGAAAGGACGAATGGTCACTTCGCACCGGGTTGACTGTCGGCTCCGGCGGGAGAAGTTCGCGAGTAGCCAGTTCCTCCCGGGAGGCGGCCAGGAAGGCACCAAGAAGCGTGGAAGCCACCTCCATGCCTGGCCGATCTCCGAAGACCTTGGAATGGATTTGCCAGTCCCACGGCCGGCGGGTGCCGGGCGGGGTGTAGCCAATGGTGTCGAGTTGAATCATGGCGCGAACCTCCCGCGGCGGATTCTTCTTCAGCCATTCGGAGCTTCCCAGGCAGTGCTCCTCTTCCTTGTTGAAAAAAGCAAAGTGGAAGGTGAGGCAGCGCAATGCCGGGGCGAGGGCGCGCATTCTCAGAACGGTTTCCGCGATGCACAATACGGCGGCCATCCCACTGGCATTGTCGTCTGCGCCGGGTGCGTGAATGCCACCGCGGCTCTGTGTCGAATCCAGGTGACAGCCAATAACAATCGCGCCGGCCGCATTCCCTGGCAAGGTGCCCACCACATTGAAAAAGGGGTGGCCTGGGGGGCCGCAGGTGGACAGGTTCTCCGCCGCTAGTTCTAAGCCGATCTCCCCCAGTTGTTGCCGGATCAGCATCACGGCTGCTTGATTTCCGGGAGCGTGGAAACGGCATTCGTTCGGCAGGGCAAAGCGACGCAGCCGGGCCTTCAGCGGAATCGCTGTCAGCGACCGCAACGCCCGGCGCTCCGTTGTTGAAAACGGCACCCGGGAAGGCGTGGCCAAAGGTGGGAGAATTCGCGCACCAAATGGAATGCTTTCGGGAATCGCTGCCAGGACCATCCCGCGGCGAGAATGCCAAAGCACGGTTGCCGCCGGCGGAACTGTCGGCGCCTGGGCGCCGGAGGATAGTCCGCGCCCGGAAACCAGCACCGGGTTCGTGCTCTCAGGCAGTCCCGCCTTGCCCAGGCGATCTGCTTGAAATCCGGCTCTTTTCCATTCTCTCAGTGCCCGTCCGGTCGTGATGCCGTAGACGGCGGGAGGCCTTTCATAAGTAACGTAAAAAGGAACGAGCATTTGACCGAAGCCAGCCAGGCGACGGAGTAACTCACTTCGCGATCGGCCTCCAGGCCAGGAGATTCTCACGTAAGAGGCGGCGCGGCCATCTAGAATTTCCGGAAGAAAGAAGATCGAGGAACGGGTCCGGTACCCTAGCGAGCGGGCAACATTGCGATAAGACACATTCAAACTAATATAGGTGATATTGTCGTTGTTTATAAGTTCTTTCAGGCGCTTTTCAGAAACACGAGGTTCCGCCAAGTTGGTGGGAGCGCCTCCGGAAATTAGAATATCCTCCCTCATTTGTTTGAGCCGTTGTATCAATTCCGGGTTCAATTGGTGCCTTGTTTCCTGAATGAACTCGCGACTGGCGAGATAAGCACTATCAATTAGAATTAGTCTTCTGCCGCCAGTTGAATTCCGATGCATGTTCTCTCCCCGGTTCCCGGTCACGCTATTGAATAATTGACATCGCCATGATAGTGTCAAAGTTCAGTTACATCAAGTAGGCGTATTGGAGAGGAATGATGAATCATACAACGATCCCCTCGATCTCCCTCAAGTTCACCGATCCGCAGGCAACTCGGCCTCTGGTTTCTAACGTGCGCGTCAATGAGCAAGCCGACGGAACTTTTTCTCTCGAGATAGACCTTCCGGCCTCCTGCTCGAAAGTGGACGAGGTATTCTTCCTGGAACCGGACGGGATGCCGCCGGATTCGAAGACGGTGCTCAATGTTGCGCCAGGCACGGCTCATTCGCTGAGTGCAAAGCAGTTCGTGGTCGTGTTCTCGAAACCATCGGTGCCGGAGGCTCCGCTGTTGGCCAAGTCCGCCGTGAAAAAGACGGCAAAGAAGGCGGCGCCAAAGGGGAAGCGGAAGTAAGTCGCCGGTTGATCGTCGAAAATCGGCAGTCGGAATTCGAAGAACTTGTCAGGCGCCTGAACCGGGCACGGAAAGCCGGGCGCCTTTCCGCGGTCCGGCACCTCTTGACCGCCGCTATAGCGAAGTTCCCTGAGAACTACGGGCTCTGGGCGAATCTGGGTCCGGTACTTTATGAGTGCGGGGAACCGGATGCCGCCTGCCAGTGTTTCTTGCGGGCGTTGTCCAGCGAGTTCGATCCAGTTGTATTTTCTAACTTGCTTCTGGCCAATCAGTACCGCCTCGACTCCACATTGGAGGACGGGTACAGGCTTGGGCTTGCGTACGGATTGGCGCTGGCGCCGTTGGCGGACGCAGCACCAGATTGTCTACCGCGCCGGTCCGGCCCAATCCGCGTCGGATACCTTTCCGACGGCTTCCGGCAGCATCCCTGCTACCGGATTCTAACCACACTGCTCCAGCAGCATTCGAAGGATTTTGTGGTGTATTGTTACCCGACAAACCCGGAGCAGGACGCCATGACAGAGCGGATGCGCCGGATTGGCGGGCGTTGGCGGGACCTATCGACATTGACGGATGTCGAGGCGGTGGCGCAAGTACGAAGTGACGGGATTGAGCTCCTCGTGGAGACCAGCGGACATCACGGACCGAATCGATTGCCGATTTTGGCCCGCCGGGCGGCCCCCATTCAGGTTTCTCTGAACTCTTTCCCAGCGACGCTGGGGATACCGGCAGTTGATTGCCGGATCACTGACGCCATCATCGACCCGCCTGGCATCGACGCCTACTATGTGGAGCGGCGGGTGATTCGGATGTCGCGGCCCGCTAACTGCTACTTCCCGCCCTCCCGTCGCCCAAAGGTTAACGCGCTGCCGGCGCTGAAAAGTGGACGTGTTACGTTTGCGGCGTTTCATCGATTGCCCAAGGTTTCGGACCTGACGGTGCGATGCTGGGCACAGATACTCCATAAGGTACCTGGATCGCGGATTCTCTTTCACCATGTATTTGGGGGTGCCTCTTCGCCCACACGCGAATTTCGTGCGCCGTTGGAGCGGCGGTTTCGGGAGCAGGGAATTCCGGCGTCGCGATTGGTCTGGATTGGCCGGCGTTCCGCGGAAGAGACGATGCAACTCTACAATGAGTGCGACATCACCCTGGATCCCTTTCCTTTCACCGGTGCGGCGACGACCTTGGAATCTCTCTGGATGGGCGTGCCCGTCGTCACCTTGGCCGGCGAACGGCCGGTCTCCCGTTACAGCGCAAGCTTTCTCACTGCGGCCGGTCTGGCCGGTTGGGTCACTGACTCGGAAGAGTCATATGTCGCGCGCGCCGTCGAGGCGTGCTCGGACCTGCCGGCGCTCGCCCGGCTTCGCCGCCAGTTGCGCAGCCAGATGCGGGCCTCCCCACTATGCGACGGAGCGGAACTGGTTCGTCAGATCGAGGGTGTATATGTCGATCTATTGCGAGACAGGGGCGAACGGTAAGTGGCGTTCAAACGCCTTGTACCGGCTGTCGTTGCGAATCCGATCATAAGAGTGATGGACGCGGACGGTCTGAAGGCCGGTTTCCTTGCGGGTACGTGCCGTCTCCAGCCAGGCGACGGATTCCTGGGCAAGGCCGAGTTCGGCATAGCCCCGCGCGACGTGTACCGCCTCGTAGCTGGCAACGCGTCCCGGGCGCACAACTTCGGCGAGAAGTTCGCGCGCTCGTTCCGTCTCGCCCAGAATGGCAAACGCATTGGCGGCGAATGTCATTGCGTGTCCCCGGTGTGGTGATACGCGAAGCGCGGCCTCGGCCGCGGCAATCGCCTCTGCGCGCTTCCCCAGGCGGGCGCAGACTTCCGAGAGAAGCTCGTGGCTTAAATAGTAGTCGGGCGCCTTTGCCGACACTTCGTGCAGAGTCCGGTAGGCTTGGTCGTACCGGCGCGTGAAGTAGGCCATCGATCCCAGCCCGAAATGAACTTGAAGGTTAAGCGGATCACGCCGATGGGCCTCGGTCGCCATGCGCAAACATTCCTCCGCCCGTCCGACTTTCAGGAGCAGGTGAGAGAACCAGACGTAGGCCAGAATGTCGTTCGGATCCAGTGATATCGCCCGCTCAAAATTCCGCGTGCCCGCCGCTCCGTCCTGCTGCCAGAGCACGGAGACATGGGCGAGAATGGCGTAGGCGTGGCCGAGGCTCGGGTCGAGTCGAATGGCTTCGATCGCTTCGCGACGGGCTTCGGGCAGCGCCTCGGCCGCTGGAAGATAGTGGAGATCGGCCATGCCGGCGAGGACCTCGGCAGTGCAGCAACGGGCGGGGGCAAAGCCCGGGTCCGTTGCCACCGCTTGGCGAAACAACGCCAGCGCTTTCCGCTGATCCTCAGGATTGCGCCGCGTCCAATGGAAGCGGCCACGCAGGAACAAGTCGTTTGCCTCCGGGTTGGTACTCATCGCCGAGGGGCCGCTCTTCGATCCTGGAGCCAGGACCCCGGCGGCATCGTGACTGATTTCCGACCCGAGCGAACCGATCTGCTTCCGGTCCCGTTCGTAACTCTGGCTCCACGGGCCCGGCCGTCCGGTGGCGTCGACGAGCTGTGCAAAAACGGCGGCTCTCTCTCCCTGCATGCGAATGGTTCCGGTGATCAGCCATTGCACGCCCAGTTCCCTGGCTATCTGGGAGAGGGGCAGCGCGCGCTTCTGGTAGTAGAACGTGGAGCCTCGCCCCGGGAGTTCCAGGCCGGCGGCCTGCAGTCCAGTCAAGACCTGCTCGGTGAGGCCGTCCGCTAGGTACTGCTCTTCTGCACCATTGCCGATCGATTCAAACGGAAGGACACCAACCTTTTGGGGAAGTGCCGCGACGCCCGGACGGGATAATCCGCGCTGCCCAATGTAGATGCTCGCCGCCGCGCCGCCAGCCCACAATGCACGGCGCATCCAGGTACGGCGGGGCTCCCCGTCAATGGCTTCAATCACTGCCGTGGCGTCGGCAAACCGGGCAGCCGGTTCAAACTCCAGGCACCGCTGAATCAGGTTTTCCGTAGCGGCGCTCGCGGTAGGCGCCAGCGTCCGGAGTCGCGGCGGCCGGCGCCGGGCGCGCAGCAGATTGGTTTCTCCACTCGTACGCCCCTTCAGTGCGACCGTGCCAGTGAGCATTTCAAACATCGTCAGGCCGAGTGCATAGATGTCCGTGGCCGGTGTCACCTCCGCGCCCGCCACCTGCTCCGGCGCCATGTAGTCGGGCGTTCCAATCAGCGTGATGATGCTTGTCTGTCCGCTGGGCATCGCCGTGGATCCGGCCATTCTGGCCAGTCCGAAATCCATGATCACCGCGCGCTCGCCGCCGGTGGCCGGTACAAGCATGATGTTACCCGGCTTCAGGTCCCGATGGATTACCCCGGCGCGATGCGCGGCCGCAAGGCCTTCCACGATCTGCCGGATCCACGGGGCCGCCACCTTGGCTGGGATCGGACCCTCCCGGTGAATCCGATCCCGCAGGCTCTCTCCGGAGAGCAGTTCCATCGTAAACAACAGGCGCGGCGCCGGGGCCGATGTGTCTTCAAAAATCTCGTTGACGCGGCAGACGTTCGGATGGGCTACCTTGCGGGCTATCTGCAGTTCTCGTTTGAACCGCATTCCGATCGCCGCATCCAAGGTCAGTTCCGGGCGAATCACTTTCACCGCGATATCTTCTCCGGACTGCCGGTCGCGTGCCGCCCACACCTGACCCATTCCGCCTTCGCCGAGCAACCGTTGGACTTCAAACCGCTCGCACAACACGTCGCCGGGCTCTACCTGGGCCAGGATCAGCGCGGGGGCCGTGTCCCAAATGGGCGCCTCCTCCTGGTGCTCTCGCAGCAGCGCCATTACGCGCTCTTTCAGTGTCTCGTCGCCGCCACACCCGTCCCTGATGACACGCTCCCGTTGCCCGACCGGTGCGTCCAACGCCGCCTCCAGCAGGCTCATCTCGGCGGCGTAGCGTTCAGCGGGAGTCATTGCCGTTTTCCCGCATGTACCGTTGGAGCCAGCTTCGGGCAAGTTCCCAATATCGTTTCGCCGTGCGAGGCGAGATCTTCATCACGCCGGCAATCTCTTCAAATGTCATGCCGCCAAAGAAGTGGAGTTCGACAACCCGGGCGTGGTTGCTATTGTACTTCGCCATTTCATTGAGTGCTTTGTCGAGCATGATTAAATTGTCCTGGTTTACAGAGAATCCAACATCGGCGGCCGAAAGATCCACTCGCCGGCCGCCATTCCGGCGATGGGCCCGCCGTGACCGGGCGTAATCGACCAATACATTGCGCATCGTATTTGCCGCCATGGCGAAAAAATGAGCACGATTCTGCCACCCGCTCTCCGGTTCGACCATGCGAAGATAGGCTTCGTTCACCAGGGCTGATGGCTGCAAAGTGTGGTCCCGCCGCTCCTGCGTTAGCTTGGACGCCGCCAGGCGCCTAAGCTCGAGGTAAACCACCTCCATCAGTCGTGAACGCGCATCCTGGTCGCCTCCGTGAGCCTGATCGAGTAGTGCTGTGATCTCGCCCTTGGATTCCATTGGAGTGTTTACACATTGTAGGTCCTGCGCTATCCATCCGCCAACTAGGTGTTACGCTCGATGGAGAACCGCGAATGCACCTGGAAATGGCTTCTAAGTATCTGGCCCAAGGATCAAGCGGGCCGGCCTATTTGTTGGCCCGCCGCATGGCGGAGCGTGCGCCTGACAACGCGACGGCGCGGGAGACACTGGGTCTGGCACTTGCATTGGACGGTCGATTCGCCGACGCGGTCGATGAACTGAAATGTTCTCTGGCGATCCAGGAGACTCCATCGCGACGGTTCAATCTGGCCATGGTCTACACCAAGCTGGGGCGGCCGGAAGAAGCTGTCGTCGAGTTGGCAAGAACTCTGCAGTTAGCGCCGGAAATGGAACGTGCCCGGCGCTTTTATCAAACACTCACGCAATCTCTTGCCAGTCCTTCAAACAGCCTTGCGTAGTCCCTCACCATTCTCGACACGGAAAAGAGTCGCTGGACCCGTTCACGGCCTGCCCGGCCCATCGCTGTTCTGCGGGCCGGGTCTTGCAGCAGGCGAAGTATTGCCGCGGTCAGCGCTTCCGGGTCCTGGGGCGGTACGAGCAAACCCGTGACCCCGTCGACAATCGACTCCCTTGCGCCGCCCGTATCGGTTGCCACCACCGGGAGTCCCCACGCCATCGCTTCCAGAATCGATCCGGATAGCCCTTCTGTATCGGAAGGATGGACATAGACGGCAAGTCGCCGGTAGATGGGGCCAGTATCCAGAAGTTCTCCGGTCAGCGTGATTCGATGACCTGCCGGTGAGGCATCCACCATCGCGCGGAGTACTTCGCCGTCCCGGCCGGCCAGGACTAGTTCGGCGGACGGCACTTCGGTCAGAATCCGGGAGAAGGAATCGATTAGGAGTTCGTGGCCTTTCAGCGGCCGGTAGTTGGCGACATACCCGATCCGGGGCACGGTTGCGGCCCGGCGCGGCCGGCGCGGAATCTCCACTCCATTGGGGATGACGCGAATGCGCTGGCGATCCAGATTCTCCGCAACTGCGGTCACCGCCGCTACCGCCTCACAATTGGCTACGACCGCGTCCGTCTCGCTGTTGCGAATCATCTCAAAGGGGCTGAGGACCTGCGCCCCCGCCCAATAACGCATGTTGCCCCGTTTGCTGACACAAATGGGTATCCCCGCCAGGCGAGCGATCAGAACATCTTCCCAGGACTCGCCGAACGCAAAGGAGAAATAGATGTCAGCTCTCCGCTCCCGAACCCACTCCACCGCAGCCTCGACCCCGGCACAGTCCGTCAGAGAAGGTGCATACTCCGCGATTTCCACGTCACTCTCGTTAAGCATCGCCGCCATCGGACCCCGTGGCGGAAAGGTCCAGACAATCGGGTGAAACCGGCTGCGGTTGAGTCCGCTGGCCAGCAGGTATATCTGCTTCTCCGCGCCCCCGGTATGCAAATTGGGGAGCAGAAAGAGCACACGGATTGGATGACTCATTGACTCGTACCTGCTGCGCCTGGCGCCACGATCGTCATCTTGCCTCATGTCTTGCCGCCACACCAATGTAACCTGCGCACGACGGGGGATGTCATTGCGTTGGAACTCTGATATGGTTAGGGTTCACGGACCAGCAAATTAGGCGTACGTGATCAGGAAACTGAGAACACATGCGGATCTTTGTCCCTCGTGAGACGATACCCGGCGAGACCAGAGTCTCCCTCTTGCCGGAGGATATAGGGCGGTTGGCGAAAGCCGGCGCCGATGTGGCTGTGGAAGAGGGACTCGGAGAATCGCTCGGGATAGAGAGCGCCCGGTACCAGGCCGCCGGTGCCTCGGTTGTTACCGATCGAGTAACTGCGCTGTCGGAGGCGGATTTGATTCTGCGTCTGCATAAGCCCGCACTTGAGGAGATCCCGCTGATGCGCGCCGGGACGATCCATGTCAGTTTTCTGGATCCCTACCGTACGCCGGAGTTCGCCACGGCTATGGCGGCGCAACAGGTGAGCGCCGTCAGCCTGGAGATGATCCCCCGGACGACGCTGGCGCAGAAGATGGACGTTCTCTCTTCTCAGGCCAGCCTGGCCGGATATGCCGCTGTGGTACTCGCCGCGGCGCGGCTCACACGCATCTTCCCGATGATGATGACCCCGGCCGGCACCATCTCGCCGGCGCGGGTTTTCGTGATCGGTGCGGGTGTGGCCGGTCTGCAGGCGATCGCGACGGCGAAACGTCTCGGCGCGCGGGTGGACGCCTTCGATGTGCGGCCGGAAGTGGAAGAGCAGATCAAATCCCTGGGCGCGAAGTTCCTCAAGGTGGACCTCGGAGGGGAGACCTCGGGCACGGCGCAAGGCTACGCCAAGGAGTTGACCCCGGAACAGTTGGCCAAACAGCGGGAAGCCATGGCGAAGCAATGTGCCCTATCTGATGTCGTGATCGCGGCAGCACAGGTATTCGGGCGGCGCGCCCCCACGTTGGTTACCGCGGAAATGCGCCGCGGCATGAAGGCGGGCTCGGTGATTGTGGACCTGGCAGTTGAAACCGGCGGCAATGTGGAAGGGGCGGAGTTGGACCGCGAGGTCACTGTGGATGGGGTGCAGATTCTGGGCTACGCACACATGGCTCGGCGCGCCGCTTGGTCGGCAAGTCAGATGCTCTCCAGTAACCTGACCAATTTCGTCCAGCATTTCTGGGACAAAAAGGGCGCAACGTTCCGCCTCGATCTGGAGGACGACATTTTGAAGGGTTGCCTGGTGACGCACGCCGGCGAAATTCGCAATGCAAGAGTGCGGGAACTGGCCGGCGCCGCCGCCGGGGAAAAGGGGAAGGCATGATACTGCTCATATTCACTTTTGTACTCGCCATTTTTCTCGGGTTTGAGCTGATTTCCAAGGTTCCATCGCAGTTGCACACCCCGCTTATGTCGGGGTCGAACGCGATTTCGGGAATTACGATTGTGGCCGCGCTCGTGGTTGCCGGGGAGCGGCATGACACGCTGGCGACGGTAATGGGTACGGTCGCCGTCACGGCCGCGACGATCAACGTAGTGGGCGGTTACCTCGTCACCGACCGGATGCTCAAAATGTTCAAGGGCAAACAACCGGCGAAGAAGGTGGGCTGACCTCCATGAAACCCGAAAATGCGTTCCTTGATCTGGCCTACGTGGCCGCGTCGGTGCTGTTCATTATCGGTCTGAAGATGATGACGTCGCAGAAGACCGCGACGCGTGGGAACCTGCTTTCCGCCGTCGGCATGCTGATTGCCATTGTTGCCACGCTCTTGCAGAAGGGCCTTTCCTATGAATGGATCGCCGTCGGCCTGGCGGCCGGATCCATCCTCGGCGCCTGGATGGCCTATGCCGTGAAAATGACGGGTATGCCGGAAATGGTCGGCATGTTGAACGGCTTCGGTGGATTAGCCAGTCTGCTGGTGGGGTGGGCCGAATTCCACTCGAAGCCCAACGGCGACATGATGACTCTGGTCTCCACCTACCTGGCCGTTCTGATTGGTGGCGTGACGTTCAGCGGCTCGATGGTCGCCTGGGCCAAGCTGAGCGAGCGCGTCTCCAGCAAAGCGTTTCTGTTTCAGGGCCAGCAGATCGTCAATGGCTTGCTGGTGACCGTCATCCTCGCCGGTGGCGTTGTTTTCTGCGTCAGTCCGGAATGGGCCTACCCCGCACTGATGATCTGTGTCGTTCTGTCGCTCGTACTGGGAATTATGGCCGTGATTCCCATCGGCGGTGCGGATATGCCGGTTGTCATCTCACTGCTGAACAGCTACTCGGGCATGGCCGGTTGTGCGGCCGGTTTTGTCATCGTCAATAGCGTGCTGATCGTCTCCGGTGGACTGGTTGGCGCTAGCGGGATCATTCTTACCGCCATCATGTGCAAAGCCATGAACCGCTCGCTCGGCAACGTTTTGTTCAGTGGTTTCGGCGCGGCGCCTTCGGCATCCGCCGCGGCTGTGCAGGGCGAGGTGAAGCCGTTGACGCCGCAGGATGCCTACGGCGTTCTGGAGGCGGCACGGAGCGTGTTGGTGGTGCCGGGTTACGGACTGGCTGTCGCCCAGGCGCAGCACGCCGTCCGCGAACTGGCCCAGTTGCTGGAAGCCAATGGCACGGAGGTCGCCTACGCCATTCATCCGGTGGCCGGACGAATGCCAGGCCATATGAACGTGCTGCTGGCCGAGGCCGATGTACCCTTTGAGCAACTGATCGAAATGGACACGGCGAACCAGCGGATGGCGACGGTGGACGTAGCGATTGTCATTGGTGCCAACGATGTGGTGAATCCGGCCGCTCGCGAGGACAAGACGAGCCCCCTCTATGGCATGCCGATTATCAATGTCGATCAGGCGCGGACAGTCTTTGTCCTGAAACGTTCCATGGCGTCCGGGTTTTCCGGCGTCGAGAATCCGTTGTTCTACTACGAAAACGCGCGGATGATCTTCGGCGACGCCAAAGCCACCATTCAGGCGATGAGCGCTGAATTCAAGTCGGCATAAGATGGAACGGTGAGACGGGCACGGCGACGGTTTCTTTCATTTGGTGCGGGAGTCCTGGCGACCGGCGGCTGTAGTGCCCCTGTGGGCAAGAGCGAGTCCGGCGCCCATATGCGCGCCTACGGCGAACGCTCGCCGCATGAAACGCCCGTTCGCGTCATCCGCGAACTGACGGCTAGTCCCGGTACCGGGTCAAGCCGGACTCCCCACGCGGACCTGTTTGGAACCATCACTCCGTCCGCGCTTCACTTCGAACGGCACCACTCCGGCGTCCCCGCCATTGATCCGGTGCGCCACCAGTTGCTCATTCACGGACTGGTGGAGAAGCCGCTTATCCTGACCATGGCCGACATCAAACGCTTCCCGTCGTTTTCCCGGATCTATTTTTTGGAGTGCGGCGGCAACAGTATCGGGGAACAAAGCGGGAATACGCAGCCCGACGTGCAACGAAGCCACGGGCTCCTGAGTTGTACCGAATGGACCGGCGTACCGCTCTCCACGGTCCTGCGGGAAGTGGGACTGAAGCCGGAGGCAAAGTGGATGATCGCCGAGGGCGCCGATGCCGGGCGTATGGCGCGCAGTATTCCCATCGAAAAGGTGCTCGACGATGCGCTGCTAGTCTATGGGCAAAACGGAGAGGCGCTTCGTCCCGAACAGGGCTACCCTTTGCGGCTCCTGCTGCCGGGTTGGGAGGGCAATGCCAACGTGAAGTGGTTGCACCGTCTGCACCTTACCGCGGAGCCCGCCATGTCGGCCAAGGAGACGGCCTACTATTCGGAACTCGGCCGCGACGGCAAGGCGCAGATCTTTACCTTCGTGATGGAAGCTCGATCGGTGATTACACGCCCTTCCGGGGGAATGAAGATCGATCCGGGGTTCCAGGAGATCACCGGATTGGCCTGGACCGGCAAAGGCCGCGTCACCCGGGTTGAGATCTCCACCGACGGAGGAACAAGCTGGAGCGATGCCGAACTGCAATCGCCCGTGCTGCCTCTGGCCGTGGCGCGCTTCCGCTTCCCGTGGCGGTGGGAGGGCGCCGAAGCCGTGATCCAGTCGCGCTGCACCGACGAGACGGGCTACCTGCAGCCAACCCACGACGAACTCATTGCTGTCCGAGGGTCCCATAGCGGGTATCACTATAACGCCGTGAAACCGTGGCGGGTTGCCGCGGATGGGAGTGTCACCCATGTCTAAAATCCTGTCTATCGTATTCGCTCTAGCCGCCTGCGCCCAGCCCAAACCGCTCGGCATCGGGCGCGCGGCAACAGAAACGGAGGTTCGCCAGCAGGACCTCACGGTGTCCGCCGATGGCCGCGGCCTGCCCGCGGGGAAGGGAACTGCCGCCCAAGGGGCGGCCGTCTACAAGGCGAAATGTGCCGAGTGCCACAACGACCGCGGCGAAGGACGGGACCGGCAGTATCCCGCGCTCGCCGGCGGCATCGGCTCTCTCGCCACTCCGCGGCCGGTGAAAACGGTCGGTAGTTACTGGCCCTATGCCACCACCGTCTGGGACTATATCCGCCGGTCCATGCCGTTCGATCATCCCCGCAGCCTGACGGTGGATGAGGTCTACGCCGTGACGGCGTTTGTTCTTCATCTGAACGGGTTGGTGGCCGAGGCAACGGAGCTCAACGAGAAAACGCTGGCGAACGTAAAGATGCCGAATCGAGACGGATTCGTGGCCGACCGCCGTCCCGATATCAAGGCGAAGCGATAGGGCTTGTTAGAATAAGCAAACGGTTACGAGGAGGATGGCATCTATGGCCAACAGTATCAACCTGGAAAACTACGCGGATCTCCGCGACATTTCCCGGCAGTTCTGCGGCATCCTGCAGGCGAAGGCAGTTGCGAACCTGGAGACGGTGCGGGCGCTTTTCCGGCCGGCCGCTGTCTTCGGGCCTTACCTGCTCGGCAGTCACAAAGATGCTCCGCGCGACGCGGCCATCGCTATCGGTCAGTTTCGCACCTACTTTGCCGAGGTCGCCGCCACCAAGCCTCTGAGCATTGACGGCACCCTCCCAGATCAACTCGAAATCACATTCGGCACGCCGATGTTGAACCCCTGTGTATATGCCCACGAGGTGACCACCCGAACCGGTCCGAAGGCCGTGAACGTCACCGCGCCTCTGGAGTGGGTGCTCAGTTTTCCGGAGTATCCGCTCACTCGCTTCCGCGAGTTGCTCGCCGCGCCCAAACGCGATGTGGACGCTCTGCGAGCGATTGCCATTCCCTACGCCGCGCTCCATTTTGTTGTGGCACGGAATCCGCAGATTCAGACTCTTTTCGAAGCCCTGCGTTTCCCCATCCGGTCCGAGCGGATTCCCTCGCTCGGCGGTTTCCCGGTGATGGTGATGCGAGCCCCGGCCGGCACCGTGCGCCCCCCCGATGACGTGGTTGCGCAAGTAATCAAGTACTCAGGCGTCGACGCCGTCGAGGAGGTGCTTGATTACGAGCAGTGGTCCAATTTGAAGGACCCGTACGCGGAAATGTTCCAGCCGGTCGGGGAGTCGATGCTGCTGTAGTTGGCGGTAGTGACTCGAGCGCTGCGTACGGAGAAGGGAACCGGCCCGCACTGGCCTACGGCACCTCCCACGATGCCATCGCCTCCCAACCGCTGTTGCCCTGTGCCGATTGAACGCCCGTAAATAGGATCCGTGGACCGTTGAACGCGGATTTGAAGGTAATCGTCATCGCCAGCGTCAGCGTGTCGCCGATCTCGATCATCGTAACGCCACTGCCGCTGATCCGGCACCGGGCGTTCTCCAAGGTCCCCGTTCCGGTGTTGGGGACAATGCCTGGAACGAGCAGCGCCGTCCCCTCGTCATTCAATAAGTACAGAACGTTGCTGATTCGGTCATAGCCCAGGTAGCACGCGTTTCGCCCGTCGATGGCACTGTTGATCAACAACCGCGCGGCATGGAGATTCGCGCCGCCGGCGGCACATGGCGCACACTCTTGGGTACCCACCCTGAATTGCGGCCAGCATTGCCTCCCGCCGCGGCCCAGACGACCTTCCGGCCGGCGTATCCCGCTAGGTAATCGATGCGCAGAGAAAGAGACAAGGTGCCGCTGTCGAGTACACGATCGAGTTTCCAGCCGGAGCCAGTTTTGTCACGTAAGCCGTTCGGTTTCGGTTGAACGTAGGGTTTATCGCCGCCTGCACCGGAAAATTCGCCGACTCCGTGATGCCGGTCATGTAGATGGCCCCTGTCGAATCCACTGCCACATCGGCCACCGTGTCCCGTCCATCCCCGCCGAGGTAGGTCCCGTAGACAAAGGCCGGATCGATGACCAGCGGACGCGTCGCGTCATAGGCGCCCAGTGTAAACCCCACCGACCCGTCGGAGTAAATCGCCCATTTGGCGGCCACTTCCTGCCGATTGTCTCCAGCCATCTGATAGGCGGTTGGCTTCTTTTGCCGCAGATTCTCCCCCGGTGTGTCGAACACCAGGTCGCCATAGTCATCGATTCGAGGCGGCACTGGGCCGGTAAACTCCATCACAATCTGCCCGGGGTCTGCGCCCGGCGCGATCAGAAAATCGTGCTCCAGTTGCTGACCCGCTCCATAGTAAGTCCAGTCGATTCCAGGGTAAATCTGTGCCGCAGTCACACGGGCATAGTTGGGAATCCCGCTCCGCCACTTCTTCGGGTCGGAGCCCAGCAGATAGTTCGTAGTGCTCGTGCTCGCACCCTTAGCATGAAAGGCCGCGTCGCGTCTGGCCCTGCGCAACTTGGCTGTAATCGTCACCGGCTCCCGGGCCCCGCGAAACATATACGTTGCTTGCCCGCTGCTAAGTAAGGTAACATATCCCGCGCCCCGCGCAAGGAACTGTGTCGTTCCCGGGATCTGCCCCTGGTTGGCTTCGAATCGAATCGGAAGTGTCCTGTAGGTGGCCTTCTTGCCGGCGCCGTTACCGCCGTACAAGCCGGGAGATAGGATCATTAACAGCAGGAGGAGTGGCACCCTTAGTTCTAACATCACGAGCTAAGTATAGCCGTCTTTCTATGTGCTGAGTCTTATATCTCCTACTTGCGCCCAATCGCCGCATTCACCCGCCCCGGCGCCGGCGCGGTAATTCTCCCTGTCCGCGCCGCATGCCCGTAAAGAGCCAGCGTCAGCGGAATCTCCGTCGTCCGGTAGTCCAGCCGGCGAAACTTACCGGCCAGCAATAGCGACTGCCGCTCTACCACCTGCCCCTCCAGCGCCACCTTGTACTTTCGCTCCATATCGAGTGAGGTCTTGACGATCTTGTATCCATCCGGCCGTGCCGTATCGAACGTGTAACTCATTCCCGAAACCTGCACCAGGCGGCTGGCGCCGGGCGAATCCACTCGCAACGGCTGGTCTTTCTTAGGATGCGGCACGTTGTCATCCAGAATCTGCACAATCTCTTGCCCGGTCAACTCCACCGTTACCAGTAACTGGTCAAACGGCCGTGAGCACTGAATCAGGTCCACAATGTCGACAGTGCCTTTCGGAATCGGCAACCCCCGATACGCCCAACCGCCATAGAGCGCCACGTCGGCTTGCGTCGCTGCCCGCATCGCGTCCGCAATCCAAGTACCCAACGCCTTCTGTGTCCCCTGCATGTCGAGCGCCGCGTCCGCCCTCGCGACGGGATGGCTCCGCCACGCCGGCCGTCGCGGCGTCTCCGCTTCCAGCGCCGCCGTCCACCCATGCGTGATTCGCAGTTGCTGCCCCGCCGGTATCGGAGCGCTCCAGATGATGTTTCCATTCACAGCCACCGGCACCGACGTCGTCGTGTGGAGAAATGTGTTGTCAGGAACAAAGGTGAACTCCGCCACGTTCGTCACCGTGAATTGCACGCGTCCGCCCCCGGGTGCCTCCGCCAGAATCGTCGCCATCTTTCCCGGCTCGCTGATCACCTCAATGCAGGTCCAGAACGCGCAGCCATGCAGCGGTGTGTCTGTTTCATAGGTATAACGCCGCGGATGTGGATCCCGCCGGTACTTCGCCAGCCACGCAAACACGCGGTCAAAATCCTTGATAGGCCCGCTATGCCCCTCATCGGGCAATGACTCCAGGATTGCCGTCGCGCCAAACTTGCGCATCCGTTCCAACCCCACGGCCACCCCCCGATGATAAAACTCATCGTCCTTGGCGCCCGCAATCCACAACGTTGGGACCGATACCAGATTGCGCGCCAGCCACGGATAGCTGTACGCCGCCGCCAGCGGCGCCGCCGCGGCGAACAACTGCGGATGCCGCATCGCCAGATACGCCGCTCCGGTTCCTCCCATCGAATGGCCCGTCAGATATACCCGCCCCGGGTCGATCGCATATCGCCGCTGCACGTCCTCCAATACCCGCAGCACGTCGTTCTCCCCAACTCCGCGATACTCCGTCACCCCGCGTCCATAGGGACTCGCCACCAGCATCCCGTGTTTCTCAGCCGCCTCCTTCAGCGAGATGTGCTGATAGGCCGCATCGTCAAACAGCGTGTTCTCATTGCCGCCGGTCCCGTGCATGGCGATCACCAGCGGGGCCGGGGTCGCGTGCTTTTTGGGAATGTACAGCCGGTACGGCTGCTGGGTGTTGTCGATCTCTGAGGGGTAAGTCAGGTGGAGATCTTGCGCCCCCAGGGCCAGTGTGGCGAGGATGAATGCGAGACGTACCATCTGGAGAGCTTATTCGATTCCCTCCATCCTCCGCCAGGGCCCGCAGTTTGATATCGTCTGCCAAGACACCATGTACCGTCGAAACTTCCTTGCCGGCGCGTTCGGCGCCCTCGCCGCCGCCTCCGCGCCCAAACGCCCGATGAACGTGCTCTTCGTCGTCTCCGACGATCTCACTTCCACCGCACTCGGTTGCTATGGCCATCCGCTGGTCCAGTCGCCGAACGTCGACTCGCTCGCCCGCACCGGCGTCCGGTTCGACCGCGCCTACTGCCAGTACGCGCTCTGCGCCCCCTCCCGCGCCAGTTTCCTCACCGGCATGCGGCCGGACTCCACCAGAGTTCTCACCAATGGCCCGGATTTCCGTGACGCGATCCCTAACCACGTCACTATGCCCCAGTTGTTCAAGAACAACGGCTATCAGGCCATTCGCGAAGGCAAGATGTTCCATATGGGCGTGCCTGGGACCGTTGGTACCGACCGCTGGCAGGACGCCCCGAGTTGGACCCATAACGGCAGCCCGCAAGGCAAGGAGCACAACTCCAAAGGCGATGGCCGCAACCTGACCCCCCACATCGGCCAGGGTGTCGCCATGCAATATGTGCGAACCCCGGATGCCTCGGAGCAGGCCGATTTCGACGCCGCCAACCGCGCCATTGCCCACCTGGAAAAACACCGCAACGACCCGTTCTTTCTCGGCCTCGGCTTCGTCCGCCCTCACGTCCCCTTCGTCGCTCCCAGTGAATATTTCGACCGCTACCCCCTCTCCTCCATTCGCCTCCCGCAGAACCCCGCTGACGATCTGAGTGACATCCCCGAAATCGTCCTCCGCACCATGCCCAATACCTCCCGGCACATGAAGATGAACGAGGATCAACAGCGCGAAGCCCTGCGCGGCTACTATGCGGCCATCTCGTTCATGGATGATCAGCTCGGCCGGGTACTTGCTACCCTCCAGCGCCTCGGCCTGCGCGACAATACCGTCGTCGTCTTCCAAGGGGACCACGGCTGGCACCTTGGCGAACACACCTTTTGGCAGAAGCGCAGCCTGATGGAGGAATCAGCCAAAGTGCCGCTGCTCATCTCCGCGCCCGGCAGCAAAGGCCGCGGCCAGGTGTGCCGCTCCCTCGTTGAACTCGTCGACGTCTATCCAACCCTCGCCGCGCTCTGCGGCTTGACACCGCCGGCAAATCTGGAAGGCCAGTCTTTAGTGCCGGTTCTCGACAACCCCAAACGGCCCCACAAATCCGTCGCCCGCACCCAACTTGATGCCGGTAAAACCACCGGCCGCGCCGTCCGCACCGCCAACTTTCGCTACATTCGCTGGACCTACGCGGAAGGCACGGCCGAAGAACTCTACGATCACCGCAAAGATCCGCGTGAGTTCACCAATGTCGCCGCCAATCCGGCCTATGCCGGCGAACTTGCCCGCCACCGCGCCCTCATCGCGGAACCCCGTGGCGCTTGATGTACTCCTCAATTCGCTGTGTCCGGCTCACCGCGCCGGGCCCAATGTAGTGAAACGCCTCGGCATACTCCACGCCGTATTTCTCGCCCAGCGCCCGGCTCCGCGTCAGTACGAATTCTTTGATGTAGTTCCGCTCGGCGGTTGCGTCGTCGTCGCCCAGTAACGCCAGTCGCTGATTGCGCTTCGCCAGGTCGGCACGCAACCGGCTGCCCAGGTGCCCGGCCGGTCCCTTGGCGCGATTCGCTCGATTCGCCTCCACCACTTTCCCGATCTGTTTGCTTACATCCACTATCCGTGTAATCTCCGGCCGCCGCGCGAAGTAGTACTTTTCTTCCACTGTCTTGACCGCATGCCCCATTGCGATCTGCTCCGGAAAGTCGTGCGCCCTCCCGGCCATCCAACTGGCTGCCTCCACGGCCCGTGCCGTCGTGTAGTGGTCCGGATTTTCCTCATCATGTGCCCATGGATCCCAACACACCACCGTGTCCGCCTTCAACGCACGGATGAGAAAGATCAGCCGTCCGATCACTTCGTTCAGCGAGACATCCGCCATCCGGTGATTGTTGTAATTGAGGTCAAAATGGCCTTTGCACCCCAGAATTCGTGCCACCTCGGCGTTGTCCCGTTCATTGCCCAATACATGCTCGCCGATCGTACCTGGGGTTCCAAGGCCGGGTGCGTCGCCCATGTCGTCGTTGGTGGCGCGAATCAGGTAGCCCGTATAGCCTTCTTCAATCAGTTTGGCCACAGTGCCCGCCGCCGACAGCGGAATGTCGTCAGAGTGTGCCTGGATCGCCAGCAGCACCTTTCCCTTGTGCGGCAGGTTCGCGTTGGGCCGTTCCACGATCGGAGCGGCACCGCCGGACGGTGCCTGCCCCCGGCTCGTCTGGGAAAGCGCGGCGGTGGCCAGCACCTGTTGAAAGAACTCGCGGCGGATCATGCCGGGATTATATCGGTTGTTGCACCGCGTTATGGCCGCCCGGTATTGCCGTTCTTTCGGATCGCGCCAAACATCTTGCCGCCATGGCCCCCGCTACTCTGCCAGGTCCCTACATACGCCCCGTCGTGGAACAAGACCCGTGCCGTAAAGGTTCCCGAACCGGGAACGGTGAAATTGGTGAGCGTCACCACCGGCGTCTCGCCGGCCCAAAGGATCGGTACCGGAATCGCAATCGCGATGTCTTTGCCGTTGTACTGAATCCGCACGTCGAACTTCCACAAGTTCTCGCCCGCCTTACCGATTTTCTCAATCACATAGCGGTCCTGCCTCAGCTCGTTTCCGTCTCCTGTCGTGTAGTAACCGGTTAGCGTCACATTCTGCAGCGACTCTTGAAACGCTTTCTCGGCGGCCGTCAGCACGGGCGCTTGTGCGGTCAGACTGCCGGCCAGCAGTATACCGAGCGCCAATCGGGTGAGCATAGGATGAGCATACCTGATTGCCTCTCGCTATTCGGCCAACTCGAAGACCTCCACCGACGATTGCAGCGACTCGGCGATTGCGTGCAGATCCCGCGCTGCCGCTAAAGACTCGCTCGCATTCCGGCTCGCCATCCCCGCGTTTTCTGCCAGCGTTCCCACGGAAGCGGCGATGTCCTGCGTCGAGTTGCTCGCGTCGTGCAGTTGTTCCTCAATTCCTTTCGTCACCGCCGTCTGTTCCTCCACAGCCGCCGCAATCGTCGTCGAGACATTGTTGACGGACTCAATGATCCCGGTCAACGCGCGAATCGCCTCCACCGCGCGCGTGGTTTGTGTCTGTATCCCGCTAATCCGGTTTGAAATCTCCTCGGTGGCCTGCGACGTTTGCGACGCCAGATCTTTCACCTCGGCGGCAACCACGGCAAATCCCCGGCCTGCGTCACCCGCTCGGGCCGCTTCGATCGCCGCATTGAGCGCCAGCAAATTCGTCTGGTCGGCAATACTCGATATCACCGCCACCACATTCCCGATCTCCTGATTGGTCGTCTCCAGCACCGCAAACAAACTGTTCGCCGAGTTGGCCGCTGTGCTTGCCTTCTGCGCCAACCCCGCGGCCGACGATGCCTGCGTGGAGATCTCTCTCACTGACGCCGACAACTCCAGCCCGCTCGCCGAGACCGCATTCAGACGCTCCGAGACCACCTCCCCGGATTGGCTCAGCTGGCTCGCCGATGTCGCCGTCGATTCGGCCACCGCCGAGATCTGCTCATTTCGAGAGGTCAGACTCTGACTCGAGGCATGGATCGTCCGGCTCGCTCTCTTGATCAACGATAACGTCGCCCCGATTTTCTCCAATGCCTGATTCAGCGCTGCCGCCATCCGCGCCACCTCCGCACCGCCACTCTCGGCGGCCCGCCGGTTCAGCCGCCCCTCCGCTACCTGCTCCAACGTCCCCACCATGTTTCCGATCGATCTCGTCACGGAGCGGCCGGTCCACGCCGCAATCAGGAAAAGGAGCGCGCTTCCTCCAACGCCGATCAGCATCACCAGATTCCGCATCCATTCGGCGTCTGCTTTCGCCGCATGTTCTGCTTCCACGGCTCCCTTCTCAATCCGGTCGCTCAATGCCTCGTTCTGCTTCTCTACCTCTGTGAATGCTGCGTCAAATCGTGCCAATCGCTGCTTGGCCAGCCGTGAATTGCTGTAGGCCAGCGAACAGATCTCCTGGGCCGTCGAAACGTATGACTCCAGCTTTGCGGAACTCTGCCCCAGCAGGGCCCGCGTCTCCGGGTCGAGCTCCAGCGCTTGGTTCTTTTTCACCGCCGCCCGAAACCACTCCACGTGCGTCCGTAACTGCTCCTGCGTATCTCGCTCTGCCGCCATTCCGCCCAAGGCTCCCAGCACATCCCCGCGAATCGCATCGTGCATCATGTCCCCTTCCAAGTGGTTTCGCAACGCCTGTCCGGCGATCGTCACCGATGTCAGGTCCGCGCCCAGTCGGCTCATCCCGTTCACTGCCACGAATCCAACCAGAATCACCATAAGAATGGCGATGAGGCCTAGCCCCTTCAATCGCGAGGCTATCGACGTGTTTTCCAGGCGTTCCCGCCATGTCTGTTTCGATGTAAGCTTGTTTTCCATTTGAACTATTCCTGACCAGCTGTAAGGGGGGGCGGTCCAGTCCCACCACCGCTATGCAAGTAGCCGTCCCGGTACCACTGCGCGGTTGGCGAACTAGGGCGATCCTTGTAGCATTCTCTTAGACCCGCTCATTTCCCGAACGAGGAGTACCGCCACAAATGATTTCCAGATCCCCGGCTACGTTCCTTCTCCTCGGGTTCTGCTTTCTTCCTGGTGCCGAGGCTTTCTTTGAACCAGCCGCAAAGTCGCCTCCGAAGGACGAGCCCTGCCGCATGGTGCGGGTGAATCGTCATCGGCCGAAGGTCTGCAGCCAGGGTTGTGTGAAATGCAAGAACTCCACCTGCCAGAAGGCCAATTGCGGAGTCCCAAAGCGTTAATTACGGAGTGTTGGAATCAGCGGTTGCCGGATGGAGAACCCCACTCCCACAAACCACCCCACTTGTCTTCCGGCCACCGAGTGGCCCGCAAGAACGTCCACTTGCGCACCCCTGCCGATCGGATGCGTTAGCCCGGCGTTGACGATCGTACTTGTCCCCATTCCGCGATCGATCGTTACGTTGTAAGCCTCGGCATACATGCTCAGTTCCCGCCATACGGCGTGACCTGCCGACATGGTCAGTGCCCGTGCCAGAAACCGTCCGTCGCCATCCTTCACCGATGCGAAGTTGAAGTTGCTGGAGAGTGTGAATCCGGCCGGTGCGTCTTTGGCTACGCATAGTTTGACCTCCGGATCGTATCCCGTGCTGCGAAATTGCGGGTGGCCCTTGGGCACCATTACGGCCGCTATCACCGCAAAGTCCGGCAATACAGCCGTCTGGTCGAAGAACTTCACCTTACCGCCCAGCGAAAAGTCCGAGCGCCCGTGCGCCCGCTCGTCCGCCTCGTTCGTCGTCAGCCGTTGCCAGGAGTAGCCGTCGCCGGCAAGTCGAAACTCCACCCGTCTGGTCAAGCCCAAACGCAGGAGCGGAAACGGCCCGGTGATCGACCGCTCCTTCTCCCCGTTTAACGCCGCTTTGTTCAAACTGAATCCGGTCTCCAACTGGAACACCGCCCGGCCCACCACTTCGGCCGACTCCGTAAAGTCGGGCCGGTCCGTTACCAACTCCGGCAACTCGATTTTGGGGCGCGGCGCCGCTGGCGGTGCATCTGTTTCCTGCCCCGTCGCGCTGAAAGTAGACGCGAGTAGGCAAGCGCAAAATAGCGCTCGATCGAAAGTGAACATCCCGTCCCTGCTGTTTTCCGCCAGCCGGACTCGGCCCTTGCGGCGGATGGAGAATTTTCCTCCCCGGCGGCGCGGCGTTTCAGTCGCGCCTGGCCCGGTGCTGGAATAACTTCCTCATCGGCGAGATGTTCACGGACTTGAAGAGAACTGCTACTTCGTCGCGGTTTCTGCTACTCCATACTTCCGCAGCAACGAACCTACCGCCGGCTCCCGCCCCGCGAAATCACGGTAAAGTGACCCCGCAGGCGCCGCATTCCCTCGCTCCAGTACCTTCTCCCGGAACTGCTGCGCCGCCGCCGTTACCCCGCCGCTGAATCGGGAGTAGGCATCCGCATCGAGCATATCCGACCACAAATACGAGTAATAGCCCGCCCCGTAGGCGCCACTGAACAGATGCGTAAACGCCGATACCGGATTGGCCTCTTCCATCGGCTTCACCGTCTGGTAGCGGTCCGCTATCCGCCGGGCGTATTGCCGCAATCCTCCGGCCGAGTCGGCACTCTTGTACTCACTGTGCAGCAGAATGTCCATCGCGCTCTGACCCGCGCGGCCCAGAAGCGTCGTCCCGCCGCGAAAGCCGCGCGACTTACGAATCCCTTCGTAGTAAGCCTCCGGCAGATTCTCCCCGGTCTCGAAATGCCCGGAGATCGCCAGCAGTACCTCTTTCTCAAACAGGAAATTCTCCATCAGCTGCGAGGGCAACTCCACAAAGTCCCACGCCACGTTCGTCCCCCCGATCGCCGCATACGGTACCCGGCTCAACGCCAGATGCAGGAAATGCCCCATCTCATGAAACAGCGTCTGTACCTGCCGGTGCGTCAGCAGCGCCGGCCGGCCGCCCGCTGGCGGCGTCAGATTCGCGTAGATGCCACCAACATGCGGCCGCCCCGGGTGCCCGGTCACCAGCGAGGCCTGCCACGCCCCGCTCCGCTTGCTCTCCCTGGGGAACAGGTCCATGTAGAGATACGCCACCGCTTCCCCGTTCCGGTTCACCCGGTAGTAGCCAACGCTGGGGTCCAGCACCTCGGCATTCTCCAACTTCACGATCTCCAGCCCGTGCAGCTTTTTCACGAACGCAAACAGCCCCTCCTGCACCCTTGGCAGCGGGAAGTACGGCCGCAGCATTTCCTGTTCGATGCCGATCTGTTTCCGCGAAAACTTGTTGGCGTAGTAAGCAACGTCCCAAGGGGCCAGCGCCGGCGCGTCCGCGCCTTCCAACTCCCGCCGGAATGCCTGCAACTCAGCCAGGTCCCGCTCGGCCGCGGGCCGCGCCGCGGTCTCAATGTCTCCCAGGAACTTCATCACCTTCGCCCCGCTTTCCGCCATCCGGTCGGCCGACTGATAGTCGGCGAAAGAGGCGAACCCCAACAGTTTCGCCTTCTCGGCGCGCAGCGCCAGTTGCCGGTCCGCGTTGGGCGTGTTGACGTCGCTCGCCAGCGTCGCCTGCGCGGCGAGCATCCGTCGCCGCAAATCGGCGCTATCGGCCTGGCTGAGGACCGCTGCCTGTACCGGCGCCTGCAAGGTCAACCTCCATCCCGGTTTTCCGCGCCGGGTGGCGTCGGCCTTCGCCGACTCCTTCAGCCACCCGGGCAACCCCCGCAACTCCGCCTCATCGGTCACGTAGTGCTCCCACGCCGCCGACGCCTGTGTCAGGTTGGAACCAAACCGCAGCGACAACTGCTGCAACTCCCGGTTGATCTCGTTCAGCCGCGTCCGCTGTGCCGTATCCAACCCCGCCCCGCTCCGTCGAAAGAGGTCCAGCGTCACCTGCAAAAGGCGCCGGTCGACATCGTTCAACCCCTTGGCCGCCTCCGAGTTTGCAAAAGCGGTCACCTTTGCCGCCGCCTCCGGGTCCATCGCCAGCGATTGCCGGAACGCCATCGCCGCCGGCACAGCGGCCGCCGAAGCCTTCTGGAACGCCGGCGTCGTCGCCGTCGATTCGATCGTCCTCACGATCTGTAGCGTGAACGCCAGTTCCCGGTCCAATTCCCGGAACGCAACGACGGTATTGGCGAAGGTTGCCGGCCCGGTCCGGGTTTTCCAAGCCGCCAGCGCCTTCCGCGCCTCCGCCACCCGGGCATCGATCGCCGGACCCACATGTTCGGCTTGGATCTGGGAGAAGGGAACCGGTTTCGCCGGTACCTCGCTTTCACGAAGGAGAAGCGGATTCAGCGCGGCAAGCAGAAACAGAAGTGGGGTCATGGGATACTCTGATCTTCGGATGCGGGTTTCATTCATTCTGGCGCTTTTTACTGGCACGCTGCTCGCCGAGGTCCATTTTCGCCACCTCCAACTCAACGTCACCGATCCGGCCGCCGCGGTCGCTTTCTACACCTCCCATTTCGAGTGTGACTCTCCTTCGCCCGGTGTCCTCAACGTCGCCGGCGGCCAACTCCTCTTCCGCCGGGTGAACTCTCCCCCTCCGTCAGCCATCGAATCCGCCATTTGGCACATCGGCTGGGGGGCCGAGGACATGAAGCGCGAGTACGCCGCGCAACTCGCCAAGGGCACCGAATTCGCTACTCCCCTTACCGACATCAGCGACCTCACCCGCTCCCCCGGCTTCTTCTATGCCTACGTCCGCGGACCTGCCGGCGCCCTTATCGAACTCAACACCGCCAGCCACCACCGCTTCGGCCACCTCCATCTCCTCAGTGCCGATCCCGTCGCCGCCGGCCTATGGTGGGCCCGCCACTTCGGTATCCCCTGGCCCCCGCCGGGCCGCACTCCCTCCCGCGAACCCCGATTTTACAAAGGATTCCAAGTCGCTCCCTCCGTCAGTTTCCAACTCGATACCGTCAACGTCATCATCTTCCCCGTCGAGTACCTGCAGGGGCCCAAGTCCCTCGTCTCCACCCGCGGCCGCGCCATTGACCACCTCGGTCTCCGCGTCGATCGCCTCGACGTCCGCCTCCGTCAACTCCGCGCCGCCGGCGTCCGTATCCTCTCCCGTCCTCGCAGACTCCCTGGCTCCCAAACCCGTGCTGCCATGATCGAAGGCCCCGATCGCCTCGCCATCCAACTCGTCGAAGATCCGCCCCTTTAACCCACCCCCGCCAGCAACGCTTCCGGGGCCCCCAGCGCTTCTAATCTTCGCGCCCCCTCCTCCTCATGCTGGAGGCAACGAACGCCGCTCCGTGGGGCCTTCTCGCCGCCAGCGTGGCTTCACTCCTCCCCCTACCCTACCAATTCCGGCAATATCTCCCCGCAGAGGCCGCGAAGCGACACCGTCACCGCCTCCGAGTACGCCGTCCCCTCCAGGTTCACCTCAATCGTCGCCGCCCCGGCCCGCGTCGCCAGGTCGATCAGCCCCGCCGCCGGATACACTTGCGCCGATGTCCCCGCCACCAGCAACACCTCACACCGGTTCACCGCCCGTTCCGCCTCGTCCCAAACCAGCCTCGGCAGCCCCTCCCCGAACCACACCACCCCGGGACGCAGCGCCGCCCCGCATTCCACGCACCGCGGCAAGCCGGTAGACTCCACCGTCCGGTCCACCCGCTGATAAGCGCACCGGGAACACCGCGAAATCCAGATGTCCCCATGGACCTTCAGAATCCCCTTCGACCCCGCCCGGTCATGCAATCCATCGACATTCTGCGTAATCAGCGTCGCCCGCTTCATCGCCGCAATCGCCCGGTGCCCCGCGTTTGGCTCCGCCTTGGCGATCAACCCCCGGCGCCACATGTACCACTCCCAAACCATCTCCGGATCCCGCGCAAACGCCTCGGGCGTCGCCAACTCTTCCGGCCGGAAATTGCGCCACAGTCCCCCCGCTCCACGAAACGTCGGGATCCCGCTCTCGGCAGAAATCCCCGCGCCCGTCAAAACCGCCACCCGCCCCGCCCGGGCCAAGAGCTCCCGCGCCTGCGCAACTCCGCTCATTCTTCGGCAGGCAACACAGCCACAAACTCCCCGATCACCCGGAACTCCTCCGGCGTCAGGTTCCACTCGGCAAACTCCGGGTTCAGCGGAATCATCCGGATCCGCTCATGCTCCCAGGTGCCGTCCTCCTGCACCCGCTTCTCGCTCCGGTATACCTTTACCGTAAACTGCGCTGACGCCTCCGATGACCCGAATTTCTCAATTAATAGCTTCTGCCCGTTCCGGCTCCCGCCCCCATGCGGCCGGAACAGACACAAACTCCCGTCCGGAATCAGCGGCTCCATCGATCGCCCCACCACCGTTGCCGCAAACATGCCCGGCGCCGCCCGCACCCCGGCCGGCGGATCCACCGTCCCCAGCACCTCGCCCGGCAACTGCTCTTCGCTCAGCCCCCCCGCTGCCGCGCGCAGTTGAATCACCGGGATCGCTCCCACACTGTTTACGCTCTCCCGGTACAGCCGCCGCAGCCGCGCCTCCGGATCGGCCGCCACCGTCGTTTGCCGGTCCGTCGCCCGCACCACGCCGGAAAACGCGGTCTCTATGAAGGACAGCGTCTCCGCTGCTCCCTTTTCCCGCGCCATCTCTTCGATCATCTCTTCCAGCCCGGACAACACGTCGGCCTCTTCTCCGGCAAACGAATCCCAGTCCCGCCGGGCCTTTACATACAGTTGCCCCTCCTCCCGGTCCAGGAGGATTATCCCTGCATTTTCCGGTTGGTTCCCCGGCAAGCACACCTCTAGAACGATGTACTCCAGGCTGCGCATCTGGAAAGTCGTTCCCATCTCGGTGTACTTCTCTTATCGCCCGATTTTACTTCGGCTTTACTTCCGGCGCGTATGGATAGTACCCTTTTCGTGCCCGTACCGTCACATTGGGCAACTGCACCGACACTCGGATATTCCGGAATACCTTCGGCTGGTCCGCGTTCTCAGGTACGTACCGCAAAATGTACTGCGTCGTCACTTCGCCCGCCGTATTCGATACCGCCCGGAACATCCCCTTGGCGATCTCGGAGGCATATCCTCCCGTGCCCACCTTCAGCGCGTAGTTTCCTTCGTCGGAAGGCGTCGACAGATACCCCGACACATCCTTGTACAGCCCCTGCAGCGGATACTCCACCCGTCCGCCTGTTTCCTCGGCCAACCGCGTCAGATTCTTCTCGCCGACGGTGTTAAACCCGAACGCCACCGTCGACACCCCGTAAATCGTCACCAGGTTGCGCTGTGCGATTTCCACCACTTCGTCCAGCGTCTTCTTGCTCGCGTTGTCGTGTCCGTCGCCAATCACCACAATCACGCGCCGCGGTTCCAGCGGTTCGCCCTTCACCAGGCTCCGCGACGTACACGCCGTATAGATCGCGTCGTAAAGCGCCGCGCCCCCGCCCGGTTTCAGCTTCCGGATCTTCTCCACGATCTTCGAAGAATCCTGCGTCGTATTCACCGCGAGTTCCGCTTCGTTCCCGTAGGTGATCAGATAACCCGAGAACCGCTTGTCGTCATCGGGAATCAGCGCCAGCGCCAACTCAATCGACGATTCCTGGTAGTTCTTCCAGTGCAACCGGCTCGCGTTCGACAGGTCCAGCAGGAAACCCACCACCACCGGCTGATTCCGCTCCCGGCTGAAATAGGAGATCTTCTGCAGCTTCCCTTCGTCATAGATCTTGAAGTCGTCTTTGGAAAGGTCGGCCACGAACCGACCCTTTTCATCGGTGACCGTGACCGGCACGATGACTTCATTCACGGATACGTTGATCGGCGCGGGGTCCTGACCGTAGAGAACGGACCCGGCGAGGCACTGAAGAAATGCGGAACGGCGCATAGTCAAATTATAAGGGTCGCGACGGCTGCCGCGACCCTGCTCGTTTCGTAAAGTTTCGCCCCTGCTAATTTTCAGGTGCGGCAGTCGGACGCTTCTTGAGCTTCGGACGCTCTTCTTCGTCTTCCTTCGGCTTGTTCCCGTCTTCGTCGGCATCCACCGGCCCGGTCGTGGAACCCGGCGCCCGGCGCAGCCGCGGACGGTTCGAGTCCGGCTCTTCGCCCTTCCGCCGGTTCAGAAGCGAACTCAACCGGTTTTTCACTTCGTGGAACTCCGAAGTCGTCACCACATATTCCGGCTTGGCTTCCAGCAACTCCTGAATGTTCTTCTGCGCCGTCTCAATGCGGTCATCCGTCATCGGATGCGACGAGAACACCTTGGCCAGCGTCCCCGGCTTCCGCTTCTCCAGCGATTGCAGCTTTTCGAAGAAGTCCACAAACGATGTCGGATCGTAGCCGGCCTTATACAGATACTGCAAGCCCAGCAGGTCGGCCTCGCGCTCAAACCCGCGCGAGAACGCCAGAAATCCCATCGGTACCAGAATGCTCGCGCCCTGCCGGATGCCGTAGCCGGCCCAGCCGCCCATGAAAATCAGCGGAATAGTAGCCAAATTAGCAATCTGCCCGCGCGTCGCCTGCTTCGTGCCGTGCCGCGCCGCAATATGGGCAATCTCGTGCGCCATCACGCCGGCCAGTTCGGATTCGCTCTCCGCCTTCAAAATCAATCCCGTGTTCACAAAGAAGAATCCGCCCGGCAGTGCGAACGCATTCACTTCCTCGCTGTCGATCACCTTGATCGTCACCGGCACCTTCGTGTCGGAGTTCCTCACCAGGTTCTGACCCACGCGATTTACATACTCGGCGATGACCGGGTCGTCGACAATCTTCGCCGACCGCTCGATCTCCTGCGCCAGTCCCTTGCCGAGGGCGATCTCCTTCTCAATCGAGTAGAAGTTCGTCCCCTTGCCCACGTCCCGCTCCCCGATCGCCTCCACGTCCTTCTTCGCCGGCTTCTTTTTGTTCGAAGCCGTCTTCGGCTTTTCGGCCTCTTTCTTCTCCGTGGCCTTCTTGTCGGTGGCCTTGGCGTCCTCGCCGTAGACGGGCGCCACCGGCAAAATCAATGCGATGGCCGCCAAAATAGGAACAGGGAGCAGACGTTTCATAGGACTCCTTGCAAACTCGCCCTCAATTATAGCGCTGACGCGCCCAGGGCACAGTGTCGCCCCGCAGGCTCACTTCATGTTACGCATAGAGGATACGATGGGTTTCCAAATGCTTAGCGAAAACTTGTGGGAGCGCCACCGCGCCTCCTTTCCCGTAACCAAAAACTTGGTATACCTCAATCACGCCGCCGTCTCCCCGCTCTGCCGCCCCGCCGCCGAAGCCATGCGCTGGCTCGCCTCCGATGCCGAAGAGTTTGGCTCCTTCCACTACGACAAGTGGATGGCCTGCTACGAAGCCCTCCGCGTCGAATCGGCCAAAATGTGCAACGCAGACCCCCGCGAAATTGCAATTGTTAAAAATACCTCCGAAGGCATCGCCACCATCGCCCTTGGACTCGATTGGCGCCCCGGCGACCGCATCGTCGCCTTCCACGACGAGTTTCCCGCCAACCAGTACCCCTGGATCCGTCTCCAATCCCGCGGCGTAGAAATCACCTGGCTCCGCCCCGATGCTCCCTTGGACGAAATTGACCGCGCCGCCAAAGGAGCCCGCCTTCTGGCCATCTCCTTCGTTCAGTTCCTCTCCGGTTACCGCGCCAACCTGGAAGCCATCGGCGAAATCTGCCACCGTCACGATGTCTTCTTCTTCGTCGATGCCATCCAGGGCCTCGGTGCCTTCCCCTTCGACGTCCGTAAATGCCGCATCCACGCCGCCGCCGCCGATGGCCACAAATGGCTCACCGGCCCCGAAGGCTGCGGCATTCTCTACATCCAGCGCGACCGCCAGGACCAGATCGATCCTGTCGAATTTGGCTGGACCAACGCCGCCTCCCACGCCGACTACGCCTCCCGCGACATGACCCTCCGCCCCGATGCCGGCCGCTACGAACCCGGCACCCTCAATACGATCGGCTGCTTCGGCCTGGAGGCCGCTTTCCGTTACCTCAATGAGGTCGGCATAGCCAACATCGCCCCGGCCGTCCTCTCTCTTGCCGATAGCGTCGCCGCCGGCGCCCTCGCCAAAGGCTACGAACTTCTCACTACCCGTACCCCGGAAACCGGCTCCGGCATCGTCTCTCTCCGCAAACCCGGGATCGATTGCCGCGTCATCTGGCGCGACATGAAGGAGAAAGGAATCATCACCGCCCCCCGTGCCGGTTGGCTCCGCGTCTCCCCCCATTTCTATATCAGCCCCGCCGATATCGACGCCTTTACTGCCGCGCTTCCCTGACCGGCGCCGGCCCCGACAGGCTGTGGGCCAGTGTCGCCGCCATGATGATCGCCCCTCCGGCCAGCGCCAGCGCCCCGGGCCTCTCCCCGTGCACGAAGTACGTCCATACCGGATTCATCGCCGGTTCCAGCAGAATCAGCACCGACGCCTCAAACGCCGGCACATGTTTCACCCCCCGCGTCATGCAGAAATAGGCCAGCCCGATCTGAAAAATCCCCAGATAGAGCAGCACCGCCACGTCTGCCCCGCTGATCGCCCCTACCGGCCATGCGAACGGCAGCGCTGCCCCGAACGCCACCAGATTCCCCGCCGCCACCACCGGCAATCCGCCCGCTCCGCCCTCTTTCGATAGCCCCCGCAACGCCGTCACCGTCAGCGCCCACGTCAGTCCCGTCGCCGCCGCCAACGCGTTTCCCAATCCTGGATTCGGTGCCAGCGCCGACGCTCCGGAGGCGTCAAAAAAGAAAAGCGCCATCCCCGCCGCCATCACTCCGCCCAGCACATAATCCCGCCGCCGGTTCGGCTCCTTCAGCAATAACGGCCCGATCGCCAGCAAATAGAACGGCGCCGTCGCCTGCAGAAAGATCGCGTTGGCCGCCGTCGTCAGCTTGTTCGCCAGCACAAACAGCACCAGCGTCGCCGCATACGCCGTCGACGCTACCCACACCCGCCGGTCCCCCATCCGTCGCGCTTCCGGCAGCAGCGCCAGCAATGCCACCGCCGCCACCAGCGAACGCAGGCTCGCCACCTGCCAACTGCTTAACGTTGTCGCTTTGATGGCGGCGCCGCCGGTGGAAAACAGCAGCGCCGCCGCTAGAACATAGAACCGGTACTTCATTCCTGGCGGAACTGAATCTTCGGCTTCAACGTCTCAGAACCCGAACTCTTGTCCACCGTCAGCATCTCCCGCTTGGCGTCCCCGGAGGTCCCCGGCGCAATCGGCCGCACCAGCAGCGTCCCGTTCACCGGCACTCCCGGCGTATAAAGCGCCAGCGCCACATAGTAGGTCCCCAGCCGGTTGCCGATCAGGTTCGGCAACACCGTCAGGTCCTCATTCCCCGTGTCTCCGGTCGCCGAGAAATCGGCCGCAATCCGCCCATTCTCAATCGCCGGCGGCTGTTGGAACCGCACATGTACGTCCACATCCACGCCCGGCGTATCCGTCCGCAGTTCGAACTTCAGTCCGCCCGGCTGGTTCACGTTCACCCGGAAGACGTTGGATCCGCCGAATAGAATCGGTCCCTCCACCGCCGGTAGGCTGAAGCTCGTCGGCGTGTCGAACGTCAATTCGCGGCCCACCGCCGGAGTCGCCGTTGGCGCCCGCTCCACCGTGGCCGTCACCGACCCGGTCACGGCCACGCCCGGCGTAAACAGGGCCGTGGCAATGTAATAGGTGCCCGCCCGCAGCGGAGGATTCGATTCGCTCGTAATCACAATCACCTCGTTACCCGTCAGAGACTCCGAATAATGGTCGGCAATAATCTCGCCCTCCGCCGTCAGGTCCACGTCCGCCCCATAGCGAACGTACAGATCCACATCAGCGTTCGGCGTCGCTGTCGCCAGCCGGATCGTCAAACGCGACGCCCCCTCAGGCACCTGAATCCGGTAGCCGTAGTTGCCCGTGAAGAGAATCGGTCCCTCCACCGCCGGCAGCGCCATCTTTCCTGGCAGCCCTGAACTCAGCACCGTCGGAGCCTGCGGTTCCACCGGTGCCGGCGCTCCTAACTCCACTACCGCCTGCAGACTTCCCGAAACCGCCTTCGTATTGGTGAAGTTCGCAAACTGAATGTAGTAGGTACCCGCCTTCAGCGGCGGATTCGATGCCGCGGTAATCTCAATCCGTTCCTCGCCCGCTGGCCCTTCGGACGCGTAGTCGGCGTTCGGCTTTCCGCCCACCACAGTCGCCAACTGCCCGAACTTCACATACATGTCTACGTCCACGTCCGGCGTCGATGCCTGATAGTTGATCAGCAGCCGCCGGGCCCCTTCCGGCACTGTGATCGTATACGCCAGGCTCCCGCCGGTCAGCGAAGGAGACGCCGTCGCCGGTATGTTGACGGTCTGCGAGACACCGCTCAGCAGCGATACCGGGCTCCCGCCTCCGCCGCCCGTCGACCCTCCCGTCACCGTCGCCGTGATACTCCCGTTCACCGCCACCCCGTTCGTAAACAGTCCGAGCGCAATATAGTAGGTGCCAGCACGCAGCGCCGGATTCGACTGCGCCGTTATGGTGATCGTCTCGTTCCCCGTTTCGCTCTCCGAACGGTGATCGGCCACTACCCGCGAGTTCTCCACCGTTACCTCGGTCCCGAATCGCGCAAATAGATCAATGTCGGCATTCGGCGTCGTCGTGTTCACCCGGATCTGCAACTGCGTCGAACCGGCCGGTACATCGATCCGGTAGGCCTGCGCGCCGGAGAACAGCGTCCCGCCCGTCACCGCCGGCACACTGAAATTCCGGCTCACTCCGCTCGTCAGCAGCGTCGTCGGACCCGTCGATCCGCCTCCCCCGCCGCCCGTCGTCACCGTCGCCGTTACACTCCCAGTTACCTCAATCCCATTGGTAAACAATCCCAACGCAATGTAATAGGTACCCGTGCGCAGCGTCGGCGACGATTGCGGCGTAATCGTGATCACCTCGTTTCCGGTCGCCCCGTCGGACTTGTGGTCGGCCGTCACACGCCCGTTCTCCACCACAACTTCCGCCCCAAACCGCGCAAACAAATCCACATCCGCGTTCGGCGTCGTCGTATTCACCCGGATCTGTAACTGCGTCGCCCCCGCCGGAACATCGATCCGGTAGGCCTGCGCCCCGCGGAACAACGTCCCGCCCGTAACCGCCGGCAGCGTGAAATTCCGGCTCGTCCCGCTCGTCAGCAACGTCGTCGTCGCTCCCGTCCCGCCGCCCGGCGTACTCCCGCCGCCGCCCGGCGTCGTAATGCGCGCCGTCAGCGTCGCCGGGATGTCCCGTCCCGTCGTGTAAGACGCCACAGCAATGTAATACGTGCCCGCCCGGAGCGCCGGCGAGGACCGCCCGTTAATCACGATCCGCTCATTCCCCGAATCGCTGATCGAGTTGTAGTCGGAGCGGATCCGGCCGCTATCAATCGTCGGATCGCTGTCATAGGACACGAAAAGGTCCAGATCCCCGTTCGCCGTCGCCAGCGTGATCTCCAACTCCGTTGCCCCCTCCGGCACCACCACCCGGTAGCCCTGCGACCCGTTGTAGAGAGTCGAACTCGACACCGCCGGGAACGTCACCTGCGCCGCCGTCCCGCTCGTCAAAACATTTCCGGTAGGCGGCGCCGTCGTCCCGCCTCCCGTACTCCCGCCCGCCCGGTCTTCCAGGAAGTTCCGGATCTGCGGAAACGCCACGTCAAACCGCCCGTACCAGTCGAATGCCGGCCGCAGGTCGCACTCCGTTTGTCCCGCCGGCGGCCGCGGCCCGCCCGACAACATCCCCACCAACTGCTTCTGATCGTTGAAGATTCCCGATCCCGACGACCCGCCCTCGGTCACCCCTTCCCGCCACAGAATCGTATAAAAATTCTGCGCCGGCCGCCCTCGCGAGTTGATGTAGTCCCCCCGCGCTCCGAACGAAATCTTCTTCAAATCCCCCGTCGGATGATGAATCCCCGTCACCGCCGCTCCCACCGGATGCTCGTCTGGCGTCCACCCCGCAAATATCGTGCCGTTCGGCACGCTGTTCAGCCGCAGCAGCGTGAAGTCGCCACCTTCAATCGAGTTTCCCGCCAGATACCGCGCTCCCAGCGCGCGCGGCACTGAGGAGGTGCTCGGCGCCGGACCGTTACAACTCTGCGTCTGGTACAGGAAGAACGCCTCCACCGTCCGTGCTTCCGTATCGGAGGATACACAGTGCGCCGCCGTTAGAAAATACGGAATCATCGAACTGTTCCGTGTGTTCATCACCGTCCCTGAACACAGCGCCCCGCCCTCGGAGGTCTCAAACGAATACCGTGCCACCGCCCGCGCCAGCTCGGCATACTCTGGATAGCAGTTCACGTCCAGGTTGCACCGCAACGCCGCGTTCCGCTCCTCCCCCACCTTGGCTAATCCCAACTCCGCCCCGCCCTTGCCGAACTGTACCGGAAACTCCGTCAGATGCGAAATCTCGGAAATCCGGAACGGCAGCGTCCGCGACCGCGAAGTCGTCTCAAACTCAATCAACACCGCCTCGCCCAGCGCCGTATTCGTCCAGAACTCCCCGTCGTTGTGAATGCCGTCCAGCGTATAAGGCCCAAACGTCTGCGGCTTGTCCCCCTGCAATTCGCTGATCCATAGCCGCCCCGGCCCGGCATGAAACTCTTCCATATGCAGCCGGATCCCCGCTGCTCCCGGCGACCGCAGCACCAGACGCCAGATCTGCGAACCATCCCGCGCCGTCTGCCACGACCCTTCCAGATTGGCCTCGCTCACGCCCCGGTGCATCCCGATCTGCGTCAACCCAGCCCGTACCTTCTTCGCTGCTCGTTCACTGGCGCTTACGGGCTCCAGCCACCGCTCCGGCGCCGCTCGCAGCGCATACCGCGCCCCCGGCGCCGCCGCCGCCGCTTTGGCCGGTGCGGCATGCAGAACGGCCGGAGGTACCCCCCTCTGTGCGATCAAAGATGTGGAGAGAAGGAGAAGAGAGAAAATGGGCCGCATGTGTGTATACGCGAAAACTCCCCCCATTCTCGCATCAAAAATGGTTACGGATCCTCCGGCTTATTGCTGAGTCCGTCGTGGATTCTCTCTCGAAATCGCCCCCGCATCCCCCCAGCCAGATTCACCATCCCCTCCCCGAACTTGTCCCGTAACGCGTCCGCCGCGCTGAACACCCGTTTCAACTTGTTGTTCCGCTCCCCGGCCAGCAGGTCCAACTGCCCTTCTGCCTCCGCAAATCCCGAGGCATGCACCCCGATTAGCCGGATCGCCCGCCGCTTCTCCCAGTTCCGCAAAAACAGCTCCCGCGCCGTCTGGTAGATTTCGGTGTCCAACTGCGTCGCATGGTCCAGGCTCTGTGCCCGCGTAAACGTCGAAAAGTCCGAATAACGGAACTTGATCTGCACCGTCCGCGCATGCAACCGGTGCTCCCGCAGCCGCCGCCCCACCTTTTCGCTCAAATGCGCCAGCGTCGCCGTCAGTGTCTCCGCATCCGCCGTATCTTCAGCAAACGTATGCTCATGGCTGATCGACTTCGGATCCTCCCCGCCCGCCATCTCCTTCTCAAACCACGACCCCGCGTCGAACCCCTTCGCCTTCCCCGCCAGCGCCAGGCCCAGCTTCCCGAACCGCTCCATCAGGTACCGGTCGTCCAGCCCCGCCAGATCCCCCACTTTGTAGATCCCGATCTCGTGCAACTGCCGCTCGGCCACCTTCCCGATCCCCGGGATCTTCCGTATGTCCAACGGCGCCAGAAACGCTGCCTCCGCCCCCGGCGGAATCCACAACACCCCGTTCGGCTTCGCCTGGTCCGACGATACCTTCGACACCAGCCGCGCCGTCGAACACCCGATCGAGTTGTTCAGCCCCGTCGCCCCCATGATCGCCTCATGCAGCTTGTGCGCCGCCGCCAGCGGCGGCCCGTGCAGCCGCTCCGTCCCTGTCATGTCCAGATACGCCTCATCAATGGATGCCATCTCGAATCTCGGGGTAAACGACTCAATCACTGTCCGCACTTTGCCCGAATAGAGCTCATACCGGTCCCGGTGCCCGTCCAAAAATATGGCCTGCGGACACAACTGCGCCGCCGTCCGTAGCGGCATCGCCGAGTGCACCCCAAACTTCCGCGCCGCATACGACGCCGCCGATACCACGCCCCGCTCATGCGCCTTGCCGCCAACAACTACAGGTTTCCCCTTCAACGAGGGGTCATACAACTCCTCGACGGAAACAAAAAACGCGTCCATGTCGATATGAAAGATGGAGCGCACAAATCCAGTGTAGCCGTCACCTCTTCCCCGGTAACCACAACGTAAACACCGTCCCCTTCCCGCTCGTCGCCGTCAGTTCCAGCCGCCCCCCGTGCATCTCCGCTATCCATCGCCCGATCGATAGGCCCAGCCCCGATCCGCCCGCAGCCCGCGTCCGCGCCTTGTTCGCCCGGTAGAACCGGTCAAAGATATGCGGCCGGTCCGTATCCGGAATCCCTGTCCCCGTGTCGGCCACCTCCACGCTCCACCCGGGCTCTGCCCGCCGCACCCGCACCCGAACCGAACCCCCGGCCGGCGTATGCCGCAGCGCATTGTCCAACAATCCCGCCAGCAACTGCCGGATCAGCCCCTCATCCCCCTCCAACTCCGCCTCCCCGTCGCTCTCCACCTCCACCGTCACCCCCTGCGGCCCGGCCAGGATCCGCGCCCCCCGCGCCGCCTCCTCGGCCACCTCGTCCAGATAATACGGAGCCCGCTCCGGCGCAAATGCCCCCGAATCCGCCTGCGCCAGCAGGAACATGTCCTGCACAATCCGCTTCAGCCGGCGCAACTGCTCGGTCACGATCCGCAGCGTCTCTTCGTTTTCCTCCCGCGTCCGCGGTCCGCCTTCCAGGTTCACCTGCGCCGCCGTCAACGCCACCGAAAGCGGCGTCCGCAACTCATGCGACGCATCCGCCATGAATCGCCGCTGATCGGCAAACGATGCATGCAGCCGCTCCAACAATTCATTGAACGTGCCCCCCAGCCGTCCCAACTCATCCCGCGGGTTGGCCACCGCCACCCGTTGATGCAGATTCTGCGACGTGATCCGGTTCACCTCCGCCGTCATCGCCACAATCGGCGCCAGATTCCGCCTCGCCAGAAAATACCCGCCAACCGACGCCAGCAGCACGCCCACCGGCACGCAAAAATACAGGATTCGCCGCACTCCGGCCAACTCCTCCTCCATCGGCAGCGTCGATTGGCTCACCACAATCCGGTAGGTTGCTCCCGCCTCCGGCACCACGGTCTCAAACACCGCCAACCGGTAGAAACCTCGCATATGGAACCCCGCCGCCACGTCCCCGGCCAACTCGCGCATCCCCTCAATCCCGTGCTTCATCGCCACCTGCCGCCCGCCGGCGAACACCGCGATCGACGGCCTCGGGAACGACACCTGATGCATCGTCTGCAACACCTGCCGGATCGACGCCTCTCCCGCCTCCCGGCCCCGGTGCTCCACAATCTCGTGATTCACCGATAACGCCGTCACCTCCCCGGCCGCCCGCATCGTCGCGTCGAACCGCTCCCGTACGCTCCGCGCCAGCAGGGAATATACCCCCAGGCTGAACACCACCAGCAGCACCGCCAGCGCCCCCACCCACCACAGCGTCAGCCGCAGCCGGAAGGAATTAACCATCCCGATCCTCGCTTACCGCCAACCGGTATCCCTCCCCCCGCCTCGTATGGAGCAGCCGCCTCGACCCGTCCCGGTCGATCTTCCGCCGCAGCCTTTGCACATAGACCTCGATCAGGTTCGAAAACGGATCGTACTCCTCGTCCCACACATGCTCGCTGATCTCCTCCCGCCCCGCCACCGCCCCCTGCCGTAGCGCCAGATATTCCAACAGCGAATACTCCTTCCCGGTCAGCGCAATCGCCCGCCCGCCCCGCGTTACCGTATGCGTGTGCGTGTTGATCTCCAGATCGTCAATCCGCACCACCGTCTGCCGCAGTGCCGGCGCCCGCCGCAGCAGCGCCCGGATCCTCGCCAGCAACTCGTCCAGGTCGAACGGCTTGGCCAGGTAATCGTCCGCTCCCGCGTCCAGCCCCCGAATCCGCGACGCCGTGTCTCCCATCGCCGTCAGCATCAGAATCGGCACCGCCGCGCCCCCCGCCCGCAACTCCCGGCACACCGCCATCCCGTCTTTCCCCGGCAACAGCAGGTCCAGCACCACCAGGTCATACGTGTTCACAAACGCCTTCTCCAGCGCCGCGTCCCCGTCCCCGGCAATGTCCACCGCAAACGCCCGCTCCCGCAACCCTCTGGCCAGTTGCGCCGCAGCGTCCGGCTCATCTTCCACCAGTAGTATCCGCAGCGGGCTCCTCCCTCTCCAGTTTACGCGTCCGCCCGCAAAACCAGGGATAAAGCAGCGGCAGCACGTAGAGCGTCAGCACCGTCGACGTCACCAGCCCGCCAATTACCACCGTCGCCAGCGGCCTCTGTACCTCCGCCCCCGTCGCCGTCGAAAATGCCATCGGCACAAACCCCAGACTCGCCACCAGCGCCGTCATCAGCACCGGCCGCAGCCGCATCGACGCCCCGATATGCACGGCTGACTCCAGGTCCATCCCGTCCTCCCGCAGCCGGTTGATATAGCTCACCATCACAATTCCGTTTAGCACCGCCACCCCGAACAACGCAATGAACCCGATCGATGCCGACACGTTCAGGTTCAAACCCCGCATCCACAACGCCGCAATCCCCCCCACCAGCGCAAACGGTACGTTCATCAGAATCAGAATCCCCTGCGACGCCGAACCGAACGTCGCATAGAGCAGCCCAAAGATGATCGCTACCGAGATCGGCAGTACGATCATGAGCCGGTGCGACGCCCGCTCCTGATTCTCAAACTGCCCGCCCCACTCAATCGAGTACCCCGGCGGCAGCACCAACTGTGCGCCTACCGCCGCCTGCGCCGCCGCCACGAAACTCCCCAGATCCGTCCCCCGCACATTCGCCTGCACCACAATCCGCCGCTGCCCCTTCTCCCGCGATACGATTTCCGGCCCCCGGTCGGTATGAATCCGCGTCACCTGATTCAGCCGCACCTGCTCCCCGCCCGGCGCCTGCACGATCAGGTTCCCCAGGCTGTTTAAGTCGTTCCGGTACTCCGCCGGCAGCCGGATCGCCACCGGAAACCGCCGCTGCCCCTCAATCAACTCCGTCACCGTCACCCCGCCCGTCGTCGAATCCAACAACTCCTGCACATCGCTCACGTTCAGACCCACCCGCGCCAGCGCCGCCCGGTCTACCAGTACATGCAACTCCGGGACTCCAAACAGTATCTCCGCCTGCGTATCCGCCGCCCCCGGGATCTTGTTGATAATCCACAGCGCCTTATTCGCCAGTTGCTCCAGTTGCCGCGGATCCTCCCCGAAGATCTTCACCGCCACATCGGCCTTGATGCCAGAAATCACCTCGTCCAGTCGCATCGCCATCGGCTGCGTAAAGTTGTAGGAAACTCCGCGAATCCGCCCCAGCCGCTCCGCCATCTTTTCAATCAGCTCCGGCTTCGTCGGTGCCGTCTTCCACTGCTCCCGCGGAAGCAGCAGTACATACACGTCGGCCTCATATACCCCCATCGCCTCCGTCGCCAGATCCGGCCGCCCCAGTTTCGTCACCACCCCTTTTGCCTCCGGAAACTCCAGCACCGCTTTCTCAATCCGCTCGCTCACCGCAATCGATTCCGTCAACGAAATTCCCGGCAGCTTCCGCGTCGTGATCAACAGCGACCCCTCGTCCAGCCGCGGCATGAACTCCGTCCCCAAAAACGCGAGCGAACTCAGCGCCCCCGCCACCGCCAGCGCCCCCGCCGCCAGTACGTACGGACGGTAATGAAAAGCCCGGTGCAGCGAATGCAGATATCCCTTCCGGAACCGCTCGTACCATCCGCCATGGTGCTCCGTCACATTCCCCCGCAAGGCGAATGTCGCCAGCACCGGGACCACCGTCAACGCCAGCAGCAGCGACCCCAACAGCAGCGAAACCACCGTAATCGCCATCGGCCGGAACATCCGCCCTTCCAGCCCCTCCAGCGTCAAAATCGGCAGATAAACCGCGATAATGATCGCCACCGCGAACACAATCGGCCGCGCCACCTCCTGCGCCGCCAGCCGTACCGTCTCCAGCACCCCCCGCTTCTTCCCCCCCTCGGCCAAATGCCGCACCGAGTTCTCCATCATCACCACCGCCCCGTCCACCACCATCCCGAAATCAATCGCCCCCAGGCTCATCAGGTTCGCCGAGATCCCATAAACCGCCATACCCAGAAACCCAAACAGCATCGACAACGGAATCACCAGCGCCACAATCAGCGCCGCCCGCACGTTCCCCAAAAACAGCAGCAGCACCACCATCACCAGCGCCCCGGCCTCCAGCAGGTTCCGCCCTACCGTCGCCATCGTCCCGTTGATCACATCGGATTGGTCGTAGAACGGAACAATCTTCACCCCAGGCGGCAGCGTCTGTGCCGCCAGTCTCGCCTTCACCCGGTTGATCACCTCCCGCCCGTTCTCCCCCTTCAGCATGATCGCCATCCCGGAAACCGTCTCCCCCTTCCCGTCCCGCAGCGTCGCCCCCTGCCGCGGCACGCTCCCGTTGTGGATGCGTGCCACATCCCGCACCAGCACCGACGCGCCTCCCCGCGCCACCAGCACAATCCGCCCAATCGCCTCCCCGTCCTCAATCCGCCCCATCCCCCGCACCGTGTACTGCTCCTCGCCATGCTCAATAAACCCGCCCCCGAAGTTCCGGTTATTCTCCTGCACGCGGTGGAACACCTCCCGCAGCGTTAACCCATAGCGCTGCAGCGCCTTCGGGTCCACTTCAATCACAATCTGCTTCGATTCGCCCCCCCACGTGTTCACTTCGTTCACTCCCGGCACCGTCCGCAACTGATACCGCACCACCCAGTCATGCAGCGTCTTGCGGTCCATCAGCGACTCGCCCTTCCCCTCCACCGTGTACTGATAAACCTCCCCAAACGCCGTCGCCACCGGCCCCAATGTCGGCTCCAGCCCCTGCGGCATCCGCGCCCGCACCTCCTGCAGCCGTTCATTGATCAATTGCCGTGCAAAATACGTCCCCACCGAGTCGTCAAAGATCAGCGTCACGATCGACAGCCCCAGCTTGGAAATCGAACGTATCCCCTCCGTCTTCGGCAGCCCCATCAACGCCGATTCGATCGGAAAGGTGACTAATTGCTCCACCTCCGTCGGCGGCAACCCTGGCGCCTCCGTAATCACCACCACCTGATTATTCGTCAGGTCCGGAAACGCCTCCAGCGGAATCCGCAGCGCCGTGTATATCCCCGCCCCGGCCACCAGCAGCAAGGCGATCAGCGTCAGCCATCGGTTGGCGATCGAAGTATCAATCAATCGTCGCAGCATGCGTGCCTTATTCCGCCGTATCTTTCAACAGTTCGCTCTTCAATAGAAACGCTCCGTGTGTCACAAACTTCTCTCCCTCGCGCAGCCCCTCGATAATCTCCTGAAATCCGCCGCTTGCCGCCCCCACCGTCACCGTCCGCGGTGCATACCGCCCCTCCCCCGCCGGGACAAACACCACGGTCTTCCCGTTCATCTGCTGCACCGCCGCCTCCGGCACCACCGCCACCATCCGCCCGCCCGCCGCGCCGATCTCCGCGCTGGCAAACATCTCCGGCTTCAACCGTCCCCCCGGGTTCGGCACCGCCACCCGCACCTGCAGCGTCCGCGTCACCGCGTCCAGTTTCTCCCCCAACTTCAGCACCTGCCCCGGAAACACCTCGCCCGGATACGCCTTCACCGTCACCCGTGCCGTCTGCCCTACCCGCACTCCCGCCAGGTCCGCCTCGTTCACCGCCGCCAGCATCCACAATGTGCCCAGGTTGCTCAACGTGAAGACATGGTTCCCCGCCGTCACTACCGTCCCCAGCGTGCACATCCGGTCGGTCACCGTCCCCGCCGCCGGCGCCCGGATCGGAATCAGCGCCTGCGTCGCGCTATCCACCGGAACCTCCAGAAACTCCGTCAAATGGGTCTTCTCTTTGGCAATCTCAATCTCCGCCGTCGCCACCGCGTGTTCGGTGTTCCGCAACTCCGTCTCCGCCGCCTCCAACTGTTCCCGCGAAGCAGCCTTTAAATCGAACAGCCGCTGCGTCCGGTCCCGCACCCGCCGCGCATGCTCACTGAGCACCTTCCGCCGCTGCAACTCGTCCAGATTCTGCCGGTACACGGCGCGCGTGTTGTGCACATCGTCGCTGTGCATCCACGCCAGTACATCGCCGGTCTTCACCCGGTCGCCCGTCTTCGCCAGCACCTGCATAATCTTCCCGCTCGTCAGCGCCCCCACCAGCCACGTCGCGTCTTCATTCACCACCAAATGGCCGTTGGCCAGAATCGCCGCCGCCTGCGGCCGCGTCCCCACTGTTCCCACCCGGATCCCGTTCTCCCGGTCGGAGGCTTTGTCAAACTGCACAAACGGGTCGGCGTCCTTTCCTGCATCCGCCATCGGCGGCGGCACCTTCGGCGGGGCCCCGCAGGCCGTCAACAGGAGTGCCGCAATCACAAACATCGTCCTCATCGAAGTACCCCCAAAGAACTCTCCAACTCCACAACAGTTACCCGAAACTCCGTCAAAGCCCGGTAATACATCAGGTCCGCCTCAATCCGTCCCCGTTCGGCGTCCAACAATCGCAACAGATCCGCCCCGCCCTCCCGGTACGCCGCCCCGGAGATGCGGGCAATCTCCCGAGCCCGTGCCCGAACGGCGGGTAAGGTCTCCGTCACCAGCACCCGCCGGCTCGCGTAGACCGCCAGCAACCCCTCCACCTCCGCCCGTGCCGCCGTCTCCGCCGCCCTCCGTGCCGACCCCGCCACCCTCACCTCCGCCTCCGCCGCCGCAATGTTCCCCTCATTCCGGTTCCGCACCGGCAGATTGATCTGTACCCCCGCCATCACCGTGTCGAACCCATTCGTGCGCTTGTATCCCCCCAGCACCTCCGGGTCCGGTCTCGCCAGTGCTCTCTGCACTCGCACACCCGCTTCGGCCTGCCGCGCCGTCTCGGCCAGCGCCACCAGATCCGGCCGCCGCTCCAGCGATGCCGTTTGTGCCTCGACAACAGGCAGATCTTCCATCCGCTCCTCAAAAACTACGCCGGCCCGGTCGGCTACCCCCATCTCCCGGAACAACCGGATCCGTGCCGCCGCCGCGTCCTGTTCCGCCGTCCGGTAGGCCGCACGCAACCGTTCCGCCTCCAGTTCCACCCGGAGCAAATCGACCTCCGCCATCGCCCCTTCCCGTACCCGGTCGCGGTGGTACTGCACGGTCAGTTCGAAGTTCTTCAAGCTCTCCGCAAACGCCTCCCGGTACCGCGCCGCCCCGGCGGCCGCCCAGTATGCCGACCCGATTCGTCCGGCCAACTGCCACCGCAGCGCATCCCGCTCCGCCGCCGCCCGGCCCACCCCCACGCCGGCCGCCTCGGTCCGCAGCGCTCGTTTCCCGCCCGTCTCAACGACCTGCGACGCATAGAGAAAGCTGTCGGCATCCCGCGGATACAAAAAGCCCGGGCGCCCCCACGCCCGGGCATTCTCCACCTGGACGAACACCCGCGGGTTCGGTTTCAGGGCGGCTTGTCTCCGCAGCCCTTCGGCGCCCCGTACCCGCGCTTCGGCGGCGGCCAGCAACGGGTGGGCTTCCAGGCCCTGTTGCAGCGCTTCTTGAAAGCGCAGCGCCAGCACCGGACGGCCCACCCCGAGGAGGAGAAAAGGAATAAGTAGAAGGGATCGTCTTATCACTAGTGCGACAAGCGTATTACTTCCCACCTAAACAGAAGATAAACCCCCAAAAAAATGGTGTCGGGTGCAGCCGTCCCCAATTTTAAGTCCCTATTTTTCAATACGTTATGACCAATTCGGCGCACGGATTCCCCCGTCCCAAAGGAATCGCGAATGAACCGCACAAATCGGCCCAGCGCCCCCCAAAAACTTCACCCACGACGAATCAAAAAAACACTCGCCGCCCCACCACCACCCTTGGTATCCCCGCTAAATCCTCTCGCACCTCCACCTCCCCCCACCCCCCCAACAACTCCCGCATCGCCTCTGCCTGCCCAAACCCAAACTCCATCGCCAGCCAACCCCCCGCTCGCAGTACCCGCCCCGCCTCCGGTATCAGCCGCCGGTACACATCCAACCCCTCCACCCCCGCAAACAACGCCCCGCCCGGCTCCCACTCCCTCACCTCCCGCGCCAACCCTGCCCGGTCTCCCTCCGGAATATACGGCGGATTCGACACCACCACGTCCACCGAACGATCCGCGAACGAACCGAGCAAATCCCCCCGAACGAACCCAACCCGCGCCCCCAATGTATCGGCATTCCGCCGCGCAATCCGCAACGCCTCCGCCGACACATCCACCCCCAGAACCCCCGCCAATCCCCCCTCCAGAGCCAGCGTCACCCCAATACACCCCGACCCCGTCCCCACATCCACCACCCGTCCCGCCCCCGAAATTCGCTGCAAAACAGCCTCACAAAGCAACTCCGTTTCCGGCCGCGGAATCAGCACCCCCGGCTCCACCCGGAACTCCCGCCCGTAAAACTCCTGCCGCTTGGTAATGTACTGCGTCGGCTTCCCCTGCAGCCGTTCATGCAAATAACGCCCGAAGTGAATCCACCCCACCTCGGTCAACTCCTCGTCCGCATGCGCGACCAAATAGATGCGCTCCTGCCGCAACGCGTGCGCCAGCAACACCTCCGCCGTCAACCGGGGCGCGCCCACCCCCGCGTCGTTAAGAAGCTTTACGCCCTGCGCCAGCGCCGTTCGTAGGGTCATCCTCGGCCTGCTGCTTCAACCTTTCGGCGTTATAGTACGTCGTCAGCCCGTCGATAAACGGATCCAGCTTGCCTTCCATCACCAGATCCAACTGGTGCAGCGTCAGCCCGATCCGGTGGTCCGTCACCCGGTTCTGCGGGAAGTTGTACGTGCGGATCTTCTCGCTCCGGTCCCCCGAACCGACCATCTTCTTCCGCTCCGCCCCGATCGCCGCCTGCTGCTTTTCCAACTCCAACTCATACAGCCGCGACCGCAACACGCGCATACCCTTTTCCCGGTTCTTGATCTGCGACTTTTCGTCCTGGCACGACACCACCGTATTCGTCGGCAAGTGGGTAATTCGCACCGCCGAATAGGTCGTGTTCACCGACTGCCCGCCCGGTCCCGACGAACAGAACGTGTCAATCCGCAGGTCTTTCGCCTCAATGTGCACTTCCACGTCATCGGCTTCCGGCAGTACCGCCACCGTAATCGCCGACGTATGCACCCGCCCCTGCGTCTCCGTCTGTGGCACCCGCTGCACCCGGTGCACGCCGCTCTCATACTTCATCCGGCTGAACACCCGGTCTCCGCTGATCAGCGCGATTACTTCCTTCACGCCGCCCACTTCGCTCTCGCTCAGGTCGGTGACTTCCACCCGCCACTTCAACGTTTCGGCGTACCGCGTGTACATCCGGAAAATCTCGTTGGCAAACAGCGTCGCCTCGTCCCCGCCCGTGCCCGCCCGGATTTCGATCACGACGTTCTTATCGTCGTCCGGATCCTTCGGCAGCAGCAGCACCTTCAGTTCTTCTTCCAGCGTCGTGATCTGCGGCGTCAACGACGCCACCTCTTCCTCGGCCATAGCCCGGATCTCCGGATCGCTCTCGGCCAGCATCCCCTGCGCCTGCTCCAGGTTCTCCGCCGCCACCTTGTACTCCCGGTACTTGGTGACGATCTCTTCCATGTCCCGGTGTGCCTTCGCCGTCTTCCGATACAACTCGTTATCGGAAATGATCGCCGGATCGGCCATCTGCGCGCTCAGTTCATCAAATCGTTTTTCTAAAGTGTCGAGTTTATCGGAATATTGCATGAGGATACCCTTTCCCGTTTCCAGGGAGTCGTGACAACGGGGTGGGAACCGCTAAGCGATGACGAGCTGGCCGCCCTGCTTCTTTTCCAGTTCCATCGCGCCTTCCAGCGCGCGTATCGCCACATCCACCTGCGGATCAGCCGGTGGCTGTGTCGTGATCTTCTGTAGCCAGAGCCCCGGCGCCGTCATCATCGCCAGCAGCGAACCGCGCTTCCGCGCCGCAAACCGGATCAGTTCGTAGCTCAGCCCGGCAATCACCGGTAGCAGCACAATCCGCGCCGCAAACTTCGCCGCAAACCCGTCCACCGGCAGTACCGTGTACAAAACCATCGAAATCACCATCACCACCAGCAGAAAGCTCGTCCCGCACCGCGGATGCAGCGTGATAAAGCTCTGTGCATTCGCCGTCGTCACCGGCTTGCCGGATTCAAAGTTGAATACCACCTTGTGCTCCGCCCCGTGGAACTGAAACACCCGGTGAATATCCTGAAAACGCGACAATCCGAACAGAAACGTCACGAAGATGAGGATCCGGATCACCCCGTCCACCAGATTGAACAGGATCCGGTTCTCAATCGCCGGATAGACGCCCTGCAACTGCGTCGTCAGCCACAACGGCAAAAACTTGTACAGCGCAATGAAGAACACAAAACTGAACACCAGGTTCGCGGTCATCGCCCAGGCCGGTATCGCCGTCGCCTCGGGCTTCCCCTGCTGATTGTTCTCATCGGCCATCGCCACATTGGCGGAAAACTTCAGCGCCTTCACGCCCAGCCACATCGCCTGCCCTAGCGTCCCCACCCCGCGCAATACCGGCAGCTTAAAAATCGGGTACGTTTCGGACACCTTCGGTAGTGGCGACTCTTCGGTGACAATCTCGCCGGACGCCCGCCGAACTGCCGTGCAGTAGCTATGCGGTGCCCGCATCATCACCCCTTCCATCACCGCCTGCCCGCCGACAAGAGTCTCCTCGCCGCTTTCCAGGATCGGTAGCATCTGCGTGTGAAGGGCAAGCCGGAGGTAGGAACGGATGGACATGGTTGCTACAACAGTAGATGCTCCCAGTGTAGCAGGAGGTTCCGTTTCCCTTTCTCCGCCCAGGGGCGATATGCTGTCGAAATCCATGCGCCTAGCCCTCCTCCTCCTCGCTGCCGCCACCCTCTCCGCCGAACAGTTCGTCCTCTTCGACGTTACCTTCCCTTTCACCAAAGCCGACGCCGACAACGCCTCCCCCTCCAAATCCCACTTCTACGTCAAAGGGCCCCTCATCAACCCCAACCGCCCCAAAGACTGGACCTCCCCCGTCGACTACCGCAACGGCTCCGTCCACATCCGCCTCGAAGTCCTCGAAAAGCCCCCCGGCTCCGAACCCACCACCTGGACCCTCTGCTATATCCCGAACAAAGGGCAGGGAAATGGCTATGGCTGTACCGGTACCGACCTATATAAAGAGGTGGGCGTCTACGAAAAGGACGTCCCCATGACCCAGTTCTGGGAAAACCAGTCCATCATCTGGTCCGAAGGCATCAAGCAAATGGACCTCGTCATAAAGGACAACTCCGGCGGCCGCGGTCACGCCCACCGCCGCCCCGACCACGAGAAGTTCTTCCCCACCAAGGTCCGCATCACCATGACCCAGGTATCCGCCGGCGCCAAGTACGAGCCCCGCTAACCCGCCATCGCCGGATCGCTCGTCGACACCGCCCCGTTCTCCACGTGACCCGCATAACGGCGCCAGTACCCCGCCGCTCCCGCCACCGTCACCCGGAAATCGTACCAACCCGCGCTCTTTTTAAGCGGTAACACCACCCGCTTCTCCGCGCCCGCCGCTACCGTCAACCGCCGCGCCGCGTAGCCGTAGGACTCCGCCCCAATCGCCACGTCAATCGCCTTTCCCCCGCCCCGGTTCCGCAGCAGCAGTTCCAGATCGCCGTTCCGTCCCAATCCGCGCACTTCCAATGCCGGATCGTCCGCCCCGCCTCCGAACTCCCGGTAAAATCCGTTCGGCCCATGCACCCGCACCTGGTACCGCCCCTTCTCAAACCCCGCCAACTCCCACCCGTCTCCCACACTCGCCCCCGCCTCCACCGCGTAGGCCCGCGTCCGCAACGCCACACCCCCCCGGAACGTCCCCGGCGTATAGGAGTGGAACGGCGCCCCCGCTCCTTTTCCCGCCGCCAGCCGCAATCCCAGTGCCTTCCCATCCGCGCTCAGCATCCCGTCCACCGTCAGGTCGTACGGCAACGCCGCCGCCGGCCGCGTCCCCGGCTCCTGCCGCGCCATCGCCGCCCCCTTCCACCCCGCCGGCATGTCTTTAAACTGCGCCTTGTGAATCTCTTCCAGCACCCGGTCCTTCAGGGCAAACGGCAGCGGCCGGTCCGCCTCCCCCCGGTAAGGCCGGAATACAGACGACATGTCCCCGCACACCGCCCTCCGCCAGGCGCTGATGTTCGTCTCCCGGATCTCCCGCCCCGTTCGCCGCGTCAATACACTCTCCATCAACTGCAATACCGATGTGTGGTCAAACACCTGCGAACAAACTAGCCCGCCCCGGCTCCATGGCGATGCCACGATCATCGGCACCCGGTACCCCAGCCCGATCGGCCCACCCCGCGCCTCCCGCGCCGGATGCCGCTTCAAATCCTCCGCCAGCGGAACATACTCCACCCCCGCGTCGATCCCCGCCGACACCTTTCCCGCCTCCGGATTGGCCGGATCGGGCGCGACAAACGGCGGAATATGGTCAAAATAACCGTCATTTTCGTCATAAGTAAGCACGAAAATCGTCTTTTTCCACACCTCCGGATTCTGTGTCAGGATGTCCAATACCTCCGCCAGGTACCACGCCCCGTACCACGGCGACCCCGGATGATCGGAAAAATGCGACGGCGGCACCACCCAGGAGATCGCCGGCAACTGCCCCGCCTTCACATCCTTCCGGAACTGATGCAGCAGATCCCCCTTCGGTGCCTGCATCTGCCGCTCCTTCTCCCCATCCCGGTACACCCGCGTCGTCAACTCCCGGTACCCCGCGTCCCCCGTGTTGGTCGTAAACGCCTTGGCGTGCAGGTTCCGCTCCCGCTCCGTCATCCTCGCTTTGGCTTCCGCCGTCCACTTCTCCCGTTCGGCCGTCACCCGCTTCAGTTCGTTCTTCTTCCGCGCCAACTCCCGCGTCGGACCCGCCTTCTCCATCGCCGCAATCTCGCCCGGCAACTCCGCCGCCGCCCGCTCCAGGTATCTCTGATAGCTCGCCAGATGCCCCACGTGATACTGATCGAACCACTCCAGCGGGTTATCGGTGAAGTTCGACAGCCAGTCGTCCTCCGCCCGGCTGAACCCGGTGGGTATGCTCAATTCGTTCTGATACACCCGCCAGGAGACCCCGGCCTCCTCCAACCGCTCCGGAAACGTCTTCCACCGCGCCGTCGACGTATACGTCACGTCGGAGTTCCGCACCTGCGCCGGCGCCCCGGGCGTCTCCCGGATCGTACCCGTCCATAAATACAAACGGTTCGGCGTCGTCCCTGTCAGCGAGGAGCAGAAGTTCTGGTCGCACACGGTAAACGCATCCGCCAGCGCATAGTAAAAGGGAAGGTCCTGCCGGTCGTAATACCCCATCGTGAACGGCATCCCGGCGCACTCCCGCCGCCCGGAGGCCTTCGCCTCCAGCCACCGGTCGTGGTTGCCCCCGTTGCGGGCGTCCTGTTGATCCCTCCAGGAGTGTGGCAACGAACCCAGCCACGTCGCCCGCGTCTCCTTCAAGCCCAGCCGGAAAGGCCCGTAGGTCTCCCCGGCCGCATTCGTCTGCCGCCACACCGGCTTCTGGTCCGGCAGCGTCACCGCCCGCGGATCGTTGAACCCTCGCACCCCGCGCAGGCTCCCCAGCGCATGGTCGAAGGAGCGGTTTTCCTGCATCAGCACGACAATGTGCTCGGCGTCGAGGTAGGTACTCCCCTTCGGCGGATCAATGGCAAAGGCCCGTTCAATGGCGGCCAACAAACCAGCTCTCTGGAAGAACTCCCGGCGCGTACTCATTCGCTCATTATCGCCCGGGCGGTCCTATTCCCCCTTCGCCTTCCGGGCCTTTTTTAGCTCCGCCATCCAGCGCTCCGCCACCTCGTGGTTCGGCCCGCGCGGCGTCTTCAGGAATCCTCGCAACTCCGTTTCGCACGGCCCCAGCTCCCCCTGCCGGCAGTGCCATTCCGCCACCGCCAGCCTCGCCCGCGGCAGCACCGTTCCGGCCTTCCGCAGCAACTCCACGGCCTCTCCGGTATCTTTGTTCATCTGCAACAGCGCCAGCCCCTCCACATAGGCGGCCTGCGCCGAACCAGGGTCCAACTGCCTCGCCCGCGCCGCGCACTTCTCCGCCTCCGGCGCCTTGCGCAAAAACAGGTACGCCAATCCGAGATTCGAATGCACCGCCGCCTGATTGGGATCGATCGCCAGCGCCCGGCGGAACGCCTCCACCGCCTCCGGATACTGCCCCAGCCCAATCCGCCGCGAACCCAGATTGTTCCACGCCTCAAACCAGTCCGGATCCTTTTCCAATGCTTGGGTCAGCCGCTCTGCCGAAAGCGCCAGGTTGCCCGCCCCGGCCAGCTCTTCGGCCTCCCGGACCAGCTTTTTCACCATCTTGCCCGGCTTGTGCGCCAGCCGCAGCGCGCTTACCGGCCCCGCCGGCGCCCGCCCGGCGAACCGGCTCGCCGGTACCCGCATCTCCAACAACTGCCCCTGCCGGAACTGCACATGCTCACTCATCACCTTGTCCCCGTGGCTGGTCACCACCCGGACTTCGTAGAGTTGTGAACCCACCGCCGACACCGAAAATGAACCGTCTCGGGCGACCGGCACCCGCTCGGCCAGCATATGCCCCGCATTCTCGTACAACTCCACCCACAACGTATCCGCCGATCCTTCGACGATCACTTTTCCTTCAAAACGGCTTGCCGAGCCCTGCGCCGCCAGTACCGCGGCTACCAATAGAGACACCAATAGCGTTCGTGAAGACACGAGTAGTTACTCCTCCGGAATAAAGTTTTTTGAAGCGAGCCGGTCAGTCTACGCGGCGATCAATTTCCCGCTTGGGAAATGGGTTTGCATGAGCCAGCGGACTTGGGACTGCTCAAACGGAGGTGCAAAGTAATCTATGGCTCCAAGCTCCAGAGCATCGAGCCATTCCTGAACTTCCGGCAGCCGGCTCACCGCGATGACGCGCAATTGCGCCATCCCTTGCGAAGCCGCCGCCAATACTTGTCGCAACGTGCTGCTTTCAGCCGGACAGAAAACCAGATCATACTGGCTAAAGTCCACTGTTTTCATCGCCACTCCCTCTTCAATCGCGGGAACAAGCCGTGCCTCGATCAACGTATCACGGAGCTCACAAAGCAGGTCTTCATGCAGCTCGATCAACAGGATGCGTATCGACACGAATTCTCCTCTTCTTTAACTTCATCCGGCGGCGATGTTTGCCGGATGAAAAGGGCGTGAACATTAGGTTCTCGGACTGGGAGGAAAGCCTCGTAACGGGTGGGCTTTCTTTTACTCTACGGACCGCGCGCCGGAACATCCAATCGAAAAAACTTATGGTCGCGATTGGCGTCCCGCCGCAGCCCCGCTGGTAAACTGAAAAGATGGCAGCAAGTCCTCGACGTAAGTCCGTGGCCGCGAATATTGGCGGTGTCAAAGTGGGTGGCGGTAATCCGATTGTTGTACAGTCGATGACCAATACCGATACGGCCGATGTGCAATCCACCGTGAATCAGGTGATGGCCTTAGCCCAGGCCGGCTCGGAGATCGTCCGCGTCACCGTAAACACGGAGGAGGCCGCCGCCGCCGTCCCCAAGATCGTCGAAACGCTCGACATGTTCGGCGTCCGTGTCCCCATCGTCGGCGACTTCCACTACAACGGCCATCAGCTGTTGAAAAAGTACCCGGCTTGCGCCAAGGCCCTCGCCAAGTACCGCATCAACCCCGGGAATGTGAACATCGGCAAGAAGCACGACGACAACTTCCGCACCATGATTGAAGTTGCCGTCGAACACAATAAGCCGGTGCGGATCGGCGTCAATTGGGGCTCGCTCGACGGGGCGCTGTTGACCCGCATGATGGACGAGAACAACAAGCTGGCCGAACCGCTTGACGCAAAGCAGGTGACCATGAACGCCATGGTCGTCTCGGCGCTGGAAAGCGCCGCCGCCGCCGAACGCCACGGCCTGGCCCACGATATGATCCTGCTCAGCGCCAAAGTCAGCGGCGTCCAGGACCTGATCACCGTTTACCGCATGCTTGCCGCCCAGTGCGACTACCCGCTCCACCTCGGCCTCACCGAAGCCGGCCTTGGCAGCAAAGGCATCGTCGCCACCACCGCTGCCATCGGCGTCCTGCTGCAGGAAGGCATCGGCGACACCATTCGCGCCTCCCTCACCCCGCTGCCCAACGGCGACCGCACCGACGAAGTCATCGTCTGCCAGCAGATCCTGCAAGCGCTGGAACTCCGTAGCTTTACCCCGCAGGTGACCGCCTGCCCCGGTTGCGGGCGCACCACCTCCACCTTCTTCCAGCAGATGGCCGACGATATCCAGACCTATCTGCGCACCCAGATGCCCATCTGGAAGGAGCGCCACCCCGGTGTTGAGGAGATGAAGGTGGCCGTGATGGGTTGCATCGTCAACGGCCCCGGGGAAAGCAAGCATGCCAATCTAGGAATTTCCCTCCCCGGGACCTTTGAAGAGCCCGTCGCACCGGTCTATGTGGACGGGAAACTGAAGATCACCCTCCGCGGGGACCGCATCGTCCCCGAGTTCATCGACATCCTCAACAGCTACGTCGACAGCCACTACACGGTCGAGGTCTAGAAAAACCGCAGGTTGTAGCTCACCGCCACGCCGCGCCCCATCTCCGCCGCCACGTCCTTCAGGAAGGAGAGGTGGTTGCGGTAGTAGGCGTTGTTGGCGTTGAACCAGGTGACAGAGATCAGGTGTACGGTGTGCTGCCGGGCGATGGTGTAGGTGCCGCGCACCGACGCCGTCCCGTAGCCGGCCGTCTCCGTCTCGGTCGAGTAAACCTGATCCTGCCGCGCCGCTAGCGTCAACTCCGGCGCCACGCTCAACGACTTATAGCGGAAATCGACCCCCACACGGCCCCGCACCGGAGGAATCCGCGGCAGCGGCGTCTTGCCTACCCGCAACTGCGCATCCACCGCGTCCAGGCCCAGGTTCAGCCACAGCATCGGGTGCAGCGCCGCCTGCAGGCGTCCTTCGAAGCCGGTGTAGCGCGCATCGGCCTGCGAGTACTGCGCCGCGATGAGCCCGTCTTCGATCTCCCCGGTCGGCGCCAGGTAGACATACCGGTTCAGCCGGTACAGGAACCAGTTGGCATCGGCCCGCAGCCGGCCCGAGGTGTGACGCAGCGAAACGTCGAACCCGTTGGAGCGCTCCCCGCGCAGATTGGTGTCGCCGATCTCAAAGGTCAGGTTCCCGGCGTGCGGACCGTTGGCGTACAACTCCTCCAGCGCCGGGGCGCGGTAGGAATGGTTGTAACTCGTGACAAACGCCCCGCCGTTCCACAGCGGCACATTCAACCCGGCCGACCCGGAGAAACCCGTAAACGACCGCTTCCGCCCCTCTTCCGGAGAATAACGCGTGCTCTCCAGCCGCCCGCCCAACTGCAGCCGCGCCCGTTCAAATTGGATGCTCTCCACCCCGAACACGGCAAACGACCGCTGCGTCACCGGCGGCGTAATCGCCTCGGCCCCAATCGCTTCGTAATCCCGGTGCAGTCCCCACACGCCGAAACTGCCGCTGTAGGCCCCGCGCCGCTTCTGTTCGGCCACCAGGCGGTAGTCGAACTGCTTGTTGAAGAACTGGTTCTCGATCTCCCCGCCGGCCACCTCGTCGTGCTGCCAGTTGCTGTAGTTCAGGCTGAAGTTCAACTTCTCGTGCAGCCCGCCGGTGACGCGGATGTTGTGGCGGGAGAAGGGAAGCCGCACCCGCTCATGGGCATGTCCGTGCTCTTCCTCCCCTTCCTCCTCCTCTTCTCCTTCGTGGTGCTCTTCTTCAATGAAAGGAATCTGATAGGTGCCGCGCTGGGTGTTGTAGGCCGCCGTGAACCAGCCCTTCTCGGAGTACCGCGAAAGCGAAGTGCCGCCGGAGAGCGTCCGGGCCCCCGAGTTCTCGATCCGTTCCCGCGCCGTGCGGTAGTCCGAGGTCCGCTGGCCGCCCGTATTCAGCCGCATCACCCATGGCCCCGACCCGGCACTGACCCCGGCGCTGCCGCCGTGCAACCCATTGTTCGATCCGCCGATCGCCGACAGATACCCGTGCACCCCGTCGTGCGAGGCGTTCTGCCCGGCGTGATGGTCGGAGATCATGTTCACCACGCCACCGATGGCGTTGGAACCATAAAGGAGAGTCGCCGGGCCGCGGACCACCTCGACGCGCTCCAATGACTGCGGATCCACCGGCTCCCCATGGTCGCCCGACTGCGACGACAGTGTTCCTGTCCGCACCCCATCCTGCATGATCAGCACCCGGTCGCCGTCAAACCCGCGCAGCACCGGTCGCGTCGTTCCCGGTCCAAACGACCGCTTGTGTACGCCCGGTAACCCGTCCAGGACATCGCCCAGCGAGTTGCCCGCCTTGTTGGCCAGGTCGAGCGTGTCGAGCGTGGAAACCGAATTGATCGCCTCCAGCGCCGTCTCCACTTTCCCCGATGCCGTCACCGTCAATTCCTGCCGGATGGGGGTCAGCCGAAGCGCAAAGTCGATTTTCGCCGTCTGTTCCCCGCCCAGTGCCACCCGCTTCCTCGCGTCGGCCAGTCCCGCCGCCTGCGCCAGCACGTCGTATTCCCCGGCCGGGACCCCTTTGAATTGGAACTTCCCGTCATCATCGGTTTCGGTGGATTTGTTCAATCCGGGGATGACCACCGTTACGTGGTGGATAGGCTTCCCGGTGGATTCGAGGGTGACGGTTCCTTCCAGGTTCGCAACGGTAAAAAGGTTCGCGGCCAAGAGCAAGAAGTGATACATGATTATCACTTTCAGGATCGCGCCGCGCCGCCGCTATGGGTAGCAGATTCTTGTGAACGGGCCCATTTGGCCGGTGAGCGGACCTGTCTTGCCCATTTTTAACCGGGCAATCCGGTTTATGCGACCAAAAGAGGCCGCAAGCGCTTCCAAGGTTTCAATTGGGGCTAGTAATGTGAAATCCCTTTGTTATACTAACCTGAGAAATCTCCCTGGCAGTGCAAGTATATGAGAAATCATAGACTTGGCTACCAAAAACCGAAGAGGTGAAATGATACGAAAGAAGATGACCTCGTTAGTCGGGATCGTGCTCATCGCCAGTGCCGGACTCTACGCTCAGTCGTCGACCGGCTCGCTCGCGGGCACCGTGACCGATCCGAATGGCGCGGCGATCCCCGGCGCGAAAGTGATCGCGACCGGCGTAACGACTGGCGCAAAGCTCGAAACCCTGTCCTCGGATGCTGGCCTGTACGTGTTCCCCACGATGCCGGTATCGACCTACACCATCACTGTTGAAAAGTCCGGGTTCAAGAAGTTGAGCCGGCAGAACATCGAAATCCGCATTGCCCAGCGTCTTGACCTCGACATTCGCCTGGAAGTCGGCGACGTGCAGCAGACGGTGGAAGTAACCGCCGAAGCGCCGTTGCTGGAAACGTCCAGCCCGGAGCGCGGCCAGCAGCTTTCGCAGAAGTTCATGGATAATCTGCCGCTGTTCGCCGGCGGTATCCGCAACCCCCGCGCCTTTGTGAACTACATGCCTGGCGTCACCAACAACGGTGAACAGAGCGTGTCCGGTTCCGGCGGCCGTGCGCAGGAAGTGTTGATCGACGGCGCCTCGGCCCTGAACGTGGAATCGAGCGCGGTGTTCAACTTCCCCTCGTCGGAAATGTTCAGCGAGTTCAAGATGCTGCAGTCCAACTACTCGGCCGAGTATGGCCGCGTGGGCGGCGGTATCGAAATCTATGTCGCCAAGAGCGGTACGAACTGGTTCCATGGCGCGGCGTTCCACAACATGCGCCGCGATATCTGGAACGCCAACGCCTGGGCGCGTAACGCCAATCCGAACCCGGCCGGTAACTTCCGCCCGAAGGAACGCTTCAACGAAACCGGCGGCGTAATCGGCGGGCCGGCCTACATTCCGAAAGTCTACGACGGCCGGAACAAGACCTTCTGGTTCTTCACCTACGCCAAGGACATCCGGCCCATCACGCTCGGCTTCCCCGTGCTGACGGTTCCCACCGCGGCGATGAAGAACGGCGTCTTTAATGAAGCTGGCGTGCCGATCATCTACGATCCGGCCACCACCAACGGCACCGTTCGCACCCCGTTCCCGAACAACACGATTCCGGCCGCGCGTTTCAGCCGTTCCGCCCGGAACCTGATGCCGCTCATCCCGAACCCGACCCGCGCCTCGCTGGCCGGCAACTACGACTTCGTGAACCGCACGGCGTTCGAACGTACCATCTGGAGCCTGAAGGGCGACCATGCGTTCAGCCCCACCCACCGCGTTTCCTTCTTCTTCTCGAACGAAGTACAGGCGCAGGACGACGTCACGAACTTTGAAGGCGCCATCGGCAACGGCCTGCAGAACTTCCAGAAGCCGTACAACTATCGGATTAACCACGATTTGAACATCCGGACCAACTTCCTGATGCACACTACGTATGGTTTCTCCAAGACCCGCCAGACCTGGGACAACCCGAATCAGCGCGGCGCCGGCTCCCGGCTCGGCTTCAACCTGACGGGCGATTCCGACGCGCTGCCCCGCATTCAGTTCTCCGGCGCCGCCGGCCTTTCGCCCTACGGCGTGCAGGACGGTAAGGTGGCCAACGGTCTGCAGTACAACACGCAGTATCACCTGACGCAGGGCTACACGCTGCTCAAAGGCAAGCACGAATACAAGTTCGGCTGGGCCTACCGCCGCTTTGAAACCCTCGGCCAGGATCTGGCCGGCACCAACGGCCTGTATCTGTTCAACCGCGCGCAGACTGCGCTGCCGACCAACCTGACCGGTTCCGGTCACGAGTTCGCCAGCCTGATCCTCGGCGGCGCCGATCGCGCTTCGCAGATCGTTCCCCCGGTGCTCTTCGACACCACCGTTTACCACGATACGTCGGTGTACTTCCAGGACAACTGGCGCGTAAGCCAGAAGCTGACCCTGAACCTCGGGCTGCGTTACGAAGTGCCGATCGGCTGGCACGTTCCCGGTGGCAACGGCTACTCGCACGTTGACATCAAGGTTCCGAACCCGGCCGCCGGCGGCCTGCCCGGCGCCCTCGTCTTCTCCGGTACCGGCCCTGGCCGCACCGGGGTGAAGCGCTTCTACCCCACCGACTACTCGGCCATCGGGCCCCGTCTCGGCATGGCTTATCAGTTGACGCCCAAGACCGTCCTCCGCGGCGGCTGGTCGATCTACTATCAGGGCCTGTCCTCGGGCGGCTGCGGTTGCCGCGCCGGCTTTGCCGGTTCCAACGACCTGCAGTCGGATGGCCGCAACGCCGTCCTGAACTGGGACAACGGGATCCCGTTGGCTCCGGGCTATCGCCCGCCGCCGATCATCGATCCTTCCTACGTCAACTTCCAGAGCGTGCAGTACCAGGGTTCGACCGCCGGTCAGCCTGGCCGCATCTACAACTGGAGCGTCAACCTGCAGCATGAGATCAAGAACTTCCTGATCGACATCGCCTACCAGGGCAACCGCGGTACGCGTCTGAACTCGACCATGGACCTGAACCAGCTGCCTGTCAGCCAGTTGAGCCGCGGTTCGCTGCTCGGCCAGCGCATCGATTCCCCGGCCGCGGTGGCCGCGGGCATCCGCGCTCCGTTCGCCAGCTTCCCGGCCGGCCAGAGTGTCGCCCAGTCGCTCCGCGCCTTCCCGCAGTATCTGTCGGTTTCCAGCCTGTTCGCCGGTTACGGCCGCAGCTGGTACGACGCTCTGCAGATGAAGGTGGAGCGCCGCTTCGGTACCTTCCAGCTCCAGGCCAACTACAGCTGGTCGAAGAGCCTCGGCTACGGCCATTTCCGCCAGGTGTTCAGCCAGTTGGGCGGCCAGGGTTCGCCCCAGGACTACAACAACCTGCCCGACTCGAAGAGCTTCATGCCCTTTGACGTCCCGCACGTGTTCAACCTCCTGGCGACCTACGACCTGCCGACCGGCAAGGGCCAGAAGTTCCTCGGCTCCACGAACCGCATCACCAACGCTTTCGTGAGCGGCTGGACGGTTTCGGCGATCATGCAGTACCGCGCCGGCACCCTTCTGCAGTTGGTGACCCCGGGCAACCCGCTCGGCAACGGCGTGCTGTTTGCGCCGCTGACCAAGGCGAACCTGAACGCCGTGCCGATCCGCACCGGTATCGACCGCACGACGCTTGATCCGAACAACCCGAACACCCGTTTCTTCAACGCGGGCGCTTTCTCGACGGCTCCGGCCTATACGCTGGGCACGGCGGCGTTCTACCAGAACGACTTCCGTCAGCCGATGTTCCTCGACGAGCGCTTCTCCATCGTGAAGCGCACCACGCTGTGGAAAAACGAGAAGAACCCGGTTGTCCTCACCTACCGCGCCGATGCGTTCAACATGTTCAACCGCACCGTGTTTGGCGGCGTGGTGGGCACCATCGGCAACGCCAACTTCGGCCGCCCGACCGGGCCGCAGAACGGCGCGCGCATCATCACCATGGGTCTGCGCCTCGAGTTCTAATCGAGCGCAAATCGCAAGAACCGCAACGGCCGCCCCGGAAGGGGCGGCCGTTGCGCGTGTGTGCCGAGCATGATCGAGAGCTTGAAGGTGAAAGTCCTTTTCACAACCT
>CAYSFR010000029.1:0-132075 GCA_964430625.1 uncultured Solibacteraceae bacterium
GTTCCTTTTTCATACCCCCTTGTGCCGGATTTTACGCTCCTCGGAATCTTGGTTCCCAAAATTTTGAAAATTATATTTCGTTTGTTTTCAATTATTTGAAATTTTGAAAGTGCAAAGTGCTTGGAACGCGCTTGCTAAATTGGGGTTGTCGAGGTGAGCCGCGCACGGCGCCCCCCGGCAGGAGGCGATGCGATATGTCACAAATCGCAGAGAATAAGCCGCGCAAACGGACGAAGTCCACGCAAACCAAACGCTCGGCCCGCCACGGCGGGCTGACGGCGGCGCGCTTGAAGAAGATGATCGCTAGACTCTTGACAAGCCTGGAAAATGATAACAATTCCAACAAGGCTTCTGTCGGAGAATTGCTGAAATTAATTCAGTATTACAAAGAAATGACGACGGAACAGGTAAAGGAGGTAGAGGTTCGATGGGTAGATCGACTCCGCGAGGAACCAGAGTCCGAAACATAGAATACGAGGCTCTGCCCTCCCAAGCCCAGTTTCACCGGCTGACTACACGTTTCAAAGGCTTTTCCGGCCCCGTCGGGTCCGGCAAGAGCCAGGCGCTCTGTCAGGAGGCCATTCGCTTGGGTTACATGAACGCCGGCAGGCTCGGACTGCTCGGTGCGCCGACCTTCCCGATGTTGCGGGACGCGACGCAGGCGGCCCTGTTTGAGATTCTCGAACGATGCGAAATCCCGTATGAGTTCAACAAGGCGGAAAACTTTATTGTCTTCCCGGAAGTTGGCTCGAAGATCCTGTTCCGGTCGCTCGATGATTACGAGCGGCTCCGGGGCACCAATCTGGCCTGGTTCGGAATCGACGAGTTGACCTATTGCCAGGAGGAGGCCTGGCTGCGGCTGGAAGCGCGCCTGCGCGATCCGCAAGCCAAGCTGCTCTGCGGCTACGGCGTCTGGACCCCCAAGGGGTTCGACTGGGTCTACCGGCGCTTCATTTCCGAACCGGTGGAAGGCTACGGCGTCGTTTTGGCCAAGCCCAATGAAAACCGCCATCTGCTCAGCCAGATCCCGGATTTCTATGAACGGCTGAAACGCAGCTACGACCAGCGGTTCTATGAGCAGGAGGTGCTCGGGCAGTACCTGAACGTCACCGCCGGCCGCGCCTACAAGGAGTTTGACCGGGCCGGGAACGTCAAACCGCTGAAACTCGATCCGCTGCGGCCGGTGCTCTGGGCGCTTGATTTCAACGTGGATCCGATGTGCTCGGTGGTCGCCCAGATGGCCGGGGAGGAGATCCGGGTACTGGACGAAATCGTCCTCAGCCGGGCCACCACGGAGGAGGCTTGCGCCGAATTCGCGCGCCGGTATCCGTATCCGGGCAAGATCATCGTCTACGGCGACGCATCCGGCAACAGCATGCAGACGACCGGCAGCAGCGACTACCAAATCATGAAGCGGTTCTTCCGGCAGGAAGGCATTCAGGATATTGTCTACCGCGTGCCGCGGTCCAATCCGGCCGTCCGCGAGCGGTTGGACCTGATGAACGGATCCCTGTGCAACGCCGACGGAGAGCGGCACCTGCTCATCGATCCGAAGTGCAAGGAATTGATCGCCGACCTGGAACAGGTGGTTCTCCAGGAAGGCACCATGGTAATCGACAAAGCCAGGGACCCGCGCCGGACGCACCTGTCCGACGCGCTGGGCTACCTGGTATGGCAGGAACAACGGCTCGGAATCCCCATCGGGTTCCGCGGCGAACGGCTGATATAGCAGCAAATTTTCCTGGCGACGGACGGGCCGAGGCCGCCGGAGCCGCTTTCTCCTCAACAGGAAAGGCGGCTTCCGGCGGCCTCCCTTTTTCGGCGCCACGCGAGGAAGGACGTGGAGCAAAAACGTGATTGAAATCAACATCGAACATCACGAGTACAAAGCGCGCAAGGCGCTGTGGAAACAGTATCGCGACCTCTACACGGGTGGCGAGCAGTTCAAGTCGGAGGCGGCCAGCTACCTGATCCGGCGCAACCGCGAACCGAATGAGGTGTACCACGAACGGCTCGACCGGACGTTTTACGAGAACTACATCGGCTCGATCATCGACTGGTACGCGGCCACGCTATTCCGGCGGGAACCGGTCATCTGCGTCGACGGCGACAACGACAGCGGACGCAAGTTCTTCAGCTCTTTTGTGGAGGACTGCGACCGGAAGGGGACCAACTTCAGCGATTTCTTCCGCCAGCAGATCCTGGAAGCGCTGGTCTGCGGCGCCAGCTACACGCTGGTGGATTTCCCCCGGCAACACGGAAAAGCGCAGAACCGCGCCGAAGAGGACGCCTCCGGCGCCGCCAGCGCCTACCTGGTGAGCTACGCGCCCGACGAGATCATCAACTGGTCCACCGACGACCGCGGCGAGTTCGACTGGGTGGTTATCCGGACCTCGCAACTGCGGCGGTTCCGGCTGGAAGACCCCGAGCCGATGCTGGAAACCAACTGGCATTACTACGACCGGGAGACGTTCCGGAGCTACCGGCGGATCAGCAAACCGGGGATGTTCGGCACGTCGCAGGACGTCACGCCGATCGAACTGGTGGGCGAAGGCCGGCATGGGCTGGCCGGACTGCGCCGGGTGCCGCTGTTCGAACTCCGGCTGACCGACGGGATGTGGCTGATGAATAAGGCCGCATCGCTACAGCTGGAACACTTCAACAAATCGAACGCGCTCGGCTGGGCGCTGACGATGGGGCTGTTTGCGATGCCGGTGATCTTCTCGGACCGGGAATGGGGGAAGGTTCTCGGGGAAAGCTACTACATCCAACTGGGCCAGCAGGACAAGTTCGGATGGGCCGAACCGGAGGGCCGGGTCTACGAGATCGCCGCCAGCAACCTGGAGCGATTGAAGGATGAGATCTACCGGGTGTGCTATCTGCTGGCGCAGGCCGGGCAGACCTCGGCGGACGGAAAACAGATCTCCGGGCTGAGCAAGAAACGCGATTTCGCCATCACCCAGGAGGTGCTGCGCGGGTTCGGCGACACAGTAAAGGACGTCATGCGGCGCGTGCTGCTGGCCGTGGAAAAGGCCCGGGAAGACGAGTTGACGATCAGCGTCTCCGGCCTGGACGAATTCGACATCGGCGACTTCTCCTCGGAGATCGACGATGCCCGAAATCTGCTGGAACTGAGGATCGGTTCACCGGCCCTGCGACGGCAGATCTACAAGAAGCTGGCCTTCAAATACCTCTGCGACGAGCGGCAGGAGTTGAAGGACACCATCGCGCGGGAAATCGATGAATGGATGTCCCGCGAGGAACGCTAAGGAGAACTTGGTATGGAAGAAAATGTAAAGACCGAGGCGCCGAAATCGCCCGATATTCGCGCTCTGATCCAGGAAGCCATCCGCGAGTTCGTCAGCCAGGAAACGGCGAAAAGCGAACCGGCCTACAAGGCCGAGCTCGAAGAGGAACGCCGGCGGCGGGAATCGCTGGAACGGCGGATGAACGAACTGGTGGAGGAGAACCGCCGGAGCCGGCAGTTGGCCGAGGAAGCGGACCGCAATTCCGCCATTCGCACCGAACTGCAGCGGCTCGGCGTCCAGAAGGTCGATCTGGCTTACAAGGCTGTCAAGGATGACATCCAGCGGGCCGAAGACGGCCGTCTGGTGGCCCGGACGGGCCAAGGCGAGTTGGGGATCAAGGAGTACCTGACCCACTTCGTCGGCGAGAATCCGGAACTGCTGCCGGCGCGGATCGCCGGCGGATCGGGCGCCACCGGGAATCCGCGCCCTGGGAGCTACAGTTCGGCCTTTGACCTGGACAAGATCCGTCCGGGAATGCCGAAGGAGGAACTGGAACGGGCGCGGCAGGAGATCGCCCGGGTGGCCTCGCAACTGGGGCCGAACCTGTAACGGCACGTAAGCCGCGAGGCTTACCGACAACCTTTCCGTCCCGGCGCCAAGCGCGCCGCGACGGGCTGACTGGAACTCAACCGGCCTGGAGAAAATCCGGGCCGTAACTTTTTTACGGAGCGCAGAATGCCTGCTATTACCTCTTCAAACGTCGCCAATGCGATTGTGAAACTCGTGGCGGCCGACGCCTTGCCCGCCTTGATGGGCAACCTGGTCATGGGAAACCTCGTGAACCGGAATTTTGAGCCCACGCTGGCCCAGGCGGGCGACACGGTGAACGTGCCGATTCCGCCGCAGTTGACGGCGAACAACATCGCCCAGGGCGGCTCGGTGACCACCCAGAATCCCAGCCTTGGGAATGGCCAGATCGTCCTGAACACCCACGCCGAGGCGACCTTCCAGATTCCGGACGTGACGAAGGTTCTGGCGGTGCCCGATCTTCTCCGGCTCTATATGGAACCGGCCGTGATCGCCATCGCGGAGAAGATCGAGACCGATCTGATGAACCTGTACGCGCAGTTCACCGCCAATGCCACGGTGGGCAGCGGCGGCACGCCGATTACGGAGGCGGCGATCGACCAGGCCGAAACGGCCCTGTTTGACGCCAAGGTTCCGGCCAGCGCGCAGAAGTACCTGATTGTCGACGGCGCGACGTACTCGCAACTGCGGCAGATTCCGCGGTTCAGCGAATACTCCTCGGCCGGCGAAGCGGGAGTCCGGGCGATGATCGACGGCAACGTCGGCAAGCTGAAGGACTTCTTTGTGTTCCGTTCGCAGTTCGTCTCCAAGACCGGCAGCGGGCCGGTGACGACGAACAACCTGGCGTTCAGCAAGGACGCGATCGGACTGGTGATGCGCCGGCTGCCGCAACCCCTTCCCGGGACGGGCGCCGTGGCCGAATACGCCGAACTGGGCAACTTCGGCATGCGAGTGGTGATGAGCTACCAGCCCAACACGCTCGCGCAGCAGTTCACCGTGGACGTCCTTTACGGCGCCGCGGTGCTGCGCAACACCCATGGTGTTCAGGTCCGCAGCTAACCGCTGCCGCCGGACTCCGTGCAACCCAGGGGGAGGCGCCGCGGCGCCTCCCCCGCTGAAAAGAGAGGAATCCTATGAACCTGAAAGAGTATTTTCGCGCGGTTGAAGCGCAAGAAGCCTCCATTGAAGACGCTTTTGTGCTGGTGATCAGCCTGTCGACGCCGAATGGCGGGAAGGAGGGGGTGGTCTCGGAGGTGAATCGGACCACGGCGGCCAAGCTGTTGGTGGAAGGCAAGGCCCGGCTGGCGACGCCCGAAGAGGTGGCGCAGGTCCGGGAGGAGCAGGAGGAAACGCGCCGGCGGCGCGAACTGGCGGCGTTACAGGACCGGATACGGATGTCGCGCCTGGCGGAAGTGGAGCTGGAAACGCTCAAAAATGCGCTAAAAGCGACAGAAAACGAGCAATAAAGAGGCAAATATGGCACTTTTTGTCGACGGAAATCCATCACAGATCGCCGATCTGGCGAACTACGAGAGCGCGATTGTGGGGGTCGCTGCGACCGAAGGAATCGATTTGACGGCGAAACTGACGCTGGCATCGGTGGAAGCCGGGCTGGATTTGCAGCGGTTTCTGGTACAGAATCCGGGCGGGGCGGCGTTCACGCTGGGCCACGTGGCGGTGACCGATGGTTTGAAGCAGTGGCACACGCTGCTGGCGCTGGCGGCGACCTACCGGGACGCCCATTTTCAACAGCTCAACGACCGCCACAAACACAAGTGGAAGGAGTATGAGCGAATGGCGCGGTGGGCCGGGCAGATGCTGTGGGAGACCGGGGTGGGGCTGGTGTTCCAGCCGCTGCCAAAGCCGGTGCGGCCGCTGCTGAGCCAGTTGGCCGGCAACCAGCCGGCGCGCACCTATTATGTCCGGGTGTCGTGGGTGGACGCCAACGGGGTGGAAAGCGCTCCGAGCGAACCGGCGGCGATGACGACCGAAGAGGGGTCGGCACTGACGGCGCGGGCGATCGGCGCGCCGGCGGCGGCGAAGGGCTGGAACCTGTATGCGGGGCTGCTCGACGATCAGGTGCAGCGGCAGAACAACGCGCCGCTGGCGATGGGGTCTACCTGGACGCTGCCCGCCTCCGGCCTGGCGGCGGGAACGGCGCCGGGGAGCGGGCAGACCGCGGAACATTACATACGGCACCTGCCGGTGCTGCAGAGGGGGTAACGGTATGGCTCAAATCGGAACCAGAACGGTGGAAAAGGCAATGGGGCTGCTGCGGGCGCCGGCGGGCTTGCCGGCCGGACTGGCGGCCATCGCAGAGGCCAATCAGGTGACGTTGCCGGTACTGGAACTGACGCAGATAATCGCGCAGAACGTTCCGGCCGAGGTGATTGAGAAGAGCGCGGGGACGAAGTACCCGGCGTTCCATATCTATTGCGAACGGCTGCAGAACACACTGCGCGAGAAGTTCCGGCAGTTTTCCGGGACGGCGACGCTGGGGGTGGATGTGCGGGTCACGCACGACCGGCTGGAGGGGTTAGACCAGCGGGTGCAGTGGTATGTCGACGCGCTGACCGAGGTGCTTGACGGCAACCGCGGCGACTGGGGGAACGGGTTGTACTACACGGGGGGATACACGATCACGTTCCAGCCGGTGAAGCACGGCGGGAAGAACTTTCTCCAGACGGCCAAGGTGAGCTTTGACGTTCAGGTGAGCGTTTAGCCGGGCCGTGGGGGCCCATTTTGCGCCTTGCGGGGCGCTCGACACTATCTCCAGACCGCGAAGGGGAGCTTCGGCGTTCCGGTGAGCGTGTAACAGGGCGCGGAAGACGCGTCCGCATTTTTACAGACAGGAAGGCATCCATATGGCTTGTTACATTTCATCCCATCAGAACCGTTTCTACGCGGCGCTGGAAGCGAGCTTCGGCAGCGTGGCGGCGGTGACGGCGGAAAACCGGATACCGGCGATCCGCCTGGGAATTCAACACGAAACCGTGCAGGGACCGCGCCGCGACAAGACCGGCACACGGACCCGGGCCGGCATCCCGGCCGGGGCGCGGACGCGCACACAGTTTCAGTTGGGCACCTACATGACGAACTGGGCGAACCTGAACAGCGAACCGTCCTACGGTCCGCTGATCCGCGGCGCGCTGGGCGCGGCGCCGAAGATCGACAACGGATTGAGCGTCAGTTCGACGGGAGGGAACAATCAGTTGACCTTTGCCGGCGCGCACGGGCTGGCGGCGGGCCAAGCGGTTAGTTTTGGCGGCGAGATCCGCTTCGTAGCGGCGATTATCAACGCTACGACAGTGGAACTCAACGCGCCGTTCACGCTGACGCCGACGGGAGGATCGCCGCTGAACCCGACGATCACCTATTCCCCGGCGACGCAGTTGCCGAGCGTCAGCATTTACGACTACTGGAGCCCGGCGACGGCGGTACAGCGACTGATTTCCGGGGCCGGGGTGGACCGGATGAAGATCAAGGTGAACGCCGACTACCACGAGTTCGAGTTTGCCGGAGAGGCGCGGGACCTGGTGGACAGCGCGAGTTTTGCTTCGGGATTGGCGGGCTTGACGGCATTTCCGGAAGAGCCGGCGGTGACCGGCGTCGAGTACAGCATCATTCCGGGCCATATCGGCCAGGTATGGCTGGGGACGTCGCCGACGCAGTTCCACACACTGACCGAGGCCGAAATCGAGATCGCCAACAACGTGGATATGCGGAAGCGGGAGTTCGGGTTTGCCGGGCCCACCTGCATAGCGGCGGGGGAGCGGCAGGTGGGGGTGAAGTTCCGGCTTTACGAGAAAGACGACGCGGCGACGATTGGTCTCTACCAGGCGGCGAAGAACCGGACGCCGGTGAGCATGATGTTCCAGTTGGGGCAGAGTGCCGGGCAGTTGTGCGGGGTGTATCTGCCGGCGGTGGTACCGGAGGTTCCGGAGTTTGACGACCGGCAGCCGCGGCTGGAGTGGAGCTTTACGCTGAGCGCGGCACAGGGCTCGGCTGATGACGAGATTCAGATCGCTTTTGCGTAAACGCCATGGACTACGAGAGCTACAAGACGGTGGAGTCGCGCGCCTGCCGAGGCGTGCGATTCCGGGTGCGGCGGTTGTCGCTGACCCGCCGGATGGAACTGGTGGGACTGATCCGGGAGACCGGGGAGACGCTGGCCTTTCATATGGCCGGCGACAGTGTGGTGGACGCGGCGCAAGCGGCCGGGATCCGGGCGCGGATGGATGCGCTCTACATTCGCTGGGGCCTGGAGGAGATCTCCGGGATGACGGTTGACGGTGAGCCGATCGGGCTGGAGAACCTGCTGGAGCGGGGTCCGGACGCGCTGGCGCGGGAGATTGTCGAAGCGATCAAGAGCGAACTCTTCCTGGACGAGGAAGAACGAAAAAACTAATCGTCGCCTTCCAGTTTCAATTCGCGAACCAGGCCGCGTGGAAGTGCGACGAATGCCGGCGGAGTGGCCTGGAGAAGAAGAGGCGCTGCGGATATCTAGCGGAAAGCGCGCGCGGGGAGGAGCGCCCGGTATGGGCGAGGGGACCGGTGCGGCTGACGGAGTGTCCGCGGTCCTTTATCCGGCCCGAGAGTCTGACGCTGCTCGAAGAGCACCACGTCTGGCGGATGGGCGGGAGCGGAGATTTGCGGGAATACCCGGCGAAGATCGTCGAGGCGTTCACGGTGCTGGAGAGCGAACGATTGCGGGAGAAGAACGATGGCTAACGAAGAACTGATCGCATTGCTACAGAAGTTGCAGGGGACGGGCGCCTCCGGGGGCATGAATCCGGGACTGCTGACCCAACTGCCCTCGCTGGTAAGCGGGATGACGGGAAGCCAGGCGGACACCGGAGGGGAGACGCGCGCCGGAGCCATCGCCGCGACGGCGCTGCGGACGGTGGGAGGCGGGCTGACGCTGCTGCCGGTGGTGGGAGCGCTGCTGGGGCTATTCGGCGTGGGGAAGAAGAAAGAGGAAGCGCTGCCGGCGCTGAAGGAGTTCGAATTGCCGGCGCCGATCCGGGCCGAGGCCGGTTTGGGGCAGAACGGGGAGACGTTTCTGATCGACCGGGGCGCGGGGGACCGGATCCGGGCGTTGGCGCCGGCGGGGAGCGCTGTTCCGGCGGCGCGGGCGCCGGGGAGCGCGATGCCGGAGGGGCCGGCTGCGGGAGCGGAGGTCTCCGTGAACACCGGGACGACGGCGTCGCGGAGCACGGCCATTACCGTGAACGTCCAGGCGATGGACAGCCAGTCCTTTCTGGACCGGCGAGAGGACATTGCGCGGGCGGTGCGGGAGGCGATGCTCGAATCCCACAGTTTGAACGATGTGGTGAGCGAGTTGTAGGAGGAAGGCGATGAACGAGTTTCCGCAACTGAAGACGGGCGCCGTGGCGCAGTATCCGGCGCAGCGAATCACGCAGTTTTCGACGCGAGTGCTGCGGTTTATAGACGGCAGCGAGCAGCGGTACCGGGAGTTCAGCGGACCGCTGCGGCGCTGGGTGATCGAACTGAAATCGCTCGATGACGAGGAGATGGAGGCGCTGGAGGCGTTCTTTCTTTCCGAGCAGGGAGGCTATGGGACCTTCTGTTTTGTCGACCCCTGGGACGAGACCGAGTACTCCGATTGCAGTCTGGAGAACCCGGTGGCGTTCTTTGATTTCACTGAATTTCATGATGGCCGCACCCGGCTGGTGGTGAGGCAGAACAGGTAACTTATGCGCTACTTTCCACAACTTGAGACGGGGACGGCGGGGCAGTACCCGCTGCGCCGGGAGCGGCAGGAGCGGGTGGTCCGTTTTGAATCGCTGGACGGGCGGCTGCGCACGTATTATGACGGCGCGGCGGCGCGGGTGGGGTGGGTGCTGCAGTACCGGGGGGTGACCGATGCCGAGCGGGAGGCGATCGATTCCCTGTTCCAGGAGTGCGAAGGGCGGCTGCATTCGTTTCTGTTTCCGGACCCGGCGGCGAACCTGCTGCGCTGGAGCGAGGACTACACGCAGAACGCCTGGGTGCGGGATCCGATGCTGACGCTGGCGGGCGGGATTGGGGACCCATGGGGCATGGACCGGGGGACGCGGCTGCATAACGTCGCGCCGGTGCCGCAGCGGATTGCGCAGACGATCCCGGCGCCCGGGACGCTGCAGTATTGCTTCAGCGCCTACGCCGCCGAGCCGGGGACGGGGTTCCGGTTGCGGATCGACTCCGGCGGCGTGGTGACCGAGCGGGCCTTTGTGGCCTTCCTGCCGTGGCAGCGATTCTCGGTGACGGCGCGGCCGGGGAGCAACGCCGAGACGGTGACCTTCAGCCTGGTGGTGGAGGCGGGGCAGGTTCTGGACGTGACCGGGCTGCAGGTGGACGGGCAACCGGCGCCGGGGGGGTACCGGCGGACGAACTCGCGCAGCGGGTTGTACCTGAACGCGCGGTTCGCCGATGACCATTTGGCCTGGACCAAACAGGCACCGAACAACAACGCGGCCGAGATCCGGATCGAAAGCCGCCCGAATTGACCGTTTTGAAGAATGCAGAGGATTCCATGCCGACGATATTCGAAATAAAAGAACAGGAAGTTCTCGAAACGCCGATTCTGCTGTTTGATTGCGAGTTGCGCAACGGGCAGCACGAGTACTGGGCGACGCACGAGGTGACGTACGGCGAGAACCTCTATTTGGGAACGCTGGTGGAGCACGGCCAGTTCGATGTACGCGCGCAATCGGAAGACGGGATTGATGCAACGGCGAAGATATCGCTGACGCTGAGCAATACCGACTCGCGGTACTCGCAGGTGGAGCGCTCGATCGGCTGGAAGGGAGCGAAGCTGACGGTACGATTCGTGTTCTTCGATAGGAAGAACGGGGCTCCGGCGTCGGAGGACGCGGTGCTGTTTCGCGGCACCGCGAATACGCCGGAGAGCCTGCGCGAATCGACGATACGGCTCTCGTTCAACAACCGGCTGAACTTCCAGCGTGTGGTATTGCCGGAGATCCGGATCCAGAAACGGTGTCCGTGGATGTTTCCGGCGACCCAGGCGCAGCGGTTGGAGGGGATGGACGGGGGCGAGCGGGGCGCCTATTCGCCATTTTTCCGCTGCGGCTACTCGGCAGGAGAGGAGAACGGCGCCGGCAACCTGAACGGGACGGCGCCGTTCACCGGGTGTGACTACACGCGCAGTTCGTGTGAAGCGCGGGGGATGTTCCGGACCGATAATGCGAACACGATCACGCGGCGGTTCGGGGGCGTGGAGTTTGTGCCTTCCACGGTGCTGGTGCGGGGCTACGGGGAGAAGAGTTCGCAGTTGAGCGGGCCGATCGACAACGAGGCCAAGTACAACGACGTGGTGCCGCTGATTTACGGCACAGCGTGGGTTCAGCCGCCGGTGACCCTGGCGCGCAACGACGGGAACCTGACGCGGATGGAGGTACTGCTGGGCGCGGGCGAGATGCAGGGGGTGATGAAGATCATCGTCAACGACATCGAGATCCCGCAGGGAGCCGCCGGCCGGGACATGACCTCGACGGGCTGGTACAACGTGGTGAGCCTGGGGAACCGGACGGGGAACTTCAATCTGGACTTCAGCGACGGGGCGGGAAACCCGGTGGGGGACCCGTATGGAAGTATGGCCGTGGTGTCGGTGGTGGTGCCGAACCGGATCCACGACGGGCGGAGCCTGCCGCGGGTGAAGGCGCTGGTGGAGGGGATGAAGCTGCCGACGTTCGACACGGAGGAGAACTTCACGGGGAACGTGTTTACGAACAACCCGGCGTGGGTGCTGCTGGACGTGCTGCGGCGCAGCGGGTGGGACCCGAACGAACTGGACATCAAGAGCTTTGCTGAGACGGCGCTCTACTGCGACGACCCGATCGAGACGCTGGACCTGCATGGGAACACGATTAGCGTGGCGCGATTCCAGTGCAATCTGGCGTTGCGGAGGCGGCGGAGCGCGGCCGATGTGTTGCGGGGGATCCGCAACTCGGCCGGGCTGCTGTTGCGCTTTGGGAACGGGGGGAAGCTGCAGTGCCGATTTGAATCGACCTTGGGGGTGCAGCAGGCGGAGAAGCCGGCCGGGAGCAACGCGACGGAGACGTTGCTGGGCGGGTGGCCGGCTTACGAGTTCGGGGACGGATCGACGGCGGCGGGAGGATTGTTGCGGGGGCCTGGCGGGGAACCGCGGATCCGGTTCTTCAGCCGCAGTTCGGCCGATGCTCCGAACCGGTTCAGTGTGGAGTTCCAGGACGCCTTCAATGAGTATCAGCAGGACAGCCTGTCGCTGGTGGACGTCGACGACGTCCTGGCGAGCGGACAGGAGACAAGCGCGGCGGTACCGGCGCTGGGTCTGGCCAATTTCGACCAGGCGACGCGGATGGTGAAGCTGCAGTTGCTGAAGAGCGTGAAGGGCAATCTGTATGCCGAGTTCGAGACCAGCGTGCGGGGCTTCGGGCTACGGCCCGGAGACCTGATCACGGTGACGTATGCCAAGGAGGGATTTCTGCGGCAGGCGTTCCGGGTGCTGCGGATGGCACCGGGATTGAACCACCGGACCACCCTGCTGACGGCGCAGATCCACGACGACGACTGGTATGTGCAGACGGCCGGCAATGGGGCCGAATCGAGCGGGCGGCAGCCGAAGTATGAACTGGGGCTGCCGCGGCCGCTGGGCGGCACGGTGATCGACGAGGACGGCGTGGTGCAGTTCGGGGTGACAGAGAGCTACGACGAAGGGACCGACGGGACGGCGCAGACGCGGCTGACGGTGGAGTTTACCGCGCCGGCAAAGCCGGCGGCGAGCCGGGCGGGCATTCCGCTGGTCGGGTTTTCGGCGCTCTCGCAGGGGACGGGCGGAACGCTGGAAGGGGATCAGATCCTCTACTATGCGCTGACGGCCGTGGACGAGGAGGGGGCCGAGAGCGGACTCTCCTTTATTGTCCGGGCAGTGATACCGCCGGGGACGGACACCAACACGGTGACGCTGCGGGGCCTGAGCTTCGGGACGGGGACGCAGGCGTTCCATGTCTATCGCGGCGCCAGCCCGCAGCAGTTGCACCGGGTGGCGAGCGATGTCGCCGTAGCGGCGACATTCACCGACGCGGGCCTGGCCGCAGGGATGGCCGGGCCGCCGGACGAGAACTACTCGCATGCGAATTTCCACTGGAGGTGGGAGTTGCAGGGAGAGTGGGTGGCGAACCTGGCGACGTGGAACACGGTGGGCAACACGACGCTGACGATGCTGGGCAACGAGTACCGCGGGCAGGTGGTGCGGATTGTTTCCGGGAAGGGCGCCGGGCAGGAGCGTCGGATCTATGGGAACACGCCGACGCTGCTGACGCTGGAGGACAAGTGGGCGGTGATTCCGGACGCGACGAGCAAGTTCGTGATTGCCGAACCGAGCTGGAACTTCGGGGCAACCTCGGCGACGAGCCCGGTGACCTTTCTGATTCCGAATCGGGAGGGGTACACGGTGCATGTGTCGGGGCGGACGGCGAACGCCAACGGCAAGGAGTGCCCGTTTGAGTTGTGTCCGGTGACGCGGTGGCGCATCATCGGGGCGACGGGGCTGCTGCTGGACGTCGACGTGCCGCCGAAACCGGTGTTTGCCATGCAGGTGAAGGGGGACGGGACGGTGGACCTATTGAGCGTGGGGTTTGCCACCTTCGACAACACGCGGAGCATTGCCGCCGGCACTTTGACGCTCCGCTACTGGGATGAGCTGTTGAACCCGGCGGGGCTGACGCTGGCGGCGGCGGTGGAGGAGACGGCCGATACGATCACGATCAGCGCCGAAGGGGTGGTGCCGGGGCAGTACCTGCAGATCGGGGAGGAGATTCTCCGAGTGGAGGAGATGGCACCCGGGGGCACGACGCTGCTGGTGACGAGAGGATCGCACGGGTCGCCGGTGACGGCGCACCTGTTGGGGGAGACCGTATACGGCCTGCAGGACCGGACGGAGATCCTGCCGTATAGCCGGGACTTCTTCGGGTCGCCGGCGAGCGGGAGTTACAACTACACGGTCAACCTGTCGCATGCGCGGGTGGTGGCGGCGGACTTCTTCGTCACCAATCAGCGGGGCGACAGCCCGGTGGACCAGCGGCACTTTACCGCGACCACCGAACTGGGGCTGCGGACGCTGCAAGGCGGGCAGTTCAACCTGCAGGTGGAAGGGCCGCTGGCGATTGAAGACGACGCCACGCCGCCGTTGGTGATTGAAGAGTACCTGGCGATAAAGGACATCTACGCGGTGGTACTGGAAGCACCCACGGAGTTCCCGGTGGAACTGCGGCTGCGGCAGGATGCCGACGTTGTTGCCGAATTGACGATTCCCGTGAACGCCACGAGTTCCAACGTGGCGGACGGGACCGGACTGGCGCCGCTGCGGGCCGGTTCGCAACTGCACCTGGATATCGTGTCGGTGGGCCAAACGGCCACCAGCACGCCGGGGGCTGACTTAACCGTAATCGTTCGACTGTGAGAGCCATGCCTGAGACACTGGAAAAACTGCGACCGGACCGCGACCTGCAGGTCTACTTTGAACGGCCATCGGCCATTGCCGCGCTGAGCGGCGCCACGCCCACGGGCTTTACAGCCAGCGGGACGTGGCGCCAGCAGTTTGATTGGTGCGTGATCGAGTGGAACCGGGAGAACGTCTTCGAACATCCGCGGTTCCGTAATCTGCCCGATGGGGACCTGAGCGGGTTGACCCTCACCTATGAAGAGACGCGGGAGAACTGTATTCCGATGGACTCGGATCTCTATCCGACCGTGGACTGGCCGTACCTGCGGGTATGGGCCGACAACGGAGGCGTGGAAACCTTCTACCAGGTGAAATTGCGCGACTATGCGACGGCGATCGAGGGGAGTGATGTGGCGGCGACGGCCACCTTCGAACTGAAGGGCACGGTGACGGCGGGCGACATTGTGGGGCTGGCCTGGCTGGGGGAGAATTATAAGCACGATGTGGCGGCCGGGGACACGCTGGCCACGGTGGCCGAGGCGATCCGTACGGCGATCAACGCCCATTCGACAACGATGACGGCGGCGCGGACGGGAGCCGCGCTCACGCTGACGTGTTCGGCGGCCGCCGGGGCCAATGGGAACAAGTATGGGGCCTACGGGGTAGCGACGGGGAGCGAGTACTGGGAGCCGGCAGAGGCGACCTTCAGCGGCGGCGTTTCGCCCACGAAGTGGCGCGTGACGCTGCCGCTGGGGTCGCTGACGGACCGTTATGGGAACCCGGTGCCAATGCAGAAGGTCCGCAAGATGCGCTGGACCTACGCGGCGGCGATGCAGGCGGACGCCTACGAGCGGAGCGAGTTTGCGGCGGTGGTGAGCAACTGGGCCGTCACCGGCGCCAACCGCGGCTACCGGGTGGCCGGGCCGGGAAGCCGGCGGCTCGAGGACGACCACAAGAAGGCCAGCTACTACGGCGGCGGATGGCAGAAGACGAAGGGGAATTTCTCCGGCGGGACCATCCGCTGGACGGCGGCTTACGGGGATTCGGTGACGATTCCGTACCGCACGCCGCAGACGCATGAGCTCTTTTTGGGGACGCGGCTATTGACGGCGGGCGCCGACATCGCGCTGCGCGTGGACAATGAAGCGCCGCGGGTGATTTCGCTGCGGGCGAATGGGGAGGACGCGCTGATGCGCGTTCCGCTGGGACAGTATGGACCGGGAGAGCATACTGTCCTGGTATCCCATAACGGGCCGGGCGGCTATCCGTTCTACTTCGACTATCTGGAGGTGGCCATTCCGTCGGCGACGGTGAGCGATCAACCGGTGGAGGAGAAGGTGACGCTGGCCACCGACTGGGACACGGACCACTCGATTGCCGTTCCGGCGGAACGGACGGCGTGGTTCCTTCATTCGCTGGGGTTCCGCGGGCGGGTGAACCATTATGTCGGCGCATTGTGGTTTTACGAGTTGTACCGGAAGGGCCATGCCTATGCGTCGGCGACGGTGGACTTTGCGGGGACGCCGGTGGTGAACACCTATACCGACATCACGATTGGGCGGGTGGGGGAACCGGAGTCCGAGATCACGGTGCGCCACCTGAACCTGTACGGCGATACGGCGGAGACGATCGCCACGGCGTTCGCCCTGGAGTTCAACCGGGGGTACACGGCGATCCGGGCGGAGGCGGCGGGAGCGCGGCTCACCTTGTTCGCAAGGGCGATGGGGGAGGCGGGAGAGCAGGTGAGCCTGGCGGTGGCGCCGGGGTCGGGTGCGTTTGCGTTGACGGCGTCCGCAACGCACCTGACCGGGGGGGTGGACGGGACCTGGACCACGGACACGGCGGCCGTGCCGCGGATCAACCGGGCTTGCCGGGACTGGTCGCGGGCCTTCTACGATGCCTGCAAGGGCTACAACCTGGATGTGACGGCGGCGTTCTCACTCGAACTGCAGCACGGAGACCCGTCGCCGGAGGCGGGGATTGCGCAGCGGTACTCAAACGGAGAGCCATGCCTGCTGAATACGCCGGCGCTGCAGACGAACTTTTCGCCGGCAAGCCGGGCCTATTGGGAGGGCGTCCACCGGGAGATGGCCGACATTCTGGCCGCGGCCGGGCACGTGCCGTACCTGCAGTTCGGGGAAGTGCAGTGGTGGTACTTCCCGAACATGGGGCCATTCGATCCGCCGATCAGCATGCCCTACTATGACCAGTACACAAAAGACCAGTTCCAGGCGGCGCACGGGTTCCCGCTGCGGTTCATCGGCAACAATCAGGCGGACACGGCGGAGTTCCCGGAGGAGGCGGCGTTTCTGCCGGCGCTGATCGGGGCGTTTACCGATGCCATCCGGGACCATGTGCTGGCGGCGCATCCGAACTGCCGGTTTGAGGTGCTCTACCCGACCGATGTCAACGATACGCACTGGGGACGGGTGGTGAACTACCCGGACGGGGCGTGGACGCCGGCAAAGTTGACGACGCTGAAGACGGAGAGCTTCGGGTTTACGTTTGCGCGGAACCTGAACCAATCGAAGTACTCGATCGGGTATGGCGAGGGGAAGGGATTCGGGCGGAATCAGCGGAGTTTTCTGGTGGGGCCTGGGGACTCCTCGACGACGTGGGAGAAGGAGGCACGGATAGCCAAGAAGCAGAATCTGGAGTCAATCGTGCTGTTTGCGCTGGACCAGTTCTGCCTGATCGGGTATCCGGTGCCGTTTTGGAAGAGGCAGAGAAAGAGCAGGAGGTTCTAATCGGAGCATTAACCGATTTAATGGCGAGAGAGAGTTGCATTTAGTTCGCTTTTGGCTTACCCTCAAAAGGTGAGCTGTGAACGCACCAAAACTCTCTCTCTGGCCAATGGCCGAGGAGACGTGCGCGAGCTCGTAGTCACCGGCATTATTCCCATCGTAGTAGTAGCCATTATCGGGGTCACCGTAACGGACCCCGCCTGAGTGGCAGCTAACGATTCGAAATCGAGGCCACCGGCGGGGACAAACCCAGCCGGTGGCCTTTTTTAGCGTTTTGGGAAGAGTGATTGGTAGGCGAAACAGGGAGTGAAAACATGTCTCAACTGATGAGTGGCGCAAAAATCCTGCTCGAATGTCTGGCCCAGGAGGGCGTGGACACGATATTCGGTTATCCGGGCGGAGTAACGCTGCCCTTGTATGACGCGATGTACGATAACCCGATCCGGCACGTGCTGGTACGGCATGAACAGAACGCGGCGTTCGCGGCGCAGGGATATGCGCGGTCGACGGGGAAAGTGGGCGTTTGCTGCGCGACGTCCGGTCCCGGGGCGACAAACCTGGTAACGGGTCTGGTGGACGCGATGATGGACTCGATCCCGGTGGTGGCGCTGACCGGGCAGGTGACGGCGAAACTGATCGGCAGCGATGCGTTCCAGGAAGCGGACACGTTCGGGATCACGCGGTCGGCGACGAAGCACAACTATCTGGTGAAGAACGTCAACGAACTGCCGCAGGTGATTCACGAAGCGTTCTACATTGCGGCGAGCGGGCGGCCGGGTCCGGTGCTGGTGGATATCACCAAGGACGTGTTTCAGGGGAATGCGCACTATCAGCCTGTGACGGCGATTCATTTGCCGGGCTACAAAGTTTATACGGAAGGGCACACGGGGCAGATCCGGCGCGCGGCGCAGATGATGCTGGAAGCCGAGCGGCCGATGATCTACGCCGGCGGCGGGATTGTGCTGTCGAACGCGAGCCCGGAGTTGCGGGAACTGGTGGAACTGGTCGACGCGCCGACGGTGTGCACGTTGATGGGTCTGGGGACGCTGCCGTCGGAGCATCCGAACTTCATCAGCATGCCGGGGATGCATGGCAGCTACGCGGCCAACATGGGGATGTACCACACGGATCTGATCATCGCGCTGGGCGTGCGGTTTGACGACCGGGTGACGGGGCGGCTGAACGCGTTTGCGCCGCATGCGCGGATCATCCACGTGGACATCGATCCGGCCGAGATCAGCAAGATCCGGAACGCGGATCTGCCGATTGTGGGCGATCTGAAGCGGGTGCTGCCGAAGATCAACGCGGTGCTGAAAGAGCTGAAGGCGGAAGCGGGCGACCGGCCCGGGCTGCGGGCGTGGTGGAAGCAGATGCGGGAGTGGAAGGACGAGCATCCGTTGAAGGCGGTGGTTTCCGATACGGAGATCAAGCCGCAGCATCTGATGCAGGAGATCGACAAGCTGACGCAGGGCAAGGCGATCGTTTGCAGTGACGTGGGCCAGCACCAGATGTGGGCGGCGCAGCTGATCCGGTTCAACGAGCCGCGGCTGTGGCTGAACTCGGGCGGGCTGGGGTCGATGGGCTTCGGGTTGCCGAGCGCGCTGGGCGCGCAGGTGGCCAATCCGAATCAGCTGGTGATTGCGATCTGCGGCGACGGCGGGTTCCAGATGTCGCTGCCGGAACTGGCGACGCTGATGAACTTCGGGCTGCCGGTGAAGGTGATCGTGATGAACAACGGCTACCTGGGGATGGTGCGCCAGTGGCAGGAGCTGTTCTATGCCAACCGGCTGTCGCAGGTGACGCTGGATTCGTTCCCGGATGTGGTACAGCTGGCCGGGGCGTATGGGTTTAAGGGACGCACGGTGGAACGGCCGGCGGAGCTGGCCGAGGCGCTGGCGACGGCGTTTGCCGATCCGGGCCCGTACCTGCTGAACGTGCGCGTCACGCCGACCGAGAACGTCTTCCCGATGGTTCCGGCGGGCGGGGCGATCAATGAAATGGTGCTCACGCCGCCGCAACCGGCTGAGCTGCGTAAGTAGAAACGAGGAATCGCTATGTTGCAGATCATTAGTTTGCTGGTGGAGAACAAGACCGGAGCGCTGATGCGTGTTACCGGCCTGCTCACCGCGCGCGGGTATAACATCGACAGTCTGACGGTGGCCCGCACGCTGGACCCCGAACTTTCGCGGATGACGATCGCGGTGGCGATTGAACCGCACCAGCGCCGGCAGTTGATCAAGCATATGAACAAGCTGATCAACGTCCTGCAGGCGACCGACCTTACCGATTCGCCGGCGGTAACGCGCGAGTTGGTGTTGATGCGAGTGCGCGCCCCGCAGGAATCGCGCACGGCCATTCTGAAGGAAGCCGAGATTTTCGGCGCTCGCGTGGTCGATTCGACGCTGGAGGGCTTTGCGTTGGAAGCCACCGGCGATATCGAGCGGCTCGATGAGTTTATCGATATTATGCGCAGCTATGGCGAGATCGAAGTGACTCGCGGCGGCGCTGTGGCAGTTTCACTGGAGTCTAAGAAACTCCGCCTTTCGCCCCCCGTGCCCCGCGGTACTGAGGAAGGAAAGTCGGAAGAGAAGAACGGAGTTATTTAATGCTGAACCGGTATTACGAAAAAGACGGCGATCCGAGCCTGCTCAAGGGGCGGACGTTCGCGATCATTGGCTACGGCAGCCAGGGCCATGCGCATGCACTGAACCTGCGGGATTCGGGCGCTGACGTCATTGTCGGCCTGTATCCTGGTTCGAAGAGCTGGGCGAAGGCGGAAGCGGCCGGCCTGCGCGTGATGACGACGGCGGAGGCCACCAAGGCCGCCGACACCATCATGGTGCTGGTGAGCGACCACATCCAGCCGGATCTCTACAACAACGAGATCGCCCCGAACCTGACGGCGGGCAAGACGCTGATGTTCGCCCACGGGTTTTCCATCCATTTCGGCTACGTGAAGCCCCCGGCCGACGTGGACGTGAGCCTGATCGCGCCGAAATCGCCGGGCCACCGGGTCCGCGAACTGTTTGTCGAGAACGTGGGCGTGCCCGGCCTGGTGGCCGTGCAGCAGAACCCCTCCGGCAAGGCGCTGCAGAACGCGCTGGCCTATGCGCTGGGCATCGGCTGTCTGCGGGCGGGCGTAATTGAAACCACGTTCAAGGAAGAGGCCGAAACCGACCTGTTCGGCGAGCAGACCGTTCTCTGCGGCGGCACGAGCGAGCTGATCAAGGCTGGCTTTGAGACGCTGGTGGAAGCCGGATATGCGCCGGAAATGGCGTACTTCGAGTGCCTGCACGAGCTGAAGCTGATCGTCGACCTCATCTATGAGGGCGGCCTGAAGTACATGCGCTACTCGGTTTCCGACACCGCCGAATACGGCGACTACGTCACCGGGCCGCGCCTGGTGAACGCCGAAACCAAGGCGGAAATGAAGCGCGTGCTGAAGGAGATCCAGGAAGGCAAGTTCGCCGAGACCTGGATGAACGAAAATCGCACCGGCCGGAAGAACTTCCTGGCGATGCGCGAAGCCAATCAGACTCACCAGATCGAAACGGTGGGGCAAGAACTCCGGGCAATGATGCCCTTCCTCAAAAAGAAGAAGGAAGCCGGCGTACCGGAAGCCTAAAAAGGGCCCGGGCCAGCTTCCCTCACAGGAGCCAATCTCATGCGCATCTATACCTTCGACACGACCCTCCGCGACGGCACGCAAGGCGAAGCCGTTTCCTTTTCGGTCGAGGACAAGCTGATTATTAGTCAGAAACTGGATGACTTGGGGATTGACTATATTGAGGGCGGCTGGCCCGGATCCAACCCGAAGGACAAGGAGTTCTTCGCGCGGGCGAAGGACGACCTGAAGTTGAAGCACGCCAAGCTGGTGGCGTTCGGCTCGACGCATTTTGCGCGCAATTCGGTGGATTCGGATCCGAATGTGCGGGAACTGCTGGGCGCCGAGACTCCGGTGATCAGCATCTTCGGCAAGACGTGGGACTTTCATGTCACCCGCGCGCTGGGGATCACGCTGGAAGAGAATTTAAAGATCATCGCCAATACGGTGAGCTATCTGAAGCAGCATGGGCGCGAGGTGGTCTACGACGCCGAGCACTTCTTTGACGGCTACGCGGCGAACCCGGAATACGCGCTGAAGACGCTGCAGGCGGCGCACGACGCCGGTGCCGATGTGCTCTGCCTCTGCGATACCAACGGCGGGACGATCACCTCCAAACTGCGCGAGGCGGTGATGGTGGTGCGGGAGCGGTTCGGGGGCGTGATCGGCATCCATCCGCACAACGACTCCGATGTCGCGGTGGCCAATGCGCTCGCGGCAATCGAGGCCGGAGCGACGCACGTGCAGGGCTGCATGAACGGCTACGGCGAACGGTGCGGCAACGCCAACCTGGCGTCGGTGATCGCTAATCTGGAATTGAAGCTGGGGCATGAGACGATCGGCCGGGAGAAGCTGGCCGGGTTGACCTCGGTGGCGCGGTTTATCGCCGAACTGGCGAATCTGCAGATCCCCAACGGGCAGCCCTACGTGGGCCAGAGCGCTTTCGCGCACAAGGGCGGGGTGCACGTCAGCGCCGTGATGAAGGATTCGGCCACCTACGAGCATGTGCGGCCGGAGACGGTGGGCAACCGGCAACGGGTGCTGGTGAGCGATCTGTCGGGCCGCAGCAACATCTTCTACAAGCTGAAGGAACACGGCCTGGAAGAGAAGCTGAACGAGGATTCGCGCAAGTTTCTGCTGGAAAAGATCAAGCAGATGGAGTTTGAAGGCTACGAACTGGAAGCCGCCGAGGGCACCTTTGAACTGATGGTGCGCGAGGCGTTGAATCCGGGGAAGAACTTCTTCCAGCTGGTGAGTTTCGACGTGACGACGAAGATGGGGCGCAGCGGCGGGTCGTTGACCATGGCGACACTTTCGCTGCAGGCGGCCGACGGGCTCCATACGGAAACGGCGGTGGGTAACGGGCCGGTGAATGCACTGGATCTGTGCCTGCGCGAGTGCCTGGTGGGGAATTACCCGGCCATCCGCAACGTGAAGCTCACCGACTACAAGGTGCGGGTGATCGACTCGAAGAAGGGCACGGCGGCGAAGGTGCGGGTTTTGATCGAGTGGAGCGACCAGAAGCGATCGTGGGCGACGGTCGGGGTGTCGGACAACGTGATCGAGGCCAGCTGGAAGGCGCTGGTGGACGCGATCCGGCTGGAACTGATGCGGTTATCGGATAACGACGACGCCATCGAAAAGGCCGTGGAAGACTACTGCTGGGGCGTTTAACTAGAGCGATTCGCCGTCTTCGCCGAGCAGAATACGGCGGATCAGCTTGATGGGAATGGCTCCCTGACGCACAAAATCGGCGTGAAAACGCGCCAAATTGTACGTTTTTCCCTGTTTTTGCGCGTAATCCGCGCGCAATTTGTACACTTGCAGCTTGCCGAGCGTGTAGTAGAGGTAGGTGGGGTTGTAGGCGCCGCGGCGGGCTTCCTCATAGGCGTTGGCCGGTTCCTGGAAGCCCTTTTCGACGAAGAGGCGGGCGGCGGCCTGTTCGACGGTCATGCCCTGAGTATGGAGCTTGATGCCGGCGACGTAGCGGCAGTCGCGAAGGAGGGCTTCGGAGAGTTGGGCGAGCTTCATTTTGGGGTCGCCGGCGCCGAAGCCCTCTTCGAGCATCATCTGTTCGGTGTAGTGCGCCCAGCCCTCGGCGTTCGAGCCGCAGGAGTAGAGTTTGCGGGTCTGAGTGGGGAACTGACTGGCAAAGATGAACTGGGTGAAGTGGCCGGGGAAGGCTTCATGGACGGTGATGATATCCATCACTGGTTTGTTGTAGAGGCGGAGGTGTTCCTCCTTGTGTTTGGCGTCCCAGTCCTTTTCGGGCGGGGTGACGTAGTAGAAGGCCTCGGTGGCGGCGGTTTCGTAGGCGCCGGGGGTGTCCATGGAGGCGAAACTGCCCGAGCGGGCGTAGGGCGGGGTTTCCTGGACGAGCGGGAGGCGGTCGTTGGGCAGGTCGATGATCTTTTTGTCGACCAGGAACTGGCGGATGCGGGCGAGGGTGCGGCGGGTGGCGGGGATGAGGTCGGCTTCGGTGGGGTGGTCGTTGGAGATGGCGGCCATCACCTGCGCGGGGGTCTTGGAGGGGGAGATCTGGCGGGCGGTGGCCAGGAAGGCTTGGTAGTCCTTCTCCAGATTGGCCTCGCCGATGGCGAGGAGGCGGTCGAGGGGGGTGTCGACCATCTCTTCGTACTTGAGCTTCTTGGCGAAGAGTTCCGGGCCGATGGCGTAGTTCCCCTTGGAACGGGGGAGGAGGTCGGTTTTCAGCCATTGGACGGCGCTCTCCAGGGCGGCATTGGTCTCCTTGCTGACGGAGATGTACCAGGGGAGGAGGCGGACGTCGGCGTCGATGGACTCTTTGGCCCAGGCGGCGACGGTGTCCTTGAAGAAGCCGATGGTCCCGGAGGCCATGCGGATGGCGAGATCGGTGAACTCCTTCGGCGGGTTGACGACATTGGCCTTCATGGCCGCCAGCAGTTGGGGCACGTCCTGCATGCGGCTGATGACCAACTCGACGCGCCGGGACTTGGGCGCGAAGTTCCGCTTCATGAGAACGTCGATGGCGCTTCCGGCCACGCCGATGTAAAGCATGGGGTTCGATTTCCACTGCTGGACGGAATCGATTTCGAGAAGTTCGGCGCGCATGGCGGCGCGGAGGATCTCGGCGTCGATCAACTCTTCGGGCGACATGCCGTCCATGTTGATCAACTGGTTCAACAGTGTGTTCAACTCGTCGCGCCGGGCGGTAATTCCCTTCGCCGAGTAGTCTTCCAGCATGGCGTCGTAGTCGTGCACACCTACGCCGGTAGCGATGGAGGGATTGGCCTTCAGCCAGCGCTGCCAGTAGTCGGCTTCCAGGGCGCGGAACCGGCTGGGCGGCTTGGGCAGACGGCAACCGGTGGCGAGCATCGCATTCAGGGAGAGCAGCAGGTAGCGGCGGTGCATTCCCACAGGATCGCATTCCTGGAAATGGGCTCGGGGAACGGGCGGCCGGCGCGGGAAGAATCGGCCCCGGGACCGACCGCTTTGTTAAACTTGAACGAGCGTGGGCGCGTAGCTCAGTTGGATAGAGCATCAGCCTTCTAAGCTGAGGGTCCCAGGTTCGATCCCTGGCGCGCCTACCATTTATACCCCTGTGTCCGGCCATTACCCCTCCCCAACCATTCCGGCGATTCATGTGCGTGTCGGCACGGCCAATGCCGCTCCGCGCGACTACACGTTTACGCAGACCTTCCGCATCGGCCGTGTGGAGGGCGTGGAGTTAGTCGTCGAAGATCCCCATGTCAGCCGGCAGCATGTGACGGTGGCCTTTGCCAGCGGCCAGTGGTGGATCCAGGACATGCAGAGCGCCAACGGCATCTGGGTGGACGGACAGCGAGTGCAAACGCTGGCCATCTCGCAGTCGGTTTCGTTCCGGCTGGGGGTGGAAGGCCCGTGGGTGATGATGCAGGTGGAGTTGCCGACGGGTGCGGCTCCGGTGGCGGCGGTGCAGGTTCCGGCCGAGCCGATTGGCGGCGAGACGCGCATGATCGCCAGCTACGCCGAGAAGTATCTGCACGGGAACACGGATCAGCCGGCCGGCGAGCGGACGATGATGATCCGCAAGGCGTTCAGCCAGGTGCAGAAGAAGCAGAAGCGCAAGTACGGCTGGGTGGTGGGCGCGCTGGTGGTGCTGCTGCTGGGAGTGGGCGGATTTGCCTGGTACCGCGACCAGCAGGTGCGGAAACAGACGGCGATGGCGCAGGAGATGTTCTACTCGATGAAGTCGCTCGACGTCGATATTGCGAATGTCGAACGGCTGGTGGCGGAGACGGGCGGGGCGCAGGGCGCCGAGCAGATCCGGAAGTTCCGGGAGCGCCGGCAGTCGATGGAGAGCCAGTACGACAAGTTTCTGTCGGGGCTGAAGCTCTACGATAAGCAACTGAGCGAAGAGGAACGGCTGATACTGCGCATGGCGCGCGTGTTCGGCGAGTGTGAACTGGCGGCGCCGCCGGAATTCATTTCGGAAGTGCAGAAGTACATCGGCTATTGGAAGTCGTCGTCGCGATACAAGATCGCCGTGGATCGGGCCATCACCAACGGGTACAACGTTCGTATCGCCAAGGAGTTCCTGGACCGGGGCCTGCCGCCGCAGTTCTTCTATCTGGCGATGCAGGAGAGCAATTTTGAGCCGTTCATCAGCGGACCGATGACCTACAAGGGGCACGCCAAGGGGATGTGGCAGTTCATTCCGGAGACGGGCGAGCGCTACGGGTTGAAGACGGGCCCGCTGTTCGAGTTTCCCCGCCCCGACCCGGCCGACGACCGCCACAACTGGGAAAAGGCCACGGTAGCGGCGTCGAAGTACATCAAAGATATCTACTCCACCGACGCACAGGCGTCCGGCCTGCTGGTGATGGCCTCCTACAACTGGGGCGAGCACCGGATCATCAAGCTGCTGCAATCGATGCCGCCCAATCCGAAGGAACGTAACTTCTGGCAGGTGCTGGCGAAGCACAAGGAGAAGTGGCCGAAGGAGACGTATGACTACGTCTACTACATCTTCTCGGCGGCGGTAATCGGGGAAAATCCGCGGATGTTCGGTTTCCCGTTCGATAACCCGCTGGGCCACCTGGAAAAGCGCTAACGGATTTCGGTCATCGGGCCGTCGAGGTCGTACAACCGGATGACAACGTCCTTGCGGGACGCCAGATCCTCTTCGGGTAGGACAAAACTCGCCGCAACCATGCGTTCGATGGTCGTTTTCTTGGCAATCTTCTCTCGCGTGGCGACCGAGACGGCGAGTTTATCGCCGAGCGCGGGCAGAGCCGGGAAGAGGTTCTTGGCGTCGATCTCGGGGATGAACTGGCCGATCTCCTTCTTCCCATTGGCGAGCGTGACTTCCACTTCCACGGTCTTTACGACAAACGGATAGTCCGCCGGGTTCTCGGCGCGGAAGTCCAGAACGATGACCGAGCGGGTGGGGCTGAGGGCGGCGGTGCGCGACTTGCGAATCTCGCCTTTCAGTTCGAGGTGAGTTCCGCGGGTGGCGAAGAGGCCGCCGCCGATCAGTCCGGCAATGATCAACAGCCCAAGGCCGGCACAGAGAAGGAGAGTCCGGGTGGGCATGGGGACGCCGTTAGGATTGCCGCTGCTCGGCTACGCGGATCATCTCCTGCATGCACTGGTGGGAGCGGCGGATCTGCTCTTCGCCGAAGATGTGGCATTCCAGACCGACTTTGCCGGTGTAGCCATCCTTTTCCAGGGCCGAGTAGATGGCCGACCAATCCAGGTAGTCGTTCGGGAACTCTTTCAGAATGCTCTTGCCCTTCACCTGGACGTTCCACAGCTTCTTTTTCGGCAGCAGTGCGTAGCCGTGGGGGAAGACCTCTTCCTTCATGTGGTGGCCGTTGAGCGGATCCCAGTTGATGCCAAAGGCTTTGGAGGGGATGGCTTTCATGGCGGCCGCGAGTTCGGCGCAGGTGGCGACGTTGCAGGCCACTTCGTTTTCCAGCAGCAGCTTGATACCTTCCTTCTCCGCCACCTTCACCATGGGGCCGAGGATGTCGTAGACGCGCTGCATGGTCTTTTCCGGCTCGGCGGTGCGGAGGAAGGCGAAGATGCGGACCTTATCGCAGCCGAGGATCTGGGAGGCGCGGATGGACTTGTGGAGCGTCTCCATGCGTTTGTCGAAGCTCTGCTGGTCGCGGGCGACGCGCTTGGCCTTGGCTTCCGGGGTTTCCGGACGCTGGCGGACATAATCCGTACCGGGGAGCGCAAATTTACATTGGCCGGAGTTGAAGAACGACACTTTGACGCCGTTGTCGGCAAACTCCTTAGCCGCCTGTTTCAGGGCGTCTTCGGGCAGGTCGGCGTAGTGGGAACGGGCACCGGGAACGCCGCGGACTTCCAGGTAGCGAAGGCCGAATTTCTTGGCAAACTCGAAGTTTTCGGCGGGCGTTTTGCCACTTTCATCGGTGACGGTGGAGAGGCTGCCGCGATCGATTTTCGCGCGCTTGGCAAAGAGAGAAGGCGTGGCGAGGCCGAGGCCCGCGGTGAGTAACTGTCGACGATCCATCAGGGGAAAGATTAGCACACGGCGGCGCTAGTCACCCATCAGGCGGCCGTAACCGCTCAAGCCGGGCATGTGGTCGCAGATCGCCTTGATGGAGGCGGTGAGCGGGATGGCCAGTACCAGTCCGATGCCGCCCCACAGGAAGCCCCAGAACATGAGACCGACGGTGACGGCAAGCGGATTCAAGTGGACGCGGGAGCCGACCAGTTTGGGGTAGAGCAGGTTCAGCGCCAGGAGATGGAAGAAGGCAACGGTGGTGCCGATGACCAGGTAATCGGCGAGGTTGTCATAAACGGTGAGGGCGGCCAGGTAGGGCGGGATGATGGCCAGAGGGAGTCCAATATAAGGAACCAGACTGAGGAAGCCGCTCATGGGGCCGACGATGAGCCAGTAGGGGACCTTGACGACCCAAAAGAATCCCATGGAGACGAGAGCCAGCAGCAGGCCGAGGATGAAGTTGCCCACGACGTAGGCGCGGGCCATGCGGGCGATGCCATCGAGGGTGGCGGCGGCGACGCCGCGCGACTCGCCCTGGAAGACGCGGAGGAAGTTGTGCACAAAGTGGTCCCGCCAACTTAGCATGAAATAGACCAGGAAGGGGACGAAGGACGCCATTAAAAGGATGTCGTAGAACTGGTGCCAGTTCTCATAGAGGTAGTCGACGGCGGGGGAGCGCTCCGGCTTGATGCGGACCTCCTGGACCGGGGGCGGCAGAAGCGGGGCCATCGGCGGGTCGGTGGCGCGGCGGCGGCGGGCGGCGTTCTGCTGTTTCTGCGCTTCGGCCTGCTGCTGGGCAAGCCGTTCCTGGTCCCGGACGCGCCGGGGGGTGAGCAGGTCGTTGACGGTCTTTTCGGCCGCCTCCACCTCCACCAGAATCTTTTCGGTCAACTGGCTGACGCGCTGCGAATAGCTGGGCAGATCCTCCCAGATGCCGGCCGCCTGGGAATAGGCCAGCAACGCGCCGGAGTAAAGCACCACGAGTGCCAGGCTGCAGACCAGAAAGCTGGCGAAGCCGCGCGGCAGGCGCAGGCGCATAAATAAGTTAACAACCGGCTCCAGAATGAAGGCGATAAAAATGGAAAGCAGCAGGGTAACGATAAAAAGGCGGCCAAAATAGAGCAGCGCCGTCAAAACGCCGAAGGTGAAGAGGACGCCTCCGGTGTTGCGGATCTGTACGATGGAAGGGGATGTAGAGTCCTGAACCGCCAAGATGCCCCGCTATCCCGATAGCGTAACATGCCCGTTGCCCGGCAACCCTATAATTGGAAGAAATGCGGATTTTGGCCATCGATTACGGGCGAAAAAGAATAGGGCTGGCGATCAGCGACCCGCTCGGCGTGATGGCGCACGGCCTGGAGACGCTGCAGCGCAAGAGTCTGCGGAAGGATCTGGCGCAGTTGGGCGGAATCATCCGCGACCGGGAGGTGGAACTGCTGGTGGTGGGTAACCCGATGCACCTCAATGGGGAACCGAGCGAAATGAGCGCCGAGGCGGAAGAGTTCGGCGCCCGCCTGGCGGAACGGGCCGGGGTGCCTTACCGGATGTGGGACGAACGTATGACGTCGCAGGAGGCAGGGCATCTGCTGCGGGAGACCGGGCGGAGCGCGCAGCGGGATGGCGGCGTGGACCAATTAGCGGCACAGATCATTCTCGACAGTTTTCTGGCGGCGCAATGAAGAAGGCACTGCTCATTGGCATTGCGTTACTGGCCGCCCTAGGCGGCGGAGCGGCGCTGACGATGAATGCCCCTCACCAGGGATTTCCCGGGGAGACGTTCGTCGAGTTCCCCAAGGGGACGGGCACGCGGGAGATGGCGGACCGCCTCGCCGCGGCCGGGGTGATCCGTTCCAAGTGGCATCTGCTGGCCGTGCGGGCGCTGCGGCCAGGCCAGGTGTGGCAGGCGGGCGAGTACCGGTTCCACAAAGCCGCGACAGCCTGGGAAGTAGCCGACCGCCTGCGCCGCGGTGACGTCCACCTTACGGAACTGCGCATTCCCGAGGGCTACAACCTTTACGACATCGCTACTGCCATTGAACAGGCGGGGCTGGGCAAATCGGCTGACTTTTTGAAAGCCGCGCAAAACCCGGCGCTGATCCGGGACCTGGCGCCCAAGGCGCCGTCGCTGGAAGGGTTCCTGTTCCCGTCTACCTATCACGTACCGCGCAAGATCAGCGTGGACGCGCTTTGCCGCCTGCTGACCGAGCAGTTCCGCAAGGAATGGAAGGCGGCCGGCGGGACGGGGGATGCGCTGGCGGTGGTGACTCTGGCCTCGCTGGTGGAGAAGGAGACGGGTGCGCCGGAGGAACGGCCGGTGGTAGCCGGGGTATATCAGAACCGTCTGCGGTTGGGGATGAAGCTCGATGCCGACCCCACCACCATCTACGCGGCGATGCTGGAGGGCGTGTGGCGAGGAACAATTTACAAGTCTGACTTGCAGCGCGTCCATCCGTACAACACCTATGCCGTGCCGGGCCTGCCTCCGGGACCCATCGCCAATCCGGGCCGGGCGGCGCTGGCGGCGGCACTGCGGCCGGCGGCGTCGGAGTTCCTGTATTTCGTGGCCAAGGGGGACGGCACGCGGCGGCACAACTTCTCCAAGACCTACGCCGAGCACTCGCGGGCCGTCCTTGCCTGGCGGCGCGGGCCGAAGACCTAGTATGCCTTCGCGGCAGGCGCGGCTGGCCCAATGGCTGGGCGAGCGGCCCGGAAAGAGGGTGGAGATCAGCGATTTCGCCGAGTTAACGGCATTGCTGGGCCCGCTGGAGGAGTCCCAATTGCGCCATCTGCTGCGGGAATCGGGCGCGGCGCTCCATCCGCTGGCCGCCGGCGTGGATCAATCGTCGTTTGCGCGGCTGCGGGAGTCGCTTACGGCGCTGGCCGAATGTTACGAAAGCAACGGCGCGGAGGCGCGGCGCGAGATTCGCCGGGTAGTAATCACCGCCAAGGATCATGCCAAACTCGCCGCTCGCAATCAGCGGGTAACTGCGGAAAAACGGGCGGAAAAGGAAGAAATGGCGGCGTGGATGCTCACATGGCTGGAGAACCCGGCCATATTTCCGCTCTGGGCGGAGTTAAGGGAAAATTCGGGACGCCGCCCGGACAGTCAGTGAAAATCCTATTGATGCCTGGATAGGCTCCCGTTTATACTCGTGGTTTCCATCCTGCCGTGCAACGCGCCGACACCACACCGCCGATGCCTTTGCTCAGCGCCAATCGGGACTTCTCCGATCCGCTGGCGCCCCGCCGTGAAGCCGCGATGTTTTACGGGCTTTTCCTGCGCGGACACAATGTGGAATCGCTCCGCCGGGACATCGACGTACCCATGGATCTACTGAAGAAGTGGCTCCACGGGCGGCAGTATGATCACGATAATTTCCGCGACAACCTGAAGCAGCTCTATCACTACCGCAAACAGGTACTGGCGATTTTTGACCAATTGGTTCTTAACGAACCCCGCCGCAGCCGCGTACAGTAAATACATGAGAATTCCGATCTACCAGGTCGACGCCTTCACGCGGCGCCGATTCGGAGGCAACCCTGCCGCTGTCTGCCCGTTGAAGAAATGGCTGCCAGACGCCACGCTTCAGCAAATTGCCGCCGAGAACAATTTGGCGGAAACCGCCTATTTCGTCTCCGAGCCGGACGGCTACCGGTTGCGCTGGTTCACTCCGGCCGTCGAAATTGACCTCTGCGGGCACGCCACGCTGGCGGCCGCCTACGTTCTGATGGACTGCCTCGGCTTTGGCGGCGATCAGGTGACGTTTCACAGCCGCTCCGGCCCGCTGACGGTGGCCAAGAACGGGGACCTCTATACGCTGGACTTCCCTTCCCGCCCAGGCACGCAGCAGCCGCCGAGCACGGCGATCGCCAACGCGCTTGGCGCAACGCCGCAGGCCATCTTTACCGCGCGGGACACGATGTGCGTCTACGGCTCGGCCGCTGAAGTGGCCGACCTGCGACCGAACATGGAGGCGCTCTCGGCGCTCGATGCGTTCTCGGTCATGGTGACGGCGCCCGGCGAGGATTGCGACTTCGTCTCCCGCTTCTTCGCCCCCAAACAGGGCATCCCGGAGGATCCGGTCACCGGGTCGGCCCACTGCACGCTGATTCCCTACTGGTCCCAGCGCCTCGGGAAAACCAGCCTGTTCGCGCGCCAGATCTCGGCCCGTGGCGGCGAGTTGTGGTGCGAGGACCGCGACGACCGCGTCCGCATCAGCGGCAACGGGGCACTCTACCTCACCGGATTCATCGAGATCGACTGAGGTCGAACTCCAGCGACAGCCGGAACCACGGCCAGTGGGAACGGACGCGCGCGCCCGGGGCCAGGGCGCGCAGTTCGGCGGGAGTGAAGGCCGCGTCGACGCTGATCATGCCGTCGTGCACGGTAATCGAGTGCCACCCGGCCAGGAACCGGGTGGCCGGCAGGAAGTTCCGGGCCAGCGGGTGCCGGTGCAGATCGACGGCGATCACCGCCACCCGCGCCGCCTGTTGAAACTGTGCCAGAATCCGGGCGATGGCGGCGTCTTCAAAGTGATGCAGAAACAGGCTGCAGATGACGATATCGACACTCTTGGGGCGGACCGGCCAGCGAAATACATCGGCCGCCACCCGGGTCCCGCCGCCTAACCGCAGCAGCCGTTCCGCCCGGTCGAGAGCGATCAGCCGCGACTGCGGAAAACGTTCCCGCAACCAGCGCACCGTCTCTCCATTGGCCGCGCCGACGTCCAGAATCCGCGCCGAAGGCTGGGCGCGCAGGTACGGCTCCAGCAACCCGGCCAGCGTCCGGTTCCCCCCCAGCCACCGGTTAATGCGCGAGAGGTCCCGCAGATTTTCGGCGACATCGGCCGCCGAAGCGTTGTCCATAAGTTCCGGCTCGAGTGTGCGTGCCATGATAAGGAGGATATGGATATTGTGACAGGCAACATCGGGTGGATCGAGGTGGTTTGCGGGCCGATGTTTTCCGGCAAAAGCGAAGAGCTCATCCGGCGTCTGCGGCGCGCGAAAATCGCCCGGAAACGCGTCCAGGTATTCAAGCCGGTCCTCGACGACCGCTACTCGGCCGACGAAATCGTCTCCCACTCCGACTCCCGCATGTCGTCCCAGGTGATCAAGGACGCCAAAGAGGTGCTCTCTCTGCTCGACTGGCGCACCCAGGTGATCGGCTTCGACGAAGCCAACTTTCTGGGGCCGAACCTGGTCGAAATTGCCCAACAACTGGCCGATTCCGGTAAACAGGTGCTCATCGCCGGGCTCGACACCGACTACCTGGGCCGCCCCTTTCCGCCCATGCCCGAACTGCTCTCCCTCGCCGAATCCATCACCAAGACGCTGGCCATCTGCATGCGCTGCGGCAACCCCGCGAAACATACCCAGCGGCTGGTGGAGAGCGAAGACCTGATCGTGGTGGGCGCGGCCGGAATGTATGAAGCCCGCTGCCGCCGCTGTTTCGAACCGGGAATTCCCAAGCAGGAGTACCTGGAGTTCGCCCGCCCTGGCCGGGACCGCCAGACCACCTAGAACGAACCGGCGGCAACAACACCTCTGTAACGGCGGTGGAACGCAATCCGCCCCGACCGCATCTGACTTCCCAGACGGGTGATAAACTGGAAAGAATTGTCACCTCGCCAACGGCAACGCCCCACGGATTGCCGCACTTGCGACTGGAGGTCTGTCGACTATGAATCCGAATCAGCCTGGCTATATGCCGCCCCCCCCGCCCGCGAGTGGAGGTGGTCTCAAGATCCCGATCCTGTTCGGATCGGTCCTCGCACTCCTGGCCGCAAACGTCTACCTGTTCATGCAACTGGATAAGACGAAGAATGACGTCAAGGCGCTGCAGGCGTCCCTGAAGACCGAGATTCAGGAGGTCCAGCAGACCGCCGCCGTATCGTCGCGCGCCATCCAGCAACGTTCGGCCGAACTGAAGGACGAACTGGAAGCCGCGCGCCGGGCGCAGGCCATGGCCGTCGGCCAAGCCAAGCTCGACGCCGAAAAGAAGGTGCAGGAACTGGAAAAGACGCTGAAGCAGGAAACGCGGGCCGTCGCCGGACAGTTGACCGAAAAGATCAGCGAAGTGAAGGAACAGACGCAGGCCGTCAACACCAAGGTGGGGGAAGTCTCCACCGAAGTGGGCGCGGTGAAGACGGAAGTCGCCAGCACGAAGACGGAACTGGAAAAGACGATTGGCGACCTGAAGCGGGTTCGCGGTGACCTCGGCGAACAGAGCGGTCTGATCGCCACCAACGGCAAGGAACTGCAGGCGCTGAAGGCGCTCGGCGAACGGAACTACTTTGAATTCCGCCTGCCGAAGGCCAAGCAACCCCAGCGCGTGGGCGACGTGATGTTAACTCTGAAGAAGAGCGACGTGAAGAAGAACAAGTTCACCATTGAACTGATCGCCGACGACAAGCGGGTGGAAAAGAAGGACAAGTCCATCAACGAACCGCTGCAGTTCTATACCTCCAAGGCCCGCCAGCCCTATGAGATCGTGATCAACGAAGTGGGCAAGGACCTCATTGTCGGCTACCTGGCCACCCCGAAAGTGCAGAACGCGCGGAACTAGGCCGGGCTAATTACGGATCAATCCAAGGCAGGGCGGAGACGAGAGTCTTCTCCCTGCCTTTTACTTTGAGGGTGGACGCTCCGGCCGGATGCGCCAGGGTCACCAGATACGGCGCCTGAATGCCGCGCCAGACCTCCTGGGCCGTCAGCGCCCGCAGCCAGAACATCGCCCCGCCGGTCTGCGCCGCCAGCGCGGCAAAGCTCCACTGGCCGGAGCCGTGCAGGTAAACCGGGTAAACGGCGATCCCCTTCTCCCGCGCCCGATGGATGGCATCGGAAGCGGTGGCGCGATTTGCCCCTTCAATCCCGGCCGTCAGCAGCACCACCACCTTCCGCGCCCGCCCCGCAGGAAAAGGCTGCTCCAGGGCCGCGGCGAGCGTATCCCACAGCCGTGGGTCGCCCGCAAAGGAAACCTTCCCCAACGCCTCCTTCAGCGCCCGGCGATCGCTGCGGAACGGCTGTATCAGCACCGGGGCGTCCTGATAGCCAAACAGAGCCAGTTGATCCCCGGCGCCTAATCCCGTCGCCCACCCTTCGGCCGCCTTCCGCACCACCGCTCCGGCCACGGAAGTGTCCAACACCAGCAGGACCGACAGCGGAAGTCGCGAATCCTCCACCGAAACCACTTCGCTCGCGGCCGCGAAATCATCAATGCGCAATCCCGTCACCGGCCGCCCGCTCCCCGGATCGGTCACGGTTACCAGAAACTGAACGGCGGCCAGTAACCCAACGGCGCCCAGCATCTTACTCGGACGGTTTCGGCGCGGCTTCTTTCTTCTTCGTCGCGTCCGGATTATTGTTCACCCGGACTTTCACACCCGTATCGAGCTTGGCCAACTGCGTCAGCGCCACCTCTTCACCGTCGGCAACCCCTTCCAGGATCTCCACGTCCGTCTCAAACCGGTCGCCCATTTTCACGTCGCGCGAATCGATGACCCCGTCCTTCACGACAAACGCCTTGTTGGAACCCATGATGTAGTAAACGGCCCGCTGCGGCAGCACCGTCACCCGCTCGGTATGCGACGTCGGCACAATCGCCCGCGCGTAGGAACCGGGCTTCAACTCGCCCGCCGCATTCGCCACCAGCACTTCGGCCACAAACGTGCGCTTGTTCTGGTCCACGGTCGGCGAAATCCGCCAGATCTTCCCCTGGAACTTCCGGCCCGCGAACGCCTCCACCGCGATGTCCACCAGTTGGTTCAACTTGATCCACGGCGCCATCCGCTCGGGAATCTCCACCCGCAGGCGGATGGGATCGGTCTTCACCAGCACGAACAGCGGCGTATTGGCCCGCAGGAACTGCCCCACCGTCACCTGCCGCTCTTTCACGTAGGCCCGGAACGGCGCCTTCACGGTGGTGTCGCGCAACTTCTTCCGCTGCAAATCGAGGATCGCCTTGAACCGCTCCACCTCCTGGGCCAGGTTCCGCGTCTGGTTGATCGTCGAATCGTAGGCGGCCTTCATCGCCTGCTGCCGGGCATTCGCCGCGTCCAGTTCGCTCTTGGCGCCGATGTTCTGGTCCACCAGGCTGCGGATCCGCTTCAGCCGCTGCTCGGCTTCAAACAACTCCGCCTGCGCCCGCCGCACATCCGGGGCCTCCCGCACGTCGGAAAGCCGCTCCTTCTCCGTCTTCAACCCCAGCCTCTCCAGCGACTGCCGCAACTGCGCTTCCGATTGCGCCACCTGGTAGCGCTGTTCCTCGTCGTTAATGCGGACCAGCACCTCCCCGGCGTTCACCAGGTCGCCCAGATCGTGCTTCACCTCCTCCGCCCGGCCCTCGATCTCGGCGGAGATGATCGCCTCCTCCATGGGATAAAAGGTTCCCACGGACTCCACGTTGCGCTGAACCTCGCGGCCCTTGGCCACGGTCGTGCGCACCTGTACCGGTCCGTCGGCTTTTGCCGCCGCAGGGGGGGCCTGCTTGTTGCAGCCGATCAACGCCAAAAACAGAAGAAGGAAGGGGGCTCGCGAAAAGGGCATTATGAGAGATCCGTAATTTCCAACTCAGGTAGGCGAACTGGAGACATGGCAGGTTACGCCCGGCAGACGAGTGCGGAAATATAGAATATAGCAGTGAGATCGACTTTCGAGGAAACCGCTTCTTGACCGACCGCAAAACCTGGGCCCTGGACCTCTTTCTGATTGCCGCGATTTCCGCGGCCATGATTTGGCCAATTTTCAAAACTAAGTACTACGAGAACTGGCTGACCATCGACTCCACCTTCATTGCCGACGGCCGTTACCTCTCCGAACACCTTCCCCATCCCGGCTGGCAACCGCTCTGGTACGGCGGCACCCGCTTCGATTACGTCTATCCCCCCGCCCTGCGTTACGGCACCGCCCTCATCGCCAAAGCCACCGGATTTGTCCCCGCGAAGGCCTATCACGTTTACACCGGTTTCTTCTATTCTCTCGGCATCGCGTTCGTTTACTTACTGACCCGCGTCGGTTCGCGCTCCCGGCTCTACGGCTGGGTGGCCGCGGCTGCGGCTGCCACCGTTTCGCCGGCGTTCCTGTTCATGCACCATATCCGCGCCGACGCCTACCCGCTGTTCCCGCAACGGTTGAGCGTGCTGGTCCGCTACGGCGAAGGCCCGCACATGACCGCCTTCGCCCTCCTTCCGCTCGCGCTTGCCCTGGCCTGGTACGGCCTCCGCGCCGGCCACCTCCGCTGGCTTGCCGGTTCGGCCATCGTCTGCGCCGCCGTCGTGTCCAACAATTTCTACGGCGCCACCGCGCTCGCCCTGTTCTTCCCGCTCCTTTGCTGGGCCATCTTTACCGAAACCCGAGATTGGAAACTCTGGCTCCGCGCCGCCGCCATCGCCCTGCTCGCCTACGGCCTCTGCGCTTCCTGGCTTTCCCCCTCTTTCCTCAAGATCACCTCCCGGAACTTGGCGCTGGTCTCCCAGAAAGGGTCGCTCTGGTCGGTGCAACTCGGCCTCGGCCTGGCCGCCGTTTATCTCGCCGGCACCTGGCTGCTCTCCCGCCGCGGGCTCGGACCCTGGCCCATTTTCGTCATTGGCGCCGCTGCGTTCTGTTCCCTCAACACCCTCGGCCAATACTATGTGAACTTCCGCGTCGCCGGCGAACCGGAGCGCCTCATCCCCGAACTCGACCTGGCGCTCATCCTCCTCTGCGGCCTCGGCCTCCACTACCTCTGGGAACGCTTCCCTTCCCGCGCTCCCCGTATCGCCATCGCTGCCGTGGTCGTTGCCGCCATCGTCTACCCCGGGTCCTATTACATCTGGAAACCCTGGCGCCACATCCAGCGCACGGCAGAGTATAAACACCGACTGGAGTACCAACTCGCCGATTGGGTCGCCACCAACCGTCCCAACACCCGCTCCCAGGTCACCGGCACGGTCCGTTTCTGGTGGAATGTCTGGTCGGACAACGCCCAGATCGGCGGCGGCTCCGAACAGGGCCTAACCAACATTAAAATTATGGATATGTTCTGGCGCCTCGTCCTCGGCGAAGATGCCAAAACCGATATTCTCTGGCTCCAGGCCCTCGGCGTCGACAATCTGGTGGTCAATGACAAGACCTCCATCCTCCCCATCTGCGACTTCGAACATCCGCATAAGTACATCGGGGCGATGCGCCCGCTCTGGGAAGACGGCAAAGGGAACTGGATCTACGAAGTCCCCCGCAAGCACCCCGGCATCGCTCGCGTGGTCGATGCCGCGGCTCACCAGAAGGCGCGCTACCCCTCCTGGCCCGACGACATTGAGGCACTCCAGCAGTATGTCGACACCCTCGAAAAATCCGGGAACACCGTCGCCGAATCCCGCTGGCTCCGCTCTGACACCTTGGAGATCAAGGCGGAAACCGCCCCCGGCCAGGCGCTGGCCGTCCAGGCCGCCTACGACCCTTCCTGGCACGCCCGCGAAAATGGCCAGGAGTACAAGGTCTTCGAGGACCCCTACGGCCAGATGCGCGTCGAACTCCCGCCCGGCCGCCACCAGATTGAAATGCACTTCGACACACCGTTCGAAAATCAGGCCGGCCGCGGGCTCACCCTCCTCTCTTTGGCACTTGCCGCCTACCTGCTCAGCAGAAAGTCACAATGAACCTTCGCCACTGGCTCGGCGCCCTTTTTCTCTTTCTGTTGAACCTCGCCCTTAACTGGCGCATTCTGCTGCCGGGCGTCACCCCCTATCGCGGCTCCATCGAACGCGGCTATGCCTACATGGCACGTCTGTTTGCCGACAACCCGGACTATCTCTCCTGGAACACGCTCCAGTACGGCGGCATACCGATGCACTACGTGTATCTGCCGCTGCTGCCCTATTTCGACGCGCTTTGGCTGTGGCTCATTCCGTCGGCCGATGCCACCAACGTCCATCGCGCGGTCTGCGCCATCGCGCTCTTTCTCACGCCCGCCGCCGTCTTCCTGCTGATTCGCGATTGGACCGGGCGCACCGGCCCCGCCTTCTGTTCCGCCCTCGTCCTTACCTTTTTTTCGCCACTCTATTACCTGGTGGAGACCATCAATACGGATCGCGGCATTATGGCGGTTCCCTGGCGCATTCAGGTTCTCATCAAGTATGGCGAGGGCCCCCACACGGTCGGCATCCTGCTCAGCCTCGTCGCCCTCTTCCTGGTACGCCGCGCCGCCATCGGCACCGGGTTCCCGCTGATTCTCGCCGCCGCCGTCTCGCTTGCCGCCACCGTACTCACCAATTGGGTCGCCGGCCTGGCCCTGGCCTTTGCCGTCCTCATGCTCCAGTTGGTTCATTTCCGGGTGCCCGGCTTCAGCCACCGCCGTATTTTCGCGGCCGGACTGCTCGGCTACGCCCTCTCCGCCTTCTGGCTGACCCCGTCCTTCATCGCCCAAATGGCCCACAACTGGCCGCAGGATGCGTTCGGCTTTCAGTTCCAACGCATGGAACGGACCGCCATGCTCGCCTGGGCCGCCGGCCTCCTCCTGTTACGCCTCGCCTTCCTGCGCTTCCCCGCCCATCGATACCTCTGCTTTCTCACCCTCTGTACCTTCGGCTACGGCCTGCCGGTGATGATCTTTTACCGCTACGGCATCAATGCGTTCCCGGAGTCCCGCCGGTATGCGCTCGAGTTTGAGCTGTTTCTCCTTCTGCTCTTTATCGAAATCCTCCGTATCCTCTGGGCCCACCAGCACGGGGCCGCCCGGTTCTTCGCCAAGTTTGGCGTGCTCGTCCTGCTGCTCAACCAAACCCCGAACTTTACCCGCTTCGTCGGCCATCGCTACGAAAAATGGCAACCTGTCCCCCGCGAAACCACCACCGAATTCCGCGTCGCACAGACCCTGGATAACCTCCGCCCGGAGGGCCGCGTCTTCGCCACCGGCGGCACCCGCTTCCGCATCAACTCCTGGTTCCCCATTCCCCAGGTCGGCGGCGTCTTTGAAACCGGCCTCAAAACCCGCCTCCCGCTCATCATCGCCTACCAGGTCCGTACCGATCTCGGCCTCGCCGCCGGACGCGAGGTGGAAGAGTCCATGATGCTCCTCCGCGCCTTCGGCGTCGAATACATCGTCGTCCACGGCCCTAATTCGGAGGAGTTCTACCGCGACTACAAGAACCCCCGCAAATTCGAAGGCGTGCTCGAAAAGGTCTGGGAGGAGAAGGACGACGCCATCTACCGCCTGAGCCCCGTTCGCTACGCCCACCTTGTCCGCACCGAAGAGATCCCTACCGTCACCATTCAGTACGGCCATCAGAAACCCTGGTACCCCTACGTGAATGCCATGCTCGACCCGGCCCGCCCCGAACTGAAGTTCCGCTGGCAGAACGCCCGCCACGCCACCGTCACCGGTTCCCTGCCCCGCGGCATGCACGTCGCCTTCGCCATTCCCTGGGACCCCAACTTCCGCGCCTACCTCGACGGCAAACCCATCCCAGTCCATGCGAACTCCACCGGTCTCATGGTCTCCGAGGCGCTCCCGGCCGATGGCGCCACGCTCGACCTCCGCTTTGAACCGTCCCGCGAAGAACTCGCCTGCGCCGGCCTCAGCCTCCTTTCCCTCGCTCTGTCGATCGCCGGTCTATTCTGGAAGCGAAAGACGTGAAAGTATCGATACGCACCTTCTTCATCCTCCTCCGCCGCGCGTTCTTCAACTCGTGGCTCGACGGATGTTGGGGAATCGCCAAAGGTGCCGCCTACTCCGGCCTGCTTAGTCTGTTCCCCGTCCTCTCCTCGCTCGCCGCCATCCTCGTCCAGGCCAATGCCGGCCGCGTCTCGGAGTACCTCGCCCGTTTTGTGTTTGAAGTGGTCCCGCCCGGTACCGCCGAACTCATTGAACGCCAGTTCCGCGAACGCGGCGCCCAGCCGCTCTCCCTCATTGTCGTCGCCGTCCTGCTCTCCGCCTGGGCCGCCTCCTCCCTCATGGCCACCCTCATGGAGGGCTTCCGCGCCGCCTACCGCCTCCCCGGCGGCCGCGGCATCGTCCAGGACCGCGTCGTCGCTTTCGCGCTCGTCTTCATCTCCGCCATGCCCGCCATCGCCGCCTCCGTACTCCTTGTCTTCGGGGACAAGGTGGAACAGGCGCTGCTCCAGATGGCCGGCTGGATCGACGCCGGTGGCAATGTCGCCGCCGGCGTCCTCATCGCCAGCAAAATCAGCCGCTTCGCCGTCTCCATGGGCGCCGTCGTCCTCACCACCGGCCTGCTCTACTACGTCGCCCCCAACCGCCCCCAGCAGTGGAAGAACATCTGGCCCGGCGCCTTCGTCGCCACCACCCTCTGGCTCGCCGTCACCGTCATCTTCGCCTGGTATGTCCGCAATCTGGCCAACTATAACGTCATGTACGGCTCCATCGGAGGCGTCATCGCCCTCATCGTCTGGATGTACCTGCTGGCCGCCATCGCCCTGTTCGGCTGCGAATACAACGCCGAACGCGAACGCATACGCAGCCGCGCGTCCGCCTGAGCCCGACCCTCTACACTGAAAGAATGCAATTTCAGATCGGCGTTCCCTATAGCCCCCGCGGCGATCAGGAATCGGCCATCGAAGGCCTCGTTCGCGGTGTAGACGAGGGTTCCCAACACCAGGTCCTGCTCGGCGTTACCGGCTCGGGCAAAACGTTCACCATGGCCAAGGTCATTGAAACCACCGGCCGGCCTTCTATCGTCCTGGCCCACAACAAAACCCTCGCCGCCCAGCTTTATCACGAATTCAAGGCCTTCTTTCCCAATAACGCCGTCGAATACTTCGTCAGCTACTACGACTACTACCAGCCGGAAGCCTACATTCCGAACTCGGACGTCTATATCGAGAAGGAGTCCACCGTCAACGATGAACTCGACCGCCTGCGCCTCGCCGCCACCCGGTCGCTCTTCGAACGGCGCGACTGCGTCATCATCGCCAGCGTTAGCTGCATCTATGGCATCGGCTCCCCGGAAGCCTACTACGGCATGCTCCTCATGGTGGAGAAGGGCATGCGCCTCTCCCGCAAGGAACTCACCGGCCGCCTTGTGGAACTGCTCTACGAACGCAACGACCACGACTTCCGCCGCGGCACCTTCCGCGTCCGCGGCGATATCATTGAACTCTTCCCGTCCTATGACGACAGCGCCATCCGCATCGAACTCTGGGGCGACGAAGTGGAGTCCATCACCCAGATCGACCCCCTCACCGGTGCCGTTCGCCAACTTCACACCCGCCTCCCCATCTATCCCAAGACCCACTACGTCCTGAGCGAGGACATGAAGGAAAAGGCGATGGGCACCATCAAGGAGGAACTGGAATGGTGGCGGACCGAACTGGAAAAACAAGGCAAACTGATCGAAGCCCAGCGAATCCACCAGCGAACCATGTTCGATCTGGAGATGATCAAAACCATCGGCTTCTGCCATGGCATTGAAAACTACTCCCGCCACTTTTCCGGCCGCCTTCCCGGCGAAGCCCCGCCCACCCTCCTCGATTACCTTCCCCACGATCACCTCATCTTCATCGACGAAAGCCACCAAACTATGCCGCAAATCCGCGGCATGTGGCACGGCGACCGCTCCCGCAAGGAGACCCTCGTCCAGCACGGCTTCCGCCTCCCCAGCGCCCTCGATAACCGCCCGCTGACGTTTGAAGAGTTCCAGAACCGCGTCAATCAGGTGGTCTACGTCTCCGCCACTCCCGGGCCCTATGAACTGGAAATCGCCAAGGGCATCACCGTCGAACAGATCATCCGCCCTACCGGCCTCGTCGATCCCCCCGTCGAAGTCCGCCCCATCCGCGGCCAGGTGGATGATTTACTGAATGAGATCCGCATCCGCGTCGAAAAGAACGAACGCGTCCTCATCACCACCCTCACCAAACGCATGTCGGAAGATCTGGCTAGTTACTACTCCGAAGTAGGAGTAAAATGCCAGTATCTTCACTCCGAAGTGAGTACCCTGGACCGAATTAAACTCTTACGGGACCTGCGCAAGGGCGAATTGGATGTGCTCATCGGAGTGAATCTGCTGCGCGAAGGTTTGGATCTCCCGGAGGTTTCGCTCGTGGCCATTCTCGATGCCGACAAAGAGGGCTTCCTTCGCTCCGCCGGATCGCTCATCCAGACCATCGGACGCGCCGCCCGCAACCTCAATGGCCGCGCTATCCTCTATGCCGACGTTCATACCGACTCCATGAAACAGGCCATGGGCGAAACCGAACGCCGCCGCCGCATCCAGACCGACTATAACATCGCCAATAACATCACCCCGCAGTCGATCAGTAAACCGATCGACATGAGCCTCATTCGCATCGCCGAGTCCGATTACGTCACTATCCCGCTCGAACCGGAGACACCGGAAAGCGAGCTCGACCCGCAGCAAAAACTGCAACTCATCACCGATCTCGAACTCCGCATGCGCGAAGCCGCCCGCCAGTTCGAGTTCGAAAAAGCCGCCCAGCTCCGCGACCGGATCAAGGCGCTCAAGTCGCCCGCCCCATGAGCACCCGGCCCTGGCTCGGACTTCTCGCCGCCGGGCCTATGAGTCCCGCTCTGTTCCGCATCGAAGGCCTCCACGCCCACCTCGGTCCGGTCGCCTCCGCCACCCTCCGCGTCGCCTCCCGCCTCGCCAACCGCCTCAAAGCCGGTTCCCCCGTCCAGCCCGAACTCCTCTCCCACGCCAGCCTCATCCTCATCACCGGCCAGGAAGCCGACTTCCCCGAACTCCTCCGGCTCGCCACCTCCTCCCATATCGACTGGCACGGCCGCACCGCTGTCCTGCTCGATTTCCAGCACGACCACTCCGACCTCGCCCCCCTTCGCGCCCTCGGCGCCGCCACCGCTACCCTCGACTCCCTCGACTGCTTCCCCGACTCCCGCTTCGTCGCCGACGCCTCCCCCGGCGCCCGCCGTCACCTCCAGCGCTTCGCCACCGCCACCAAGTCCCACATCTTCTACCTCAACCCCGCCGGCAAACAGATCTTCTCCGCCGGTACCGCCTTCACCGGCACCCTGCTCACCCCGCTCGTCGCCGCCTCGGCCGATTGCATCAAGGCCGCCGGTCTCCCCGCCGCCGACGCCCTCCTCATCGCCGAACGGATGGTCCAGCAAACCGTCCGCGCCTGGCTCAAGTCCGGCCGCAAAGGCTGGTCCGGCGCCCTGGCCAACCGCGATGCCGGCTCCGCCCGCCGCCAACTCCAGGCCCTCGAACAGGAAAACGCCGCCCTTCGCGACTACTTCCTCCACACCGCCCGCTTCGCCTCCCACCTCTTTCATGAGGATCCCGCCTGGCTCGATACGCTGGAAATCGCCAACTCGCCGATAATGAAGGAAATGGACGATTCCCAAGCCCGGCGTCTGGTTGCCGCGGGCCGCCTGGCCGCCAATCTGGCTCACGACTGGAACAACCTGCTGACCCTCCTCGGCGCCCAGGCCGCCGAAATCGGCAGCACCCTCCCCCCGGACCACCCCGCCCAGTCCCTCACCGCCGAACTCGCCACCGCCATCCACCACGCCTCGGACTCCCCCCGCCGCCTCCTCAACTGGCTGCGCGAAGAACCCGGCCAACTCGTCCCCGCCCCGTTGAACGAGGTCGTTCGCAGCGCCCTGCCCCTCCTCCAACTCGCCGTCGGCCGCGGCGGAAGCGTCGTGCTCGACCTCCACCCCCATATCCCGGAAATCCCGCTCGACGCCCCCTTGCTCCGCAATGCGCTGATTAACCTCGCCAGCAACGCCGCCAGCGCCATGAAAGGGCGCGGCACCTTGACCATTCAAACCTCCCTCGCCGCCGGCCAGATCCTCCTCACCGTCTCCGATACCGGCCCCGGCATGGACGCCGAAACCCGCCGCCGCGTCTTTGAGCCCTTCTTCACCACCCGCCACAGCGAAGGCGGCATGGGCCTCGGCATGGAAACCGTCAAGGCCTTTGCCGAAACCCACCACGCCGAGGTCGACCTCCACACCGCCCCCGGCGAAGGCTGCCGCTTCCGCTTCACCCTCCCCCTGCCGGCCCGCGCCGCCGGCGCCTGACCCCACGCCCGCCGCCCGCGCCGCCGTATCATGACAAACATGTACTTCGGCCGGCGCGGTCTCTTTGAATCCCTCTTTGCCTGGTGGAACGCCCCCCAACTCGCCGAGCCCAACCGCCCCGGCGCCATGGGCGGCTACATCCGCGGCGGCCAGGAGATCGTCGAACGCCACTCCTTCGACATCGCCATCATCGGCGGCGGCATCGCCGGAACCTGCGCCGCCATCGCCGCCGCCCGCAATGGCGCTCGCGTCGCCCTCGTCCACGAACGATCCATGCTCGGCGGCAACTCCTCCAGCGAGGTCCGCCTCTACCCGGAGGTCTCCACCAACCACAACATCTGGAGCAAAGAGACCGGCATCCTCGAGGAACTCCACGTCGAAGAACGCGTCCGCAACCACGAACCCTATGTCGAAGGCCTCATGAACTCCGTCTGGGACCTCGTTCTCTACGAGTGGGTAGTCAAGGAAAAGAACATCACCCTCTTCCTCAACACCACCGTCCGCGAAGTGGAAATGCGCGGCCCGCAAACCATCCTCTGCGTCCACGGCTATCAACTCGGCACCGAGAAGAAGTTCCTCTTCTCCGCCCCGCTCTTTGTCGATTCCACCGGCGACGGCGTCATCGGCCACCGTGCCGGCGCCGGCTACCGCTGGGGCATCGAAGCCCGCTCCGAATTCAACGAACCCGCCGCCCCCGAATCCCCCTCCGCCCAGCCCCAGATGGGCAATACGCTCTTCTTCCGCGCCCGCGACGCCGGCCGCCCCGTCCCCTTCCAGCCCCCCTCCTGGGCCGCCCCGTTCCCCGCCGAAGCCGACCTCACCGGCCGCAACCACGCCCAGATCGAGGGCGGCTACTGGTGGATCGAGGTCGGCCTCCCCATGCACCAGATCCACGACAACGAAAAGATCCGCCACGAAGCCCTCCGCCAGCTCCTCGGCGTGTGGGATCACATCAAAAACAGGTGCATAAATAGCGCAAAAGCACGCAATTATGGCCTCGATTTCGTCAGTTTTTGGCCATATAAGCGCGAAGCTCGCCGCATCATGGGCGATTACGTCCTGAAACAGTCCGACGTCCAAACCATTTCTTTTCAAGAGGATGCCATCGCCTTCGGCTGTTGGTACGTCGATATCCACAAACCCGGCGGCATCGTCGCCCGCTCCCGCCCCAACACCAAACCCACTTGGGAGGAGGCGGGCACCGTCCCCTACCCCATCCCCCTGCGCAGCTGCTACTCCCGCAATATCAACAACTTACTGATGGCCGGCCGGCCCATCTCCGCCACCTACGCCGCCTTCTCCTCCTCCCGCGTCCTGCGCACCGGCGCCATTGTCGGCCACGGCGTCGGCGTCGCCGCCGCCCTTTGCCGCAAACACGGCTGCCTGCCCAGGGAACTCGCCGCCCGCCACGCCGCCGAACTCCGCCAGACACTCCTCAAGGAAGACGCCTTCCTCCCCGGCGCCGTGAATGAGGACCCGCTCGACCACGCCCGCTCGGCCGCCATCTCCGCCTCCAGCGCCATCCCCCTCGCCTTCCCCCCTGGCAACGCCTGGCGCCGCCTGGACACCCCTCTCGCCCAGCTATTCCCGGTCACCTCCCCGCGCCTGGACGCCGTCGAACTCCTCCTCCGCGGCTCGGGCCCCCTCCGCGCGACCCTCCGCGCCGCTGAAACCGTCTACGATTTCCGCTCCACCACCGAACTCGCCCAGGCCACCGCCGCCGTCACCGGCGAAGGCTGGGTCCGGCTCGACCTTCAAACCGCCGTCACCCCGGGCCGCCTCTACTGGCTGGTACTCCACCCCTCCCCCGGCATCGAATGGAGCCACCACCAGGACCCCCGCGACTCCCCCGCCCTCTCCCCGGCCGGCTGCACCGCCGCCGAACTCCCCGGCCCCACCCGCTGGCACGCCCTCACCAACAACCAGAACTTCGGCCTCCGCCTCCACCCCGAACAGCGCCCCTATGAGGCCGCCAACCTCGCCCGCGGCACCAACCGCCCGGACCGTTGGACCAATCTTTGGATCTCCGCCAGCCTCCCTGCCCACGCCGAACTCCGCTGGCCCCGCCCCGTCCGCCTGCGCCAGGTCCAGATCACCTTTGACACCGACATGAACCGCCATACCCGCCTCCCGCTCTTCCGCTACCCGGACTGCGTGAAGCGCTACGAGGTGCAAGCCGAGGTCAACGGCCAATGGCAACGCCTGGCCGGCGAGGACGACAACTACATGCGCCGCCGCGTTCTGGAGTTCCCCGCTGTTGACGCCACCGCCCTCCGCCTGCTCATCCACGAAACCAACGGCGCCACCGCCGCCCGCGTCTACGAACTCCGCGCCTACAGCTGACGCCCAACCCGTCTACACTAAGTAGAATCGTGTCCCGCCTCCTCTCGCTCGACGCCTTTCGCGGCCTCACCATCGCCCTGATGATCCTGGTCAACACCCCGGGAGACGGCCGCAACGTCTATGCCCCGCTCCGCCACGCCGAGTGGCACGGCTGGACCATCACCGATTGCGTCTTCCCCAGCTTCGTCTGGATCGTCGGCGTCGCCATCACCCTCTCGCTGGGCCGCAAACTCGACCAACCCCGCCCGGCGCTCTACAAAGACATCCTCCGCCGTGCCGCCCTCCTTTTCGGCCTCGGCCTGCTGATCTACGCCTTCCCCACTTTCCCGCTCGACACCTTCCGCATCCTCGGCGTACTGCAGCGCATCGCCATCTGCTACGCCGTCGCCGCCTTCCTCTTCCTCCACACCTCCCTCCGCGGGCAGATCGCCGCCACCGCCGCCCTCCTGGCCGGCTACTGGGCCATCATGGCATGGATCCCCGCCCCCGGTTTCGCCGCCGGCGACCTCACCGTCGAGGGCAACTTCGCCCATTACATCGACAAGATCCTCCTCGGCGCCCACAACTACTCGGAAACCAAAACCTGGGATCCGGAAGGCGTCGTCAGCACCCTGCCCGCCATCGCCACCTGCCTGCTCGGCGTCCTGGCCGGCCACGTCTTGCGTTCGTCCAACGATGTCCAACAGCGCGCCCAGCGCCTGGTCATCATCGGCGTCGTCCTCATCGCCGCCGGCCTGGCCGTCGATCCCTTTCTCCCCATCAACAAAAAGCTCTGGACCTCCTCGTTCACCCTCCTCATGGCCGGCCTCGACTTCACCCTCTTCAGCGCCCTGCTCTGGCTCATCGACGGCTGGAAAGTGGTCACCCCGTTCCGCCCGGCCATCGTCATGGGCATGAACGCCATCGCCCTCTACCTCGCCAGCGAGTTCATCGAGATCATCCTCAACCACATGCAGTGGAAGCAGCCCATTTACGAGGCCCTCTTCCTCCCCCTGGCCGCCCCCATCAACGCCAGCCTCCTCTACGCCATCGCCTATACGCTGCTCCACCTCGGCATCGCCTACCTCCTCCACCGCCGTCAGCTTTACTTCCGCGTATGACCCGGCGCCGGCCGCTCCCTCACCCTTCGCTACCTCCACCGCTTCTGATCAGCGCCGCCGGAACGTGAGCACATCCAGGCTGAAGGTCACCCGCAGCGCCGTCACCGGTTCGGCCCGCATCGGCCGGTAGATCGCCAGCAGCACATCGCCCGCACCCTCGGCGTCCAACTCGGCCTGCGTCGTCACCTGCCGCTGCCCCTCATAGACGAACGACTCGGCAAACGCCTCCACCGTCCGCTCCACCCGGTCCCGCCCCGCCCCGCGCAGTTCAATCAAGTCCTCCGGCGCCGGAATCGCCACCACCAGCCGCCCGCCCGGCTGCAGCACCCGCTGGAACTCCGGCGCATTCATCCGCGCCGTGATGGAAAGCACCGCCGTAAACGCCCCGTCGCCATAGGGAATCGCCCGGTCCGCGTTTCCCACAATCCACTGGCACCCCGGATACCGCCGCGCCGCCGCGTCCACCGCCGGAATCGAGATGTCCACCCCGTGCCCTGCAAATCCCGTCTCCGCGGCCAGGGACCCCAGATAGAAACCGTCCCCACACCCGGCGTCGAGCACCACGTCAGACCCCTCTGCCCCCAACGCCTCCCGGATGCCGGCCAGCAGCGGTGCCGTCACCCCGCGGTCGTGCAACCGCCGCCGCGCCGCCACCGCCGCCGCCGCATCGCCCGGCTGTTTCGAACGCCGCTCCTGCGGCTGCAGCAGATTCACATACCCGCTCCGCGCCACGTCAAACGAATGCCCCCGCCCGCATACCAGCCGCCGCTCCTCCCGCGACAATACCAGCCGGCAGTCGCGTACCGGACAAATGAGAGGAGCCGCCATCCTTACTCAGTATAAGTGGCTTCGAACCTATCCCCCGCCCTCCGGGGCATTTACCCCGGCGGGCCGGGGGATATCAGCCAATATCCTACTATTTGCAAATGAAATAGCCCTATTTGCGTGGCCGATCAATTGCTCAACTTCTGCCAGGAGACCCAATGAAGGTAGGCGATATCATGAACCGCGCCCCGGTCACGGTGCGCACCGATCAGACGTTCGGCGACGGCTTCAGCGTTCTGATCCAATCCCGGCAGGCCGTCCTGCCCTGTGTCGACCCGGCGGGAGTCTACAAAGGTGTTTTCGACTTGAAGGACGTCTGGGACATCCTGCTGCCCAAGGCCGCCCAATTGAGCCGGAAGTCGCTCGAGGACCTCTCGTTCGTCTCCAGTTCCCTCGACAAGATGAAGGACCAGATCGGCGACGCCGCGGCGGAACCCATTGCCCGCTTCCTCACCGCCGAGGATGCTCCGCCGCTGTATCCCGATAGCCCCGTCATCCAGGCCATCCTGCTGTTTGACGAGTATGGCGAGAACATCGCCGTCGTCGAGCGCGACACGCGGAAACTCGTCGGCGTCGTCTCCGCCTGGCAGGTTCTGGACGCGCTGCGCTAACCAGGCGCAGCCTTTGCTGTTCACTTTCATTTCACTCAGGGAGAGGAATCATCATGCACGGAGAATCAGCCAGTCAGGTCCTGTTCGGATGGAATGCGGCCTGGGTGGCGTCAGCCCTTTTCATTTGTGTTTACGCCCTCATCATCGCCGAAAAGCTCAATCGAGCCATTCTGGCCCTGTTAGGAGCGGCACTGCTGATCCTCTGCGGCGTACTGAACCAGGAGGCCGCCTTCCATGGCATCGACTTCAACACCATCGGCCTGTTGATGGGCATGATGCTGATCGTCGGCATCACCGCCAAGAGCGGCGTCTTCCAGTACCTGGCCATCTGGTCCGCGAAAAAGGTGAATGCCCACCCGATGGGCGTACTCTTCATGCTCTCCATGGTCACCGCGTTTCTCTCCGCCCTGCTCGACAACGTCACCACCGTCCTGCTGGTCGTCCCCGTCACGCTCCTCATCACCGAAGAGTTGAAAGTGAAGGCCTATCCCTACCTTATCGCCGAGGTCCTGTGCTCCAACATCGGCGGCACGGCCACACTCATCGGCGACCCGCCCAACATCATGATCGGCTCGCTGGTCGGCATCCCGTTTAATGACTTCATCTATAACCTGACGCCGGTCGTCCTGATGGTTCTCGCCGTCTCCGCGGTCCCCTACTACTTCCTGTGGCGGAAGGAACTCGTCACCACCGATAAAGCCCGCCAACGCGTCATGGAGTTCAATGAGAAGGAGGCCATCAAGGACCACCGCCTGTTGAAGCAGGCGCTCTTTGTCATTGCCCTCGTCCTTTCGGGCTTCTTCACCTCCCGCCTCACCCATCTGGAGCCGGCGACGGTTGCCATGGGCGGCGCCGCGCTCCTGCTCCTGCTCGATAACCTCCGCCACAATGCCGAAGAGCAGGGCCACAATGTGCAGAAGGCCTTCGCCGAAGTGGAGTGGGTCACCCTCATGTTCTTCGTCGGCCTCTTCATTCTGGTCCACGGCCTGGAAACCTCCGGCGTCATCCGCAGCATGGCCGAAAAGCTACTGGAAGCCACCAAGGGCGACCGCACCGTCACCGTTCTCGCCGTCCTGTGGGGCTCGGCCATCCTCTCCGCCTTCATTGACAACATCCCCTTCGTCGCCACCATGATCCCGCTCATCAAGAGCATGGCTCCTACGTTTGGCGGCGAGCAGGGGCTGATGCCGCTGTGGTGGGCGCTATCCCTGGGCGCCTGCCTCGGCGGCAATGGCACTCTGATCGGCGCTTCGGCCAACCTCGTCGTCGCCGGCCTCGCCGAACGTGCCGGCCAGCCCATCCGCTTTGTCGCCTATCTGAAGTCGTGCTTTGGGTTGATGATTCTCTCTATCATCGTCTGCCACATATACGTCTACTTCCGCTACCTGTAAACCGGCCGCCGGCCGGCACTAGAATAGGCTGATTCGCTAGCCGCGGATTGACACAACAACGATAGGGAGACCCAATGAAGGTAGGCGATATCATGAACCGCGCTCCGGTAACGGTGCGCTCCGATCAGACGTTTGGCGAAGGCCTCGCCCGGCTGCTGCAATCGCGGCAGCCGGTCTTGCCGTGCGTCGACCCGCAGGGCATCTACAAAGGGATCTTCGATCTCAAAGACGTCTGGGACATCCTGCTGCCCAAGGCTGCCCAGCTCAACCGGAAGTCGCTCGAAGACCTCTCCTTCGTCTCCAGTTCCATCGACAAGATGAAGGACCAGGTCAGCGAAGCCGCCGCAGAACCCATCGCCCGCTTTCTCAATACCGAGGACGCCCCGGTCCTCCACCCCGACAGCCCGCTGATCCAGGCCATCCTCCTGTTCGACGACTTTGGCCCGGACATCGCCGTTGTCGACCGCCATACCCGCAAGCTCGCAGGCGTTGTGTCCGCCTGGCAACTTCTCGACTCCTTGCGCTAGTCCGCCCGTCCGATTTCATTCACGGAGAGCAATCATCATGCACGGAGAATCCGCCACCCATGCCCTGTTCGGCTGGAACCCAGCCTGGGTGGCTTCCCTCTTGTTCGGCGGCGTTTACGCCCTCATCATCGCCGAAAAACTCAACCGCGCCATCCTCGCGCTCCTCGGCGCCGCCCTTCTCATCCTCTGCGGCGTCCTCAATCAGGAAGCCGCCTTCCGCGGCATCGACTTCAACACCATCGGCCTGCTGATGGGCATGATGCTGATCGTCGGCATCACCGCCAAATGCGGCGTTTTCCAATATGTGGCCATCTGGTCGGCAAAGAAGGTGGATGCCAAGCCGCTCGGTGTCCTCTTCATGCTCTCCATCGTCACCGCCTTCCTCTCTGCCATGCTCGATAACGTCACCACCGTCCTGCTGGTGGTTCCCGTCACCCTGCTCATCACCGAGGAATTGAAGGTAAAGCCCTACCCCTACCTCATCGCCGAAATCCTCGCCTCCAACATCGGCGGCACCGCCACGCTCATCGGCGACCCGCCCAATATCATGATCGGCTCCCTGGTCGGCATCCCTTTTAACGACTTTATCTACAATCTTGCCCCGGTCGTCCTCGTCGTCCTCGCCGTCTCCGCTGTGCCCTACTACTTCCTCTGGCGCAAAGAACTGGTCACCACCGACAAGGCGCGCCAGCGCGTCATGGAGTTCGACGAACGGGAGGCCATCAAGGATCCGCTCCTGCTGAAACAGGCGCTCTTCGTCCTGGCCGTGGTGCTCACCGGGTTCTTCACCTCGCGGCTCACTCACCTGGAACCGGCCACCGTCGCCATGGGCGGCGCCGCGATGCTGCTGCTGCTCGACAACTTCCGCCAGCACGCCGAAGAACAGGGCGCCAACGTGCAAAAAGCCTTCGCCGAGGTGGAGTGGGTGACGCTCATGTTCTTCGTCGGCCTGTTCATCCTCGTCCATGGCCTGGAGTCCTCCGGCGTCATCCGCAGCATGGCCGAAAAGCTTCTGGAAGCCACCAAGGGCGACCGCACCGTCACCGTCCTCGCCGTCCTCTGGGGTTCGGCCATCCTATCCGCCTTCATCGATAACATCCCCTTTGTCGCCACCATGATTCCGCTCATCAAGAGCATGGCACCGGCCTTCGGCGGCGAGCAGGGGCTGATGCCGATGTGGTGGGCGCTGTCGTTGGGCGCCTGTCTGGGCGGCAACGGGACGCTGATCGGCGCCTCGGCCAATCTGGTGGTGGCCGGCCTCGCCGAGCGCGCCGGCCAGCCTATCCGTTTCGTCGCCTATCTCAAATCGAGCTTCGGCCTCATGCTGCTCTCCATCGCCATCTCCCACGTCTACGTCTACTACCGTTTCCTCTAACCCCCCAAAATGGGACCGGGTGCACCTGACCCCATTTTTAAGTGACTTGTTTTCCTCCGCTTGCAGAGATTTCTCCCAACAAAAAGGCCGGCCCCCGAAGGAGCCGGCCTCTCTTGTTGCCGGAAGGAAGTTACTTCCCCATTAGTCGTACAGCAACTCCGCGTACCGGCCCTCCGATTGCAATGTCGCCTTCAGTTCCAGCCACCTATCGGTCCCGCCCGCCATCTCCGCCATCGCCAACTCGAACTTCTTGTCGGCTTCCATCAACCCGGCCAGATAAACGTATGTGTTCGGATCCTGCATCATCTCCCACGTCTCATGGGCATTGTCCATCAGCACCCGGTCAATCTCCGGCGGCGCATCATAGTGCGGCCGCGGGCTGATCGCCTCAAACGCCCGGAACGACGCCTGATCATAGTACAACGCCAGATCCTTCCGGAAATCGTTCATATACAGCATCTCCACGCCCGACTTGGCTCCGTAGAACAGCCGCACCTTCCCCTTCCACTCCCCATGCACCTGGTAGATATGCTTCACAAACGCCCGGAACGGCGCAATGCCCGTGCCCGCGCCCACCATCAGCAGGTTCGCGTCCTCGCGCTTTGGCACCTCAAACTGCACACCATAAGGGCCGGTAATGGCAATCGAGTCGCCCGGATTGGCGTCACACAGGTAATTCGAGGCCTTCCCCGGATACCGCTCCCCGCTGATGTCGTCGATCGAGAAGCACCGCCGCACGCAGATGGAGATGGTATCCCCGCGTCCGTCGTCGCCGCCCCGCGGGCTGGCAATCGAGTACAGCCGCAGATGATGCGGATTGCCGAATTCGTGCGGTCCGGGCGCCAGCACGCCGATACTCTGCCCTTCCACGTACTCAAACGGCACGTCTGGCAGCCGCAAGACCAGGTGCCGTACCTCGGCCTCCCAGCCCAGCGGCGTGATCCGCTCACTGCTCACCAGCGTCGTCGTGTAGGGATGATTAACGTCGTATTCCTGTAGTCTCATTGTGGCCTCGCCTTACCGTGATTTCGAATCCGCCAGCTTTCCGGAGTGGCATCCGCCTTTGCCCTCGCAGTGCCCGCCGCCGCTGCAGCCGTGCAGCATGAAGTCCAGCACGTCCTTGTTCGGGTTCTTACACCCGCTTCGCCGCCGCACCACGCCCTGTATCAGAATCCACCCGCCCAACACCACAAACATGCCGGCCATGGCGCGCGCGAATTCCCAAACCATCTCCATCATCGTCAGCCTCCACTTCCCATACCCGCAAAACCCATAAACGCCATCGAAAGAATGCTCGCCAGCACCAGCGTCAACGCCGTCCCCCGCGCCAGGCTCGGCACGTCGGACAACTCCACCCGCTCCCGTACCAGCGATAGCAGCACGATCGCCAGGCAGAACCCGCCGCTCGCCGATACCGCGAACACCGTGCTCTGCAGCAGGTCGTATTTCCGCACCGTCTGGAACAGCGCCACCGCCAGCACCGCGCAGTTGGTCGTAATCAGCGGCAGATAGATCCCTAACTCCCTCGATAGCGCCGGACTCGTCTTCTTGATGAACATCTCCGTCAATTGCACCGTCGCCGCAATGATCACAATGAACGAAATCAGCCGCAGATACTCCACGTGGAGCGCAATCAACAGTTGATTCGTCCCGTAGCTCAACACGCTGCTCACGGTGATCACAAAGATCACCGCCACGCCCATCCGCCAGGCCGTCCCGAACTTACTCGACAGCCCCAGAAACGGGCACATGCCCAGGAACACCGCCAGCACAAAGTTATTGATCAGAAAGGAGTCGATAAAGATATGTCCCAAGGATTCATTCATGACCGTGCCTCCGCGCCCGCCGTCAATTGCATCTCCGTCTCTTTCAATTTCCTGTTTTTCCGGTCCTGCCACCACGCAAACACCAGCAGCCACGCCGCCAGCGTAATGAACCCTCCCGGAGGCAGCAGGAACAGCACCCACGGTTCAAAGTTTGGCCCGAACAGCGGGATTCCCAGGAACGACCCCGCCCCCAGCACCTCGCGCACCGTGCCCAGCAGCGTGAGTCCGATCGTGAATCCAACCCCGTTGCCTAAACCATCCAGCAGCGACTTGCCCACCGGGTTCTTCGCCGCATACGCCTCGGCTCGCGCCAGAATCACGCAGTTCACCACAATCAGCGCCAGAAACGGCCCCAGTGCCTTATAGATGTCGATGCTGATCGCCTTTACCAGGTAATCGGTAATCGTCACCGCCGTCGCCGCGATCGCAATGAAGGTCGCTATCCGCACCTGCTTGGGAACGAAGTGCCGTACCGACGACACCAGCCCGTTGGAACAAACCAGCACGAATGTCGTCGCCAGCCCCATGGCCAGCGCGTTCCGCACGCTGTTGGTGATCGCCAGCGTCGGGCACATGCCCAGAAACTGTACGAAAACCGGGTTCTCTTTCCATAGCCCGCTCAGAAACGGATTTTCAGTTTCTTGGCTCATTAGTTCCCTCGCTGCAGTCGATCCAGATTCTTCGCCACCACCGGTGCCATCTCCGCCACGCCCTTGGCCAGCATCCGCCCCACCGCGCGGGAGGAGATGGTCGCCCCGGAGATCGCGTCAATCTCCCAGGGGTTCTTCTTCGTCCCGTGCTTGACGGTCTTGATCGGCTGCGTGGTCTCCAGCTTGACGAAGTTCTTCAGAAACTCCGGGTCCTTGCCGATCTTGTCGCCCAACCCCGGCGTCTCCTTCATCTCCACCACCCGGAAGCCGGTCACGGCCTTGGCCACCGGGTCATAGGCGTAGAGCGCCGAGATCACGTCGGCGTAGCCGCGCTCACTGGTCTCCAGCACCACCCCCAGCAGTTTGCCGGACTTGTCGTAGCCGGCGAACATCTTCGGCCCCGCTCCGTCGGCTCCGCTCAACACCGTCAACTCGCCGCCCCCGCCCACGCCGTAGGTCACCTGCTTCTCGGCCCCCGGCAGCAGTTGTGCCACGCTCTCGCGCTGAATCAGATCCTGGTTGATCTTGATCTGCTCCAGCGTCAGAATATGCGTGCCCACAATCAGCATCCCGCTGATCAGCGACACCAGGCCCAGGCACCGGATAATCTGTCCGCTGGTCATTGTGCACCTGCCTTCTTCCGCGCCCCATACGGCCGCGGCGGAGTCAACCGGTCAATCAGCGGCGCCAGCGCGTTGCCCAGCAGAATGGCGTACATCACGCCTTCGGCCAGCCCGCCCAGGTTGCGGATCAGGATGGTCAACAGCCCCATCAGCGCCCCGTAAATCCACATCCCGCGCGGCGTCACCGGCGAGGCCACCGGATCGGTCGCCATAAAGGTCGCCCCCAGCATCAGCCCGCCGGTCACCAGCATGAACCCGGCATCGGCATACGCCGCCGGATTGGCCAGGTGGAAGGCAGTCGCCGTCACCGCCGCCCCGCCCAGCATCGCCACCGGGATCCGCCAGTCCATCATGTGCCGCAGCACCAGATAGGCGCCGCACAGCAGAATCAGGAACCCGGGCAACTCCCCGGACGATCCCGCCCGCTGGCCCCAGAACATCGGCCACGGATCGGTGTAGATATGGTCGAACTTCAGCGCCACCAGCGGCGTCGCTCCGCTGAACCCGTCTACCCGCACCGCCGCCAGCCACTCGGTCAGCCCCGCCGGTTTCATCAGCGGTACCGTCCAGGTCGACGGGATGAAGGATTGAAACCGGCCGGCCACCATCCCCGGCGTATAAGCCGTGATCGCCACCGGAAACGCCGCCTGCAGAAAGGCCCGGCCCACCAGCGCCGGATTGAAGACGTTCTGTCCCAGTCCTCCAAAGAGCAGTTTCCCGGGCAGGATCGCCACCACACAGCCCACCAGCGCCATCCAGATGGGGAATCCCGGCGGCAGCGTCAGCCCCAGCAGCAGCCCCGTGATCGCCGCGCTGTAGTCGTTCACCGTCGTCCGGTTGCCCGACAGCCGACAGGCCACATGCTCGGCCAGCACGCACCCCACGGTGGTCACCGCCAGCAGGACCGCCGCGCTCAGCCCGAAGTACCACACCGCATACGCCGCCAGCGGCAGCATCGCATACACCACGTGCCGCATGATCTTGTCCACCGTCAGCGGACCGTGCAGGTGCGGCGAGGTGCGGACTTCAATTATCGTCGTCTTGGCGCCCGTCATTGGCGAGCCTTCCTTTCGCGGTTCATCTGCTTGGCCACGCGGAAATATTGAACCAGCGGTATATGCGCCGGGCAGACGTAGCTGCAGCAGGCGCACTCGAAGCAGTCGTTCAAGTGGTAGATCTCTTCCATCTCTTCATAGCGGTCCTTGCGCGCCAGCAACCCCAGATGCGAAGGATCCAGATGCAGCGGACATACATCCACGCACGCCGCGCAGTGGATGCAGGGGTAGATCCGCTCCTCCTCCACCGCCTTCTCCATCACCAGCACGCCCGTCACACCCTTGGTCAGCGGGATGTCGAACGAACCCACCGCCGGACCCATCATCGGGCCCCCCAGAATGATCGACCCGGCCCGGTCCGTGCAGCCGGCCTGCTCCAGCACCCAGCGCAACGGCGTCCCCAGCGGGATCACGTAGTTCCCCGGCCTGCTCACCGCCGGCCCGGTCACCGTCACCACCCGCTCAATCAGCCCCTGCCGGTGCGGCAGCAGATCGCCAATCTGCGCCAGCGTGGCCACGTTGAACACCGCCAGTCCCACGTCGGCCGGCAACCCGCCGGTGGGTATCTCCCGCCCCAGCAGCACTTTCACCAGCATCTTCTCCGCGCCCTGCGGATACTTCGCCGCCACCGCCTCAATCGCGATATCGGTGCGGCCCGCGTTGGCCTCCCGCAGCGCGGCGATGGCGTCGGGCTTGTTGTCCTCCACCCCAACGATGCACTTCTCCACGCCCATCGCCCGCATCACCACCCGGGCCCCGTGCAGTACCTGTTTGGGATACTCCACCATCACCCGGTGGTCGGTCGTCAGGTACGGCTCGCACTCGCAGCCGTTCACCACGATCGTGTCGACGTGGCGCCCCTGCGGCACCTTCAGCTTCACGTGCGTCGGAAACGCCGCTCCGCCCAGGCCCACCACCCCGGTCGCCTGCACCGCCGCCACCACCTCGTCCGGCTTCATCTGCGTGATGTCCTGGTCGGCGCCGTAGAGCACCTCCTGGCTTGCCCCCGGATACGGCCGGATGTAGATCGCCGGCGTCAACTCCCCGCGGGCGCTCGGTGCCGGAGCGATCTTCTCCACCTTCCCCGTCGCCGGGGCGTGCATCGGAACGCTCATGAAGCCGTCAGCTTCGGCGATCGGCTCCCCGCGCACCACCTCCTGCCCTTCCCGGACCGTCGCCTTGGCAGGCTTGCCGGCATGTTGCGACAGCGGCACGATCAACAGCGGCGGGAACGGCATTCGCCGGATCGGCAGGTGCGCGGTCTGCTCTTTGTGCTCCGGGACGTGTACGCCCCGCCACAACCGTTTTGTACCGAAAAAGCTCATGCGGATCTCCTCTTCCCCCGCGCTAGTTGTACTTCGCTGCGCGCTTGATGAGTTTCTCCAGGTCTTTCTCCTTCGGGTCCTGCGGCGCCCCGGGGTGGATGATCTGCGCCGTGCACTTCTCCGCCGCCTTCACCAGATCCCGGAACGGTCCGCCCTTGGCGTTCTTGATGTAGGCCTGCTTGTTCTCGTTGTAGGCGAAGATCCGGTTGTTGATCCGGATGCACTCGTCGCACGAGGTGCACATCGCCGACTCGATCCAGGCCTCGCCCGGTGCGTCCCCATTGGCCGGAGCCGCCACCGCCACCGCTGCCGGTGCGCTTGCCGCCGCGGCCGCCGGAGCGGCAACTGCCGCGGGTGCCGCCAGCGCCTTCGCCGGAGCCGCCGCCACCGCGCCGCCCAGAATGCTGCCGTTGGACGCCATCTCCATCAACTGCGCCGCGATCGATTGCGCAAACTCCGTCCGCGCCTTCTCTTCGATCGCCGTCGTATCCACCGGCGGCCGGATTCCCGCCAGCGCCTTCAACATCCGCCAGAAGTTCCGCCGGTCTTCGCACGCCTTCACCAGCGGCTCGGCCGGAATCACCCGGATCAGCCGGTTCTTCTTGTTCACCGCCCACACGTAGGGGAACTTCCCTTCCCGGTCGTCGGCTTCCGCGTCCAGGTACTCCACCAGCGGCACCATGTTGTCGTTCCACGCATCGCGCGGCACCGTCCGGAACTGCTTCCGGAACCGGGCTTCGGTGATGGCGTAGTCGGCGAAGGTCAGCGGCAGTTCCATCTGGCTCGCCGCCCCGCTCTCGTCTTCGTACTTCAACGTGTAGCTCGGCCAGTCGTCGTCAAGCGACGGATTGCCGTCCAGGTTGAAGCACTCCTCGGGCAGTTTGCCCTTGTCCGGGTTGTAGCGCAGCATCGGATAGGCGCGCGATTCCACCGCCAGCTTGCTCTGGAACTCGGCCAGATCGTCGGCGATCCCGTGCTCCGGCATGCACGGGCTGTAGATGTTGAACAGCGCCGGCCGCTTGGCGTTCAACCCCTCGACGAACGACTCGATGAGGTGCGATGTGTTCGCCGTCGTCCCCTGCGCCACGTAGGTCGTCCGGTGCGCCATCCCGATCAGCGCGATCTCCTTCCGGATCTCTTCCTTCCCGTGGAACGCTTTTCCATACTGCGCCATGTCGGAAACCTGGCCCGTAAAGCCCGACGTACACGCCTGGCCGCCCGTGTTCGAGTACACCTGCGTATCGAGCACCAGCACCTTGATCGGCTTGCCGGACATCATCATCCGCGACAGGTTCTGGAACCCGATGTCGTACATCGCCCCGTCACCGCCAATCGAGACCACCGGCGGACACAGATGGAACTCCTCGTCAGTGAACTTCTGCCAGTTGAAGTAGGTGAAGAACTCCTGATGCTTCTCCTTCCGGAACCCTTCGTCCAACTCCAGTTCCGCCATCCGGACCGCGGCAAATCCCTCCGCCATCCGCGCCATATGACCCTCAAAAATGCCCATCGCCATCGAGGGCGAATCCTGGAACAGGTGGTTCGTCCACGGGAATGGATACGGGTTGAAGGGGTAGGTGGAGGCCCAGACCGACGTGCAGCCCGTCGAGTTCACGATTCCCATGCTCGACCGGCCGCGCCGCCCGGCGCCGTCCGTGTACTGCCACCGCAGATGCTTCAGCTTGGCGATCAGCTGCGAAACCCACCGCAGCCACTCCGGATCAATCGTCTTGCCCGCATGCCGCTCATCGAGCTGTTCGGAGAAGCTCGCCAACGTCACATCGGCGTTCTTCAGGTGATCGAGCGCCGTCGCCACCCGCTGTTCGTCGCTCAGGTCCAGCGTCGCCGCCAGCTTCAGCCGCGTATGCTGGTCCAGCCGCGCAATCAGGTCGTCGATCTTGGCGATCTGCCGCGCCACCCGCGGCTGCATCAACGCCTCGGCCGTGGCCACAAACAGGTGAACCACCGTCTTTTCGCCGCAACCCAGGCATGCGCCGTCGCCGCCCACCATGCCCATGAAGTTCTTCTTGTCCAGCAGTAGCGTGTGCAGCGCGCCGATACCTTCATCCAGGCTGTCGATGCGGATGAACTCCGGCGCCGTGGTCGGCAACGCCTGCCAGAAGTCCCAGTTCCGCCGCATCGTCGCCACCGTCTCCGGCGTCTGTTTCACCGTCCGCAGCGCGTTGTCGTTACAGACCTTCACGCACTCCATGCAGCCCTTGCAGGCGAACGGATTGACCGTGATGGAAAGCAACCCGCCCGAACCCTTCTGCTTCTTCTCCCGCGCCGTCCAGTAGGGCTGCGGCGTGGCAAAGGCGAACTCGCCAATCGCCGCCCGCAGGTTCCCCAACTCGTCGGCCAGGTCCCGCTTCTCCTGCGACTCCAGCGGATAGGAACTCAACAGTTCGGCAATCGACTCGTCCAGAACCTTGGACACATTCGGCCGCGCCATCCCGTCGCCCAGCCGCGCCCGGATCTTCTGGTCCAGCGTCCGGATCGCCCGCGGCAGCAGTTTCGCCGGCTGCCCGGCCGCCACCACCTTCTTCATCCCCGTCTCCAGCACGCTGAGTACGGAATGCACCAGACCAGGAATCGCCGAGTCCGGACAGATCGTGTAGCAGGACCCGCACGCCGTGCAGTTCTCCGGCACCCATTCGGGATGCTCAAACCGCACGCCCGTCATGTCGCGGAACAGCGCCGTCGTCGCCGGAATGAAACTCAGCCCGATGAACGGATCGGCCAGGTTGTCGTTGCCGCGCCCAGTGGCATAGAACGTCCCCGTCTGCTCCCAGAAGCGGTGGATGTCGGTGGTGGCCGTCGCCGCCGCCGTCACGCTCTGCAGCACCAGCGGAACATCGGCGGCCTTCTTCAGCCCCGGCGCCGCCGCCCGGACTACCTTCTCCTTGATCTCTTTCACCTCATCGAAGCCGCGCCGCACCACGCGCACGTTGTCTTCCACCACCCGCGCGCCCTTGGCTCCGAACTTGTGTTCCAACTGCGACCGGATCGCCGCAAACAGCTGCTGATCGGTCAGCTTCGCCTGCGCCATCACCGGCGCCGCCGCGAAGAACGCCCCCTGGAACGCGTTGCCCTGCATACGGAACTGCAACTCGGTGTCGGTGGCCTCCTCCCGGGCGATCTTGAAGGCGTCCAGGTAGTAGAGGTGGATGTCATTGTCCACCAGAATCCGCTGGAACTTCTCGGGAATCTGCCCCCAGACCTCTTCCGGATCGGTGAAAGCGCTCTGCAGAATGAACACCCCGCCCCGCTTCAAGCCGGCCAGCGGATTGGAGTGCAGGAACACGTTCGGGTCCGGCGAAAGCACGACGTCGACGTAGAAGTAGTCGCAGTTGATCCGGATCGGTTCCGGCGCCGCCGAAAGGTAGTAGGTGGTCGGCTGGCCCTTCTTTTCCGACCCGTACTTCGGATTGGCCTTGATGTGGTAACCGAGCAGGTCGAACAGCGTCATCGCCAGGTTCTTGCCCGTCGTGATCGCGCCCCATCCGCCCACCGAGTGGAACCGCACCGTGACGCTGTTCTTCGGCATCAGGTTCGGATTCTCGCTGCCGTGCACGGCCAGCGCCTTCAGCCCCGGATAGGCGTCGGCCACCTGGATCTGATGGATCTCCTGCTTCGGCGTAAAGGCCTTGTCGTGGACAAAGTCGATTGAAAGATAGTAGAACTTCCGCTTGCCGCCGGTCGGCAGCATGTTCTCGATCGCCCCGATCAGCCCCTCGGGCTGCAGGTCGCGGCTGCCCAGCCCGAACGAGCCGGAGTAGAGCGGCGGCATGTCATCGGCCTTCCGGTAGCTGGCATAGCCCTCGTAAAGCGGCGTGCCGTTGGCGGCCTTGCCGTTTTCCACGCACCGTCCCAGCGCCGCCCGCACCTCGCGCATCAGCGGCAGGTCCTCGGCCAGCGGCTGGTCCACCCGCTCCAGCACCGCCACGCCCTTCCGCCCCTGCAGCAGGCTGCCCAGCAGTTCGCCGGGGAACGGCCGGAACATCGTCAAATTCACCACGCCGATTTTGATTTTCCGCGTTTCGCGCAGATAGTCGGCCACCGCCTCGGCGGTCACCAGCATGCTGCCCATGCCCAGGATCAGGTAGTCGGCGTCGTCGGTCTTGTAGGTGGAAACCCGCTTGTAGCGCCGCCCGGTGAGCTGGTAGAACTCCTCCATCGCCTGGTCGGTGATCTGGGGGATGTGGGCGAAGAAGTAGGGCCGCTGCGCCGCCACGCTTTGCATGTAGGCGTCCTGATTCTGCACCGTCCCGATCATCACCGGGTTATCAACGGTCCAGAGTTCCGGAATCCGCCGCCGCCGCGGGCCGTAAAGGATCCGCTGCGCCGGAGTGGGGGTGTCGATGATGTCGTCGGGCCGGCCCAGGTAGGCGGCGATCAGCTCCCGCTCGGGCAACATCAGCGATTCGATCAGGTGCGTGGTCAGGAACCCGTCCTGGGCGCAGATGCCCGGGGTAAGCGCCAATTCGGCGATTTTGTGCGAAATGATGTTCAAATCGCACACTTCCTGCGCGCTTTTGCCGAAAAGTTGGAAGAAACCGGTGTCGTCGATGCAGTGGTAGTCGTCGTGGCCGGCGTGGACGTTGAGCGTCGATTTCGTCATCGCCCGGCAGCCCATGTTCAAAACATAGGTAAGTCGTTTTCCTACAGCAGCATAGAGGGATTCGTGCATGTAGGCGATGCCCTGGCCGGAGGAGAAGTTCGTCGCCCGCAGACCGGTCATCGACAAGCCCGCCGTCACCGCCGCGGCGGCATGTTCGCCTTCCGGTTCGATGAAGATCAGCGGCCGGCCGGAGATGTTGATGTGCCCCTTGGCCGACTCCTCCGCCCAATACTCGCCCATCTGCGTCGACGGCGTAATCGGGTAGGCGCCGGCGGCGTCGCTCGACTCCCGTTCGCACATCACAACGGCGGTGTTGCCGTCCATTGCCTGCCGCACTCCGGGAAATCGAAAGGTCTGTTTGGCGCTCATGAATGCACTCCCTCGTAAGAATTAGCCGCCTTTTGCAGAGGCAGGTCCGCCTCGGCCACCGGCAGCGGCGATTGGCGCGTGATGCGCTTGGCCTCGGTCCCGCGCACGGGACCTTTGTCTTTCTCAAACCACACAATGGCCCCGGTCGGGCACCGCTCGATCGGGGTCCGCGTGGCCAGTTTGTTCTTCGAATAGTCGATTACGGCGAGGTTGTTGACGATCTGGATCAACCCGCCGGGCGCGTCCATGGCGCACCGTCCGCAAGCCGTGCAGGCCACTTCACAATCGGCCTCGGCCACCTGTCCTTCGGCCTGACTGCGGCATGCCACCCACAATTTGTGGCTCACAATATGGAGCGAAAACAGCTGTTTTGGACACACATTTACGCAATCTCCGCACGCTGTGCACATCGATTCCGATACCACCGGCAGCGAGTGTACATTCATCTGGATCGCCTTGAAGTTGCAAACGCGCTCGCAATCTCCCAGGCCCAGGCAGCCCCAACTGCAACCCTTCCCCCCGCCGTTGACCAGCGCCGCCGCCCGGCAGGTGGCTACTCCCACATACTGGGCCCGGTGCCGAGCCACGTGCGGCCCTCCGGCGCAAGCCAGGCGCGCCACCCGCCGTTCGTCGCCACCGGCTTCAATCTGCAGAAGATCGGCGATCGCCTGCACCCCGGCGGGGGTGCTCACCGTACATTTTCCGGGGGCGATTTCCCCCTTCACCGCCTTTTCGGCGAACGCCCGGCACCCGGCGCAACCGCAAGCCCCGCAGTTGGCCTTGGGCAGCATCCCCTCCACCTGGTCAATCCGCGGATCCTCGAAGACATAAAACTTTTTGTCCGCCACCGCCAGCACCGCCGCCAGCAAAACCCCGATGCCGCCCATCACCGCGCCGGCCATCAGCATCTCGATCATTGGGCCACCCTCCTTGCCGCGTCATTCGGCCCGGAGGTGGTGGGGGATATGCCCCGCCCGGCGGCGTCAGGCCCGGCCGAAAACCGGCAAAAAGAGCCTCCCAGGGGCGCAAACTGTAATGAAATCAGCCTAAAATCTGCATTTCTTGTGGTCATTGTGGCTGTGTCCGCAGCATTCTCCCTCGCAAGAAGAGGGCCATTCCCGCCGGTCCGTTTGGCCTTTGGCGTGCTTCCTAGGGGTCCGTATGGCGAACATCTGGCGGCGGACCTGTTTGGGACTGGCAATCGCCGGGGGCCTGTTCGGACTGCGGTTTATCCCCCGGGAACAGCCGCCGACGCTGATCCGGCTGAGCCGGCCGCTGATGGGCACGTTATGGACGATCGAGGTCTATGATGAGGGCCGGCCGGCGGCGGCGCGGGCGGCAATCGACCGGGCGTTCCAGGAATTGGTGCGCATTGATCAGTTAATGAGCGAATGGAAGCCGGAATCGCCGATTTCGCAAGTGAATGCCGCGGCTGGGAAGGCGGCGGTAACGGTGCCGTCCGAGTTACGAGAGATGCTGGAGCGGGCGCGGCGGTACAGCGAAAAGTCCGAGGGCGCATTCGACATCACCTGGCGGGGGATGGGGCGGATCTGGAAGTTCGACGACAGTTTCCAGCCGCCGGCGGCCCAAGCGGTGGAGGCGGCGCGGCGGAACGTGGATTACCGCGCGGTGCGCATCGAGGGTAACCGGATCTATCTGCCGAAGGCGACGATGAGCATCGGGCTGGGGGGAATCGCCAAGGGGTACGCGGTGGACCGGGCGGCGGGGGTGATTGCCGGGGCCGGGTTCGGCAACGCGATGGTGGATGGCGGGGGCGATGTGAGAGTGTCAGGAACGCGGGCGGGCGTGCCGTGGCGGCTGGGGATCCAGCATCCGCGCAAGGAGCGGGGCGAGTTGCTGGGCACGGTGACTCCGGGCAACCGGGTCCTGGTGACCTCCGGGGACTATGAACGGTTCCGGATGGTGAACGGGGTGCGGTACCACCACATTATTGATGTCCGGACGGGCTGGCCGGCGACGGCCTCCAGTTCGGTGAGTGTTCTGGCACCGACCGCCGAGCAGGGAGTGGTGCTGGCGAAGGTGATCTTTATCCTCGGCGCGGAGAAGGGCCTTGCGCTCGCCCGGGCCGAGGGAGTGGATGCGTTGTTGATCGACCCGGCCGGACGGCGTTACGCCACCGGCGGTTTTGAGAGTTTCCTCAATCAGGAAGGGAATTAGCCTATGTCTCACACAGTCGCCGATGCCGGTATCGCCAAGGCCGCGAGCGCCGCGCAGGTCGTCGATCAGCACATCGTGGAAATCGTCAGCGACTCCGGGGAGGGAGCGCAGACGTGCGGGCAGATGTTTGCCGACCTATGCGCCCGGAATGGGAACGGTATCTGGACGGTGGAGATCATCCCGGCCGAGATCGAGCCGCCGAGCCGGTCGCGCGCCGGGGCCAGCGGGAACCGGATCCGGCTGGGCTCAAAGCCGGTGACCAACGCCGGGGACTGCGCCGACGTGGTGGTGGCGCTGAACGAGCAGGTTCTCTACAGCCGGATTGACGCCGGAGCGCTGCGGCCAGGCACGATCGTCTTTGTCGACAAGACCTGGGCCGAGCACGACGACCCGGACATCCGCACCCGGTACGCCGAGGCGATCGCCGATTTCCACCAGCGCTCCTACTTCGTGGTGGAAGCTCCCATTGAGGCCGAGTGCCGAAAACACACCGACGACCCCAAGAAGGGGAAGAACATGTGGGTGTTGGGGATGCTGTGCGCGATCTACGACCTGGACCGTTCGACGGTGGCCGGTTCGATCGCCAAGCGGTTCGGCAAGAAGGGCGAAGCGGTGATCCAGAAGAACATCGCCCTGTTTGACGACGGCTACGACTGGGCGCTGCAGCACGTGCAGCAGCGGTACCACATTCCGGCGAACAAGCCATCGCAACCGATGGTGGTGATGAACGGGAACCAGGCGATCGGGCTGGGGGTAATGGCGGCGGGGATTGAAGTCTGCTCGATGTACCCGATTACGCCGGCCACTTCCGCCTCCCACTTCCTGGCGCAGGCGCTGCAGGACGCCGGCGGGTTTGTGCACCAGGCCGAAGACGAGATTGCGGCGATCGGGTTCGCGATTGGCGCCTCCTATGCCGGCAAGACGGCGGTGACGATCACGAGCGGCCCGGGGCTGGCGCTGAAGACCGAGTTTCTGGGTTACGCGGTGATGGCGGAGGTGCCGCTGGTGATTGTGGTGGTGCAGCGCGGCGGCCCGTCGACGGGATTGCCGACCAAGATTGAGCAGGGGGATCTGCTGGCGGCGCTTTATGCTTCGCCGGGGGACAGCCCGAAGATCATTCTTGCACCGGCGACGATCGAAGAGTGCTTCCACTTTATTGTGACGGCGCGGCGGCTGGCCGAGGATTTCCGCGGCCCGGTGATGGTGCTTTCCGATGCGAACCTGGCGACCGGGCAGCAGCCGTTTCCGAAACCGCAGTTACAGGCCGAGTGGATGGCGGCGCCGGTGGACCAGGCGGCCTGGGACGAGAGCGTACCGCCGTTTGCCTGGGACCCGGAGACGGGACTCTCCAAGCGGCCGATACCGGGGCAAAAGGGCGGCGAGTACATCCTGACCGGGCTGGCGCACGATGAGGAGAGCCATGTGGCCTACGAATCGGCGATCAACCAGAAGACGATGGAGATGCGCAGCCGGAAACTGGCGGTGCTGCAGAGCGCGCTGCAGCCGCCAAAGGTACACGGCGACCCCGACGGTGACCTGCTGGTGATCGGCTGGGGTTCGACGCTGGGCTGTATCGAAGAAGCGGTGGACGCGCTGCGGGCCGAAGGGCGGCGGGTTTCCTCGATCCACCTGCGGTTCCTTTCGCCGATGGAGCCGGGGCTGAAGCCGATCTTCCAGCGGTTCCGGAAGGTGATGACGGTGGAGGTGAACTACTGCGATCCGGTGGAGGGTCCGTTCATTACGCCGGAGTCGCGGCGGTATTCGCAACTGGCGCAGTTGCTGCGCTCGCAAACACTCATTGATATCGACTGCTGGGGCCAGGTGCCAGGCAGTCCCATCCCGCCGTCGCGGATCGCCGCTGAACTCCGCCGCCGGCTTGACATGCTCACCAAGGAGAACTGACCATGCAAGGCCTACGAAACGAGTGGGAAGCCGAGCCGGCGGCGCGGGTATGCACGCTGGAAGATTATCAAGGCGCCGCGGCGCGCTGGTGCCCGGGCTGCGGGGATCACGCGGTGCTGAATGCGGTGCAGAAGCTGGCGCGGGATAAGCAATTGCCGACCGAACGGACGATGGTGGTGAGCGGCATCGGCTGTTCCAGCCGGTTTCCGCACTACATGCACACCTATGGCTTCCACGGGCTGCACGGGCGGGCGTTCCCGGTCGCGTGCGGAGTGAGGAGCCGGCGGCCGGATCTGCATATGTTCGTGGTGACCGGCGACGGGGACTGCTGCGCGATCGGGACGGCGCACTGGATCCACGCGCTGCGCTACAACATGGACCTGACGATCCTGTTGCTCGACAACAACATTTACGGGCTGACGAAGAACCAGACGTCGCCGACGACGCGGACCGGGGAACGTTCCAACACCCATCCGCGGGGGAACGTGCTGCCGCCGCTGAACCCGCTCACGGTGACGCTGGGGGTGACCAACACCTCCTTTGTGGCACAGACGGTGGACTGGAATCCGCCGCACCTGTACAACACGATCCGGGCGGCCTACGAGCACAAAGGCACCTCCTTTGTGCGCATTCTGCAGCGATGTCCGCACTTCACCTCGCACATTTTCGCCGAGGCGCAGAGCGACATGAGCCAGTGTCTCCTGCTGCTTGATGAGCAGGGGATTCCGCTGGAGCCGCAGTTGCAGCGGCTGTTCCCGAACCGGACGGCGCACAATCCGCTGGACCTGACAGCGGCGCGGGCGGTGGCGCAGCGGGAAGACGTTTATCCGGTGGGGCTGTTGTACCGGGACGAGCACGCGGCGCGTTACGATCTGCAGACCCAACAAGGCCTTGGCCGATCGCAGGCAGAGAAGTTAGCGGCCACGGAGAAGTGGCTGAGTCGATTCGAACTGTGAGGAAGCCATGAATGCCCCCCTCCCCGAACAACTGAGGACGTTTCACATCACCGGGCATGGCCTGGAAGAGGCGATTCCGGAGCTGACCTTTGACGCCATTGCCGCCGGGCGGACGATCCCGGCGGAAGGTGCGTCGTATCCGATCCGGATTGGCACCCATATCGCCGTCCCGTTCACGGACGCGGCGGCGGCGGATCTTCCGCTGGCGGCGCTGCTGGAGGCGCGGCAGCCGCTGCGGAAAGCATTCCAGAGCCGGTTGCGGCAGACGGCGGACCGGCTGGCCGAGTTGCTGGCGCTGGACGACTCGCACGGCAGTGAAGCCGTATCGGCGGCCTCCGTGACTTCCGCACTCGGGGCGGCGGCGGCGCAGTTCCTGAACATGGCGAGCCTGGCCGGAGCGCTACGGCGGCGAACGAACCCGGTGCACCGGATGGCTCCGGAGCGGCGGGAGCGTTGCGAGCAGACGTTGATGACGCTGCGAGTGGCGATCGACCGGGCGGAGATGGAGCCGGCGGTGCGGCTGTTCCTGCTCCATCCGCCGGAGAGCCCGCTGGAAGGTGAACTGCACACCTCGGCCGACCCCTGCGCGATGGCGCTGGCGGACACGCAGGCGGAACTGGGACTGGCGGAAACCGTGTTTCGGGCGTTGCGTGTGGCGCAACTGGAATTGGACGAGGCTTACGACGCCACCATTCACGATGCCATTCTGGCCCGGTTCCACTGGCAGGCGGCCCACCCGGCCGAGATCGCTTCCCTGCCCCCGGCGGTGGTGCTGATGACCACCGCGGAGGCGGCCCAACTGCCGATCGCCTCGCTAACGGCCCTGCTGCGGTCCGGGTGTCCGATTCAAGTGATCCTGACCGAGCGGGCGCTTTCGGCAGGCACGGTGGCGACGACGACGACGGATTTCGCCCAACTGGCCATTGCGCTGCGGGATCCGTTTGTCCTGCAGGCTTCGCTGACCTTTCCGGATCACCTGCGGCAGGGTTGCCAGGCGATGGCCCAACTGGTGGGCCCGGCGCTGGCGCTGATCGCCACTCCCTCGTTTGGAGGCTGGGCGGAATCGGCAATTCTGGTGTTGAGCAGGGCATGGCCGCTCCTGACGTTCCAACCCGGCAGCAACCGGTGGCGAGACCGGCTGCAGTTGCACCCGGTAGAGCCCAACTCCTGGACAGCGGCGCATGCGGCGGCGCTGAACCCGGAGCTCAAGCACCACTTCCGGGTGATGCCGGAGACGCCAGGCGACCATAATCCAGTGGAACTGGACAAATACCTGGCGCAGTACCGGGATCGGGCACCGCTGGCGGTGCCGTATTTCACCACGGCGGACGGCACGCGGATCGCGGTATCGCGCGACATGGCGGCGTACTGCCACGACCGGATGGAGGCGCATGCGGTGCTGGAGGAGTGGACGGCGGCACCGGCGGCGCAGAAGGCCGAGGCTGAGCCGCTGTCGAGCGAAGCAAAGGATCAGGCCATGCGGCAGGGTGCCCAGTTAGCAATTGCCCGAGCGGTCGCCCTGCTTACAGGAACGCAGCAGTAGAAACCAGGAAGGCGGAAAACCATGAACACGAAGACCCGTACTTTATATGAACGCCTCGGCGGCGAAGAGGCGGTGGCGAAGCTGGTCGATGCTTTCTACGACCGCGTTCTCGACGACCCCGAGTTGGAACCCTTTTTCCGATTCACGCCGATGGAGAAACTGCGCTCGATGCAGATGGAGTTCTTTTCGGCGGCGCTGGATGGACCGCTGAACTATTCCGGGCAGCCGATCGACTATGTGCATCAGGGCCGGGGTATCACGACGCGGCATTTGACCCGGTTCATGGGGCATCTGCTGGCGACGATCCAATCGGCGGCGCTGGATGAGAACGACGTGGAAGAGATGATCAGCCGGATCTCGACGTACGCCGGGCAGGTATTGGATAACGCGCCGGGGTCGTCGGAGTAGTGGGGGAAGCGGGGCAACTCGCGGCACGGGAGGCAAACCTGCGATAATTTGTCGCATGCTCCGCCGCACACTGCTCACCCTACCCGTTCTGGCCCGGCTAGCCGCGCAGGAAAAGAAGACGCGCACACCGGACGTTCCCTACGTGCCGACCACGGAGGTAGCGGTACGCGAAATGCTGAAGCTGGCCAAGGTGCAGAAGACCGATGTGGTCTACGACCTGGGCTGCGGGGACGGGCGGATTGTGATCGAAGCGGCGAAGGTGTACGGCACGCGCGGGGTGGGCATCGACATTGACCCGCAGCGGGTGAAAGAAGCGCGGGCGAACGCCACGGCGGCCGGCGTGGAGCATTTGGTGCGATTCGAAGAGAAAGACCTGTTTGAAGCCGACTTCCGGGAGGCTTCCGTGGTGACGCTGTTCCTGCTGCCGCAGATCAACCTGAAGTTGAAACCGAAGCTGTTGCAGGATTTGAAGCCGGGCACGCGGGTGGTGTCAAACACCTTCGACATGGGCGAGTGGAAGGCAGAGAAGGAAGCGAACCTGGAGGAATCCGCCGACGAATACACCGGGCTGAGCCAGCGGTTCTTCCTCTGGACGATCCCCGCGAAGAAGTAGAGTTCTTCATGTCCGCGAACAACACCTGGGAGCGGGTGGAGGCGCTGTTCAACCTGGCGCTGGATCAGCCGGAGGCCGTGCGCGAGGCGTGGGTGCAGGAGCAGTGCGGAGACGACGCGGCGCTGCTGGAGGCGGTGCAGGGGCTGCTGCGTTCCGAGGCGAGCATGGGCGACTTTCTGCAGGGCCCCATGCTCAATTTCAGCGGGCAGGTATTTGGAGCCTACCGGGCAGTGAAGGAGATTGGCCGGGGCGGGATGAGCATCGTCTACCGGGGCGAGCGGACCGACGGAGACTTCGACAAGGCGGTGGCCATCAAGGTGATTCTGGTGCAGTCCCATGCGCCGATTCAGCGGGGCGAGACGCAGATTCTGGCGGCGCTGGAACACAACCACATCGCCAGGCTGCTGGATGCGGGGACGACGCCGCTGGGTTTCCGGTACCTGCTGATGGAGTATGTGGACGGCGTGCCGTGCACGGCTTTTGCGGCAGGGCTGAACGAGAAGCAGAGACTGCGGCTGTTTCTGCAGATGTGCTCCGGGGTGCAGTACGCCCACCGGTCGCTGGTGGTGCACCGGGATTTGAAGCCGGACAACATTCTGGTGACGGCGGACGGAACCGTGAAGCTGTTGGACTTCGGGATTGCGAAGATGCTGCAGCCGGACGCGGGAGCAGAGCAGACGAAAGGCGTGCAGGCGTACACGCCGAATTATGCGAGTCCGGAGCAGATACTGGGGCAGCCGGTGACGACGGCGGCCGATGTGTATTCGCTGGGAGTGCTGCTGTGCGAATTGATGAGCGGGGCGCTGCCACGGTCGTTCACGGATCTGCCGGTGGCGGAGGTGGTGGCAAAGGCGCAGAGCGATGATCCGCCGGTGATTGGGTTTGGCGGGGACCTGGCGGTGATCACGCGGAAGGCGTTGCGGCGATTACCGGAGGATCGGTACGAATCGGCCGGGGCGCTGGCGCGGGACGTGGAGCGCTATCTGGCAGGGGAACCGATTGAGGCGCGGGAGCCGTCGTGGAGCTACCGGGCGCAGAAGTTTGTGGGACGGAACCGGGTGGCGGTGGGGGCGGCAGGGCTGGCGGTGGCCGGACTGGCGATTGCGACGGGAGTGGCGCTATGGCAGGCGCGGCTGGCGGCGACGCGGTTTGACCAAGTGCGGGCGCTGGCACGATCGGTCATGTTCGATCTGCATGACGCGGTGCGGCCGCTGCCGGGGTCGCTCGCGGCGCGGAAGATCATTGTTGACCGGAGTCTGGAGTATTTGAACGCGCTGGCGGGGGACGCCAACGCGGCCGACGAGGTGCAACTGGACGTGGCGCGCGGATTTATGCGGCTGGCCGATATCCAGGGGAAGGACCTGGGAGGAGAGAGCCTGGGCCGATCCGCGGAAGCACTGGCGAGCACGGAACAGGCGGTGGCGGTAGCGCGCAGGGTGGCGGTGCGGTCGCCGCGGAACGGGACGGCGCAGACGGTGTGGCTGGAGACGCTGGACTTTGCGACGACGGCCCATACTTTGCGCGGGGAAACGGCGAAGGCGATCGCGCGCGGAGAAGAGGCGGTGGGGCTGGCGAAGCGGCTATCGGCCGCAGAACCGAAGAGCGAGGAACGGCAGGAACGGCTGGCATCGGTGACCAAGCAACTGGCGGCGGCCTACCAGGAGAGCGGGGCGCTGGACAAGGCTCTGCCGCTTTACGAGCAGGCATTGGGGTATCGGAAGTTGCTGGCGGCGGCCGCGCCGCAAGACGATATCCGGCAGCAGCGAATGGCCGAAGCGCACCAGTGGTATGGGACGGCGCTGGCGGTGAAGAAAGAGTATGGAAAGGCCAGCGAGCAGGCGCGGGAGGCGTTGCGCATTGACGAGGAGCGATACCGGCGGGACGCACGCCGGGCGCGGGCCAATGTGGCGGGCGACGCGGTGCTGCTGGCGTTGGCGGAACGGCGAGCGGGGAGGCCGAACGAGGCGATTCCCCTGCTGGAACGCGCGCTGACGATGAGAAAGGAGATTGCGGCCGAGGCGAAGGGCAGCGCCACGTCGGCAATGCGGGTGGCCGCCGCCAAGGACCGGTTGGCCGATACGTACCGAGCGGCGGGACGATTCCCGGAAGCGATCCGGTTGGGAGAAGAGGCGGTAAGCGAGATGCGGGCGCTGCTGGCACGGGACCCGGCAAACACCGTCTTCAACCGGGAATTCGCCTTTGCCGGGACGGATCTGGCTTTCGCTTATCAGGCCGCCGGGCAGAAGGGGCGGGCGTGCGCGGTGGCGAAGGAGATGCTGGCTTTCGCGGCCGGGCCGGCGAAGGGGTTGCGGCCGGCGTTGAATTCCTCCCTGGAAAAGACGGCCACGCTCGTTGCCGGGTGCGGAGCGGCGGGGTCAGTTAGCGCGGTCCGGCCCCTCCGATAGGCGGCGGAAGAGCCAGACGCGGGAGAACTCCCAATCGCGCTTCGCGGTGGAAAGGGAGATATTGAGGGCTTCGGCGATTTCGGGGAATTCGAGTCCGCCGAAGAAGCGCATCTCGACGACTTGCGCCTTGCGTTCGTCCTTGATGGCGAGTTCGGTGAGAGCGCGATCGACCTCGATGATCTGCTCGATGGGCATGGAGATGCCTGGGCTGGCGAACTGGACGCCGTCGGACAACTCGAGGCGTTCCCGGTCGCCATCCCGTTTGGAGGCCATGCGGGCACGGAGAGCATCGATGATGACCATGCGCATAGTGCGGGAGGCGAGGGCGAGGAAGTGGGTGCGGCTTTTCCAGCCATGGCCGGCGAGGCGGAGCCAGGCTTCGTGGACGAGTTGGGTAGCCTGCAGGCTGGGCTGGCGCGCGGAGCGGCTGAGGTGGATGACGGCGATCTTGTGCAGTTCCCCGTAGACGGCCGCGACGTCGGCTTCCTGTGACACTGGATTTATTCTAACTGAGCGGAAAATCTCACCGTTTGAAGAAGCTGGAGGCTGTGTTCTTCCACTGATCGAGGGAAGATGACTCGGGGGCATCGGCGGCGGCCTGTTTGGCGCCGCATTTGGGGCAGAAGCGGGTGCCGGGCGGGAGAGGCGTCTGGCACTGGTGGCAGGCGGAGGCGACGGCGACGGCGTTGACCGGGCGTCCGCACTGGGGGCAGAAGGAGAGCTTGGAATTGACCAAGGTGCCGCAGCCGCACTTGATGCGTTCGCCACCTTCGTGGAGGCCGAGCACGTCGCGCTTGTAGTCACCGGCGAGGACGCGGCGGAATTCGTCACTGGAGGCGTATTCGCGGAGGGTCTTCAGGCGGACGGGAATGAAGGGGTGGGTATTGGCGGCGTTTTCCAGGATGGAGACGAGAAGGACGAGTTTGTTGACGTCTTTGCGAGCCTCGACCTGCTGGATGGCCGATTCCAGGTTGACCTCATCCTCATAGCCGTTGACGGTACCGGCGAGTTTGGAGAGGGCGCGGAGGCTGGGGTCGAGATCCTGGACGCAGAGGAGGGCGGCGCGGTCGCAGGTGAATTCGGCGCGGCGGTACCACTCCCAGTAGGCGATGAGGAGGGGAACGCGGAGCAGGCCGAGGCCGGGGATGGGAACGACGGAGGCGAGTAAGTCCCAATAGCGGATGAGTAAGTCACCCAACTGGCGGTACAGGCCGTGGGCGCACTTGATGTGACCAATCTCATGGCCGATGACGAAGCATAACTCGTCGGGGGTGAGTTTTTCGATGAGGCCGCTGTGGAGGACGATGCAGGTGCGGCGCTGGCCGGCGGTGTAGGCATTGAGGACGGGGTTGGTGGTGATGTAGAGTTCCGGCAGCGGGCAGGAGAGGATTTCGCAGCAGCGGGCCATGAGGGAATAGAGCGAAGGGAAGCTTTCCGGGCTGGCCTTGATCATCTGCTCATTGTTGGTGAGATAGGTGATCTGTTCGGTGAAGTTTTCCTGGAGCCAGGTGAGGAGCGGGCCGGCGCCGGGGACGGCTTTGAGGGCGGCGAGGGCTTCTTCGTCGCCGGGATACGTGAAGGTCTGGTGGGAGATCTCGGGGAACAGGACCTGGGTGGGGGAATAGACGCGGGAATTGGGATGTTTGATGGCGATGGGCACGGGGAGGACCTCCTGGTAGTCCTCCCTTTATAGCGTAGCGGGGGAGGATTGTGCCAGACGAGTGCCGGCTTAGCGCACGACTTCGAGGGGACGGAGGTCGACGAGGAGTCCGGGGTAGAGATCGGCACCGAACACGGCGTCGTCGCGGCGCCCGGCGGTGCGTCCGGCCTGCTCGTCATAGAAGTAATAGTTACTGCCGGCTTTGGCTTCGTAAGTGGCGCCCTGGCCGTCGGTGAGACGGACGCGCCCGCTTAGCAGGTCACCTACCCCCTCGGCGCGGCGATCTGCGGCGGCCATGCGGTCCCAGAAAGCCCGCTGCTGCATATCCGCCGAGGCGCGCATCTGCTGGAGCGTGGCCTGCACGTCGCGCTGGGCGGCCTGGCGATTGGCGGCCACCCACTGGTAGTTATACTCGCAGTTGCCCTCCATGTATCCGCCGATGCGGGCAAGTATGGCGCCGCTGCCGGAGGGCCCGAGGTACCCTTTGATCTCGGTTTCGTAGTTACCGCCCATCAGATCCGGGCTCGGGCTCCATAACATGCGGGTCATGCCGAGCAAGGTTCCCTCGACGGGCCGGCCCTGGCGGGTGGCGCGGAAACGGACCTCGCCGAAGAGGTGTTGGAATCCGCGGACGCCCATGCGGAGGGGGATCTGATCGGCCTGGGTACTGAGGTCCCGCCGGTCCTGGCGGGCGGTGATTTCCAGGCCGGTGAGGCTCAATTCACGGGCCCACACCTGGCGAAGGTACCATTCGGCGCGTTGCAGGCCACTTTCGTGAGGCCCCATGCGCCAACCCTGGCCGAGCGGGGCCGGGGGGAGTGGCTGACGGCCGGGAACGAGCACTTTTTCCAGGCGGACATCGTTGAACTGAATGAGCGAGGCACCGTCCGCACTCCAGACGCGGATGCCGCCGCGGACGTCAGTATTAGAGAGCCGTTGGATGCCGCCCTGGACGTTCCAGCCTTCGGGAATCGGGATGGTGAAGGCGCCCTCATTCGGTTCGCGCCATTTCGTCATCCGGGGCATGGGGGGCGGAGCGCCGGCAGCGGGGGCGCCGGTGAATTGGAAGCTCCTCAGGATAGCGACCATGCCCGGCTGGTGGCGGGCGAAGGACCCGGCGGGTGCCGACATTCCGTATAACATGGCCGTCCGCGAGCTGGTTTCGGCACAGAGAACGACAGCCTGACTGGCGCCGCTGAGGAAGCGGAAACGCGCGAGGGCACCGCGGGATTGCGGCTCGATGACCACTTCAGCGGCGCCGGGGAACGGCGCGAGACCGGCCGCCAACTTCGCCCGGAGCGAGGTGGCGCAGTCGCCGGTGCGCCCGAGCAGGGGCATGACGACCACCATGGGGCCGGGTCCGTTCACGGTGACAATGCCGCCGGAATAGGACTTTACCAGCCACCCTTCGGGCAAATCCATGCGGAAGCCGGACGGATCGCGGTAGTCCCGGCCCGGCAGCAGGCAACCGGCGATGAGCAGCGCGGCCAGGAGCAGGGAGCCGAATGAGGGCAGGCGCACGGTTACGTCTTCAACCAGCGGTCGAACCAGGCGAAGGCGTCGCGCTGCATGTCGGCGTCAAACTTATGGGGTCCCGGATAGAAACCGCACTTATACTTATCGGCGGCGCCCGCCTTCTTATACACCTCGGCGAGGATACGGTCAGCACGTTCCATCTCCGGCAGAGTAAACAGCTGATCCTGGCTGTTATTGAGGACCATGACCGGATTGGGGACATTGAGGCCGAGGATCTCGGGGTAGTCGAGATCGCGAGAGAGACCGGGGACATAACACATCCAGGTATGGGTGTGGCACTTATTGAGGAGATAGTCGCGCCAGGTGGTCATCATGCCCACGGCGCAGGCGCAGCGGATACGAGAGTCGAGGCCGGCGAGCATGACAGTGCGAAGTCCACCGCCGGAGAGGCCGCAACAGCCGACGCGGGCGGGGTCGACATCGGGGCGGGAGCAGAGGTAATCGAGCGCCTTCTGGTCCTCAAAGCTGAACACGCCGGGCCAGGTCATGCCGGCGCTGAAGAGGCTTTTGGCCATGATGTGCTCATGATTCGCGGCGAAGCGGTTGTACTTCTCAATTTCCGCGGGCGACTCCGGGTCGGCTTCCACCAGGTCCCCTTTGAGAACGGCGGGGACATCCTGGGCACGGACGCGCCGGCTGCCGAAGGTGAAGGTATCGTGCACCAGGACGGCATAGCCGCGGCGGGCGAGTTCATTGGCCCAGGCGCGGCCGCTGTAATAGCGCTCCTGATGGGTGATCATGAGCGGGTGGGGATCGTTGGTGGTACGGGTGATCTTGCGCACGCCGAAGTACTTATTGCCGCCGTGATCGTGGAGACCTACGACACCGGGCAACTTACCCTTGGCGCCGGCGGGCTTGAGCAATACGGCTTCGGTGACCGGGCCGTAGGGTAACTGCCAGCGTAAGTGCTCGATTTCCAGGCCGTCGAACTCGCGTTTGTGATCGACGGTGACGACGGGAACGGGGGCCGGAGCGGGGGCGAGGAGGGCATCGACGAACCGCGTCCGGGCACGGCGTTTCCAGGCGGCCAGGTCGCGGAACTCAGCGCGGCGGAAAGAGAGGCGGGGCGGGTCGGCCATGGCACCAGCGGCCCAGTCTCCATAAGCACCAATCATTGACGGCATAGCGAGTCAATTATGTCATGCGGGCGCGGCGGTTAATCGCCTGCGGGGGCGAGGGCGGCTCCGGGGCGGGGGGCGGCGGAACCGGCGAGGCGCGTCTGGGCCTTGGCCAGATAGAGATAGACCACGGGCGTAAGGTAGAGGGTGATCAACTGGGAGAAAACAAGTCCGCCGACGACGCAGAGGCCAAGCGGGCGGCGGGACTCCCCGCCGGCGCCCTGGCCGAGGGCGATGGGCAGCGCACCGAGCAGGGCGCACATGGTGGTCATCATGATGGGACGGAAGCGGATGAGGCAGCCCTGGTAGATGGCGTCGTAGGGCGAGCGGCCCTCGACGCGTTCGGCTTCGAGGGCGAAATCGATCTGCATGATGGCGTTCTTCTTCACGATGCCGATGAGGAGGATGAGGCCGACGAAGGAGTAGATGTTCAGGTCCAGTTTGAACAGGTAGAGCGTGAGCAGCGCGCCGAAGCCGGCCGAGGGAAGGCCGGAGAGGATCGTCAGCGGATGGATGAAGCTCTCATACAAGATACCGAGGACCAGATAGACGACGAAGATAGCGACAAACAGCAGTAACATCAGGTTCTGGGATGACTGCTGGAAGGCCTGGGCGGTGCCCTGAAAGGTGCGGCTGACGCTGGCGGGGAGGGTGCGATCAGCGAGTTCCTCGATGCGCTGGACGGCATCGCCGAGCGAGGCGCCGGGCGCGAGGTTGAAGGCGAGCGTGACGGCGGTCAACTGGCCGTAGTGGTTGATGGCCTGGGGGCCGGCGCGGGGCTCCATTCTCGCGACGGAGTCGATTGGCACCAGCTTGCCGTCCATGGAGCGCACGTAGAGATTGGAGACTTCCGAGGGATCCGACTGGAAGCCGCGCTGCACTTCCATGAGGACGCGGTACTGGTTGTCGGGCGCGTAGATGGTGGAGACCCAGCGGGGGCCGTAGGCGCTGAAGAGCGCGTTCTCAATCTGCTCCGGGGTAACACGGAGGGTGGCCGCCTTGTCGCGGTCGATATCAACGTGTAACTCCGGGTTGCGGATCTGTAAGTCGGTAGTGACATCGATGAGACCGGGGATTTTGGCCATTTCGCGCTCCATGTCGGGAACCGACTTATAAAGCGCGGCGGTATCGCCGCTCAACAGAGTGTATTGATAGAGGCTCTTGGTGAGCGAGCCGCCGATGCGGATGGTAGGGGGAATCTGCAGGAAGGCACGCATGTCCGGCAGACTGTTCAGTTGCGGGCGGAGGCGGGCGATGACGTCCTCGACGGTCTCCTTGCGCTCGTGGCGGGGCTTAAGGTGGAAGAACATGCGGCCGAAGTTCGGCCCGCCGGAGGCGACCGAGCCGGAGGTGCTGCCCATGCCGCTGAAGAACGCCTCGACGGCGGGGTCCTTGCGGGCGATGTCGGAGAGCTTCTGCACGTTCTGCATCATGGTGATGTGGGAGGTGCCCTGCGGCGCTTCGACGATGGTGAAGATCTGGCCCACATCCTCATTGGGGATGAACCCTTTGGGCACTAACTGGAACAGATAGACGGTGCCGCCGAGGATGGCGAAGGAAAAGAGCAGGACGGAGAGGCGGTGGCGGAGGGTCCAGACGAGGGTGCGGTCATAGACGTGTAACATGCCGTCGAAGAACCGTTCGGTGATGTTATAGAGGCGGCCGTGGGCTCCATGGTGGGGCTTCAGGAAGCGCGCCGACAGCATGGGCGTGAGCGTCACCGAGACGAAACCGGAGACGAGGATGGCGACGACGATGGTGACGGAAAACTCGCGGAAGAGGCGGCCGAGGATGCCGCCCATGAAGAGCAGCGGGATGAAGACGGCGGCCAGCGAGATGGTCATGGAGACGATGGTGAAGCTGACCTCGCGCGCGCCTTCAAATGCCGCGCGCATTGGGGGGACACCTTGCTCCATGTGGCGAACGATGTTTTCCAGCACGACGATGGCGTCGTCGACGACGAAGCCGATGGCAAGGATGAGCGCCATCATCGATAGGTTGTCCAGGCTGTACTCGCAGAGGTACATGACGGCGAAGGTGCCGAGGACGGCGATGGGGAGCGCCAGGCTGGGAATCACGGTGGCCGAGACGTTGCGCAGGAACAGGAAGATGACCATGACGACGAGGCCGAGCGTGAGCACCATGGTGAACTGCACGTCTTCAAAGGACTCGCGAATGGTGGCGGCGCGGTCCGTGAGAATGCCCAGTTTGACGGTGGGCGGCAGTTGCGCGTTGAACTGGGGGAAGAGGGCCTTGACGCCATCGGCGACTTCAACGGCGTTGGTCCCGGGTTGGCGGAGCACGGCCAGCACGAGGGCGCGTTGGGAGGCCTCGGCGGTGTTGAACCAGCTGGCGGCCTTGTCGTCTTCAACACTGTCGAGCACGGTGGCGACCTCATCGAGACGGACCGGCGAGCCACCGACGTAGGCGACGATCATCGGCTTGTAGGCTTCGGCGTCAACCAGTTGCCCGGTGGCGTGGATGGTGACCATCTGGTCCTTGCCGTAGAGCGTACCGGTGGGGATGTTGACGTTATGGCGGCGGATGGCGTTTTCCACCTCGTCGATGCCGATGCCGCGCGAGGCGAGGGCATCGGGGTTCACCTGGATGCGGACGGCGTATTTCTGGGCGCCCATGATCTGGACCTGGGCCACGCCGGGGACCATCGACATGCGCTGCGCCATCATGGTGTCGGCGTACTCATGCAGCTTGTAGAGCGGCATGGTTTTGGAGGTGATGGTGAGGTAGAGAACGGGCTGATCGGCCGGGTTGACCTTGCGGAAGGTGGGCGGGTTGGTCATTCCGGGCGGGAGCAGGGGCGAGGCCTGGGTGATGGCTGCCTGGACGTCCTGGGCGGCGGCGTCGAGTTCGCGGCTCAGGGCGAACTGGAGGGTGATCGACGTCGACCCAAGGGTGTTGGTGGAGTTCATCGAATCGAGGCCTTCGATGGTGGAGAACTGGCGCTCCAGCGGGGTGGCGATCGCTGAGGCCATCGTCTCCGGATTGGCGCCGGGGAGGCTGGCGCTCACCACGAGGGTGGGGAGATCGACGTTGGGCAGATCGCTGACCGGCAGGAATTTGTAGGCCACGGCGCCGAAGAGGGCGATGGCCAGCATGATGAGCGTGGTGGCTACGGAACGTTGGATGAAGAGGGCGGTGAAGCCGCCGCCGGGAGCGTTGGAGGTGCTCATACGGCTGCCTTCGCTTTCATCCCCGGCGCGAGGCGAAGTTGTCCTTCGACGACGACCTGTTCCCCGCCCTGGAGCCCCTTTTCGATCGACACTTCCCGGTCCGCCCGCGTCCCCACGGTGACCGTACGCATCTCGACGGTTCCGGCCGGGGTCAGGACGTAGACGAAGTTGCCGAGCTGGCTGTTCTGCAGCGCCGCGGCGGGAATCACAACGGCGTTTTCCAGCTGTTCCAGCAGCACTTTGACGTGGACGAACTGGCCGGGCCAGAGGCGGGTTTCGGCGTTGGGGAAGGTGGCCTTCAGCCGGATGGTGCCGGTTTTTTCGTCGACGGCGTTATCGAGGAAGGTGATGGTGCCTCGCGAATCGGGCTGGGGGTCGCCCGGAATCGAGGCCGCGACCGTCAACCCGCCCCGTTTCATGCGGTCCCGCAGGGTGATCAGGCGGGCCTCGGGAACGGTGAAGGCGACGTAGGTGGGCTGCGTCTGGTGGATGGTGACTAGTTCGGTCTCGTTGGCTTTGATAACGTTGCCGGCTTTTACCCGCATGTCACCGGTGCGCCCGCCGATCAGGGCGCGGACGCTGCAGTAGTTCAGGTTGAGTTTGGCGTTGTCGAGCGCGGCTTCGTCGGCGCGGATGGTGGCCTTGATACTCTCGATGGACGCCTGGACGGCGCGGACGTTGGTCCGGCGCGCGCGGGCCTCAACGTTGGCCTGGTCGGATTGCTCCTGGGAAACCAGACCTTGAGCAGCGAGCTTTTCGTACCGAGTGGCCTGCATGCCGTAGAAGGTCTCCTGCGCCTGGGCACTGGCCAGTTGCGCCTCGGCCTGTTTCTGCAGCGCCTGGTCCCGCGCGAGGTTTGCTTCCCACTGCCGCACGGCTTCCACGTAGGCGCGCGCATCCATCTCAAAGAGCAGGTCGCCTTTTTTGACAAAATCGCCTTCCGTGAAGTGCGCCTTGATGATGGTACCGGCAATCACTGATTTCACGTCGACCGACGCGAAGGCCTCCACTTTTCCGATGGTCTTGATCTCCACCGGCATCGAACGCGTCGTCGCGGCCGCGACTTTGACGGTTACCGCGGGCGGCCCTCCCTCGGCGGCCGCTTTTGCCGTTTGCGTCTTTGTACAACCAGTCAATACGGCCAGCGCCGTCAGGAGCGTCCAGATTTTCATTTTCCGCCGATCCCCTTCCACACAAATGCGCACACTTCCTCCACCGCCGCTTCCGGCGTCTCTTCGGTCCCATGCAAAATGTGGTGCGCTAACCCGGCGCGAACCATGTCGTAAATCAACCGCGCCGTTCGTCGGCCGTCGACTGCTCTCAATTCTCCCGTGGCAATGCCGTCGCGCAGGACGCCCTCCAGTTGCCGCGCCTGTTCCTCGTAGAGGTCCTGAAACTCCGGTTGCGAGTTCGCGGTCCCAGCGATCACCTGGGTAAACTCGGTGTAATAGATCCGGAAGAACTCCCGGTTCCGGGTGAAATACTCGAAACGGCCGCCGATGAAGGCCCGTAGCTTCGCCTCGCAGGTGGCCGCGGCTGCCATTTGGCGGGAGACCTCGGCGTGCAAGGCCTCAACGCCTTCCCGCAAACAGGCCAGAAACAGTTCCCGTTTGGAGTCGAAGTAGAGGTAGACGGTTCCCTTCGCTACACCCGCTTCGATGGCGATGGCATCGATGGTGGCGCCGCCGTAGCCGCGGACCGAAAAAACGCGGCGCGCGGCGTCAAGAATTTCCGTCGTCCGGAATTCGAGGAGGACGTCTCGTTTCGTCTTGCCTGCAACTGCCATTGACCAATCAATATAGCGCACTGACTGATTGGTCAGTGAGGGTTCAGCGCGCGGCGACCGATGCCAGCAGCGAGGTCACACCCGAGAAGCGCTCATCGACAATGCTCATCAACTCCGGGAAGGTGGCCACCAGAAGGAGGGAGAAGACGGCGGTGGCGAGGGCGTATTCCACCGCGTCCTGCCCTTTTTCACAACGGCGGAGGCGAAGAAGTACATGGGGAAGAAGGTTCGTCATGGCGGGTTTCCTTTGCTGGAGTATGTGCTGGGAAGGACCCGATTAGAATGCCCTGCGCACGACGGCCTCGAAAGTACCAAAAGTACCCGTACCAGTTCCATTTTTTGACCGATTGGACGGCAAACGTTCGTACCAGAATCAGGGTGGCTGCGGTACCGGCTCTAGCGGCACATCCGGACGACCTCATCTCCAATTTTTCCGAGCGGCATCACACGATCGACGCCGCCGGCCTTGATGGCTTCTCCTGGCATCCCGAAAACAACGCAACTCGCCTCATCTTGCGCGATGGTAAAGGCCCCGGCTTGCCGCATCTCAAGCATTCCCCGCGCGCCGTCGTCGCCCATTCCCGTCATGATCACCCCGACGGCGTTTCGTCCCGCGTAGCGCGCCGCGGAACGGAATAGCACGTCGACACTGGGACGGTGGCGATTCACTAACGGTCCGTCCTTTACTTCGACGAAGTAGCGAGCGCCGCTACGTTTCAGCAGGAGATGGCGGTTTCCGGGCGCGATAAGTACCTGTCCCCGGATCATGGAATCGTTCGTCGCGGCTTCCTTCACGGTCACTTCGCAGATACCGTCCAACCGGGCGGCAAACCCGGCGGTGAACGCCTCGGGCATATGCTGCACAATGGCCATGCCGGGAGCGTCCCTCGGCAGGGTCTGCAGGAACACTCGCAGCGCCTCGGTACCGCCGGTCGAGGCGCCGACGACGACAATCTTTTCGGTGGTCGCGATCATCGCCTCGCCGGTGCCTTTGGCCAGCATCACGTCCGCCGTCTGCTTTGGGGCCACCACCATCGGGCGCGGGACTCCGCGGCCACGTCTCGCCCGCGACGCGGCCTTCACCGCGTCACAGATTAGAATTCGGGACTCCTCAAAGAACTCCCGGGTCTGCATTTTCGGCTTGGTGATGATGTCTACGGCGCCGTGCTCGAGCGCCGCGAGCGCCGTCTGCGATCCCTGCTCAGCCAGCGAGGAACAGATCACGACCGGGATCGGCTCCTGCTCCATCAGTTTGCCGAGAAAGGTCAAGCCATCCATCCGCGGCATTTCAATGTCGAGGGTGATCACGTCGGGCAACTGCCGCGCAATCAGATCGACCGCCACAAACGGGTCCGAGGCCGCCCCCATCACTTCGATTTCCGGATCCGACTCCAGGACGCGCCGCAGAGCCTGCCGCACGCTTGCCGAGTCATCCACGATCAGAACCTGGATTTTTCGCGGTCCACTCATTACTCCCTCCGATAAACCGCCGGCGCCACCGCGTGCAACGGAACCGCCAGGCCGGCGAGCGATTCGGAATGCCCGGTGAAGAAGAGCCCGCTCGGGCGCAGGTATCGGCAGAGCCGGGTTACCACCGCTTCCTGCGTCGGCTTGTCGAAGTAGATCATGACGTTACGGAAGAAGATCGTATCCACTACCTCGGCCAAACCGTAATCCCGCTCCATAAAATTCAGATGATGGAAACGGACCTGAGACCGCAATTCCGGCACCACTCGCACCAGACCGCGTGCCGAGTCCTTGCTGCGCAGGAGATATCTCTGCTGCAGTTCGGACGGCACAGCGGCGACGCGTTCCCGGTCATAGATTCCGGCTTCGGCGCGCCGGAGCATAGCCGTGGAGACGTCGGTCGCCAGCACGACAAACTCCAGCCGCGGATTGGACAACTTTGCCTCTGCCAACACCATGGCGATGGTGTAGGGTTCCTCGCCACTCGAGCAACCCGCGCTCCAGACGCCGAACCAACCCTTTGCCTGCGCCACTTGACGTTTCAGAACCTCCAGATGTTGTGGCTCCCGAAAAAAGGCCGTGTGATTCGTCGTCACCAGATCCAGAAAATGAACCCGTTCTTCTTCGGAATGCGCCGAATCAAAGAGACGCTGCCGGTACTCTTCCAGCGTCTCCAGATTCAGTTGCCGCAGGCGACGCAGAATCCGGCTTTGTAACATGAGCGATTTCCCGGCCGGCATCTTGATGCCCAACTCGGCACGGACACACTCCATGAATACGGCCAGATCCTGCTCATGCCACTCGGCGGTCTCCATCATCCCGCTACCTCCACCTCCTCCGTGCTTTGGCGAACCAGGGCTAAGGCGTCGGATGAGAAGATGGCGTTGATGTCGAGGATGATGATGAAGTCCTCCCCGCGCCGGCCCATTCCCTTAATCAGGTCTGTCCGCCAGCGGCTGGCAATCGCCGGGGGAGGATTGATCTGGCCTGGCTCCAGTTCGATAACTTCGTGTACGCTATCGGCGACTCCGCCGACGACGGTCACTTCATTGTCCATCTCCAGTTCAATCACTACGATCCGCGTATGAACGGTTGCCTGCCCCTTAGGCAGGCCAAACTTCAACCGCAGGTCCACCACCGGGATCGCTTTCCCGCGCACGTTCACCACACCACGCATGTACTCCGGTGCCGTCGGAATCCGCGTGATTTGCGACACCTCCAACACCTCCCTCACCTGCGCCACGTTGATGGCAAACAGCTCATCTCCCAACTTGAAGGTCATGTATTGCGCCGTCTCTGTAATTGAGGTGGTCATAGTCCCTCCTTACCCGCGCACAAATTCATCGTCCCGGGCATCGGCCGCCGGAGCTTTCGCCCCCAGATCGATCCGCTTTCCGCCGCCCTTCACCGCTTTATCAAGTTTCGCCAGTGACTGCGCCGTCGCCGCCGCGCCAGCCGGTTTCGCCTTCGTCATCATCGGACGCCGCGGTGCCACCGGACGCGCTCCCTGCCCGGAGACCCGGAAGAATGCAATCGTCGACTGCAGTACTTCGGCCTGACTGGAGAGCTCTTCCGAAGTCGCTGCCATCTCTTCGCTCGCCGAGGCGTTCTGCTGGATAATCTGGTCCAATTGCTGGATTCCCTTATGCGCCTGCGCCGCGCCGGTATTCTGTTCCGCGCTGGCCGCCGAGATCTCCTGCACCAATTCCGCCGTCTTGCGAATATCGGGAACCAGTTTCGCCAGTAGCTGACCGGCCCCTTCGGCCACGGTGACGCCTTCCGCCGTTAGTCGATTGATCTCGGCCGCCGCGGTTTGGCTGCGCTCGGCCAACTTCCGCACTTCGCTCGCCACCACCGCGAATCCTTTGCCGTGTTCACCGGCGCGTGCCGCCTCTACCGCGGCGTTCAGCGCCAACAGATCCGTCTTTCGCGCAATCTCCTCAATGATGCTGATCTTCTCGGCGACCTCTTTCATCGCCGCCACGGTCTTCAGGACAGCTTCGCCGCCGCTCCGGGCATCTTCGGCCGCCTGAGAGGCGATCTTGTCGGTCTGCTTGGCGTTATCGGCATTCTGCTGAATGCTCGCCGCCATCTCTTCCATCGAGGAGGTGCTCTCTTCGGCCGCCGCTGATTGTTCGCTCGCACCCTGCGCCAGTTGCTGCGCCGTCGCACTCATCTCCTGGCTTCCCGATGCCACGTTGTCCGACGCCGTAGAAACCTCGGACACCGTTTTCCGCAAGTTTTCGATCATCTGGTTCATGGCACCCATCATCTGGCCCAACTCATCCCCACGCTTGACCGTCGCCTGCGACGTCAGGTCGCCTTCTGCCACTTTGTCCACCATTGTCACCACCTCGGCCAAGGGAACGGTGATCGAGCGTGTAATGAAAGTCGCGATCACGGCCGCCATCACGACCGCAATCAGTAGAGCGACAATCACCACCCACTTCCCCGACCCGACCGAGGCCATGATCAGACTTCCCATCTCGTCGGCACTCGATTTATTGAGCCCCACCAAGCCGTCTACGGCTTCCATGTACAGCAGGAACGGCGGCCGCGCCTCCCGCAGTATCGCTTCTCCGGCCTCTTTCGTCTTTCCTTCTTCGCTCAGCGCCAGCACCGCGTCGTACTTCACAACGAATGCCGCCCGAGTGTCCTTCACCTTCTTTAGGACCGCACGCTCATCCTCGTCCTTCGCCAACTTCTCCGCATCCGCCAGCACGGTCGCAATCACCTCGCGGGAGACGCGAATGTCATTCATCACCCGGGTCTTGTCTGCCTCGTCCCTGGCGTACACACGCTGCAAAAGCAGACTCATCGTCCGCTGCGCGTTTTCCTGCAGTTGTCCCAGGTTGTACAGCCCTGGGATAGCTTCGTTATTGATTCGTTCGGCAAATCCGCCAATCGACATCATCTCCCAGTACGCTACCCCGCCGAGTGCGAGCGTGATCAGGGTAAGCACAGCAAAACCACCGGCAATCCGGGTTCCCAGCTTCCAATTCTTCATGAGTAAACCTTCCTATGCAGCAACCGCATAGCGCCGGCCAGCCAACTCCACCAGCCCCGCCATGTTCAGAATCAATGCCACACGGCCATCGCCCATGATGGTCGCCCCGGATACCATTTCGATATTCCGATAAAACGTCCCCAGTGACTGAATAACGGTCTGGTGGCTCCCCAAGACCCGGTCCACAACCAGACCCACGCGCTGCTCCTCCTGCCGCACGATGACAATCTTCTCGATCTCCGGTTCCTCTCCCGGCACCCCAAACAGTTCCCGCAAATACAGATACGGAACCAGTTCCCCTCGAACAGCCACCACGTTCCGCCCGTTGTTCTTCCCGCGGTCTTCCCGGCGCAGTTCCACGTTCTCGGTCACCACCGCCATCGGTGCGATGAACTGATCCCCGCCAATCTCCACCAGCAGCCCATCGATGATCGCCAGCGTCAGAGGAAGCGTCAGGGAAATGGCCGTGCTCCGCCCCTTCGTACTCGCAATCGACACGCTTCCCCGCAGTGCGTCCACCTGCCGTTTCACCACATCCATTCCCACGCCCCGGCCGCTCACGGCCGTCACTTCCCGCGCCATCGAGAACCCAGGCAGAAAAATCAGCCCGAAGATCTCCCGTTCGCTCAATACCGCGTCCGGCGCAATGAGCCTCCGCTCCACCGCCTTTGCGCGAATGGCCTCACCATCCAACCCCCTCCCGTCGTCTTCAATCGTCACCACAACATTGGACCCGGTGTGCCGCGCCGACAGCCGGATAGTGCCGCGCGCCGGCTTCCCGGCGGCCACCCGTGCCTCGGCCGGCTCGATTCCATGGTCGACGCTGTTCCGGATCAGGTGCACGAGCGGATCCCCCAACTGGTCCAGCACGGTCTTGTCCAATTCTGTCGACGCTCCCTCGGTTACCAGATCGATCTCCTTACCCAACTCACCCGAAAGATCGTGCACCAGCCGCTTAAACCGGTGAAAGGTCACACCGATCGGCATCATCCGGATTCCCAAAACCGTCTCCCGCAACTCCGACACCAGCCGTTCAATCTCCTCGACCGGCGCCGCCAACTCGGGCGCGTCCAACCGCGAGGTCGCCTGCGCCAGCCGGGACTGATTCATCACCAGTTCCCCGACCAGATTCACCAGCCGGTCCAATTTCCCCGACGGTACCCGCACCGTCGATTCCATTCCCGCCTTCTGCGCCGCCTCGCGTCCCTTCCGTTCAGCCGCCGGCGCCGGCCGGGCTTCCGCTGCCCCCACTGGCTCGATCGTGATCCGGCTCCCGTCTTCGACAAATAGGAAGACATCCCGAATGGCGTCCCGCCCCTTGTCCGTCTTCAACCGGACATCCCAGTACAAGTAACAGCGGTGCGGATCGATGGTAGCCAGCGCAGGCACCTCATCCCAGTGCGCACGAACCGTGCATTCTCCCAGTTCCGCCAATTCCGCTAGCAGGAGCCGCGGGTTTCCGCCATTCTTGAGAACATCGGCCTGCAATCGGATCCCAATGATCCATTCCGCTTGCGCCAGCCTGGCTCCGGCCTCCTCGGCCGCACCCGCGCCCCGGTTCTCCCCAACACTTCCCAACATCCGCTTAATCTCGTCCTTGGCCTCCAACACCGTCCGCACCAACTCCGCCGTCACCGGCAGATCCTCCGCACGGTAGCGATCGAGCGTCGTCTCCACCGCGTGGGTGTACTCGGCCACGGCATCAAAGCCGAACATGGCCCCGGAACCCTTGATCGTGTGAAACGCCCGGAACAACCGGTGCACCCCTTCCCCTCCCGGCTGGTCGACCTCCAGTTCCAGGGCGATCTCTTCCACCTGAGTCAGCAGATCGTCGGCTTCCACCAGAAACGTCTGCGCCGGATTCGGGGTTGCCATTTAGCGTCCTCCTTGCAGCATCTCGTCAAACGTCGTCCCCAGTTGCCGGCACGCAGCCTCCACCGCCTCGCCCCGCCCGGCCACCACAAGGGGCGTTCCCTGCGCAGCCGCTGTCCGCGCCGCCGCGCGCAGCAACTGCAGGCACGCCACATCGCAACTCTCCACCCCGGTCAGTTGCACATTTGGCTCTGCCGATTGCTCCAGAATCTGGAGCAACCCGTCGCGCAACGCTTCGGCCGCGTAGAGGTCCAGGGTGCCCGCCGCAACCAGCAAGCCGCCCTCTATTTCCAATCGAGCGTCCATCTCTCAACCCATCACCTTCTGCAGTGTCTGCAACAGTTTCGCCGGCTCAAACGGCTTGACGATCCAACCGGTCGCCCCGGCCGCCTTGGCCTCCAGCTTTTTCTCCTGCTGGCTCTCGGTGGTCAGGATCAGGATCGGCAGGAACCGCGCCTCCGCCGTGCCCCGCGCCAGTTTGATGAAGCTGATCCCGTCCATCACCGGCATGTTCAGGTCGGTAATAATCACCCCAAGCCGCTGCCCCTTCAGCCGCTCCAGCCCTTCGGCCCCATTTTCGGCCTCCAACAGTTCAAATCCAGCGTCCTTGAGCGTAAACGCCACCATCTGCCGCATGCTTCGCGAATCATCAATGATCAATGCCCGTTTCAGTGCCATCAGAAAAGCTCCACCTCGCCGCTCCCTTCGTCGCCGCCGGATTGGGCAATCCCGCGCTGCTCCACCATGGAGGTCCGCGTCATCATCTCCCGCACGCTCGGATGCCACCTCACCGCTCCTGCATCCACCCCGAACTCCGCGGCCATCTCCCCGCTCAACCGCTCCAGTTCGCTGGCAATGAACTGCAGCCGCTGGCTCGCTCGATCCTGGAACTGCAGCCCCCGCACCGAGTCGTGGATATCTCCCGTCAGCTTCCGGCTGTCTTCGGCCGTTTCCGTCAGAAACAAGTGCGTCCGGTCCAGAAATTGACGAAAATCCGCGTGAGTCCGGACTACCTCCTGCTTGCTTTCGTCCAGCGCCTCCCGATCATGGGACGCCGTCACCAGTAAATCTTCCCGCGAGAGCGTCACCGCTTCCCGCAGTTGCCCGATCAACCCGGCGATGGCACTGGAAAACTCCGAGGACCTCTTCGCCTGCTGACTGATCTCATCTGCCACTACCCCCAACCCGGAGCCCTGTTGACCCAATTGCGCCACCTGAATCCGCGCGTTTACCGCCAGAATCCGGTTCGCCGCCGTGATGTCGTTGATCTGGTCAAGCGTATACGCCACTCGCCCGATCCGCTCATCGATCAGATTCAGTCTCTGGATCGCCGATCGGGACTTCTCGCTCGCCTCGCTCAACCGTTCCAGCAGCAGGTGCAAGACCCGTTCGGACCGCTCGATCAACCTTTCCAGGTTGATCCCCCCTCGCTCGCCGGACTCCTCATCGCGCTTACCCAGGAACTTCGTCGTCCGCTCCAGGTTGCTCTGCGACAACCGGGCCGTATCTGCAAAGCTCTGACAGACCTCTTCCACCGCGGTTTCCATCAGTGACTTCGTCTCACGAATATGGCGGCTCAGCAGGTTAATAGCGCCTACCCCGCCAGCCACAGTTTCAGCGGCAGCCATTGTTCTCCTTCGAAGCGGGTTTTCCCGCCTGAAAGTATCTGATCGTCGCCTCTCGCCAAAACGTGAGCAAGGATTATTCCGGGACACCTCTCCGAATCGCTCCATTCCCCAAAACCAAACTGTCACGGCCCGCTCATTCCCACGTAATGGCTCGGCCTCTACCCTGAGTCCATGAAGTTTCTCGCCTTTGCACTCCTCGCATTCCCACTTTTCGCCCAGTCCAACGCCTCCGACGCCGCCTTGAACGGCTACATCCGCGACGAGTCGGGCGCCTCCGTTCCCGCCGCAAAAGTCACCGCCCGCAGCCTCAGTACAAATACTCTTTTTCCTGCCACCACCGACAACGAGGGTTACTTCCGCTTCCCCCTCCTTAAAGTCGGAGAGTACGAACTCAAGGCCACCGCCCCTGGCTTCACCGAATTTACGCAAACCGGCATCCGCCTCGCCGTCGGCCAGCAGGCCCGTATCGATGTGATCCTCAAAGTCGGGACGGCCGCCGATTCGGTCACCGTAAATGCCGACGCGGCCCTCGTGACCGTCTCCGGCGACGTTGCCCAGGGCGAGGTCCTCAACGAAAAGGCGGTTCGCACTCTCCCGATCACCTCCCGCAACGTCTACAACTTCCATCTCCTGGGCCCCGGCGTAAAGGGCATCCCCTCCACCGGCTTCGGCACCACCCAGTTCACCTTCGGGGGCCACTCCCGCTCCACCTGGACCGTCGACGGCCTCGACAACTCCCAGCGCCGCACCAATCGACAAATCCGTCTGGTCATCTCCACCCCGGAATCCGTTCAGGAGATGCAGGTCCTTTCCGGGGCCTATTCGGCCGAATTCGGCCGCGCCGCCGGCGGAATCATCAACGTGATCAGCCGTTCCGGCACAAACGATCTTCACGGGTCCGGCATGGGCCTCTACCGTCCGCTCGAAACCTCCGCCCGCTCCCCGCTTGCCGCCCGCCGCGCCGAGCAAACCTGGTGGATGGTCGCCGGAAACCTATCGGGCTCCCTCAAGAAGGACAAGCTCTTCTTCTTTATAAACGACGAGTTCAACCCGCTCAAAACGCCCGCCCCCGTTACCATCCTCCCCGCCGCCGCCCAGGCTCTAAACCTCCCCGCGTCCGATCTTGTCGACTCCCCCTTCGGCGAGACCTTCCACACCCCGTCGGCCAAACTCAATTTCAACCTCAACTCCAAGAACTCCGGATTCCTCCGCTACAATCGCTTCACCAACGATCAGCCCGGCGGCGGTGGCGCACTCACTACGATCTCCCGTAGTCTCACCTTTGAGGACCGGATGAACGGCGGCGCCGGCCAGTTGGCCACCGTCCTCTCTCCCACTCTCCTCAATGAAGCCCGCTTCGGCATCAACCGCCGCTCTGAGGAGCGCGGCACTTACGTTCCCGGCCAGCCCAACGGCGCCCAAATCAACATCACCGGCGTCGCCAGCTTCGGCGTCAACCCCCTGGCCGGCTCCGGCAGCGTCGAAACCTCCACGCAGGTCATTGACAACCTCACCTGGTCCCACGGCCGTCACACCGTCAAGACCGGCGCGGATTTCCAGTCGACCGGCTTTCAAATTACCGCCGCGCTCACCCGCCTCTTTACTTTCGGCGGCCTTTCCGCCGCCGCCGGGCGCCCCGCCGTTACGCCGCTCGACCAGTACCTCCGCACCGTTGCACGCACCGTCGACCCCGCCACCAATCGCCCCTATACCTATACCCAGCTCGCCCAGGACCTCGGCGAGAATTCCGTGAACCTCCGCTACCACTTCGTCAACTTCTTCCTCCAGGATGAGTTCCGCCTCACCCCCCGTTTCACCCTCAATTTCGGTGTTCGTTATGAAGCGGTTCTGAATCCCGTCCTTGACGACAAAGCCCCGTTCGAACTCTCCCGGCGAGTCCGGAACGATATGAACAATTGGGCCCCGCGCTTCGGCTTCTCCTGGGCCCCGACCCGCGACAGCAAAACAATTCTGCGCGGTGGCTACGGCATCTTCTTCGATAACCCCAGCCTCGGCACCTCGGCCAACGGCGCCCTCGTAAACGGCCGCCGCGTCCTGAGCTATACCATCCCCGGCACTGACGCTCGCTCCCCAGTCTTCCCGAACCTGCTCGCCTCCGCCGACCCCACCTTTCAGACGCCTCCTAACACCACCGCCTTTGCCAGCGACTACCAGGTCATGCTCGGCCACAACGCCAGCCTCCAACTCCAGCGACAGCTCACCAAGGACATCGCCGTCAATCTACAGTACAGCTACTGGGGCCACCGCTTCGCCCCCTATACCCGCGATATCAACCTCAGCGCCCCCGCCAGCTTCCTCGCCGACGGACGGCCCGTCTTCCGAGGTACCGCCGGCCGCCCAGACCCCCGCTTCCGCGCCATTAACCTCACAGAGTCCGGCGCCAACAACAACTACCATGCCTTCGACCTGACACTCACCAAACGCTTCAGCCAGGGGCTCCAGCTCTCCACCACCTGGAGCTGGTCCCACGCCATCGCCGAAGGCGACCTGGAAGGAGGCGCCCTCACCGACCCCGCTAATCGCTTCAACGACCGCGGCAACGCCAACGCCGATGTCCGCCATAACTGGGTGATGCAAGGCCTCTGGGCCCCCAAATACTTCTACGGCTTCGAACTCTCCTCCGTCGTCTTTTTCAACTCCGGCTACATGATCAACCCGCTCGCCGGCTCCGACCTCAACAACGATCTTGTCCTCAATGACCGTCTTCCCTTCCGCGCCCGCAACTCGTTCACTGGCCCCTCCTTCTTCCAGGTCGATTTCCGCCTTACCCGCCGGATCCGGATCGCGGAACATCACTCGCTCGAATTGATCGCCGAATCGGAGAATCTCACCAACCATCTCAACGCGGCCTGCTCCATCACCGGCTGCACCGGCGCCGTCGTGAACCGCGATGGAGCCGCCGATTTCGGCCGCATCACCAGCACCCGCGCCGGCCGGAACTTCCAGTTCGGCATGAGGTACTCGTTCTAATGCGACGCTTCGTGCTTGCTCTTTTCACTCTCTCTACGGCCTACAGCTGGGGCATCCGCGGCCACCAGGCGGTCAATCGCTCCGCTGTGCAGACCATCCCCGCCGATGGCCCCGTATTCCTCAAGGCCCATGAGGATTGGATCGCCTATCTCGCCATCATCCCCGACAGTTGGCGCAGCCCCTCGGAACCGGCCCTGAAGATCCTCGAGGATCCCAACCACGGCTGGTTCAAGGAGCAGTTTGCCATGCTTCCGGCCATCCCCCGCTCCCGCTATGAGTTCGTCATCGCCCTCTACGAGGCCCGGAAGAAGCAGTCCCCCGAGGATGGGCTCCAAACCAATGTCCGCTGGACCGGCACGCTCCCCTACGCCGCCCAGGAAAACTTCGAGCGCATGCGCGCCGCCATGCGCCGCTACCGCGCCATGAAGACCGGAGGCCAGGACACCCACTTTGTCGAGCTCGAGATCGCTCAATACATGGGCCGTCTCGGCCACTACACCGCCGACGGGGCCCAGCCCCTGCACGACACCATTCATCACGATGGCTGGTCCGGCCCCAACCCGCGCGACTTCACTCGCGAGCCCCGCATCCACGGCCGTATGGAGTCCCAGTTTGTCGACCTCATCGCCGTCAGAACGGAAAACGTCCGCAACGGCGTCGCGCCGGCCAAACGGCTGCAGGATCCGTTTGTCGCCATTCTCGATCACCTCGATAAGGCCGCCAGCTACGTGGAGGAGGTCTATGCCCTCGATAAGGCCGGTGCCTGGGCCGACAAAGATCACAAACGCGCCACCGAACTCGTCCACGAGCGTCTCGCCTCCGGCGCCGCTCTTCTCCGGGATCTCGCCTACACCGCCTGGCTCGAAAGTGATACACCGTTCACCTTCACGCGCGGCAACAATCCCATCGACCCCAAGAACCCCAACTACAATCCCGCTACCGGATCCGCGCCTCCCGGCCCTGGCGTACCCCAGAAGAAATGATGTACCTCTTCCCGCTCCTCCTCGCGCTCACGGCGGTTGCTCAACCCGTCCGCGAGAAGAACTTCCACGTTCTAACGGTGCTGGAACAAAACCCGCCCCGCCACCCGCGCCTCACCGAAATCGCCACAGCCAAACGCGCCGCGCTTACCGAATCGAAGAATATCGTGGAGTCCCTCCGCTGGACGCCGGCCGAGATTGCCGCCGTCGGCGAGATCCTTGCCACATTCAGCGCCGCCGCCGAACCGCTCCGCAAGAGCCGTATGTATGGCGACAAGCCTGACTTGGTCGGCGCCTGGAAAACGGCCGCCGCCGCCATGAATCGGATCTTTGACGTCTACGGTCTTGGCCTGCCGCCTCGCTACCCTGCCATCGACGCCATGTCCTTCGACGTCAGAAGCCCCCAGTTCCCGCGCATGCTCGCCGTCATCCAGGCGGTCGTGGCGGATGAACCCGACGGAAACCCGCTCTTCTTCCACGCCCCGTTGCGCTTCGCCTTGGAACTGCTGCGCGCCAATTGGCGCGACGAAGCGGGTCGCTTTGAACCCCTGGAGAAGGGCGAAAACAGCGCCGCGTTAGCCACAATCCCCTCCGTCAACTGGGGCCAGTACAAGTACGCCGCCATCGTCGTCCCCGGCTCCGGAACGGACCGTCCCAACCAGGCGATGTCCCCTTGGGGAAAGGCCCGTGTCACCCTCGCCGCCCGCCGCTTCAAAGCTGGGATGGCGCCCTTCCTCATCCTCTCCGGCGGCTACGTTCACCCCAATCAGACACCCTTCTGCGAAGCCCTCGAGATGAAGAAGGCCCTCATCGCCGAGTACAACATCCCGGCCGAGGCCATTCTGATCGAACCGCACGCCCGCCACACAACGACGAATCTCCGTAATGCCTCCCGCATGCTGTATCGCTACGGCTTCCCCGAGGACAAGCCTTCCCTGATCACCACCGATCCTGGCCAAAGTGCCTACATCGAAGCCCCCGCATTCGCCCTGCGTTGCGAGTCAGAACTCGGCTACCGTCCGGTCAAGAGCTTTAAACGAGTGTCCCGATTCGACCTCGAATTTCTCCCCAACCCCGAATCACTACTCGCTGATCCGCTCGACCCGCTAGACCCGTAACGCCCGCGGGAACCGCCGCCGGCAGATCGCCTTTCGCCGCCCGCCTACGGTGTACCCGCAATCGCGTACCCGGTGCCCGCAGACCCGGTCACCCGCCAGCGCCACAGCCGGAAGCCAGCCGGTAAGGACTCCAGCGCCGATTCATCGTTCCGCCATCGAACGGAAGAACTCCGCGTCGAAGCGACGATCGTGGAGACGCCATTCCACTCTTCTGTCTCAAACCCAGTCCACGTTCCCATCATCGACCGCAACCGTGTCCGTTCCCCATCGAAGCGCGCACGGAAAAGGTTCGACCCGTCCATCAGCAACAGCGCCGGCTCGGGCTCCCAACTCACCGCGACACCCTTGATGTCGCGCCCTTCGGCAACGTTGCGTTTGATTGCCGCGCCGCCCATGGGGACGCGGATCTCAACGGCCGTCCGTGCGGAGAAGAGTACGGCGCGCAACTCGCCGGCCAGCGTCTGTAACGCGGGTTCGGCCAGTTGCACCCGCCCGGGCAGGCGGCTGTCTGCGCACTGCCGGCTACCGGCCGGCCCGCTGCCGGTGACAGCTAGCCAGCAAAACCGGGAACCTTCTGTCCACACCACCAAGCGTTCGGCGTGGGTCCCGGCGTTGGCCGGAAAATAGGCCAGGCGCGGCAATTCGGTCACCGCCGGCACGGCATTCCCGATCTCCGCTGTGAACAGGACCACTCGCGGATCGCGGACCGTTCGGGCGGTATGGAACCACTTCCCATTCGCGGCATATACCCCAGCCAGTTCCGTTCCCCCATACAAACGCCACCGGGCGGGGCCGAGAACCGCGGGCGCCACCTCAAACGCCGCCAGGCCGCTCCGGGCTCCCCGGTACTCCACTTCGGCCGTGTAACGGCCGGCCGGGAGCGGAAGGGCGTATTGCAACAAGTCCAACTCCGCATCCCACTCCTGTTTTGCCCGCACGTGGAACGACGTTCCCACACCCGCCATTACTTTTTCCGGGAACAGGCGGAGGTGATCGGCGCCTGTCAAGACGGTGGCCGTCCCGGTTACAGACCGCAGATGGATTCGCGTCGCGCTGCGGTTCAGTTCGATCGACTCCAACTCTCCATCCGCCTCCGCGCGAACATGCAGACGAAGCCGCACACCTTCGCCGGCCACCCATACGGGCTTTTCGGCGTGAAGAGTCATTGCAACGGGCTGGGCCCCCAGGCGGCAGAACAGCAGCAGGAATACCAGCAGCCGTGTCATACCAGTGGCGGGGGCTCAGGAGGCGCCAGGCGCTCCACCACAAAACCGCGTTGGGCGTCGAACCCTACCAACCATGGTCCTCCGCCCGGGGTGGTGAGTAAATGGGGATGGATCAGGCGGTCATCCCTGCTGACCGTTGCCTCGCCGATTCGCCACCCCGTGTCCCCACGGCGCAGGTACACGGGAGCCCCTTGGCCAGGCGGCAACGCGAAATCAACAAATTCCGGCGGGCCATCCACGCCGCCAATCGTTACCACCGGCGGAGCGAGGATCGGCACACTGGCGACGCGAAGTCCGCCTTCCTCCGCCAGCAGCGCGCAGACGCGCCCCTCCCCCAGCCACTGCTCAATCGCCAGTCCGGCCAACCGCCCCTCCAGCGCAATGGGCGCCGAGCGGGCCGGCAGCCGCAACGGCGTGGCGTGCAAGCTCGGCTCTCCCCGCCGCCCCCAGTAGGCGACGGCGGCCTCCGACGGCTTGTTTTCCGGCCATGCCACCACCAGGAAATCGGGTAACTCCCCCGCCAGGGGAATCTCGGTGCGGGTAAGCGTGTTGCTCTCGTCCAGATGCATCACCGCAAGGCAGGCCACACCGGCGCCATTGCGGCCGTAAACTACAGCAGTGATCGAACGGGCGGTTTGCTGCAACGGAGGCTCGGCAACGTGGACATCCACCAACCCATGCGGGTACCGTCGCGGTTCCTCATTCCGGCCCTCCGGATTCACCGCCACCACTCCCATCGACTCCGCTTCAGCCCACACCACATACCGCTCAAAGTAGAACTCCGAAATGCCGTTGATGTGGGCGACCACCGGCAGAAACGGCGCCGCGTCCCCGGGTATCGCCAACTCCACGGCGGAACGGATCGCGCCAGGATTCTTGCGGCGGGCGATCTGGTAAATCCAGTGGATGGCTCCATCGGCTTCGGCCCGCCAAAGGTTCGCCAACTCCCCGTACGCGGTGGCCCCGCCCAGCCAGCGGTAGCTATTCGTCAAATGCTCGGCCGGCCGCACCTCAAACGCGACGGACTCCGCCGTAGCGGTCTCAAGTTCGGTTTCTCCGTAGCGGTAGGAGAGCGACACCTGATAGCGCCCGGCGCCCAGCGCCGCCCCGTATTGCAGCAGATGGAGAGAGTCCGTCCATTCGGCCCCGGCGGGCGCGCGGAACCGGGCGCCTATCTCGGTCAAGGGATGGATGCCATGGAACCGGATATGCTCCTGGCCCGTAAGCTCCAGCGTGGCTCCGTCGTCCACGGCCACAATCCGAATCGCGGTACGGGCGCGGTTCAGTGCCACCGTCTCCATGTCCAGATCCGCGAAAACACGGTGGACAATCTGCAGCACGGGCTCCTGCCCAACCAGCACCGCTGGTTTCGGAGCAAGCAACTGAATCGCAAGGGGAGTGGCCATGTATGTCCTTTACACCGTGTACTTCCGGGGCAGGCCGGTGACTTTCCAGCCGCGCAAACGCAGCAGACACTTCCCGCAGAAAGGATACCGCCACTGGTCCGGCGTGTCGGCGCCGATACCGTAGCTCATCGTGCACTTGCGTTGGTCATGATCGTGATGCGTCGGATTATCCGTGACGCCATTGTTCCCTGTTTCATGGTGATACAGGAACCGGGCGTGGCCGCATTCATGCATCAGGTAGCAGTTCACGTTGAATGGATTGTCAACATTCATCGTCACCGCGCCGGCACAGCGCACATACCCCGATGTCGATCCAATGCGATTCTGCACGGCCGGGTTGGGGTCGGGTGTGAAACTGGCGGTGGCCGGATTCCAGAGTTGTCCCGTTATGGGTGGATGCAGCCGGAAATCGAAGATCACGAACCCTTCCGGGCTCGTCTTGCGGGCTTCGTCGTGGACCACTTTCAACAGCGCATTGATTGGGTGGGTACACCAGGCCGTCATCGCCGCAATGCTCGTGGTCACGAAGTTGGAGGCCGTCTGGCCGGGAGCCTGGACGGGCATCGCGCCTCCATAGACGCAGTCGGGCCGGTAAATCAGATTGGCATTGGTCACCCCGGCCGGACGGTGCGAGGCCGGCATTGCCATGATGGTCGCTTTGTAGACGGCCTCGGTGACCACGGTCGCATACGTCAGCGTCTGGATCGGGCTGCCGCTGTTCTCCAGTTCTATGAAGGCCTCTGCCCACCGGTCCCGAATCGTAGCGAAACTCGGCAACCCGCTCGTCCGTGGCGGCGCCGCCACCTGGGTGCAGTAAGCGCTGATTCGCGCTCGCCGCCAAACGGTCCACCGCCCGGTCTCCTTGAACAGATCCGCCTCCCGTGGCTTGTGTTCCTTTTCCAGGAAGTCCTTATTGGGCAAACCTTGAAATGTCAGTCCCACACGGACTTTGGCGTCATCGCCACCCTTCATGCTGAACCGGAAATAGGCGCCTGCGCGGCCTTTTCGCTCCGGAAATTTCGCCTCGTCATCCCAGGCATTCACCTGCGCGTAATGCACCTCGGCCGCCGGCGTCCCGCGAGAGACCTTGTCGTACTTCTCGATCTTGTACGGCTCGAGTTTCGAATCCGCCGTCTCCGGAAACATCTCCTTGACGTAGGCGGCGGCAGCACTCTTGCGAAAGCCATCAAATGTATCGATCGCATTATCCCCGCTGGCATCGATCCGTGCCGCCCCGGTCACCGCCGCCGTGGCGCCGATCTCCCGGGCGTGCTTCGTATACGTCTGCGCCTGAGCGTTGGTGGCGGGAACAATCGACGCATCTTCCGGCCCGTCGTTCATTTCAAAGGCGACCTGCGCCGGGCCGACGGCCTCCGGCGCGGAGATGGCCGCGCCGCCCTTACTCCACAATTGGATTTCGAGTTCCAAGGGCAAGAATGGGCGGTCCATCTTGTCTTCCGCATGCGCCTTGCGATCCAGCGAGTTGAACTCCGTCGTCGGCCCCAGGACAAAGTCCATGTTGGGGTCGTTCATGAAGTTATCGTGAACGTAGAACTTACAGTCCTCAGTAAGCGGGGACTTACCCGTTTCCCAGATGGGGCGCGCGCTGGCCGCCTTCAGCGCGGCCAGTGTTGCTGCGTCCAGCGTTCCGTTTACCGGCAATAGCGTCTGCGTCCCCGATACGTAATTGGCTCGCTGGAATCGCACCAAAGCCTTGGCAATGGAGGCGGCCGTCGCGCCCTCCACAACGCCTCCGTCATATCCGAGTTCGTTCAGGCGGAACGCGGCAAATTTCTCTTTGTCGGCCTCCGCTGGCGCCTTGCCATCCGCGGTATGTTTTCCGAAAGCCAGCACCACCGAGTGGTACAGGATCTTGAACGGTAGCGATTCCGCGCCGCCACCGTGCACCAGTTTCACTGTATAGGGACCCAACAACGGATGCGCAAACCGGTCCTTCCGCGTGCCCGTGTTGATCTTGCCATCCCACTGCAGCCGCTTTCCGGTACCATCGGCCAACTCCGCCGCCGTCAGTGGCCGCTCGAATAGCTTCTTGCCGCCGTACTGCTCGCCCTCGATCACCAGTTTCACCTCTTTGCCGGCAAATCCAGCGATATCGTAGGCGATATCGAGCATCTCCTTGGACGGGGCAAACCGTTCATCCACCTTCGTCAGCTTGATGCTGCTCACCACAACTGGGACCGGACCCTCACATGGCGATGAGACCGCCAGCCGGTGATAGAATCGGCACCCGAAGGTGTCCTTGGTGTCTGGAAACTCGCGCCGCGCGGCCTGATTGGAGCGCCGTTTGGCGGCGTCGGACCACATCCGCTTCTGACACCCGGAAAGCCCCTCCGCCGCCCGCGGACACGGCCATTTCTCGTTGTTGATCACCGTGTCCGGGCGGAACAGATAGACGACCACCCGGCGGTTCTTCGCGTTCTCTTCATTGCGCGCGGCCTGGTTCTGCGGCTTGTTGAACTCGGTTTGCTCGGCCGAAGAGAAGATAAGGACAGGGTTGAACTCACTGCAACCTTGAAAGTCGGCCTTGCCGCCGGCGTCGGTTCCCTTTCCCAGGAAGCCCGCTTTCGGAACGGTAAACGGCGCGCCTGCGCTGTCGCGGCAGAGGAAGTCCATGTAGGCCGCAATCAGCGCCTTTCGTCCGTCAGTGGTCGTTCCAGCCGGCTTGCCCGTTGCCTTTTCCATCACCGAAATGGCGGGCTGTCCCCAGTTGTCGCCGGTGGCCGGACCGCTTGAGTACAGTTTTTCCCAGCGGTCCACGTCGCGCGTCAGGACTCCATAGACGGCCTCGGCGCGGCGGCCCGAAAGCGTCTTATTGAACGACTCATCCCCCACCGGATCGGCATGACCAAAAATGGAGAGCGGCGCCCCGGCGTGCGATTTGCAGAGTTCGGCCAGCACCGTAAACTCATCCTGCACGTCCGGCAGCAGGAACGACGAGCCAAACTCGAAACGCACATCGTTCACCCGCCAGCACGCCACCGGAATCAACTCCATCCGGATGGTGTTCTTCTCGCCCTTCGTGCTCGGCGCCGCCAGAATCGGCAGAGTTTCCGGTGCCTCGTGCGCGAAGGAAACGCCACCGGCCTTTTTCGGCACAGGTGGGGTGGAGTCACTCATTCCTCCCCGAGTATATCTCCGAAAGGGGGTACACCGGATTGCGCCGACAACATCCGGTATCGCGGATGATACCGCTTCCTCCACATCTTCGCCGCCGCCACCTCCCCGCCCTCCCCGCCCATCCGCTCTTCAAACAAATCCGCGGCATCTTCCAGTACGTTGATCGCCCGTCTCGCCGGAAAATCCCCATCATCAATCCGCCGGCAATACTCCACCGACAGCGCCACCGCCGTCAGGTACGCCTCCCGGTAAGCCTCCTTGGCCACCCGCTCCTCGGCCACCTCGCTCAGCACCCCCAATGCCCACACCCCGTTCGGCCCCTTTCCCGCCCGCCGCAACTCCTCCACGCACCCCTCCCGCTCGAAGATCCGCGCAAATATCTCCATCCGCTGCAGGTCATACCCATCGTCGCCATACATCGTCAGCAACTCCTCCAGGGACTCCGCCGCCGCCACCGCCGCGCTCCGTTCCCGCTTCTCGAACTCCCACTGCAGCACCCGGTACGATCCCTCATCCAACTCCTCCACCGGGCCGCTCCCCACAATTCGCGCCAATCCGTCGGCCAATTCCAGCACCCGCGCCTCCGCCGCTCGCCGCACCGCCTCCTCCTCTCCCACCAGCAGAAACGCCCGCAACGCCTCGCCTGTCGCCGCTGCCGCCGCTAACTCCGCCAGCCGCTTCTTTACGGCGCTCGACGGACCGCGCTCTCCGCCGTGGCTGTCGCCCTCCATCACTTCGTCACTTCTCCACACGCTCCGCCCGCCTTCCCGCCGATCCTCTCCACCGCCCGCTCCAATTGGTTGATCCGCTCGCTGTCGACCGGCTCTTCCCCCGCCCGCCCCCGTTCCCAGTCCCGCCTCAGTTGCTCGCCCGACACGCAGGCCTCCTGCCACACCCGCCGGTCTATCCCCTTCTCCGGCAACTTCCCCAGCAGCACCAAAGCCTCGAACGCATATGGCCCCCGCAGCGCCTGTCGCAACTGCTCCCCGCCATTGGCGCTCGCAAGCACCCGCTCTTCGATCTTCTCCTGGAAATCTGAAAACTTCGCGTCCCGGTACAGCGCCAGCGGCCGCTCCATCGGTGCGTCCGCCGGCAGTTCCCGTATGGCCCGCTCCATTCGCACCCGGTGCGACTCCTTCTTCATGTAATCCACCATGTCGGCGTCCAGCCCCACGGCCAGCCCCAACGCCCGCTCCACCCCGTTCTCCATCTTTACAATCCGGTCCGCCGCATCCCGCCGCACTCCGTAATCCTCCTCCTTCCTGAGAAACTTCACCAGCGCCGCCACGTCCGCCGGCGCTGCCGCCACCTCCTTCCGCCGTTGCTTCAGCGCCGCTTCCCGGTTCACCTTCGCCTCCGTCTCCTTCCAATTCGCCCAAGGCTCACACACGATTCCGCCACCCAACATCAGTGTCACTAGAATCAACGCACTTACCGCAGCCCCAAGCGGGAGTCGCCCCATCACGACAGCCGTCAGCCCGCACAGGGCAATGACGATTGGGATGGCCGCCCCCAGCGCTAACAATACGGTATAACCCGGCGACTCTGTCGGATGGTCTGCCGCAAAGCTGTTCATGAGAAATGCCGACACTTCCACCGTTAAAACGGTAACTGCCGATATAGTCCGCTGTAGTCCCCGTTCCGGCATCAACGTGTCCAGGCACCCGGCACTCGATACCGCAAGCAGTCCCCCCAATAGAACTCCACCCCGCACCAGGCCCAACCCCAATACGACGAATCCATAAAACATCGCATCAAGACCCGAGGTCTGCGAATAGGTATCCACTAGAGGAAAAAATAAGGTAGTCAGGAGCCCGGCGAAACCCAACAGGAAAATGGCCACAGTTTGCATAAACCCTCACACCCCCTGGCGCAACCTCGCCATGTTTCTCGTCACACCGCCCCCCATTAAGCTCACGATTTCTCTCCACCTCCCGCCTTCTCGCCAAGCAGCGCCACAGCCCGCTCCAGCGCGGACAGCCGGGACCTGTCAAACTCCTCTTCGGCACGTTTCCGCAGTCGCAACTCCTGCTCCATCTGCTCGCCCAAGGAGAGGGCCTCACTCCATACCTGCTTCCCTACCCCCGGTTCCGGGAACTCCCCCAACAGCACCACCGCCTCGAAAGCAAACTCCCCACGGAGTGCTTGCCGCAACTGCTCCGCGCCGTTCGGTTTCACCAGCGCCCGCGCCAAGATCTTTTGCTGGAAATATTGGAGCTTCGCGTCCCGGTAGAGCGCCAACACACTCTCCATCGGTCCATCCTCCGGCAACTCCCGGATCGCCCGCTCCCATCCCTCTCGTTCCGCCTCGCGCTTCATGTAATCCACCATGCCGGCGTCCAGACCCACCGCCACCTCCAACGCCCGCTTCACCCCGTTCTCCATCGCCACAATCCTGTGCGCCGCCTCCCGCCGGACCCCGTAATTCTCCTCCTGCCCCAGAAACGCCACCAGCGCCGCCACGTCCGCCGGCGCCGCCGCCACCTCCCTCATCCGCCGCTCCCGCGCCGCCTCATTCTCTTCCCGCTCTCGCTTTTCCTTCCTGGACGCCGCAAAAACGGCCCAGGCGCCGGCCGCCGCAATCGCCGCCGCTACCCCGCACACCACCAATGCCAGATGGCGGGAGAACCCGCCGGTCACCGCGGCGCCCACCCCGCATGCAATCAGCAATCCCGGCATCGCCGCGCCGAGTAGCGGAAATCTCGCCCCAGGGGCCTGCTCCACCCGGTGCTTTCTCGCGTTCCCATGCATCCAGTAAGCAAAACACTCCGACACCAGTACCGCGTCCAGCAAGTTTTCCTGGATCACGGCGTCTCCCCCGCCCAATGCCGCCGTTAACCCTCGATACGTCAATGCGCATCGTATGCATCCAAGCAGAAACAGCAGGAACTGGCCAAACGGTACATCCATACCCGTCGCCCGCGAGTGGAATCGCAGCAGCCTCTGGAAGAGATACGTCGAATAGGCCGCACCAAGCAGGTGGGGAATAGAGTCAGTTTGCATCGCGGGTCCTACCCTACTGGCGCGTTCACCCTCCCCGGATTCTCAATGGCTCCCACAGTCTCTGATGACCCGCCGCCCTCCCGCGCCCCGCATTCCCTGTTGGAGCCCTTCGTGTACTGCCCTTTTTGCCACAAAGATGCCGTCCGCTTCTGGTCTTGCGAACTCGCCTCCGAATTCCGCTGCGCCTCTTGCGCCGCCCCACTCCGCCGCCAGGGCGGACGGGGATTCAATATCACCAAACTGGTCCTCGTTACCGGCTTCGGAGCCTTCCATCGATACTTTGTCCTACCCGAAGATTACGGATTGCTCGTGTTACTCCTCCTCCTGATGCTCGCCCTCAGTTTGCTTCGCCGCAAATTCGAGCGCTATGTCCCCGGACGTCCACCCGCCGCCCAATGATCTCTTTCTGTCCCGTCCTCCCCCCGCTTCCCGCATTACCTGTTGAGGCCATTATGAACTGCCCCCACTGCCACCGTCATCCTTCCCGCTTCTGGTCCTGCTCCCTCGAACTCGGCTCGGAATTCCACTGCGCCTTCTGCGCCGCTCCCCTCCGCCGCCGGAATGGAGGCCTGTTCCGCATCGCCAACCTCGTCCTTGGCGCCCTCTTTGGCGCCTTCCATCGATTCCTTCCCATTCCCGGAGAACTCGGCTTTCTCGCCGTAATCCTCGTCGCATCCATCGCACTCGATCTCCTCCGCCGGAATTTCGAACGCTACGAAGCCATCACCCCGGATCAGCAGTCTTCGGTGTAGACTCGCTGAATGGCCTCCGCCTTCCGGTTCCTCGCCCTCGCTCTCCTAGCCCTTCCCGCTTTTCCTGACGTCGTCGAACAAGGCCCCAAAAACGCCAAGCCATCCGGCCTTCTCGCCGGTGTCGCCCGCGCTGACATTACCCCCGCCGTCGGCATGGCCCAGCTCAATTGGGGCTCCCAAACGCACGTCGAAGCCGTCGGCGTCGACCCCGCCGGCTTTCGTGTCACCGCCCTCGTCCTCGCCTCCGCCGGCCAGAAATTCGCCCTCGTCGACGTCGACGCCCTCTTCGTCCCCAACTACGCCCCCATCGCCGCCCGCGTCGCTGCCGCCACCGGTATCCCCGCCGCCCATGTCCGCCTTGGCGCCACCCATACCCACGCCGGCCCCGTCGTCAGCGTCGTCCGCGGCCCGCTAGGCGTCGATTTCTCTCGCTACATCGAAGCCCAGGCCCGCTACAACGCCATGGTCGAAGACAAAATCGTCGGCGCCATCGTCGAGGCCCATTCCCGCCTCCAACCCGCCCACGCCCACGGCGCCCGCGGCACCGGCACCATCAATATCAACCGCCGCGTCCGCGCCAAAGACGGCCTCCCCGCCGCCGTTGGCCGCAACCCCGATGGCTTCGTCGACCGCGAACTCGTCGTGGTCCGCATCGACGCCGCCGACGGCAAACCCCTCGCCATCCTCGTCAATTTCCAATGCCACGGCACCGTCCTCGCTTACGAGAACAAGTTCTTCTCCCCCGATTGGATCGGCCCCATGCGCCAAACCGTCGAGGCCGCCCTCCCCGGCGCCGCCGCCCTCTTCTTCCAGGGCGCCGCCGGTAACCAGGGCCCCATCGAAGGATTCACCGGCGACCTCAACGTCCCCCGCCGCCTCGGCTCCATCCTCGGCCATCAGGCTGCCGCCCTCGCTCTCTCTATTGAAACCGTCAACCGCGAGCCCCGTTTTGAGGGCTTCGTCGAATCCACCGCCTTCCAGGCCAAACAACACTGGCGCGTCTCCGGCCCCCGCGACGCCACGATGAAGTTCACCACGAAACTCCTCGATCTACCCCCACGCCAGTATTCCCCCAAGGAAATCGACGAAATGACCACCCTTGTCGCCTCCGCCGAATCCAAGGTCGCCACCGCCAAATCCTCCGGCGACCCCTGGGAAATCCATCAGGCCGAAGCCCGCCTCCGCCGTTTTTCCGATCTCCTCAAACAGTGGCGCAAACCCCACGACCCCACCCCGGTAAAGGTCCGCGTCCAGGTCATGCGCATCGGCGACATCGCCATCGTCTCCATGCCCGGCGAACCCTTCGCCGAAATCGGCGTCGCCATTAAGAAAGCCTCCCCCTTCGGCATCACCATGTTCTGCGGCTACTCCTCCGGCGAAGGCGGCGACTACATGCCCACTGAACCCGAATACGCTCTCGGCGGCTACGAGGTCCAGCGCACTCCCTACGGCACCGGCGCCGCCGAAAAACTCATCCGCGAGACGATCGCTCTCTATAACGACGTGCGCTAGCCCGCCGTCGCCCGAATGAACCCCTTCACCAACTCCGCATCGGCGTCCACCACCACGCTCCGCTGCGGCAAATCCTCAATCCCATCAAACTTCGCCGGACGCTCTGGCGCACGCCCCAGCGCCTCCCAGATCGTCTCCCCGAACTTCGCCGGCAGCGCCGTCTCCAGGCACACCAGCGGCACCCCTTCTTCCCGAAACTCCATCCCCACTTTCAATCCATCCGCCGTGTGCGGATCCACCATCACTCCATAGCTCTCCCACGCCCGCCGGATCGTCGCCAAACGATCTCCGTGCGTGCTCGCCCCGCTCACAAACCCGTACTGCCCTATCCCGTCCCACTCCGGCGTCCCTCGCAAGTCAAACAAACCCCGCGTCCCTGCCTCTGCCCACAGCGCCTTCACCCGCCCCGCGTCCCGCCCCACCAGGTCATACACAAACCGCTCAAAATTCGACGCCTTCGAAATGTCCATCGACGGACTCGACGTCTGCCGCGTCTCCGCCGTCCCCCGTGGCCGGTACACCCCGGTCCGGAAGAACTCGTCCAACACGTCGTTCTCGTTCGTCGCCAGAATTAGCCGTCGCACCGGCAGCCCCATCATCCGCGCAATGTGACCCGCGCAGATGTTCCCGAAGTTCCCCGACGGAACGGCAAAACTCACCTCCGCTCCCGCCTCCTTCGTCACCGCAAAGTACCCCTTGAAGTAATACACCACCTGCGCCACAACCCGCGCCCAATTGATCGAGTTCACCGTCCCGATCCGGTATTTTTTCTTAAATTCCAGATCGTTCGACACCGCCTTCACCACGTCCTGGCAATCGTCAAACACCCCGCGCACCGCCAGATTGTGGATGTTCTCATCCATCAGCGTGAACATCTGCGCCGTTTGAAACGCACTCATCTTCCCGTGCGGCGACAGCATGAACACCCGGATCCCGCGCTTGCCCCGCATCGCATACTCGGCTGACGATCCCGTATCCCCGCTCGTCGCCCCCAAAATGTTCAGCGTCTCCCCGCTCTCCCCCAGCGCCCACTCGAACAGGTTTCCCAACAACTGCATCGCCATGTCTTTGAACGCCAGCGTCGGCCCGTTCGACAGCGCCAGCAAATGCACCCCCGGCTGGAGTGTCCGCACCGGCGTAATCTCTCCGGCGTCCTCCCCTGCACGGCCGTTGCAATAGACCTCCGGCGTATACGTCTTCTCCACCAACCCGCGCAGCACTCCCTCCGGAACGTCACCCGCGAACCGCCGCAACACCGCGAACGCCAGTTCCCGGTAGTCCATCCCCCGCATCGCCTCGAGATCCGCCGCTCCTAGCCGCGGATACTCCTCCGGCATCGCCAATCCACCGTCCGCCATCAACCCGCCCAGCAATATCTCCCGGAATCCACTCCCCCGGTTCTCTCCCCGCGTGCTCACATAGCGCATAAACCTTCAGGCTACCAGTTCCCCTACACCCCCCGCCCGCCGGAACAGCGCCTCCGACTTCTTCTTGATCTCCGTCGCCAGCGTATAGGGATCCGCCATCTGATACTTCTCCCAGAAAAGCTCCACCGAAATCGGTCCCCGGTACCCCTTCTGCACCAGTTTCTTCACAATCTTTCCCAAAGGCGCCACCCCCTCGCCCGGTACCACCCGCGACTGCAAATCCAGCAACTCCCGCGGCATGTCCGGCGTATCGTTCAAATGCGCATGCAGGATCTCCCCAGGCCGTATGTCGTCCATATCCTCCAGCCGGCTCGGCCCTGACCAGAAGTGGTAGCAGTCGAAAATGATCCCGAAGTTCGGATGCGCCGCCTCCCGGTGCAGCCGCAACGCCGTCGGTAGCGATGCCAGAAACGTCGAGTTCCTCACAAACTCCGCCCCCACCCGCAACCCGTGCTCCCGTGCCACCTCCGCCGCCGTGCGGATGTTCTCCACGCCACGCGCATAATCATCCGCCGTAAACTTCGCCGCCGTCACGCACGGCGAATAGATCAGCGGCGCTCCTAACTCGGCAAACTGCGCGCATCGCCGCCGGAAGGCCTCCAAGTTCTCCGCCAGCTTCGGATTCGGCTCCCACAGCCCCGTCACTCCCACCGCACCGGACACAACCGTCAGCCCGTTGTCTGCCAGAATCCGCTTCGCGCTCGCCATCGTCTCCGTCTTCAAGAACGCGTCGAGCACGTTCGACGACGGCTCCACCAGCCGTATCCCGGCCTTCGCCCAGCCCTCCAGCGAACGCCGGTATCCCGCCCCGGCCGACGTAAAGTGATGCATTGCAAGGTTCATGGTTCGTGTTGCCCCCCGCCCCGCCTCGGCGGCTAGCGCCAGTGGTGTCAGTAGGACTGCGCGGCGGGACGGCATTTGCTTTACCTTATCGCATTCCCCCCCCCCAACCCCTTACACTATCCAGATGGCCGATTTCCTACGGCCGAACAAGGAGTCCCCATGTGCGATCAAAATCACTTTGAAGAAGACCGGCTCGATTTCGAAGCCCGCGGTCTCGTCACCCGGAAGCAGTTCGGCGCTTTGCTCGGCGCCGGCGTGTCCATGATGCTGCCTCAGGTAGCCAACGCCGCCCCCGTCACCGAATCCGAGGTCACCATCACCACCCCGGACGGCACCGCCGACGCCTACTTCGTCCACCCCGCCTCCGGTACCGCCCCCGGCGTCCTTATCTGGCCCGACATCTTCGGCCTCCGCCCCTCCTTCCGCCAAATGGGCCGCCGCCTCGCCGAGTCCGGCTACTCCGTCCTCGTCGTCAACCCCTTCTACCGCACCAAAAAGGCTCCCACCGCCGAAGCCGGCTCCGCCACCCCCATCCAGCAGGTGATGCCCCTCGCCCAGAGCCTCAACGAAACCACCCATATGACCGACGCCAAGGCCTTCATCGGCTGGCTCGACAAGCAGCCCTCGGTCGCCAAGAACCGTCGCATGGGAACCCAGGGCTACTGCATGGGCGGCCCCATGGCCTTCCGGACCGCCGCCGCCATGCCGGACCGCATGGGCGCCGTCGCCTCCTTCCACGGCGGGGGCCTTGTTCGCGCCGACAATCCCAATAGCCCCCATCTCCAGGCCGCCAAGACCAAGGTCCAGTTCCTCGTCGCCATCGCCGAAAATGACGATTCCCGCGCCCCGCAGGACAAAGTCGTTCTCAAGGAGACCTTCGAAAAGGCCAAACTCCAGGCCGAAATTGAGGTCTACGCCGGCTCCGCCCACGGTTGGTGCCCGCCGGACTCCCGTGTCTACAACGAACCCAACGCCGAAAAAGCCTGGGCCCGCCTCCTCGCCCTCTATTCCAAGGCCCTCGCTTAATCCACGCCCCCCCGGGAGTGGCCCCCTCGCAGGCCACTCCCCAGCCAACCGCCCCGGCCCACTCCCCATACCGCAGTAGCTCACAAGCAAACGTAAGCGCTTTCATTCCTCCCCAATCGGGTTTACACTCAGGCCGGAGGTTCTTCCCATGCTCGCCCGGTTTGCCCTGTTCGCATTCCTTGTCTCTCCCCTCGCCCTGGCGCAATTCCCCAAAGCCTACTTGGCCGACGCCGTTGCCGGCCCTGCGCTATTGCCTCCCGGCGAGGGCACCGACGCCCGCAAACTGCTCATCCTGGAACCCAGCGGCCTGGCCATCGATGCCCAGAACAATATCTACGTCTCGGACGAAAAGTTCAACCGCGTTCTTCGCATAACCCCCTCCGGCGCCTTCTCCACGTACGCCGGGACCGGCGCCTACGGAGGCTTCCGCGCCGGCGTCCCCGCCAACGAGTCTGGCCTCGCCGCCCCGAAAGGCATCGCATTTGACCGGGCAGGCAACCTCTTTATCGCCAATCAATACGCGAGCACCATAGTCCGCGTCGCCGCCGACCGGACCACGTCGATCTACGCCGGCGGCGGATCCGCTACCGGCGACGGGCGGGCTCCCCTCGAAACCCGTTTGGGCCAGGTGGAGTACCTGGCCGCGGATGCCCAGGGCAATGTCTATTTCTCGGAGTTCCGCGGCTTCAAGGTACGTAAAATCCCCGCTGGGGGCGGTGCCATCGAAACCTACGCCGGCACCGGCACGGAAGGCTCCTCGGAACAAAACGGCCCCGCCAGGCAGATCCCGCTGGGCTGGATCGAGGGGCTCTTCGTCGGTGCTGACAACAATCTGTACATCCTCGACGGCGCCGGCGGTGTCATTCGCCGGATCACCCCGGAAGGCACCTCCACATTCGTGTTCCGCTCCTCCGACGTACCCATGAAATCGAAACCCGCCGGCTGGACCGTCAGCCAGATGACGGGTATCGCCGCCGATGCCGACGGCACGCTTTGGTTCGCCGCCTATTTCTGGCAAAGCAGCGTCTCCCTGCTGAAATGCCCCGGCCGCAAGGACTGCGAAATCGTGGCCGGCGGCGGCGCGGCGGGCTTCAACGGCGATGGCTCCCCGGCAACCCAGAAACGCCTCAGCCTCCCGGGCGCCGTGGCCAAAGACGGCCAGGGCAATGTCGTCTTCACCGATGGCCAGCGCGTCCGCCTCCTCACCCCCGCCGGGGAACTCCGCACCGTCGCCGGTGGCGATACCTTCGCCGCCCGCGGCGACGGCCAGAAAAACGCCAACGCCGTCATTGAGAGCAGCCAGGGTATCGCCGTGGACTCGCAAAACAATGTCTACGCCTCGGACCTGCGCAACCATCAGGTGTGGCGCTTCGGCGCCGACGGCACCGCCCGTATCGTCGCCGGATCAGGCACCCGCGGCTACTCTGGGGACAACGGCCCCGCTACCGCGGCCGAGCTAAGTGAGCCAGGCGCGCTCGCGGTGGACGCGAGCGGAAACCTCTACATCCTCGACATTCAGAACTATGTCGTTCGCAAGGTTACGCCGCAAGGCGTCATCACGACCCATGCCGGCCGCTCCCACTCCGTTACCGCCAACTGCGCGCCGAATCCGGCAACCGCCCCCGCCGCCCAATGGTGCTTCACGATTCCCTCGAGCCTCGCCGCGGACACGCAGGGCAACGTCTTCGTCGGCGACTACAACGCCGTCGTCCGCGTGGCCGCCGGCACAGTCACCCCGGTGGCGCCTACGGGGCGCACCGAATGCCTGCACGCGGGCTCGGACGGTAATTTGTACGCCGTCGCCAACAATCAGGTGCTCAGAAGTGCACAGGGCGCCTCCGCCTTCACCGTGATCGCCGGCACCGGCAAAGCCACCTCGACCGGGGATGGCGGGCCGGCCCTCGCTGCCGATATCTACGCCACCTCCGTCGCCCTCGATGCCAATCGAAACATCCTCGTCGGCGACTTCGCCGGCCGCAAACTCCGTGCCATCACCGCCGATGGCAAAATCCAAACCATCGCCGGCGGCGGAACGAAGATCGGTACCAGCGCCGCCGGCGGGCCCTCCACGGACGCTCGCGTCGCCCCGCCCCAGTTGGCCGCTGGCCGCAACGGCCGCATCTACTACTGCGATCCCGGCTTTTCCTCCAACATCCCCTCCAACATCCACGTCTGGTCGCTGGAGCCTGCGCAACTCTTCCGCACCGGCGTTCTCAATGCCGCCAGTTATGCTGCCGGTCCGGTGGCAGGCGGGGAGATGGTCACCATCTACGGCATCGATATCGGCCCGCCCACGCTGGCCATCTATCAGATTGTCGACAACAAATTCCGCGATGAAATTGCGTCGACTCGCGTGCTGTTCGATGGCGTCCGCGCTCCCATCATCTACGTCTCCGCCACCGCCGCTTCCGTCGTCGTCCCATACGCAGTGGCCGGGAAAACCGAAACGGAAATGTGGATCGAGTATCAGGGCGTCGCGACGAACCGCGTCAAACTCCCCGTCGCCGCAACCAAACCCGGTATCTTTACCATTCCGCCCACCGGCACCGGCCAGGCCGCCCTCCTCCACTGGCCCGATTACGGCGCCAATAACGCCGCCAACCCGATCGCCCGCGAAGGAGTTGGCATGCTGTTCCTAACCGGCGGCGGCGACCAGGGCCAGGACGGCATGCTGGCACAGACCACTGGAGCCCTTCCCTTCCCCGTTACGGTTCGCGTCGGCACAACCGATGCCCAGGTCCTCTACGCCGGACCCGCGCCGTCCCTGGTGTACGGAATGCTGCAAATCAATTTTGTCGTGCCCCCCAACACCACGCCCGGCGACAAGGTCGCCCTCTTCGTCCGCCTCGGGGAAACGTGGTCGCAATCGGGCATTACCATCAGCGTCAAGTAGCGGCGCCAAACCCGCCGCTCCCCGGCACACACGGAAATGGGAGGGCTGATGCATCAGCCCTCCCATCGGATACTACAAATCAATTCGCGCGAATATAAGCAGACAGGTCAGTCAACGGCGCAATCACTTACTTACTAACAAAACACACTTCAACCAATGCCGTTGCACTGCCGGAAGTAAGTTGGACAGTGTCACCTCCTGCGTAATGGATGCTAGTGACTCACACTGCGAGCCAATCACAACAAAACAAACAGACAAGCGTCAGCAAACGACTAGCGTGGACACTCGAAAACGAACATCAGGAACACAACACGAAAACGAATGGTCACTTAAGCACACTAGGACAGATGTATTCCGTTACCGCTGGAAACACCGTATGTCCCTCTGAATTCACTAACTACGAAACGAAGGACTCGCGAACCGGAGGCCGTTGGGCGCCTCCAAAGTGCTAATCGGCGTGCTGACTCTCTAAGCTTACCCCAGGCCCGCACCCCGCGCAATGGAAATTATCCGTTTTCGAAAGAAAGTTTCTTATAAGTTACACATCCTCTGCCCCACGGTCGTACTCCCGCACCATCACCGCGATCCCCTCCGCCAGTAACCCCCGCCACGCCGCCTCCACCCGCCCGTCAAACTTCCTGTCGTATCTCGACACCGCTTCCATCAGACAATCCAGCCACACCACATACAGCTCCGGCGGAATGTCCAGCCCCCGCTTGCCGTGCCGCTCCCCCAGCCGTTGCGCATACTCCACATCACCGCTCCCGTACACCAGCATCAGCGTGATCACCGCCGACTGCAGGTTCTTCACCTGCCGCTCCACCTCCAGCCCCCGCAGCTTCTCCGCCGCCAACTCACTTCGCTCCATCAGAATCGCGTAAAACTCCCGGTAAAACGCCAGCCCGCCCTCCGCCGTCTGCATCAGCCGCTCGTAGCTGTCGTTAAATACCTGCGCAATCTCTCGCGGTTCCATAGCTCTCCTTCACGCATACGCGATGTTGATCAGCGCCGCGGCCTCCCGCGCCTCCGCCTCCACCTCTTGAATCAGCTCGGCCAGCTTCCCCGCCGCCACCGTCCGCTCCGTCAGCCCCAGCGGCCGCAACGCCGCCTCCACCCTCTGCCTCCGGTCCTCCTCCGTCGCCCCCGCCCCCGCATGCAACAGCCCGAAACTCAAACAGTCCGCCTCCTGCACCAACTGCACCATCGCCGCCACTTCCCCGGGCACCCGCCACCGGTTCTCCCCGTAATAGTGATGCGTCCTCACCATCTCGCTCACCGCCTCCGGCATCTGCCACCGCCGGCACACCTCGTACCCCAGCGCCGCATGGTCAAACCCGCACACCCGCCTCTCCGCCTCAATCAGCTTTTGCGGCCCCGTCACATCGTTCTCTTCAATCCTCGCCAACTCCCGCGGCCGGCTCCCCAGAATCACAAACCGCCCGATATCGTGCAGCAGTCCCGCCAGATAACACTCCTCCCCGCCCAACCCCTTCTCCGGCCTCGCCTCCGCAATCCGCCTCGCCGCCACCGCCGTCTGTATCGAATGGATCCACAGGTTCCGCTGCCCCCGCGTCTTCGGTTCAAACTTCTCCACCACCGCCATCGTCACAATCGTCCGCACCAGCCCGCTCGTCCCCACCCGCAACAGCGCCGCCGGTATCGTCTCGATCTCCGCCCTCCCCGCCACCATCCCGTTCGCCAACCGCATCAGCCGCAATGCCAGCGGCGGATCGCTCCTCACCAGCATCAGCACCGCCTCCGCCGCCCCCGGCGATTCCAGGTCTAGCTCCCCCAGCCGCCGCACCACCGCAGGCAACAACCCGATCTCCCCCAGCCGCGCGTCCAGTCTCTCGATCGTCTGCCGTTGCAGCGCCGTCAGTTCCGCGCTCATGGCTGCCTCCCCTGTCTCTGGCCGGCACCTTTTCGTACCCGGACAATGCGCAGCCTCGCTCTCCCCCCGGAATTATAGTCCATCCCTTCCCCGCCCCGCTGCTAGACTCTAAAAAGTATGCAGCTCCGGATCGCCCTGCTCCCCGTGACCCTGGCCCTCCTCCCCGCCCATACCCTCGCCCAGCCCGCCCCCATCAAACCCCTCCTCGCTAAATACTGCCTCGCCTGCCACAACCCCAACCTCAAACAGGGCGGCCTCGACCTCTCCACCCGCCAGGCCCTCCTCCTCGGCTCCGAACACGGCAAAGTCGTCTCCCCAGGTAACCCCAACGAATCCCAGCTCTATAAACTCGTCGCCCACGTCGCCGAACCCGGCATGCCCTTCCGGGCACCCAAACTCCCCCCCGCCGCCATCGAGGCCTTCGCCGATTGGATCCGCGCCGGCGTCCCCTACGACGACGCCTCCACCAACCCCGAATCCGCCGAAGCAGCCTCCCATTGGGCCTTCCGCCCCCCCGTCAAGCCGCCCCTCCCCGGCCCCGCCGCCAACCCCATCGACGCCTTCCTCAACGCCCAACTCTCCCAACGCGCCCTCTCCCCACTCCCCCCCGCCTCCCGCGCCACCCTCATCCGCCGCGCCTACCTCGACCTCACCGGCCTCCTCCCTACCCCCGCCGCCGTCTCCGCATTCGTCAACGACAAAGACCCCAAAGCCTACGATCGCCTCCTCGACCGCCTCCTCGCCTCCCCCCAGTACGGCGAACAGTGGGGCCGCCACTGGCTCGACATCTGGCGCTACTCCGATTGGTACGGCTACCGCAAAAGCGGCCAGGTCCGCTACTCCCAACGCCACATCTGGCGTTGGCGCGATTGGACCGTCGAATCCCTCAACGCCAACAAACCCTACTCCCGGATGATCCTCGAAATGCTCGCCGGTGACGAACTCGCCCCCGCCGATCCCAACATCACCCGCGCCACCGGCTACCTCGCCCGCAGTTGGTACATGTTCAATCGCAACGTCTGGCTCCAGGACACCCTCGAATACACCTCCACCGCCTTCCTCGGCCTCACCCTCAAATGCGCCCGCTGCCACAACCATAAGTACGACCCCATCCCCCAAACCGATTACTACCGCTTCCGCGCCTTCTTCGAACCCGAAGACGTCCGTACCGACCGCGTCCCCGGCCAGGCCGACACCGCCAAAGATGGCCTCCCCCGCGTCTACGACGCCGACTCCGCCAAACCTACTTACCGCTTCATCCGCGGCAACGAAGCCAACCCCGATACCTCCGTCATCCTCCAGCCCGGCGTCCCCCTCCTCTTCGGCAACATCGACATCCGCCCCCAACCCGTCACCCTCCCCGTCGAGGCCTACTTCCCGGACTCCCGCCCCTTCGTCCCCCCGGCCCTCCTCGCCCAGGCCCAGGCCGCCATCGAGTCCGCCGAAGCCGCCCTCAAAAAAGCCCAGGAAAAACCCGAACCCCCGCCCCTCGTTGCCGCCGCCGCCAAACGCCTCCAGGCCGCCCAGGCCGCCCTCCCCGCCCTCCAGGCCCGCATCGCAGCCGACCTCGCCGCCATCGCCAACCCCGTCCCCCCCGACGCCGAAGCCCTCGCCGTCCGCGCCCGCCAACTCGAACTCGATGCCAATAAACTCCACGCCGAAGCCCAACTCATCCTCGGCCAGTACGAGTTCGAACTCGCCAAATCAGACCCCAAAAAACTCCCCTCCGCCACCGCCAAACTCGAAGCCGCCGTCAAAGCCCTCAAGGAACCCGCCGAAGGCTACACCCCCATCGGCCCCAAATACCCCGTCACCTCCTCCGGCCGCCGCCTCGCCCTCGCCCGCTTCATCGCCTCCCCCTCCAACCCCCTCACCGCCCGCGTCGCCATCAACCACATCTGGCTCCGCCACTTCGGCAAACCCCTCGTCCCCACCGTCTTCAACTTCGGCCGCTCCGGCAAAGCCCCCTCCCACCCCGAACTCCTCGATTTTCTCGCCACCGAGTTCATGGATCGCAATTGGGATATGAAAGCCATCCACAAGCTCATCATGCTCTCCAGCGCCTACCAGCGCGAATCCTCCGCCTGGCTCCCCGATTCCCCCCAGGCCAAAGCCGACCCCGACAACATCCTCCTCTGGCGCGCCAACACCCGCCGCATGTCCGCCGAAAACGTCCGCGATAACCTCCTCTCCCTCGCCGGCCTCCTCGACCCCACTCCCGGCGGCCCCGAAATCGACGAAGCCACCGGCCAGGACTCCTTCCGCCGCTCCCTCTACTTCCGCCACACCCCCGACCTCCAAATGGAGATGCTCCGCGTCTTCGACGCCGCCAGCCCCATCGAATGCTTCGAACGCGGCGAAAGCATCGTCCCCCAACAAGCCCTCGCCCTCTCCAACAGTAAACTCAGCCACACCGCCGCCCAGTCCATCGCCGCCCTCCTCCCCCCCGGCCCCGCCTTCCCCGCCGCCGCCTTCCACCACATCCTCGGCCGCGCCCCCTCCCCCGCCGAACTCGAATCCTCCACCGAATTCCTCGCCCAACAGCTCTCCCACTTCCAGAACGAAGCCCGCGCCCGCCAAAGCCTCGTCCACGTCCTCCTCAACCACAACGACTTCGTCACCATCAGGTAACCCATGCTCCCCTCCCGCCGCATCTTCCTCTCTGACGCCGGCCTCGGCCTCACCGGCCTCGCCCTCGGCTCCCTCTCCGCCTCCGCCGCCCCCCACTTCCCCCCCAAAGCCAAACGCGTCATCTGGCTCTTCATGCTCGGCGGCGTCTCCCACGTCGAATCCTTCGACCCCAAACCCGCCCTCAATCGCTACGCCGGCAAACTCCTCTCGGAAACCCCGCACCGCGACGTCCTCCACAATCCCCTGACAAAAGAAAACCTCAAAGCCTTCGTCCCCGGCCAGCATGACATCAAGCTCACCCTCTACCCCATGCAGACCGGCTTCGCCCCCCGCGGCAAAAATGGCGTCCCCGTCAGCGATTGGTTCCCCCACATCGGCTCCCAGATGCACGAGCTATCCCTCATCCGCTCCACCTGGACCACCGATAACGACCACGGCGCCATCCTCCAGTTCCACACCGGCCGCCACATCTTCGACGGCTACCTCCCCACCCTCGGCTCCTGGGTCCACTACGGCCTCGGCTCCCTCAACGATAACCTTCCCTCCTACGTCGTCCTCGGCGAACCCCCTGGCGACTGCTGCGGCGGCCTCGGCACCCACGGCTCCGGCTACCTCGGCCCCGAACACGCCGGCGTCGCCCTCGCCGTCGACCCCGCCAACCCCATGCCCTTCGCCACCCCCGCCCCCGGCGTCTCCTCCGCCGATCAGCAACGCGAACTCGCCTTCCTCAACAAACTGAACGGCCTCTCCGCCGTCGAATACCCCGCCGATGCCGCCCTCCGCGCCCGCATCAAATCCTACGAACTCGCCTTCCGCATGCAAATGGCCGTCCCCGAAGCCATCCAGTTCAAAGAGGAGTCCCCCGAAACAAAACGCCTCTACGGCCTCGACAACGACACCACCCGCCCCTTCGGCGAAGTCTGCCTCGCCGCTCGCCGCCTCTCCGAACGCGGCGTCCGCTTCGTCCAGATCTACCACGGCGGCGCCGGCAACGCCTGGGACGCCCACAAAGACCTCAAAACCAACCACGCCGACCTCGCCGCCAAAGTCGACCTCCCCATCGCCGGCCTCCTCCGCGACCTCAAACAACGCGGCCTCCTCGACGAAACCATCGTCGTCTGGGCCACCGAGTTCGGCCGCACCCCCGGCGCCGAAAACTCCAACGGCCGCGACCACCACCCCTTCGGCTTCTCCACCTGGATGGCCGGCGGCGGCATCAAGGCCGGCGTCGTCCACGGCGCCACCGACGAAATCGGCTTCCACGCCGTCGAACATCGCCACTACGTGACCGACATCCACGCCACCGTCCTCCACCAGCTCGGCCTCGACCCCAAACGCCTCGACATCCCCGGCCGCAAACGCCTCGATATCGATTACGGCAAACCCATCAAAGAGATCCTCGTCTAGCCAACTACCGCCACCGCCACGTCTCCGAACAGACCGCAATCAGCTCCGCCACCGTCCCCGCCCCGTCAATCGCCCTCTCCGCCGCCTGCTTGTCGGGAACGTTGTCATCCCGCCCCGCCGTGGCCTTCGCCATCGCCTTCAGTTCCCCCAGGCTCATCTTCCCCTTCGCCTTCAACTCGATAAACACCCGGAACTGCGAAGTCCCCATATCCCAGAATCCGGACTTCTTCCCGAACTCCGTCACCTTCCCCACCGCATACCGCGCCCCGTTGCCGTCAATCAGCGTGTACTCTTCATACACCAGCCCGGATGCGATCGTGGCGCTCGTCAGGCTCCGCTCATCCTTCCGCACCGCCATCCGCCGGTCGTCGATAAGCAAAACCGGATACTGCAGAACAGCGGAAGTCCCCGGCTCCGTCGGCGCCTTCGTCCCACACCCCGTCAACAGCGAAACCAGCGCGCTCAGCCGCAAGATCGTATACCCCGCTCTACCCATCGCCCCCGCCACACATAAAATCAGTGTACCCCCGCCGCGCTCCCCCTACTTCCGCGCCTCAAACTTCACTTCCACCTCCGTCTTCACCCGCACCGGCTTCCCTCCCTGCACTGGCGGCGCATACTGAAACTGATCCCACGGCACCGCCTCGCACAGCTGCGCCCCCGTCTCCAGCTCCGCGATCTTCCCCTTGTCATCAATAATCACCTTGCACTTCGCCACGCCCCCCTCGGCGGACCACAGCGGCGCCGGCACCGTCGCCGGACCTTCCTTCTTCTGCGCCGCCTGCTTCTCCGCCGGCACCGCAATCGCCGGCAGCTCTTTCTCGTCTTCCGCCTTCTTCTTCTCCCCGCTCGCCGGCGTAATCTTCGTCACCAGGAATATCGACCGCGCCGGATACCGGCTCACCTGCGCCCGCAACACCGATACCTGACTATCGGCCGCATCCATCGCCTGATTCCCCCACGCCATCCGCACCACCCGCGCGCAACTCGACGCCAGCGGATACCCCTTCTTCCCCCCGTCCGGATCCCCTATCTCGTCAATCGCCTTCTGCGCCAGTATCCCTTCCACCTCATACTCGCTCCCCGGCGTCACATCCACCGGTGCCTTCAAAAACAGCCGGTACCGCTTCACCCCATTGCGGATGTAGAGCGAATCGCCCCCCGCATTCAGCGCCGCATCGGTCCCCGTCGAACCCGGCACCGCCACCAACTCCCCCTTCAGGCGGTCCACCACCACCGCCGCCTTCTTCGCATCCCCCGCCGCCTTGTCGCCGGAACATCCCGCGAGCAAACCGAGCACCACCATCCCGGCAAACAGAGCCTTACGGTTCATGCACCCTCACTTTCCCGGCGTTAACGCTATCACTTACCTCACCCGAACACAACCGCCCCCGGCACAATATGCGGGCAAACTCCCTACCCGGAACCCAGCCCTTGATACACTGGCCGGAGCAGCACCGTTGCAGACCCAGTGGACAACGAGACTAAGGATCGCCTGGAGCGCGCCGGATGGACGGTCGGAACCGTTGCGCAATTCCTACAACTCACCCCGGCGGAATCGGAATGGACGGACCGGAACCTCGCCTCCCCCGCCCCGCGGCAACAGCCCGAAAACAGCGATCCTCCCTGACAATCTCCCGCCGCGGTCCCAGCCGCGGCTCGCCCGGCATCTCACCCCCGCTTCCGCGTCACCTCCTCCGCCGCCCGCGCCAGACAGTACGGCACAACCGTCACCGCAATCGCCACCGCCGAACACTGCGCCTGCCGTTCCGCCGAATCCGCCCGTAGGATGTCAAACAGAATCAGATAAAGGGCAAACAGCGCCCCAACAATCGCCACCGCCCAAAGCCCCCGAAGTACCGTCGTCATGCCGTTCATTATACGGACCGACCCCACTCGCCGGCTCGGTCGCCTTCTGCACCACGTCAAATCGTCCTGTTCGAACGTCGCGCCCCGCCCCCGCCGAACCACTCGCGAAAGCCGAAACAATACCCCAACGGCCCAGTCCAACCGGTGTACAATCGTGCACAGTGGCGATGATCGATTGGGATCCTCGAAATGCAGCCGCGAACGTCCGCAAACACGGCATCCAATTTGCGGATGCAGTCCTTGTACTAGAGGATGACCGTGCGCTTTCGTTCCGCGACGATGCCCACGGAGAAGAACGTTGGATCACAGTAGGCATGGACGGATTCGCGAGAATACTCACTGTCGTTTACACCTGGCGGGGAGATTCCATCAGAATGATCTCGGCGCGTCTCGCCACCGGGAACGAACGGAAACAATACATGGATAACGAATGAAACAGGAATACGACTTCAGCAAGGCAAAACGGGGAGCGGTCGTCCCGCCCGCAAGCGGCAAGACACGCGTCACCATTCGCCTGGATGACGACATACTGGATTGGTTCCGCAACGAGGTCACTGCGGCCGGTGGAGGCAACTACCAGACGCTCATCAACTTGGCGCTGCGGGACTTCGTCCACCGCTCCCGCGAGCCACTCGAAACCACGCTCCGCCGGGTTCTGAGGGAAGAACTCAAACGCGCCGGGTAGCTCCGGCGCTCACGTTTGCCGGCGACCAACGAGACCAGAAAACGTCTGGAAAGTGCCGGTTGGACGGTTGGCGGCGCCGCGGAATTCCTGCAGCTAACCCCGGCGGAATTAGAGTGGACAGACCGCAACCTCGCCGCCGCCGCCCCTACGGAACAACCCGAATCCAGCGATCCCCCCTGACCATCTCCCGCCGCCCCAGCCGCGGCTCGCCCGGCATCTCATCCCCGCTTCCGCGCCACCTCCTCCGCCGCCCGCGCCAGACAGTACGGCACAACCGTCACCGCAATCGCCACCGCCGAACATTGCGCCTGTCGCTCAGCCGAATCCGCTCGCAAGATGTCGAAAACAAGCAGGTACATCGCAGAGAGTGCACCCAGCATCGCCACCGCCCAGAGTCCTCGAAGTACAGTCGTCATACCGTTCAATTATAGGGACGCACCCCACTCCCTTTGCAGCCGGTCGGCCGGCGGCCGCCAAAACCAGGCCGGCCCCCAGCCTAGACAACACCCCAACCGTACAAACCACCTGGCTGACAATCGGACACAACGGCGAGGATCGAGGGGGACCCTCGAAAAGCAGCGGCGAACGTCCGCAAACGCGGCGTCCACTTTGGACAGGCATTCCTCCTGCGGGAGGTTGGGCCGTGTGCGCTCGTTCCGCGACGATGTTCACGCGGAAGAACGCGGCATCACGGGAGGCCTGGATGGATGCGCAGGAATTCTCACTTTCGCATACACCCGGCGGGACGATTCCCTCAGAACGATCTCGGCAGACAACAAGCGGAGGCAATGCTTGGATAACGAAACAAAAATACGACTTCAACAACGCAAAACGCGGAGCGATTGGATTGGTTCCGCAACGCGTTCACTGCGGTCGATTGCACGGAGCACAACCGGATTGTTGGTCTTTGCAGCCGCGGCACGAAGCCAAAACAGTTCCAGGATAGTCGAACGCACGACTTCCTGTTAGAGACGATAGAGTATGTTATCGTCGAGCAATCCGGCGGAAGGGGGCCTGGTGGATATGGAAGGAAAAGAGACGCGGGAAGCCGCAGGGGACAGAACCGGCCACGCCGTCAGGCTCGGCTCGGGGAAACCAGTGGAGATCGACATCAACCGGGCGGCGGATCAATATCTTCCCCCCGAGTTGCGGGCGAACGATACAGTTCAGAAAGTGGCCGCCTGGATTGAGCGAACCGGTGGCAATAGCGTCTGATCTTGCCCTGCGGAAAAAGGCTGGATCGATGCCGGCGCTCATTGTGGATGCCGGTGGCAACCCACGCTTTGCTATCGACGAGTATTTCAGAGCGACGAGCAGCAACCCGCACACGCGCCGCGCCTATGCGAGAACCGCAGACCGGGTCCTCGGCTGGTCCGAGATCCGTGGCCAGCACCTCCACAACGTCATGCCGCGATTTGCCGGCGATTACAGCAACGGCATGGAGGCCTCAGCCCCAACGTAAAGCCAGTCGTTCGCCGCGCTCCGGCACTTCTTCCACGTGCTGGTACAACGTGTGAAGGCCCCCCCAATGGCAGCATCAGACGAGTAAACGGAAGAATGGCGTCAACCGGTGCAAAGTTCCGAGCTATGCTTTTTGCTCTAATGCTGTGGCTAGTTCCTCGAAGAACAGTTCAGCGCTCTCGGCGTACTCCAAAAGGATCTCCTCGGTGACGAAGAAGTCTTCTCCAGAAAGAGGAGCGGCCAGGGGCATTTGTCGCTGCATCTCTTCCTTCAGTGAGATCCCCTGCGAAGCGTAGATTGCAACATGCGTGGGATCGACGAACAATTCGGGGCGCAACTGGCGTAATTGCTCTGCTGACTCACAATAGCCATGCTTCACTGTATTGGCGACTCGGCGCAGTTCATTCATCTGCCTCCAGGAGGGAAGTTTCTTGAGCCTGATGCCGAAATGGTTTTGGTACCACTTCACGATTGCAAAGAGGCTGGTATCCGAGAGCTCGTAGCCGCGAAACACCCCATCCCTTGAGAGTGCCGCAAGCTGCTGCTCCACCAGATGGAAGAGGCCCGCTGCGAGGAGATTGAGCATGCTCTGGCGCAACGATGTCATCATCTCCCACCAGTTGTACGATTCTTCCTGCGCGGCTTCAGCGACATCGGCCATGTCGATGCTATCGTCGCTGGCAGGCATACGGCCGATGCGGTCAAAATATTCATTCCCTACTGCTTCTGCTCGCTCGTCGATGTTGCCGAACGACGGAATGACATCTCGAAAGATATACTCCCGGAATGCCGTAATCGGCCCGCGGAGAATCCGAACACGTTGCCCGAGGTATTCTGCACTCACCGAACCATTCTAACGATGCGCACAGAATTCGTTTGTCCCGCCAATTGTATAATCGAGGGTCCAGCAAAACAATTATGCGCAACCTGTTCCCTGGGCATTACCAACCCACCGAAGTAGAATTCAAGACGTTATGGGACACCGCCACGTTCGTCGTTGACGCGAACGTACTCCTCAACCTCTACCGATACCCTAAGGGCGCGTCAGACGACCTCATCGCCGCCTTACAGATGCTTCAGGACCGCATCTGGGTTCCACACCAGGCGGCACTCGAATATCAAGAAAATCGACTTCGTGTAATGGCAGATCAAATGGCGAAGTTTGGCGAAGTACAAGAGGCCGCCGAGAGTGTGCTCAAGGCGGCGAATAGTGCTGTCGAAAAGCTCCAACTACGGAAAAAATATTCGCTCATATCACCGACAATATTCGTTCAGCAAGTGGCGACGGCCGTTACTGCCTTCAAGAAAGAGGTCGGTGAGCTTGCAAGGCACCAAACAGGCGTTTCAAGTCACGACACGCTTCGCGACACAATAGATCTATTACTCCACGAACGCGTAGGTCCGCCATATACGGAACAGACCGAATTGGACCAAATCTACAAACGAGGCAAAGAACGATACGACCTAAAACTTCCTCCGGGTTACGCCGATGCTGCCGATAAGAAGGGCAGCCACACGTTCGGTGGCCTCAGGTTGGAACGACTTTACGGTGACTTAATTGTTTGGGAACAGCTTATTAAGGAAGCAATTGCGCGCACGCTCAAACGCGTCATCGTCGTTACCGACGATAGGAAAGAAGACTGGTGGTGGATCGTAGACTCGAATGGACCAAAGACCATTGGTCCGCGGCCGGAACTCGCGCAGGAACTCCGGCAACGTGCGGGTGTCGAGCTGTTTTACATGTACTCATCGGAGGGGTTCCTGAAATACGCCAAGGATCATCTCGGGACGGACGTCAAAGACCAGTCGATCGAACAAGTGCGAGCGATTTCCGAGTCTGCGCGTTCAGCAGCAAATCCGGGGTTCCATAACTCTAGAATTGAGAAGATTGTTAGCGAATGGCTGGGCGCAATCTTTAGCCCGCAAAAGGTTCAATTCACAGGAACGTTCCCCGACATTGTTGTGGATACAGGCGAGGGCGTGAAGCAGGGCTTTGAGGTAAAGCACGTTCGCGATTTGGCGCAAACGAAGAAGTGGGCGAGCCAGATCTATCACCACTCAATACAGCAGCGAAAAGACTTGCTGGGAATGCTCCTTACATTCGTTTTTGTCGTGCCGGATAAAGACTTTGCCTTGATCCTCGCGAGCAAAATCGATAACCTGACGATCCGAGTAGAGTACGTTATCGGAATTATAGACGAGAGCGACTACTTCGTGCCGATTGTCGGCCCCACGCACGGCATGCGCGGCTGACAAGTCGATGCGAAGCAGAAGAATTGCCCGTTGGTGAGAAGTCTTTCACTCTATTCCTGGCACGGGGCCGAGCACGGGGAGTGCTTGTCGTTGTTGTTTCGTGCCCTAAGTTGTGCGACACCGATGGCAAATCCGGCATCCCATCCAGCCAGAACAGCGGTTCTTTCGGCGAAGTAAATTTTCAAAAGGTGCATGATGCGCTATCATTGCTTAGCTGCAATGGCTAGAGTCTCCGCCGCCGACTTAAATAGGTCATCCAGTTCAGTCTCGCATCCTAAACTTAACTGCTGGTTCTGAATTATCATATTCGTAATAAACAATACTACTCCGATTTTGAGCGAGCCGTCAGAGTGAGAATCCTGTTCCTCATTGTTGAATCGAAATGTTCCGTCACCGTTCGGAATCTTTCGTCCCGCCAAGTCTGAAGCAGTAGCGTGAATTACCAAATTAGGCATTGCATATGCCGGTATCAGCATCTCCCCTAAGCCGTAACCTGCTTTCATGGCGAGATTATACATATCCAGTTTGGTCCACGAAGGCGGATTGCCTCGGCCACACCTCGAACATCTCTTTTCGTTAAACTGTTCTTTGACAGAATTGTATTCTTTCTCTAATTCACGATAGCTTTCGTCCGACACGTATTGAGCGCTATCGCGTAGCTTGTGCATTCTGCTGACAACTTTGAAGCGTTGAACGACGCCGTAATCCCTGAACCTAATGCACTCTTCTGGATGTTGCATTAAATATGCCGATGTCGCAACTTTTTCAAACATCGTCCTTAGTATTTTCAAGGCTCCGATTCCATACCCGTTGCCGCTCAACAGCCACAATTCAAAAAAATCTTCGGTCGCAGCCCGCCCGAGTAAAAACAGAATCTCGTCATTGAGATGGCGAGGCTTGAAATGCCTGTGGAAAATCCGCTTTGACAATTCGATTAATGACGGATAGCATTTCGCAATAAATACTTGATGGCGCTTATTAAACGCCTCCCATCTCTCGGGAAAACCAATTGTTGGGGTCATTGCCCGTTATCCTAACATGTTCGCCTCCACCACAGCCGCCAAAACCAACGGCCACCACTCAGGCGGCACGTTGGAACCTCGTAATTCCGCCAGTGTCTCGGCTATCAGGTTTCGATTGGGTCTTGGGACATCTTCAATTCGTTCAATGTTTGAAAGTACGGTCTCTGCGGCATTGTGCGCGACGCGCTGCTGCTATTGCGCGCTGCTGCTTTACCACCAGTTCAATATCTTACAATCTGCGCATGTGCGTGTATTGCCATTTGTTGGCAAAAAGTATCGTCAGGAACGACATGTTCCGAAACTTCACACAACGGTTCTAAATTAGCGCCGCGGGTGTTGCGTACACGCATACGACTCTCTGGTACTTGTTTGGAGCCCGCCGGATCTCCGCCCAGGGCAAACAGTTCATCCACCAGGCGGCGGTTCGCCAGTCCATCGAGGTTTCTCTGATAACTCTCGCTGAGATTGTTTACCTTCAACCGAGTTGCGGTCAACTTTCAGGAGCGGGTACTGGCCAGCCTCCCTGCTAACTGCCCCTACGTTGCGGCCAAACCCTCAAGAGGATCGAGTCCCAAATCGTTTCGGCGGCAACGGAATCTCGATTTCGACATAACTGCCAGGCAACGCCGCCTCTATCGCGGCCAAAACCCGCTGTACGTGCGGTTTCAGCGTTGGCCACTGCGAATGGCCGATGACAACGATCGCGATCCTTCGCTCTTTGAGGTTTTGTTGATAACGAAGATTCTTGTCAGTTGTCAGGAGCAGATCATAACCAGCTTGCTCAGCAGCGGCCAGAAGTTCGCCATTTCGGAGACGGGACCATCCGAGATCGGCTGCAATCCCAACTATATGTCCCGGCAGATAGCGGCTGATCGGAACAGGCGTTCCTTGATCAAAGAGAACCCGCATCACGGCCCAAACGACGGCGCCTTGTCCAAGCTCCGCGCGGCGAACGCAATCACCTCTTGAACTTGTGACCTCTGGATGCCGTGGAACCATTCCAAGATGTCGTCTATACTCGCACCAGCTTCGAGATTCTCGAAAATCGCCGCCACCGGCATTCGCGTGTCCTTCAACACCCACGCTCCGCTCACCTTGCCAGGGACGCTTTCCACGGCGGGGCATTGGGACCAATCAATCGCGCTCGGAATACCGGGAGCGGCCAGCCGTTGAATCCAATCCTCCAAAGTGAGCCCATGGGCCGACGCTTGCGCCGTTAAGGCGGCGGCCTCATGATCGGGCAACTGGATTCGGATGGTTGTCATTGTGTTGGCCTCCGTCCTTTTTAACAGTACCGGATTCAGCCATCCCCTGTCACGATCAGCCGTGCTTAACTCTACAAACAGGCGAGTCACCTCCCCCCTACCCCTTCCGCCCAAAATAGTAATAATTCCCCCCCTCATCCTCATCAGTCCCCACCAACTCCACCCCCTGCGCCGCCATCTCCGCCACATACACCGCACGCCCCAGCGACACCGACGGCAAATCCGTCATCCCATCCAGCCAGGAAATCGGCTCCTTCGGCGAAGTAAAGAGAAACTGCCCCCCACGGTTCAACACGCCCGCCACCTTGCCGATAAGTCGCACCTGCGCCTCCGCCGGCAACAGAAACAGCAACCCCCACGCCACCACCGCATCATAAGTCCGCCCGAAAAACGCGGACTCCTCCACCGGGCAGCACTCCACCCGAACCTCCGGAAACCGCTCCCGGAACTTCGCCACCATCGTTGCCGACGCATCCACGCCATGCACCTCGAACCCCGCCTGCAGCAACGCCTCCGTGATCGGCACCCCAAACCCGCACCCCAGGTCGAGCACGCACGTCCCCGGCGCCAACCCACTCGCCCACTCCTTCACCACCCTCGGCCCGATCGTCCGGTCCCGCGCCCGCGTAAACGCCGTCGCGATCGCCTCGTATCCGTTTGACCTGTCTTCCATCGGTAACCCACCCATAAACTACCACTCCCCCCTCGTATCTCTTTCCAAAATGAGATGGAAGCGCCCGCCGCCGCCGTATTCTCCGCTCCGGCATCATTTCTCCGGCCAGCAACGGCCGGAGTGGATGGAAACAACTGCTTGCGGTTGGTCGCACGTCAGCCAGAATGTTCAGTTTTCGCAGTTGTTCACGTATCGTGTACATTGATAAGAGATGAACAGAGAAGGTCGGCAAGACATCCTTACCCAGGCCGTTGACGCCGCATGCCGGACCACGGGCCTACCGCTCGTTGTTCAGGATGGCAACGCCCGCGGAATACAGACGATCGAGGTTCCCGCCCACGGCGGGAATCAGCGATTTGAGGTCGTCATTAAGAGCGTGGATCGGTTTGCGCTCCCCGCGTTAATAAAAGTCCGCGAGGACGCCGGCGGAAGGCGTTTGATATTGGTGGCTCCCTACGTCACGAGGGACATGGCGCAGCGCTGCCGGGAACTGAAGTTGCCCTTCATCGACACCGCGGGTAACGCTTACTTCGACGGAGCCGGTCTTCTCATCTATGTTGTCGGCCTACCCAGGCCGGAGGCAATGACCTCGAAGCCGTATCGGGCGCTGGCCTCCGCAGGGTTGCAAGTCTCATGCGCCTTGCTTAGCGAGCCACGACTCCTTCAGGCGAGCCAAAGGGAGATCGCAAGATGTGCCGGCGTTGCGCTCGGCAGTGTCGGTCCCGTGATCAAAGATCTGCAACAGCGTCATTACCTCCAGGCTCGGAAGCTGGGTAAACGGAAACTCGTGAATGCCGGCCGCCTGCTCGACGAATTCGTAACGCACTACCGTGTAACGCTTCGGCCCAAGCTGCTGATCCGCCGTTTCAGTGCGGAGCCGGCCGGACTGCGTCACCTGAATGTCGCCCAATATGACGCCCTTTGGGGCGGCGAGGTCGCGGCCGACCGGTTGACCCACTACCTGAAGCCACAACAGTTCACGATCTACGCCAGCGAGCCAATTACAAAACTGGTGGCGGCCGCGAGGATGAAAGCCGATCCGAACGGAAACCTGGAAGTCCTCCGCCGATTCTGGCAGTGGGAGGCCGAACCCAGTCGTTCAGATGTCGTCCCGGCGATACTGGTGTACGCGGATCTGCTTGCTACGAACGAACCGCGAAACCTCGAAACGGCAAAACTGGTCCATGAGCAGCACATCGCCCCCATCCTCCTTTAAGCTGCGCAGCCCGCTGGATCCGCTCACCATTCGGCTGCTCCGTAGGATGGACCGACTGACGAGCGAAGCCGATTGTCCATATTTCGTCGCAGGCGCTACGGCTCGTGACTTGGTTTTGGTTCATATTCATGGGCCGCGCCCGGGCCGCGCGACCAGAGATGTCGATTTTGGGGTGGCTGTACAGAACGGGGAGCAGTTCACCACATGGAACCAGCGTGCCGAGGCGAGTCGGGCAATAGGCTGAGCAAATCGCAAGGCACGACGATTCTGGAGTTATCCGCCGCGGGCAGGAACAAGCGAGAGATCGCCAGGACGCTAGGCCCGCCGGCCAGAGCGTGCGCTTCGCGCTCCCTCCCGTAATGTCCCCTGCTCAAAAACGGCACGAACAGTATTGCGAATAGTGCGAATAATTCGAATACAGATGCTATGCTCAGGATATGGTTCACCAAGCCATTTCGATTCACCCGCGGAATGCCGAGAGACTCCAGGATGTCGGACGTCTGCTGCGCCGTGGACGGGCCACACTCACCGGACCCAAAGGCGAGAACCTAAGCATTCCAGAGCCCCTCTATTCACTCCTTAAGGATGCGGTCCGCAACCTGACGCAAGGCCGCTCGCTTGTGTTAATCCCCGAAGAGGAACAACTGACCACCCAGCAGGCCGCCGCGTTGCTCGGCGTGTCACGGCCGTTCCTCATTCGGTTGCTTGACGCCGGCGAAATGCCATTCAGCCTCGTCGGAAGGCATCGTCGCATTAAGGTCAGTGACGTGATCGAATACGCAAAGCGAAAGGCCGTCCGGAAAGCGGCGCTCGACAAGATGGCGCGCGATGCGCATGCGGCCGGGCTCTACGAAAAGTTCGCGGGCATTCCCAAGGGCGGTCGCGACGAGTAGGCCCGGAGGAAGAATCGGCCCGTTGCCTTATTGGATGCCTGCGTCCTGGTGCCGTTGCCGCTAGCCGATACTTTGCTGCGGCTCGCCGAACCGCCTGCTGTTTTTGATGCCCGCTGGTCAGACGACATTCTCTGCGAAATGAGCCGGACGCTCGTCCGCCGCTTTGCCAGAACCCCGGCGAAAGCCCGGTATCGGGAGGCAGAGAGGCGCAAGGTCTTTCCGCACGCTCTTGTGCACGGCTACCAGCCCCTCATCAGCCAGATGGGCAATCATCCGAAGGACCGTCATGTTCTCGCCGCCGCACTTGCCTGCAACGCCGACTACTTGGTCACATTCAATCTCCGCGATTTCCCCGCGACGGCTGGCGACCTCACAGCGATAGTCGGACCGTCGGCTTTCCTGAAAACCCTGTGGTGGCTCGATCGATCCGCAATCGACGCCCGCCTCCGGGAACAGGCCGGCGCCATTGGCTTCGGCGTCGATGAGTTGCTCGACAAATTGGCGCAATCTGTCCCAGCTTTCGTCGAACTCTTGCGAAGCCGAGATTGACTCTCCAGCCTACCCCACTCAAATCGGCCCCGTATGCGGTAAAAATATGCTGATTGTGCGGAAACTTTTTTCCGCGTCTCCTCGCCGGGAACAAGGTGGTCCGCTGCGCGCACTCTTCCAGAAATGGCCGAAGCTGATTTTGAGATTCGCTGCCGCCAAGGTCCTACGGTAGACCGCACCCTCCCTGCCAACTTTGCCTTCTACCCCGCACCGTGGCAGAACGCAGTCTCTCCACTTATCGCCCGAAGAACTGCAGCACGTAGCCGACTACGCCTTTGACCCAGTCAACGTCGACAACGGCCGCAGTCAACGCCGTGATCAACGCCACGCCCAGAGGACTGCGAACGAACTTTTCAAGAATTCCCCACAACACCGGCCACGCGGAAAAAACAGCCTGCTTCCAGTACCAAAGGTCGGCCCGCCAGATACCTTGCCGCTTCTGGATCCGCTTATGCCCCTCCGCCAAATCACCCAACAACGCCTCGCACACACTATGGTCCAAGAAGAGATACAGCAGGTATTCGGCATTTTGCGGCGGATCCTGCAACACCCCGCATCCGTTGCCGATCGCCAACGCAGTGACCGGTCCAGCGTTCGTCTGCATTCGTCCCACCGTGCCCACAACCAGCAGGGCAAAGTTGATCGCTGCGTAGCCCAAGAAAAATGGATTCAGGCCGGCGCCGCCGTACCAGAAACTGTTCCCGAGCTTGGTCACCAACGATTCAGGCCCCATGGCAGTGAGGTACCCGCCCACAACGACCCCCGCCAACCCAAGTTTGCCCATTCGAAGCAAATATGACCGCATCTCTTCACGCCTCCTGTTCCCGCAAGCGAACGAGTCTAGTTGCCACAGCGAGCGAATTTTCAAACGCCGCACTCCCCTCAGCCGTCAATTCAAAATACCTTTTCGATCGACCGCCCCGCGCTTCCGTCCTACCGCCATACCATGACCGAACGTATCCCTTGCGCTCTAACCGATCCAACGTCGTGTAGATCGAACCCAATGAGACGATTCGATAGCTTGCCGTCAAGGCCTCAACCTGGTCATGAATGGTTAATCCATATGCATCATCTCCCAGCGACGAAACAGAGGCCAGAACCAACTGTTCGAGATCGGCTACGAAGGGGGGGCGGCGCATCTTCCCCACATTGTGGTACAAATAAGGTGCTGTGTCAATAGCTCTGTGCGCGAATGCGAGGCCAAAGTAATTTCGAACCATTTGGACGCCAATCGACCCTTGCTTCAAGGTACCGAAATGAGTGAACTCAGACTTCCAGCCTCTCCAGCAACTGTTCCGCTGGTGACCAGGGTTTCACGCTTCACATCGAGACCGACAAGGCGCTCCCGCCGACGGAGATGAGTTTGTCGGTCCAAGTGGAGTATGCGACGGCCCAGGGAACTTCGGTGACCAGAGTACTCCAATCGTCAATCACCGGGAGATGAGAGGTGAAATATGCAGATGGATCCCAGGGGCATTCGTTTGAAGTGCACCTGGTTGTTTTCCGAAAGTCTCGCCACATTACCGTTCGGGCACAACCGTCCAAGTCCTCGTTCTCGAGTAAACCAAAGCTACGAGCAGGTCCCGAGAATCTCTCGTCGATTCGTTCACTGCCAACACTCTGCAACCTCTCGGATTCAGGAATTCCACGACGACCTCTGTATTCGCGCAGATATTCATTCGCGCAAAACTCTCCATACGACCTAACCGCCCCACCAACCACCATTGCCGGACGTACGATGCCCGACCGCGCCAAGGCGAGCCGGCCCGGGTAAGCACGCCGCAACAAGTCCCCACAGCATCGCCAAATACCATGCAAACAGAAGGCGTCAGGAATAGCACTGGTCTCAATTTCACACCACGCCTGTCCAAATTAGTGTTCACCGATAAGCAGGCAAGGTCCTGGTAGGGT
>CAYSFR010000030.1:0-127869 GCA_964430625.1 uncultured Solibacteraceae bacterium
TGATGATGTTTTCGACCGTGCACCTGGAGGCAGCGAACGCCTTGGAGGCGCACCGGCGGCGGATCGCGCAGGCGGCCGCGGCGAAGATTCCCTTCCTACTGACTTTTGGGAAAACGGGAAAAGGGGAGTATGAGAGATTTGTGGGGAATCTGCGCGGGATGGCCGGGGAGGCAAAGGCGGCGGGTGTAACGGTGGTGATCAAGCAGCACGGGGGGAATACGGCGACGGGCCGGGACTGCGCGCAAATTGTGCGGGAGGTGGGGTCGGAGGCCGTGCGAATCTGCTACGACGCCGGGAACGTATTGGATTACGAGAATCAGGACCCGATTGCGGATATCGCGACCTGCGCGGGAGATATTCGAGCCTTTGCCATAAAGGACCACCGCAATTTCCCGAAGGACGAGGATTGCGGGCCGGGCTTTGGAGAGATTGACCACTATAAGCTGCTGCGGCCGGTGATGCGGACGGGGTTGGAGATGCCGCTGGCGTGCGAGAACATCTTTGAACCGCTGGTGGCGCGGCCCGCGACGGCTGAGGGAGTGGATGCGCTGGCACGGCGGGCAAGGGAGTTTGTGGAGACAGTGGTGCGGGGGTTGGCTTCAGTTCCATAGACCGGAGTGATATAAACGGGGCATGGAACGCCGTCATTTTCTTATTTCTTCCGCGACGGCCGCGCAGGCGGCCATGGCGCAATCGCCGAACGACCGGGTGGGTACCGCGGTAATCGGTACCGGCAACCGGGGGGCGTATCTGCTGCAGAGTGTTTTGGCGCAGCCGAATGCGAAGGTAACCGCCGTTTGCGATTTGAAAGCCGACCGATTGGACAAAGCGGCTTCGGCGGCGGCAAAGGATAATCCGTTCACGACGAAAGAGTGGCGGAAGGTGATCGAGCGCAAGGATGTGGAGGCGGTTTATGTGGCTACGCCGCCGCATCTGCATGCGGAGATGGCGGTGGCGGCGCTGGAAGCGGGTAAGCACGTCTATTGCGAGAAGCCGGTGGGAATCACGCCGCAGCAGGTGCGGGCGGTGGTGCGGGCGGCGAAGAAGTCGAGGAAGGTATTTGTAGCGGGACAGCAGTTACGGTCCATGGCGCAGCTCGGCAAGGCGGTGGGGAAGATCCACGGGGGGGTGCTGGGAGAGATTTACATGATCAAGGCGCAGCGCCATGCGACGGCGGATCTGCCGCATGACGGTTCGTCGGGAGACTGGTATTTCGATGTTTCCAAGTCGGGCGGGTATCTGATTGAGCAGTCGGTGCACAATCTGGACCTGTGCAACTGGGTGATGAATACGCATCCGGTGCGGGCGTGCGGATTTGGCGGCAACATGCGGTACAAGGGAGACCCTCCGGGGCGGACGATTTTCGACAACGGGAGCATGGTGTTTGAGTATCCGACGGGCGTGAAGATGACGTTTACGCAGAATGTCTTTCATCCGCGGCAGATGCCGGGGGGAAATCAGCTTGTCTACATTTTCGGGGAGAAGGGCGGGGTAGATCTAATGTACTCGACGAATTTCTATCCCCATGTGGGGCAGGGGCAACAGGCGGAGATTGTGGCGTTGGCGGAGAAGGTGGAAGAGGCGCCGCATGCGCATACGAAGGCGTTCTACGATCTGATTGGCGGGAGCGGGAAGAATCCGGCGGATATATCGATCGGCGCGGCGGCGGCGTTGACGGCGATTCTGGGCCATGAGGCGATGACAAAGCAACGGGTGGTGACTTGGCAGGAACTGGGCGTGGAGTTGTAACGTCTGGAGGTTGTGCGATTCCTTCTGATTTGCCTTCTGGCGACGCTGAGCGCGCAGGAGACGACGTTCCGCGCCAATGTCCCGGTGGTGCTGGTGCCGGTTACCGTGACCGATGCGGCCGGCAAGTTGGTGGACGGGCTTGGCGCGGAGGATTTTGTCCTGACCGACAACGGGCGGGTGGTGAAGTACAACTTTGACACGGCGGATACGATCAGCGTGCCGCTGGCGATGGTGGTGGTGGTGCAGACCAACGACCTGTCGGCGGCGGCGTTGCTGAAGATTCGGAAGGTGGGGGCGATGATCCAGCCGCTGATCACCGGGGAGAAGGGAGCGGCGGCGATACTGGCGGTGGATGACCGGGTAACGGTGGCGCAGGATTTCACGCGGGACGCCGGAGAGATGACGCGGGCGTTTCAGCAACTGGCGCCGAGGAGGGCGAGGCCGGCGGTGATGCTGGACGCGGTGGCGCAGGCCGTAGAGATGTTTCGGGCGCGGCGGAGGGACGAGCGGCGGGTGATCCTGTTTATCGGGGAGAGCAAAGACCGGGGGAGCGAAGCGACTCTGGAGGGGGTGCTGGAGCAGTTGCAGCGGGAGAACATCCAGGTATTTTCGGCGACGTATTCGGCGACCCGGACGCAGTTTACGACGAAGGCGGCGGACCGGCCGCGGCCTTCGGGCGGGGAGAACGACATCATTGCCGGGCTGAGTGAACTGGTGCGGTTGGGAAAAGTGAACTCGGCCGACGCGCTGGCGACGCATACGGGCGGGCGGAAGCTGGGATTCGCCACGCTCGGGAGGCTGGAGGAGATTGTCTCGCGGGTGGGGGAGGAGTTGCATGCGCAGTATCTGCTGAGTTTTGCGGCGACGGCGCCGGAGGGGTTTCATGCGGTGGAAGTTCGACTACGGGAGCCGGGGAAACGGGCGGTAGCGGCGCGGCAGGGGTATTGGGTGGCAGCGCAGCCGTAAAAACAGCTGCAACGCGGAAGGCGGCGGCGCAATCGATATACTGAGAGAGAAAAGGAGTTCGACGCTTGCGCATTGCCAAAATAGCTGCCGTGTCCACCGCCCTTTGGCTGGCGGGCTGCGGGATGGGTTCGGACTCCGTCCGTGCCGCCGTAAAGGCGGAAGGGGCCAGACGGCCCGCGCCGGACTTCACGTTGAAAGACGCTGACGGGAAGACAGTGAAACTGTCCGACTACAAGGGCAAAGTGGTTCTCTTGAACTTCTGGGCGACGTGGTGCGGGCCTTGCAAGATCGAAATTCCATGGTTTGTGGAGTTTGAGCAGAACTACCGGGACAAGGGATTCGCCGTCTTGGGCGTTTCCATGGATGAGGATGGCTGGGCGGCGGTTAAGCCGTATGTGACGTCGCACAAGGTGAATTACAGGATGGTGATCGGCGATGACCTGACGGCGCAGAAGTATGGCGGGGTGGAGTCGCTGCCGACGTCGTTTCTGATCGATCGCGAGGGCCGCACGGCGGCGGTACACATTGGTCTGGTGAGCAAAAAGGTTTATCAAGATGACATTGCGCAACTTCTCGGCAAACAGGCCGATCGCACGGCTGGCATTGTGCCTGCTGCCCCTGCTGCTGGCGGCGCAAAGTGATGTCTTAAAGGTCGCGCCGTCGGGCCCACTGGGCGGCAAGCGCGGAGAAAACGTACAGATCAAGACGCAACTGCAACTGCAGGGCGGATACCATCTGAATTCGCATAAGCCCGAGGATCCCTACCTGATTCCGCTGAAAATCACTTGGGACACCAATACGGTGGAGACGGTGGGTGTTACGTTTCCAGAGCCGCGGAAGGAAAAGTACGCGTTTTCGGAGAAACCGCTGAGCGTGTTTACGGGAGATTTCGCGATTACCTCGACCGTGAAGCCAAAAGTGGCGGGATTCACGGTATTGAACGGGAAGTTGCGGTATCAGGCGTGCAATCACAACGCGTGTCTGCCGCCGAAGACGATTGACATCAAGGTGCCGGCGGACTTCCGGTAGGGTTTGCGTACACTGCTGATCCGGCCCGGCGCGATTGGGGATTGTATCCGCCACTTCCCCGAGATGGAAATGCTGCGGACGGAATACACCGAAGTTTGGATCTCGCGGCCGGTGGCTTCGCTGGTACAGTTTGCCGACCGGGTGCGGGCGATTGCCGACACCGGACTGGACTTGGCGGGGTTGCCGGGAATGCCGTTACCGGAGGGGCTGGGCTCGTTTGACCAGATCCATTCCTGGTATGGGACCGGCCGAGAGGATTTCCGGGCGGCGGTGGCGCATCTGCCCTTTCGGTTTCACCCGGCGTTGCCATCGGGGCCACCGGTGGCAGTTCCACGAATCGTCTTGCCCGGCCCGCGGCATGGCTCGATTGTGATTCACCCGTTTTCGGGGAGCGCGAAAAAGAACTGGCCGCTGGGGGATTTCCGGGAGCTGGCAAGGCGTTTGGGCGGTGCGGCGTGGACTTGCGGGCCGGAGGAGACGCTGGACGGGGCGGTCCGGTTTGGCGATTTGGCGGAGTTAGGGAAGTGGCTGGCGGGCGCGCGGTTGTACGTCGGCAACGATAGCGGAATTACGCATCTGGCGGCGGCGGTGGGGACGCCGGCGCTGGCGCTGTTTGGCCCAAGCGATCCGGCGATCTGGTGTCCGGGGGGGGATCATGTGCGGTGGATACGGTTTGCGCCGGTGGAAGAGGTGGAGCGTGTGGCGCGGGAAATGTTAGACTGCTTCCGACTATGACGATTCGTGGAATGGTATTCGTTCTGCTGTGCGCGGCGGCGGCCGGTGCGGAGTGGAGGATCGAGACAATTGCCGGAAACGGCACGGCCGGGTATTCGGCCGAACAACTGAACAACCCGTACGGGCTCGCGATCGGGCCGGACGGGGCGCTCTATATCTGCGACATCGATAACCACGTGGTGCGGCGCCTGGACCTTCGGACGCGGCAACTGACGACCGTGGCCGGGAACGCGAAAATGGGCTATGCGGGCGACGGCGGGGCGGCGACCGAGGCGACGCTGAATCAGCCGTATGAGGTTCGTTTTGACAAAGCCGGGAACATGTTCTTCGTGGAGATGAAGAACCATGTGGTGCGGCGGGTGGACGCCAAGACGAAGATCATTACGACGGTGGCGGGGACCGGGCAACCGGGGTTTTCGGGCGACGGCGGGCCGGCGGCGAAAGCCCAACTGGCGCAACCGCACAGCATTCAGTTTGATCCGGATGGGGGCCTGTTGATCTGCGATATCGCCAATCACCGGATCCGCCGGGTCGACATGAAAACGGGGATGATCAGCACTTGGGCGGGGACGGGGGAGAAGAAACCGACGCCGGATGGCGCGGCGCTGGCCGGAACGCCTTTGTTCGGGCCGCGGGCGATCGACGTGGATCCGAAAGGGAACCTGTATTTGGCGCTGCGCGAGGGGAACATGGTTTATCGCATCGACTGGAAAACCAAGACACTGCACCACATCGCGGGAACGGGCGCCAAGGGCTGGGCCGGGGATGGGGCACCGGCGAAACAGGCGTTGTTGAACGGGCCGAAAGGGATTAGCTGGTCCAAGGACGGCGGCGTCTATCTGGCAGATACGGAAAGCCATACGATTCGCCGGATCGATTTGAAGACGGGGCTGATCAGCACCCCGGCGGGTACCGGAAAACGAGGGGACGGACCGGAGACGTCGCCGTCGGCTTGCGCCATGGCCCGGCCGCATGGGGTGTTCGTCGACAAGAAGGGTGTGGTCTATATCGGCGACAGCGAAGCGCACCGGGTGCGGCGGCTGTCTATTTCGAAGTAAAGCCAGCGCCGGCAAGGATCATTCCCAGGCGGCGATGGTCGTTGGGGGCCTGGAATGTTTTGTCGATGGTGAGGGTCAGTTGGACATCCTCCCCTTTGGCTGTAAACAGCGGGGTGGTGAGGGTGTGGGTGCCGGTGGAGGGGAGGGTGAGCGAGAGCATCGGCTGTCCGTCGAGGGACAGCGTGACGAGACGGCCCGGGGCTTGATCCGGCAGATAGATTTTCGCTTCGACGGCGGCGGGGGTTGCCGGGCGTTTCAGGAGGAGGACGGCGCGGCTATCGGTCCAGCGCCATTGCCCGTTCTCCAGGTCGTGGACGCCGGAGACGATCTGGGACGTGGCTTCCGGTGACCCCATTTGCAGATAGGACAACACGGGCTTTCGGGCAATCACCGAGACGGTGCGGACATGGTCAATGGGAGCAGAGGTGATATCGAAGGGGCGGAGACCCTTGGCGGCGGAGGAGTAGGCGGACTTGGCGTCGAGACCAATGAGGCGCAAAGGGATCGGTGAGGTGATGGTGGTTTCGCTGACCGGGGCAGGGACGCCGCCGCCGGTGGTGAATTTCAGTGAATCAGCCAGTTGGCTGGTGACAACGAACTCACCGGGCTGGACGGACTGACCACGAAGGAGGGGAAGGGCGCCGCGGGATTCGAGGTAAAAGCGCAGGCCCCATTCGCCGTTGACCCAGACGCGTTTGTCCTCCGGGACGGTGGCGGCCAGGCGGCGGTAGCCATCCCAATGGTGGTAGTTGACCGTTGCCAGGAGCAGGCCGAGGACGAGATTGGCGGCGACGGCCCAATAGCCGGTGTATTCGGCGATGAGGATGCAGACCGGCAGGGCGAGGGGGAGTAGGTAACGAGCCGAACCGGCGAAGAAGAGAACCAACGCCGCCGCGAAAAAGAGAAGAATCCAGTGGCCGAGCCAGCCGTGGCGGCGGGCCTCAGAGAGGATGCACGCGCCGGCAAAGACGGAGGCCCAGCAGAGCGGGTTAGGGTCGAACCAGGCGGCGATGGCGGCCGGGAGCAGGGCCGAGGGCCATTGGCGCCGGAAGACGGGCAGGGCAGCGAGCGGAGTGACCAGCCAGCCCATGTGCGCGGTGAGGGCGCCGGCATTGCGGAGCTTGTTTTCCAGGCGCTGGAGGCCATAGGTGTCGAAGTAGCCGGTCAGTACCTGGGCGGGCATGGCGCCGGAGGTGGCGCGTTCCCAGAGTTCATAGACACCCAGCGCGACCGGGATCGTGGCGAGTACCCAGTGGGGGCGGCGATGGACGAGGAACAGAATAGGGACGAGGACGATGGCCTGGTAGCCACAGGCGGCGGCGAGGAGCATGGCTAGGGCGGCTGGAATCATGCGTCCGGCGAGGAAAAGCGCGGTGGCCAAGAGCCAGAAGGCGAGGAGGGGAAGATCGCTTTCGAGCGAGGTGCCATTCACGACAAAAGCCGGTACGGCGCAGAAAAGCAGAGTGGCCAGGAGGGGGCGGTTGGTATAGCGCCGGGCGATGGAGAGGGCGGACAGGGCGGCGATGAGGGAAAACGGGAGGTAGGCGGCGTGGAAGGGCAGTTCGTAGACATCCTTGGTGAAAGCGAGGATGGAGCCGAGGTACCAAACGTTGAACGGCGGGTGGGGGTGGCCTTGCATGGAGACGACATCCCCTTGAAAGGCATAGGCGGTGTGTTTGGGATGGAGGGGTTCAACCTGGGCGTGCTGGGCGCCGAACAGGTAGTAGATGTCGTCGCCCTGGATGGGCTGAAAGAGAAATGGCAGGCGCAACGCCACCACGAATGCGATGACGATGAGCGCCTGCCGTTTCCACATGGAAAAGGGAGCGATGCTACTCGCCGAGGTAGGCCTGGTAATCGGCGGCGGAGAGGAGGCCGTCGAGTTCGGCGGGGTTGGAGAGTTTGATCTTCACCAGCCACGCGGCGCCGTGGGGATCGGCATTGAGCTTTTCAGGGGCACTGGTGAGATCGCCGTTGGACTCGATGACTTCGCCGGTGACGGGCGAATAGATGTCCGAGACGGCCTTGACGGATTCGACCGAACCAAGAGCCTTGCCCTGATCGACGGCGGTGCCGGCCTTGGGCAGGTCGACGTAAACGATGTCGCCCAGTTCATGCTGGGCATGGTCAGTGATGCCTATGGTCCCGGTGTCCCCTTCGACGAGGATCCACTCGTGTTCTTTCGTGTACTTGTAGTTTTCGGGATACATTATTTTGCTCGCTTGTAGAAGGGGGTTGGGATTACTTCGGCGTCGACCGGCTGATTGCGAATCATAACTTGAATCGTCTGGCCGACGTTGGATTTTTCAACCGGCAAATAGCAGAGGCCGATGTTGAGGCCCACGGTAGGTCCGGGGCCGCCGGAGGCGACCCATCCGGCGGGAGCGCCGTCCACCTGGATTTCGTAGCCGTCGCGGCCGATGCCGCGGCCGGTCATCTTGAACCCGCAGAGTTTCCGCTTGAGGCCGGCGGCCTTAATCTCTTCGAGTTTCGCTTTGCCAAGGAAGTCGCCTTTGTTGAATTTGACGATCCAGCTGAGGCCGGCTTCGAGAGGGTTCAGTTCATCATTGATTTCGTGGCCATAGAGAGCCATGGCCGCTTCCAGGCGGAGCGTGTTGCGGGCACCGAGGCCGGCCGGCTTGATGCCAAACTCCTCGCCGGCGGCGAGAAGTTCGTTCCAGAGACGGGGAGCCTCGCTGTTGGGGACGTAGATTTCAAAGCCGTCTTCGCCGGTGTAGCCGGTACGGGCGATGGTGGCAGGGGTGCCGGAGACTTCCCCGGTGGCGAACCAGTAGTATTTGATGGGTGCCAGTTCCGTGGCGGTGAGTTTCTGCAGCGTTTCGACAGCGCGAGGGCCCTGAACGGCGATCTGCGAGAGGCTGGGGCCGATGTTCTCAACGGCGGCGTCGAATCCGCCCAGGGTACATTGCTCCTGGATGTGGGCGAAGTCCTTGTCCTGGTTCGACGCGTTGACGCAGAGGAAGAAGTGATCATCGGCAAATTTGTGGACGAGAATGTCGTCGACGAAACCGCCGTTGGGCAGAATGAGTCCGCTGTAGTGGGCCTGGCCGACTTGCAGTTTGGCCGCGTCATTGCAAGAGACCCAGTTCACAAGGGCCAAGGCCTGGGGGCCTTTGACGGTGATTTCGCCCATGTGAGAGACGTCGAAGAGGCCGACGCGGGTCCGGATGAGTGCATGCTCATCGAGGATGCCGGAGTACTGGACCGGCATATCCCACCCCCCGAAATCGACCATCTTCGCGCCGGACGCGCGATGCACCGCGTTGAGCGGCGTCTTGCGGAGGAGTCCAGGAGCAGTATCCATGAAACCCTAAGGATAACGGCCCTGCCTGTTTCCACGCAAATGAAAAGCCGTGATAGCTTCGAGGGATGAAGTCCATCAGATGGTCGTATCACCGCCAGGGTTGAATCACCTGCGGAAAAACGCAAGAGTTTCTTGCGAAGAACAGCGTCGAAGTCGCCGAGCGCGTAGACGCGAAGAAGAGTACAATTGGCCGGGAAGAGGCGTTGCGCTTAGCGCGAGGTGCCGAAGAGATCATCTCGGCCAAAGGTAAGGCGGTGAAGCGCCTGAACCCCAAAGGCGCCGAGGACGAGGAGATTGCGGCGTTGATCATAGGACCCAGTGGGAACCTGCGGGCGCCGGCGTTCTTTGCCGGGAAAAAGCTGGTGATCGGGTTTGAGGAGGATGCCTACCGGGAGGTGCTCACTTAGGCGGGGCGACTTCGCCCCTCTTGCGCAGCGTGGGCGCTTTGCGTTTCTGCTGTTCCTGCGCCTCCTTCTTTTCGGTTGCCTGTTTTTCCTCCCGCTCCTTAGTGGAAAGCAGGGCGTCGCGCTCCTTCTTCTCGCGGGCATCGCGGTCAATGACCGATTGGCCGCGCCCGGCGAGATCTTCCTGTGCGAGTTCAAAGGAGTCCTTGGTTGTTTCGATGGCCGTTTCGAGCACCAGTTCGTAGCGGCCCATGTCCTTCGGCTTGGCGTCACGCATCTTTTCCAGGCGTGCGAGGAGGTCTTTTTCTGCGGCGGCCAGGGCCTTTACGCCCAGGACGACGTCCGCTTTGCGTTTGAGGGCGTCGTCGGTGACCATGTCGGCGGCTTCGATGATCTTGGTGTACTGCTCCAGGAGGTCGTGGATGAGGATGCTGCGGCCGGCCTTGTCGCGTTTGAGGAGGCTTTCCACCTGATCCACACGCTGCTTGGCGAAGTGCATGTAGAGTTGGAGCCGTTCATTGCGCTCCTGTACCAGGCGGACCTGGTCGACTTCGTCGCCAGTGAGGAAGTCCTTGTCCTGAGCAGCCAGGGTGATCGAGAGTGTCAGCAAGAGCAGGATTCGCATGGCTATCCTCGTAAAGTAGCTTCCACCAGTTCGTCTATGCGCTTGGCGATGTGGGCAATGACGCCGTCGAGGACGGGCCGATCGTCAAAGCTCATATCGCGGCGGAAGGTTTCCAGGCGGCGTTGGAGATCGCGCAACCGGAGTTCGGCGCGTTTGAAGTATTTGGGGTTGCGGCGGGCGTTTTTGCCGGTGGCTTTCAGGGAATCGATGGAGAGATCGACGGTGGCTTCCAGTTCGCGCAGTTGATCCTTTATTTTGTCGACGTTGTTCTTGTCGAGTTCGGCGCGCATGGCGGCGAGGACATCGTTGGCATAAACGAGTGCCTTTTCCGACCGCTTCTCCAGGTTGGGCTCGGCTTTGACGGCGGTAAGATCGGCGGCGCCAAGGAAGGTTGAAAGCACGAGAAGTGCTGAGAGCCTAATCATTTCTTGTCCAGCACTTTCTTGACGACGCGGATTCGCTGGCGGGCCTTGAACTCTTCCTCCGGACTCTTGCCGTCGCTCATAGCGAGAAACTTCTCATAGGCTGGCAGTGCCTCTTTATAGAGTTGCATCCGGTCGTAGCAAAGGGCCCGGAGATACCACTGGGCGGGCGTTTCCTCGCCGAGGGCGCGAAGGCGGTCGAAGGCGGCGAGTGTGCCCTGATAGTTGCCGATAAGAAACAGGGTGGAGGCGAGTTCGCGCCAGGCGGGTTGCGACTTGGGGTCGGCTTGGGCGGCGTTGAGAAATTCCTGCGCGGCGCCGGGTAGATTTTTCGCCTCGCGAAGGAGCCGGCCGAGGGTGAGGCGAAGGTCCACGTTGCGCGGTTCCTGTTGAACGGCGGCGGCAATCAGCGGAAGTGCTTTGTCGTTCTGCTTGGACTTGAGGTAGGCGGTGGCGAGGGCGAAACGATTGGCGGCGGTGGGGGAGGATTTTACCGCGTTTTCCAGTTCGGCGACCGCGGCGCCGGCCTCACCGTTCTCCAGCAGCAGGACGCCCATTCGTTCGCGGGCGCCAGGGTTGTCGGGGAACTGTTTATAGATCGCAATCGCGGCATCCCTGTTCTTCGCCTGCTCGTGAACCGCCGCCAACTCCAGCAGGGCGTCCCGATAGGCGGCGTCGGCTTGCGCCGCGCTCTCAAACCAGGTGGCGCTTTCCTTGACGCGGCCTTGGCGGGCGAGGGCGCGGCCGACGGCAAGCATGGCTTCCGGGCGTTTGGAATCGGCATTGAGAGCCGCGCGCAGAGGGGCTTCTGCATCCTCGTTTTTGCCGAGGCCGAGGAGCGCTTCGCCGGCATAATAGTTGGGACGGAATTCGGCGGGTTTCTGTTTACGCGCCTCCTCCAGCAGCGCCGCCGCCTCGGCGAACTGCTTTTGGCGGAGGTGGAGCACTCCCAGATTCAACTGCGCTTCGTACAGGCCGGGTTTTGCGGCGAGCACTTTCTTGTAGGCGTCTATCGCTTCGCTATCCCGGTTGAGCAGGCTGAGACAAAGGCCCAGGTGGAATTGCGCGGAAAGGTCGTCCTTATCCTTCGTAACCGCTTCGGCGAACAGCTTGGCGGCTTCCTCGTACTTCTGACCTTCGAGCGCCTTCATGCCTTCGGCCGACGGGTCGGCCGCCTGCAGCCAGAACGCGAGAAGAAGGGTGCGCACCATACGCCTTTAGTCTACCTTTCGAACATCTCGCGCAAGAACCGGCCGGTATGGGAATCTGTTAATCCTGCGATCCGTTCCGGCGCGCCTTCGCCGACAATGCGCCCGCCCCCTCCGCCACCGTCCGGACCGAGGTCGATGACCCAATCCGCCGCACGGATGACCTCGAGATTATGTTCGATAAGCAGGATGGAGCCGCCGTTGTGGATGAGACGCTGGAAGGCGTCGAGCAGTTTCCGGATATCGTCGAAGTGTAAGCCCGTGGTGGGTTCATCGAAGAGGAAGAGTGTCCCTTCGCTGGAAGACTGCGCCAAGTGGGCGGCGAGTTTGACACGCTGGGCTTCGCCGCCGGAGAGCGTGGTGGCAGATTGACCAAGGCGGAGATAACCGAGGCCGACCTCCTGAAGTACCTTCAGTTTGTTTACCAGTTTTGGCGTTTCGTGAAAGAAGCGGAGGGCTTCGGCGATGGTCAGTTGCAGCACCTGGTGGATGTTGAGTCCTTTGTACTTCACGTCGAGTATGGACTGTTTGAACCGGGTTCCTTTGCAGTCTTCGCAAATGAGCTCGACGTCGGCGAGAAACTGCATTTCCACCGTCACGGTGCCGTCTCCCTGGCAGACTTCGCAGCGGCCGCCGGGGATATTGAAGGAAAAGTGCCCCGCGGTGTAGCCACGGCGGTCGGATTCGACGGTGGAGGCGAAGAGCTCGCGGATGACGTCGAAGGCTTTGACGTAGGTAACCGGGTTGGAGCGGGGCGTCCGGCCGATGGGACTTTGGTCGACGAGGACGACCTGATTCAAAAGGTGGGCGCGTTCGATGGTCTTCCAGGTTTGCTTTTCGGCGGCGCCGGGGGCGTCGCTTTCGTCCTCCATGGGGCGGCCCTCGCTGGACAGTTCGCGCTCGAGGGCACGGTAGATGACTTCGTGAACGAGGCTCGACTTCCCGGATCCGGAGACGCCGGTGACGGCGACGAGCATGTGGAGCGGGATGGTGACGTCGACGTTTTTCAGGTTGTTGGCGCGGGCGCCGAGGATACGAACAGTTTTCTTCGGCTGGACGGCGCGGCGGGCGAGTTTGGGAGATGTTTCCAGTTCGTGCCGGAGATAGCGACCGGTGAGCGAGGTGTTTGACGGTGCGAGGAGTTTCTTGAAGGTTCCTTCGAAGATCACTTTGCCGCCGTTTTCGCCGGCGCCGGGACCGAGGTCGACAATGTGATCGGCGGCGCGCATGACGTCGGGGTCGTGTTCGACGGTGAGGATGGTGTTGCCGAGGTCGCGCAGTTCGTGGAGGATTTTGATGAGCCGTTCGGTGTCACGGCTATGGAGCCCGATGGAAGGTTCGTCGAGAACATAACAGGCGCCCACGAGGCGAGATCCGAGGCAGGTGGCGAGTTGGATGCGCTGGGCCTCGCCGCCGGAGAGCGTGGCCGACATGCGATCGAGGGTCAGGTATTGCAGACCGACATCGTTGAGAAACTGCAGCCGCTGTCGGATTTCTATGAGAACTTTGCCTGCGATCGCGGCCTGTTCCGGCGCCAGTTCCAATTGCAGGAAAAAGGCGTAGGCGTCGGCGATGTTCATTCGAACAAGTTCGGCCATGTTCAGGCCGCCGATGCGAACGTTGAGAGCCTCCTTGCGCAGGCGGGAGCCCTGGCACTCGGTACACTCGGCATAGCCGCGGTAGCGGCTGAGGAAGACGCGGACCTGGACCTTGTACTTTTTCTCTTCGACCGCGGGGAAGAAGACATTGCGGATGTAGTTGAAGAGAAGGTCGCGTTCGGCGCGACCGAGATCGGAGACGGGCACATCACAGCGGACGCTTTTGCCGTAGAGCTTAACGAACTTGCCTTGCCAGACGTGATAGGCGGGCTTGGTCCAAGGCTGGACGGCGCCGGTCGAGATGGAAAGGGACGCATCCGGGAGGACGAGGTCCATGTCGTAATCGATCACGTTGCCGAAGCCCTGGCAACGAGGGCAGGCGCCGACCGGGTTGTTGAAGCTGAACAACTGCGGTTCCGGCGTCTGGTACTCAATGTTGCACTTCTTGCAGGCGAACTTTTCGTTGAACTTGCGGAGGGGCGGGTCCGGCACACCGGCTTGCTCGAAGAGTACTTCACCGGACTCTCGATAACAGGTCTCGACGGTGTCGGCGAGGCGGGAACGGAGATCGGCGGAGGAGGAGATGGCGACGCGATCGGCGAGGACGAAGACTGGTTTGGCGAAGTCGATGTCGAGGAGGGATTCCGGGGTGGAGAATTCGAAGACGGTTCCACCCTGGTAGAGGCGGTTAAACCCCTTACGGCGGAGTTCGAAGAGGTGATCGCGAAGGTGAGCGGCTTCCTTGCCGGAGGCGTGAACCGGGAAGAGCGCATACCACCGGGACCCGGTGGCTTCGGCAGCCATTGTTTCCGCCACCACGTCGACGGTGTCTTTTCGCACTGCCTCGCCGCAGGACGAACAGTAGGTGGTGCCGGCGCGGGCGAATAACAGGCGAAGGAAATCGTAAGTTTCCGTGGAGGTGGCTACCGTGGATCGCGGGTTGCGAGTGGTGTTTTTCTGACGGATGGCGATGGGGGGGGCCAGTCCAAGGATTTCATCGACCTCCGGCTTCTCCATGCGGTCGAGGAACTGGCGGGCGTAGGCGGAGAGCGATTCGACGTAGCGGCGCTGGCCTTCGGCATAGACGGTATCGAAGACCAGCGAGGATTTTCCGGAACCCGAAACGCCGGTAACAACAGTCAATTGATTGTGCGGAAGCGTCAGAGACACATTCTTGAGGTTGTGCATCCGGGCGCCGCGAATGAAAATGGAGTCTTCCAATGTCCCGATCTTTCCTGAAAAGGTCCTTCTCAATTATATGAAGGAGATGAGTCCGGCCCGTTTGCGGGCAATGCGGCGGGCGTTGGGAGCGTGGTACGAGGCCAACCGGCGGGATATGCCGTGGCGGCGGACGAGGGATCCCTACCGGATCTGGATTTCCGAGATCATGCTGCAACAGACCCGCGTTGCGGCGGTGATTCCCTTCTATGAACGGTTTCTGGTCCGCTTCCCCGATGTTGCCTCGCTCGCAGTGGCGAATGATGACGAACTTTTGTCGGCCTGGGCGGGTCTGGGCTATTACTCTCGCGTGAGAAACATGCGGGCTGCGGCACGCCAAGTGGTGGAAGCCGGCGGTTTCCCCTCCGACTACAAAGGCCTTCTCGCTTTGCCGGGCATAGGTCCGTACACTGCGGCGGCGATTGCGAGTATCTGTTTTGATTTGCCTCATGCCGTGCTCGATGGAAACGTGATGCGAGTGTTGGCGCGGTTGACGAAGGATACGGGGGATATCCGGTCGTCGAAGACGCGGGAGCGCCTGCAGATGAAAGCGCAGGCGTTGCTTGATGGGAAGAATCCCGCTTTGCATAACCAAGCAATGATGGAACTGGGTGCGACGATTTGTGTGCCCCGAGATGCCAAGTGTAAATTTTGCCCGTTAGTTGGCGAATGTGGGGCCTATTCCGCTGGTTTGGTATCTGAATTGCCTGTAAAGATCCAGACGGCTGAAATCCGTCGAATCAAGCGAACGCTTCTGGTAGCCATACGGAACGGAAATATCCTACTCTGGCAACGTGCGCAGGATGCCGCGATGCTCGGTGGATTCTGGGAACTTCCCGAACCGCATCAGCTACCAGAAGCGAAATCTGCTAAACTCTTTCACGAGTTCACGCACGCGATCACCAATCACCTCTATGAGTTCCGAGTGGTTTTAACGCGTGTGGGTCAAGTGCCTGCCAGCTTGTCCTGGACGCCCTTGGAACAGCTTCCGGACCTTCCGCTGAGCACTGTTGCGCGCAAGGCGCTGCGCGGAGCGAAGGTGTTCTCCTGAACCACCACCTTCTGGTGATGGTATGAAATAGGGAACAAGTTGTGAACTCTTGATCCGGTAAGAAATACATTGACGGGGTATCGAGTATGCTGAATTCAACTTGGGTTTGTTCTCGAATGAGACACGTAACGGTATTTAAGACAAAGGGGCAAGTGGTGACGTTATTGGTCGCCCTGCCGATGTTGGTTTGGGCGTATAACTCTGGCCCAGACCCGCGATCGGAGGGGGGACCCGGCGGACCTGCGGCGGCTTGTGCCCAAGCCGGTTGCCATACCGGAACGGCCGTGAATGGTGGGGGCGGTAAGGTGGAACTGCAGTTTCCTGATGGCCAGACCTATACCCCTGGGCAAAAACAGAGGCTGAAGGTCGTCATTACCGATTCGGCCGCCCGGGCCTACGGATTTCAGCTGTCAGCGCGGCTGGCAAGCAGCGAAACGAACGGGCAAGCAGGGCGCTTCGAAACGGTGGGAACTGGCCAATTGATTCTCTGCCAAAACGGGCAGGAGCGTTCCGCGTCGGGAAACTGCGCCGCAGCGGCGCCACTGGAGTTCATCGAACACTCGCGGGTCAGCACAACAAACACTTTTGAGGTGGACTGGACTCCCCCCGCCGCTGCAACTGCTGGAAACGTTCGATTCTACGTGGCTGCCAACGCGGCAAACAATAATGGCCAGAACACGGGAGACCGGATCTACACGGCGAACTATACGGTAACGCCGAAAGAGGCGTCCTCGAACACGCCCGCAATCACGGCGACCAATGGAGTTGTCAATGGAGCTTCGTTTGCACCTGGAGTAGTGAGCGGATCGTGGACGACCATTTTCGGAACCAATCTTGCTTCTACGACGAAGGATTGGAGCGGCGCAATCGATGCTGCTGGAAACTTCCCGACTTCGCTAGAGGGTACGAGCGTGACCATTGATGGAAAGCCGGCGTTCATCTACTTCATCTCGCCCACGCAACTGAATGTGCAGGCGCCTGATCTTGGCGGAAAGACCGGACCTGTGCAGGTGGTGGTCAAGACCGCCGCGGGAGAGTCGACCGCAGTGAGTGCGACGGCTGCCAAGGAGCTTCCGGGGTTGTTCTCCTATAGTCTCGGCGGGAAGACTTATCCGGCGGCGGTTCGACTGGACGCCGCGGTGATTGGACCGGCCGGAACCGCTGGTGTTGTTCCCGCTAAACCCGGCGAGATGATTCTCTTCTTCGGAACCGGGTTTGGCCCCACCAATCCGGCCGTAGCCCCGGGCAAGGTCTTCAGTGGAGCCGCTGGCCTGGTTGACAACGTTGTCATGCGGATTGGCGGGATTGCGGTGACTCCCGCTTTCGCCGGGCTGTCGAGCTCCGGTCTCTATCAGTTCAATGTCACGATTCCCGATCTTCCAGATGGGGATCGGGCAATTGAAATGCAAATCAACAGCATCAGTATTCAAACGGGGTTGATACTCCCCGTCCAAAGATAAATAACGAAGGACCATAATGCGATCCACCAGAATCTTCCAACTTCTCTTCACGGGCGCCCTGCTTGGCGCGTCCAGCCTCTTTGCCTTCTCCACAGGCCCTCGCGGACCAGTCGCCGGTGTGCCCACGGATAACAATGGAGCCAACTGTACGGCGTGCCATCGGACTTTTGCTCCGGCGAATTCCGACTCGACCGGGAAGTTCCAGATTCTGGTGGAATCGATGACCTATACACCGGGCGTTAAGAAGAAGATCCGGATCAAAATAGAGCATCCGGAAGCTTCCCGGTGGGGATTTCAGTTTACTGCCCGAGTAGCCAGCGATACGACAAAGGGAGCCGGGACGATTGTCGAGAACGATACAATTCTCCTGCGTTGCGGTCTGGGAATTGCATTGCCGCCTTGCGCAGGTGAGCCCGAGCCTCAATTTGCTGAACACACTCAACCTTCGACCCGGGCCGGAACGCGTGGTGGTGTGGAGTGGGAGTTTGAGTGGAACCCGCCGGCCAACGAGGTGGGTGACATTATACTTTACGCGGCAGGCAACGCTGCTAACAATGGCGGCACCAACGCGGAAGACCGAATCTACACTACCAACATCACGTTGAAGGCCGAGGGAGCCTGCAATTTGACAAAGAAGCCGACGCTGCGGAGCGTTGGTAACGCAGCCTCATTTGCCCGCGAACTGTCGCCGAACGCGATGGCTAGCGTTTTCGGGCTTGACTTCGAAGTCGCCGGCCGCACGCGCGCAGCGAGCACGGGCGATTTTGTCAATGGGGCGTTCCCGCAGCAATTGGCTTGTGTTGCTGTCGATATCGGTGGGCGCCGCGCGCCGGTCACCTATGTTCAGACGGACCAGGTGAATTTCCAGGTTCCGGCGGCGACAGCGACCGGATCGGTGCCGCTTACGGTGATCCTGAATCCGGGCCGTCCGAATGAGGTCCGTTCTGATGTGGCCACTGTCACCGTAAACAATCATGCGCCGGCCTTCTTTACTTTCAACGGCCGCTCGATCGCGGCGCAGACTTCCGATTTCCGCACGATTGCCGATCCTGCGGTGGTCCCTGGCGGAGTTGCCGCTCGCCGCGGCGATGTGGTGATCCTTTATGGAACCGGATTCGGTTTGGGCGAGCCGGTTTATCAGGCTGGTGAAATTACCTCTGGCCAGGCGCCGCTTCGCGATCGGGTGACCGTTACAGTTGGAGGAACGGCGCTGGCTGCAGCCGATGTTCTGTATGCAGGCCTCGCCCCTGGTAACATCTCGGGCCTGCAGCAATTTAATATCCGTATTCCACAGTCTGCCGCGACCGGAAACCTACCGGTTTCGATCACTGTGGGTGGTGTCTCGACTGCGACGGCGGGGGCCGTCATCCCGGTTCAGTAGTTCTTGACGAGGCAAACATGTAACCTAACCGGCGCGCGGCCTTCGGGTTGCGCGCCGGTTTTTTTGGTCCCCCGCTTCTGGATTCGGAATCCTCCGTAAAACCCTAGTCTTCTCGGCAATTTCTGGTCTTTTCTCGCAACGGGTATCGGCGTAGGATCTCTATAGGTCCTAGGAGTGGCTATGCCCGCAGTGGCTTGGATTGCGGCGTCGTTGGTTTTTTGCCAGGTTGCGAGGGCTGCTGAACCCGACCGGCACACGCCGTTCTACACATCGGAAAGCATCGTCAACGCGGCGACCAATGAGCCGGGTCCATTGGCTCCCCTTGGGCTTGTGTCACTATACGGTAGAGAATTATCGGCCGTGACGCGCGCCATCTCTCCTGACGATATCCGGAACAATCTTTTACCGACATCGCTCATTGGCTCCGGAGTGACGATTGCTATCGACAACATCGCCGTCCCGATCCTCTTCGTTTCCCCGCAACAGGTGAATTTCCTGATACCTGGCAATATCCGGACCGGAAAGCGATCGCTGCGGGTGGTGTCGAACGGGCGTGCGGGACCGAATGTCGAGATTCAGATTGCCGACTCCTCTCCGGGCCTGTTCCGAATGGAGGAACAGGGGATTATTGCGGTTCGCGTGGATGGGTCACTCATCACAGTTGAGTCGCCCGCCACTCCGGGTGAAGTACTCATTCTTTATGCCGCCGGACTCGGGATCACGCAACCGGCGATAACGGGTCTCTCCCTTCCGAATTCGGCTGCGATGATATCGGCGAGGGCGCAGTTTGTGGTTCTTCTAAACGACGTTCCGGTTCCCGATGATGGAATTCTCTATGCTGGGTTGACTCCGGGATTCGCAGGGCTCTATCAAATCAATTGCCGCATTCCCTCCAACGCCCCGTCAGACCCCGAGATCCGGCTCCGCCTGCCGGGACAGACTAGCCCGCCACGGCTGCATCTTCCCTTGCGAGCTAATGCGGGAGGAACAGAATAGATCCGCGCAACCTTTAGGTACGAACAGTGGATGTGACCGTTACAATGGTTTCTGGTCATGACCGCGCGCGCACTCGGTTCCACGCTAATCGTCGCTGCCGTCTCCCTGCTTTCGGTGGGGCGACTGTTTTTCCAGGTAGCCGATTTCTACCCAAAGGCACCTTCTCCCGATGGAGTGACGGAGTTCAATCAGCGGTTCGCCGCGCTTCGGACGATGCTGCCGCCGCGGGGCATCATCGGTTATATGACCGATGCGGATGCACCTCCGGGGGACACCAACACAGTGGCGGAATACCACCTCACGCAATACGCGGTGGCGCCGGTATTGGTGGTCAATTCGCCTGACCAGCGGTTTGTTATCGGGAACTTTCATCGTGTCGTGACGGCGGGAAGCTTGCGCGATCGGGGATTTAAGGTGATTCGGGAGTTTGGGAACGGAATTGCCCTGCTGGAAAATGAGAGGGTGAAGTAGCATGGGGGCTTGGCTGCTGCTGGTACTGATCATTGCCATGGGGTTTGTGTCGGTGCGGGCCGTTTGGCCGGCGCCGAGTCGGTGGTCGAGTGCCGATCCGCTGCGTTTAGCTCTTGCCCCGTTGGCCGGGCTGGGGCTGAGCAGCTTACTTTATTTTGGCGTTTGTATCGTCGGGGGCGGCCCGGCCGAAGGGGCGCTCGGTGGCGTAGTCGTGCTGGCAGCGGCTGCAAGTTGGGCGGCATGGCATCGTGGGCAGCACGCGGTGCCGGACCCGCAGGCACCAGGTGGAGCGGCACCGATGTGGCTGTGGATTCTGCTGGGAGTTACGGGAGCCTTGGCTGGATTGACCTTTCTGATGCTCCATCTGGCGGCGCCACACGGCGAGTGGGACGCCTGGTCGATCTGGAATTTACGGGCGAGGTTTTTGTTCCGCGGGCAAGAGTTTGCGAGTGCCTTTTCCCCGCTACTCGATTGGGCCCATCCGGATTATCCCTTGCTTTTGCCCGGTGTCATCGCATTGCTCTGGCACGCGGGTGCCGGAGAGTCGTCAGGAATTGTGGCTGCGGTAGCGTTGCTATTCCTGGTCTCGGCGTTCGCCGTGCCGTTCTGTGCTGTCCGGTTGATGCGCGGTCAGGGAATCGCCATCATCTGCACCATTGCCATTCTAGGTGCGACGACCTTGGTACGGGTCGGCGTATCGCTTTATGCGGACGTGCCGCTGGCTGCGTTCGTCGTCGCGACTGGGTCCCTGCTCGCGTATTCGCTCCTTGCACCCGCGCGCGGGTTTAGCACCGCCTTTCTGGCGGGACTATGCGCAGGATTTGCTGCTTGGACCAAGAATGAGGGGTTGTTGTTCTGCGGAGCCGCTGCAATCGCCTTCCTCTTCTCGGTGAAAAGTTGGAAGGATCTCAAGACCCGTCTGCCGCTACTGCCGCCGCTCCTGGCGGGGATGGCGCTGGTGCTGGCGGCAGTCCTTTATTTCAAACTAAGGCTGGCTCCGCCGAACGATTTGGTCAACTCGGCGAATGCTAGCTTGGCGACTGTCCGGATGACAGATTTTAATCGCTATTGGGCAACATTTTGGGCGTTTGTTGGCGAATTATTGATGTTTGGAAATGTTCTGGTTCCTCCCGTGATCGTGTTCGGGGTCTGGCTGGCAATGGTGCGCGTACGGCGCGAATTGCCGGGAGCGCTGCTGTTGCCCCTGCTCCTGGTGACAGTCCAACTGTTGGGCTACTTTTTTGTGTACGTGGCGACCCCCAAGGACCTGGACTGGCAGTTGTCGACGTCGCTTCCTCGGCTACTTCTCCATGTCTGGCCTTTGGCAATCGTTGGTATCTTTCTGATTTCGGGCGACATTTTCGGTGCTGAAGCGCAACCCGAACGCTCGGAGCCGCGTTCAAAATAGCGGGAGGCCATTGACACGATTGGCCTTAGAATGAAGGAGGAGTCCGATGTCCCCACGTACTTTTGCGCTACTGGTTTTGCCAGTTTTCGCTGTGCAGGCGCAACCGGCCAAACCGGATGCCTATGTAGTCCCGACCGGCACCAGAGTTCCTCTGGTGATGATCAACAGCGTTTCCACCAAGCACGCCGCGGAGGGAGATCGGGTCTATCTGGAGACATCATTTCCGGTGTTGGCCGACGGCCGTATCGTTATACCTGCGGGTTCGTATGTCGCGGGTACGATTACATCTTCCAAACGAGCCGGCCGCATCAAGGGAAAATCGGAGTTGTATCTCCGTTTTGACTCTCTGACGCTCCCCAATGGCGTGACTCGCGACTTTCGGGCGCGAATGGGTGGCTTGGATGGCCGCTCGAGCGAAGATTTTGACCGTGCCGAGGGAAAGATCAAGGGGGAAGGAACGAAGGGGCAGGATGCAGTAAAGGTAGCGACCGCGGCAGGGGCTGGTACCTCAGTTGGAGTGATCGCGGGAAGCGCGGCGGGACGTCCCGGCATGGGTACGGCAGTAGGTGCGGCGGCGGGAGCGGCAGCGGGCATGGTTGGGGTCTTACTTTCGCGCGGGCAAGACGTGGTACTCGGCCGCGGTACGGTTGTGGAAATGTTGCTGGATCGAACGCTTGAGTTCTCGGAGGCGGAGACGGATTTCAGCAACAGTACCGGTGGACGGCGATCGACGATTACCGATGAGGGTCCAGTGAGAAAACGAGGAAATGGCACTGGGCTGCCTGGTCAGCGGCCCGTTTTGGGGATTCCCTAGGGTAAGACTCCTAGACGGACGGCGAAAAATCCCCTGTACGTCCATGGTACTTTTGGCCCTACGATCAGCCGGGTCCAAAGTACCTATTTTTTTTGGGAGTTCAGGCCTATTCTCCAAAACTAATCCCGCCGATACACTTTGTGTGGAGCTATGGACTTAGGATCGTTGGAACTCCAAATTTTCGTTAGCCTTACCGTGGTACTAGGCGGAGCGTTCGTGGCGCTCGTCTGCGACTACCTGAAGGGCAACAACGAACAGCTGCGAGAGCACAATATCGAACTTCGGGTGCGAAAGGAGGAGCAGGAGCGGCGTCTTCTGCTGGATCCGGCGGGCTTCCTGGGGCAATGGCTACCTGGGCGGCAGTCGCAGGCGCGCGAAGCTGCTGCGAGGGCGCAGGGTGGAGTTGGAGCGCGTGCGGCGAGACCACATGAGGTGATGCATTCGTTTGCTGACCCAGAGGCTCTAGCTGAAGTGGATTCACGCGCCTCGATGCTACATGCTCGAATGGCGGAGGAAGCCGACGACTTGGCCGATATCCCACCGATGAGCCAGCGCCGGGGACGGAATCGAACCGCAAAGCGGACAAACCGGAATCAGCGTACGCAAGGCGAGTCATATGGAGATTGGGTTCGTCCGGAAGTAATAGCGCGCGTCGCCAGGCGTGCGGAGGCCTCGGCGGCGTATGAGGCCGATATTCGTGATGAGATCGGATCTCCGCGGGAAGAGGACCTGCCCAAGCCGTTGAACGCGGCTGAGAACTGGGACATCCGTGAGCGCCTTCCGAAGCGGGAGAAGCAGGAGCGCGCGAATGCGGAAAATGTGCTGGCCTCAAAAGCTACGCAACCTGCGTCTGCCCCGCCGATTCCGGAGACTGTAACGCCTGTCGCGGATCCGGATGAGGCGGTCCCATCCGTTGGACTAAATCCCGCCGAAGCCACTGTTCTGCAGAAAGAAATTGAGAGGGTCTCTCAACTGGATCGAAAGGCCGCTCCAGCCGCACCCGGCACCATTCTCAGGCCATTGACCGTGCCGTCTTTGAGACTAGAGGAAGAATTGCAGCGAGTTGCCGAGCATTCGCCAGATGTGGTGGCTGTGGCGGCGTCGTGGAGCAGTCCGCTACTGGACGAGGTGATTGCAGCGTCCGGCGCCCGCGACATCGAGTCCGCCATTGAGCCTCCCGAATCGGCGGCCGCCAGGCCGATCTTGGAGCCAAACGGAACATTGGCAGAGGTTGAAGTCTCGAAACTCGATGCATCGCGTGAACCGGCGACAGCCTGGCCTCTCCGGACGGTTTCCACTGGGTTCAGCGGATCGCCGGCCACCTATGCAGTGGGGACAGGAGACACCTTCCCGAGATATTCAGAACCGGCTGTTGCTTCGCGTACACCCGTCGAGGCGGACTCGACTGTGGACCGGAGGGTTGAGATTACTGCGGGAGAAGCCGGTAGGGGCTTCGTTGATAGTTCCCAATTCGAATCAGATAAAGGACCTTCGATATTGGAGTCCAGCCCGGATGCTCCCGTGAGCACGCCCTCGGATGCAACCATCGGGGTTTCGTCTGAGACCGTTGATGCCGGCGTGGAAATTCCGACGGCGGACCTGACTCCGCAAGAACTGGCTGGGACGGTCGGCCTGGATAGTGAAGTGGGTGGTTTAGCCGGCATCAGCGAATTGCCTACGGGCGAAACACCGTTGACGGCCACTAACTTGCCGGCGGCGATCACAAATCAGGAAGTACCGCACGCCGTATTCGAGGTTGCTTTGGTGCGGGAGGAGTCCCATGAGGCTGAATCCGGCGCGAATGCGACTGAGACCGACTCTACCATCGAGCCTGTGTTTTTGGTGGATTTCCCGGAGACCGTAGTCGGGCGCGATCCCATCTACGAACGTGAGGAAGCCCCTGGCGTGGTACCCGACTTCGAGACGGATGTGAACTCGAGTCGCCCTCTGGCCGGAGTTGACGTTGTCGAGGTTGCCGCGGCTCTCGTGCCCGAGCCATCGCTTGAGGAATCGACCAAAGAAGTTCTGGCCGATGTGGATTCAGTTAACGCTGCTGCTCCGCCGATCGTGGCGCATGAGATTACTGCAGAGACTCCACAGCTTGAGAGCGGTGCTGAACCATTGATCAACGTAGCTGTCGAATCGTTGTTGGACCTTCCGCCGGCCACGATCGACGTAGCCGCAGAACCCACGGCGGTCGAGACAATCATCCCTGATGTGGATTCGTTGGAACTGGTTGGTCCGGTAGCGCCACCTCCCATTCTGGCCACGAGCTTCCCAGAGTTATCCGAGGAGGTTGTTGCGCCGGCGATTTCAATCGACACGCAGGCGCCTGAATTCTTGGAGCAACCGCTGGTCGTACTCGAATTGGATCCCGATCCAGTCGCAGAAGTGTCGCCAGTCGAGTTGGTACTGGCTGAAGCCGTCGAGGGTGATACTCCCGCAACGCAACCCGCCCCTGCAATCGAAGTCGGCGCCGCCGGTTCGTTGCCTCTGGCTGGTGACCTTGGAAGCAGTGAGGTTAGCGACTTTGTCGAACCACCTCCGTTTATCGACCCTTTGCCTGGCTCGACCGAGGATGAAATTGGGATTCTGTTTGCCGATGGCCCGCTCGTTGATCCGATAGCCTCCTTACCAGAGACTACTGAGCTGGAGGTGTTGACTTCCCGGCCAGAGACTGTGGCTCCCGATTTGTCGGAGCCTGTCGCGGCATCGGAGGCGGAAGAGTTCGTGATCGCGGAGACAGCTTCGCTCTGGTTGGAACCGCCGGTTCCCACTGAAGAGTCGGAACCTGACTGGGCGCCTGTGTCGATGCACGAGTATGCGGTATGGCCCAGAACTTCACGGTTGGCGGGCATGGGTGTCTCCTTAGAGGGTGCCTACTTGCCTTCGCTTCCGGAGGTCTCAAGGCCGACGGCGGCACTTTCCCTGGTTCGACCGCTCAACGAGACTGCCCAGGATTCGCCGATCGAACTGCTCCCAGAGTTGCATCCTGCGGTGATTGTGGCCGACTGGGCTCCGCTCGGCGTTGCACTTGTTGATGAAACCGAGGAAGCGGTACCTCCTCCGCCTCCCATCTGGGAGGAGCCAGTTGCTGTTGCTGTTGCAGTTGCTGCGCCTGAATCTGCTCAAGTTACTCCGCCGCCGCCGATAGACATCTCCGTCGCGCGCGCCCAGGAACCGGAACCAGTCAGTGTTGAGGTCGGTCATGTGCCAGACCTTCTTTTGCCGACCGGACTGCACGATCTGGGCACATGGACGCGATTGTTGAGCTTGCCGAATCCGATGACCGGAATCCTGTTTGTCATCACGCTTCAGCCAAACGAAGCCGGAACCGCCGCGGTGAGCAAGAACCCGGCTCCGAGTGTGGACAATAGTGCCGCCGTTGACAAGCTCATGTCCTCTTTCGTCCGGGAGGGTGACTTTGGGGCCCGAGTCGCGGACAACGAGTGGATATTCATCTACAGCCACGATGTAGCTGGTTTCAATCAGCGCCGGGTTGGGATGATCTCTGAAAAACTCTGGGACTTCCAGTTGCGTCATCTCGGTATGTCCAACGTCAGCTTTAAATGGGGCGCCGTCGATGTGCAATCCGAGCCATTGCGGGAGGCATTGCAGGCTGCGAAAGACCGAATGAATCAGGGACGAAAAGCGAGAAAGCTGCCGGGTGCCGATCCTGCTTCCGTGCGCCGGGTCGTTAACGGCTGACCGAATGGAGTTCGACGGCTAAGGGAAGCGCTGCACCTTCCGCGCCCAGTTGCTGCGTCTGCTCCCGGTTCCTAACTGCGTAAACGGGTCATGGCGTACAGTCCTGCAAGCGTGAAAATCACATTCGGACTCCATGCCGCTACCGTTGGCGGAAGCTGGTTCAAGTAGCCAATTTGTTCGAACAGTTGATTTACCGCAAGGTAGGCGATCGCGATGACGAAACTGGCGCCAATTGCTGTCATGGCGCCGCGGTTCCCGACCCAGAAAGAAAAGGGGACGGCGATGATGGCGAGAATGAATGGAAAGAGTGGAACGGAAAACTTCCGGTGATACTGAACGCGGAGGCGAACGGTGTCAAAGCCACTCTGACCTAGCTCGCTGATGTAGCTGGCGAGTTGGTGAAAGTTCAGTTGTTTGTACTGCTTTTCTTCCGGCAGGAAGTGTTCCGGGGTTTCAGTGAGTTCCGGGAATGTTTTCACTTGCCATGTCTGGTAGGCCCGAACATTGTCGGTATCTCGGGACCATCCGTTCTGGAAAATCCACGCGCCGATACCCGGTTCCCACTGCGCCCGTTCCGCATGAATGTGGCGGCGAAGGCGGAATACTTTGGGGTCAAGGTCATAGATGTGCACACCGGCCATTATTCTCGCGGAAGGATCGAAGTACTTGTAGTGGAAGATCCGTGTGCCCTTTCCGTAGATCCACTGCCGGTCTGGCCGCAGAAATGTTCGAACGGCGCGGCCTTTGATTTCACTACGGATGCCATCCTGGACCAAGTTGGCATCCGGAACTACATAATAGTCGAAGGCGAAGAGCAACGCCGAGAGGGCGAGGCTAGCCAGGAGAATCGGCAAGGCAAGCCGATAGAGGCTCACGCCACAAGCCTTGAATGCCGTTACCTCGTTCTGTTTGGACAATACTGCGAAAGTGATCAGAACGGCCACCATACCCGAAATCGGAGTGGAATCGTAAAGTAGTTTCGGCGTCAGAAACAGGTGGTAGGTCGCCACCCTCGCCATGGGAATGTTGTTTCGCAGGATGTCACTCAGCAGTTCAAAGAAAGTGAAGACCTGAATCAGGAGCACAAAGCTGGTCAACCATACAGCGAAATAGAACAGATACGTGCTGAGGAGATAGGTGTCGACGATTTGGGGGAGTAGCCGGAATGGAGCACTGCTTTCCCGTCTTTTCGGCTTCGTCCCTCCCCGCCGGCGCAACCGGGATGTGAATCCGGCAATCAATTCGGCCCACCATCCGCGTACCCGTCCGATGACGTCAGAGTCCCCCGGGGCCTCCAGGCGAACCAGAAGAAAGATCGCAATGAGTGCGAATGCGATATTGGGAGCCCAGGCTGCGACCACCGGTTGCAGACGGCCCTGTTTGGCCAGTCCAATCAAGCTAACCTGCGCCATGAAATAGAGGAATGAGAGAAAGACTGTGGTGACGAAAGCGGCTGATTTGCCCGACTTTCGGCTTGACACACCAAGCGGCAGGCCCACCAGCGCCAAGAGCAGGCACGCCGGAGGCAAGGCGAATCGGCGCTGCAATTCGATATCGGCGTCCCTGGACCGCTTCGCTTCTTCCCGTAGTGGACCAGTATCGAGTCCGGTGAATGCCTTCGCGCGTTGCTCTTCAGGCGGCTTGGCTGCAAGTAACTGGTCGAGCGAGGGGAATCGGATATCGAAGTAATTTTCCAGTTCCTTGCCGACCTCGTGGGAGCTCCCATTCAACAATCGAAGCTGAATCGAATTGTGTGCGGAGTCGGGCACCGCCAGAGCGTCGGTGGCGATGGTTATCCTCGGGGCGTCCCCCGAGGCTTCCTGGGTCGTTCTGTTCCGTTGCTCGGGGGGCGTCATGTCCGCGATGAACACATTGCGCCACCGGATGACCGGACCGGAAATGACGTCGCCTACATAGAGCGTCTTATTCGGAAATTGTTCTGCGAAGACGCGGGGTTGGATCTCTGCGGTCATCTGGTCGGCGGCGATCTGGTTGAGGACGCGGATGGTTTCCCGTACCGCCCAAGGGTTGACCCACAGTGAGCAAGCAGCGGTAATCGCGGTGCCGAATAGGGCGAACGCGATCACGGGCGCCATAAGGCGGCGAGTGGATACTCCCGCCGCGCGTAAGGCGATGATTTCTCCGTCGCTCGACATGCGGCTGAGTCCGATCAGGACTCCGACCAGGACGCCAACTGGAATCGTGAACATGAACACGAACGGCATTACGAGCAAAAACAGGTAGCCGATCGTTGACGCTGGTGCGGCTCCGCGGACCAGTTGCTCAAACAACAGACTGGCACTGCGCAGAAAAAGCACGAAGGTAAACAGCAGTGTTCCTACGCTGGCACCGGCGATGATTTCGCGGAAAACAGACCGCGCTAACAAACCCATTTTCTTGCTACAAGCCGCTGTCGAGCGGCGGCGGCGCCACCACGGGCGGCCGAGGCCGCTCCTCTTGCGGACGCTCCAGATCAATCTCATCAAAAAGGAGGGAGGGACACACGACCGAGGCCCCTACCACATAGCCGCCGGCACCCATCAGAGCCAGAGGTGCGCCATTGAGCAGGTACTCCATCGGTTCCGGGTCATCGCCGGCAGCCAGAATGTCGCGAAGTAAACGAACATTGATACCTCGGAATCGTACACCCCGGATCGCCTCTTCCCGGCCATCCGGATAGACTCGGAAGATCTCAAGTGGCGAACTGAGCGGACGCGACGAGCCTGAGCCCTGCATTGCATTGGCGAGTCGACGCAATTCCACCACGCTGGCACTAGAGGGATAGTCCATCCGGCGTACCAGGATCCCATACGGCTTCCGGCGTTGCTGCACCAGTTCCAGCAGTTTCTTCTTCAATTCGGGTCGAGAAACCGCATCGCGGCACTGCACCAAGAGATTCGTCGGCATCACGGCCGCGGCGCCGAAGGCTCCGGGGATACGGCCACGCCCGTTAGAGCCCTCATGTCCCCGGACCGGTTGCCGGGAGTAAAGGAGCGCCTTCAATGTTCCCTTCTCCACGAGCGTCATGCGCTCCGGAGCTACTCCTTCGCTGTCGACCTCCATTTGGCCAAAAAGGGGTCGGCCTTTCCACGAAGCATGCGGGTCGTCGATCACATCAACAAAATCGGGCAACACGCGCCCATTCATCCGGCTCTCCAGTTCCGAGGGAGGCAAGTTGACGGGCCGTCCCGGTACCGATACGGGGTCTCTCGACGGTTGCAGTTGTCCACCAAACACCTGAGCGAAAAGCTGCCCGGCGGCGAATGACTCGAAAAGGACCGGACCGGTATACGCTTCCCCTACCGGGGCATCGACCAACGAACTGAGAGACTTGGCCATGGCTTCCAGTTCCCGGCGCATCACTTCCTCAGCGGGCAACTGTTCCATTTGAAATGCATGGAAAAACCGATGGGACCGTATCACGGCACCGTCCGTGGCATAGGCTTCGGCCCGGGCGCGGACGGTGCAAAGCGATTCGGGAACTCGGACTCGGGTACCCTCGGTGTTGACGAAATAGGCCGTGGTGCTGGAGTTGTCGATTTCGACCCGGGAGTCGAGTACCTTGGGATAGGCTCCGAACGCGGCGGAGAGTCGCCGTGCCGTCGCTTCCCATTTCTTCTGGTCGTTCTTGAACTTTGCTGCGGGCAATAGTTTTACCAACGGCGCCTGCTTGGCGAAATCACTGATCTTCTCCGAAAGGGTGATGTTCTGCAAGGCGGATTTCTTGAACGTGATTTCCTGAACCGCCGCTTTGTAGGCGCGATCAGTTGCTAGCCAAAGATCCTGTTGAATCTGGTGCCGGCTGAACTCCAATGGCCAGCGGGCGTTATCGTAGCGGGCGCTTCGAATCTGGCCGGTGGCAACCGAATTCGTGTTGTCGAACTCATAGCTCCCAACTCGAACGACGACGCGAGGAACTCGATAGGGAGAGGTGTTCGAAAGGATTAGCCCACCAAGGGTGGCATGACAGGAGAATGTGTTGCCATCTTCAATCGAATATTCGATGTAATACGGTTTTTCCCCGGCGATGGAGAGGCTGAGTGACCGCTCCAGCTCGGCAGCCATCGCTTCCAGGAACGGGTCGTCGATTTTGGGCTGCCCGGGGAGCAACGCTCCGAATACGGGTAGCGCTAGCAACGTTCGACGTTTCATTCCGCACCTCCGGCGGAACCAGGGGGGCGCGGCAGCAATGGGGGCCGATCCTGCGACCGGTTCTTGCGCTGTACCTCGATCTCACTTACCAGAAGTGCTGGGGAGGACGCCGACACCGGCACACTTCCAGACTCGGCTCCGCAGAAACCGTTGAAGACTTCCACCTTGTTGGAGGTTGCGATGATCTTGGCGAAGCTGGCGAGTGGGGTGCCGACGATATCGGCCCCGCGCACTAGTTCGTCGGGCCGACCGTCGGGATATACCCTGTAAACCACAAGGGGGATCACCGTAAAGGCCTGCAGTCCGGCACTGCGGGTGGTTGTGTAACCGCCCGTTACCGATTCGAAGTACAGGCCATAGGGTTTCCCCTGCCGTTTGATTTCATCGATCAACATCTTTCGAAGCTCGGCATCAGGAACTTGTTTGGCTGAATGTACCACCAGGTTGGACTGCCTTGCGACAATTTCCGCGCCTGCCTGACGCCTTCCGTGGCCGTTTGACTTCGGGAATCCGGCAATCGGAGAGCGGCTCAGGAGAAATGTCTTGAGAATGCCATTTTCTACCACGGAAACCCGCCGGGCCTTAACTCCTTCGTCATCATAGTCGTACCAGCCATAGAGGTCTTCATCGGCGAATCGTTTCAGTGTCGGGTCAAAATAGACGCTGAGGAACTCCGGCAAGACCTCTTTCTCGACGCGCTTGGTGAACGTCTGTCCTTCGGACTCGTCCTTTTGCCGGTGGCCTTCTATTCGATGGCCAAATATCTCGTGGAAGAAAACCCCTGATGCGCGGCCGGAGAGGATGGCAGGGCCCACAAATGGATCAACCTCAGCCGATTTCAGCAGTCCGCGCAGGTCAGCGATCACCTTGTCTATTCTTGCCTCGACGACTTTCGGATCCGGCAATCTGCTTGGGTCTTCGGCTTCAATTGTGTCGGAAGTCGCCAAATCCATCCCGTCGAAGGCTTTCGATCGTGCAGCGATTATGATTCGCGCATATGTTCTTCCGTGCTGCAGGCGAGACCCTTCGGTGTTTACAAAGGTCTTCACCTCGCGCTGGGCCTGAAATGATATCGAGGAACTCAGGATCTCCGGGATGCCTGCCATCTTCTTTGACCATGCGCGAAGGCGATCTGCCATCTGTTTTTCGTTTACTTTATACTCGGCGACGGGGCGAAAGTCGACCACAGACTCCGCCGGAGAGAAGTCATCTGACGGATCTGCCGCATCCACTTTCACTTGCGTGTTCGCCTTGATGTTGGTCAGGCGTTGCGATGCCGATCGGTATACGGCGTCGGTGTCCATCCAAAGTCGCCGCTTCAGGGCATTCGGGTTGTCATCGAGCGACACCATGCTGCCGAGTGTAAATTGTGCGATGTCACGTGGCTGGCGCCGGTAATTGTCCAGTTTCGGAGAGCCAACCCGGACAGTGACGTCGAGGTTTCGGCTGTGCCGAACATCTCTCGCGGCAAGAAGGCCGGAGGTCGCATCAAGAGAAATGACCTCGGAATCTGTCACCGCATACGCCGCAAAATAAGGCTTCGGGTCGCCTTTCTCCTTCAGAATCTGAAAGTTGCGGTCCAGTTCAGACGAGAGGATTTCGACAAGCTTCGGCGTCTCGGCGGGAACGGCCGGAACGGTTGCAGCAAGGAGAAGGAGTAGTGTCGTCCGCACATTCCGGAGGAGGGGCTGCGCGTCTGGCGGCATATTCCGCCAGCATATCATGCTACATGTCGCAGCCCGCCCGAATTCCCGGCTTCTCGGCGCATTCCCAACGCGACTTGGACCATTCTGCTAGCTGACGGGGGCCATTTCGATGATGCCCTTTTCTCGCATCACAGACAGGGCGAGTCCATATCTACCGCGAACACCGGTTTTCTCGAAAATGTGCTTGAGATGGATTTTGACGGTTCCAGGCCGAATGCCCAACTCCCGCGCAATTTCCTTGTTCTTCATCCCCTGTTCCACGAGTTCGAGCACCTGGTGCTCTCTGGGGGTCAACTCGCTGCGGGAGTGCCGCTCTACGCGGTGAGAATCGCGGAAGACGGAGTCGGCCATCCAACTAGAGCCACGAGCGACAGCCTCCAGGCAGGCGACAACGGTCGGCACGTCCGAAGTCTTCCGAAGAATACCCTTTGCCCCCGATTGAAGGAAGCGCAGTGCTTCGGCCTCAGTAATCGATACGCCCCAGACTACGACCTCGGTGACGTGTTGTGAAAGCATTTTTGCCTGGGCCACCCAGTCCATAACCGCTTGAATACCCAACGATTTGTCCACGACGCAAACGTCCGGACGCAGTTGGCGAACCAACTCGCTGGCTGCTGGTAGAGTTTCGGTCCGCCCCAGAAATGTCATGTCATCGCATTGCGCCAGAATGGCATTGAGCCCCTCCGCCGTCACCGGTTGCGACTCGCAGACCGCAATTGTCTTTCTTCCGTGAATGTCCATTTTGCTTTGCGCCTTCCTTAAAGGGCTACTACCCTCTGAAAACGCATATCGTCCCACCCATTCGAGGTCTTAGTGCAATTTGTCGAGGGAGCAGGTGCAAGGGCCTGCCTTATGTTTTTCGGGAGAGAAGCCGATGTAGAGATTAGGCGTGGTTCCACAGTTCAGGGCCGGACCGCTACAATTGAGAGAGAGGAGACCCGTTGGCAGCCGATTCCTGGCGCATAGTCCTTGTGACCCCCGGGCGGAAGATTACTTCCGAACTGCTGCCCATCGTGTCGAGTGCGGTGCCCGCCGCCCAAGTTATTGAATTACAAGGGTATCCGCTGGACGGAAACTTGGGGAACATTGGAAGCAGCGACATGGTCTGCTTCCTGGATTTGATCACCAACGAAGAGGCCGGGCTAGAATCGTTGGCGCAAATCGTCGACGCATACCCCTTGATACCTGTCGTGAGTCTGGTTCCAGCCAGCAATCCGCAACTCATTTTGCAGGCGTTGCGGCTAGGCGCGAAAGATTTTCTTACGCAACCGTTCAGCGATGAGCAATTTCGCACGGTAATTGAGAAGCTCTCTCACCTGATTCCGGAACTCGCGGCCCAACAGGGCCGTGTGATCAGTGTGATCCCGGCAAAGGGCGCATGCGGTGCAAGCACGATCGCCTTCAATCTCGCCATGCAACTCAAACGGTCTGGGTCGGCTCGGACGCTTCTAGCCGATCTGGATCCGATCACTGGTACGCAGGCGTTCCAGATGAAGTTGAAGCCGGCGTTCACTTTCTTGGACATTTTGAATCAAGGGGCGGGCCTTGATTTTGACGTCTGGCGGGGGGTCGTGCAGAACTACTCCGGTATCGACATTTTGCTTGCTCCGGAGAACCCGATCGAAGGCGCTCAGGAAATGGGGGACACCCGTCCCATCCTTGATTTCTCCCGGCGCTTGTACGATTTCGTCGTCGCGGATCTCGGAAATGCCTATGGAGAGTGGGCATTGAGTTCGGTTCGTTCTTCCGATGAAACCATTCTCGTGACGACGAATGAACTCCCGGCGCTTCAAGCCGCCCAGCGGGTGTTGAACTATTATGAGACGCACTCAATTCCCCGACAGCGCATTCATCTCGTGATCAATCGGTTCAATCGGGACGTCGGACTCACCAAAGAGATGATTGAGACGGCCCTGCAGAGCGATATCTACCAGCTCATCGGTAGCGACTATGAGGGCGTACAGCGAGCACTTTTGGACGGGAAACCGCTTGCCGCGTCTACCCCGATCGGCAAGCAGATTGCGGTCATGGCGGAGTTGTTGCTTGGCCACGATTTGGATCGGCAGAAGAAGAAGGCCGAGAAGGCGCGGTCGAGCGGCGGACTGTCCGGCCTCTTTGGCCTGTTCTCGCGAAGCACCTGATATCCTTTTCTTTTGTTTCAGCTAACCGCAGAGAACGCTTCCGAGTACCTCCACCAGGCAGGGTGGCTTGGCGCGCGTAACGCCATAATTCGACCGCTTGGTGGCGGTGTTTCCAATACCGTCTTGTTGGCAGAAGGACCAGGTGGGAGAATCGTCTGCAAGCAGGCGTTGGAAAAACTCCGGGTAGCGGCGGATTGGCGATCCCGTCCGGAACGCACGCTCCGCGAGGCGGAGGCGCTCGAATTGGTCGCTCCACTGTTGCCGCCCGGCGCGGTTCCTCAAGTAAGGTACTTGGATCGGCAAAACTGCATATATACCATGGATGCCGCTACCTGCGGGGCTGCCGACTGGAAGTCGGAATTGCTGAGGGGCAATGCGGTTGCCGAGGTCGGTGCGGCGGCGGGGCGAATTCTCGGCGCACTGATCCGATCAACCTGGGAGAGCCCGGTGTGGGAGGGCCGATTCGGAGACCAGACCGTTTTTGATGAGTTGCGGCTGGATCCCTACTATCGATTCACCGCCGCCCAGCACCCTGATTGTGCGGGGCATTTTGAAGCGCTGATTGACTCCTGCCGAAGCCGACGGGTTTCCCTCGTACACGGCGACTGGAGCCCGAAGAACCTCCTGGTTGCGGGGGGCGAGGTTATGGCCATCGACTTCGAGGTGGTCCATTTTGGGAACCCGTGTTTTGATACCGGATTCCTTTTGTGCCATCTCCTTCTCAAATCGGTTCATCTGCCGGCACATGCGTCCGCTTATCGGTTATGCGCCGACGCATTTTGGGAAGCGCTCGATGTACCGGTGCACTGGATTTGGGCGGGAACGGTGGCCCATTTGGCGGGATTACTTCTAGCTCGGGCAGACGGAAAGTCTCCAGCGGAATACCTCAATGACAAAGAAAGGGAAGCGGTGCGGGTTCTGGCAAAACGTCTCATTGTGCGTCCGGCTCGCTCTCTCGACGAACTCTGGCAATGCCTTTAACCATACAAACCCTACACTCATGGGAGATCCTCGATTCCCGGGGGCGGCCGACGGTCGCTGTCGAAGCCGTACTTTCTGACGGCTCCCGCGCTATTGCCCAGGTGCCTTCTGGAGCCTCGACGGGAACTCACGAGGCGATGGAGCTGCGCGACCAGGACCCTGTCCGCTACAGCGGCAAGGGAGTGCTTCGAGCGGTAGCGAACGTAAATACGGAGATCTCCGCGGCGCTTTCGGGGCGAAATGCGGAGGACCAGGTAGCAATCGACAGTGCAATGATCGCGCTTGATGGCACGAGGCAGAAGTCACGCCTTGGCGCCAACGCGATGCTCGGCGTGTCGTGTGCCGTGGCTCGCGCGGTTAGCGTCTCGCGCCGGCAACCGCTGTATGAAACGCTCTCGCTGGGTGCGCCGCGGTTGCCTGTCCCGATGGTGAACATCCTTTCCGGTGGCCTTCATGCCGGTTCGAATATCGAGTTCCAGGATTTCCTCATTATTCCCCATGGTTTCGATAGTTACGCAGAGGCGCTGGAAGCCACCGTCAAGATCCATACTAAAGCCGGTGAGCGAATTCGGCGCGAAGGCTACGTTTTGACGGGTGTCGCCGATGAAGGTGGGTGGGGACCGCTGCTGCCATCGAACGAGAAGGCGCTGGCGTTGCTGACAGAGGCAATCGTGGACGCTGGCTTCGAACCCGGCGCGCAGGTATCCATCGCAATCGATGTGGCCTCGTCCCATTTCTACCATGAGGGAACCTATCAACTTCGCAGCGAAAGGAGATCCCTGTCGAGTGGCGGCATGGTGGAGTTGCTCGCAGCGTGGACGCGGCAGTTTCCGGTGGTTTCCATTGAAGATGGACTGTTCGAAGATGATTGGGAGGGATGGCAGGAGTTGACCGGTGCGTTAGCCGGCATACAGCTTCTCGGGGACGATTTTTTCACTACGAATCCCTCCCGGCTCCAGCGTGGCATTGAAAAACGGTGCGGGAACGCCGTACTCGTCAAGATGAATCAGATCGGCACATTGACCGAGACCTTCGAAGTCTGCCGGTTGGCGAAGCGTGGTGGCTATGCGGCGGTGGTGTCGGCGCGTTCCGGCGAGACGGAAGATTCGTTCCTTGCCGACTTGGCCGTCGCTACCGGCGCCGGTCAGATCAAAATTGGATCCATCACTCGAAGCGAACGGCTTGCAAAATACAACCGTCTGCTCGAATTGGAGTCCCGGCACGGGTTAGCGTGGCAGGGCCGCCAATTCCGATCCGAAATCCTCGGGCGGAGCGCTACGATTTGAGGTTAATGGTTCCCCGGCATCCTGAAGCGCCACATTTGCAGTAAACGGTTTCGACGTCTTTGTCGAAGCGGTAGTCGATGGTCAACTCTTCACCCGGTTCGATGTCCCGTTTCGCGCGATAAAGAATGTGATCCTTCACGATCTGCGAGTAGCAGTTCGGCTCGCAACAGTGATTGATGTACTGCGCGCCACTTCCGCCGACGGCGCCATCCACTGTCCAGTAGCTGTTGAGCGTGAAGAGATAATTCTCCTGTCGCTCGGAGTAGCGGCGCTTGGTCTCTTTGCGGCTGATTTTTTCGCCGGTATACTCAATGATTTTGCGTCCTTTGGGAATTCGTTCTTCGGCGTAGATCCCCCATCGATGAATGGGGGAGAACGCCAGACGCAAACGAAACTTGGACGATCTAGGGCTGATTTCCGGTTGCGGTTCCGCGCCGGGGTTTCCTGGGCGCGGAGACACACGTACCGCCTTAGCGCTCATGCAGTTCCTCGTTTAAGGCCGAAGGCGGCGAATCAAAAATCGTCGTCGCCGGCAGGCTTGCTGCCCTTACCTTTACGGCGCATGATGATTGCCACGATGCAGAGCACGGCGAGTACGCCGGCGACGATCTGGACGGTAGTCTGGTCCATGGTCGGGAAAAGCCTCCGAGTGAATTTGGAATTAGCTGATTATACGAGATCGGCCGGAGCGTTTTCAGCATCCGGCCTTCTCTGAACACACAAATCGCGAACGAGTTACTGTGCTTTCTGCTTCAGGACGTCCACCATCTCCTGGACGGAGGCGGCGCTCTTGGCCATCGCAGCCTTTTCTTCGTCGGTTAGCTGCACTTCGTAAACCTTTTCAATACCCTGCGCGCCCAACTTCACCGGTACACCAAAGAAAATGCCATTGATGCCATACTCGCCTTCGAGCAACGCGGCGCAAGGAAGCACTTTCTTCTTGTCCTTCAGGATCGACTCGACCATTTCGACCGTCGCTGCGGACGGGGCATAGTAGGCGCTTCCGGTCTTCAGGTACTTAACGATTTCCGCTCCGCCGTTCTGGGTACGGGTGACGATGGCGTCGATGGTCGACTGGTCGAGGAGTTCGCTCAACGGGATCCCACTGACATTGGTCAGTCGCGTGATCGGCACCATCGTGTCGCCGTGGCCGCCGAGGACGAGCGCCGAGATGTTCTCAACGGAAACGCCCAAGGCTTCGGCGAGGAAGGTCTTGAACCGCGCGGTATCCAGCACACCAGCCATACCGATGACCCGGTTCTTGGGAAGGCCAGTCGCGTTCCACGCCGCCCAGCACATCACGTCCAGCGGGTTGGTGACGAGGATCAGAATGGCGTTTGGAGAGTACTTTATGGCACTTTCCGCAGCCGCCTTCACGACGTCGTTGTTGATGGCCAATAGATCGTCGCGGCTCATCCCGGGCTTGCGGGCAATTCCGGCCGTGATGACGACGATATCGGAGCCGGCCGTGTCGGCATAGTCCGTGGTTCCCTTGATGCTGACATCGTAGCCCTGAACCGGGCCCGACTGCAGAATGTCCAGGCCTTTGCCCTGGGGAATGCCGTCGGCAATATCGAGCAGCACCACATCCGCCAGTTCCTTGTCAGCGATGCGCAGAGCGCAATTCGCGCCGACGTTGCCGGCGCCTACTACCGTTACTTTTTTACGCATAGATCGTTGGGCTTCCTAAACCAAGAGTCTATCGCAGAATCGGTTCGGCACGCCTCGCTACAATGGGAATCGATGGCACTACCGGATTCCGCCACTGCGTTTCTTGAACGGCAAAAGACCCGCCTTTCGCGCCTGCCGGCGCGGAAGCGAATTGTATTTCCAGAGGGTGGTGACGGCCGCATTCGCGAGGCCGCCTCTCGGCTTACCGCGGATGGGTTGGCGACCCCGATACTTGTCGATGGCGCGCCCGATGACCGGTACTGGCGAATCCTTTACGAACGCCGTCGTGCCAAGGGGATGACGGAACTGGAAGCCCGAGCGCTGGCCCGTCAGCCGCTCTACCACGCAGCGCTCATGGTGGCTTCCGGCGATGCGGACGGGTTTGTGGGCGGCGCGGCGAATACAACAGCCGATACCGTTCGCGCGGCGCTCCACGCGGTGGGACCGGCCCCAGGGGTGAAGACAGTCTCCAGCATCATGTTTATTTGTGTTCCGGATCGTAGTTTTGGCCAGGATGGGGTGCTCGCTTTTGCAGACTGTGCAATTGTCGCCGACCCCGACGCGGTTCAGTTGGCGGAAATCGCCATCGCCACCGCGCGGTCCTATGAGGCCGTGACTTCGGCCGAGGCGCGTGTTGCCATGCTGTCGTTTTCCACAAAAGGAAGCGCCGAGCACCCGTTCGTGACCAAAGTGCAGGAAGCGGTTCGAATCCTGCGTGAACGGGCTCCCGGGTTGCGGTTTGACGGCGAATTGCAGGCTGACGCGGCCTTGGTGGCCAGTGTTGGCGCTGGAAAGGCTCCTGGGTCACCGGTGGCCGGGCAAGCCAATGTTCTCGTGTTTCCGGATCTGGCGAGCGGCAATATCGGATATAAGTTGGTGGAACGGCTGGGGGGGGCGGCCGCATTCGGTCCTTTTCTGCAGGGGCTCGCCAAGCCCATTAATGATCTTTCGCGAGGCTGTTCGGCCAACGACATCTATTCAGCTGCCCTTGTCACTGCGCTCCAAGCCGCCGGAGAGTGATCCATGCTTCCGCTGGTTTATCATGATGCCTACGATCTAAACATCGGGCGCCATGTTTTTCCCTCGCGGAAATACAAACTGATCCGGGATCAACTGGGGCGCCCGACAGTGGCTCCAGAACCGGCTTCCGACGCCGATATCCTACTGGTTCACACGAAGGCGTGGATGGAGGGATTGCGCGATGGCACCCTCTCCACGCAGGAAATACAGCGGTTGGAGATTCCGTGGTCGCCGCAGACGGCACGTGCCTTCTGGCTATCGGCGGGAGGAACGATTCTGGCCTCCGAACTGGCTCTGCGGCAGGGTGGCGCTTATAACATCGGTGGCGGATTTCATCATGCGTTTCCTGGACATGGCGAAGGATTCTGCGCGATTCACGATGTTGCTGTCGCCATCCGAAAAGGGAAGAGGCGTGCCATTGTGGTGGATGTCGATGTCCATCAGGGAAATGGGACCGCGGCGATCTTTGCTGGGGACGAATCGGTATATACACTTTCCATTCACCAATTTCACAACTATCCGGTGATCAAGCCGCCTTCCGATTGCGACATTCACCTGGAGAATGGTGTGGAAGACGACGAATACCTGACGGCGCTTCGCCCGAAGCTCCTCCAAGCGCTCGACGAACATAAGCCGTCCATCCTTTATTACGTTGCCGGCGCCGATCCCTACAAAGACGACCAACTCGGAGGACTTTCATTGACTATCGAAGGCCTTCGCCGCCGGGACGAACTTGTTCTTGGCGAAGCCGTTCGGCGCAAGATTCCTTTCGTGGTTACGTTGGCGGGTGGGTACGCCACCGACGTAAACGACACGGTGACCATTCATGCCAATACGGCTCGGGTCGCGTCGAAGTTGTTGGAATAGCCGAACCGGGACGGTTCAACCAGGTCGCTCCCTCTAGCATTGCGGCCGTCAGAGCTGTGTGCCGGACTCGCCCATTCGTGCACGCGCCCAGAGTTGCTCTTCGAACGAATAGTCCGGGTTTGTCACTTTAGCGGTGGTTTTCCACCACTTAAAGCTTTCCTTCAGGCCTGTGGAAAACTCAGTAGGTTTGAACTTCAGGATCCGCTGGGCTTTGGCGATCATCATGGTAATCGGGGGGAGGTCGTAGTACAGACCAAAATATAATTTGGGACCCATCGGGTGGCCGCCCATTCGGTAGATTAGCTCCCGGGGCATCCGAATAATCTGGGCTTGTTTGGCTGCTTGAGGCCCGGCCGCTGCCGCTAAAGCGGATAGCAGGTCGGCCTGAGTCGTCGAACGGGCGTGGGCGATGTTGAAGGCATGGCCCACCGCACCTGGCTCTTCCATTGCCGCCAGGCAGGCTGAGACGACGTCGTGAACGTAGGCGAATTGCATCAGGCGGCGGCCATCGCCCGGTAGGATCCATGGTTTCCGGTCCCGCAAACGGTCCCAGAAAAACTGTTCCCGATAGTAGGGATTTCCGGGGCCGTAAACGAACGGCGGGCGCAGCGTGACTGCAGGGAATCCGTACCGTTGGTGGAGGCGAAAGAGCACGCGTTCGCTCATCGCTTTGTTGCGTGCGTACAGGTCGGGGCAATCGTCACCTACGAGCCCATCCCCTTCATAATGATTCAGCCCGCCACCGTAGGCCGCGACACTGGAGATAAAGACATACCGATGAAGCTTGTCTCCGAGCGCGCGGGCCGTAGCATCCACCTGGGCCGCTGTGGTGCCGCGTTCCCAGTCGTAAACATTGTCAAATGCAACATCGAAATGCTGCTGCGCCACGGCCTTCTGAAATCCAGCCGGATCGTTCCGGTCCGCGACCAGTTCCCGCACCTTCGCTCCCAGATCATGGCCGGGTTTTCGGTGCAGAATGGTTACGTCGTGCCCCTCCTTCACAAGCCGAGCCACGAGGTTCCGGCCAATGAACAGAGTGCCGCCGATTACTAATACTTTTCGTCTCGGACCCAATCTGGAAGCTCCAGGGGAGTCGGACCAACCGCCTCCCGCATATCATCCTAGTATTCCAGACCCGGACGCTGGGTCAAAACTTCGCCAGCTATAAACGGCAAGTCTTTCATCCCGAGCAATCAGGGTTCGTTCAGGACTCCTTGTTATACTAGCATCCGGATGCCGAACCGCGGCAACGCTCCCGCTTCCTCAATCTCGCTTACGGCACTCATCGTCGACGATGAAGCTTTGGCACGGGACGAATTGGCTTATCTATTGCGGGACTTTCCTGATGTCGAGGTGGTAGCAAGCGCCGCGAATGGTTTGGAAGCGATTGATTTAATTGAGGATCTCGAACCAGATCTGGTCTTCCTCGACGTGCAGATGCCGGGGCTCGATGGGCTTGGCGTTATTCGGCGGCTTCGAGAGAAACAGACCCCGTTACCCTATTTCATTCTGGCAACCGCCTTCGACAACTATGCGGTGGAAGCCTTCCAGGTGGAGGCGTTCGATTACCTGCTGAAGCCGGTCGAAAAGGAACGGTTGGCAGCCACTCTGGAGCGTGCCCGGCGGGCACTCGCGGCGCGCCCGTCCCGTTCGGACGAGTCAGAGGGCGAGCCGGAGACGGAATCCCCGATGCGTCCTCCGGGCGGTTACAAGACGAAGGTGCTGGTTCGCCGGGATAACCGTAACTGGATCGTGGATGCCGCCGACATCATTTACGCGACTATCGACGAGGGGCTGATCACCGTCGTCACTTCCACCATGGAGGGCGAGTCGACGTATAAAACGATTGAGGAGTTGCAAAGTAGCCTGGACCCGGAGATGTTCTGGCGGGTTCATCGCTCTTGGCTGGTAAATCTCAACCGGATACGGGAAGTGATTCCGTGGTTCAAATCGAGTTTTCAACTTCGGATGGACGACAAGAAGGGCACGGAAGTCCCCGTGAGCCGGGTGCAAACCAAACGTTTGCGTGCACTGTTCCGTCTCTAAATGGGAACGCCGGCCTGCCAGAGGGCGAATCCGACCGCTTGACGCGAGTAAAGCCACCAGTCTCGCCAACCTGTTTCCGGTTTGATGGCGCGGGGCGAACCGTAGACTTGAATCCCCCGGGCCTCCAGCATCTTCTTGGCCCGGAAAATGTGGTACCCGTCGCTCACCAGAATGCAGCTTCGCAAGCCCATCCGGCTCATGATCTCGGCCACAGCTACCGTCGAGTGGACCGTCGTCTCCCCTTCATCTTCAAGAATAATGGCTTCGCTTGGGACGCCACGGCTGATCAAGTAGTTGCGGCCTACGGTTCCCTCCGTGAAAACGGGGTCGCCGCCGGCCCCGCCCGTGGTGACAATCCGGGGGGAAAGTTTGCGTTCGTAAAGGGTTAGACCGTGATCCAGGCGCGCCTTTAAGACAGGCGAGGGTTTGCCCCGATATTCGGCCGCGCCCATGACGACGATGACGTCCGCCGGACGGGCCTCGTCGATGGTCGACTGCTCATGGATTCGCACCGTGAGCCAAACCAGCCATGCCAGAACACAGCACGCGGCCAAGGCGGCCGTGCCACGCAGGATTCCGAAACTGTGCCTTCGGCGCGCTATGCTTAACAGTCTATAAGAATGCTCGGCGCTCACCACCCGATCCTGAAGAGTATCCGTAAAGCGGTCCAACGAGGTACCCGCACGGACGACGGTTTTGCCGTTGCCGAAGGGTTCCACCTGCTTGGGGAGGCGATTCGCGCCAAGGTTACCGTTGGCGCTGTTGTAGCGACTCCGCGTGCTGCCTCGCAACTCGACACCGAGTCGCCTATACACCTTATCGATGAAGCTACTCTCCGCCAGATTTCCACGGTAGAGAACAGTCAGGGCGTAGTGGCACTGCTCCGCTTCGAGGAGTCTTCACTCGAGAAGACGTTGGAAGGCAACGCGCTGGTTATGGTGCTGGATGGAATCCAGGACCCTGGGAACGCCGGCACAATCGTCCGCTCAGCGGAGGCCTTCGGCGCGTCAGGAGTCGTGTTTTTGAAGGGCACTGTTAACCCATGGAATCCGAAGGCACTTAGGGCCTCGGCTGGCTCCCTGCTTCGAGTACCCTTCGTGATTTCCGAGTGGGAGCCATTCCTGGCCGCCGCCGGTTCCCATCACATTTCGCTTTATGCCGCCCACCCCCGAGGGATCAAGCGGATTGATGAGGTTCCCTTTGCCGGTCCCTGCGCCTTTCTGATAGGCAACGAGGGCCGGGGGATACCGGCGGATCATGAGCGTCATGCCACACCCATACGAATACCGACGGAGGGGGTAGAGTCGTTAAACGCCGCCCTCGCGGCAGGTATCCTGCTTTATGAAGCCCGGCGGCAGCGCGCATGAACCTATTTGATACTTCTGAGAACACAACCCACAAACGGCCGCTTGCTGAGCGGTTGCGGCCCCGCTCCCTTGATGATTTCGCCGGGCAGGAGCACATCCTCGGCAAAGGGAAGCCGCTTCGGAGGGCCATCGAGTCCGACCAGCTTTCCAGCCTGATCCTTTGGGGGCCGCCCGGTGTCGGCAAAACGTCGCTGGCTACGATCATCGCGCAGAGCACCAAGGCCGAGTTCGTGCCTTTCTCCGCCGTCCTCTCCGGGATGAAGGAGATCAAGGAAGTGATGGCTCGCGCCGAGCAAACCCGTCGAATGGGACGGCGTACCGTTCTGTTTGTCGATGAGATCCATCGGTTTAACAAGGCGCAGCAGGACGCCTTTCTGCCGTACGTCGAAAAGGGCGATGTGATCCTGATCGGGGCGACGACGGAGAACCCGTCTTTTGAGGTCAACTCGGCGCTATTGTCCCGCTCACGTGTCTACGCTCTCCGCGCACTAGAGACCAAGGATCTGGTGACGTTGTTGAACCGTGGGCTCGCCGAGTTGCAGGTTACCAGCGATCCCAAGCACTTGGAACAACTCGCCATTTTCGCCAACGGCGACGCTCGCAGCGCCTACAACCTGCTGGAACTCGCGGCCGCCTCCGCCGACGCTGGGGTGATTACCCAGGAGACGCTCGGAGAAATCATCTCCCGCAAGGCGCTCCTTTACGATAAGGGTGGCGAGGAACACTATAACGTCATCTCGGCGCTGCATAAGTCCGTACGCGCCTCTGACGCCGATGCCGCCCTCTACTGGTTGGCCCGAATGATCGAGGCTGGCGAGGACCGGATGTATATCGTTCGCCGACTTGTGCGGATGGCGGTCGAAGATATCGGAATGGCGGATCCCCGAGCGGTGGAACAGGCGATCGCCTGCATGCAGACTGTCCACTTTCTGGGAATTCCGGAGGGAGACCAGGCTTTGGCGCAATGTGCTCTCTACCTGAGTCTGGCGCCGAAGTCCGATGCTGCCTACAAAGCGTTAAAGGCGGCCCGAGACGCCACCCAATCGCAGGCGGCGGAACCTGTCCCCATGCACCTGCGCAACGCTTCAACTCGCCATATGAAAGAGTGGGGCTATAGTGAAGGGTATCGCCACGCCCACGACTACGGGGGGGCCATTACCGGAATGGAGTGCCTGCCCGAAGGGCTGGCCGGTGCCTCGTTTTACCATCCAACCGACCGCGGTGTTGAGCCGCGAATCGCCGAGAAGCTCACGGCGATTCGCGACGCCAAGAGAGGCTTTTACAAGCCTACTTCCGGGCAGTAACGGTAATCTCGATCCTGGCTTTACCGACCAGCTTCGCAACGCCGACGGTTGTACGCGCCGGTCTAGGCTCGGGAATGACGCTCATGTAAACGCCGTTCATCTTTTGAAATAGCTCCATATCGGTCAGGTAGACCTGGACCGTGACCAGGTCCTTAAAGTCGAATCCGCCGGCCTTCAAGGTTTCACCAATCCGGTCAAGACAGAGCTTCACCTCGTCCTCGAACTTCTCGGGATAGTTGCCCTGTTTGTCTGCGCCGACTTGCCCGGAGACATAGAGAGTGCCTCCCGACAGGATGGCAGGGGAGAATGGACGGCCGGAGGGCGTTCCGGGCGGCGCAACCACCTTTTTCTCGGCCAATAAGACGCTGGAGAGGAGCAGGAGAGTAGTGAGTGTCAGTCTCATAGGGGTCAGTATGCCACGGGATAGGTATTCCGCGACTTCCAACTACGTAATACCCCCGTTTGCGTGGAGTACCAAAGGGTCTTCGGAACTGGTACCGGACCATCGGTGTCGAGGTACCATCCCGGAATGAACCCGGTGTCCTATTGTTCCTCAACAGCGAGGATACGAAGCTAAATGAGAGCAGTCACCGTGTTCATCCGTCGAGGTGAGCCAGAGGGGACGCTGCATTCCGCCGACTCATCGGGGATTGACGACTGGAGGTTCTCATTGCAAACGGACACGAAAAAGACAGATCGGCGCGGCGCAGACCGCTTCCCTATTGAGCGAGAGGTTCGGTACAAGGTGCTCAGCAAAAAGAGCACTGACGAAGCCGGCTTAGGGCGAACTGTCAACATGAGCAGCAACGGGATCCTGTTCACGAGCGAACATGTCCTGTTGCCTGGCCGACGGCTGGAGTTGGCCATCAGTTGGCCGGCTCAACTCAACAACCAAACACCCTTGAAACTGGTGGCGCGGGGACGCGTGACTCGCTTTGACGGTGGGCAAGCCGCCATTGAAATTCAACAGTACGAATTCCGGACCTCCGCAAAGGCGACGAATTAAGGCCTAGACCCTACGCGCTGGAGGCGCCAGAAGAAAATTCACAAGAAACCGGACAGCACTGTCCGGTTTTTGCGTTTTAGGGTCCGTTATCCGTGGCCAACACCTCTTAAACGTGGTAGTCTCAAGTCAACACGGATGACAGATTCATGACACTGAACATAATGTGTCAATTTCGTGCCATCCACTGACCGGGCGCCATCGAGCAGTTCGGCAGTCTCGCATTGTCACTCTCTAACCGGGGAGTGCTGGGTACAAGATTAAAGTTAAGAACAACAAGGGAAAGGGTCACTATGGATCTAAAATTCTTTAGTCGCATCGCCTTGCGACAGGGGTTAAGCATCTCCATGCTCGCTTTGTCGCTAGGTGGGATGCTCTTCGCACAGGAACGTTTCGGCGAGATCGTCGGCACGGCGACCGATCCGAGCGGCGCGGTATTGCCGAACGTAGGCGTCAAGGTAACGAACAAGGCCACGCTTCGCGTGGTGGAAACCACAACCGGTTCGACAGGAGAATATTCAGTGCGCAACCTGGATCCGGGCCGCTATTCGGTTCGTTTTTCCGTCAAGGGTTTTTCGGCCTATGAGGTCGCGGCAGTGGATGTAAGCCTTGGCAAAACACTTCGCGTGAATGCTCCGCTTACGGTTGCTTCGTCTGAGCAAACGGTTCTCGTGACCGATGCCGCACCGCTCATCGATACGACCAATACCACGATGGCCAATAACATTACGGCAGAGGAATTCGACCGTCTGCCCAAGCCGCGGAGTTTTCAGAACCTCGCCGTCCTTTCTACGTCGGTGAACTCCGGAGCCATCGAAGGTGGCATCCAGGTGAACGGCGCCAGCGGCGCGGAGAACAACTTCACTGTTGACGGCATCTCCACGACGAGTTTGATCAATGGTCAGTCCCGCCAGGACGCTGCATTTGAAATTCTGCAGGAAGTTCAGGTGAAGACTGGAGGAATCTCCGCCGAGTACGGTGGTGCCATGGGTGGTGTGATCAGCGCGATCACCAAATCCGGCGGCAACGAGATGCACGGCGATGTTCACTACTATCTCTCAGGAAACTCTCTCAATGCCGGTCCGGTCAAGCGGTTGCTGTTGAGTCCGTCCGACCAGATTACGACTAAGTACCACCAGGACGTGAAACAGAAGAATAACCTGAACGAGTTTGGCTACACGCTCGGTGGGTACCTCATCAAGAATCGCCTTTACTTCTTTAGCGCGGCGTCTCCCCGCTTCCAGCGCCGTTCGAATGACTACAAGTTTTCTAACGGCACCGAATCGGCAACGTTTGAGCAGAAGGCCCTGAGCAACATGGCTTTTGAGAAGCTTTCGTTTGACGTCACTAAGAATCTACGTGGTAACGCGTTCTTCCTGTGGACGCCAACAGCGAGCACCGGGCGGTTGCCCGGCTATAACGGGGAATGCCCGAACTGCAACACCTCCCCGCTGGCAGCGAATCAGGTCAACAAGAACATCGGCTACTTCGCTCCAAAGACCAATTATGGTGCGGATTTGACCTGGATGGTGACGCCCACAACCCTGCTTTCCATCAAAGCCGGTCGTTTTTGGGACAACTACAAGGACACCGGCCTTCCCACTATCACGCCGGTGAATTACAGCACTTCGGCCACCGCTCTTCCCTTCGCGATTCCCGCCGAATTGCGTGGCCCCACCGGGACGAACAACACGCCTCGCATCCTTCAGTCGTTCTATGACGTCGCAACCCGGACCTATGTTCAGGCCGATTTTGGAAAGTTCTTTAATTTTGCCGGTACGCACGATTTTAAGGTCGGAATCGGTACACAGAAGATTGTGAATCGCGTTCTCACTGGATACCCGACGGGCGGATACATCAACGTATTTTGGGACCGCGCATTCAACTCGTTGGTCCCTGGGACTCCGCGTAATGCGCGGGGCCCGTACGGATACTATGAGTATCACGAGTTCGGCACTGGGGGTACGACGGGCGCCAACCTCGGTGGCCTATACTTCCAAGACAACTGGCGCATTGCCAAGCGGTTGACTCTGAACCTGGGATTCCGCTTTGAAAGCGAAACGGTGCCTTCCTTCCAGCGCTCCATCAAGGACCCGGCCTTCCACTTTGGCTGGGGTGATAAGTTCGCTCCCCGTCTTGGCGCATCCTACGACGTTTTCGGTGATGGTCGTATGAAGGTTTACGGTAGTTGGGGCCGCTATTACGACTGGGTAAAGTACGAACTCGCCCGCGGCACCTTCGGTGGAGACTATTGGCGCGTTCGGTACTATGCTTTGGAAACGCCCAACGTTTTTGGCCTTTCCAGCACCAATCGGCCCGGCGCACCGCTTTGGAACCCAGCCCAGCCGGCTTCCTTCCGTGATCGTCGCGTCCCTGGTTTCAACACCATTGACCCTGCAATCAAGCCGATGGGATCCGACAATATCAACATGGGGACTGAGTTCCGCCTTGGACCGCAGATGGTCTTCCGTGCCGCTTGGGTGCACAACAAGCTCATTCGGACGATCGAAGATCTTGGTGTTCTGGTCAACGGCAACGAAGAATACTACTACGCCAACCCTGGCGAAGGTGGTGCTACTACGACTCCTCCCTCCGGAGCCACGAAGCCCTTCCCGACCCCGACTGCCAAACGTACATACGATGCTGGAGAGTTCCAGCTTACGAAGCGCTTCGGCACCTGGTTTGGATCGGCAAGCTATGTATATAGCCGGCTTTACGGCAACTACTCCGGGTTGGCCAGCTCCGACGAAATTCGGACTGGTGCTGACGGCGGCGGTGTTTTTGGTGCCGCGCAGGAAGCGTTCGGTCAGAACTCCCGGCCCGGTGGCAATGCCAATCGCGCTTGGGATATCGACGAACTTTTGTGGGACTCCAAAGGGAACCTCGATCCGCAGGGACGCTTGGCCACTGATCGTCCGCATGCGGTGAAGCTCTATGGTTCCAAGACGTTCAAGTGGGGAGACAAGCAGGCTACGGATCTCGGCGCGTTCTTCTACGCCGCCTCCGGTACCCCGCTAACCACCCTTGTAAACACCGTCAATGGCACCCAGATCTTTGTAAACGGTCGTGGGGACCTCGGCCGGACGCCAATTTTGAACTACACTAACCTTGTGGTCGGCCATGAGTTCAAGTTTGGCGAAGTGAAGCGGATGCGTATTGAGTTCAATGCAGACAACCTCTTTAACCAGAAGACGGCCCGTGGCTACTGGACGCAATTGAACCGGGCCATTGCCAGTGCTGAAATCGATTTGAGCGGAACGGATCTGTCGAAGGGGTATGACTACAACGCCATGATCGCCAAAACTCCAGACGCGGCCCGAAACCTCGCACTGTCACCCCTGTTTAAGCAGGCGGACTTGTTCAACCCCGGCTTCAGCGGCCGTCTGTTGCTCAAGTTCATCTTCTAAGCAAGGAACTGGAAACAACTGTATCTGAATCATCGGGCGGCCGCTCTGGGCCGCCCGATGCATTTGCATCTACCCCTCAGAAAATGCGACTCGCCCCGCTTTATGAAGCTCTAAATCGTGCTACATTCGAAAAAATGGTTTTCACCACACCCTCGTTGGAGTGGTGAACGGGGTCAATTCCAGAAACGTCATCGAGCCGCCTGACATTGGGAAAGGTGTTTTCCAGCTCGTTCCGACTCTCCTTCCGTCTGCCGTGGTTGTCTCCGGTGGTGGTCGAAATTTCCGATCGGGGAAAGGGTCAATGAGCGAAAAAAGGAAAACAAAAACCAATGCCCGCAATGACCCCAACTATCAACCGCGGTGGGTGGCAACCACTCCTCTCCGCGGCCGTGATGATGGCGATGGCCGCATCACTTTCTCTCTCTCTTGCACAGGAAATCACCGGAACCCTTAGCGGCACAACTACCGACGCCTCCGGCGCCGTATTGCCCAATGTCGCCGTCACTGTTACCAATAAGGACTCGAACCAGTCGGTCCTCTCCAAATCAGACAGCGCCGGGGTGTGGTATGCCCGCGAATTGAAGCCCGGCCGCTACTCCATCCGGCTGGAGGCAAAGGGCTTCCAAACTACAAACGTCGCCGAGGTCGCCGTTCCCGTGGGCCGCACCATCACGGTGAATAGCTCTCTTTCGGTCGGTGCCGTCGAACAGTCCGTCACCGTTACGGAAGCTCCCCCGGTCATTGACTTTACCGGGACCACCGTCGCCCAGAACCTCACAGCCGCGGAGATCGATCGCGTGCCGAAAGGCCGCTCCTTCCAGTCGGTCATCCTCCTCGCCCCGTTTACCAATTCCGGGGAAATCGAGGGCGGATACCAGGTGAATGGAGCCTCGGGGGCCGAGAACAACTTCATGGTCGATGGCCTTTCGACCACTTCGCTCGTCAATGGCCGATCCCGTCAGAACGCCGCGTTTGAGTACATCCAGGAAGTCCAAGTGAAGACAAACGGCATCGAGGCCGAGTACGGCGGCGCGCTCGGTGGAGTTGTGAACGCGGTAACCAAGTCCGGCGGAAATCAGTTCCACGGCGAGGCTCACTACTATCTGTTCGGCAACAAACTGGCGGCGAGTCCCGTTCAACGCCTGCTTCTCGACCCTATCGACGATCGAACGGTCTCCTATGTGCAGGATTCCAAGTTCAAGAATGACACTCATGAATTCGGTGGTTCGCTCGGCGGGTACATGATTAAGAACAAGCTCTACTTCTACACCGCCATTTCGCCACAGTTCCAGCGATCCTCCTTCGATTACCTCTTCAGCAACGGTAGAGAAGCCGACACGATTGACCGCAAACGCCTCTACATGAACGCTTTCAACAAGCTGTCGTTTGATCCCACGAATCGCATTCGCACGAACTTCTCCTGGCTCTATTCTCCGTTTTACAGCGAGGGAACGCTGCCAGGATATGACAGCTACGCCAACTCGGTTTCCGCGGATCGAGCGTCCAATCAGGCCAATAAAGTCCGCGGTTTCAGCAACCCCCAGGCCTCCTATAGTGGCGACATTAACATTCAGTTGTCGAACACCTCCTTGCTGTCGCTTCGTGGCGGCTACTTCTTCGACAACTTCCGCACCAATGGGGTACCGTCGTTCTCGTCAGTCTCGTACCAGACATCGGCCATCGGACTGCCATTTGAAATTCCAGCCAACCTGCGGCAGGGCGTGAACGCCCAAAATACTCCTCGGGTCCAGCAGACCTTCAAGGATGCGGTGGGTAGAACCTATCTCCGTGCCGATTACTCCGTCTTCACCAATTTCCTTGGCCAGCACAATCTGAAGGTCGGAGCGGGCCATCAACGCAACGTCAACTCCGTCGACGTCGGCTATCCCGGTGGCGGTTACGTCTACATCTGGTGGGATCGTTCGTTCCGTTCCAATGCCACCGGGGTCACTGACCGAGGCCAGTATGGCTACTATGAGGTGGACGACATTGGTACCCGTGGCTCTGTGGGCGCGGGCATCACCCACCTTTATATACAGGACCAGTGGCGGGTGTCGAAGAAGTTGAGCCTGTCGTTGGGCCTCCGCACGGAGAATGAGAAGATCCCTTCGTTCCGCCGCAGTGTAAAGGCGTATGCCTTTGAGTTTCCGTTCGAAAAGAAGATCGCACCGCGGCTCGGCGCGAGCTATGACGTCCTGGGCGATGGCCGTGTAAAGGTTTATGGCTCGTGGGGCCTTTTTTATGACTGGACCAAGTATGAGTTGGCGCGCGGAAGTTTCGGTGGCGATTTCTATACAGTTCGGTACAGAGCTCTCGACACGCTGGACGTCTTCAACCTGTCCGGCACCAACGCCCCGGGCCGTGACCTTTGGAACCCGAGCGTGCCCAACTCCTATCGGGACCGCCGTTTGGTGGATTTCGACGCGGTTGATCCGGACTTGAAGCCGATGAGCCAGTCCAACACCAGCCTGGGCCTGGAGTACGCCATCCGGCCGCAGACGGTCCTGGCCGTCCGCTACGTCCACAACTCCCTTCGCCGCACGATCGAAGATCTTGGAACCTTGGTCAACGGAGACGAGAAATACATCTACGGCAACCCGGGCGAGGGAATATCCACAACCGTCATTCCCTCTACCGCTACAAAGCCGTTCGCCATGCCGAAACCGAAGCGCACCTACGACGGCATGGAACTCTCCGTTTCCCGGCGATTCTCCAATCGTTGGTTTGGGCAGGCAAGCTATGTCTATAGCCGCCTCTACGGCAATTATGCCGGATTGGCAAACTCCGACGAAATATCCAGCCCCACAACGAATCGGACTTCCGGCCAGGCGCAGCAGGCCGGCGGCAATATCGCGCGCCAAGGCGGCAACGCCAATCGCTCCTGGGACCTGGATGAGATCCTGTTCGATGCCAAGGGCAACATTGTGGAAGGCCGGTTGGCTACCGATCGCCCGCACGTGATGAAGCTTTTTGGTAGCTACAACTTCAAGTTCGGTACCGAACTCGGCGGTTTCTTCTATGCTGGAAGCGGAACGCCGGTCACCACAAACTTCCAGACTCTCAATCAGGTTGGTGTGTTTGCCTTCGGACGCGGGGATATGGGGCGCACTCCGGTGCTCAATCAGACGGATCTGATGATTGCGCATGAGGTCAAGATGGGCGAGGTTCGCCGGTTGCGGTTCGAATTCAATATGCAGAACCTGTTTAACCAGAAGACAGCCCGCAGTATCTACTCTTCGATCAATCGGGAACGCCGGCAGTCCGCGGCAATTGATCTGCACAATGTCGACCTGATGAAGGGCTACGATCCCAATGCGCTGCTCGCCGCCGCTGCCGACGGCCGGGCGCTCTCATTGGCGCCGCAGTTCGGAAAGGCCGACATATTTAACCCCGGGTTCGCCGGGCGATTCCTGGTGAAGTACATCTTTTAGCCGGACGAGAGAGGGTATGGCGGCTGCCATGCCCTCTCCCGCATTCCTGGTGAGGAGATTTTCGGAGGTTTCGCGCTCTGTTAGGTAGAGGACAACGTAATGAACCCAGAAGATTTCCGTGAAATGCTGCTCGCCAGCCAGAAAGACCAGAAAGGCGTTCAGATCTACGTCAACGGCCAGACTATCGCCATGGTGGCCACCGCCGTCGGTTTGGAATACGTCGAAGGCAAGAGCCGAGAGTTCAGCAAAATCCTGGTCCGGATGGATCGCATCGACGGAATCGCAAGGTCCTAAAGACGCGAACTTGCCATCTCCAGGTGGGCCTCCGCTAGATCCATCCACCCGCGATGAGTTGTATTCTGTACAAAAGTCAGCGTCTCCACGGCAAAGTGCCGCGGTCCGGTGTACTCTCTCCAGCGCGCCTGACAGAGTTGTAACGCGGCCGGATGCTCGACTTCAGAGATCTCCTGCGCCAGTGTGATGTGCGGATGGTACTGAAAGGGTTCCGCGTAGGCGAGCGCATTCGAGTTCAGTTCCCCATGCATGGCGTGCAAGGATGGCAATCCGCTCCCGATGGCGATGTAGATCACATTCGTCACGGGGAATACCTCGATTTCCGAAAGTTCCACCTCAAAGGCGGCGTGGCGGCGGCTGCTTGCCCGGACAAACTCAGTCGCTTCTGATTCGGAGCCGGCTAGCGGTCTGGGCGGCAATATCGACACGTGGGAACGAAGCTTGCAGCCTGGTACGATCTCTTGCCTCAGATTGAGGAGAAAATCCCCAAGACGGCCGTCAATGTAGGCTACGAGGGCGTATTGGTTAATCCGGACGTTGGTCCCCTCAGTAGGGGCGGACGTGGACGGCCGGAAGCCGCTTTCCATAGTTACAGTTTACCCACTGTGGCGTCCGCTTGGGGGGCGGCCGTTCCGCCAGGCATCGGCTCGATTGCCGGTCTGACGTCCGGCAGAATCCATTTGGCATCGTCGAACCCAATGTACTTGCAGATCTTGATCCCGCCCAACTCGCTTTCCAGCACATCGCCGACCGCTAAGGCCTGGTCCGTGGAGCGAAGCATCTCCCACGCTTCATAGGTGCTATCGGCTTCCACTACACCCGATTCGACATAGTCTTTCAACTTCACGGCCGTTTCGCCGCTCGTATGCGGGGCCGCGCGGAAAGACAGTCGCGCCTGCTCCTTCATCCGAAAGATCCGGTAGGTTGGCATACCCTCCTATTGTCGCGCAAAAGTTGCTTGCGCCGTTCGCCGCCCCTCTTCCATCCACTTTGCCACCTGTTGGGGTGTTGCCATTGCGCTCGCCCGGAGTGGCCCGAGACGTTGTGCCGGTTCGACCATCGTCACACCCGTCTCCTGCCGATCCTCCCGCTGCCCTTGCCCTGGCCACCACCAGGGCAGGTGCGTCCAGACATTCACCCCGGTCAGTTCTCCGGCGCCCAATTCGCGCGCCGCCCACAGTGGGCAGACGTCCCGCAAACCTCCGTCGACAGAGAGCCGGCCGCCGATTCTTCGCGCCGGCAGTAACAGCGGCACGGCACACGAAGCCAATAGGACTTCGGCATCCACTAGGCCGCCAGTAACGAGCACTTGGCGGCATTGCCACCCCTGACTGATCACTACTCCTAACGGAACCTTGGGGCGCCAGTCGCGAACCAGCGTCCGCACTAGTCCCTCCAGGTTGCGGCTCTCCAGGAATCCGTCTCCCCAGAATCGAGGGATGTGTCCCCCGGCGCGCGCGGTTCGAGCCGCATCCAGCCAAAGGTGCTGCAATTCCGCGGGAGGCATACCGCTGGCGATCGCCCAAGCGTTCAACGCGCCGGCAGATGCGCCGACCACACAATCGTATGGGCTCAGATATTCATAAACTCCGGCTTGAAAAGCGCCGAAGAATCCTCCGCCGCTGAGGACCAAACCGCGGCGCTGGCCTGTTCTGTCTGGCATTGGGACGCCCTATGTTTATCATGCCCGGCACGTTGGTTCTGGCACAATGAAGGTGGGCATGGTTTGGAATCCAGCAATGTACGGCCCCGTGGCCGAACGTCTACTCGCGCTCGCCGGAGAAGGCAGCAGGCCGATGCCGCTCGTGTCGCCGCGCAATACGAATGCCGCGCTGGCCGCCGAACTACGGCGCCCGGCGCGGGAAGTGTTTCCCGATGCCGTCAGGCCGGAAGCAGCACACGCGGGTCTGTGGATTTACTTTGGCTTCTTCGAGGAAGCGCATTCCATCGCGCAGGACATTCACACTGCCGACGGCAGCTATTGGCATGGAATCCTCCATCGCATGGAACCGGACGCCTGGAATGCCGGTTACTGGTTTCGCCGTGTCGGCGATCATCCGATTTTTCCGGAACTGCGTGGGGCCGCCGCTGCGCTCGGCTATCCGTCCCCGGCCCGCTGGGATCCACTCGCATTTATCGATGCCTGCGACCGCGCCGCGCCGCTGGAGCAGGAACTCCTTCAACAGGTTCAACTTGCCGAATGGCAATGCCTGTTTCATTACTGCGCAAAGGCTAAATAACCCATGAGCACCGTGAAGGCAGCCGTCCTGACGGCCTATGAACAACCTCTTGAAATTCGCGAGTATCCCGCGCTCACCGCTGCAGGCCCCGGCGAAGCACTGGTTCGCGTCGAAATCGCTGGAATCTGCGGAACCGATGTCCATTTGTGGCTCGGGCAGCTTTCCGTTCCTCTTCCGGTCATTCTGGGTCATGAAACCGTCGGCCGGTTGGAGGCACTTGGCGATGGGCTTACCCATGACTGGCGCGGCAATCCGCTGAAGGTCGGGGATCGGGTTGCCTGGGCCAGCAGCATCGTCTGTGGAGAGTGTTATTACTGCCGCGTGAAGCGTCAGCCTACCCGATGCGTCAGCCGTAAAGCATATGGGATTTCGTACTGTGCGGACACGGCCCCCCACCTACGCGGCGGGTATGCCCAGCAGATTCATTTGCGGGCTGGAACCGCCATTTTCCGGCTTCCGGACAGTCTATCCTCGGACGCTGTCGTCGGCGCCGGATGTGCGCTGGCCACCGCTATTCATGGAATTGAACGGTGTCCGGTCGAGTGGGGAGATACAGTGATCGTCCAGGGCACAGGCCCGGTCGGCCTGGCGGCCATCGCCGTCGCGAAACAGGCTGGCGCGACACGAATTCTGGCCATCGGCGGCCCGCCGCATCGGCTGGAACTGGCGCGAAAGTTCGGTGCCGATGACGCGATCGATATCGAAGCGATTCCGGACACCGCTGAGCGTCAGCGGGTGGCGCTGGCCTTTACCGGCGGGTATGGCGCTGACGTTGTCATCGAGTGCGTCGGGTATCCAAACGCCGTGAACGAGGGCATTGAGCTCCCTCGGGATGGGGGGAAGTTCCTTATCCTGGGCCAATACGCCAACGCCGGCAATATCTCATTCAACCCTCACACGATTACTCGCAAACAACTGGTGGTCCAGGGCAGCTGGGGTTTTGAGCCCCGTCACGTTGACCGCGGCCTCAGGATGTTGGAGATTTCCCACTGGCAGAACCTGTTTGCCGGCGAAATCACGGCCCGGTACCCGCTTTCGGAGGCGAATGAGGCGCTGGCCACGGTCAAATCCTGGCGCGCCGGAAAGACAGTCCTCGTTCCATGAAGCGTGTTTTCTGGCTACTTCCCCTTGCCCTCTTGGGCGCCGGTATCTGGTGGGGAGTGCAATGGAAGAATGCCCCACCGGAAGTACGCTACACTACTGCCCGCACGGGACCTTTGGTGGATGTTCTGGTGACAAACGGAAAGGTGGAACCGGTGGCATTTTCGGCGGTTCGCGCCGAACGGGCGGGGATGTTGGTCAAACTGCTCGTTGAAAAGGGGCAATCTGTGGCGGCCGGGGCGGCGGTCGCGGAGATGGATAGCACCGAATGGAAGACGGCGTTAGAGGCGGCCGAGGCCCGAGTGGCTCAGGTGCAGGCCGAAATGCGTGTTCAGCAGAGCGGGGGGAGGGCGGCTGACTTGGCGGAATTGGATGGGCAGATTGCGAAACTGGAACTGGATCGCCGCCAAACCGAAGCCGAATTAGCGACAGTGAGAAGACTCGTCACGAAGAGCGCCGCTACCCGCCAGGAACTGCAGGTCCTGGAAGACCGCCTTGCCCAAACTGAGCAGCAGCGCAGAGCGCTGCAGTCCCGCCGCGCGGTTCTCTTCACGGATGCCGATCGTAGTGTCCTCGACGCGCGGCTACGCGAGGCCCGCGCCGCTGTTTCCGCCGCCCGCGACAAACAGGGGCAGGGAATTCTGCGTTCGTCGATCGCCGGAGTGGCCTATCAGGTAGATCCGCGGCCCGGAGCCTTCCTGAATCCCGGTGATCTGGTGGCCAATATTGGCCGCGTCGATGAACTGCTCGTCAAGGTATTTGTTGACGAGCCGGAACTCGGGCGAGTTGCCCCGGGAATGCTGACGACTGTCACATGGGACGCGATGCCCGGCCGCCAATGGACCGGTCGCGTCGACAAGATGCCGGTACAGATTGTCACCATGGGTACACGACAAGTGGGCGAAGTCTCCGTACGGATCATGAATGAGAATCGGGACCTTCCGCCCGGCGCAAACATCAACGCCGCCATCCGGTCCCGGGAAACGGCCCAGGCTGTCACCGTTCCCAAAGAAGTTCTTCGCCGGGAAGACGGGATCCAGGGTGTATTTGTCCTGAACGGCGCGCAGGTGCAGTGGCGTCCCGTCAAGATCGGGATTACCAATATCACCCACGCGCAGATAGCAGAAGGAGTCGCGGCCGGCGACCGCGTCCTTCTTGCTACCGATGTCCCGCTTCGCTCCGGCCAAGTCGTCCAACCGGTCAGTGAGGACATTGGCCGCTGATTCGCTTCGTGCCGCTTCCGCAACCGTGCGGCAACGCGGAAGGGATTCCTGCGGTGGCGTCAGGCGAGATCGAAGACAACGATCTCGCTCTTCTCCCTCCCTCGCAGTTCCAACTGCGTTTCCTCGCTCACGGCCGCGCCGTCACCAGCCGCCAGTTCCGTCCCGTTCACCGTGATCTTGCCCGTTGCCACCTGTACCCATCCGTGGCGTCCTTCGGCCAGGGTCAGTCCGGCCGATTGGCCGGCGTCCAGCGACGAAATGTAGACGAGCGCGTCCTGTTGAATCACTGCGCTGTCCGCGCGCCCGTCCGGGGACGCGATCAGCCTCAGTTTCCCGGCGACCTCTTCCGGCGAAAGCGATAGATCCTCAAAACGGGGTGTGATGCCTTGTTTGTTGGGCTCTATCCAGATTTGGAGGAAGTGAACCGGTTCGGTAGCGGAACCGTTAAATTCACTGTGGACGACCCCTGTTCCCGCACTCATGCGCTGTACTTGTTCGGCCTTCAATGTCGCCCGCGCCCCGGTCGAGTCCTCGTGCGCCAACTCCCCGGACAACACCCAGGAGATGATTTCCATATCCCGGTGCGGGTGACGGCCGAATCCCGCTCCGGGGCTCACGCGGTCATCATTGATGACCCGCAGGCTGCGGAATCCCATGTGGGCCGGGTCGTAGTACCGGCTGAAAGAGAAGGTGTGTTTACTGTCCAGCCAGCCGATATTGGTTTTGCCCCGTTCAGCGGAGCGTCGAATCGTGATCATATATTCCTCCAGACGATAGTCGTTTCAACAACTATATAGATGCATCTGTTTCCATTTGGATTCGGATCTCTTCTAGCAGGGCCGTCAGTTGCTCCAGCTTGGCCTCGCCCAACGGCGCCAGCGGTCGCCGGATCGCGTCGCGGACTGGCTTCTCCAGGAGCCGTAGAGCCTCCGTGCCCTCCGGGGTCAAAAAGACCTGAATCACCCGCCTGTCGCTGGAACTCCGATCCCGCCGGACAAGGCCCCTCTTCTCCATCCGATCCAATAGGCGCGTCATGTCCGGATCCCTTGTCACCATTCGCGCTCCGACCTCCCCGCAGGGCAGTCCGTCCTTTCCCGCACCCTGGAGGATCCGCAGGACGTTGTACTGCGGATGTGTTAGGCCGACCGTCCGTAGCGTCTCCTCCAGGCCGCGCTGCAGCCATCCGGCGGTGCGCAACAGATTGAGAAACGCCTCATCTGCGGAATGCGAAAAGGGGCGGGATTGGCGGATTTCCGACTGGAGACGGCCTGGCATGCCCGCAATATAGCTGTTGAAACGACGATTGGCAACCCATTCGACTCCCTGCCCTTGGGACAAACGCACTAGGATATAGAGATACCTACCGGGAACATTGCCTTTTCCTGGACCGGGGTTTACGATTGAATTTTGCCGCGCGCGGCTGGAGGTTCGAATTGTCAATGTGGAATCGGCGCAAAAGCGAAGAGGAGCCGGTACGGCCGCTGGGGAGTAGTCCCAGCAGTCCGGAACCTGCGAGAGAGGGAATCCCCGTGTCTACCATGCCAGCCAGAAGTTATGAGCCCGAAGTCCCCAGGGGCACCGCCACGATTGGAAAGTCTGTCCTGATCAAGGGCCAGATCCTGAGCAAAGAAGATCTTGTGATTGACGGCAGCGTCGAGGGTTCGGTGGAGGCGCAGGAAAACCGTGTGACTATTGGACCGAATGGCAGGGTGATCGCCAACATCAAAGCTCGGGATGTGGTCGTCCTCGGCCAGTTAAAGGGCAATATCGAAGCGTCGGGGCGAGTGGATATTCGCAAGGGTGCGAATCTTGTCGGCGATATTCGCTACGCCAAGATCAGCATCGAAGAAGGGGCTGACCTCCGCGGCAGCCTGGAAATGATTCGTGTTGACGTCAAGCCCGAGCCGGCGAAAGCCGCTGAACCCTCGGCCAAACCGGCGGCGGAAAAGTCCAACCCGCAAGGCTCAGGGAGTATCCCCAGCGGATCCAGCGCCAAGTAACCGACGATAACCGTGATTAAAAGAGGATGGAATCGGCTGTTCGGCGGTGACGACCCTCCGCCTCCTGGTGCTCCGGCGCCTCTGCCGCCACCTGCCGTTGAGAGGCCAACTATGCGCGAGTTCAGCCGCCAAAGCAGTGCCCTCGATCAGTTCTTCCAGGCGTTCCAGGGCCAGGTTGGACTGATGGTTCTCGACCTCGGTGTGTCGAATCAGGAGAACACCGATTTCTTTAACGAACTCGGGCACAAACTCCGTTACGACAATTTCATCCGTTCTCTCGATGAGTCTTTCGGTGACGGCGATTTTTACGCGAATCAGTCGAATGAAGATCGAATCGAAGCGTTTCAGGCAAAAGTCTTGAATTTTGATGACGACTCGTTGGACGGCGTCCTGGTTTGGGATTCCCTTCAATACCTTTCTCCGGAACTATTGGAGGCCGCCGTCTCGCAGCTCTATTCCATCCTGCATAAAGGGGGCCAGCTTCTGACCGTCTTCCACACGGATGAAAAGATGGTGGAAGTACCCTCCTACTCTTACCGGATCCAGGAACGGAACCGGGTGAAATTGGTCGCCCGCGCACATCGTCCCCCGGCGCAGTACTTTTCCACCCGTTCGCTCGAAAAGCTCTTCCGCAACTTCGAACAGGTAAAGTTCTTCCTTACGCAGGATTCGCTTCGGGAAGTGATTGTTCGGAAGTAGCCGGCGCAATTCGCATCGGTTGGCGTTTCCAATAGGTTAGGGACCGCCAGCACCATTCCAGCGGGCCAAATCGGTATGCGCGCAGCCAAATCGGACTGACTACGAGTTGCAGTACCCAGATGGCCGCCACCACGTAGTAAAGCTCATGCCGCCGCAATTTGCCGAACAGGCCGAAGCCATGCCCGTAAAAGAGTGTGGTGCAGATGAGCGTATGCAGGATGTAGTTGGAGAATGCCATCCGGCCGACGGCCCCGAGCGGCCCCATCAGCCAACCCATCCAACCGGCCTGGACCATTCCTACGATTGCAGCCAGGTATCCCATCCCCATGAGCAGTCGGACCACTTGGTAAACGGTATAGCCTTCCATTGCCTCGACGATTGCGAATCCCGAGGCGGCCTCGTGGTTGGCAGCCCACATTCCAACTGCCGTACCGCATCCGATTCCCGCCAGGGCGACCCACCGATACTTTCTTCTACTCCACTCCCCTGCCAGAACACCGTCTTTCGCGAGCGCCATTCCAATCAACATGAAGGCCAAGAAGTCCCAGTTTCCCGTGCTGAAGTAGGGCTGTGAATCCCATGCCATCCGGAATCCGGACCGGTGCGCGAATGCGTCAGCGTAGGAACCCCGATAGGCCTTCAACTCGCTATCCACTTTGTCTTTCGATGGTTGCCAGTCGCGCAAAATGCCCTTATATGCACTTCGACTACCTTCCACCTCAGCGGAAACCTGAGCATGTTTTGGAATACCTCGATAGCTGTCGCGGGCCATGCGAGTGTCCCTCGCCTGTATGCCGGTCATCACGCAGGATGCCAAGATCATCACGATAGCGATAGCAACGAGCCACCGCGCGCCCAGTTTTCGCAGTGGATACAGAAGAAGTCCGCAGAGCGCATAGGGATACAAGATGTCGCCGTACCAAAGGAAGTAGGCGTGGATCATACCGAACAACATCAGCCAGAACGTGCGCCGGTAGTAGACTTCGGCGGCTGAGCCGCCACGGTCCTCCGCTCGAGCGGTCAGGTAAATCACTCCGGCCCCGAAGCAGAGCGAGAAGAGGGCGCGCATTTTGCCGCTCCAGAAGACCGACTGGACCCACCACATCCAGTAGTCAACGCCAGTTGACCCTCCCCACACGGTCGGATTGCCTTCAGCCTGGGAAGGCATGCCGAAACTGCAGACATTCATGAGGAGAATCCCCAGGAGGGCGAATCCGCGAACAACGTCGAGAGCCTCCACTCGCTCGAAGGCCTCAACCGGCGCCGGACCTACAAAAGTTCCCTCAGCCATTATCGACTCCCCTCTGGTCTTCCTATAATGGTAGATTCTGTCCTGCTTTTGATGCGGGACACTGAAGGAGTTTCTCATTGTCGCTCGAACACGAGCTGCTCACACAGCGTTTCCGCCGCACCCGTGAACTGGAGTCTCTTGGCCAGCGCCCCTATGGCGCGCGCTTCGACTTCACTCACGCTGTCCCCGAAGTCTGGGCAAATTATACCCAGAAGACTGCCGAGGAACTCGACGCCGAGAAGATCGAGGTCCGCGTTTGTGGCCGCATTCAATCAATCCGCGGCAAAGGTAAAGCCGGCTTCATGCATTTGGAGCAGGGCGGCGAGCGGCTCCAGATCTACATCAAAATTGATCTCCTGGGTGAAAAGGACTTCCAGCTCTACCAGTTGCTCGATATCGGCGACATCATCGGTGTCGACGGCGTTCTTTTCCGCACCCGCACCGGCGAACTCTCCGTTCAGGCCGCTAAACTGACGTTCCTATCGAAAACCCTTCTGACGATGCCCGAGAAGTTTCACGGGCTCGAAGATGTGGAAACTCGCGTCCGCCAGCGCTACCTCGACCTGATCTCCAATACGGATGTCCGGAAGACCTTCGTTGCTCGGGCCAAGGTTGTGGCTTCCATTCGCCGGCAGTTGGATGCTCGCGGTTTCGTCGAGGTGGAGACGCCGATGATGCAGCCCATTTATGGAGGCGCCGCGGCACGACCTTTTAAGACCCACCACAATACGCTCGACCTCGACCTCTTTCTTCGTATCGCTCCCGAACTCTACCTCAAGCGTCTCATCGTCGGCGGCATGGACCGCGTATATGAGATCAATCGCAATTTCCGGAACGAAGGAATTTCGATCCAGCACAACCCCGAGTTCACCATGCTCGAGTTCTATCAGGCCTATACCGATTATGAGGGCCTCATGGACCTGACCGTGGAACTCCTCCGCCAAACTGCCATCGACGTTACTGGTGGAACCACCGTCGAATTCCAGGGTCATACTCTCGACTTCGGCAACATTCAACGTTACACGATGCGCGAAGCGATCATTGCGTATTGGAAGGGCGACGACAAGCCCACCATGGAGCAGGTCAGTGACTCAGAATGGCTTAAGGCCAACGGGCACAAGCACTCCGCCGGCGAATCGCTCGTCGAGATTTTTGAGCGCGTCTGCGAGAAAGATCTGATTCAGCCCACGATCATCTACGAATACCCGGTGGAGGTCTCGCCACTCTCTAAACGCAATCGCAACGATCCGAACTTTGTGGACCGGTTCGAAATCTTCTGTGCCGGTATGGAGATTGGTAACGCCTATACCGAGTTGAACGATCCCAACGAGCAGCGGAAGCGCTTCGAAGAGCAGCTTGCCATGCAGGCTCGCGGCGACGAAGAGGCGCACCAGATGGATGAGGACTACGTTCGCGCCCTCTGCTATGGGATGCCGCCCACAGGTGGTGAAGGGATCGGCATTGACCGGCTCACCATGCTGCTCACCAACTCCCGATCGATCCGCGACGTCATTCTGTTCCCGCTATTGCGGCCCGAAGCGGAGATCGGTATTGCGGAGTTGCTACGTAAAGCCGAATCCGAGGTCAACGCATAACGAATGCCGCGCCTGGCGTTTGAATCTTTTGTCGCCCGCCGCTACCTAACGGCGAAGCGTCGCCAGGCCGTCATCTCCGTAATCACCGTCGTTTCGATCATCGGCGTTGCCGCCGGCGTCATGGCCTTGATTATCGCCCTCGCCATCACGAACGGCTTTCGCAGCACTCTTCAGAAAAGCCTTCTCGGTGCTACTGCCCACGTGAATGTTGTGGAAAAGGAGACCGGCATCGGCTTTGAAGATTGGCTCCCAATTGCGAAAGGCCTGGAAAAACTGCCTCACGTTAAATCTGCCAGCGGGGTCCTTTATACGCAGGTCCTCTTCTCTGGTCCCCAGACTGGCCAGGGAGGATTTCTGAAGGGGATCCCGGATGCCGCCAGCCAGGAACGGGAGGAGTTGCGCCGGTACATCAAGCAGGGCTCGCTTGACCGCCTCGCGAAATCGGATGGCTATCCGCCGATTCTCCTGGGTGCGAAACTGGCGCAGAGGACGGGGATGATGCTTGATTCCATCGTCACCGTCATCATCCCGAACGGGGAGATTCTTCCTGGTGGCGCGCGCCCAAGCTACCCCCGCTTTCGGGTCGTCGGTTTGTTTGAGTCGGGATTCTACGATGTGGATAACACTTTTGCCTATTCCACGCTCTCCGATGTGCAGAGGGTGACTGGCGCCGGCAGTGCCATCAACGCCATTGAACTGAAGCTGGACGACATCCATGCCGCGCAGTCCGTCGCTGCCGCAGCGGGACCCATCATCGGTAACAAACTCACCGCCTCCCATTGGGAGGAACAAAATCGCGGAGTGCTCAACGCGCTCAAGATGGATCGCATTGTCACTATCATCACCATCAGTCTCATTCAACTCGTAGCTGCCCTGAACATTCTGATCAGCCTGATCATGATGGTGATGGAAAAATCAAAGGATATTGCCATTATGGTTTCCATGGGTGCGCGTTGGGAACAAATCCGTCGCATCTTCATCTTCCAAGGACTTTATATTGGCGCCGTTGGCACTGTTATCGGACTCATTCTCGGCTACGGCCTGAGCTACGCCGCCGAAAGTGGGCGCTGGTTCACGCTCGATGCGGAGATCTACGCGCTCTCCTACGTGCCATTCGAACCGCGCCCCGTCGATGCTATCTGGGTGAGCGCGGCCGCGCTCACCGTTAGTTTTCTTGCCACTCTCTATCCGGCCCGCCGCGCTACCGCTGTACTCCCCGCGGAGGCATTGCGCTATGAATAACGTTCTATGTGCGGCATAGCCGGATTCACTCACCGTGGCCGGCCTGCGCCGGCCGGACGGATTGAGGCGGTTACTAAGGCGCTCCACCACCGCGGTCCTGATCAGTGGGGTGTCCACGAGTCGCCCGACTGTTCGGTAGGCGCCGTCCGTCTTCGCATCATCGATCTCGCCGGCGGGGAACAGCCCATCTATAGCGACAACCGCGATACCGTCATTGTCTTCAACGGGGAGGTCTACAACCATGACGAACTTCGCAACGAACTCAAGGCCCGTGGCCGCCGGTTTCATTCTCGCAGTGATACCGAAGTAGTGCTCCAAGGATTCCTCGAATGGGACGTGGCTGTTTTTGAAAAACTTCGAGGAATGTTCGGAGTTGCGCTTTGGACGGAATCGAAAAAGCGTCTCGTTCTTGCCCGGGACCGCATGGGCATCAAGCCGCTTTATCTCTATCGGAGTGGTCCCGACCTGTATTTCGGGTCGGAACTGAAGGCCATTCTTGGCCACCCCGAAATTCCCCGGACCTTTTCCAAGCCGGGCCTCAACTCTTACCTGTCCCTGAACTACATTCCGTCGCCCTACACGATGGTCGATGGCATCACCAAGCTCTTGCCCGGCCACTGGCTCGAATGGGTAGACGGGCGGGAACGGTCGGGCCCCTACTGGCAATTGAAGTTCGCACCTCGGGGAGACACCCGTCACGGCGATGCCAAAGAGGAACTCGACGCCCTCCTCCGCTCGGCCGTCAAAGAGCACCTCATCTCGGACGTGCCGCTTGGCATTTGGGCCTCGGGAGGCGTCGATTCCACTGCGGTTCTCCATTACGCTTCCCAAGTCGCTTCGCAAAAACTCAAGACGTTCTCGGTCAGCTTTCAAGGACGCAGTTTCGATGAAAGCCCGTGGTTCCGGGAGGTGGCCCGGAAATACGATACGGATCACCACGAGTTCGATTTGAATCCGAATGAGGATCTTGCCGCTACGGTGGAGCAACTTCCGTTCTATTCCGACGAGCCTTCTGCCGATGCCGGCGCGCTACCGGTCTGGTACTTGAGTAAAATGACGCGCCAGCACGTTACGGTCGCCCTGAGTGGCGAAGGCGCCGACGAACTGTTCGGCGGCTATTACACCTACCTCGCCGATAAATACGCTGCCTGGATGCGCCTTGTCCCCCGTCCGCTCCGCGTCGCCGGGTTCACGCTCGCCAGACTGCTGCCTGTCTCCGATGAGAAGATCAGCTTCGAATACAAGGTCAAACGATTCCTCACCGGATCACTTCTTGACCCGATGGAAGCGCATTTGTATTGGAATGGCACCTTTACCCCTCAGGAACGTGTCCACCTCCTGAACGAACATTGGTACTCGCGAACTCACGCGCCGCCCAACTACCAGTCGTTTCTGGAACTGGACCAACACTGGTATCTCCCGGACGACATCCTCTACAAATGTGACCGCATGAGCATGGCTCACTCGCTGGAAGTACGTCCTCCCATGCTCGACCATCGCCTCGTGGAGTTCGCCGCCCGCCTCCCGGAGGACGAAAAGATCAACGGCGGCAAACTGAAGTTCATCTTGAAAGATCTGCTTCGTGGCAAGGTTCCGGACTCGGTTCTCACTCGAAAAAAGGAAGGGTTTGATATTCCTGCCCATGATTGGTTCCGCACCGCTTTGAAGCCTCTCTTGCACGATACTCTGACACCACAGGCAATCCGCGAGATGGGGGTATTTCGCCCCGGCGCGGTGGAAGATGTACTTCGCGCGCATGAACGCCGGGAAGCCAACTACGGCTACCACCTTTGGGGCCTACTCATGCTGTTTCTCTGGAAGAAGCAATGGAACGTCGCTACCAGCTAATTGTTCTCCTTTTCGCCGTCGTGATCTACTTCGGCTGTATCATAAGCCCGCCCACGCTCATGGATGACGTGGACGCTGTCCAGGCCCAAATTGCCCGGAACATGCTCGATTCGGGCGATTGGGTTACGGCTCGCCTGAATGGCGTTGCGTACCTCGAGAAGAGCCCGCTGATCTACTGGTCGATGGCCGTCAGCTATGCGATCTTTGGCGTGCATGACTGGGCTGCCCGTATCCCTCTCGCTCTTGGCGTCATCCTGCTCTGTTGGCTTACCGCCCGCTTCGCACGTTGGGCGTTTGACGAGGCGGCCGGTCTCTACGCGGGGCTCATCCTCGCCACATGCATCGGCCTCTGGCTGTTCACTCGAATCCAGATTCCCGACGCCATACTCACCGCGACCATCACACTCGCCATGTGGGCGTTTCTTCAGGCGATGGAAACGGGCGAAGCCAGGCACGCCTACGTCATGTCCGCCGCCATGGCGACCGGTCTGCTTCTCAAGGGCCTGATCGCCATGCTGTTCCCGCTGGCGGCCATCTTCCTTTGGCTCACTTTTGCGAAGCGATGGAGCGACTGGCGCCGTCTACGTCCGTTCAGCGGAGCGCTCATTCTCCTTCTGATCGCTGCACCCTGGCACGTCCTCGCCACCATACGAAATCCCCCATACTTCGACTTCACGATGAAGAGCGAACCCGGCCAATATCATGGCTTCTTCTGGTTCTATTTCTTCAATGAACATGTATTCCGCTTCCTCAATATGCGCTGGCCCCGCGACTACAACACCGTTCCTCGCCACCTCTTCTGGCTCTTCCATCTCTTGTGGCTTTTTCCCTGGAGCGCGTTCTTCCCGGCCATTGCCAAACTAAAGTTCGAAGCATCCACGCGCGCCGGTGCCACGCGACTGCTGGCGCTCTGCTGGACCGGGTTTCTGCTCATCTTTTTCACGTTCTCCACTACGCAAGAGTATTACTCCATGCCCTGCTACCCGGCCTTGGCCCTGCTGCTCGCCGGAGCCCTGACAGAAAACGACAGCCCGTGGCTCCGTCGCGGACGTTATGCAATCGGTTCCATTGCCGCGCTCGCCTCCTCCGCCATCGCCTTTATCCTCATCCAGGTAAATGGTCTCCCCACGCCCGGCGACATCTCTCGCGCCCTCACTCAAAACCCGGACGCCTACACCCTCTCGCTCGGACATATGGGCGATCTCACCATAGATTCGTTCGCCTACCTCCGCCTTCCCCTCGTGATGGCCGGCGTCGCGTTCCTAACCGGTGCTTTCTCCTCCTTCAAACTGCAGCGCACCCAACTTGCGATTGGCCTTGCCGTCATGATGACCCTGTTCCTCCACGCTGCTCGCACGGCCCTTGTTACTTTCGATCCCTATCTCGGTTCTCGTCCGCTCGCCGAAGCGTTCGCCACAGCATCGCCCGGAACCCTGGTCGTCGACAATCAGTACTACACGTTTTCCAGTGTCTTCTTCTACGCCAATCCGCCACAGGCATTGCTTCTCAATGGACGCGTCAATAATCTCCAGTATGCGAGCTACGCCCCGGGTGCCCCGGATGTATTCATTGATGATCAACAGTTTCGAAATCGCTGGTTCACAAAAGAACGCTACTATCTGGTCATCGAAGGGCCCAGCCTCCCTCGCGTCGAAGCGCTGGTCGGCAAACAGAACCTTCACCTGGTAAAAGAGAGCGGGGGCAAGTTCCTCTTCTCTAATTAATATGGAAAAACCACTCATTCTCATCGTCTGCACTGCAAATTCAGCCCGCAGCCAAATGGCCGAAGGCTTGATGCGCCACTTAAGAGGAGAGCAGTTCGAAGTCGCCAGCGCCGGAACCGTGGCCACGTATGTCCGTCCCCAGGCCATCGAGGCTCTCGCTGAGATCGGCATCGACATCTCCCACCACCGCTCCAAGGCAATCGACGAATTCCTCGCAAAACCAATCCGCTATCTGATTACGGTTTGCGATAACGCGCGCGATAACTGTCCCTATGTCCCCGGCGCCCAGACCGTCCTGCACTGGCCCTTCCCGGATCCCGCCACCAATCCCCGCCTGGAAGATTTCCGCACCGTCCGCGACCTCATCCGCGCTAAGATCGAAGCCACCCCACTTCCTGTCTGAACCATGTTCCAGTCTTTCCTCATCTCCGGTTTTGTCCTGATTGCCTTCGGCTGGTGGGGGTCCAATACCGCCGCCGGGCGTCACCGTTTCGATGAGATGGCCGGTATCATCCCGATCGCGGCGATGGTCGTAGGGACCATCGTGTTTGCGATCGGCCTCTGGCTCTTTGTTCGCCGCTAGCCCACCCCCTGCCGGGTTGTATACAATTCGAGGATCATGCGAAACCTTCCGCAACGCCGCAGATTCCTCAAGGCCGCCGGCGTCAGTCTCGCCCTCCCGCTCTTCGAATCGTTGGCGCCTGCCGCCGCCGCCCGCCCGGTCCGCATGGTCTGCATCGGCAATGCGCTTGGCTTCTATCAGCCGGCCTTTCATCCCAAGCAGGCTGGCGCCAACTACGATCTTCCTGTCCTTCTTGAACCTCTTTCGCCCCATCGCGGTGACCTGACGATATTTTCTTCCCTCGACCACGGTGTCAAAGGCGGCCACTTCGCCATCCACTCCTACTTAAGCGGTGTTATGAACACCGACGCCAAGTCGATGCCGGAAGGCAATATCAGCGTCGATCAACGCGCGGCCGAGACCATGGGTGGTGCGACCCGGTTCCCCTCCATCGCTGTCGGTTCCCCCGATGGCATCCATGGTGGGTGCCTGATGTCATGGACCCGCTCCGGCACCCGGGTGCCCCCTATCCCAGGGCCGCGAGAACTGTTCCGCAAACTGTTTGTCACCGACAGCGCCGCCGATCGCGCCAACTACCAGGACCGCCTGCTCCTGCAAAACTCCATCCTCGACGCCGTTCGCGGTGACGCCAAGTCATTAGAGCGGCAGTTGAGCCAGCGAGACAAGGCCAAGCTTGACGAATACTTCACCTCTGTTCGCGATGTCGAGCGCCAACTTGAACTCAGCAAGCAATGGGCGGACATTCCCAAGCCGGCCCCACCGCTCAAAGAACCGCCGAATACAGACTTCGTCTCGGACCTTCCGGTCCTTTATGACCTCATCGCGCTCGCCCTCCAGACAGACTCAACCCGCATCGCCACTCTCGAAATCGCTGGCGGTTTCAACGCGTCTGCTCTCGGAATCCGGCAGGACTACCACTTGCTCTCCCACCACGGCCAGGTTCAGGAGAGCATCGACGCGCTTCTGAAACTTGAGGCCTATCAGATGAAGCAGTTCGCTCGCTTCTTGGAGAAGCTGAAATCCATCGATGACAACGGTGGCAATCTGCTTTCGTCGACCATGGTCCTCTTCGGTAGCGGCATGGGCAATGCCAACGCGCATACAAACCGGAACCTCCCCATCATCCTTGCCGGTGGTGGCTTCCGTCACGGGGAACATCGTCCTCAGCCCGCGCCATTGTGCAATCTGTACTTGTCCATGCTCCAGCGATTCGGCGTCAAGACAGAACGCTTCGGGATCAGCACCGGGAAACTCGCAGGTCTGGAAGTCGCCTGAAATGTTTCGCATTGCCGCCTTTTTCTCGGTGGTGCTCTTTGCCCAGCCGGATATCCAGCCTTTTCTGAAAACATACTGCGAGAGTTGCCACGGCGCCAAGATGCAGATGGCGCAGCGGCGGTTTGACGCACTGCGCCTCCCGATCGCCAACGATTCTGATCACATTCTCGTCGACGATATTCTGAATCAACTCATCTCCGGAAAGATGCCGCCGGCCAATATCACCCAGCCCTCCTTATCGTCCCGGAAGCAGGCGATTGACGCGCTCACTGCCGCCCGCGCCGCCAGCACCGCTCGACGAGTCAGTACCGGCGGCCAAACGGTTCTTCGCCGCCTCAATCGCCGTGAATACCTGAACACGATTGGTGACCTGTTCCAGATGAACATGCTGATGTTCGACCCCACCAGCAACTTTCCGAGAGACCAGATGGCCGGACATATGGACAACCTTGGTGACACCCTCGTGACTTCCGGTTACCTGCTGGAACAGTATCTCGCCGCGGCCGATCAGGTCGTCGAAAAGGCGATCCCCTCTACTCCGCGTCCCGCCGCTCAAACCTGGGTATTTAATGATCGTTTCCGGCAGCAACAGGAGTTGGACTACGCGCACCTGGCGGTCTATAAACAGCGCTATCTCTGCGTCTATGAGAATACGAACTCCCTTCGCCATGAGGGCGCCTACGCCCCCATTCGTGCCTTCGCCAAAGGCGTTCCCGCCGATGGCTTCTACGAAATTCGTGTGTTCGCTCAGGCGCTCAACCGCGTGAACCCTTACGACGTCCGAGTCATCGGCCGTGACCCGGCCGAACCGTTTCGCCTTGGCATCGTCCCCGGCAATGACAAGGCCGGGCCGCTCCACCATCCCCAACCGATTGAGCCCCTGCTCGCTGAAACCGTTGTTCAGGACGGGGACCCGCAATGGTACACCTTTCGCGTGTGGCTCGACGCTGGTTATACGCCCCGATTCACCTTCCCCAACGGTATGCTCGATAGCCGGCGCGCGTTCACACAGATCATAGCCCGCCATCGCAATCTATTACCGGAGGAGCATCGCAATGCTGAACCCCGCATCTATCCCGCCCGTCCCATCGTACTTACCCATGGCAAGATGCCGCATATTCGGATCCACGAGGTCCAAATTCACGGCCCGGTAGACGGGACGGGACCCACATCCACGGAGCGCGCCATCTTCGGCGATACCCCCTTTGCCCCCGAACGAACCCGAGAGATCCTCACCCGTTTTGCTTCCCGCGCCTATCGCCGGGCTGCCCGGCCTGAGGAGGTGGATCGGCTCATGACCGTCGTTGCCCGCCGCACCAAGGAAGGAAAGCCGCCACTCGAGGCACTGAAGGCGGGTTTGAAAGGCACCCTCGCGAGCCCCGCCTTCCTATACCTGGAGGAACCAGGCGGCCGCCTGCCTTCCCACGCTTTTTCGGCGCGCTTGTCCTATTTCCTCTGGGCCACTATCCCCGATGCGCCGCTCGACCCCAGTCACACCCGCCGGCTCCTCGCCAGTCCCCGGTCAAACGCCTTCATCAATGGTTTTCTCGATTCCTGGTTGAATCTCCGCAGCCTTGGCGACATGCCCGCTGACCGTGAGCAGTTCGCCCAGTACTACTCTCTCGATCTCCAGGCTGCCATGCTCCAGGAGACGCGCCTGTTCACCCGCTACATCCTCGATAACAATCGGCCGATTACAGATTTCCTCCATGCCGACTACTCTTTCCTGAACCGCAATCTTGCGATTCATTATGGAGAACCGCCCCTCCCCATGGAAAACGGCCATCAATTCCGCAAGGTCACCTTGGCTAATCCGAACCGTGGCGGACTCCTGGGGCAGGGAAGTGTTCTGACTGTCACCGCCAACGGTATTGAGACCTCTCCGGTCACCCGGGGCGTTTGGCTGCTTGAAAACATTCTTGGCGACCCGCCCGCCCCGCCACCGGACAACGTGCCGCCTATCGATCCCGACGTTCGCGGTGCCAAGTCCATGCGCGAGATTCTCACCCGCCACCGCGAAAACCCGACGTGCTTTTCCTGCCACCAGAAAATCGATCCACCCGGATTCGCCCTCGAGAATTTTGACCCGGTTGGCGCTTGGCGCTCAACCTACAAAAAGGGTGTCCCCATTGACGCATCCGGCGCTCTCCCGGGCGGACAATCGTTCCAGGACGTGGCCGGTCTAAAGAAGATTCTCGTCGATCGGAAGGATCAGTTTGCCCGAATGCTCACCTCGCGCCTTCTCACCTATGCATGCGGCCGGCGCATGGAGGCTTCCGACCGACCGCAGATTGACCGTATCGTCGCTCAACTGCGTGCCCGCGGTTATGGTTTTCGCGACCTCATCGAACTCGTCGTCAGCTCTGAAACCTTTCGAAACAAATAGCTACTTCGACCACAACAGCCAGACGAAGAACGGCCCACCCAGCAGAGCCGTCGTTACACCCACCGGAATCTCAATCGGGGCGAAGGCGGTCCTCGAAATTGTGTCGCAGAGAACGAGGAATGCGCCTCCTCCGAACAGCGACGCCGGCATGAGAACCCGGTAATCCGGTCCCACTACCCGCCGCAGCAGGTGGGGAACCAGAAGTCCGACAAACGCGATGGGGCCCGTCACCGCCGTCGTACTTCCCACGATAACTGCACCCACTACGAACCCCTGCCAGGTGACCTTCTGGAAATCCACACCTCGCCCCGCCGCCCACGTCTCGCCGTAAGAGATTACGTTCAACACACGGGACAGCCGCAACATCCACAAAAACAGCGGGCCCAGCACGAGGGCCAGAACGCCCAACACCGGAAACTCCACCGCGTCCACGCTCCCAAGCAGCCAGTGCGTAATCTGAAAGCTCTTTGTTATGCCGGCCAGGCTATGCAGAAGCAACACGACGGAAGCGCATATCCCGTTCACTGCAATGCCGGTTAGCAGCAGCGTAAATGAAGAGAACTTCCGCAGATTCCCCAGTGCGGTCACCAGCGCAATCACCGCTCCTGCCCCCGCCAACGCAGCTACCCAAACCACCGGGAAGCCCGCATCATCGCCTGGATAGAATGCGATCGCGGTGACGGCTCCCAGCGCGGCGGCCGATGATACGCCCAAACTGGAAGGGGTGGCCAGCGCGTCCCGTAGCAGCGCTTGAAACAAAGCACCGGCACCCGATAACGCCGCTCCCGTCAACAGAGCCAATAGGGTTCTCGGCAGGCGCAGATTCACGAAGATGTTCCAGTCCGGGGCCTCCTGCCGCCATAGCCGGCCGTAGTCCATCCCGCTGCCCCCGACAAACGGACACACCACTGCGGCACTTACTGCCGCGGTGAGCGACAGCCAGAACACCCGCCGCGCCCGCCCGCGCAGATCATCTGCCATAGGTCAAGAATACACGCCCTTCCGCGCTTTGGTGCCAGTGGAACGGTACCCGAAACACCCGCTCCAGATCTGCGGGGCGCATGGCGTCACAGGGCGCACCGTCGGCGACGATCTTCCCCTTCTCCAGAAGCCAGATCCGGTCGGCGTTTTGAGCTGCCAAGGCCAGATGGTGGGTCACAACCAGCATCAGGCGCCCGCTCTCCCGCAGGCTTATCAACAACTCCCACAATGCGGCTTCGTTCTCCGGATCCAAATGCGCGCTCGGCTCATCGAGCAAGAGGATCGGCGCACACTGGCAGAGTGCTGCTGCAACCAGCACCCGCTGCTTCTCCCCGCCGCTAAGTGCCGAGAATCGGCGCCGCCGGAAAGCTTCCAGTCGTGTCTGGGCAATTGCCGCTTCCATCGCGGTGTAGTCTTCGTCCGTCTCATATAGTCCGCGTCCATAAGGAATCCGACCGGTTAGAACCACCTCTTCCACCGTGAATGCCACGTCCGCCGGGATCGTCTGTGGCACGTGCGCCACAATTCGGCATAACTCTTCCCGTCCCATTGACGTCGAATCCCGCCCATCCAACAGGCAGCGGCCCGATCCGGGCATCTTCTGCCCCGCGATTACATCAAGCAGCGTCGACTTCCCGGCACCATTAGGACCAAGAATGGCAATAATCTCTGGGGCACACGCTGACGCAGAAATGCCCTGCAGCACTCCCTCCCGCCCGGGATACGCGAAGCCCACCTTTTCCAGAGCCAGGCTGCTCATCGCAGCATCGCCTCAAATGCCTCGGCTGCCTCCACCACCCGGGGACCGGGAACCACAAAAATGTCCGCAGCCACCGCGAACACCCTGGCTCGGACTCCTCCCTGCGCTGTCCAAAGTCGCACCACTGACCTCTTATGCTCCTCCGTCACCCCCTCGGTGATTGTCATGTCGCCCATATCGACGATTACTTCCGGAGCCAGTCGCAGTACCCCCTCCATGGAGATCTTCGGGTAGGTTACCGGGGATTCCGCCAACACGTTCTTGCCACCCGCTACGCGTATTAGTTCGTTCAGATAGGAGCCCTTGCCCACCGCAATCATACCGTCCAGTCTCCCCGGCGTTCGTCCCACTACGAACAGCAGACCGCGGCTCTTCTTTCCCGCCGTTCGCTTTTCCACGGCCGCAAGGCCGGCCCGAACCCGTTTTTCCAGCGCCGCGCCTGCCGCCCCCATCCCCACCGCGGTTCCAATTACGGGCATGGACTGCAATGTCTCTTCCAGACTCGTGTTCTTCACCGCCAGCGTCCGAATTCCCAGCGCCTCCAATTGTGTCACCGTCTTTCGCGACTCGGCATGAACCAGCACAATGTCCGGGCGAAGGCGTGCGATTGCCTCCACGTTCGGTTCCAAATAGGTTCCGACTCGCGGCAATTTCGCCACTGCCGCCGGGTAGTGACAGTAGGTCGACACAGCAATAACCTGGGCTCCGGCACCCATCGCGAACAGCGTTTCTGTAAAACTCGGAGCGGTCGAAACAATGCGCAGCGGTGCGGCTATTGCCACGAACGAACCCAACAAGAGCCATACCGCGCGCATCATATTCCCTCTATTGGAACAACACCTGCAGCCCGGTCAGCATCGTCGCTCCCGGCGCAAGAAAACCGTTCTCGAAGTATCGCTGGTGTAGCAGGTTGTCCACCTTCCCGTACGCGCGCAGCGAATACTTCTCCCCGCTCCACAGAATCCGGTTCAGCACGACATCCATCTTAGTTACTCCGCTGAACTCATAAGCCCGAGTCCGCGTTCCGGCGAACAACGGCCCGTAATAGCTCGAGGATCGGTATAGGTCGAAGGTCACGTCTGTTTTCCGGCCCAATTGCTGGTGCACCAGCGCGACGAACGAATGGGCGGGAACGCCCAACGCGCTCCATACCCCACGCACCGTGCTGTCCTGGCTCGTGTCCGCGTTCACGTACGAGTAGGAGGTACGGAGCAGAGTTCCCCGTACCGGCCGCATCTCCGCCGTCCACTCTGTTCCCCGCGCCGACCCGCCCGCTCCATTGTAGTAACCGGAATTCCTCCCGAACAAATCGAATCCGGGCCTCACGATATTCGCCGACGAATCGAATTGCGTTGTCTGCACGGTACGCGTGTAGAAATAGGTGCCGCTCAGTCGGACCCGGTCGCCCAATAGATACTGATCCACGCCGCCGTCCACAGAGTTGTACCGGTCCGGAGACAACCGCGGATCTCCGTACGGGCTGAACGCCACCGCGTTCAAAACCGAGTTGTAGAAGAACCCCGTCCCGTAGCGTTCATACAGCCCCGGCGCGCGATACGAATTGCCACCGTGGGCCCGTATCTTCGTTCCCGAACGCGGTACAAAGTAGGAGATCGCCACATCGCCGGTTAGCGCTCGCGGCGGTGTCACCGCTTGGACTCGCTCGTAATTGTTCACTGCTCCGGAATAGACGAACTGGGGCTTATCCAGAGAGAAATGCTGCGCACGGCCGGAAACGGAGATCTGTAATCGCTGCTGGGCCAGGGTGATCTGATTCGCGAAATACGCCGCATGGGAGCGCTGTTCGGCCACTGTACGTGTTCGCACGGCGCCCGGCCCATTGACGCGATTGTCGTCGAGATTTAGATATCCTTCCCGCTCAAATTCATAGCCTGCGGTGAACGAATTCCAAGTGCGTGGGCGCCACAGGATCTTGGTATCAACGGTATCGATGTCGCCCACGAACTGGCTGTAGTTCGATGTCACTGGCTGGAAGCCTGCGCCGCCCGGTCCGTTCATGCTGAATCGATTGGTATGCACCCGCTGCAAGCTTGTCACCCATTCGGCCATCGGGTGCAACGCTTGGCGGTAGACCAGAGCGCCTGTCCAGAACCGCGAAGACCGCCGGCTGTCAGGATCGTTCCGGCCCGGCAGAAAGGTGGCGTTTCCGGGCGTAATCGAAAGCCCCGCCGCGGAACGTGCAACCTGGTCGGCCGGCAGCGGAATTGCCGGAATGATCGTTGTTGCCGGAATATTCGCCGCTGGCAGGCCAGAGGTTGTCGGGCTCAGGTTGGACTGCAGGAAGTCGTCCGAAAAAAGGATACGCCCGGTCACCGAGGCGCTCTGCCGGACCAGGTACCTCCCGAATCCCTGCAGGCCTGTGCTCCGCGTAGCGTCGTCGCCGTCGACGCCGTCAAGCACATTCAGATGCATTACTCCTCCGCTATATGTGAAACGATTGTCCCGCAGACCTCCACTCCCGGTGGCGCGGCCGCGCATCAATCCCAATGTCCCGCCCTCGGTCTGGATGCCCCCGTGAAATGCTCCACCGCCGGGATCGCTCACGACGTTAATGGTTCCGCCAACTGCGTTTGTCCCGTAGAGCGAGGAACCCGATCCGCGCAGAACCTCCACGCGGTCTAGCGAAATCACGTTCAGATTGGAGAGAAAGGAAGCGGAATCGCCAGAAATTGACGCCGAATCCCGGAACCGCAAGCCATCGATCAGTACCGCTGTTGCGTCCGCCCGCAATCCTCGCATGCGTACGGAAGTTCCCTGTCCGGGACCTCCCAGATTCCGGATCAATAGCCCCGGCGTGTCCCGGAGCGTTTCATACAGACTGTATTCGTTTCGTTGCGCAATCTCGTCGGCGCCGATCACGCTCGCCGCCTTCGACACTTGGTCGATGGTCTGCGGCGCTCCCTCTGCTGTTACCACCACTCGCTGATGTACCCCGGCTACCTGCAGCCGGACTTCCACCGCCTTCGAACTAGCGACCAACAGCGAAGCGCGCCGGAATCCATCCGCGGCGACTTCCAGCAGATACTCCCCTTCCGCCACGTCGGCGAAGACAAATTCCCCGCTTCCGCTTCTGGTTTGCGCTAGCGGCGCAGTCGTTCCTTGGCGGTACAGCACCAATGTGGCACCGTCCACCTGTTTGCCTTGCGGGTCTTGCACCGTCCCATGTATCGAAACCTGTGCATATAAATTCGCGGCGCACAAGAGCGCGGCGAACGAAATGGATTTGTGGCTCATGAGCCCTGCCCCTCCCTCGAGAGCAAAGTAAATTCAGCCCTACGGCTGTTCCCAGGCAGGTCTTCGGACTTATGGGCGGCCTACTGGTTGCCACTTCCCAGCCGGATTTACCGGCCAGTGTATCTTGCAACGTTCGTTCCCAATTACCGCTGCGGGGCAGTCCCGGAATCGAACCGGGTTCCCTTTTCAACGCACTCAGGTGAGTGCGTACCTCGGAAGCCTTGAGAATAGCAGATCGCGAAAAAGAAACGAAACATTCTCCAGCCGGCTGCGTATTCCTAGGAACCGGATGGAGAATTTTCTACACGACTTCCGTCACTCGCTGCGAATGTTTTGGCAGGCACGCGGCTTCACTGCGGCGGCTGTTGCGGCCCTCGCTCTCGGCATCGGTTCCAACACCGCGATCTTTTCTATTGTCAATACCGTACTGCTACGTCCGCCGAACCTCCCCGATCCGGATCGCCTGGTTGTCTTTCAGAACACCGGCCCCAACGGCGCCTTTCAAGGTGCATCCCCCGCCAAGTTTGCCCACTGGCGCGCCCAATCCGATGTGGTCGAACTCGTCAGCGCTTCCCGTCAGAACACTGTCAATTGGACCGGTAATGATACTCCCGAGCAACTCAAGGCCGGACAGGTGACTGCTGACTACTTCCAGCTATTCGGCGCCCGGATCATCCTCGGCCGCGCCTTCTCTCCGGCCGAAGATCTTCCTCGGGGGCCTCACGTCGCTATGCTGAGCGAGTCCCTATGGACCCGCCGTTTTAGCCGCGATCCCCAGGTCCTCCAGCAGTCCATCCAACTCGGCGGCGAGCCACACGCCATCATCGGTGTTGTCTCAGACTCCTTTGATATGCGTGACTTTGGCGCCCAGAATGACCTGTGGATCCCCTTTCAACTTGATCCCAATTCCGTCGATCAGGGGCACTATTTCGGTGCCTCCGGACGCCTAAAGCAAGGTGTCGCCCTCGACCAGGCGCAGGCCAAGCTCAAGCTCTCTGCCGAAGCGTTCCGGCGAAGGTTTCCGGACTCCCTCCAGGCCAATCAGGCGTTCTCGGTCCAGACCATTCAGGAAGCGCTCGTCGCCGAATACCGCTCCTCCCTTTGGTTGCTCCTTGCCGCCGTTGGCATGGTCCTGCTCATTTCCTGTGCCAACGTCGCCAATCTTCTCCTGGCGCGGGCCATCGGGCGCCGTCGGGAAATCGCCATCCGCGCCGCACTTGGCGCCGGCCGCGGCCGCATCATCCGCCAGTTGCTGACCGAGAGTTTCCTGCTCTCCGCGGCTGGTGCCGTTCTGGGCACTGCGCTCGGCTATGCCGCCATCCGCGCCCTGCTGCTGGTCAACACGGCCGGCCTTCCCCGCGTGGGGGAGGGGGGCGGCTTGGTTTCGCTGGATTGGCGGGTCCTGCTTTTCACTGCGATCCTCACGGTTTTCACCAGCATTCTCTTCGGACTCGTCCCCGCCCTCCAGGTTTCTCGTGTCGAACTTTCCAGTACTTTAAAGGAGAGTGGGTCCCGCTCCGGTAGCGGGCTCCGCCAGAACAAGGCCCGTTCCGCACTTGTTATTGTCGAAATCGCTCTCGCCGTCGTCCTTCTCACCGGGGCCGCGCTGCTCATTCGCACCTCTTTGGCTTTGGCCAGAGTCAACCCAGGCTACACCACCGACAACGTCCTCACCATGCGCATGTCTTTGGCCGGGAAGCGCTATACGACGTCGGCGGCGATCGAAGGGTTGGTCCGTGACGGCTCCGAACGGATTCGGGCTCTTCCAGGGGTTCTCGCTGCCAGCGCAACTTGCTGCGTTCCGTTAGAAGGGGGCTATGGCCTGCCCTTTCTCGTTGTCGGCCGGCCCACGGACCGAGGGCCCTTTCATGGCGGCGGTGGTTGGCATACCGCCTCCCCCGGATACTTCGACGTTTTTCAAATCCCCATCATCAAAGGACGCGCCTTTACCGACCGGGATAACGCCGCCGGCGCCCCCGTTGTCATCATCAGCCAGGCGATGGCAAAGCGCTTCTGGCCCAATGGCGATCCGCTCAACGACAAAATCTGGATTGGCAAAGGCGTAATGGCCGAACTTGCCACCGAACAGCCTCGTCAGATCATCGGTATCGCCGGCGATGTTCGAAATAACGGCCTTAACCAGGAACCCCAACCTCTGATGTACGTTCCGAACGCCCAAGTTCCAGACGCACTCAATGCGCTCAATACCTCCATCACTCCTCTCGCCTGGGTGGTGCGTACCGCCAATGATCCAATGGCGCTCAGCCCAGCGATTCAGGAGCAACTCCGCCAGGCGAGCGGTCTTCCGCTCGCGGACATTCGCGCCATGAAGGAAGTCGTCTCCCGCTCGACCTCCCGGGAGCGATTCAATATGCTCCTCATGTCGGTCTTCGCCGGAGCCGCACTCTTGTTGGCCGCCATCGGGGTATATGGACTGATGTCGTACTCTGTTCAGCAGCGCACACAGGAGATCGGAATACGCCTTGCCCTCGGTGCGGAAACCGGCTCTGTCCGCGCAATGGTGATCCGGCAAGGGATGTTCTTCGCCGGAATAGGTGTCGTCCTCGGCGCTGCCACGGCCTTCGGCCTCGCCAGATTCATCCGGAGTTTCCTCTATGGCGTTGAAACTTCAGATCCGCTCGTTTTCGCCTTGGTCCCGATTGTGCTGACTGTAACCGCGCTGCTCGCGGTCTGGCTGCCCGCTCTCCGTGCCACTCGAGTTAATCCCGTCGATGCTCTCCGCTACGAGTGAGGCAGCATCTTGGGGTGAGGCCGCGCGGCGATGGGTGAATTCACTCGACGCTGAGCGCCGTCGCCCATGCCCTTGATTCGGGTCACACTGCGGCAGGACAGGAAAGGCAATCAACCACAGACTTGACTCCGGGGATCCGCCCGACTTTAGCCACTAGTCTTCGCCGCTCCTCTTCAGTGAGAACGCCGCGCAATGCCACCATCCCGTCGGATACTTCGCTCTCCACCCGTTGGGCGTTGTGGGTCAAGTGACCCATCAGGCTACGGACCCGTTGGGAGATCAGATTATCGTCGGCAGCCGGCCCCGAGCGGAAATTGGCGCTCGCTTCGGCAATCAACCCCTGCGATCGATGGAACAGGTCCTCCACTTTCGCCGTGGCTTGCTTGCCGGCCCTTCTCGCCCGGCTGGCGGCGCTGTCAATCAATCTGGCCCGCCGGACCTTTCCGCGGTTCGGGTCAAACAGATACATGGCGGTGGCCCCAATGGCCGCCCCGGCGACTGCAGCCAATCCGGCGACCAGCCAGGGATTGGTTATTTCATCCATTTTTTGCGGATTCATGCGATCCTCCATCTCTCGAGAACCCAGCAAGCGGAGGGCCACATTAAAGAGATTATTGTTGACACCCCGGCTGAAATTCCGCTAAAGTTCCTATGAACCACGCGGTTTATCCAGGTATCGTTCAAACCGTGTGTCCCCTGTCGACTGCGCAGCCTCTTGTCCGGCTTGCCCGCCTGGTCGCTTTTTTCACTCCCCGTCTGGAGTTTTACTGGCTCGCTGCAAGAGCCTTTCACACCATTTCCTTCTGGGGAAACCGGGACCTTTATGATGGCCCGGGCACAAGGGGGTTTCTGGAATGCTTCGTTGGACATGCTATCTTTTGCTTCTTGCCGCCACGCTGAGTGCACAGTCGTTTCAGGGCGGTATTCGCGGACTGGTTACCGACGCCGGAGGTGGTGCCGTCGCCGGCGCCAAGGTCTCCGTCGTTGATGAAGGAACCAACGCTATCCGCGCAACATTAACCAATGAATCCGGTGAGTTCGTTTTCAACGGCCTCGTCCCGGCGACCTATAGCGTCTCGGCCGAAGCGCCGAGTTTCAAGAAAGTGGAGCGTAAGGCTGTAGCCTTGGGCACCCAGCAATTTTTGACCATCGACCTCAAGTTGGAAGTAGGCCAGGTGACCGAAAGTGTTCTGGTTACCGAAGAAGTACCTGTCATTGAAACGGCCAACGCATCAGCGGGCCAGTTGATTGACCGCCAGAAACTGATCGACCTGCCGAACCTCGGGCGCAACCCGTTCATGATGGCCAAAGTGGCCCAGAATGTTGTGGCCGTGGGGAATCCCCGCTTTAACCGGATGCAGGATCAGTCGGGCTCCTCGCAAATCTCCCTCGCCGGCGGTCCGGTTCGCGGAAACAACTATCTCTTGGACGGGATCCCGATCACCGACTCAGTGAATCGCGCCGTCATCATCCCCACTTTGGAAGCTGTCCAGGAAGTGAAAGTCCAGGCCAATACCTACGACGCCGAAATGGGCCGTACCGGCGGCGGCATGTTCAATACCTTTCTGAAGAGCGGCAGTAACGAACTGCATGGCTCCGGCTTCGGCTATATGCGTCAAACCGAGTGGCTGGCAAACAATTTCTTCAATAACCGCGCTGGTCGCGGCGTCCCGGATCAGCCCTTCCGCAACTATGGCGCCTCGATCGGTGGCCCCATCTGGATTCCCAAAGTCTACAAGGGGAAAGACAAGACCTTCTTCTGGCTATCCGGCGAAGCCTACCGCCAAACCTCATCCACTTCCACCGAGCTGGCGGTGCCGACGGCCCTCGAAAAACGCGGTGATTTTTCCCAAAGCTTCCTCAGCGGAACTTCCGGCGCAGTGCAACTCGTCTATGACCCTCTAACCACCCAGGCCAGCGGCGCTCGGACACCGTTTGCGGGTAACGTGATTCCGGGAGCCAGACTGAACCCTATCGGCGCCGCCATCGCCGCGCACTACCCGGCGCCGACCCGAACTCGTACCGCATTCGGCACCAACAACTACTCGGCCGCTTCCAGCCAGTATGACCGGGCCGATCAGTTTACCGCAAAGGTCGACCACCAGATGACTTCATGGTGGCGTGCCACCGCCAGCTATCTTCACTACGGATCCCGGGAGCCAGGCGAATGGTGGATGGGAACTACCGCCAGCCCCGGCCAGTGGTTGCTCGCCCGAAAAGTGGACGCTACGGCCGTCTCCAGCATTCTGACGCCCAACGCCACCACGGTGGTCACCGTTCGATACGGCTTTAACCGTTTTCCCAACCTGAACTCCACCCGCTCGGCCGGCTTCGACGTAACAACCCTGGGTTTCCCAGCCTCCTACGCCTCGAAGATCCAGACCACAACCTTCCCGCTGATCGGTATGCAGAACTTCTCCGGGCTGGGAACAACCAATAACAACGCCCAGGTCTTCCATTCGAAGAACCTGATGGGTTCAGTAGCGAAGTTCGCGGGTCGGCACAGCTTTAAGATGGGCAGCGACTACCGTCGCCTCCACATCGACGGCGTCGAATACGGCGACCCAGCCGGCAACTTCGGCTTCAACGACATCTTCACGCGGGAAACCCCCTTGCGGGCCACCGCCGGCTCCGGCAGCGATCTGGCCAGCCTCCTTCTCGGTCTTCCCAATACCGGCACATTCCTGCAAGCCACCAAAATGTTCCAGTATGTCGATTACTACGGCTTCTACTTCCACGATGACTTCCGGATCAATTCCAAGCTCACCGTGAACATGGGCCTGCGCTACGAGTACGAGACCGGCCTGAAGGCCACCAACAATACTCTGATCACCGGATTCAGCCAGACGATCAAGAGCCCGATCACCGTTACCACCCCGGTCACCGGTTTCACCCCAGTTGGCGGCCTGCTTTACGCCGGCAAGGATGGAGGCCGTACGCAAACCGGGAACTTGAACAAGAATAAGTTCGCTCCTCGCATCGGCTTCGCATATCAGTTGAACTCCAAAACTACCATTCGCGGTGGCTACGGAATGTTCTGGGCCCCCATTCCTTACGGGTTCCAGAACACTCTCGGCTACTCGCAGACCACGGCCTACCTGAGTTCGGTTGATGGCGGATTCACTCCTGCCGGTTCGCTCTCCAACCCATTCCCGAACGGCGTTTTGACTCCGGTGGGCAACGCCAATGGCTTGTTGGCGGGAATCGGCCAGGCTGTCAGCTTCATCAGCCAGGATCACCGCGCTCCCAGCATTCACCAGTTCAGCTTCGACATCCAGCGTCAACTCCCTTGGGGCTTGGCCCTGGCGGCGGGCTATGTCGGCAGCCGCTCCTACGACTTGGTGCTCGGGGCCGGCGGACTCAATATCAACCAGTTGGATCCCAAATTCTTCGCGGAAGGTAGCGCTGCTCTGAACGCTAGCGTGACGAACCCCTACTATGTGGCCGGTGGCCCTGGCTTTATTGGCGGCCGCACTATGACCCGGGAACAGTTCCTGCGCCCGTTCAACCAGTTCGGCAACGTGACATTGAGCAACAGCGACTACAATCGGGCCCTCTACGATTCTTTCGTCAGCAAGGTCCAGAAACGCATGTCCAGCGGATTAAGCCTGCTGGCCAGCTGGACTTGGTCACGCAACCTCGATGCGACCATCGGCGGGGCAGGGACGTTCTTCAACGGCTTGGGTGCGATCCAGAACGTCTACAACCTGGATGCGGAGTATGCCCTCTCCAGCGTTCACTCTCCCCACCGCTTCTCCAGTGCCTTCACCTATGAAATGCCCTTCGGCAAAGGAAAGAAGTGGATCGGCAACAACATGGTGGCGGATCTGCTCGTCGGCGGTTGGTCGGTGAACGGGATTGTGACCTATCAGACCGGCTATCCCTTGGCCATCACCCAGTCGTCGAACAACAACGCTTCCTTCGGCGGTGGCGGGCAGCGGCCGAATGCTACCGGAGTCTCCCCGCTGACCACAGGCGGATTGATGAGCCGGATTGACGGCTATCTCAACCGGGCAGCCTTCGCCGAAGTACCCAAGTACCAGTTCGGGAATCTGTCGCGCACCATCGGCCTCCGTGGTCCCGGCATCTCGGAATGGAACATGAGCCTTTTCAAGACCTTCTCGGTGACCGAACGGCTGAAAGCCCAGTTCCGGGCCGAAGCCTTGAATGCATTCAACACGCCGCAGTTCCGTTCTCCGAACCTCGCTTTCGGTGTCAGTAACGCGAACTTTGGCCGCATCACCGAACAGGCCAATTTCTCCCGCATGATTCAGCTTGGCGTACGGTTCTTCTTCTAGCCCAGGCTCGGCGTTAACCCACAATTGACATGTTTCAAAAAGGACAATCTATGACCTCTGCTGGATTACAATCTGAGTTTTCGCGCCGTTCGCTGGGACGGCGCGCCCTCTCTCTCCTTGGAGCGGGAGCGGCGCTGCCGTTCTACAATGAGCCTGCCCTCGCGCAGCTTTCCATGATCGGCCCGCTTCCGCCCGACGCCGTCAAGATCAACGCCAATGAAAACCCGCTCGGGCCTTGCCCGGAAGCCGCCGAAGCCATCTACGGCGTCGTGAAAAAGGGTGGCCGGTACATGTACGAGGAGACCTTCTCCTTTGCCAAGACCCTGGCCGAACAGGAAGGCCTGAAGCCAAACTACGTCATGCCGTTCGCGGGATCGAGCGATCCGCTCCATCGCGCCGTGCTCGCCTTCACCTCGGCCGACAAACCCTTCATCATGGCCGACCCCGGTTATGAAGCCGGCCAGCGCGCCGCCCAGTATGTCGGTTCGAAGGTGATCCGCGTCCCCCTCAACGCGAAACACGAACACGACGTCAAGGCGATGGCTGCCGCTTCCGACAAGGCCGGCATCATCTACATCTGCAACCCCAACAATCCCACCGGAACCATCACCAAGCGGGCCGACATCGAATGGTTGCTCGCTAACAAACCCAAAGGGTCGTTGCTGCTGCTCGATGAAGCCTATATTCACCTCAGCACGGAGCCGTTTGGTACGGACCTGGTTGCCAAAGATGGCGACCTGATCGTACTCCGGACCTTCTCCAAACTCTACGGAATGGCCGGGTTGCGGGCCGGCGCCGCCATCGGGCGGCCCGACCTCATTGCCAAACTCTCCAGCTTCGGCGCCGGCGCACTGCCCTTGACCGGAATGGTAGGCGCCGCAGCCAGTCTCCGCTCCCCAAAACTCGTTCCCGAACGCCGCAAGCTCATCGCCGACACCCGCGAAGATGTCTTCTCGTTCCTGAGCAAGCACAACGCCAAATTCGTCCCGTCCGTTTCCAACAAGTTCATGTTGGAGTGGGACAAACCGGGCGGGGAAATGGTCAAGGCCTTCGCCGCGCACAAGATCTTCATCGGCCGCGTTTGGCCGAAGTGGCCTAACCATGCGCGTGTTTCCATCGGGACTCCCGAGGAGATGGCCAAGTTCAAAACCGCTTACAAGAAGATCTTCGGAGTTTAGCGAAGTGGCCACACGGGAGCCGGGAATGAAGGAAAGGGCGCCAGCGGTACCGGCGCCCTGGCAGGACTGGCGCCCGCCGAAGTACTCGGTGGCGGCAATGCGTGGCGACCTGCTCGGTGGACTGGTTGCCGCGCTCATTGCCTTGCCCTACGGTCTGGCAATGGCGACCCTCATGGGGGTCGCCCCCACCATGGGGCTGATGACGTCGATCCTGACCGCGCCGGTCACCGCCCTCCTTGGGCGGAATCCGGTGTTGATCGGAGGAACTTCCACCGTCACCGTCCCGTTTGTTGCCGCGGCCGTGGCCGCCTACGGACCGGGAGGGGCGGCGAAAATCACCATCGTCGCTGCTGTCTTCCTCATGGTTTTTTGCGTTCTTCGATTGGGAAGGCTCCTCGCAGCCGTTCCCCGGCCGGTCGTCTCCGGGTTTTCTTGCGGGATCGGTGCCATGATGATCATCTCTCAACTCAAATCGCTGTTCGGGTTGAAGATCGCCTCCGGCGGGCCAATGATGGAGCAGTTGCTACGCGCCGTGATGGCTCTTCCGGATTTGAATCCGCAGGTGGCCGCAATCGGTTCGGTAACCATCGCCGGTGCTGCGCTTGCCGCCCGCCGTTGGCCCTCTGCGCCCTCCCCAATGATCGGCATTGTACTTGCCATCCTTGCAGGAAGCGTCTTTGGCTGGCACGACCGGGAGGTTGGATCGCTTGCCCTCGCGCTGCCGCCTCTCGCCGGATTCACATGGTCTCCTGCGGACGTCCTGCAGGTGCTGCCAAGCGCCTTGGGTTTAGCCGTGGTTACTTCAGTCAATCTGCTCATCACCTCCCGCGTCGTCGAACATTTTCGAGGCCGCAGCGCCGACCTGAAGCGCGCGGATGCAGACAGGGAACTCGGGGCCTACGGGATTGCCAACCTGTTTGGAGGACTCTTCGGCGCGCCGTTCAGCGTCGGAATTCCCGCTCGAAGCTTGGCCAACGTCCGCTGCGGTGGCACTACCCGTATGTCCAACGTTTTTCACGCCGTCTTTGTTCTGCTCTTCATGACGGCTCTAGCTGGCGCCGTTGCGCATGTCCCCATCTCCGCGTTGGCCGGCATCACAGCCTGGATGGGTTTCTGCCTTTTGGAGTGGAGTACCTGGAGCCGGCTGGGCAAGATGCGGCGAACCGACGCAGCCGCTTTCCTGTTGACCGCAGTTAGTGTCCTGGCGGTAAACGCCGCCGTGGCGGTGGCCATTGGCTGGGGCGTCTATGCCGTCCGGTGGCTGGCTCAGCGCTACGGCGCCGAATCCCTGGGACTCGATTCCGCGGCGGTTGCCCAGCGGCGTTAATACCGGTTACTCCAGCCGGAAGGATGCAACTAAGCCCGAGAGCTCGCTCGACATCTGATCCAGATTGTCCGAAGCAGTTTTGGCATTCACCGCCGCCGCTGTCGTCGTACTTGCCGTCGTGGCTACCTTCGTAATGTTGCTGCTGATTTCCCGCGAACCCACCACCACCTCTTCCATGCTGCGGCTGATGTGATTGGTGGTCGCAGTCTGCTCTTCCACCGCGGCCGCGATGGTTGTCGAGATCAGGCTGATCTCCTCGATCACCTTGGTCACTGCCTCGATCGCGCCTACCGCACCCTTGGAGTCGGTGCGAATGGCTCCAATCCGGTTCTCGATCTCTTCTGTCGCCTTCGCCGTCTGCTCGGCGAGAGCCTTCACCTCGTGTGCCACCACCGCGAACCCCTTGCCCGCTTCTCCGGCCCGGGCCGCCTCAATAGTCGCATTCAACGCGAGCAGGTTCGTCTGCTCGGCGATCGAGTTGATCAGTTGAACCACCTTGCCGACCTCCGCGGAAGAAGACTCAAGTTTCTCCATGACCTGATTCGTGCTGCGCGCGGAGTTGACTGCCCCCTGCGCGATCTCGGACGCTTGGGAGGTGTTGCGCGAGATCTCTTGAATGGACGCCATCATCTCCGACGACGAAGACGCAAGCACCTGGATCGTCGTCGAAATCTCCTCGCTGGCCGCACTGACCACATTCGCTTGGGTCGACGTCGCCTCGGCAGCTGCCTCCATCTGTCTGCTCAGCGTTGCGATCTGTTCGCCGGAACTGCCGACATCCAGACTATGCCGCCGGATCGTTCGTATGGTTCCGGTCATCTGGTCAGCCATCTGGTTGAACGCCCGACTCAGGCGCGCCACCTCATCCTGTCCGGCGACAGCGATTCGTCGGCTTAGGTCCCCGGTTCCTACAGCCTCAATCACGCTTGTTGCTTCTGCCAACGGCACCGATACGTTCTTTGCCAGTAACAGCGCAACAACCCCGCATAGTGTAGCTACCGCCAGGCCAATGCCCGCGATGAACCAGCCTAGTACCGTTGCGTCCTTTTCCGCTGCCGCGGCGTCCTGCCAGACAAGTACGCCCCACCCGTGGCCTTTGTAAGGGCCGTAGCCCTTTGCAACCACGTATCCCACTAGGTGTTCTGTCCCATTGGTGTCCGCCTCCGTTGCCGATCCATCCTTCCCTGCGACAACGGCCCTTCCAGCCAAGCTGCCGCTGGCCGCCAGATTTGTCTTCAAAATCTTCCCCTCGTCGCTGTCTTCAATTAGCAAGCCACTCTTGTTGATTATTTGCACATGCATTGACTTGCCGGACTCCCCCGCGGACGCAAGATGCTCTCGAGTCATCTGGCGCGCAATCCGTTCCCAACTTGCGCGGTTAGACCACACTCCGGCCACGTTGCCGCCCTCGTCGAAAATCGGTGCCGCGAAATTCATGGACAATCCGCGCCCGCGGCGAATCTCCGCCACCAGTCCGTCCTCCCGCAAATCGGAAACAAAGGACTCGCCCTTCTTGACGCGGCCACCGATTACCTCCTCAAACCAGTCTTCTCCTCTCACACTCCGCCCGAGGAGCGGACGGGTGTCGAGCGGTTTGCCCTCCTGATCCACTGTGTTGGCCGCCAGAATCACGCCATCGCGTCCCACCACCACCGCCAGATCATAAAGCCCGTAGGCCTGAATGAAGAAATTGGCCGCCGCTGTTGCTTGCCTCGGACCGCCGCGCGCTCCCGGATGGAAGGCGAATGCCTGCACATCCCCATATCGCTCAAACAGATTCCGGTCGATCTTGTCGGCTAGATTGGCCGCCTGTTGTACCAGGCTCGCCCGGGCCGCCTCGCCAAGGGATGTCCGGCTCTGACGGAAAGAGAGAAACGTGATCGCACCGATACCTATGGCAACAGTGAGGCCGAAACAGACGAGTAGCTTGCTGCGCAGGGAGTGAAATGGAATGGTGGTCATGAGGGTCAGGTCCAGTTTTCGTCCTACTCGGAAGCGCTGTTTGAATCCGCCTCGGCATCCGACTCGATGTCGAGAATTTTTGAAATGTCGAGCAATCGCAGCAGCCGGTCGTCCCGGTCGATCACTCCGTACACGAAGTCGCGTAGCGGACCCTGCCAGTGTGCTGGCGCCTCCAATAAGGCCCCCTCGTCTATCTCCACCACCTCGCCCACTCGGTCCGCCATCAGACTCGCCGCGGACTCCCCATCACGGACGATGACGCAGACAGGACGCGTCGTCGGTTCTCCCTCTTCCAGTGCAAAGAGCGAACGGAGATTGATTCCCGTCAGAATCTGACCCCGCAAATGCAGCAGACCCGGCGTCGCAGGCGCCGACAGCGGAATCGGTGTCAGTTCCTGATGGCGCAGCACCTCCTGGACACGCCGGACATCGGCGCCGCACAGTACCGGCCCCACGTGAAAGGTTACGACAGTCATAGCCCCGCTCCTGTCTCTACTGGCTGTTCGCTTACATTTGCCGACTCCATCAGCCGAAGTAGGGCTTGGAAGTCGTCCGGCGGACAGCATCCGAGAATCCACTCCGGCGTTTCCGGCGGACCAGCCTCGCTGACGCCAATCACTGGGATTCCCGCCGCCTGGCTGAGCTTCTGCAGCGAGTCCGCCCATCCCGCATCGGGCGCCTCCGGCCAGTCGACGATTACAGCACGGAAGTCGCGCGAACGCTCCAGGTTCGCCACAGCCGCTACGCCCCCTGCGCATAACTCGGCCGGGAAACCACCCAGCTCCAGATAGTGACGGAGCGCCTTGGCACGGAACTGCGACTCGGCGGAAACCAGGACCGGATGGCCCGAAGGAGCGCTCGGCCACGGAGGCTGGTCCCATCGAGGCCGTGTACCCGCCAGCAGTCGCGGAAGATCCACCATCTCGGTGGCTGTGCCGTTGAGGACGAAGGTCGCCAGTAGTCCGGCCGTCGAGGTCGGAGTTGGCGCCGCCACGGTGCCCCGCTGTACATCGATGATTCGGTCAACCGCCAGGCCAATCGCGGCGTCTCCACGGCGCACCACAATCACCTGCACATGCGTGCCCTGGAAACACTCTTCTCCCCCCGCGCCCAGAAGTTGCCCAAGCGCCGAGACCCGCAACAGCGAGTCGCGATACTGAACCACCCGGGAGTCGGCGGTACGCTCCAGCCGGTCAGCCGGAAATTTCTCCAGCCGATCCACCAGTGCCAGGGGAATCGCCAGACGGTTGTATCTTCCACAACTGAACAGCAGGAATTGCTGCATCGCCGCGGCCGGCGTCCCCGTTTCGTCTGTCTGGGCCGTGGCCTCGCCCCGGGCCGCGATGTTCTCCCGCCGGGCCAAGCCCGGAATGTCGAGAATCAACGCAACCGATCCATCCCCGAGAATTGTCGCTCCGGCATACCAGGTGAGACGCTTCAACTGCCGGCCCAGCGGCTTCACAACGATCTCCCGGGTGGCGAGAATGCGGTCCAGCACAAGTCCGAACACTGCGCCCTCGGCCTCGACAATCGCGATGTTGCGGACACTCACCACGCTCGGTCCCGTCGCAAGCCGTAGTGCCTGATTCAGCTCCACAAGCGGAATAAGAGTACCCCGCCACCGCAAGATGCTGCCCTCCGGCGTTGACTCCATCGCCGCCGGCCTTTCCCCCTGCAACCGGACCAGTTCCACCAGGTGAGCCTGGGGAACCACAAACGTTTGCCCTCCGCTCGTCACAATCAACCCCGGTATGATGGCTAACGTGAGCGGGATTCTGATCTTAACTGTAGTTCCTACGCCCACCCGGCTCTGAATCTCTACCTGCCCCCCGATGCTCTGGATGTTCTTTTTCACAACATCCATGCCCACGCCGCGGCCCGAAATATTTGTCACTTTTTCCGCCGTCGAGAACCCCGCGTGAAAGACCAGATGAATCGCATCCCGATCACTCAAAGCATTGGCCGCAGCCAACGATAACAAGCCCTTTTCCACTGCCTTCGACCGCAATTTCACCGGATCAATGCCACGCCCGTCATCTTCAATCTCCAATACAACTTGGCTGCCCTCGTGATAAGCCCGCAGACTCACCACCCCTTGCGGTGGCTTGCCCGCTGCAAACCGTTCCGCCGGCGTCTCCAGGCCATGGTCACAGGAGTTGCGCAGAATGTGCGTCAACGGATCCTTGATCGCCTCCAGAATCGTCCGGTCCATCTCCTTGTCCGCACCGTCGGTAATCAGGACGATCTCTTTCTTCAATTGCGCCGCCGTATCGCGCACCAGCCTTGGTAGCTTGTTCCAAATCGTCCCCACCGGCTGCATCCGGCTCCGCATTACCCCTTCCTGCAACTCGGTGGTGATCAGATTCAGCCGGTGCGCAATCGCTTTGTCATCCCCGGACGCCGATGCCACACCGTTCTGCAGGACCTGATTCCGGACCAATACCAATTCGCCGACCAGATTGATCAGCCGGTCTACCAGTTTTGTATCTACGCGAATGGAGGAGTCGGCCAAGGCCGATGACTTTGCCCCTTCGCCAGGCTCTTCCGCCGGCGGTTCGGCGGCGGGGGGAGCCGCTTTCTCCACGGCGGCCGATAGCATCTGGTTGAGGTTGGAGAGCAGTCCCGCGTGCGGAGATTCGCTCTCCCTGCCTGTCGATTCAATTGCCATCAGTTCCTGCTGCACCGCGTCGAGTGTCTGCAGAATCAGCGACGCAATGGCAGGGGTAAAATCCCGGCGCCCGTCCCGCACCTCGCCCAGGAGATTCTCCGCCTGGTGGGTGATTGTCTCCAGTTTCCCGAACCCCAGAAACCCGCAGGTCCCTTTCACCGTATGGAACGTCCGAAATATACTCCCCAGCACCTGCTGGTCCTTCGGCCTTTGCTCCAGAGCGAGCACTTCCTGCTCCACGCGGGACAGATTTTGATTGCTCTCAATAAGAAAGTCTTGAATGATTTCCTGATCGTCCATTCGGTCAATACCAAATGTTCATATCGTCTGCCTCACTCGGCTCTTGAGAGAATCGTTGCGCCCGCAAGGGGTAGGCCCGTGGGGTATTATCGGGTCATTGTGTTTACTCGATTCCCCCTTGCGCTGGCCTCGTTGCTGGTGGCCGGTGCGATAGCCCCGGCCTCGGAACAGGCAGTCCGGATCCTGGAAAAGAACTGCTGGAGTTGTCATGCCGGCGCCGTGGCACTGTCCGGCTTGCGGCTCGATTCCCGGGAATTCACCCTCGCCGGCGGCAAACGCGGTGCCGCGCTCATTCCCGGACAATCCCAGACCAGTCTGCTTTTCCGCGCTGTCACCCACGCCGATCCGAAACTGGCCATGCCTCCCGGAGGGAAGTTAAGCCCGGCCGACGTCGCCACGCTTAGCCAGTGGATCGACAGCGGCGCCGCCTGGCCAAAGACAGCAACAGCCTCTGCCGGCGCTTCCAAGTGGTGGTCGTTTCAGAAGGTGACCGCCCCGGTCACCGGGAGCATTGACTCCTTCCTCGATGCCAAACTCCGCGAAAAGGGACTATCTCCTTCCCCCGAAGCCACCCGTCGCACGCTCATCCGCCGTGCCGCCTTCGACCTCCATGGCCTTGCCCCCACTGAAAAGGAGATCGACGCCTTCGCCGCCGACCCCAGTCCCACCGCTTACGCCACCCTGGTCGATCGCCTCCTCGCCTCCCCTCGTTATGGTGAGAAATGGGGCAAACACTGGCTCGACCTCGTGCGCTACGGCGACACCTCCGGCTTTGAACAGGATCCCTACAACCTCTACGCCTGGCGGTATCGCGACTATGTCGTCAAGAGCTTCAACGACGACAAACCCTACGACCGGTTCATCAAGGAGCAAATCGCTGGTGACGAGCTCTTCGAGGATCCCGAGGCCCAACAAGGCACCGGCTACTTCTGCGTCGGCCCGAACCGCGACATGCTCTATAAGGTGGAAGACATCAATCGGGTCGAGTCCCTCACCGATTTTGTCGACACCACCTCCTCGGTCTTCCTCGGCCTAAGCGTAGGCTGTGCCCGCTGCCACGATCACAAGTACGACCCCATTCCCCAACGCGATTACTACCGCATGCAGGCCATCTTCGCGCCGTTCCAGAAGAACCGCGTCTTCCTGCACTACAACAACGCTCGCGGCTACGACCTGTCGGAAAATACCCGGACCTTCAAGCTTTATGACATCGGTGCCGAGATCATGGCCGTTAAAGCACCCTATCAGGAGAAGCTGCGTCAGGCGAATCTGGCGAAGCTCTCCCCGGAAATCCAGGCCGCCTTCGCTGCCGATGAGAATCAGCGCACCCCGCAGCAGAAGGCGTTCTTTGAAGCCTACTCGAAACAGGTGAGTCCGCGCGAAGATCAGGTGATGGCTCTGCTTACGCCTGCCGACCGGGACCGTTTGCAGCGCGCCGAAAAACGCCTTGTCACCCTCTATACCACCTATGCGCCCGGGCCCTTTTCACCCGGCTTGACCGACGTCGGCCGCGAGTCGCCAAAGACCTTCATGCCGGTGAAGGGCGCCCCGCCGCCCGGAGAAGAAGTCGAGCCCGGACTGCTCTCCGTTCTCGGCGGCCGGGACATTCCTCCCCCTCCCCTTACTTCTCCTACCACCCAGCGCCGGCGTGCCCTGGCCGAATGGCTCGCCTCTCCGGAAAATCCGCTCACCGCCCGCGTCATCGTCAACCGCGTCTGGCAGTACCATTTCGGCCGTGGCTTGGTTGCCACTCCCAGTGACTTCGGGACGCGCGGCGCCCCGCCGTCCCACCCCGAACTGCTCGATACCCTTTCGGCCCGGTTCATGAAGGAAGGCTGGTCGCTGAAGAAACTCCATCGCGAGATCATGCTTTCGGCCGCCTATCGCCGTTCCAGCCGACCCTCCGCCCAGGTCGCTGAGAAGGACCCGGAAAATCAATTCCTCTCCCACTTCCGGCGCCGCCGCCTCGACGCCGAAGAGATCCGCGACGCCGTCCTCCAGGCCGCCGGTACCCTGAATCTGAAAATGGGCGGCCGTCCCGTCGTGCCCGCGCTTCAAAACGAAGAGCTTTACGGCATGAGCCAGCCCATCAACAACGCCTGGGTCGTCACTGCTGCCGCGGAAGAGCACAACCGCCGCAGCATCTATATGATTTCCCGCCGCAATTTCCGCATGCCCCTCCTGGAAGTCTTCGACCGCCCGGAAGGCGTGCTCAGTTGCTCCCGCCGGGAGTCATCCACTACGGCGCCCCAATCGCTCACCCTCCTCAATGGCGATTTCACCCTCCGTCAGGCCCAGGCCCTGGCCGCAAACGCCCTGGCTAAAGGCGGCGCATCCGTCGCCGCGGAGGAAATCTTCCGCCACGTCTACGCTCGTCCCCCATCCCCCAATGAACAACAGGTTGCCGCCGAGTTCATTACTAAGCAGACCCGCCTCACTGGAACGCTTTCCGGTGCCCTTACCGAACTTGCCCGTGGCCTGTTGAACACGAATGAGTTTCTCCATGTCGACTGAGGTTCCTATGCACTCTCGTAGAGATCTGCTCCGCCGCGCCGGCAAAGGCTTTGGTGCCCTCGCACTGGCTTCCATGCTCGAAGAGGAGGCCCGTGCCGGCGCCACCGACGCCCGCCCTCCTCACTTTCCGGCCCGCGCCAAGAACGTGATCTTCCTCTTCATGCACGGTGGCGTCAGCCACGTCGATACCTTCGACCCCAAACCGTCTCTCCGCAAGTATGACGGCCAGCCCCTGCCGGGTTCGTTCGGGGAAGGCCTCATCACCAGCCGCATCGACTTCCGCAAAGCCCTCATGCGCGGATCCCCCTGGGAGTTCCACAAATGCGGCAAGTCGGGCCTGGAAATCTCCTCGCTCTACCCCCACCTCTCGGAACACGCCGACGACATCGCCGTCATCCGATCTTGCCACGGCGACGCCTTTGACCACGCCCCGGCCATCTATCTCCGCACCAGCGGTTCTCAGTTCCCCGGCCGCCCGTCGCTCGGGGCATGGTCCGTCTATGGCCTCGGCAGCGAGAACCGCAACCTGCCTGCCTTCGTCGTTATGAGTGACGGCGCAATGAAGTCCGGCGCTGGCGCCTACGGGGCCGGCTACCTCCCGGCTGTCTACCAGGGAACCGTCTTCCGCGGCGGTCAAAATCCGGTTCTGCACCTCAACTCCCCCAACGGTGTCACCCCGGAAGCCCAGCGCGAAACGCTCGACCTCATCTCCCGGATGAACAAACGCCACTTCGCCGAACGCGAAGAAGACACCGCCCTTGACGCCCGTATCGCCTCCTACGAACTCGCCTACCGTATGCAAGCCGAGGCACCCGACGCCGTCGACATCACCAAAGAGTCCGAGGCAACCCGAAAGCTCTACGGCATCGGCGAACCGGCCACCGACGACTTCGGCCGCAAGTGTCTCCTCGCCCGCCGGCTTGTTGAACGCGGGGTCCGCTTCGTCCAACTCTATTGCGGCACCAACCTCGGCGATGACTGGGACGATGCCCACAACGACCTGCTTGGCTCACACAACAAGATGTGCCGGAAGTCCGATCAACCCATCGCCGGCCTTCTCAAGGACTTGAAAGCAAAGGGACTTCTTGATTCCACTCTCGTCGTCTGGTCCAGCGAGTTCGGCCGCACCCCCCTGGCCGAAGGCAAGAATGGCCGCGACCACCACCCCTACGGCTTCTCCACATGGATGGCCGGCGCCGGTGTCCAGGGCGGTCGCGCCCTCGGCGCCACCGACGAATTCGGCCTCCGCGCCGTTGATCAGCCGAAGAACGTCCACGACATGCACGCCTCCATTCTCCGCCTCCTCGGCATGGACCATCTCAAGCTTACCTACCGCTACCAGAGCCGCGACCAGCGCCTTACCGACGTCCACGGCGAGGGCGAGTTTACCGATTGGCTCCTCGGCTCCAACCGCTAGTTGCTATCCTAGTGGTTTCCTCCGCCGATGGTGGTCACCACGCAGATCAAGCAGTTTGAATCCCTGGAACTCGAGAGTGGAGTTGTCCTCTCGCCGGTCCACGTTGCCTACGAAACCTATGGCACGCTGAACGAGGCTAAGACGAACGCCATCCTCGTCGTTCATGCCTTCTCCGGCGACGCCCATGCCGCCGGTGTCGACGCCGAAGGTCACAAAGGCTGGTGGGACAACATGATCGGCCCTGGCAAAGGCTTCGATACGAATAAGTACTTCGTGATCAGTTCAAACGTCCTCGGCGGTTGCAAAGGTTCCACCGGCCCGTCGTCCATCAATCCCGCCACCGGCCAGCGCTACGCCATGACCTTCCCCGTCATCACCATCGGGGACATGGTGCGCCTCCAAAAGTTGTTAATCGACTCCCTCGGCATCAAACGCCTGCTCAGCGTTGCCGGCGGCTCCATGGGCGGCATGCAGGTCCTCGAATGGGCTGTCCGGTACCCCGAATCGGTCGCCAGCGCTATCCCGATCGCCTCCACCGCCCGCCACAGCGCCCAGCAGATCGCGTTCAATGAGGTTGCCCGCCAAGCCATTATGGCCGACCCCGACTGGTCCGACGGCAACTACTACGACCGTAAGCCGCCTGGCCGCGGCCTCTCGGTCGCCCGCATGGTCGGTCACATCACATACATGAGCGACGAGTCCATGCGCCAGAAGTTCGGCCGCCGCCTCCGCGAAGAGAACGGTATCTTCGAGGTCGAAAGCTACCTCCGCTACCGTGGCAGCCAGTTTGTCGACCGTTTCGACGCCAATTCTTACCTCTATATCACCAAGGCCATGGACATGTTCGACCTCGCCAACGGCGCCCAGTCGCTCGTCCCTGTCCTTGCCAAAAGCCGCACCCGCTATCTCATCATCAGCTTTACCTCGGATTGGCTCTACCCGTCCTATCAGTCGCTGGAGATCGTCAACGCCCTTCGCCGCCGCAATCAGGACGTCGCTTACATCGAATTGACGTCCAATTACGGCCACGACGCCTTCCTCGTCGAAGTCGACGAGCAGGCCGAACTCATTCGTGGCTTCCTTGCACGGACAATGAAGGAAGGGGACAAGCGATGAAAGGCCAGAACGGCCCCCTCGTCCATGAACTCTTCGGCCGTGGCGACTACGGGCTCATCAGCGAAATCGTCGAACCCGGGTCCTGCGTTCTGGATCTCGGATGCGGCGAGGGCGAACTTCTCGCCTGGCTCGCCGACAATAAAGGCGTCGATGCCCGCGGAGTCGAAATCAGCTCCGCTAAACTGCAAAAGGCCATCGCGCGCGGCGTTTCCGCCTACCAGGGCGATATTGAAAGCTGCCTTGCGGACTATCCCGACAAAGCTTTCGATTACGTTCTCCTTAGCCAGACCCTCCAGGAAATCCGCTACCCGCTACGCGTCATGAAGGATATCCTCCGCGTCAGCCGCCGCGCCATCGTCGCCTTCCCCAACTTTGGCCACTACACCGTCCGCCTTGCCCACCTCTTCACCGGACGCGCGCCCAAAACCAAGCTCTTCCCCTACGATTGGTACGACTCGCCCAACATCCACTTCCTCACCGTCGACGACTTTGAAATTCTCGCCGCCCGGCAGAACTGGCAGATCGAACGCCGCTACTTCCTTTCCGGCACCCGTGAAGTGAAAACGATGCCGAACCTGCTGGCCGAAGTCGCAGTCTTTGTTGTCAGCGAACGGGGAATCGCGATAGGGTAGGCGGGATGACCCGCCGTCAGTTCCTCTCTACCGCCGCCCTCAGCGCCGCTGCGGCTCCCGCCGCCAAGCCCAATGTCCTGTTTGTGTCTGTCGACGACATGAACGATTGGATTGGCTGTCTCGGCGGGTACAACGGAGTCCAGACCCCAAATATTGACCGCCTCGCCCGCCGCGGCGTCCTCTTCGCCAACGCCCACTGCGCCTCCCCCCTCTGCAATCCCTCCCGTACCGCCCTCCTCACCGGTATGCGCTCGTCTACTACCGGGATGTACAACAACGATCAGTTCTGGCGCCCTAATCTGCCCGACGCAGTGACGATCCCAATGTATTTCAAGGCTAACGGCTATCGAGCCGCCGGCGCCGGTAAAGTCTTCCATCACACTTCCGGCAACAATCCGCCCGATCAGTGGGACGAGTTCCAACTCCAGCAGTTTGACGATCCCTGGTATCGCCGAGCCGATTGGTACCCCTGGAACAAACGCGTCCCGGCCCCCAAGGGCCACCCCTTCAACGGACTGAATAACTTCCAGGGGGAGTTCGATTGGGGCGTCATCCCCGCCGCCGAGCGGGAATACGGCGATCAACACGCCATCGACTTTGGCCTCAAATTCCTCGAAAAGCCCCAGGACAAACCCTTCTTCCTGGCTGTCGGCCTGTGGCATCCCCACATCCCCATGTTCGCCCCGCAAAAGTACTTCGACATGTACCCGCTGGAGAAGGTGAAACTTCCCTACACCCCGGATGGCGACCTCGACGATGTCCCTCCGGTCGGCCAGAAGTTCGCCGCCGCCCGTCGCGAAGAGCACAACCGCATCGTCCGGGAAGGGAAGTGGCGCGAAGCCGTTCGTGCCTACCTTGCCGCCATCACCTTTGCTGACGCCATGATCGGCCGCCTGCTCGATGGACTCGAGAAAAGCGCCCACGCGAAGAACACCATCGTCGTCTTCTGGTCCGATAACGGCTGGCACCTCGGCGAAAAGGCGCATTGGCATAAGTCAACCCTCTGGCAGCGGTCCACCCACATCCCGCTCATCATCGCCGGCCCCGGCACACGCCACACCGGCGTTGCCCGCAAACAGGCCGTCAGCCTCCTCGATCTCTACCCCACCCTCATCGACCTCTGCGGACTTCCCAAGCGCAAGGAACTGGAAGGGCTCAGCCTCCGCCCCCTCCTGGAAAATCCCTCCGCCAAACGGCCTCCCGCCATTATCGATTTCATGCCCGGCAACCACGCCGTCCGCACCGATCGCTGGCGCTACATCCGCTACAACGACGGCACCGAAGAACTGTACGACGAAAGCGTTGACCTCCAGGATTGGAAGAACCTCGCCGCCGATCCAAAATACGTCATAATAAAGGAAGAACTCGCCCGCTGGGTTCCCAAGTCCGCTGCTCCTCCCAAACCGGAGAGGACAGCCTTCGACTTCGATTTCGCTACGTATACGTACAAACGAAAATAACCCGCGGAGGGCGCCATGGCCGAGATCGTACTGATCATCGGACTCATCGTTTTTCTCGCTCATTTTTTTACAGCTCTGTTCCGCCGCACCCGCGTCCCTGACGTGCTGCTGCTCCTTTTGCTAGGCATCATCCTCGGCCCGGTCACCGGCCTCGTCAAACCGGCCGACTTCGGCCAGGTCGGTGGTGTCATCAGCATGTTCGCCCTCATCGTTATTCTCTTTGAGAGCGGCATCGACCTGAAGCCGGAGGTCATCGTCCGCACCTGGCGGCCCACCCTCGGCCTCACGCTCATCACCTTCGCCGTCACCATCGGCATCGCCTACCTGGTTGGCTTCTTCTTGCTCGGGTTCTCCCCCATGCTCGCCTGGATCCTCGGCGCCACCGTCGGCGGCACCTCCGCCGCCGTCGTCATCGCGCTCGTAAAGAGTCTCAAAATGGCCGAACCCGGCGGCACGGTACTCATCCTCGAATCCGCATTGGGCGACGTTCTTTGCATCGTTTTGTTGCTCGGTCTCGTCGAGGCCGCCGCTCTCGGCTCCCTCCACGCCGGCAAAATGATCGGCTCCATCTTCGCCTCTCTCGTTTGCGCCGGCATCATCGGCCTCATTGGCGGCTTCGTCTGGCTCGCCGTGCTCAACTCCGTCCGCCAGTTCCCCAACACCACGTTCACCACCCTCGCCTTCCTCTTCATTCTCTTTGGCGTCTCCGACATGCTCGGCTTCTCCGGCGCCATCGCCGCCCTCGCCTTCGGAGCCACCCTCACCAATCACTCCCGCATGAGTTTCCTCCATCAGGCCACCCCCCTCCGCCACCATGAGCTTGGCGTCATCAGCGAAAACGACGTCGACTTTTTCATGGAAATCCTCTTCCTCCTGAAGACCTTCTTTTTCATCTACATGGGCGTCTCCATCCGCTTTACCGACATGCGCCTCATCGGTGTCGCGGCCATCTTCACCGCCGCTGTCTTCCTCGTCCGGATCCCCATCGTGAAGTTCAACTTCCCGAGCGGCTCCATTGAATGGAAAGACGCCACGCTCATGACTTTCATGGTTCCCAAAGGCCTCGTTTCCGCTGTCCTCGCCTCCATCCCGGTCGATCGAGGCCTTCCCGGTGCCGAACTGCTCCGCGACTTCACCTACATGGTTGTCTTCCTCAGCGTCTGCGCTACCGCTGTCCTCATCCCCCTCGCCGAAACCCCGCTCTTCTCTTCCTTCTATCGCCGCATCTTCGCCGGTCCGGTGACCCCAGTCACCGCGGACCCCGTGGCCTTGGAGTAGCATCGAAGTATGTCGGGTCACCATTCTCCTCGCAACTACGATCACTCCCCCATGAATGTCTACTGGGAGATGACCCAGGCCTGTGCTCTCGCCTGCCGCCACTGCCGCGCCGAAGCCATGCCCGCTCCCGCCCCCAACGAACTCTCCACCGCCGAAGGCTTCGACCTGCTCCGCCAGATCACCGAGTTCGGCGAGCCCTTCCCTCAACTCATTCTCACCGGCGGCGATCCCCTCCTCCGCCCCGATCTCTTCGACCTGATCGACGAGGCCCGGCGCCTCGGCATCGGCGTCTCCATCACCCCCGCCGCCACGCCCGCTCTCACCCGCGATATCCTCGTCAAGCTCATGGACCACGGCGTCGACGGCCTCGGCCTCTCCCTTGACGCCTCCACCGCCGAACGCCACGACGGCATCCGCGGCGTCCCCGGTACCTTCCAGCGCACCCTCCAGGCCATCCAGTGGGCTACGGAACTGAATATGCCGCTGCAGGTCAACACACTCTGTGCCGCCGAAACCGCCGACGATATCCCCGCCCTCTACGAACTCCTCAAGCCCTACGGCGTCACCCGCTGGAGCCTCTTCTTCCTCATCTCTGTCGGCCGTGGCAAGGTCCTCGCCGCCCTCGAACCCCACGAGGCGGAGCAACTCATGACCTGGATCTACGACACCTCCCGCAACGCCCCCTTCATCGTCGCCACCACCGAGGCCCCCTCCTATCGCCGCGTTGCCATCGAACGTATGCGCGAAGACGGCCTCCACGGCGAACAGATCAAACGCTCCGGCGTCGGCCGGGGCTTCGGCATCCGCGACGGCCACGGCATCGTCTTCGTCTCGTGCACCGGCGACATCTGCCCGGCCGGTTTCCTCCCCCTCCAGGCCGGCAACGTCCGCCGGGACCGCCTCGCTCAGGTCTACCAGAGCTCGGAACTCTTTAAGCAGCTACACGATCCCAGCCAGTTTGAAGGGCACTGTGGCGTCTGCGAATTCCGCGCCCTCTGCGGCGGTTCCCGCGCCCGCGCCTACGGCGCCACCGGGGACCCGCTCGCCTCGGATCCCCTCTGCACCTTTGTCCCGTCCATCGCCGCCGCCGGCGAATAGCCGCTTTCTACGCGCTGACGAAGAACCCGAACTCCCGGAACTCCACTCCCTGCCACCAGGCCCGCGGCCCGTTCGTGTAGCGGAAATTCCGCGCCCCCGCCTGACTCTGTAGCGGTCGGACCACCCGGCCCGAAACCCGGACCGCGGCCTGCCCGACAATTTCCGGAACCACCGCCGCAATATGACCCGATCGATTCAGTTCCCGCCGCTTCGCGCAGATCACCCCCACCCCGCCCCCGTTTGCCTGCGCCTGCAACACGTCGAGGTCGAACACCCGGCGCCACCCGAACCGCCCGCCATACTCCACCAGCCAGTTGAATAGCGAATTCGCATTCAACTCCTGCACCGTAACCCCGTAGCGGACATCCACCGCCTGCCCTTGGGCCAATCGCTCAATCGCCGGCCCCGTCCACCACACCCGCGGCAGATAAACTCCCGCCAGATAACAGTAGTCATAGGCGTAGATGTTGCAGTAGGTCGAAATATCGGTCGGTTGGTACCGCGCCCCTTGCTCAACATCCAGATACGCAATCACTCGCCCCAGGTCGGCCGCCGGCGTCACGCTTCCCCGTCTCGCTGCCGCCGCATCCCCGATCGCATAGGCCCGCGCACCAGCGCTCGACGGTTTCGCTCCCGCGTGCTCGCCCAGGTGCACCGGCGAAAGTGCGGACACCGTCGGCGCCGGCGGTGTCGACGCTACGGCCTGCAGATACGCCGAATGAACGTACCCCTCCAGGTTCGTTCCGTGGAAAGTCGTCTGTACCTTCCACCATGGCGCCGCGGAGCGGTCAATATCCGCCACCGGGTGCCCGTGAGGCAGCGTGGTTACAATGTTACCCGGCACCACGGCCGGGGCCGACCGCAGGTTTAACTGTGCGGCGCTAACGGAAAAAAGGGGCATCTGTATTTAGTCCTATTTCGCAATAGCGTAGTGCCACGCAAAATCATGACAAAAATTTCCAGATGCCCCGTACTTTTCTCGGACCTAATCGCCGAACTGAACCAGTTTCTCCCGGCCTTCCAGTACCGCGGCCGCGTCCTCTGCCGTGAACTCTTCCACCTTCGCCGAGATATTCATCGAACAGAACTTCGGCCCGCACATGGAACAGAAATGCGCGTCCTTGAATCCTTCCTGCGGCAACGTCTCGTCGTGATACGCCTTTGCCGTCTCCGGATCCAGCGCCAACTCAAACTGCTTCCGCCAGTCGAACTTGTACCGCGCCCGCGACAACTCGTCGTCCCGGTCCCGTGCCCCAGGCCGGTGCCGCGCGATGTCGGCCGCGTGTGCCGCAATCTTGTAGGCAATCAAACCCTGCTTCACGTCTTCCTTATTCGGAAGCCCCAGGTGTTCCTTCGGCGTGACGTAGCAGAGCATCGACGCCCCGTACCACCCGATCATCGCCGCCCCGATCGCCGACGTAATGTGGTCAAACCCCGGCGCAAAGTCGGTCACCAGCGGCCCCAGCGTGTAGAACGGAGCCTCGTAGCAAAGCTCTTTTTCCTTCTCCACTTGCATCTGAATCTGGTCCATCGGCACGTGCCCCGGGCCCTCGATCATGGTCTGGACGTCGTATTCCCACGCCCGCCGCGTCAGTTCTCCCAACGTCTTCAACTCCGCGAACTGCGCCTCGTCCGAGGCATCCGCCAGCGACCCCGGCCGCAGGCCGTCGCCCAGCGAAAAGCTCACGTCGTGCTTCTGGAAAATCTTGCAGATGTCGTCAAAGTACTCGTACAGGAAGTTCTGCTTATGGTTCTTCACCATCCACTCGGCCAGAATCGATCCGCCGCGCGAAACGATTCCCGTGATCCGCTTCGTCGTCAGCGGCACGTACTGAATCAGCACCCCGGCATGGATCGTCATGTAGTCCACGCCCTGCTCCGCCTGCTCTTCAATCACTTCCAGCATCACGTTCCGGTTCAGGTCCTCCACCCGCCGTACCCGTGACAAAGCCTCGTAGATCGGCACGGTCCCGATCGGCACCGGCGAGTTGGCGATAATCGCCTTTCGGATCAACGGAATGTCGCCGCCGGTGGAAAGGTCCATCACCGTATCGGCCCCGTACTTCACCGAATACCGCAACTTCTCCAACTCTCCGTCCACATCCGACGTCGTCGAGCTGTTACCGATATTTGCGTTGATTTTACACGTCGAAGCCACTCCGATCGCCATCGGCTCCAGCGCGCTGTGGTTGATATTGGCCGGGATGATCATCCTTCCCCGGGCGACCTCGTCGCGGACAGCCTCCGGGCTCAGCCGTTCCCTCCGGGCGACATACTCCATTTCGCCCGTAATGATGCCCCTCCGGGCATAGTGCATCTGCGTCCGGACCGCGTCGTTTGCGCGCGCGGCCACCCATTCACTTCGGATTCCCATGCGGACCATTATCTCATTCGTTATAGTTGAGTCATGTTCCCCCGGATCTGGGCGCTTCTGGGCCTATTGGGTGTTGTCTTGTCCGCCGCTGAACCCGCCTCCGGCATCGCTCCGGAGGAATACCGCCAGCGCCGCGCAAAAGTCCGCGAACTCCTCACCCGCGACAAAGGCATCCTCGTTCTCTACGGCGCCAACGAAGACGAACGCGGCGACCTCCGGAGCCGTTTCTTCCAGGAAGCCAATTTCTACTACCTCACCGGCTGGACCGAACCCGGCGCCACGCTCCTGCTCACCCCCTCCGACGAATTCCTCTTCCTCCCTCCCCGCAACGAAATCAAGGAACGCTACACCGGCCGCAAACTTGCCCCCACCGATGCCGATGCTTCGCAAATCACCGGCCTCGCCCGCGTCCTCCCCGCCACCAGGTTCGAAGTGACTCTATTCCAGAAACTCGAACCCGCCGAAAAGATCTTCGCTATTCTCAACATCAACAAAAGCTCCCGCCTCAAACGCCTCGTCGGCCAGCGCCCCATCGAAAACGCCGCGCCCCTGGTTTTCCCCCTCCGCCAGATCAAAACCCCCGCCGAACTCGCTCTCATCCAGCGCTCCGCGGACGTTTCCGTCAAAGCCCATCTCGCCGCCTGGCAGCGCGCCGCCTCCGGCCTCTTCGAATATCAGGTCAGCGCCACCATGACCAACGTCTACTTCGAAGCCGGCTGCGAACGCAGTTCCTATCCCCCCATCGTCGGCTCCGGCCCCAACTCCACCATCCTCCACTACAACCGCAACGACCGCCGTATGGACTCCGGCGAAGTCCTCCTCATGGACGTCGCCGGCGAATGCTCCATGTACGCCGCCGATATCACCCGCACCATCCCCATTAACGGCAAATTCTCCCCCCGCCAGCGCGAAATCTATGAGATCGTCCTCGGCGCCCAGCGTGCCGCCATCGCCGCCGTCAAACCCGGCATGCGCCTCGCCAAGGAAACCGAAAACAGCCTCCACAAGATCGCCTTCGACTACATCAACACCCATGGCAAATCGCTCAAGGGCGAGCCTCTCGGCAAGTACTTCACCCACGGTCTCGGCCACCATGTCGGCCTCGATGTCCACGACCCCGGCCTCCCCTCTATGCCCCTCGAAGCCGGCAACGTCATCACCATCGAACCCGGCATCTACATCCCGGAAGAGGGCATCGGCGTTCGCATCGAAGACATGCTGCTCGTCACGCCCACCGGTTCCAAGCTGCTCACCGCCGGCCTCCCTTCTGACCCCGAGGCCATCGAGCAGGTCCTCCATGCGCGCAAGCGGTAACACGCCCATCGCCTATTGGCTTGCCGTCTCCGGCGCCGGTCTCCTCGCCCTCGTCGCCAGTTGGACTCCCCTCGCCTCCCAGATCGATAACTACGCCGCCGATTGGCTCTTCCGCGCCCATCGGCCCTCGCCCTGGACCACCGAATCCGCCATCCTCGCCCTCGATGAAGACTCTTACGAGTTCACCCAGGGCGTCCGCAACCTCCGCGGCAAACTCGCCGAAGCCCTCAACATCGTCGCTGCCGCCAAACCCAAGGTCATCGCCCTCGACGTCGTTCTCGTCGATGCCGGTCAGGGCGCCGAAGACGCCCAACTCGCCGATTCCTTCCGCCGCGCCGGCAACGTCATCCTTCCCTGCGAACTACTCCCCGGCCCTCGTTGGAAACTCCCCCAGCCCGTCTTTCTCAATGTCGTTAAAGACCTCGGCCACGTCCACGCCGAACCCGATGTCGACGGCATGAGCCGCCACATGCCGCTGGAAAAGGCAGGCGCCCGCGAACGCCATTGGGCCCTTTCCCTCGAGGCATTCCGCGCCTCCCGCTCCGCCGTCATCACCGAGTCCCCCGAAGGCCTCGATGTCGCTGGCCTCCATGTCCCCGCTCGCCGCGACGATGGCCGCCTCCTTCGTATTCGCTACCTCCCGCCCGACGCCAATGAACAGTCGCGCATCCCCCAGGTCTCCCTCCGCCAGGTCCTCACCGATCCCGCCTCTGCCTCCGCCTTCGCCGGCAAAGTCGTCTTCGTCGGCGCCACCGCCCAATCGGCTACCCGCGACCGCATGATGACCCCGTACAACACCCTCCGCCCTATGCCCGGCGTCGAGATCCACGCCCACGCCTTCGAGACCCTCGCCCAGGGCCGATTTCTCTCCGATGCCTCCCCCTCGCTCGTCCTCGTTTTCTCCCTCGCCTCCATCTTCATCGCCGGCGCCCTCTTCCAGCGCTGGAGCGGCACTCCCGCCTATGCACTCGGCGCCGCCCTGATCCTCACCGCCCACGCCCTTCCCCATCTCTTCTTCCTCAACGGAATCGTCTTTCCTTACGTCGCTCCTGCCGCCACCGCCTGGTTTGCCGTCACCTGCGCCGCCGTATTCCAGTACTTCCGCACCCGCGAACAACTCGCCGTCACCGAAAGCGAACGCTCCCGCTACCAGCAGGCCATCCAGTTCGTTACCCATGAAATGCGCACGCCCCTCTCCGCCATCCAGGGCTCCAGCGAACTGATGAATCGCTACAAACTCACCGAAGAGAAACAGAAACAGCTCAGCCAGCAGATCCACGCCGAATCCAAACGCCTCGCCAGCATGATCCAGACCTTCCTCGACGTCGAGCGCCTCTCCGCCGGCCAGATGGACCTCAAGCGCGAACCCTTCGAAATCGCCAAAATCGTCACCTCCTGTGTCGACCGCGTCCGCCCCCTCGCCGAACGCAAGTCCATCGTCATCCATCTCGGCCCTCCCGTCACCGCCACCGTCCTCGGCGACCGCGAACTCATGGAGTACGCCGTCTACAACCTCCTGACCAACGCCGTTAAGTACTCCCCCGCCGAAACGGAAGTCCATGTAAACGCGTCTTTACAGGAGGGACAGCTCAACGTCTCCGTCCAGGACCAGGGCATCGGCATGAGCGCCGAGGAACTGAAAAAGATCGGGCAAAAATTCTACCGGACCCGCAAAGCCGAACAGTCCGGCGAAGTCGGCACCGGCATCGGACTCTCCATCGTGCAGCAGATCATCAATCACCACGGCGGCCGCCTCAAAGTCACCAGTTCCCCTGGACACGGTTCGTGCTTTACGATGATAGTACCGGCAACAATTTCCCCCGCGTCCGTTGCGCCGGTATCGGAGAAGTAGACCTTGCAACGTTTGCTGGTTGTTGAGGACGATAACGCTGTTCGCAATAACATCGTTACCTGCCTGGAACTCGAAGGATTCAACGTCGACGCTGTCGGCTCCACCCGCGAGGCCCTCGCGAAACTGCAGGATGGCGGCTACCCCATCGTGCTTTCTGATATCTATCTCGACGAACGCACCGGCCTCGATGTCCTCAATGCCGCCCGGTCTTCCAACCCGGAGTGCGCCGTCATCCTCATGTCCGGCCGCGGCTCCATGGAAACCGTCATGGCCGCCACCCGCGGCGGCGCGTTCGATTACCTCGCCAAACCCTTCGACCTCGACGACATGGTCGAAAAGATCCGCCGTGCGGAGGCCTCCCTCGTCGAACCCGAAGAGAAGGAATCCCGCATTGACGATATTCCCGACACCGAAATGATCGGGTCGTCTTCCCACATGGTGGAGATATTCAAAATCCTCGCCAAAGTCGCCCCCACCGATGCCACCCTCCTCGTCGAAGGCGAAACCGGCACCGGCAAGGAACTCATCGCGCGCATGATCCACCGCTATTCCAGGCGTGCCGACAAACCCTTCGTCGCCGTCGATTGCGGCTCCATCCCCCCGTCCCTGCTCGAAAGCGAACTCTTTGGCGCCCTGAAGGGCTCCTTCACCGGGGCCGACCGCGATCGCGTCGGCGTCTTTGAATCGGCCAACCACGGCACCATCTTCCTCGACGAAATCGGCGATATCGACCTCAACTTCCAGGCCAAACTCCTCCGCGTCCTCCAGGAACGCGAGATCCGCCCCCTCGGCTCTCCACGCGGCAAATCCATCGATGTCCGCATCGTTGCCGCCACCAACAAAAACGTCCGGCAACTCGTCGAACAAGGTAAGTTTCGCGAGGACCTCTGGTTCCGCCTCGATGTCGTCCGCGTCGAAATCCCAGCCCTCCGCGAACGCCGCGGCGATGTCCCTCTCCTCGCCCAGACCTTCCTCGATCGCTACAACTCCCGCTACCAGACCCGCACCATCCTCACCGAAAGCGGCGTCAAAGCCCTCGACTCCTACACCTGGCCCGGCAACGTCCGCCAGTTGCAGCACCTCATGGAGCGCCTTGTCATCCTCGCCCCGCAAGGCCGCATCGATGAGTCCGCCGTCAATGACTCCATCGCCGACAGTGAAGGCAAGGATGCGGCCGGCGAAACCCTCGAAGACGCCAAGACCGAACAGATTCGAAAAGTCCTCGCCGCCACCGGCGGCAACAAGAGCAAAGCCGCAAAAATCCTCGGCATCGAACGCAAAACCCTCTACCGCCTCATTGATCGTTTCGGACTCGACAAGTAATCATGCTCACCCGCCGTCATGCCCTTCTGGCGCTCACCGCAGCCGGTTGCGCCCGCAATCCTTCTGAAATGAACTCCCTCGCCGAACGCTACGTCAAGCTCATACTGGCCATCGGGGAGCATGATCCGAACTACGTCGACGCCTTCTACGGACCCCCGGAATGGAAGGCCCCCAAACGCCCCATCGAGCAGATCGCGCCGGAAATCAACAAACTCTCCGACGAAATCTCCCGGCAGGTCGGTGGCGACCTCTACCGCCAAAACTACCTCCTCGTCCAATCCCGCGCCGCATTCTCCCGCGTCCGTATGCTGATGGGCGAAAAGTTCTCCTTCGATACCGAAGCCGAAATGCTCTATGAGGTGGCGCCCCCCACCGTCAGCCTCACCCAATTGGAAGCCGGCCGCGAAGCCATCCACAAAGCCCTCCCGGGCCCCGGCACGCTCGAAGAACGCTATAAGAAATTCGATGATCGCTTCGCTATCCCTGCCGATCGCGTTGACCGAGTCTTCAAGGCCGCTATCGCCGAGGCCCGCTCCCGCACCAAAAAGTGGATCCCTAACCTTCCGGCCAATGAGGACTTTTCCATCGAATACGTGAAAGGGAAATCCTGGAGCGCCTACAACTGGTACAAAGGAAACGCCCGTTCCGTCATCCAGGTCAATATCGATCAACCCATCAATATTGACCGTATCATTCATCTCGCCTGCCACGAAGGCTACCCCGGTCACCACGTCTATAACGCTCTCCTCGAAGCCCGCCTCGTCCAGGCGCAGGGCTGGCGCGAGTACTCCGTTTACCCCCTCTATAGCCCTCAATCCCTCATCGCCGAAGGTACCGCCGATTTCGGCGCTGGCCTCGTCCTCCACGGCGACGAGCGTCTCGCCTTCAAACGCGATGTCCTTTTTAAAGAGGCTGGTCTCGACCCCGCTCTCGCCCCCGAACAGCACCAGATGCAGCGCCTGGTTCGCTCCCTCCGCCACGCTCCCATCCAGGCCGCCCGTGCCTATCTCGATGGCATCAAGACGGCTCCCGAAACCGTCGCCTATCTCCAGCGCTATACCCTCCAACCGGCCGCCATGGCCGAGCGCCGCCTTCGTTTCTTCAACGAACACCGGTCCTATATCATCAACTACAGCTATGGCGAAGAACTCGTCGCCAACTGGATCTCCCGCACCGCCGGCGAGGATCCGGCCGCCCGCTGGCAGGCCTTTACCGAACTCCTCAGTTCGCCCCGCACCCCGGCCAACCTGCGCTAGGTTTGTCCACGCAGACGGCATAAAAACATGCCGTCCAGCGCCGCGTCGGCGCCGCCCCCAACAACGCAAATAGCCACAACAGGCCCCGTACCACCCCGTCGCCCCGCCTCCCCAGCAGCCTCTCAGCCAACTGAAAAAGCAGCGTCGAAACCAGCCGCGGATTGTGAATCAGCCACCGGGTCTCTCCCCCTGCCAACCCCAGTTCCCCCAATAGCCGGGCAGACTCCCTCGGTGACGGTGTATACCCCAGCGGAAACGGTGCCCACCCCCGTTTCGAGATCCATCGCAGCGGCGGGTACAACGGGTTGCGCGGGTTGTCCAGCGTCAGAATCAGACGTCCGCCCGGCCGCAGCACCCCGGCCAGTTCCCTCAGTGCTGCGGCGAACTCTTCCTTTGTCTCGAAATGGTCCAGCGTCGAGTTGGAGACGATCAGATCCATCGAACCCGGCCGGATCGCCATCCGGCGGACATCCATCGCCGCCGCTGCCAGTCTCCCCGCATACCGCCTTCCTGCTCGCCGTGCCGTCTCCGCCGCCGTGTCCATTCCCAGCAGCGTCCCGGTGGCCGGAAACGCCTCTACAAAGAACGCGTCCTCCCCGAACGCCTCCTCAAACAGATCGGTCTTCAACACCCGCCCCCGCTCCCGCCCCCCGGCCCACTCCCGCACCAGTTCCGCATGCACCCGCCGCTTCTGCGCCGCCACCAGCGGGTGCAGGTACCAGTTGGCGTTCCCGCTCTCGGCCACCTCGTCCCATCGGTTGTGGCCCATCTCAAAACGCCCAGCGCAACGCCAACTGGATCTGCCGCGACGTCGTTACTGTCTCCGTAATTCGGCCCGCCGATCCCACCCGCTGCCCTGTGCTCGCAAACAGGCTCAATGCCGACGGCAACTGAAAATTCGGCCGGTTCCCTGCATTGAATACCTCCCCCCGCACTATCAGCGAGTGCCGCTCCGATACGCGAATCCTCCGCTGCAGGGAACCGTCCATATTTGCCAGTCCCGGCCCGATCATCGTATTCCGGCCTGCATTCCCGTAATACCCCGCCCGCGGCAGCGCAAAGGCCGCCGGGTCGAAATAACGGTCCGGTGTTCCCGTTATCGTCACCGCACCCGCAACGTCGGGCCGCTGTCCCAGGTCCCCGGTTGCCCCGCTCGCCAGTAACCGCGTCCGGTCGAATCCCGTCCTCGCGTTGAACGGCGATCCCGTCTGCCATTGTCCCACTCCGCTCAACTCCCAGCCCCCCAGCCACCTCCCTCGCCCTGGCAGCGCCCAGTGGAAGTTCAGCCCGGCAACGTGGCCCAGATGATAGTCCGACAACCCGCGGTTCATCCGGTAGTCGAACGGATTCGGCAGAAAATCCGTCGCTACGTAGTCCCGCAACACCCCCGTCGACGAATTGTCGATCGTCCTCGCCCACGAGTATCGTGCCTGCACGGTCAGCCCCCGCGTCAACCGCTGCTCAAAGCTCGTCACCAGCCCATGATGCGACAGGTCGAACTGGGTCCGCGTCAGCGATATCCGGTCCAGCTGCGGATTCAGCCTTGCCGCCCCAGCCGGGAAAAAAAGCTCCCCATTGGTGTCTCGCACCGGCCGCGCCGGATTCACGCTCCCGGCAAACCCGGCCAGATGCACGCCCCGCGTCCGAATGTAGGCCGCATGAAACAGGTTCCTCTTCCCGAACTGTCGCTGTACCGCCACCTGGAACTGCAAAACGTAGGGCTGCACAGCCTCGTAGTCGATCGTGTCCAGCGTCGGCAGCGCCGTGTCCAGCGAAGCCAGCCGCAGCAGATCCGGAAACGGCGGATTCTGCATCGTCGTTCTTCGGAACGTCGCCCCTCCCATCCCCCGCACTCCCGATAACGTCGACGGCCCCAGCACCTCGGTGAAGATCCCGCCTCCCAGCCGGATCGCCGTTTTCCCGTCCCCTGCTGGATCCCACGCCAGCCCCGCCCGCGGCATCAGGTTCCCTCGCGACGGATTCCGGTACATCTCCGCGCCCGAGTGGATCCGCGCCGTCTCGATCGGCAGCGCCAGTCGCGCCACCCTCGACTTCTGGTCCCGCAACGCCGAGTAGGGCTCATACCGTGCCCCCGCGCCCCAACTCAAGTGCCGGTTCGCCCGGTAGTCGTACTGCAGGAATAAGTGGTAAACATCCTGCCGCAACAGCAGCGTCGTATCCGAACCGGGAACAACCACATCCCCGCTCCGCGGCCGGCCTTGCAGGAACTGCGTCAAGGATTCAAACGCATACGTCCCCATCTCCTGGCTCCCGTTTTGCCGCGGATTCTGCAGCCAGTGCATCCCGCCCCCGGCCTTGATCTGGTGCGCCCCCCGCTGCATCGATATCTGATACGACAACTGCCCGTCGCTGTTGGTAAAACGCTGCGGCGATGTCCGTGCCCGTGCCGTCCCCAGTTCCACCAGTCCCGTCACCTGGATCGTTCCCATCTCTTTGTCCGGCACAAATCGCAGGCTTGGCGCAATCGCCCCGGAATCGGCGAAGCTAAAGTTCCACACCCGGCTCAAGCCCAGCCGCAACTGGTGGACCGTCCGTGCCGATTGCACCCATTGCGTGTCGAAATGCAGGATGTGGTACCGGCTCCGGTACCCGAACTGCCACAACTCAAACGGGTCTGGTGTCGAAGACTCAGCCCCGTCCCCCACGTACCGAACACTCGTCCGGATTCGCTCCGACTGCAGCCAGTCCACCTTCGCCGATCCGTAGTTCTCCACCGTCGCCGTCGCTGGCGCCGACGTGAAGCTCCCTGTCCCGTCGCCGAAGTCGCGCCCGTTCGGCAGTGGATAGAGCGCCAGATACGGCCGCACCGCCGGTGCCACGGCCACCTGCGTCGTGCCCCCGCCCGCCGCCGGCAAAATCCCCAGCCGGGCATTCGCGTTCGGTACCGTCACTGTTTGGCTCCGTGCCCCACCCTCCCGGATTGCTTCGTAATTCACCAGAAAAAACGCCCGGTTCGTTCGTATCGGTCCGCCCAGCAATCCCCCGAACTGGTTTCTGCGGAACGGCGGAATCTTCTCCTCTCGCGCATCAAAATAGTTCTTCGCGTCCAGTGCCGAGTTCCGCAAGTACTCGTACGCGCTCCCATGCCAGTTGTTGGTCCCCGATTTCGAAACCGCCGTCATCAACCCGCCGGCCATCCGGCCGTACTCCGCGCTGAACGGACTCGTCACCAGCGCGATCTCCTCAATTGCCTCCACCCCGAGGGTCCGCAGCGCCGCGCTGGCTGGTGCATTTCCCGTCGAATCGCCCGAATAGATCCCATCGATCCGAATTGCGTTCTGGTTCGGACGCGCCCCGTTCACAGAGAACCGCTGCCCCTGCCCGTACGTCAGGGCCGACTTCGAGGCCGCCGGCGGCATGATCACCCCCGGTTGCTGCTGCGCCAGTTCGAACAGGTCGCGCCCGTTCAATGGCAGCGTCTGCAACTTGTCCTTGGAAAGCGATAAACCCCACGTCGAAGCGCTCGCCGTCAGCATCGTCGCCTCCGCCCGCACCTCCACCGTCTGCTGGGTCGGCCCCAGCTCCAGCCGTACCGGAATTCGTACCGTTTGCGACGCAGCTAGCGCTACTCCGCTCCTCCGCTCTGTCCGGAATCCGGCCGCCGAAACAGTCAGCGTATAACGGCCCGGAGCAAGCCCGGGAGCGCTGAATAGCCCCGCCATCGAGGTTTCCAGTCGCCGCCGCTCACCCGTCTCCTCAGACGTCAATTCCACCGTCGCGCGATCCACCCCTCGCTCACCAGGGTCCAGGACGGAACCTTCTACCGTCCCCGTTGTCTGGCCCCAGGCACAAATCCCCAGCAGCGCCAATCCAATAATTCGATCTCTCAAGAACTCTTCTCCCAGGGCACAACCGCCCTCTCAATCCGGGTCAATACTTCCATCGTTCCCACGCCGAGGCCCGCGCACAGCACCAACCCGGCATACAGCCGGTCCATCCGGAACGACTGGCCCGCCAGCCAGATCAGGCTTCCCAACCCGGCTTGTGCTGTAATCATCTCCGCCGCAATCACCAGCACCATCGCGCTTCCCACCGAAATCCGGAGTGCCGTAAAGATCTGCGGCAGGCACGCAGGCACGTAAACCGTCCGGATCAACATCCATCGCGATGCCCCGTACCCCCGTGCCAGTTCCACCAGTCGCGGCGGTACATTCCGCGACGCTTCCATGCTGTGCAGCGCCGTCACCGCCAGACAGGCCGCAAATGCCGGTAACTCGTGGCTGGCGTCTCCCACCCCGATCAGCGCGAATGCCAGCGGCAGCAGCGCCATCTTCGGCAGCGAGTGCAGCGCCCGCAGTAATGGCTCCAGAATCACCCCAGGCACCCGCCACCCCGCCGAAAGAACTCCGATTCCAACCCCGGCCAACGATCCGAATCCGAATGCCATCCCCAGCCGGTACAGCGTCGCCCCGATGTGTTCAGCCAGCTCTCCGCTTCGCCACATTACCCCCAGCGTGGCTGGCAACGCCGACGGCGCCGTTACGAGTAACGGATTCACCCACTCGGCTCGCACCGCTGATTCCCATGCTGCCAGCACCAGACACACGCTCAGCGCGGTCTGGCGCAGCCCGCTTCTCATAAGCCCGCTTCTGCCAGAATCCCGCTGTCAACCACCTCTTCTGGTCTCACGGCCTGATCAATGTACTTCTTTCGCAGCGCCCACGCCGCGTAACGTCCTATGTCCTCCAGTTTCACCACTCCGCCCGGAACCGCCGATCCGCGGCATACCGCCCGCGCCGCCTCCGGGTCCAGCCCGTTCTTCTCGGCCAACTGCAGAAACGCCGACGGCGTCCGCCCATTCACAAAGTCCCGCGATCCCCGCAAATAGGCACGCAGGAACGCCTGTCCCGTCTTGCGCTCCGCCGTCCGCAACCCCGCGCCGAACAGGATGAAGGAGGTCTGCAACCCCGGGGCTACACGCGTCGCTGCCGCATACAGAGCGGCCTTCTCCCGCAAGGCCCCATGCGCCTCCGGTGAGTACGACACGCTGAAAACTCCGTCAATCCGCTCCGCCGCCAGGGAACTCATCGCCTCCGGTTGCCGCAGTACCTTTGCTTCAATCTCGTTCTCCCCCAGTCCCGCCGCCTCCCGCAAAATATCTAGCCCAAACTCGGTGACCGAGCCTCGATTGGTGATGGCGATCTTCTTCCCCCGCAGTTCCCGCAAATCCGCCAGTCCGCCCGGAAACGACCTCTTCAATCCATAAATGCTTCCCCACGTGGAACAGTCCGGCTTCACCGCATCCCGCGCCAGCACCACCCGCACTCCAGCCGAAATGGCAGCCGGACTGAGCAGCGCCGGAGACAGGCTGCCGATATAGAGATCCAGCTTCCCGGAAACCAGCGACGGAATGAGCGCCGCTCCGCTGTTGGTCGGCGTGATCTCCAACTCCAGCCCCTCTCCGAGCAAATACCCCTGATCCTCCGCAACCCGCAGGGCTGCCGCCGGTGCCAGCAGTTGCGCCATCCCCAAGCGCAATCTCCGCCGCCCGGTATCGCCAGAGCCTCCACAGCCGCTGATCATCAATCCTGCCGCCGCTCCGAACAACTCTCGCCGGCCCAAATTCGTTCTCACCTGAATCACGTTCCTCTCGCTATCTCTCTTTCCGTTCCCGCTCTCTCATTCGCCGTTCCCCCCAACCGTTTGCCCGATCAGTCGTATGGCGTGTACTTTTCCCGTTGCCGTCGCCACCGGTTCTTCCCGAACCACCGACAAGCCTCCCGTGTAGGACCAGACGCGGTGAGACAGGTGTCCCCCATAGACCATGCGTATTTGCTCGAAAAAGTAATCATTCACCCTTTGTAAATCCACGATTCCCGTCCGCGGGCTCACTCGGAGCACCATCTGCGTCTGCCCCTCCCGCTCTTCCTCGCACAGCTGAAAGTCTCCCGCGATCCCCCCAAAACGCCCCGGCAGTCGCTCTTCCAGCAACGCCAGCAACTCATGGGACTGGATCATCATCCCCTGCCCGGTGATCTTGCTGTAGCTGAAAATGTCACGGACCTCGGTCGTAAACCCGGCGCGCGAAAAGGCACAGTCACAGCCCGCCGGCGCCAGTGTCACCGTGTCGTCCATCTCCAGGTTGATCAGTACATTGGGCACAAACGTTGCCCCTGTCGTCGCAAATAGCCGTCCCCGTCCCAACCCGGCACTCTCGTCCGTGAAGAAAAGGTTGGCGTCGTCTATCAGATGCGCCCGGTTCCCATCCGCCATCTCCCGGCACCCGAATCCGATCGCCGAAAGCTCCGTCGCATGATACTGCGCCACAACCAAGGATCCGGTCGATTCCATCACCTGCCGCTTCGCCGCCGTCAACGGCTCTCCGCTCACCTGGAAGAGCGTCCCGGAAATGTCCAGCCCCGCCTCCAGCGCCGCTTTGGCTACCCGCGCCCCAAAACTCACCGAAGAGCGCAACTGCACCGGCCGCCGTCGCTTCGCCTGCTCCATATATCGCGCCACTCGCGCAAACCCATCCGCGCCAAGCATCTCGGGGAAGGGAAGTCCTTTTCCCAGTAAATAGGATTGGCCGCAAATGAACCGCGTCGCCGCCAGATACTGACTCGCCTTCGCACCCGTTATCCCCGGCGCGAACCACTTCGCTACCGGCGCACCCTCCCGCTGATGGCGTACCGCCTGGAGCAGTGGCCACGATGACGGCAGGATCGATGCCAGCAATACGCACTCCCGGTTCCCTAAATCGAACTCCCGCACGTTGAGCGTGTGGTATCCCTCCACATGGCGCAGCATCTCCAGCTTTCGCCGGACCTGAAATCGCTTTCCCCCGCTTCCGCTCGTTACGCTCCGCCACGCCCCCTGCCCGTCCGGATTCAGGAAGGCCCCGGCTTTGGCTTCGAATCGCCTCCCGCCCCGGACGATCTCCTTTCGCCCCCGAAACTCGTGATTCGAAACGTAGACCCCGGCCTCCCGCAATCGGCGCAAAGTCCGCTCCGCCCCTTTCCCTCTCACCTCGTTCTCCAGATCCCCGTAGCTGCACCCCGCCCAATCGAACAGCCGCCGGTAGATGTGATCCGGTTGCCCCAGAACACCCCGCGCCAGCGTGAGAAAGTGGGTCTCCCGCTCCTCTCGCTGCCGCTGGATCGCCCCCTCGACGTCCCCCGTCCTTGGAGCCAATTGGAACTCCGCAATCCCCCGCGCTACCCCCAGATAGTGTGCCGCCTCAGCGAACATGTTCCGCCGTCCAGTGGTGCCCCAAATGGGCGTGTAGCGTCCGTTTCAGCACCAGAAACTCATCCGTCAGCGTCAGTTCGAATGGCCGCGGATACGGAAACGGAACCCGAACCTCTGCCAGAATCCGCCCCGGTGCTTCACTGAAGACCAGAATTCTCTGGCTCAGCAATAGCGCTTCCTCCACGTCGTGGGTCACAAACACCACCGGTGTCCGCTCCGTCTCCCACAGGCTCAGTAGCTCCATTTGCAGCATCGCCCGTGTCTGCGCGTCCAGCGCCGAAAACGGCTCGTCCATCAGTAGCATCCCCGGCCGGCTCAGAAAACTCCGCGCCACCGCGATTCGTTGCTTCATCCCCAACGACAACTCGTGTGGCCAGGCTGCCTCTCTCCCCTCCAGCCCTAACCGCTTCAATATCTCCCGCGCCCGCGTCTCCCGCTCCTCCCGCCCCACTCCCTGCATCCGCATTCCGTACGCCGCGTTGTCCAATGCCGTCATCCACGGAAATAGATTCTGTTCCTGTGCCACCATTACCACCGGGCGCCCCGCTTCGTTCCCCAGTCGCTCCAATCTTCCTTCACTCACCGGCACCATACCCGCAATCATCCGCAATAGTGTCGTCTTCCCGCTCCCGCTTGGCCCAACGATCGAAAGAAACTCCCGCTCCCCCGTTTCAAACGTCGCTCCTTCCACCAGCGAGACCAACTTGCCGTCTCTTTCAACCTGGAATCCTGCCTCCGCACAACGCACGCGCATTTGTATTATCTTAGCCGCCTAATGGTCCTTTTTTGTCGGATTTCCGCCCCTGCGGGCCCTTCTCCTGTACTATCCGGGCGTGGTACCACGGCATATGGCTCCTGGATTGCCCCGGCTTATCGTAAAACGTTGAAAACAATGAGAAAATAATTCTGTAGCACCAGGCGCCAACGGGTGTATTCTCAAAGTGGAAATACGTCCCGCGACCCGCGCACCATACCCCTTCATAAACCGCCCGGGTCACCTGACGAGTTCGCTCTGGCCTCATATCGTAAAAGTGCAGGCAACGACCCAAGGAGGTCTCCCATGTTTGACAGCCTCGACGAAACCATGAAAAAAGATGCCAAAGAGCAGACTTCGAACTCCGAACGCATGATGCTGTGGCTTGCCGTTGCCGCCGCCAGTGTGCTCGTCTTCGGTGGTTTGTATTTTGGAGTGCGCGTTATCGGTTAACCGCTACCAGCGTTCGGCAGCCAATTGTGCCATGACGCGCTTGACGGTTGCCGCATACTTTGGATTTCGGTTGTACGTCTTCAACTTGCCTTCCAGGCTTTTGCCGCGGTAGTACGGCGAATTTGCCAACCGTTCGGCGACGATGTGGATTCCAGCCTGGATGCTGGGGAATTTCTGTCTGCAGGAATCCCAGCCAAAGACATTGTTGTTCGCGTACACCTTGCCGCCGCTACTTTCCACCAACGCCAGACTCGGCAGCAGTCGCCAGTCCAGTTGGTGGAAGTCGGCGGCTGCCAGCAAGTCTCCGGCGTACCGTTCCATCGGACTGGAGCGGCGCTTGAAGAATGCCTTGATTCTCTGGAACCGGGTGTCTCTGCTGTAGTGGTTCTCCGTGATCGGCGCCGCTACCGCAGTCGCCTCAGGTTGCAAAAGAATAGAACACCACACCAGGCCAGTGGTTAACCATCGTTTCAAATCGTTCACCTCAAATTGTTTTGGGGAATCAGGGATCAGATTGTAGATCCCATCGGGTAGAAATCGTTGCGGGATTCGGTGCGGGTATACGTGACCCTGCTCGGGCGAAATTACCAGGGGGTCATGCCTCTAATTATACCAAACAGGGTTCACGGGACGATCGTCACCGGCACCCGCCGCACTTCAAACCGCTGTGCCACCGGATCCACCACCGTCAACTGGCACACATATTCCCCCGGTTGCAGCCGCCCCAACCGGACCGCTGTCTCCACCGGAAACGCCCCGGCCCGCCCCGCCGCTGGCCGCATCGGCTCGGATTGCCAGATCTGCTGCCGCCCGCGGAGCAGGGAGACCCGCGCCATCGCCCCGGCGGCGTAGAGCTCACTGAAAACGGTCATCGTCTGCGGGCGCCGGAAGACGTGGGTCACGCTCGGCGCGAGTTTTCTGCCGTCCGTAATCAGGGGATTTAAGTCTCCTGATTTCTTTGGTTTACCGGCTTTTCCGACGAGCGCTGCGAGCGTCTCTCGCCCGGTTCCCAGCACCAGGCTGCTCACCGCCGCCGCCCCGTTCTGGTCCAGGTCCGGCACCGTGAACTTGGCCTCGAATGTTCCCAGTTTGCCTTCCTGGTTCTCCCTCGCCAGTACCTTAACCCTGTATTCTCCTGGAGTTAGCTGGAATCCGGCGTCGTAGAGCAGGCTGCGCTGCGCCAGTTTTTCCGCCGCGCCGGGTGGCAATTTCACCTTGATTGCGTCGCGAAGCGTGGCAACGGTGCGTCCTTTGGCGTCTTTTACGGTTCCGATGAAGTCCAAATCGGTCTTTCCGGACTTCACTCCCACCTTGGAACCCGGGATTTTCACCGCCATGGGGACGAAGTAGCGGCCCTTATCTAACCGGAAATAAAGGAGTTCCACCGCCAGGGGCAGTTCCGTGACAGGATTGCCCAGGTTCATCGCCTCCGAGAGCTGTTTCTCCTTGTCGGAGGAGTCAAACTGGGTCCAGATCTTGTCTGCGTAGTAGCCCGGACGGTACTCTAATTTGCCTTCTCTTCGCCCTGCAAGCTCCACGCGGATCTTCCGAAAGCGTCCATCTTTGGCATTATTTGATGAATAATAGGCCAAAGTATAGTAACTTTCGACGTCTTTTTGCGCGTTTTTGATGCCTAAAGTGAGGTCATTTGAGTCTAAAAGTGCCCTTCCGCCGGTGTTTTCTGCCAGGGTAAAAAGGGTTTCCTGCTGGTCGTTGACCCGGTCCCGGGTCTGGCGCTGCTGGGCGCCGGAGAAGATTCCGGTGCCACGCGGAGCGCCTTTGGAGGCGTCGCCGGCCGGGGCCATGGCGATCAGGCCGCGCACATCGATCGGATACAGCGACACGCCGCCGCGGACGGCGGCGTTGGTGGCCGAAATCAGCTGGCTTTGGTTGTCCATGCCGTTCTTTCCAACACCAGTGGAGAAGTAAATCACCGCCTTTTTCTCGGGAATAACGGCCAATTCCTTGGAAAGATCTTCCAGTGCGCCGAGTTTCTGATCGGTATTGAAGATGGCGAACTCGGTCTCATCGGCGACCATGGCGCCGTCCTCATCTTCCACGTTTTCAACAACATCGGCGGCAGTGGGGTCGGCATCGACGGTGTTGGCGACGCCGAAGCTCTGGACGGTCTTCAGCAGCAGTTCCCGGTCGGAGGTGAAGTCCACCACCTTCTTCAATTTGGAGCTAAACGTATACAAAGAAATGAGATCGCTCGCCGTCACCTGTTTGGAGAGGAACTCGGCGGCGGCCTCCTTGGCACGGATCTGGTCCAACTGCGGGAGGCTGGTGAAGTCAAAGAAGAGAACCAGGAGGCGTTTGTCTCGGAAATCGGGTTTGGGGGCGGGGGTGGGTTCCTCGGCGAGAGCGGGGGGGGCGGGGAGCGGTGCGGGCGGCGGAATCGGAATCGCCGGCAGAATCTCTTTGCTCAGTTCCTGGAATTCAAACACGGACAGAGTGACGGGTTTTCCGTCCTCGAAAACGCGGAAGTCGTCGCGGGTGAGGCCGGGGATGGGTTTGCCATCCTTACTCTTCACGGCAACGTTGACGACCACCAGTTGGGAACTGGCTTCGAATTTGAACTCCTGGGAGAACAGGGCCGCGAGGGCGAGCAGGGCGGGGAATTTGCGCATCTTAGAACCGGAACCTCACAATGGCCTGCACGGTCCGCATGGGGGCGGCGCCCAGGGCCAATCCGTAGTTGGAGGCGTTGACCACCGTGCCGAGGCCGGTGAACGAGACGCGGTTGGTGACATTGTTGGCTTCCAGGCGGAGTTCCAGGCGGCGGCGGTTGTCGCCGATGCGGAAACCGCGGCCGATGGAGCCGTTGATGGCGAACAGTGCCGGGCCGGTGATGGTGTTGCGGCCGGCATTGCCGAAGCGGCCGGCCGGGGGAAGGGTGAAGGCGGCGCGGTTGAAGAATCCGTCGCCGTCATCGATGTCGAGACCGGAAGCGTCGGCGCGGCCGGAGCCGATGACGCCGGTGCCGCCCGAATCGCTGCGGTTACCGAGGACGCGTGCGGTGAGCGGCGTGCCGCTGCGGAAGGTGGTACCGCCCATCAGCATCCAGCCACGGCCGAGGGCGGACCACTTGCCGCCGCTGCGTTCGCGGATTGGGGATTGTAAGACAAATGTAGTTGTCAGATTGTGGCTGGCGTTGAAACTGGACAGGCCGCGTTCGGCGCGAAGGTTGGTATCGTCCTGAGCGACGGTGGCGCCCCCGCCGCCAATGGAGCTGGCGTTGTCGATGGATTTTCCGAAGGTGTAAAACGCATTGACCGAGACGCCGCGGGCGAAGCGGCGGGTGAATCGGGCCTGGGCGGAGTGGTAGATGGAGTTGCCTTCGGCGCTGTCAAAAGTGAATCCGACGGCATTGCCGATGCGGCGGCGGTCTTCGGCGGTCAGCTGCGATCCGGGTGCGGCGCGGTTGGGCAGGCGCTGCATGTCGAGCCGGGTTCCTTTGGTGCCCATGATGCCGAGGTCGACGACATAGGCGCGGCCGAACTCCTTGACTACGTTGAGGTTCCAGGTTTGGGCGTAGCCGACGAGGTAGGAGCGGTCGACGCCGAAGGTGTTGGTAATCTGCTGGGACGGGGTGGTGGCGAAGCCGTTCTGAATGGTGAGACGGCGAGAGGCGGTGGAGGTGACGGTGCCGGTCTGGGCGAACGGGGGCTGGGAGGCCAGGCGCTGGGCGAAGTTCTGGTAAACGCTGCCGTTGTAATACCAGCCATAGCCGGCGCGGACGGTAATGCGGCGCTTATCCGAAGCCTTCCAGGCGAGCCCGAGGCGGGGAGAGAGGTTGTTACGGTCGGCATCGACCAGGGCGGCCGGGAACACGCCGCCATAGGGTCCGGACTGGCCGGGGAGGACGACCGCGACGCCGGTGAAGCCTGGAGCGATGTCGAGATTGGCGAGGCGGCCGTAGCGTTCCTGCATGGGGCCGAAGAGTTCGTAGCGCAGGCCGAGGGAGAGCGAGAGATTGCGGCGGACCTTCCAATCGTCCTGTACGAATGAAGTCGTGTTCCAGGCGCGGAAGTAGTTCGACGAGGAACCGAAGCGAATGGACGAGGACTGGGGGAGTCCGAGGAGGAAATCGGCAAAGTCAAAGCCGGAGGCTGCACTTGGGGTGCCGGCGGCATCGACGAGGGATGTGGCGAGCCCGGAGAAGGTGAATGTCCCGCGCGCGTTCTGTTCGGTCCGGAGGTTCAGCCGGAAGCGGGTGGCGTCGACGCCGGTGGCGATGTTATGTTTGCCACGGACGAAGTTCCAGCCACCGGAGACGTTCATCTGGAGATCGCGGCGGGAGGAGGGGGCGCCGTCGCGGAGTGCGCCGAAGTTGGTGAAGTTCAGGTTGGGCGGGCCCCAGTTGATGGGGTCCTGGGAGGCACCGAGGATGCCGAGTTCGGCAGCCACGTTGCGGCGGCCGGCGAAGTAGGGCATGGCGTTGGATACGTTGCGGGTGAACCGGGTACGTATGTTCTGGATGGTCTTGGGGTTGAGGTTGCGGGACCAGCCGAGGTCGACGGTCCAGCCGTAGCCATCCGATTCATCGAGGAAGCCGAAGAGTTGGGCGGCCTGGCCGTCGCGGTTCTGCCAGGAAACGTTGGAGTTGAGGCGGTCCTTTTTTGTAATTGGGCGGCCATAGCGAACCGAGAGGTTCTGGCCGTTCTGGGGGACGCCGGTGATGAACTGGTAGTTTTGAACGGCGATGGGCAGGTTGGGGGCGGGGATGAGTGAGGTGAGGCCGGTAGCGGCGCGGTCGATGCGAGCTGAGGGGATCGTGTTGTTGGGGAAGGGGAGCCGGGACAGCGGGTCGTAGATGGTTACGGGGCCGCGGGTAACGGACTGGGAGAAGTTGCCGAGGCGTTCGAGCACGGTGGGGACGGTGGCCACGCCGTTGAAGGCGCGCTTTTCTTTGCGGAAATCGTAGCTGATGGAGAAGTTTGATCCTTCGCCGAGCTTGGGGAGTTGTCCGCCGATCTGGCTGGACAGGCGGTAGGAGGACTGATCGGGGCGGGCGTATTCGAGGCCGGTGAGGGAATAGGGCCGGGCATTCCAATCGGCGGTCCGGGCCTGGAAGGAGACCATTCCGCGAATGGCATCGCGGGTGCGACGGCCTTGGCGGTTACCGATGGTGCCGTTGGCGCGGGCACGGCGGATCCGTTCCATCATTTCCGGGCTGAGTTGCCGGCCGCCGGGGCCACGTGCGCCGCCGGGGCCGCCGCGGCGTCCGCCACCACCGGGGCCACCGCCGCCGAAACCGCCGGGAGGGCCTCCGCCGAAACCGCCTGGAGGGCCGCCACCCGGGCCGCGGCCACTGCCGGGGCCGCCCCGGCCGGCGGTTTGTGCACCGGGTTCGGCACCGCCGGCATTAAATATGTTGCCTGCCTGACCGTCCGGGCCGGCACCGGCGAGGCCATCGGGGCGGGGGCCGGGCGGGCCAAAGCCCTCCATTTGTCCTTCAACGAGCAGGCCGGGAAGGCCTTGGCTGGTGCTGCCGGCGATGAGAAAAGCATCGCTGGTCGTGGTTTCCGGGGATTCGATGGGAGGAGGCGCGAAACCGGGTTCCTCCGGAACGGCTGGATCGGCCGGTGCGGCTTGCGCAGTCCTGGTGCCGCCAGCCTGCCCTTGCGGTCCGCGGGGGAACTGCGGGGCGGGGCGGAGCGTGAGGGTCCACTGGACGGGGGGCGCAGAGGGGCCCGGATGGATGGTTTGAGAGGCCGGGGCGAACCCGAACATCTCCACGGTCACCTTCCAATCGCCGGAGGGGAGGGCCAACTCGTAGGCACCATCGTCACCGGTAGTGGTTGCCACCTTTTCGGTACCGCGTTCGGCCGTGACCACGGCGCCGGGAACAGGGCGGCCCTGAGCGCGGACGATACCGCGTTCGGTGAAAGTCTCCGGCTGGGCCGGAAGCGAGGGGCCGAGGAGAGCGAGGGACAGGAGAAAGTAGATTCTAGCCAAAGGGATCCTACGAAGAGACTGCCTGAGTCCAACCGCAGGTTACCGGGCCGAGAATCGGCCTGCTACTTGGCGTTGACCGCCGGGGCGGGATGGCTGCTGTTGGTGGAGATCAGTGTTTGGGGAACGGGGATAGCCGACTGCGTTTCGCCCGCCTTCTTGAGATTGGCGGCGTGGACTAACAGAGCGGAAACTAAGAATTTACCGGTGCTATTCATGAGAGGAAACCTCCTTCCAGGTGCTTACAACTTAGATAGCGTAGAGCGGCTGGAAAAAGCATCAAGCGCTAGCGAATTCGAATCATATGCCGGCTGAATGCCGCTTTCGGAAAACCCATCCAGCGTAGCGGCCCGAGCAGCGGTTCGACTGCCTGATCCGTCGCTATGCGGAGATAAACACGTTCTCCGGAGCAGAGTTGCGGCTCGGGGGAAAGCAAATGTTCGGCACCGGTAGAGGTTGGGCAGGCGTAGTGGCGGGAGAGGTTGACGGAAAAACGATCGAGTCCGGTTTCCTGGCGGACGGCGATTTGAAGGGTCTGGGCAAATCCGGCCAAGGCATCGGAAGGGGCGACGGCGTATCCTTCCAGGTTCGGGGTGATGCGGGCGACGGTGGCGCGGGCGGCCTCCTCCATGCGGACCTGATGCCAGAAGTAGGCGGCAAAGTCTCCGATGCCGACAAACACGAAGAGGGCAATGGGGAGGCCCATGGCGAATTCCAGAAGGGCGGCTCCCCGTTTGCGGTGCCGGGTGCGGATCACTCCGTACCTCCCGGCCTGGCTCCGGCCGAGGCATCCGGACGGGGGAGTGGCGGAGCGACGGGGCGGGGGGGCGCCGTGGTGCGCAGCACGGCGATGGGAGCCTTGGATTCGGAGGGGTTCAAGGAGACCGAAGCGCGGGCGCGAATGGCAACGGGTTGGGGCCGGATCATCCGGAGGAAGAAGACGCCGGCGTCGCGTTCCAGGAGGATGTTGGTGGAGCCGTCGAGTTGCTCCAGATGGACGGCGACGGATTCGGTACCATGGAGGAACCCATTCCGGGCGGCGGTGGCGCGGGCCGATTCAACCAGGAACGGTAAAGGGGTGGCGGGGTTCTTCTGCTGCTCGAGGGCGACGGTGGCGGCCACCAGATTGGCGGTGGTCTGCGCGTGCGAACGAACCCAGAGCAAAGCAGTGGCATCGACGGCGAGGCCGAGAAACACGGCGCCAACCAGCGTAATGAGAATCGTGAGCAACAGAGCACTCCCTCGCTGCTGCCGCCCCCGTTGCGCCTGGGTGATGTTCATCGATCCTTCGTTCTACCTGCTCCTGCCTGCCTGGAGGCGAGCGGAGCTACGCTTCCCTTGTTATATCGTCCGGGCAGCGAAGAATCTTTAGGCCTGGAACCGCCTGAATTTACAAACGGTAGAAGTCCCGGGCGGTACCGCCGAGGAGTTGTTCGCGCAGTGCGATGGGCATGGCGCCGAGGGATTGGGTGAAGGCGGCGAGGGTTTCCTTCCAGGTACCACCGCCATGCGGCCAGGCGGAGGCATACATGAGGCGCTCCGGGCCGGGGTGGCGGAGGAGTTGGCGCAGGCGTTGGGCCTGATGGGGGGAGGCGGGCAGGCGGAACCCGGTCATTTTGACATAGACGTTGGGGGGGAGTTCCTGTTCGGCGGGGAGCCCGTCGAGGGCAACAGGGAGATCGGTTTCGATCGGCCACTGTTGAGCGGCGATCTCGACAGCGAGACCGCGGCGGGCGAGTTCGGCGAGAGCGTCCGGAGTAGGTTCGGCCAGGGCGACGGAGACGATGAGGGGGTGGGAAGGGAGGTGGCTGAGTTCGGTGAGAGAGAGGCGGGGAACGACCCGGTGTATATACGGATAGCGTTCGGCCAGGGCCAGAGCCTCGCTGAGGGAGCCTTCGTGGGGAAGATAGACCGAGCCGGAGAACTTGTTGCGGGCGAGGATCTTGCCGTACCAATCCGGGCCCTGGTGGGGCGGTGCAAACGAGTGCTGCGCATCGACACGAAACATAATGAAAGAAATCTCCGGCGAGGCGCGTCTATAAAGAAGCAGGCCAGGCACGCCGCGGTTATTGTAGGAAGGAAGTATCCAAACTATGAATTTTCGTCCCTTACTTATTGTTGCCATTCTGGCGGCGGCCGGGTGTTCGCGGGAGCGGACGTCGGTTGCGGTGGATGCGGCGCTGCTGACGCAGGTGCCCGCCGATACGGTGGCACTGGGGGCGATGCGGGTGAAGGCGTTACGGGGTACGGCGGCGTGGAAGAAACTGCTGGAGCAGCCGGGTGTGAACGCGCAGTTGGAGAAGTTGGCGGCCGAAACCAGTTTCGATGCGCGGAAGGATTTGTGGGAGGTCCTCTGGTCGACCGACGGGAAAGAGACGCTGGTGTATGCGAGGGGAGAGTTCGCCCCGATGGGGTTGGAGCCGAAGATTGAGCGCGAGGGCGTGCAGCGGATGAGCTACAAAGGCGCGATGCTGCTGGGGAATGAAGAGAACGCGGTGTGGTTTGTGAACTCGTCGACCGGGATATTCGGCCATACGGCCAAGATCAAGCAGTTGGTGGACAGCCGGGACGCGAGGAATCCAGGACCGTCGGCGGCGCTGCGGGAGCGAATTGCGGCTATCCCGCCGCAGATGCACTTTTGGGCGGTGGCCGAAGCGGGGGCGTTGCCCAAATTGCCAGAGATGTCGGGCAAAGACGGCGGCCAAGGCGGGCTGGCAATGAACTTTGCGCAAAACCTGCCGAAGTTGCTGCAGACAGTGCGCATGGTGACCATGCAGGCCAGCCTGACCGACGGAATGGCGATGGAAATCGCCACCACATGCGCCGATGAGGTTGGGGCGAAGCAGGTGCACGATTCCATGCGCGGGATCGTTGGCCTGGCGCGGATCGCACTCCCGGCGCGGGAGCGAGGCGCGCTGCTCCCGCTGTTGGACGGCGTGGAGGTGACCCAAAAGCAGACCGAGGCTGTCCTAAAGGCGCGTTTGACGGTGGAGCAGTTTGAGAATCTCCAGGCGTCGATGTCGCGAGGGGCCGCCAAGCCCGCCGATTAGGAGCGTTACGGCTTCTTTACCGGGATGGCGTCGCCGAGGTTGATCGACCCGCCCCCTTCAGAGACGTAGTTGCGGTTCCAATTGGGGATTTCGACGGTTACGTCCCCGGTGACGACGCACTGGCAGCCGAGGCGGGAGTGGAGGGTCAGGCCGGCGGCCATTTCCACGCGGTCGGCTTCCTCGTCTTCCATCTCTGAGAGGTTGGCATCTCCGGCGCGCACGATGACATGGCAGGTGGTGCAGGCACAACTGCCGCCGCAGGCGTGCTCCAGGTGCAAGCCGTTGTTGAGTGCGATGTCGAGCAGGGAGCCTTGAAGGCCATGTTCGGAGTAGGGCATCGTCTCCGGGTTGTAGTCGATGGTGATGTTGGCGGGGAGGAACGTTACTTTGGGCACTCTTTATTCAGATTAGCCAAGGCAGCGGCGGGATGCAGGATTCCATTTGTCGATCTTTTTGATCGGATTTGTTATGATTGCGCAGAGGCAGCATGGATTCTAAGTCCCGAAGTGTGGCAAAGGCGGTGAGCTACCGAATATTCGGTTCGCTCTCGACCGGTTTTATCTTTTTCTTTCTGACGGGCGACTGGAAGTTGTCGGCGGGGGCCGGGGTGGCGGACTCGGTGGTGAAGCTGGGCCTGTATTTTTTGCATGAGCGGATGTGGAATCACATCAATTTTGGGCGGCAGAAGCCGCCCGAATACGAAATTTGAATTTTTTTTCGGCGGGATGTACTGGGCAGGCGGGGGCGGTCTGGTACTAGGGAGAGCGGGAGGGCAGTTCCAGCGGGCGGGGAAACAGTAGGACCGGGGGGCCACCAAAGGTTCCAATCGGGTGCGTTTGGAGGGGAATTGGGCGCGACGAGGCGAGGGAGGCGCGGTGTAGGACTAGCCATCCGGTAACGTTGGCGCGCACGCCGTGCCCCGGTAACTTCTCGTTTGTAAGCCGTGCAGTGAGGCGGCGTTGCAAACAGAGGAGAAAGTTAAATGCGCACCCTAAATCTAGTGAGGACCTTGACCGTAGCAGGCCTCCTTTCGTTTGGCTCAATGTCGGCTTTCGGCGACGTACTTCTTAACAACGGCTGTGTGGGCGGATTGTGCTCGGGCACTCTCGACATCTTCAGCAATCTTCCCGGCACGTTGCAGAATTCGACTTCGGTTCGCTTCACGGCGCCGGATGCGCAGAATGTGGTCCGTTATGCGGGTGTCTTGCGGACGGCGGTGTATCAGAACGCCGGCGGGACGCTGGATTTTTACTATCAATTTGCGAGCGCGACGGGTTCCAACTATGACTCAGTGGGCCGGTTGACGATGACCAATTTTGCCGGCTTTACGACCGATGTGGGCTACCGGATGGATAACTGGGACAACGGTGGCGCATTTGTCGCGGCGACGCAGTCGGCGTTGAGCGCGGACCGGAGTTCGACGGGTGGAACGATTGGATTTGGCTTTGGCGCGGGTTCGAGCAAGATTGATCCGGGCGAAATTTCGGCGACGCTGGTGATCCGAACGAATGCGACCGCGTACACGACCGGATCGGTGACGACGCAGAATGGGGCCGTCTACACGACCGCCTCCTTCGCACCCACCACTTCCGCCGTACCGGAACCTGGCACGTACGTGATGATGGGCGCCGGTCTGATTGCGCTGGCAACGCTGCGGCGCCGCAAGTAAGCTGTCCTGATCGAGGAGTCTCTCCCTACTCTCTATGCCCGGCGCCGCTTTCGCGGCGCCCGGTTTTTGGGTGTGCCGCGCCTGATCGGGAGCTTGTATGTGGAAGTCCGTTTCACAACCAGATGGAGGTGGAGTGATAGCGAAGCGCCCGG
>CAYSFR010000031.1:0-115811 GCA_964430625.1 uncultured Solibacteraceae bacterium
CATGTCCGGTGGTGTGGGAGGGGAGGAGTTGTGAAGCTCCCCCCTATCCCGATTGCGATCCAATATCCGAGAAGGGTCAGCCCTGTCAGCCAACCCAGCGTCAAATACGAATAGACAGCATGCCAGGCCTCTGGATCCAACGTCTGAACCGACAACAGCCCAATCACCGCCACCTCGCAGGCCACCTTGGCAAAGAACCCAAGCCGGATCAACAGCCATCCCTGCGCGGCGCCCACCAACAGCATCATCGCCGCCGCTAGTGCTGACCGGTTGGAAACTTCACCGTACAAGAAGGTAGCCAGCAGCAATGCCGCGCCTACCCCAGCCGCCCAATCCGCGCGCAAGGCCAGCCGTAGCAAAAATAGAAAGAACGTATTGAAGATGGCCCGGAACAGCGCGCCGCCAATGCTGCCGGCAACGGCCGCCAGATACCAGGAGGTACTTCCCACCCTCTCCATCTGCACCACCGATGGGTGCCCCTCTGGCGGTCCCAATGTGGACAGTACCATTACCGTCAACACCGCCACGAACATCCCCGCCAGTATGTCCTTGCCCACTGCGGGATTTCTCCAATCGCCCCGTAGCAATCCCGTCCAGGTCACCAGGATCTGCGGCCACCGCCTCCGTATCACCGGTTCCGCCGCCAAATAGCCCAGCCCCAGCAGGCCCGCAAACTGAAGCGAACTCATCATCGCGTCAATCGGTGTTAGCGTCGCATGCCAGTGCAACCAATCCGTGCCCATCAATAGGGTCCGGATCGCCGTCACCGCGAAAACCGTAGTCGACAGCACCATCGCGCCCCGTCCGTCTACCCGTCGCAACCGCACGTTCCGGATCGCGAAAACGAGGGCCAATCCTGCCAACCCGCACTCCAAAAGCCACGCGGCCGGGCTCGCTGGCGCCTTCGGCCCGGTCGCCACACGCACCAGATACCGGCGCAAATTTCCCCGTTCCCCCAGTCCGTCGATCAGGTACTCTGTCCCCGCCTCGTCCCGGTAATTCCAAGCCACCCCTTCTCCCGCACTCCCCGCCTCCACCAGTCTCTCCGTGCTCGCCCCTGTCAGCGCCAACAATCTCTTCCACTCCGGTGCTGCCGCCGCCGCCGGCTCCCGCGCGTCCCGCACAAACTCCAGCCGAACCAGCCGCCCCTGCAAATCCAGTTCCACCAGCCGCATTCCCGGGAGATCCAGCGGCGGATCCTCACGGCGAATCACGCCCGAACTCCCCACCCGCCGCGTTCCCAGCGGAACGGGGCTCGTCCGGTACCAGAATCGGTGCGGAATCAGCAGCGCCTTCCCCACTGCGCTCCTCTTCCACCCCGCAAATTGATCTCCGTCTAAGGATATCCCGTAGGCTTCGTTCCGCAGCTCTACTGTCTTATCGAGCCCCTTCAGGATATCCCGCGCCCGCACCCGCAACTCCTCCGGCGGCAAAGTCGGCATCTGCGCTCGCTCCCAGAGTTTTCCATGGGCGAAAAAACCGGCAATCGCCACCACCACCAACGCCAGGGCCACCGGGGTCTGCAGCCCTTTCCTGTCCCCGGCCGCCGCCACCACCTCCGGCTTCGGCGTCTCCCCAGCCAGCAAAGCTGCCGCCAGTGGATCCCCTCCCGGCAGCGCCCTCGCCACCGCCATTGCCGATGCCGGACGCTCCGATGGCTCCGCCGCCAGGCACCGCTCCACCACCGCCCCGATCTCCGCGCGCATCCCGCTCTCTTCCCCCTCCACCCGCCGCCGCCCTGTGAACATTTCGTAAAGAACCAGCCCCAGCGAATACAGGTCGCTCCGCTCCGTCACCTCCCGCCCTGCCTTCTGCTCCGGCGACATATACAGCGGGGTCCCGCTCCGCGCATCCCGGATCGTCCCCGCCAGTCCCGCCAGCCCGAAGTCGGTGATCAACACCTCCCCCCGTCCGTCGATCATGATGTTCGCCGGCTTCAGATCCCGGTGAATCACCCCCTTCGCATGCGCCGCCTGCAACCCTGCGCATAGCTTCCGCGCAATCTCCAGCGCTTTGTCCTCCCCAAGCCGTCCAATTCGCCGCAGCAAGGACGCCAGATCCTCCCCGTCGATGTACTCCATCGACAGAAACACCCGCCCGTCCGCCTCCCCCAGATCGTGCACCCGGCAAACGTTCGGATGCGACACAAGCCGCGCCACCCGCACCTCGTTCCGGAATCGCGTGATTACCTCTTCGTCCCCGGCCCACTCCTCCGGCAAAAACTTCAGTGCTACCGCCTGCCCCAGCAGCAGATCGCTCGCCCGGTACACCTCTCCCATTCCGCCCCGGCCCAGCAAACTCACCACCCGGTATCGCTGCCCCACAACCGACCCCGGCGCAAACCGCCCTTCATCCATCGCTCCCGATGGCACAGCCGTCCCCCTCGCGTCTGTCTTCGTCGCGTCTTCCGTTCCTCGGTTAAGCGGGTCCCGGGCGTCCACCGTGGCTCTCATCATAGTCCATACGCAACCCGGCTGCGATTCCCCACAAATTAGGCCATTCTCGTTTGTCAGGCATGGCCCCCTGAGTGCAAGCAATCCAGGGAAGACAGCCCGAAATAGACCGACGAACGAACCGACGAACGAACCAACAAAGGAACCAAGAAACGAACCAAGGATTGTGTTGATAATAAAGGAGATGCTCTCCCGACGCGCGCTTCTTTTCTCCCTCGCCGCCAAGCCTCCCATTGGCATCGGTTTCATCGGCACTTCCCACTCCCACGGACCCGCGAAAGTCGATACCGTTCTGGCCAATCCCGCCTACCAGTTAATTGGCGTCACAGAAGCCCCGCCTAATCGCAAGGATGTCCCCGTCCTATCCCGGGACCAGATTCTCAACCACCCCGGCATCCAGGTTATCGCCGTCGAATCTCTCGTCCGGGACCACGCCCGCGACGGCCTCGCCGCCCTCTCCGCCGGCAAACACCTCCACCTGGAAAAGGCCCCCGCTGATAACCTCCGCGACTTCCAGAAAATCGTCGACCTCGCCCGCCGCAAGGACCGCCTTCTCCAGATCGGCTACATGTGGCGCTACCACCCCGGCATCAACCTTGCCCTCGAAGCCGCCCGCAAAGGCTGGCTCGGCGATGTCTATCTCGTCCGCGCCTGCATCGGCAACATCCTCACCGCCGACCGCCGCCCCGAATGGGCCGAGTTCAAAGGCGGCAATATGTTCGAGCTCGGTGGACACGTGATTGACCCCGTCATCCGCCTCCTCGGCCGCCCCAAACGCATCACCCCGTTCCTCAATAAACACGGTAAGTTCAACGACTCCCTCAACGACAACACCGCCGCTGTCTTTGAGTTCCCCAACGCCATGGCCATCGTCCACGGTGCCAACCTCCAGCCCAACTCCGGCCGCTACCGCGCCTTCGAAATCCACGGCACCAACGGTGCCGTTATCGTCAACCCCATCGAGCCGCCCGCCGTTACCATCGACCTCGCCCAGCCCGCCGGACCCTATAAGGCCGGCAAACAGCAGATCGCCGTCGGTCCCTATAAACGCTACGTCGATGACTTCATCGAACTCGCCGCCGCCATCCGCGGCGAAGCCAAACTGAGCGTCTCCCTCGAAGAGAACCTCCTCGTCCAGGAGTGCCTCCTCCGCGCCAGCGGTATGTAGTCCTCGCTTCGGATACAATAGGCGCCATATGCCACGCCCCTCCGTGGCGCTGATCGCCTGCGCCGTCCCGCTCCTTGCCGCCGATCCCGGCGAGTTCTTCGAGTCGAAAATACGCCCGCTTTTGGCTACTCACTGCCACGCCTGCCACACCGGCGGCGCCCTCGGCAACCTGCGTCTCGACTCCCGTGAAGGCATCCTTAAGGGCGGGAAATCCGGCAAGGTCGTCATCGAAGGCAAACCGGAAGCCAGCCTTCTCATTGAAGCCGTCAAACGAACCCACGTCCGCCTCAAAATGCCCCCCGTCGGTGCCCTCTCTCCCGCCGAAGTCGCCAGCCTGGAAGAGTGGGTCCGCATCGGCCTCCCTTGGCCGGAGAAACAGCAGACCGTCCAAACGACCACCGCCAAAATCACCCCGGAACAAAAGGCCTTCTGGTCGTTCAAGCCCCTCCCCGCTCCCACCACGGCCTCCATCGATAGCTTGATCGACGCCAGGCTCAAGGCCGCCTCCATCACCCCCGCCAAGCCCGCCGATCCCCGTACCTGGCTCCGCCGCGTCACCCTTTCGTTAACAGGCCTCCCGCCCACCCCCGAGGACGCCGACGCCTTCGCCGCCAAACCCGATAAGGCCAAGGCCGTTGATCGCCTCCTCGCCTCTCCCCACTACGGCGAACGCTGGGCCCGCCACTGGCTCGACCTCGCCCGCTACGCCGACGGCCAGCTCGCCGCCTCTACCGATACCCCGCTTCCCAACGCGTGGCGCTACCGCGACTGGGTCATCGACGCCTTCAACAAGGACCTCCCCTTCAACACCTTCGCCAAAGCCCAGATCACCGAAGTCCCCGGCCATACCGCCGGCCTCGGCTTCCAGGCCCTCGGCGCCGGCGCCAATGACCAGCTTGACGTCACCACCAAGGTCTTCCTCGGCCTTACCGTCGCCTGCGCCCAGTGCCACGACCACAAATACGACCCCATCCCCACCAAGGACTACTACTCCCTCCTCGGCGTTTTCCGCAGCTCCCAGACCGTCGAACACCCCCTCGTCGACAACAGCCAGGTCGAGCGCTACAAAGCCCAGAAGAAGAAGGTGGACGACCTCAAGGAGATCCTTACCGACTACCTGGCCGAGCAGACCAAACAGCTCACCGACCTCCTCGCCCGCGATACCGCTCGCTACCTCGTCGCCACCTGGAACAACAAACCCGAGGGCCTCGACGAAGAGACCTTCAAGCGCTGGAAGACCTACCTCGCCGACGAAAATAAGGAGCACCCGTATCTCAAGCCCTGGTACGACCTCCTCAAGTCCAACCCCACCGAACAACAGGTGAAGGCGGAAGCCGAAAAGTACCAGCAGTTCGTTCTCGAACTCCTCGACGAAGCCAAAGAGGTCGACGACAAGAATTACGTCGCCTTCGGCGGCCGCAAAGGCCAGAAGAACGAAAACACCCGCCAGTACACCAACATCGTCTCCCTCCCTGTTCTCAAGTTCTACCAGTGGCGGGAACTGGCCTATCGCCCCTACGTCACCGACGGCTTCCGCGCCCCCGCCGGCGTTTTCTACTACGACGCGAAACAGATCGACCGATTCCTTGGCGGCATCGCCAAAAACTATGTGGAAAAGCTCCGCGCCGAGATCAAGGCCGCTGAATCTGATCTGCCGCCCATCTATCCCTTCCTCCACTCGCTTAAGGATGCCGACAAGCCCGCCGATGTCAAAGTAGCCCTCCGTGGGGATCCAAAGACCCCCGGTGAAGTCGCCCCCCGTCGCTTCCTCCAGGCCCTCTGCCCCGGCGAGCCCGAACTCTACTCCCAAGGCTCCGGTCGCGACCAACTCGCCGCCGACATCCTCCGTCATCCCCTCGCCGCCCGCGTCATCGTCAACCGCGTCTGGCAGCACCACTTCGGCAAAGGTCTCGTTCGCACCCCCTCCAACTTCGGCCGCATGGGCGAGCGCCCCACCCACCCCGAACTCCTCGACCAACTCGCCGCCCGCTTCGTCGCTGGTGGCTGGAGCATAAAGAAGCTCCACCGCGACATCCTCCTCTCGGAGACCTACGGCCGTGCCACCGCCGCCAGCGCCGACGCCGACCCTGACAACAAGCTCCTGGCCCACTTCCCCCTCCAGCCTCGGCTGGAGATGGAAACCATCCGCGACTCGGTTCTCCACGTCACCGGCCAGCTCGATCCCACCCCCGGCGGCGCGCCATCCGCCATCACCGATGACAACAAGCGCCGGTCGCTCTACCTCACCGTCAGCCGCACCCGACTCGACCCGGCCATGGCCCTCTTTGATTTCCCTGACGCCAACAACACCACCGACGAACGGGCCGTCACCGCCGGCCCCCTCCAGGGCCTCTACTGGCTGAATAGTGACTTCGTCATCAAACAAGCGAAAGCCCTCAACGACCGCCTCTCCCGCGAAGCTGGCACCGCCAACGAAGCCCGCATCCAACGTGCCTACAAACTTCTCTATGCCCGCCCCGCCGACCCCGGCGAACTCAAACTCGGCATAGAATATCTAACATCCGCCGGCCCCAATGCCTGGCCCAAATACCTCCAAGCCCTCCTGGGCTCCAGCGAATTCTCGAGTGTGAACTAACATGTTTCCTAGGCGCCAGTTCCTCCAGACTCTCGGCGGCGGCTTCGGCCTCTCCGCCCTCCAGGGCATGCTCCAGGCAGACCCTGCCCGTAAAACCCACTTCGCGCCCAAAGCCAAACACGTCATCTTCCTCTTCCTCAATGGAGGCATGAGCCAGGTCGATACCTTCGACCATAAACCTGCCCTTGCCAAGTACGACGGCCAGCCCATGCCCGGCCCCAAAATCCGCACAGACCGCGCCAGCGGCACCCTCATGCGCAGCCCATGGGAGTTCGCCCGCCACGGCCAGTCCGGCCTCGAGGTCAGCGAGATCTTCCCCCAGATCGCCAAACGCATCGACGACTTCTGCCTCATCAAGTCGATGTATACCGACAACGGCAACCACGGCCCGTCGCTCCAACTGATGAACTGTGGCCACCAGCTTCCCGGCCGCCCCTCCATGGGCTCCTGGCTAACCTACGGACTCGGAACCGACAACAAGAACCTCCCCGGCTTCATCGTCCTCTGCCCCGGCTTCCCCGTCCTCGGCTCCACGCTCTGGAGCGCCGGCTACATGCCCTCCAGCTACCAGGGCGTCCATATCCAGAACGGCGAAGTGGAGCCGGAGAAGCTCATCCGCCACCTTCGCAACGCCAACCTTTCTGTCGACGAGCAGAAACAGCAGCTAGGCCTCCTCGACCAACTGAACCGCCGCTACCTCCAGCGTGTCGGTGACCAGCCGCAACTGGAAGGCGCTGTCCAGTCCATGGAATCCGCCTTCCGCCTGCAAACCGAAGCCGCTGGACTCTTTGACATCCGCAAGGAGCCCGAACACATTCGCCGGCGCTACGATATCTCCGACTTCGGCCGTGGCTGCCTCATGTCGCTCCGCCTCGTCGAAAGCGGTGTCCGTATGGTCCAGATCTACTTCGGCAACTTCCAGCCCTGGGACCACCACGACGACATCCGCATCCATGCCAAGCTTGCCCGCCAGTCCGACGGCCCCATCGCCGCCCTGGTCGACGACCTCAAGGCCCGCGGCCTCTTTGACGAGACTCTCATCGTCATTACGGGCGAGTTCGGCCGCACCCCCATGATCCAGAACTCCGGCCTCGAAAAGCTGGGCTGCGGACGCGACCACAATCCTCCCGCCTTCACCGCCCTCCTCGCCGGAGGCGGCATTAAGGGCGGGATGTCCTATGGCGCCACCGATGACTTCGGCTTCAAAGCTGTCGAGAACAAGGTCCACGTCCACGACCTCCACGCCACCATCCTCCACCAGCTTGGCTTCGATCATACCCGTCTCACGTACCGCCACGCCGGCCGTGACTTCCGCCTCACTGACGTCCACGGCGAGGTCATCAAGCCCATCATCGCCTGAACCTCGCCCATGGTCCGTGCTTTCTTCCTCTGCACCCTTGTCTGCAGCCTCTTGCTGCTCCTCTCCGGGTACCTCGGCACTCTGCGGATGGTCCCCTTTTCATTGGAGAAGCCGTCCTGGCACTCGGTAACCGTCGCTCGCGCCGGCTGGCCCGATGTCGTCTTTCGCGGCGAGAACCGCGAATGGACACTCAAAGTCTGGTCCCCGTTCCCGCGAATGACCGTGGGCCAATCCGTCGATCTTGCCGTCGACCCAGCCAATGACAGTAAGGTCTACCTCGAATTCCCCAAGTACCACCCGATGAACCAGATCATGCTCGGGTTCATCGTCACCATACTCTCCATCTTTGGAATCGCCTTCACGGCTGCTTCGGGGCCTGCCGTCGCCCCGGACGCCATGCCCGTGTTCCCCGTCACCCTCCATTCCCCGTACGGCAAGGGCCTCATATTCCTGGCCTTCGGAGCCTTCTTCTTCCTGTGGGTGCTCTACAGTTGGCTCTTCCCGGCGGAAGGCGCGCCCAGGTTCGTCTTACTCGCCGACGCGTTCCGCATCGGGTTTGGCGCCCTGCTCTGCTATATCGGGCTCTACTTCACCTCGATGCGCGTCGTCCTTACCGAGACGGAAATGGTGGAAACCAGCCGTGCCGCCAGTGTGCGCGTCGAGCTCAACCGCGTCAAGCGAATCGTTCTGGAGCCGATCCGCGGCTCCAGCAATAGCCGTGTTTCCGGTAAGCCGCCCATCATCGGTTGGACCATCAACTTTGACGGCGAGAACGGCGAACGGCTCCAATCCCTCTCCAATGATCTGGTCCCGGAAGAGGAGTTCCAGAAGGTGAAGAACTATCTGTTTCGGCGCTTCCCGGTCGAAAAGCGCGAGGATTAGGCTTCCTGCCCTAAAATAGGGCATGCTGGCCGCAACACCCCCGCCTCCCTACTACGCCGTCATCTTCTCCTCCACCCGGACCGGCGACGACGACGGCTACGCGGAAGCCGCCGCCCGCATGGTCGAACTGGCCTCCGCCCAGCCCGGCTTCCTCGGTATCGATTCGGCCCGCAGCGACACCGGCATTACGGTCTCCTACTGGGAAAGCGAAGACGCCATCCGAGCCTGGCACGCCAACGCCGAACACCAACTCGTCCAACGCCAGGGCTACGCCCGCTGGTACAGCGCGTTTGAACTCCGCGTGGCGAAGGTCGAACGCGCCTACAGCTTCACTAGAACCGCCAGTCCAGACCAATCAGCGGAAACAGGCCCAACTGGTCATTAACCTTCGCCACGTTCAACTCCCGGTCCCACGAAGCATTGGAGAAGTTTTTCCGGTTGGTCGCGTTCTGCAGTCCCAGCCATACGAGCAGCGGCTTATCCCGGAAGGTAAAAGTCCGGTCCACGCGGAAGTCGAAACGGAAGTAGTCGTTGGCCCGCACCCCGTTCACCTGCGTCAGGTCGAAAATGCCCCGTCGCTGCTGCCGCGACAGCACCTCGTTGAAGGGCGTATACGGCCGCCCGCCGAAATAGGCGATACGCGAGGAGAACTCCCACTTGGAGTTCAGCCGGTACCCGCCCACTGCGTTGAACAGGAACGGGTAGTCGAACGAACCGGGCCGCATCACGCCGTCCAGCCCCGCGTGCCGCGTCCGCGAAAACGACAGGTTCGACTGCCCGAACCATTTCTTGGCGAACTTCTTTTCCACAAAGAACTCGATGCCCCGCACCCGGCCGCGCCCCGCGCTCGTCATCGGGAATAACAGATCGCTGACGGCGAATGTATCGCCCGTGTTGGCCAGCGAGAGCGTCGGATAATCAATGGAAACCGGGTAGGCCGAGTAGTTCTTCACATACCCTTCCACGGTCATCCGCAGCGTGTCGCTCGCCACGTAGGAGAAACCGCTCACGATATGGTCGGCTCGAATGGGCGCCAGCCCGCGATTGACCGGGAATACCGACAGGAACAGAAAGAACGGCTGCTGGTAGTAGGTTCCGTAGCTCGCCTTCCAACTCAGCCGGTCGGTCAGCCGCACGCTCAATCCGGCGCGCGGGCTGAATCGGCTCGCCCCGATGTACTGATAGTTGTCGAACCGCCCGCCCCAGGACAGGTTGACCCGCGACCCGATGTTCTTGGCCGTCTGTATATAAGCGCCCGACTGCCGCGCGTTGTAGCTCTGCCGGATCGCGAACCGGTTCACGTTCCGCTCGGCCGTGAACGGGCTGTCGTCACCCAGCGGCTGCGAGGCGTCGTAGTTGATCCGGAACACCTTGAAGCTTCCGCCCACCTGCACCTTGTCGATCATCGGCACATAGGTCGTCAGGTCGTACTTGATGGTGCTTTCGCCCTCCCGGTTCTGTTCCCGGTACACCACCGGCGCCTTCGCGATCACTTCGTCCACCGTGCTGCCTGTCGTCCCAAACCGGAGCAGGTCCTTCACCTGCGAACCCACCTTTGCTTCGGAGTGCGTCAACCCCAACAGGCCCACCGTCCGGTCTCCCATCAGCCGCTGCCAGTTGAAGCCGGTGGCGCTGCGCCACCCGTCGTAGCGGATGTCGAGCGTCGCCAGTTCGTTGTCGGGCTTCGACTCGTTCGTCGGCCCGAGCCGGATATCGTCCAGGCCCGTGAAGTTCACCACCCAGATCCGGTCCTTGGCGGTGAGGTCGTAGAGCGCCTTGGTGTTGAACGAGTAGTTTACCGGCACCCCGCCAAACCCCACATCGTCGGTAAAGAGGTCCAGGAAGCTCCGGCGCGCCGAAACGATCCAGGAGCCCTTGTCTTTCTTGATCGGCCCTTCCAGGATCGTCCCAGCCCCGGCAAACCCCAACGTGGCGCGGCCCGAGAACTTTTCCCGATTGCCCTCTCGCTGCGCCACCTGCAGAACCCCGGACAGCCGGTTGATATAGGGCGCCGGTTGGCCTCCCGTCAGGAAGTTCACGTCCCGGATCAACTCGGAATCGAGGATGCTCACCGTTCCGCCCGCCGACGCGAAGTTGGCGAAGTTGTTGATGTTGGGGATCTCCACGTTGTCGACAACGAACAGGTTCTCCAGCGGACTCCCGCCGCGGACGATGATGTCGTTCCGGAAGTCATTGGACCCGATCGCTACGCCCGGCAATGTCTGCACATACCGCGAGACGTCCTGCAGCGCTCCTGCCGACTTCCCGATCTCCTGTGCCTGGATCAGGTAGTTCGAGTTCTTGATCTCCTCGGGCGCTACGAAGGCAGACTCGGTCACTGTCACCGACTGCGCCAACAGCACATCCACGCGCCCTTCCAGCCCGGCCCGCACCTCCACTGCCGAAGTCAGCCGGCCGCCCACATCGAGGATGTAGGACCCGGCGCGCAGTTCGCCGATCCGGAATTCGCCCTTCTCATCTGAGGTGGCGCACTTCTGCGTGCCCTGTACGCACACACGGACACCGGCACTGCCCACCGACCCACGGATTCCTCCCACGCCTGTCGTATCCTGGCTCAACAGAGCCGCCGCGGTCAGAACGTAAACACAAATATAGCGATGCATCACTAACGAACGGATGCTCCGCCAACCGGCGCAGGTGTCTTTTTTTCGCTTTCGAGCGACAGCCCTCGCAGGTGCTCGTGGCACGCGCCGCCCAGGTCGCGACGCTTCAGGGCGAACTCTACGGTTGCTTGATGGAACCCAGTTTGTCCCTTGCAGCGCGATCACGGAGGCGCGATAGAACTGGTAAATGTCCTGTAGCTGCCGCAGACACGGGATCTCGGAGTTAGTGACGCCATCCGAGAGCACCACACAGAAGGGTTCCTTGCCGACCAGTTCCTTTGTGCGCAGAACGGAATGACCCAGGCCCAGCGCCTCCTAATGCCGCACCTAGAAGACGTCGACCACTTCGGAGATTCCGCGCCCCGTGACGACAATGATGTCCTGCAGGCCGGACCGAATGGCCTCTTCCCCCCATACTGAATCAGCGGCTTCTCCAACAGTGGCAACCTCTCTTTCGGCTGCGCCTTCACGGCCGGAAGAAATCGCATACCCAGTCCGGCCGGGAGTTTGTCAGTCGCGTTTAGCGCTCGGCCCGCCAAAGCGGCGTTTGGGACATTCTGTCTCCGCGCTGAGACAGGGTGTAACAAATAACTCGCTTGTCTTCAGTAATATAAGGGGTTTTCTTGGTAACAAGCCAACTTTAGTTCCATTGAGGTGGGCTCTTTCCGGCGCCCAACATAGAGGTGAGCCCGGGCAGAGCCGAGCTCAGGAATCCCCACTATGGCACCCTTAACGATGTCGCGAATGGTCCCCTCTTCGACTCCGCTTTTCGCCGGTTCCAGTGGCCTGGCCGCCACGGCCTCCAATGGTTCCGTAGCGGCCGCACCGCGTCCCGAACCGGCGGATGCCTGGTCAGCTCCGAGCGCCCTTTCCTGCGGCGGGCTTCAGCTGGAAGCATCCGACCTCTGGTGGCATGAAGTGAATTCGGAAAACCTGTAGCCGGTTTTCGATGCGCAAAGCGGTCGCGCCTCCAGCGCGGCCCGCGCCGAAACAACGGATAGGTCAGCGCCGGTAAGATGGCATGCGCCCCGCCATTTTGCGCCCGCTCCGGGGCGTTCTTCCGCCGTGGCTGTGAAGCTCGATTTCGCCACGAAGGCCGGCGCATACGAACGCGTCAAATAGCTCCCGATTTATAGTACTGAGCGCCAGAACTTACTATAAAATCGACGATCCCGGCCATTCGAGAATTTGCGAAAAACCCAATAAAAATGCCATTGTTGTCGAATTGTGTGATTGCCACTCTACATTTTTGGGGATCATGCGACAAGAGGTTCGTAGCAAGAAACAACCTGGTTCCGCAAGGCGCGGATCAGGAACACAAACCAGACTCCGTGGAGGAACCTCATGTCTTACTCGATCCAAACCAACGTCAACTCCATCATGGCTCAGGAAAACCTGCGCGTGAACGGCGACTTCCAAAGCCGAACCATCAACCGCCTGACCTCCGGATACCGTATCAACTCGTCGGGTGACGACGCCGCGGGTCTGGCTGTGGCCAACAAGTTCCGCAGCGACATCGCTGAGTTGCAGCAGGGCGTGCGCAACGCCAATGACGGCATCAGCACCCTGCAGATCATCGACGGCGGTTTGAACAACATCTCCAAGATTCTGGACCGGCTGAAGACGCTGGCCACCCAGTCGGCCTCCGATACGTTCACGGGCGACCGCGATACGATCAACCTCGAATTCACGACGCTCTTGGGCGAAATCGACCGCCAGGCGGCCAACATCGGCCTCGACACGGGCGGCACCTACAATGCCGACATCGCCGTCTACATCGGCGGCGGCGGCACGGTTCAGGCCAACTCGCAGGTTTCGGTCGACCTCAGCACGGCGGAATCCGATGCTGCCGGCCTCGGAATCGATGCTTCGACGGTTGACACGGCCGCCAACGCTCTTCTGGCCATCACCGCCATCTCTGACGCCGTCACCACGCTCGGCCTCGCGCAGGGCGCTGTCGGTACCGGCCAGAACGATCTTCAGTACGCGGTGCAGCTTGCTCAGTCGCAGATCTCGAGCTTCTCGGCTGGTGAGTCCCGCATCCGTGACGCCGATATCGCCGCCGAAGCTTCGAACCTGACCAAGGCGCAGACCTTGACGCAGGCTTCGGTCGCCGCGATGTCGCAGGCGAACTCCGCACCTCAGGCTCTCATGCAACTCCTCCGGTAAGCAGTAAAGTTTCCGCGAATCAGGCCGATCTAACCAGAGCGGCCTGATTCGACTTTTTTGGGAGGGACAACACCATGGCGAGCAATAGCACAATCTTCTCCGGAACCAGCCGCTACGCGCAGGATTTCACCCAAATCATCGATCGCGCAGTGGGCATTGCCTCGCTCCCGCTCTCTCAGTTAAACAACCAAAAGAACGCGCTGACGCTGAAATCGGCAGCTTTCGATGCCCTTTCGACGCAGGTTTCCGGGCTACGCACAGCCGTTGAGAATCTCAGTGTCTCGCTCAATCAGGACTCGCTTCAGACAACAATCGGCGACGCGACGATCGTCAAGGCGAACGTCCAGGCGGGCGCCCTGCCTGGCACCTATCAGATCGAAGTGGTGAGCCCAGGTTCCCAGTCGCAATCCCTCAGCAAAGACACCCTTCCCATCGTCACAGACCCGTACTCCCAGTCAATCAGCGCATCGGCGGCATTCACACTTACCGTCGATGGGGTAACCACCGAAATCACGCCGGAATCCAACGATCTGGCAGCCTTGGCCAAGGCCATCAATGCGTCCGCGGCCGGCGTCACCGCGAGCATCGTAAACATTGGTGGAAACGACGCTCCCGATTATCGCCTCACACTCAAGAGCGAAAAGCTCGGCCCTGTGGCGATCTCGCTTTCTGATGGCGCCGGCGAGATCCTCGACTCCCTCACAACGGGCACCGTGGCTTCCTACCGGGTGAACGGCCTCCCGGCGACGGAGATCACTTCGACATCGCGCACGGTAACGATCGGACTCGGCATCACCGTCGATCTTCTGAAGGCCGGCACGACGGAGGTGGCTGTGGAGCAGAATGCCGACTCCGTTGCCGAGTCGCTTGCCGCATTCGTGACTGCCTATAATGCCACGATCGCCGCCATCGACAGCCATCGCGGCCCCGACGCGGGTGCCCTGCGCGGAGAACCGGCTCTTTCGGCGCTCTCCGACGAACTGCGTCAACTCCGCCAATACGCCGGCACCAACTCCGGGGGCGTGAACACGCTCGAAGATATCGGCATCACCATCGACAAAAACGGCATCATGTCCTTCGATCAGTCGACCTTTGATGAAGCCGCCTCGGGCGGCCTTCAGCGGGTGATGTCGTTTCTGGAGTCCTCGTCGACGGCCGGCTTCCTCATCAGCGCGACCGACATGCTCGACCGCCTCCAGGACAGTGAAATTGGGATACTCTCCGCGGCGATCAGCGGCATTGACCAGCAACTGGTACGGCAGGACGAACTGATTGCCGAGAACGAGGATCGCATCGATCTCTTGCGTGACACGCTCATGACGCGTATGGCGGCCGCCGATGCGCTGATTGCGAGTCTCGAACAGCAGGTAAATCTCTTTACCGGCCTATTTGAGGCCCAATCCAATGCCAATCAGCGCTAGCGCCACGGCCATTCTCGAGCGGCACTCCAGCGAGGTGTGTCTGGCCATCCAACAGGAAGACGTGGACGCCGCCAACGCGGCGCTTGCGCGGCTGGAAAAGTCCGTTCGAGAATTGATCGGCCAGGAAGACCCCGACGCCCTCCGCTCCGCCACCGAAGGCGTCATGCGGCGCGCCAAGCGGCTGGCGGTGGCCAATAGGCAGGTGGCGCTTATGGCCATGTCCACTCTGCGCGGCGGAGATGCCTATCAGGATGGTCCCCGGTCCTCGACCACCTGGTCGATGAACGGCTAGCGGGGGACCGTCGGATTTCCGACGGTTTTGTCAGCCGTTTGACGGTACTCCGTAGTTCACCTTAGTGATTTCAAGCACTTAGGGTTCTGGCGCAAAACGTGCATCCATTGGTACTGCCATGTTTGAACGTGTTGGAACCAATCTTGAGCAGTACATGACTCTCCTTACGGCGAGACAGAAACTCGTCGCATCGAATATCGCGAACGTCGATACGCCGGGATATCACACAACGGACATCGTCGATTTCCAATCCGAGTACGAGAACGTTCGCAACGGGCTGAAAGCGCACGGTTCCGAGGTTGCCGGCCTGCGCGCGAAGTCCGACGACAACAACGTCAGCCTGGAGCGAGAAGTTCGGCTGCTGTCGGAAAATGCAATCCGTTTTCAACTGGCCGCCCAACTCGCCCGCGGTGAAGTCCGCGGCCTGCGCTCCGCCATACAAGATGGGAAATCCGCATGAGCCTCTTTCACCTGCTTTCGGTCAGTTCTTCCGGTATGGGCGCACAGCGAGTTCGTGCGGAAGCGCTGGTGGAGAATCTGGCCAACGTCGAGACCACACGAAAAGCGAATGGCGAGCTCTATCGCCGGAAGGACGTTACCTTTTCGGCCGAGCATCAGGGCTCTCCGTTCAGCCGCTATATGGCGGATGCGTCCGCACCCAGCGGGGTGAGCGCTGCTGAATACGAGGAACTGAACCGTCCCACCGAAAAACGCTTCGCCCCCGGACACCCCGATGCGGACAAAGACGGCTACATAACGCTGCCCAATATCAATGTTGCTGAGGAGATGGTGGATCTGCTCAGCGCGGCTCGCGGCCATCAGGCCAACGCGGCCGCAATGTCCACCGTTAAGGACATGATTCAGAAGTCTCTCGAACTCTTTCGCTAGGCCAAATCCATGATCAACGCCATTGGTTCCAAACTCAATCTCGATACCCTCGCCCCGGTAAGCCAGCCGCGCCAGTCTCCTTTTGTCGACGCGCTGAAGGGCGCCGTGGACCGGGTGGAACTCTCCCGGCAGAACGCCACGCAATCCGCCGAGGCATTCCTGAACGGCGAAACCGAGGATATTCACGCCGTAGGTATGGCGGCTCAGCGTGCCGAACTCGAGTTTGACCTCGCCCTTCAGGTTCGCAACAAGGTGGTCCAAGCCTATCAGGAAATTCTCAGGATGCCCCTGTAATCGTCAAGGACCCATATGCCTCCGATCCTTGAGCAGTTGAAGCAACAGTTTCTGGCGATTCCCCTGGGACGCCGCCTCCTCATGCTCGGCGTCCTGGTCGCCGCCGGTATTGGCATCCAGTACTTTGTCGGGTGGCAGAAAGATCGCGGGCTGAAACCGATCTACAGCGGTCTAAGCGCGGAGGATGCCGGGCAGGTTACGCAGAAGCTGAAGGAGTCCGGAGTGCAGTATCGCCTCGGCGACGGAGGCTCGTCGATTCTCGTTCCCGAGGAACGCATTCCTGAATTGCGTCTGGAAATGGCCACGGCCGGTATCCCTCGTACCGGCCGCATCGGCTTTGAACTCTTCGATCGCACCTCATTCGGTACTACCGACTTTGCCGAACACGTGAACTACCGGCGCGCCGTGGAAGGCGAGTTGGCGCGTTCCGTCATGGCGCTCAGCGAAGTGGAAGATGCGCGTGTCCACGTCACTTTCCCCAAAGACTCCATTTACACCGAATCCCGTCAGCCGGCCAAAGCGAGCGTACTCCTGAAGCTCCGGCCCGGCGTCAGCCTGGCGCCGCCCAGCGTCAGCGCGGTGACCCACCTGGTTTCGAGCGCGGTCGAAGGACTAAGCCCCGATCAGGTTTCGGTGCTCGATATGCGCGGCCGCCTGTTGAACAAACCGCGCCGCGGCTCCGCCACCGAAGGCGAAGAGACATCGGAATTGACGCTGGAACTGCAGCAGCGAATTGAGAAAGAACTCCTCCAGAAGATTCAGGCCACTCTGACTCCGCTCCTCGGCGAGGACAAGTTCCGCAGTGCCGTATCCGTGGAGTGTGAACGCAACAGCGGGGAGGAGAGCGCGGAGACTTTTGATCCCGACAAATCGGTGATCGTCTCTTCCCAATCTTCCATCGACACCATTCGTTCCACAGGCGCGGCGTCCGGCACGCCAGGAGTTGCCGCCAACCAGCCCGGCGCCAACCCGACACCTGTCGTCATCCCCAACACGTCTCGCAAGACGGAAACGAACGCCTACCAGACGAGCCGGACTGTACGGAAAATGAAGCTCACCCAGGGTGCGATCACCAGCCTTTCCATTTCTGTGCTTCTTGATCAGGGCGTACGTTGGGAAAAGACGGCCAGCGGCATGCAGCGCGTGCTGATTCCCCCGTCACCGGACACCATCAAGGTGATCCGCGAACTGATTACCGGCGTCGCCGGGTTGAAGAAGGAACGTGGTGACCAGTTGATTGTCGAATCGCTGCCCTTCGAATCCACCATGAACGCCGAACCCCCGCCGCAGGTGGCGGCGACGCCCAACAAGCAGGGACCCGGCACGACGCTGCCTGGTACGAATATGACATTGGAGTCGGCCATGCGTGATCCGCGCGTCCTGGGTGGCGCCGGCGGCGTGGTCCTTCTCCTGGGAGTTGTCATCTTCTTCCTGACGAGGATGTCCAAACGGAAGCGCGCCGCCAAAATCGCCGCGGAGGCCGCCGCCAAGGCGCTGCCGTCGGCCGGCGGTTTGGCCGCCCTCGACGCCGCCCTCTCCGGGGACCGCCAGTTGGGAGCCGGCGCCATGCCGCCGGAGGAAGAGGAAGACATCCTCGAATTGGTACGGCGCGAAGTACAGGCCAATCCGGATGCCTTTGCGGATGTCATCCAGGTATGGCTTGCCGAAGTGGAGGCGAAGTAGATGGCTACCCAAGCAGTCGCAAAAATCGAACTCTCCGGCCTGGAGAAGACCGCTGTTCTCTTGATGGCATTGGGCGAGGAGTCCGGCGCCGCGCTGCTGCGCAGTCTGCCAAAGGAGTTCGTGCCCAAGGTCGTCGGTGCGGTGACGGCAATTGGCACCGTTCGCAAGGAAGACGCCACCACCGTGATTCGGGAAGCGCTGGCCCGCGTGCGAGAGAAGGACGGGGAGATTCGCTCCAGCCCCGACTATGTCCGCCGTGTCGTCGAATCGGCTTTTGGAACGGACCTGGAGTCGGTGATGCCGGGCGAGGTCGATCGACGGCCTTCGAGCATCGCCGCCTTGGATCGAGCTGACGCCAAACGCCTCGGCCGTTTGCTTCAAAACGAACATCCCCAGGTGATTGCGCTCATGCTGGCGAATCTGAAACCGGCGCAGGCCGCGGGCCTGCTCGGAACGTTTCCGCCTAACCTGCGTGTGGAGGTCGCCATCCGCATGGCGCGGATCGAACAGATTCCCACCGACCTGGTGGCAACCGTTGCCGGCGACTTTGAACGCCGCATGGGAACGCCGGCAGAGGTACCGGCGGAACGCTACCGCGGTACACGCGCGGTGGCGGACCTGATCAACCAAATGGATGCGTCGCTTACCGAGGAGACGCTGAACGGAATCGGGGAAACCGACCTGACCCTGGCCAACGAGGTCCGCGATCTGCTCTTCGTCTTCGAAGACCTGATCAATCTGGACTCCAAGGCGATTCGCGAGATCGTCTCCCGGGTGGACAGGCGCGTGCTGACCGTGGCCCTCAAGGGCACCACGGACCGGCTGAAAGATCATATTCTTTCCACCATGTCGCAACGCGGCGGGGCAATGCTTCGAGAAGACATGGAAGCCATGGGACCGGTAAAGATCAAGGACGTGTCGGCGGCGCAGAAGGAAGTCCTGGCCATCATGCGTACGCTGGAGGCCGAAGGTGTCGTTTCTACCCGTGGTTCGGGAGAACAGCAGTATGTCGATTAGGGTCATCAAGGGATTCGAGTCGTCGTTGCTGGAACCTGCCGGACGGGCCACCCGCGAAGGTGCGGCGCCAGGCGGGGCCACGGCGCTGGACGATCCGGCCCGCGAAGCCGAGCGGCAACCGGCCGCGGTGCCCGAGGAGTTGAAACAGCGCCTCTTTCAGGATGGTTTCGAACAGGGCAGGGAAGAGGCCAGGGCCGAGTATGCGGCCTTGGCCGCATCCTTGCGTCAGCAGGTGGCCCAGGCAGTCGCTACCTTGGCCCGCGAACGGCCCCGCCTGCGGGCCGCCGCCGAAGCCGATGTGGTGAAACTGGCCCTGGCAATCTCCCGGCGCGTGATTCGACGGGAACTGGCAATCGATCCTACGGCGATTCATGGCATCGTCCGCGTGGCCATCGACACCATCAATAACCGGGACCTGGTGCGGGTTCGTGTCCACCCTGACCTGCTCTCCGCCGTCCAGGGAAAACTGCGAGAAACCCACCTCTCCCATGTCGAGGTGGTGAGCGATCCGGCCTTCCGCGCCGGTGACATCGTATTCCAGACCGATCAGGGGGAACTGGACTGCTCCGTGGAATCTCAGTTGAAGGAGATCGATCTTGGAATCGCTGACCGTCTGGGCCGATAGCTTAACTGAGCCGGCACCGCTCAATCTGAATCCGTTTTTCGACGACCTCCAGTCCTCCGACTTGCTGCATTGGGTCGGCTATGTCCGGGAGATGGTCGGACTGCTGATCGAATCGGACGGCCCCTCGGTGGCGATTGGCGATTTCTGTGAGGTGCAAACGTCCGCCGGCGGAAGGATTCGCTGCCAGGTGGTGGGTTTTCGCGATGGACGCGTTTTATCTCTGCCGCTGGACGAGCCTACCGGTCTGCAACTCGGCAGCCGCGTAGTCGCGCGCAAGCAGGCCGGGCAGATTGGCGTCGGACCAGATTTGCTGGGCCGGATCCTCGACGGCTTCGGCAAGCCGATTGACGATGGGGAACCCATCTTCTCTGAGGCATTCTACGAGTTGTCCGCTCGCGCTCCCAGCCCGTTGAGCCGTACGAACATCGATACGCCCCTGACCACCGGGTTCCGCGTCATCGACGGCATGCTGCCGTTGGGGATCGGGCAGCGCGTCGGACTCTTCGGCGGTAGCGGCGTTGGGAAGAGCACGCTCCTCAGCGCGCTGTGCCGGAACCAGTCGGCCGATGTAAATGTCATCGCCCTGATCGGCGAACGCAACCGCGAAGTACGGCAGTTCATCGAAAACGACTTGGGACCGGAGGGCATGAAGCGCTCGGTGGTCGTGGTAGCGACTTCCGATCAGCCGGCACCCCTGCGTGTTCGCGCCGCATTTGTGGCCATGGCCATCGCCGAGTACTTCCGCGATCAGTCCAAGAACGTGCTTCTGGTGATGGATTCGGTGACCCGGTTGGCAATGGCGCAGCGGGAGATCGGACTCTCCTCCGGCGAACCTCCGAGTCAGAAGGGCTACACCCCGTCCGTTTTTTCCCTCCTGCCTCGCATTTTTGAGCGAGCCGGGAATTTTGAGACCGGGTCGATTACCGGAATCTATACCGTCCTGGTGGAGGGCGATGATTTCAACGAACCCGTCTGCGACACGGTGCGCGGAACGATTGATGGTCACATCATCCTCTCGCGCCGATTGCAGGCCGAGGGCCATTATCCATGTATTGACGTCCTCAGTTCCATCAGCCGGCTGGCCGGCGCCCTGATGAGTCCGGTCCACGCCAAGAACGCGCAGAAGCTCCGGGAGGCGTTGGCCACCTATCATAACGCCGAAGACCTAATTAATTTGGGCGCACATGTCGAAGGAAGGAATGTGAAGTTGGATGCCAGCATCCGCTGCCGGGAGTCACTGAAGAAATTCCTGCGGCAGTCGGCGCACGAAACCGCTACTCGAGACGAGACGCAACGCGAGATGGAGATTCTTGCCCAGCAATTGTCCTAATTTATGCCTAAGTTCAAATTCAAACTCGATCCAGCCCTCCGTTGGCGATCCGCCGTCATCTCCCAGGAGGAGTCGCGTCTGGAGGAATTGAAACGGGAGATTGAGGCGGTGGAGGCGCGAAAACAGCAGTTGGCGGAGGAACGCCACGCTGCCGAAACACTGCTTCGCCAGGAAGGCGCCGTCTCCGGATCCGCGCTCTCCAGTTTTTCCGCCTACCGGTTGTCCAGTCAGAGCGCCGGCAGCCAGCTGGAGGAGTCCGCCCACCTGTTGAACAAGAAAATCGAGGCGCAGAGTGTCGCGTTGCGCAACGCCCGCCGCAATTTTCAACTCCTGGAAAGGCTGCGGGATCATCAGGCCGAAGTCTGGCGGACAGAAACCGATCGCCAGTTTGAGGGGGAGGCCGGCGATTCCTTTCTGGCCGGATGGAGCCGTCGTAAATAGGAATGCCAAATGAGCCCAGCCACGCGCCTCCGTCTTCAACAAACTTCTCGAAAGTCCACCATTTCCAACCGCGGAATGGCGCCGTTGCCCTGGCCCGCGGCTCTCTTGCTGTGTTCTCTCCAACCCGCCTGCCCAATGCCGGCGTCACTTAATTTCGAATTCCATCTAAGGACCGCTCGATGATCTCGATTAAACGCTTTATGGACGGCCAGGTTGATGACGTGTTAGCCGCGCTCCTGGTCTCGTATCGATCCACCCTCCACGCCATGGGCCGCACCGCCGCGAAGGCTCATCCGCAGACTGGATCCGGGGTTTCGGAAAAGTTCGAACAGCTGAGCCGCAAATTGACGAAGGATGCTGATCCTGCCGTCATTGAGACGACGGGCAGGGAAGTCGGCGTCGTGCTGGATAAATGGGGTACCACTGTCGTGGCCAGCCAGCAGGAGCGGGTCGCGGAAGTCCAATACATCCTCCAGATGGTCGCCAATATGGCGCAGTCGGTGGCCGAGCGCGATATGCGTTACGGCGTCCAATTCAGCCGGATCGGCGAAACGATGCTGAAGATCGCCACACTGTCGGAAATCAGCGAGATTCGCAGCGCGCTGGTGGAGAACTCCGCGTCGCTGAAATCCTGCCTCGCGCAGATGGAGGACGACGGACGGGAGTCGATTGCCCGTCTGCAACAGGAATTAGCCTCCTATGAAGCACGGTTGGAATCGGCCGAACGGGAAGCGACTACGGATCAGTTGACCAGACTCTGGAACCGCCGTGCCGCCGAGCGCCAACTGTCCTATCACGAAAAACTGGGCAAGCCATTCTGCATGGTGATCCTCGACCTCAATCGATTCAAATACGTCAACGACGACTACGGGCATCTGGTGGGAGATGAACTGCTGAAGCAATTTGCCGAAGAGTTGCGATCCAGTATCGTTACCGGAGAGACCGTGGCCCGTTGGGGTGGGGACGAGTTCCTGGTCCTGATGGAGGGAACCCTCGCTCAGGCCGAAAACCGCGCCCGCCTGATTCTGGAGCGAATCTCTGGCGACTATTCGATTCAGACCGCCAGGACTCCGATTCGGATCGCCGTTCACTCCTCGGTCGGAATCGCGGAATGGGACTGTGCGGAGCCAATGTCGCGGCTGATCGAGCGAGCCGATGCCGACATGTATAAACACAAGGCATCTTCCCGGCCGGTGGCCTCCGCCGCTACTCGATAGCGAACCGGCACACCCTGGCTCGTTTCAATGCCGGGTGGGGTTGGGCATCTCCCGCCTTTTCCTCCCATCGTGGGGCTGGAAAGGCGACGAGGGATCCCGAATCCCACCCGGCATTTCTGCGTTGTGCCTCTGGGCCGGCAGCCGAACCCGGTCTGTACCGTCGACTCCGGGCCTATCGCCCGTCCATCATCCGCTGGATGTAGGCGAGTATTTCCGCCACGGCGCGATAAAGTGCGGGCGGTATCTCGGCGCCGACAGGTACGGCCTTGTACAGTGTCTGCGCCAGGAACTTGTTCTCCACAATCGGCACTTGGGCCATCGCCGCGCGCAGTCGGATCCGCTTGGCGAGATAGTTCTTCCCCTTTGCGATCACCACTGGCGCCGCACTCGTGTCCGGATCGTAGAGGATGGCTACGGCGTAGTGGGTCGGGTTGACGATCACCGCGGTCGCCTTCGCTACATCCTTCATCATGTGGCGGCGGCGCGAATCGCGCTGCATGCGCCGCATCCGCCCTTTATTGTGCGGATTGCCTTCCGATTCCCGAATTTCTTCCTTGATGTCCTGCTTGGACATCTTCATCTGATCGTTGAACTGCTTCCACTGCCGGAAGAAGTCGAGGCACCCGAGAACCACCATCACCGACGCGATCTTCCAAACCACGTCGGAGACGGATGTGAACACGCTCGCCGCGGCCGACGCCACCGTTGTCAGCGGAAGGAGTTGCAGTCGGTCCCACTGCTCCGACGAGAAGTGCGCAATCAGAACCGAGAAAACGACGGCCATGATCAGCGTTTTGCCTACCGCCCAGGCGTTCTGCCCAAACAGGGAGGCCAGTTTCTTGCCGGGATTCAGGCGGTTCAAGTCCGGCATCCACTTCTTGGAGCTCCATCCGAAGCCGGAAAGCAACAGGTGCAACAACACGCTGGCGACACACACGCCCAGTCCGGCCGTCAGGAACGGGCCCAGGCTCCGAGACAGCAGACGAACCGTGAGTTCTTGCAGGAAGGCGGGCTGCAGGCGGCCCGCGAAGGCCTCCCGCAGTTCGATCGAAAACATCTCCTGCATATTCGTCAGCCAGATGGGACCGTAGCTGCCGAGCAGAGCCAGAAACGCCATGAACTGCAAACTGGAAACGAACTCACCCGCGGTGGCAAACTGGCCTTCCTCGCGGGCCTTTTCCAGTCTTCTTGGTGTCGCTTTTTCTGTTTTCTGGTCCGTGCCGCCCATTGCAGGTCTACCCCTTTATCGCTGTGTACAACCAGCCGTCCACTCGATGGACAAAGCGTTCGTAGACCAGTGGGAACAGGATGCAGACCCAGGACAGCAGCAGCGTGACGGTGAGCAGTTTCATCGGGAATGCCAGGGTCAGCAGTTGTAGTTGGGCGTGAATGCGGCCTAGCAATGCCAGCATGACGTCCAGAAGAATCAGGAAGGCCAGCACCGGAACCATAATCAGCAGTCCGGTGGCGAAGATCGATCCGAGGAATTCCACTACTTTGTCCCCCGTCGAGCCGCCCGCCGCCCACTGCCCCAGCGGATGGGTCGACAGGCTGTAGACCAAAGCCCGCAGTACCTGACCGTCCACGCCAAACGCAAAAAAGAAGCAGCCGGCCATCAGCTGTGCAATTGTGGCCAGCACCGTCGATTCGGCTTCCGTGTTTGGGTCGATGGTGGAGGCGAAACTGAGGCCCGCTTGTAGCGAGAGCATCTGGGCGCCAAATTGGAAGGCTTCCGACGCGACGCTGACCACCAATCCGATGGCCAGTCCATAAACCACCTCGGCGATCACCATCCCTGCGAGTGCGGCGGTGTCCAAACCGGTTGCATTCAGCGGTTTCGCCTGCGGCAGTACCGCCAGGGCCGTCAAAACGCAGATGAACACCTTTGCCTGCGGGATCGCGCGGGATGCGCCTGGAAAGGGGACGAAAAGAAACGCCCCGGAGATCCGCACGAACACGAAGACGAATGTGAGGATCGTATCGAGCGGGATGATCAGGTTACTTGGCATACCGGGCCAGGTCCCCGAAGATCCCCACCGTATAGACCGTCATCCGGTTGAGCATCCAGGGCAGCAACATCAGAAATCCTCCGAGAAACGCCACCAGTCTCGGGATGGTGCTCACGCTTGAGTCCTGCAGGGATGTCGCCACCTGTACCAGATTGATGACTACACCGACACCAAATCCGATCATCAGCAGCGGCGCCGCCAGAAAGAAGGCGGCCAGAAAAGCCTGCCGGAAAATCTCTACCACCATTTCAGGTGTCATCTCTATCTCCTATTCCGCGAAACTCTTCATTAATGAGCCGATGACGAGCGTCCAGCCGTCGACGAGCACGAAGAGCAAAATCTTAAAAGGTGCCGACAGCATTACCGGTGGCAATTGCACCATGCCGACCGAGAGCGTCACCGATGCCACGACGAGATCGATCACCAGAAACGGCAGGTAGAGTACCGCGCCGATCTGGAACCCTGTTTTCAACTCCGAAAGAATGTAGGCCGGAATCACCACCGAAAGATCCACTTCGCCCGGGCTGCGCGGAGTCGGCGACTTGCTGAGTTCCAAAAAGAGCTTGATGTCCTTCTCCCGGGCAAAACGCAACAGGAATCCTTTCAGCGGCACCGTCCCGGTGTCGAACGCTTCAGAAACCGTAATCTCGCCTTTTTGCATGGGACTGTACGCCTTCTGGTAGATCTCCTCACCCACCGGTCGCATGATGAGAATGGACAGAAAGAGTGCCAGTCCAAGCAGCACCTGGTTGGAGGGTGCCGACTGCGTTCCCAATGCCTGCCGCAGAAAGTGCAGCACCAGCGTGATTCGCAGGAACGGTGTGATGCAGGTGATGATCGCCGGCAGGATGGTGAGCAGTGTCAGCGAGATTGCGATCTGCATCGGCATGCTCAGCGAGGGTGTCTGCTGCTGGCTCCCCCGTTGAACCTGGACGCCCAACCCGCCCAAGACCTGCTCCGACGGGGCTGCCCAAAGCGCGTTTCCCAGCAGTAGCAGCGCGCTGATCAGGATTCTCATACGGTCCTCGCGGAGTGCAACTGCGGCGGCGGAACGGCGCCCGAGTTCTTGAGCAAACTGCAGCCGGACGGCGAAATGCCGACCAGCAGTACCTCGCCTTCACAGCGCACCAGATGCAGGGAGTGGTTCGGTGTGAGCGAGAGCCTTTCGATCACCTGCATCGCCCTCGGCTGGTTCTTCCCGCCGATGGCGACTTTCAAATCCGCGATTCCCGTTCGCCGCAACGCCCCGATACAAAGCAATAGCAGAGCAATGACCAGCGTGACCGCTCCGACATACTGAATGACGTTCATTGCATCCCCTCCGCCAGTTCTTCGATCCGCAGTGCGCGGTTGTCTCCATCGGACTCGATCTTGCCGGTTCCCAGTGTCTCTCCGCCCGCCCGAACAGCCAGTGGCTGTCCGAGCGGAATGCGGAGGGGCAGGATCGTACCCGGCTGCAGCGCGAGCAAGTCCCGCAATGGGAACTGGCGGCACTCCCAGGTCGCCTCGAGGAGGATCGGCAAATGTTGAAGGTGTTCCATAGAGTTAACGCCGGCCAGAATTAACGCTTCAGATTGATGACTTCCTGGCTGAGTTCATCGAGCGTTGAGATGACCTTGGAATTGGCCTGATACCCGCGCTGGTAGACGATCAGGTTGGTGAATTCTTTGGCAATGTCCACCGTGGAGCTCTCCAGCGAACCGGCTACCACGCGCCCTCGGCCCCCGGTCCCGGCGGTGCCGATGGCAAGTGCGGAGCTCTCCGACGACAACCGGTAGGTGTTTCCTCCGGCGGCCCCGAGCGACGTCGGATTCCGGACGGTGGCGGTCGCCAACTGGGCGACTGCCCGTTCCTGGCCGTTGGAGTACTGAGCCACAATCACGCCGCCATCGGCAATCGCCATCTTGACAAGCTGTGCGGAGGCCTCGCCGTCCTGGTTCACTGCCGCGGTGGCGGAGGGGGAATTGAACTGGGTGAGCTGGGACTGGCCGCCGGTATCGTAAAGAGACCAGTTGATGGCGAGCGGTGCCGCACCGTTGGCCAACGTTGAAACCGCCAGGGCCACCGTACCCGGCGCAGCCGGCGTGGTGAGTTTTCCCTGCGCGTCGAAGGCCAGCGTGCCCGTCGCGACATTGGAAGGCGTTCCGGCGGTACCGCCCACATCTTCGCCCGGAATTGTTACGTCATAGCTCCAGGCGTTGGAGCCCGTCTTGGTAAAGGTGACGGTTAGCGTATGGGCGGCGCCCAGCGAATCGACGATCTGTACAGGCGTCGAAAAGGACGATGCCGCCGTGGCGGGTGCATTGGAGTCCAAGTTGGCCGAGATGGATAGGCTCGTTGTCGCCAGCGGCGCCCCGACGCCAATCGCCGGCAATGTGATATTCGAAACGGCTCCTGTCGTGTTGACCACGCCATTGGTCAGGTTCCATCCCTGGACGTTAATTCCGGTGGAGTTCAACAGGTTCCCATTGGCATCCACATGGAAGTCCCCGGCGCGAGTGAGCAGTGGCTGCCCCTCCCGACTGCGGAGCAGGAAGAATCCGTCACCGCTGATCGCGGCGTCCAGGCTCCCGGACGTTGACTGCAACGCGCCCTGCGAAAAGCGCCTGTCGGAACGGGCTCCATCTACACCCTGACCGTTGATAGCTCCCGGCGCGGCCATTGCGTCTCCAACGAGATCCCGGAAGGAGGCCGAGCTCGCTTTGAAGCCCGTAGTATTCATGTTGGCCAGATTGTTGCCGACAATGTCAATTGCGGCGCTGTTGGCGTTGAGACCGGAAAGGGGGGTAAAGAAAGAAGGCATGTTTGCTCCTGGTTATTTCGCTGTTTCGGTGGTGGGAGCGCTGGTTTTCAGCGCCGTGGTCAAATCGCTGCGGAGGCCCATCAACTGTTCCAGTTCGCTGAACTGGGCCAATTGGCTGAGAAACTGCGTTCCATCCGTCGGTTTGAGTGGATCTTGATTCTTGATCTGGGCGACGAGTAGCTGCAAAAACGTGTCTTTGCTCACCAATTCGTTTTTTTTGGACTGCGAAGTTTCCGAAGACGGCGTGGTACTGATGTCTTTGGACAATGCGCTGATACTTGTCATTTGTGTTCCTCCACGTTCAAATTCACGCCGTGGGCTCGGCGATTTGCCTGGCCCAGCGGTCTTCCCGCTCTTCGCGTTGACGCTGGCCGCCGTGCTCCCGATGGCGCGCGGACGGGGCGTCGTCCTGGGTCCCGCTTTGGCCCGGTTCCAACGGAGCCGTTCCCGATCCAGCGATACTCCCGGATTTCCAGAATTCCGATTGATATCCGCCGCTCTGCAGCGTGTGGACCAACTCCGGCAGGCCCTCCCGCAACGCGGAGGCGACTTCCGTTTTGCTCGCGCTGACGGCGACGTGCAACTCCGCCCCTCGCTCCACTACCCGAAGATGGATCGTGGAATCCTCCAGTCCCAGGCGAACCTGGACAGATTTGCCGGGCATTTCCGCGGGTGCGGGTGCCGGGGTGGCCACCGGCGCGGCCGCTTGGGCCGGAGAGGCGGGCTTAGCCTCCGCCGCCGGGGTTGTCGCCTGTAGCGGGGCCGTCTGGCTCCATGTGGCCTCTGGCTGCCTGCTCTTCGGAGCTTCCCTTTCCGCGGCTACCGGTACGGCCGGCTGCTGCGCGCTCACAGCGGAGAGATCGGCCATCGATGCGGCTTTTGACTCTCCCAGCGGGGCGGATGGTTGTGTATTAAGTTTTGGCTGGCTGGCCGGCCCTTCGCCAGTTCCCGCCGTATGGTCGCTGCCGGCCACGAGCGGCATGATTCGTCCGCTGAAGCTCTCTACCTCCAGGGAGGAGGGACGGGAAGAACCGGAGATGGCGCTCTCGCCGGTCCCTTTTTGCGCCTCCGATGGCGTCTTGGGCGCTACCGGTTGTTCTTCCCCGGCCGGGCGCAAAGAGAAGCTGAGCGCCAGATCCGCCACGGGCGCGGTCACAATCGCTGGGGCGGGAATCGCCAGGTCGGACCGCGGATTGGATTCCGGTTCCTCCGTAGGCATGGTTTCGTCCAAAGGCTTGAGGCGTTCCGCCGGGGTGATCTGCGCTATCGGACTAGGTGCCGGTGCAAAGCGGATCGACTCCGGTTGCGCCGTCAAAATGTTCACTGGGGTTGCCGTGGGCTGGTCGGTTTCCGCGGGGGCGGGGGCTGGCGCGGTCACCGGGATGGCTGCCTGGTTCCTTACGGGCTCTGGCTGCTTGCCCGTCGGCGCCTCCTGCTCCGCAGCTCCAGTATCGGCGGGACGTCCGCCGGCAACGAGCGGCATCATTCGCCCGCTAAAGCTCTCTGCCTCCGGGGAGGCGGGAAGGGAAGAGCCAGCAACGGTGCTCTCGCCGGTTCCCATTTGCGCCTCCGATGGCGTCTTGGGAGCAGCCGGCGCTTCCCCGGCCGGACGCAACGAGAATCGGATCGGGAGCTCCGGTACGGGTGCCGCCAGCGTAACCGGGGACGGAATCGCCAGATCGGCCCGCGGATTGGACTGGGTCTCCTCGGTTGACATCGTTGGACTCAGCCGCGCGGGCCCGTCTGCCGGAGATAGCGGGAGATTTCCATGAATTGCCGGTGCGGAGACGATTCGAGCCCGGCGTGGCGCTGGACTATGCACAAGGCCCGTTGCCGGCAACTCTCCTTTGGTGGGTGCCGCACCCGCTCCCTCATCGTTGGGCCCGGAAATGCCCGGCGACGCCACGGAGGAGAAGTTCTTCTGTCGTGGTGCATGGCTGGAAATGGCAATCGCCTCTTCCCGCTGCGCGGTGTCCCTGGCCAGGAGCACTTCCTTCGCCGGGGCGGTTTCGCTCACCGCAACGGGGGGCTGGGAAGTGGGCGCCGGAGATACTGCCGTGGACTCCCCGGCGGCGGTAGTGCTGAGCACCCGGCCGCCTATCAACTGCAATCTTGGCGGAGGGACCGCTCCGGCCATCGGAGCATCCTGCCGCGGAGCGACATCGCCCGGCGCAATAGATCTCTGGGGGGAATGACCCGGAGAAACGGCCGCGGGTTCCTGCGAGGCAACCGATCGGAATGCCCGGCCGCCGATTACCTGCAATCGTGGCTGAAAGGGCGTGTTCGTCACCGGAACAACCTCCGCCTGAGCGGTCTCGACGGACGCGATGGGCTGCTCGGGAGACTCCGCCGGGGTAACCGCCGTCGGCTCCTGTGCGGAAACACCGCGGAAGTCCCGGCCGCCAATCACCTGTAATCTCGGCTGCGCCAGAACCGTGGCCACTGGAGCGTCCTGAGCTTGTGCGGTCCGGTTGGTGGCGACGGCAGGCAACGTCTCGCCGGGAGTATCTCCCAACATCGGAGCAGCCTCAATTGCCGGTGTCGCGCTCGATGCCGCATTCTCACGGACCGCCGGTCCTTCAGACGGCACCAGCCTCGAACGAAGAACCAGGCCGCTTTCCCACAGACTCCCTTGCGTCATAGCAAGGCCGCTCCAGGAGGAGTCCGCGCCAAGGCTTGGCGAGGCCGCCGGCCAGAATGCCGGCATCGTCGGACTATAGGGTATCGATGACGGCCAGCGCGCCGCTACTTGCGTTGGAAGCGTATCGACATCGGCAGGGGTTACCACTTGCAGCCTTGCCGCCCCGACCTCAACCGGCACGAAGTCCGCATGAATGGATCCGAGTAGGGCACCAAACAGGACAGCGCCGCCCGGTTCATTCGACCCAGTGAACCCGACCCCACCCACCGCCGGCTTTCCATTTCCTTCCGGCAATAGAGTGCTGCTTGGCGATCCTGGTCCGAACGTCACGCTGGTCATTTGCCACTTTCTTTGCACTCGGTAGTCCAAAGCCCGAAAGCTGCTCCTGACGCCCCCGGGAGGCGGCAATCCGTCGTGATCCCGACGGGCCACCGTCGGATTTCCGACGATCTGGCCCGCGGAATGCCGGTTTTCCCCGCCGAAATGAATTGGTTCTTCGTGTGCAATGAGGTGGGCAACCCTATGGACCTGTATTCCATTTCCGTCGCGGCTGGCCTCCGTTCCCGCATGCAAGCCCTCGACGTCCTAGGTAATAATGTTGCCAACGCCGGAACGGCGGGGTTCAAGGCAGACCGTACTTTTCAAGCCGCCCTCTCGGATGCCCACAACACCAATGCGTCTGTCACCCGCACCTGGACCGACTTCTCTCAGGGAACCATTCAATCCACCGGCAAAGACTCTGACCTCGCATTGAACGGTTCGGGCCTGTTTGTGGTCGGGACGAAGTCAGGACCTCTTTATACCCGGTCCGGGAACTTCCAGGTCTCCCCGGAAGGCGAACTGGTGACCGCCCAAGGACACAAGCTTCTCGGCGAAGGCGGCTCGCCCATCAAAGTCGCTCCCGGGCGGCCCTTTGAGGTCAACCCGGATGGAACCGTTGAGCAGGATGGTTCGTCGGCCGGCAAAGTGTCCGTCGTCGAGTTCCCCGCCAACGCCACCCTGGAAAAACAGGGTAGCTCTTACTACAAACCGGCCGACGGGCAGCCGCCCCCCAAGCCCTCGCAGGCTCGCATCATCCAGCGTAGCGTCGAGAACTCGAACGTCAGCGCCGCTGAATCGTCGGTCGAAATGATCACCATCATGCGCCAGTTTGAGTCCCTGCAGAAGGCCCTCACGCTACACGGCGAAATGGACAAACGAACGGTGGAAGACGGCGCCCGGACCTCCGGCAGCTGATTCAACGATTAAGGAGAATTTCGAATGATTCGTGCACTCTACAGCGCCGCCAGCGGAATGACCGCCCAGCAGCTCAACGTCGACAACATCGCCCACAACCTCGCAAACGCCAACACGGCCGGGTTCAAGATGCGCCGCGCCCAGTTCCAGGACCTTCTCTACCAGAATCTGGTCCAGCCGGGCGCCTCCGCCGGCCAGCAATCCGTCGTCCCTACCGGCCTCCAACTCGGGCTCGGAACCCGGGCCGCGTCCAACGAAATCGTCTTCACCCAAGGGAACTTCTCGGCCACAGAGAACCCGCTCGACCTTGTCATCCAAGGCCGCGGATTCTTCCAGATTCGCCGTGCCAGCGGCGAACTGGCCTACACCCGTTCCGGTAACTTCCATCAGAGCCGGGAAGGGAACCTGGTTACCTCCGACGGAGACCAACTCGAGCCCCAGATCACCGTGCCTCCGGACGCTCTCTCCATTACGATCGCGCCCGACGGAACCGTCAGCTTCACCCAGCCCAATCAGACCTCCGCTCAGGTGGCCGGCCAGATCCAGTTGGCGTCTTTCCAGAACCCCGCCGGACTTACCAGCCTGGGCCGGAACCTCTATACCGCCACCGACGCCTCCGGTGACCCTACCATTGGTGCTCCGGGCGGACCCGAAGGTGCCGGTTCGCTGCTCCAGGGCTATACCGAACAGTCCAATGTCAGCGTCGTCGAAGGGTTCATCAACCTTATCGTCAGCCAGCGTGCCTACGAAGCCAACTCCAAGGTCGTCAAAGCCGCCGACGAAATGTATCAACAAACCAACAATCTCACACGCTAATGCTTATTCCAATTGGGGTTCTGCTTACGATTTCTACCCCGGGGTGCCATCCGGTTCTCGACGGAGATCGTATCCTTGGGCGACACCTCGCCCAGGTCGATCCCGCCTATGCCGTCGTGCCGCCCGACACCGTCGTCGGGCTTTCGCCGTCCCCGGGCGTCTATCGGGTTCTCCCTCCTTCCGTTCTTCGCAAACTGCTCGAATCCCACGGCGGGAATACCTCCTCGGTGGCCCCCATCTGCCTGGAATGGCCAATGCGTCAGTTGACCCCCGACGAAATTCGCACTGCGATGAACACCGCCCTCGGTGATCACAAACTGACCATTGAAATCCTCGACTTCACCGCCGCCCCCATTCCCTCCGGCACCATCGTTTTCCCTCGCAGCGGCATCACTAGTGAGGATTCTATCGTTGCCAATGGCGCCACCTGGCGTGGCGAAATCATTCTGGCCGAAGACAGGCGATACCGCATATGGGCTCGCGCCAAGATCACCGGTACCAGCCCGCGCGTGGTCGCCGCCAAAAACCTCAACGCCGGCCAGGCATTGGCCCCCGGAGACCTGCAGCTGCAATCCGTCCCTGCCCTGCCAGCCAGGCCCGGCGACCTGATGTCCCTCGACGAAATCTCCATCCTGCAGCCGCGCCGGTCCATCCGCCAGGGTGAAATGGTTCGCCGCAGCGATTTTGAGTCCCCCTCGGTCGTCGAACGCGGCCAGATGATCCAGGTCAACCTCGACCGCCGCAATGTCCGCTTCCAGACCATCGGCCGCGCCACCATGGCTGGCCGCCTCGGCGAATGGATCACGATCGAAAACCCGGAATCGGGAAGAAAATACCGCGGCCTTATCAAAGCGCCCGGGAAGGTGGAAATCCCATGATTCGACTCCTCTTGCTCCTCCTGGCCGGACTCGCCGCCTGGTGCGCTCCGAAAAACAGGGCGCCTCAACCGTCGGCCATTGATCTATGGATCGCCGACGAAGCCAAGACTGGCCCCGCCGCCTCCGGAACCACTACGCCTGGTTCCATGTGGACCGGCACTTCCATGTTGAATGCCCTTGCCAGTGATCTTCGCGCCTCCCGCCCTGGCGATATCGTCACCATCATCGTCGATGAGCGCGCCTCGGCCGTCGCCACCGGAAACACGAAAACCGCGCGATCCTCCAGCGCCAAGGCCAAGGTGGACGCTCTCACAGGGATCCCCCGCGCCGTTGGCCCTCTCCCGAATCTGTTGTCCATGAGCTCGCAAAACCAGCTCGACGGTCAAGGCACCACCAGCCGCGAGTCCACCTTGAGCGCCACCCTCGCCGCCCGTGTCACCCACGCCTTCGCCAATGGTCTCCTCGTCGTCGAAGGCATCAAAACCGTCACCGTCAACAGTGAAGCGCAGGTGATTCGCGTCCGCGGTATTGTCCGCGCCGTTGACCTCAGCTCTGTGAACTCCGTTTCCACCGACCGCCTCGCTCAAATGGAGGTCTCCGTCAATGGCCGCGGTGTCATCAACGACTCCATCCGCCGCCCGATGTTCCTCTACCGCCTCCTCATGGGAATTCTCCCCTTCTAAGGCATCCATCATGCGTATCTTCCGCCTTGCCCTCGCCCTCCTCACCCTTCTCCCGGGACTTCATCCGGCCACTTCCGATGTCCGCATCAAGGAACTGGCCTCTATTGAAGGTGTCCGCGATAACCAACTGGTTGGTTACGGGCTCGTCGTCGGTCTCAACGGTACCGGTGACCGGAAACAGACCGTCTTCTCCGCCCAGTCGCTCACCAACATGCTGCAGCAACTCGGTGTTTCCGTCCCCTCTACCGCCATTCGCGTCAACAACACGGCGGCCGTGATGGTTACCGCCACCTTGCCTCCCTTCGCCCAGCCCGGCAGCAAGATCGACATCACCGCCTCCGCCATCGGCGATGCCTCCAGCCTCCAAGGCGGTATTCTCATCATGACCGTCCTGAAAGGCGTTGATGGCAAACCCTATGCCGTCTCCCAGGGCCCGGTCGTCACCGGCGGATTCACCGCCGGCACCGGCGGCAATACCTCCACGCAGAATCATCCCACCGTCGGACGTATCCCCAATGGCGCCATCGTCGAAACTGCCCCTCCCTCCGTCAGCCCGGACCGCGAGGTGAAGCTCCAGCTCCGACAGGCCGACTACACCACCGCCTCCCGCATCGTCGGCGTCGTCAACAAACAGTTCGGCACCGCCACCGCGCGGGCGCAAAGCGCCGGCGTTGTCCTCGTCTCCATTCCCGCCGCCTTCAAGGCAACCCCGATCGAGTTCATTGCTCAGTTGGAAGGACTGCGCCTGATTGCCGACCGCCTCGGCCGCGTCGTCGTTAACGAACGAACCGGAACCATCGTCGTCGGCAAAGACGTCACCATCTCCCCCACCGCCGTCATGCACGGCAGCCTCACCATCGAGGTCGAAACCAGCTTCGATGTCTCCCAGCCGGCGCCCATGTCGGACGGGAAAACCGTTACTACGCCGCGCGTGGGTGTCTCCGTCAAGGAGGAGAAGGCGCGCAACATCATGCTCAAAGAGGGGGCCAGCGTCGAGGAACTGGTCCGCGCCCTCATGGCCATCGGCTCTACCCCGCGTGACGTCATCGCCATTCTCCAGGCCATGCGCACCGCCGGCGCCCTGGAAGCCGAAATTGAAGTCATCTAACCACGTAAACAGGAGTCACTCATGATTACCGGACTGAAAGCCAATCCCACCGCGGCGGAGTTCAAACTCCCTGAGGTAACCTCCCGTGAAACCCCGACCATCGCCGGCTTTTCCACCGTCTATCAGGCGAACTCCAACCAGTTCGCCACCAAGGAGGAGGCCGATGCACTCGCCGGACTCCTCGGCGGAACCGTCACCGATCTCTCCGAACAGTGGAGCATGCTCCGCGTCTCGCCTCTCTACCAGGTCGAACTGCCCAATGGCGTCTCCCTCAACGCCGGTCTGCTCGCCGATCGCTTCCGCCGCTACGGCACCGAGACCGCTCTGGAGATCACCGAAGCAGAGGTGGGCATGCTCACCCGGCCTCTCGCCTCAAACACATCTTCCTCTGCTGATACCCCGGCGATCGCTGCGTCTTCGGTTCCCTTCCTTGCCGCCAATGCCGCCACCGTCGCCCCGCGCGCCTATGCCGAGTCCGCGCTCCAGACGCCCGCCCAGCGGGTCTCCGAGCCTGCTGACTCCACTGCCAAGGACGCCAAGCTCGCCTCGGCCGCCCGCCAGTTTGAGGCACTCATGATCGGAACCATTCTCAAGAGCGCCACTCCCGAAGATGGCGGAGGGATCCTCTCCGGCCAGGGCGATAGCGCCGGGCAGTCCGTCTACCAGATGGCCATGGAAAACCTGGCTCAAATGCTCAGCGAAAGCGGCGGTCTCGGCCTGGCTGACCATGTGACTACCCACATGCGTTCCGCTCAAGCTAAAGCATCCACCGTCGCTTAGTCTCGTCCCCCGTCGCCACGCTCTCTTCATAGGGATTCCGCGGCGCCTCTGCCGGTACCTGCTCCCTCGCCGGAGCCGGTGTCGCCCCGCCCTCCAGGATCTGGCAGACGTTGCGCCAGTCGTCCAACAGCGAGTTCAACGCCGCCACCGTGATTTCGAACGGCCGGAGGCTGGCCTTGGCATGTCCCTCAATCACCACCTCCTGCAACGAAAGATACAGCCGCTTCCGGCGCTGCGCGTCCGGCGAAACCTCGGGCCGCAGACTCTGGGTCAGTTCCGACAGGATGTCAATCAACCGGTTTACTGCCCTGGCCCGCAAACGCGGGTCGTTGTCTTCCAGCGCCCGCATCGCTTCGCGCGCCGAAAGTGTTGCCTGTTCCAGCAGTATCAGCGTGAGCCCCGCGGGGCTGGCTGCCCGGATCCGGTCTTCGAGGAGGGAAGAAGTTGTGTAAGGGTTCATGCGGTGCCACTTTCTTATCGAAGGATTCGGCTCTGCGTAGAGCGCTGGATGGCCGGTTTCCAGCGAAAAATGGCCATTTTTGCTCGTTTTCCTCCCTTCTCCTGGAATTACGAAATTGGATGCCGGACTCAAAAGGTCCTTATTGGGCGGAGATATCGATTAAAAAATGCAAATGAGAATCCAGTATTAGGAGGTACCTTAGAAAATCCTCGGGAAAAAACCGTACGTTCGGTGTCGATAAATCCTAATGCTAAATAGGGGAAATTCCGATAGATGAGTATCCAATATGAGCGTCCGTCTAGTACTGCTTTCCTCGAATATGCAGTGGTTTCACCGATTGACTTCTGAGGGAGTCGACCTGAAGAGCTTCAGCCACTGCGATAGGTTCATCCAGGAATTGGCCGCCGATTCCGTCGACGCCGCCGTCATCCAACTCCCCGTCGACCCTAGAATCCTCGCCCGGATCGCCTCGGCCTGGTCCGAAACCAGGTCCCGCAAGCCGGTCGTCCTCTTTGACCCTGCCGGTACGGTTCCCAATGGATCGTTTCCCTCGGAAGCTCATATTGATTGGTTCTTATTGAAAAGCGACGACCTCCATGAGGTCCGCCGCACCCTGGCCTCGCTCGCCGCTCCTCCGGCCGCCGCCGAATCCTGGCGCTCCATGATTGTCGGCGTCAGTCCCGCCATCGCCGAGGTCCGCGAACTGGTCGGGTTGGTCGGAAAAAGCAACGCCACGGTCTTAATCACCGGAAACACCGGCACCGGAAAAGAGGTCATTGCCCGCGCCCTTCACCAGGCAAGTGCCCGCGCGAATGGACCATTTGTCGCCATAAATTGCGCCGCACTGCCCGCTTCTTTGCTCGAATCTGAACTTTTTGGGCATGCAAAAGGCGCATTTACGGGTGCCTCCAGTGCCAGAATCGGCCTTTTTGAGCGCGCAAATGGCGGAACCATTCTCCTCGACGAGATTGGCGAAATGCCAGTGGACCTTCAGGCAAAATTGCTGCGCGTGTTGCAACAAAGGGAGATATTGCCGCTCGGTACCACCGATCCGACTCCCATTAATGTCCGTGTTTTGGCCGCAACCAACGCAAATCTCCGCTCCCTCTGCCAGTCCGGAGCCTTCCGGTCCGACCTGTATTACCGCTTAAACGTCGTTCCGCTCCGCCTCCCCGACCTCGGCGACCGTCCGGAAGACATCGTCCCGCTGGCCAACCACTTCCTATCCCTCCTCGCCGCCGCCGATGGCACCAGCCCCAAAGAGCTCTCCACCGAGGCCTGCGAAGTCCTCTCCCGCTATCCCTGGCCCGGAAATGTCCGCGAACTCGAACACGCCGTCGAGCGCGCCGTCGTCATCAGCGCCAACCGCCGTTTTTTGAACCCCGCTGATTTCGTCCTCGATCCCATCCACGACGCCGCTCCCGCCGCCGCCGTGCTCCCCCAAATGGAGATCCCCGACTCCGGTTTCAACCTGAACCGGGCCGTCCATGAGTTCGAAATGGCCCTCATTGACATGGCCATGCGCAAAGCCGGCGGCAACAAGCAACGTGCCGCCAACCTCCTCGGAATGAAGCGGACTTCGATGATCTACAAGCACAAGGCACTGGAACAGTTCGCATAAGGAGCCACGGCCATGGCCAAACCAACCACCGCGCTCGCCACACCAAAGTTCAGTCTGAAGTCGATCTCCGACTCCGCCGTCCCGCTCTCGGTCCTCGGCATCGTCCTCGCCCTCATCGTACCGCTCCCGAGCATGCTCCTCGACTTCCTGATCGTCGTCGACATCATGCTCTCCCTGGTCGTCCTCATGGTGGCCATCCAGATCCGCCGGCCGGTCGACTTCAACTCATTTCCCACCCTCCTCCTCCTGCTCACCCTCTTCCGCCTGGCGCTCAACGTTTCCTCCTCGCGGCTGATCCTCCTTAACGGAAACTCCGGCACCGCCGCCGCCGGCCACGTCATCGAGGCCTTCGGCAACTTCGTCGTTGGCGGCAATTACGTCATCGGCACCGTCATATTCCTCGTCCTTTGCGGCATTCAGTACATCGTCATCAACCACGGCGCCGTTCGCATCTCGGAAGTCACCGCCCGGTTCACCTTGGATGCCCTGCCCGGCAAGCAGATGGCCATCGATGCCGACCTGAACGCCGGCCTGATCGATGAAACCGTTGCCAAGCAGCGCCGTAAGGATCTCGCCGCCGAAGCGGAGTTTTACGGATCCATGGACGGCGCCTCCCGCTTCACTCAGCGCGACGCCATCGCCAGCCTGCTCATCACCGCCATCAACATCATCGCCGGCTTCCTGATCGGTGTCTTCCAGCACCACATGTCGCTCAACAAGGCGCTGGCCACCTATACGGTTCTCACCATCGGCGACGGCCTGGTCACTGTCATCCCCGCTCTCCTCATCTCCGTCTCCGGCGCCATGATCATCACCCGCGCCACCACCGACAAACTCCTCGGAGAAGAGGTGGAAGTTCAACTCTTCGGTGACTACCGGCCGCTCACCATCGCCGGTTGCTCCATGCTGGCCCTGGCCGTCATTCCCGGCCTTCCGTCCATCCCCTTTATTGCTCTCGGTGGCGGATTGCTCGGCTTTGCCTGGAAAAAACATCGTCGGGCCTCCGACGCCGCCGTCGAGAATTCGACGCAGGCGCTCGTCGCACCCAAGCCCGAACCGGTGGAGGAGTTGCTCCACGTCGAAGCGATTTCCATCGAGGTCGGCGTCGGTCTGGTCGGCTTCGTCGAAGGTGGCGCCCGCTCCCCGCTCATGCAGCGCATCGCCGGAATCCGCCGCCAGTTGGCTACCCAGTTGGGCTTTGTACTGCCCTCGGTCCGGGTCACCGATAACCTCTCGCTGCGCTCTCGCGAGTATATGATCCTGCTGCGCGGCGCCGAAATCTGCCGCTTTGAACTCCTGAAGAATCATCAACTTGCCATCCCAACCGGCAAGCAGTCGGCGCCTCCGGGAGGCCGTCCGGCCAAGGATCCTGCCTTCGGTCTCCAGGCCTGGTGGATCCCCTCGGCCGAAGCCGAACAGGTCCGCGCCGCCGGGTTCACCGTCGTCGATGACGTCAGCATTCTCAGCACCCATTTCGCCGAAATCGTCCGCCACTACGCCCACGAAATCTTCGGCCGCCAGGATGCGAAGGGCTTCTGCGACCGCGTCGCCGTCCAAAGTCCCAAGCTCGTCGAAGACGTGGTTCCCAAATTGCTTCCTCTGGCGATCGTGCAGCGTGTCCTCCAAAATCTCCTTCGCGAACGCGTCTCCATCCGCGATGGAGTCGCCATCCTCGAATCGCTCGGCGAAGCCGCGGCTGTCACCAAGAACCCCGTGCTGCTCACCGAATTCGTCCGCCAGGCCATCCGCCGGTCGCTCGTCAAATCCCTGGTCTCGCCGCAACGGGAACTGCACGCCTATTTCATTGACCCGGCCATCGAGCAGGGCATCGAGACCGCGCTCAACCACGGCGAGTCGAACACTATCCTTACCCTCGCCCCGCCCGCGCTGCGCGACATCGTCAGTCGCGTCGCCAAGAAGGTGGAGAAACCGGCTACTTCGGTCGTCGCCATCACCTCGGCCACCGCCCGCCACCACCTGCGCCAGATTCTGGAAACCGAATGGCCTCACCTCGTCGTGCTGTCCCACAACGAAATCCCCGCGGAAGTAACTGTCCGCTCGCTTGGAGTCCTCTGAGGAGACCGTCATGCACATCAAGTCGTACTACGCCAATCGAGTCGAAACCGCCATGGAAATGGCCAGCCGCGAGCTAGGCGACGAGGCCGTCTTCATCCAATCCAAACACACCACCGGTGCCGCCATGGCATTCGGCAAGTTCGAGGTGGTCTTTGGCATCGCCACCAGCGCTCCGGCCGTCCAACCGGTCCCGCTGCCGGACGAGGAACCGGAAGACGACCTGTTGCTTCGCGCCGTTGCCGCAGTCGCCGACTCGGTCCCCATCGCCAACAGCGCGGCCGCCCGCACGCGCCTGATTCCCGCCTTCGCCCCGGAACGCCCCCAGGCCGCCATTCCCGAAAAGTATCAGTTCCAGCCCGGGCCCGTCGCCTTCATCGGCCATTCCGGCGCCGGAAAAACCACCGCCGTCATGAAGTTCGCCTTCACCTTGGCCGCCGTCAGGAACTGCAAGGTCCGCATCGCGGAGGTGCAGGATCCGGCCACCGGCAGCAGCCCCCAGCTTCGCCGCTTTGCCGAAATCCTCAATATTCCCCTCATCTCCCGCCGCTACCTCACGCGCGAAGATGTGCTCGATTCGCCCCCTTCGGAGTTCGTCCTCATCGACGCTCCCGGATTCGCCCCCTCAGTTAGCCGTGAATCCGATCCCCTCCTTCGCCTCTTCGGCCAGATTCGCCGCTCCCAGTGTCACCTGGTGGTCCCTGCCTGGTACTCCCCGGCCGCGGTGCCGTCCCTTCTGGTCCAGGCGCACCCCTTCGGTCCCACCCATCTTCTCGTCACCCACGCCCAGGATGGGCCCGCCGATTCGGTCCGTTCCCTGGAAGCCGCCTTCCGGCTTCCCCTCTCTCTGATGACCGCCGGCCGCGAGCCGCAACGCGGTTTCCTCAATCTCCCTCATTCTGCCCGCGGCGCCAAAGCGGAACGCGCTGCCTAGCTCCAACCGCACTGCTATGGCTACTCACCCATCGACATTGACCTACCAGCCAGCAACGGCAGAACCGTCGCTGGACCGTGAGGCCGTCATCCTCGAGCACCTTCCCCAGGTCCGTTGGATTGCCGCCCGCATCCATGAGCGGCTCCCGCAGTCAACGTCCTTGGAAGACCTCATCTCCGTCGGCATCCTCGGCCTCATCCAGGCCGTCGACAACTTTGACCCCGAGTTTAACGTCAAACGCAAAACCTACGCCGAATTCAAGATCCGCGGCGCCATCCTCGATAGCCTCCGCGGTATGGACGGCGTCTCCACCTACCACCGCAAGAAGGTGAAGGACATCCAGACCGCCCTTCGGACCCTGCAAAACACCCTGCAGCGCCAGCCGACCGAGCCGGAAATTGCCGGCCACCTCCAGATTTCCCTCGCGGAATATCACGACTGGCTACTCGCCGTCCGCGGCGTCGCCATCGGCAGCCTCGACGCCGAAACCGACGAAGGCCTCTCTATCGGCAATACCATCGCCGATCCCAGCATCCCGGATCCCGAGGAGCAACTGGAACGGGCCGAACTCACCCGCCTCCTTCGCACCTCACTGGATGACCTGCCGGAGGCCGAGAAGGTGGTCCTGGATCTCTATTTCGACAAGGAACTTACCTTGCGCGATATCGCCAAAGTGATGAATCTCCATGCCACCCGGATTCACCAGCTGAAAAATCAGGCGATTCTCCGGCTTCGCGCGCAACTCGCCGCCTCCTGGCCCGGACCGAGCGGCCTCTGATCGCCTAAGGGAAAGATCTTATGGAACAAAATCTGGAACTACTGATGGATGTGCAAATGCCGCTGACGATCTGCTTCGGCCGGGCCAAGGTCCTGCTGAAAGATCTCCTGGAAATGGATGCCGGCTCGCTCATCCCGCTCGATAAAACAGAGTCGCAACTGGTGGAAATTCAGGTGAACCGCGCCGTGATTGGCTACGGCGAAGTCGTGGAAGTCGACGGACACTACGGCGTCCGTATTCAGAAGCTCGCAAAAACAACATAGGAGAAACCTCATGCATTGGGAACTGATCGTAAGCACAATCTTGACCGCGGTGGTGTTAAGCGGCGGCATCTGGTACCGGCGTCGCCGCCGCCGCCCCGTCCCCCCCGTCCCCACGGAAAAAAGAGTCGAAATGCTGGCCGGCCTCCGGGCTTCCCTCGTCGAACTCCGCCGCCAGTTGGAAGAGGATCCCTTCCGCGGTAAGGACTGCAATCAGCGCACGAAAGTGTTGATTCTACACCGCTGCGGCATGCCCGTCGTCGAAATTGCCGACCACTTGGACCTGCCCCAGGGCGAAGTCGATCTCATCGTCCAACTGGCTCACATCAATAGCCTGCAACCAGAACCGGATCCTGCTCGTTCGTGACCTCTACATTTTCCGAAATCGTGCGATATGCAGCTTACCAGCTGTTAAGGAATGGATCACATGTTTATTGACAGACCCAGTTTTATTCAAGGCGGCGTGCGCAGCCAGGGAAATGTGTCCTCAGCCTACAGCAGTGGCGCGGCTGCCTCAACTACCAGTACCGGACGGGGGAATTCGACGGGGAGCAGCGACATTCTGTCGACCAATACCCTCGGCGCCCTCGCCGGTGCGCTTCAGGAAATGTCGGTGTCTGGCGATCAGCGAATTGAAGCCATGCGCCAACTCTACGCCTCCGGTCAGTACACGGTCGATACCGGAAACCTCGCCGGTCGGATCGCCGACCGGGTTCTCAGCGGAAGGGAGTAGCCGATGGCTGCCAGCCCTTGGGAAGAACGGATCCGCGAACTCTCCGCCGCCCGGGCGGGACTGCGCGATAGCCCGGTCCGCGCGTTGCCTGCCGTCGAAGAAATCCTTGAGAAACTGCACGCGCAGTCCGATGGCGCCGCGCTGCCGTCTCCCGCGCAAGCAGCCGAAATCCGCCTCATCCTGGCTGAGATCCTTGCCCTCGCCGCTCACGGCGCCGAACTGGTCAACGGCTGGCGTGCCGCCTTCGACTCCGTCGCCGAAGTCTACGACATCGCCGGCGCCCCGGTGAACCGCCTGTTCACAACCCAACACGTCTCCACCCGCGGGTAATCGAAGCAGCCTATGTCCAATCTGTTTGCATCTCTGACTACCATCAGCAACGGCATGAAGGCCTTTGAGCGTTCGCTGGAGATCTCGCAGAACAACATTTCCAACGCGCAGACCCCCGGCTACGCCCGCCAGCGATCCGCCCTCGAGGCCCTTTCCTTCGACTCCGAAGGCGGACTCATGGGCGGTGTTCGCGCCGGCATCGCCCGCACCACGCGCGATAGCTACTCCGAAAAGGCCGTTCAGCGCCAGCTTTCGACTCTCGGGCAGTTTGAACAGCGCTCCCAAGTACTCGCTTCGTTGAATCAGGTGCTCGCCCTCGACGGCGCCAGCAGTATTCCTGGCACCCTGAATGCCTTGGTCGCCAGTTTCTCGGCCTGGGGCGCTGCCCCGAATTCCGCTACCGCCCGCCAGGGCGTGGTGCGCGCGGCCGGCGAGTTCGCCGCCAGCGTCCGCAGCACCGCCCAGCAGGTCCAGACGGTGGCTTCCGATGTGGAGCGCAAACTCGATGGGAGAGTCGCCGAGTTGAATGCCGTCGCCCGCCGTATTGCCGACATCAACGCTCTTCGCGCCCGCACGCCCGCCGCCGATCCGGCCCTCGACACCGACCTGCACAACACACTCGAGGACCTGGCGAAACTGACGAACTTCACCGTCCTTCCCGACGAAAACGGCGTGGTCACCGTTCTGGTCGGCGGCCAGTCCCCCCTCGTCATGGGCGACAGAGCCTTCCCGGTTACCGGCTCCTACACGGCTTCTCCCGCCGGCGGTCTTCCCAGTTGGTCGCTCCTCGACTCTCAGCAGCGCGATATCACCGCCACCATCACCACCGGCGAACTCCGCGGACTCGCCGATCTCCACAACACCACCCTCACCACCCTCATCGGCGGCGCCAGTGATCCCGGGGATTTGAATACCTTCGCCTCCGAGGTCTCCACCCGTATCAACGATCTCCTGACCGCCGGCCTCGTCACCTCCGATCCCCCCGTAAACGGCCTTCCCCTGTTCTCCTTCAGTTCCTCCGCCACCGATGCCGCCACCTCCCTGCAACTCAACGATTCGGTTTCTCAGTCCGAACTCGCCTCCCACCTCGCCGCCATCCAGACCGGATCTTCCACTATCGCCAACGGCGTCCCCCTCGCTCTCTCCGCCCTACTCGACGCCAGCAACGTTGCCAATCTGATCAATGGGCAGACCTCGCTTGCCTTCTTTGGCCGCATCGCCTCCTCCGTCGGTAGTGCTCTCCAGACCGCCGACACCTGGAAGAGCCGTTCCACGGACCTCTTGAACCAGGCAAAGGCCATGCGCGAGGAGGTATCCGGCGTCTCGCTGGACGTGGAAGCGGCAAAAATCATCGAACTGCAACGTGGCTATCAGGCCGTCGCCCGTGTCGCCGGAGTCCTCGACGAGATGATGCAAACCGTCCTCGGCATGATTCGCTAGAAAGGCCAATCCAATGACTTTCGGTCTCCCTTCCCGTCAAGAGATGTTCCTCGCGGGCCTCACTAAAACACAGCGCACCGCCACCGAAGCCCAGCAGCAACTGACCACCGGCCTGCGGATGCGCTCTGCCGCCGATGATCCGGGCCAGGTCGAAGACATGCTCCTCATCCAGTCCGGTCTCGCCAAGGCGGAACAGACCGACCGCAATCTCAGTATCCTCCGCGCCGAAGTGGGCGCCGGCGCCAATGCCCTCCAGCAGGGGCTCAAACTCCTCGACTCCGCCATCAGCCTTGGCGGCCAAGCCGCCAGCGGTACTTATACCGAGGAGCGGCGCGCCGTCCTGATCTCTCAAATCGAGGCCCTGCAGAACCGAATGGTCGGCCTCAGTACCACCGTTGCCAATGGCCGGTACGTCTTCAGCGGCGACCTCGACGGCTCACCCTCTTACAGCTTGAATCTCGCCAATCCCAATGGCGTCGACCGCCTGATTACCCCCACCTATTCTCTGCAGGCCGAGCTTCCCGACGGCTCACGCTTCCCCGTCGGCCGTACTGCCCAGGACCTCTTCGACCGCCGCAATCCCGACGATTCCATGGCCGACGAGAACGTCTTTGCCGCTCTCCAGATGCTCCGTACCGCCGTCGAGTCCGGCTCGGACTCCGACCTGATGACCGCCCTCAGCCGTGTCAAGGCTTCCAGCGTGTACCTCAATACCCAGGCCGCTGGCTACGAAGCCACGCAATCCCGCCTCATCTCCGCCCAGTCAGAGAGCGAACAGGCCCAGGCACAGTGGAAGATTCGGCTCAGCGAAGTCCGCGATGCCGACGTCGCCGCCGCTATCCTTCAAATGCAGCAGGTTGAGATCCAGCTCAATGCCGCCATGTCCGCCCAAGCCCAGTTCCCCCGCTCCACCCTGTTTGATTTTCTCCGCTAATCCCCTCGAACTTTGAAAGAAGTGATCGATAAGAAAGTATGACGACGCCTACTGGTTACGTTCATCCCCAGATCCGGAAGACCGCGCCGGCACTGATCCCTGCCCGTGGTTCCAGGCTCTCCGCCGACGAACGTGGGGAACTGTTAAACGGAGCGCTGCGCTCCCTGGACGGATCCACTCTTGCTTCCGGAGCCCAGATCCGTGCCGCCGCCGGTCTTGTTCGCCACCTGACGGCGAAAGTCTAGCCGCGGTGACAGACGCGCCGGTTTAGCCCTTTTCGGATCCCGCCGCCGCAGCCGCTGCCATTGCTCGTGCCGCACTCTTCCCGGTGGCTGCATGAAGCGCAAGTCGCGAGTCGATCTTGTAATGCCGCTGTCCTTTATGTGCGGAGACCGTTCCGGCAAATACCGCTGCTCCGTTCGCATTTCCCACCAGCGGCTGCGTCAGGGGGGACTCCAGCGCGATTACGTCCCCGACCTGCAGGCTGATCAGATCCGAGAACCGAATTCGATTGCCCTCCAGCGTCACCGCCACATCCACGGTCATCTGTCCCAGCAGCTCTCGCCGCCGGTTCGGCACCGCCCGGCTGGCGGTCTTGACTGTCGCCGCGGCCTGCGGCCGGCCCATCCTGCCCACCAGCGACGCGCTGCCGCAGGATGCGAAGAATAATAAGGACCCGGGCGGGGATCCCGCAATCTGGATCTCAAACTCCATCATGGCGAAGCTGCCCACCGTCTCCACAATCGGCCGGAACTTCGGCCCTGTCAACATTTCCAGGCCAAATTCATCGCTCGAAGCCGCGTCCGCCGTTTCCCGCACCACCCGTGCCGCGGTCCGTACGAACGGTTCCAGGAACTGCCGCTCCAATTCGTTTAAGTCCCGTTCCGTTGGTTTGGCCTTCGCCGGAGCGCCCCACAACACACATTCCAGCAATGCCCCGGTGGCGCTCGTGTTCAGGTACACGCCCTCAAATCGCGGCTGCCCCGCGGCGTCCGTCAGAATTCCCAGCGTCCCGCCCCGCGCGGAGATCGTCAATAGATCCAACGTCTTGACGGTGCCGGCGTCCAGTAGCCGCAGATGTACCTCCTGCGACAGCGTCAGCATCAACTGGTCGGCCAGCGCCTGACGCATCGACTCAATCTCGGCCGCTACGAACTTATCCAGGCTCTCCAGGCGCGGACGCCCTTCCCGCCCCAGCAGCTCGATAAACAAGCCGTGGTACTCCGGAGTAGAGTCCGCCGCGTTCGACGATTCCTCTTGCTCCTCTCCGGGGTTTTGCGGAAGTGGGCAATCCGTATTCAAAATTCCACCTTGAACTCTTCTATCGGCTCCCCCTGTCGAAAAGTTTAGGCCCCCATTTTGCTCGTTCCGCCACTAGACAAATTTCCGTTTCTTTCGATAAACAACTGTATCCTTCGGAGACTCATCGTATGATCCACCTCACACGGCTAAACCAGAAAGACCTGGTGGTCAATTCTGATCTGATCGAACATATCGAGGCGAACCCGGATACGGTCGTCTCGCTTACCAACGGTCAGAAGTTCGTCGTCGTTGAAACGACCGACGAAATCATCCGCAAGGTCGTCGAATTTCGCCGGCAGTGGTAACTCCGCGTCCACGCTCGGGAGAGGAATAAAAAGCTATGGCAAAGGCTGGTGGTGGTGCGAAAATCGATTTGGCCAGTATCGGCGGCGTCGTTGTCGCTCTGGGCGCCATTGTCGGAGGCCTCATTCTCGAAGGCGGCAAGATCGGCGACATCTCGCAGTTGACCGCCGCCATGATCGTCCTCGGCGGTACCCTCGGCGCCGTCATGATCAACACGCCCATGAGCGTCCTCATCGCCGCTCTCAAACGCCTCCCGGACGTCTTCATGGAACGGGTCCACCCCACCAGCGAGATCATTGACACCATCGTGCGCCTCGCCGGTGTCGCCCGCAAAAGCGGGATCGTCTCCCTGGAAGGCGACGTCGACAAACTCCACGACCCCTTCCTGAAGAAAGCCCTCTCGCTCGCCGTTGACGGTACCGACCTGCAGGAACTCCGCAAAATGATGGAGTTCGAAATCACCGCGGAAGAGCGCCAGACCGAAGCCGAAGCCAAGGTCTACGAGGCCGCCGGCGGCTATGCTCCCACCATCGGTATCATCGGCGCCGTCATGGGTCTCATCCAGGTTATGAAACACCTGGAAAACATCGAAGAGGTCGGCCACGGTATCGCCGTCGCCTTCGTCGCCACGGTCTACGGCGTCGCCGTTTCCAACATTGTCTTCCTTCCGGCCGCAAACAAAATCAAATCCAGGGGCCACCACTCGGTCGCCCTCAAAGAGCTGTCGCTGGAAGGCGTCTGCAGTCTCGCCGAAGGGATGAACCCCAAGCTGATCCGCACCAAGTTGGAAGGCATTATCATCGAGCCGGCGGCGAAGGGCAAGAAGGCCGGGGCGGAAGGCGCCGTAGGCACCCCGGCCACCGCCGAGAACTAGCGAGAACCCAAATGGCTAGAAAAACCAAGCACCCTGCCCACGAAAACCACGAAAGGTGGCTGGTTTCCTACGCCGATTTCATCACCCTCCTCTTCGCCTTCTTCGTCGTCATGTTCGCCTCCTCCCAGGCCGACAAGGGCAAGGCGAAACAGGTCTCGGAATCCGTTACCGCGGCCCTCGAGGAAAGTGCCCTGAAACATGCTGCCGCCGCCGTCGCCAAGGTCCTCGGCGGCAACGTCGACGACAAAGGGCAGGGCAGCGCCCAGATGAAGGGCCCGGGCGGCGCCCAGAAAGCCGCCAAAGAGGCTCCCCCGGAGCAGATCGTCGAACTGCTGCCATCTCTGAAGGCCCTCTCCGCCGAACTGCAGAAGGAGATCTCGGCCGGCAAAGTGGAGGTCCATCTCGAAGCCCGTGGCCTCGTCATCAGCTTGAAGGAAGCCATCCTGTTCCCCAGCGGCAGTGACGTGCTAAATTCCGGTGGCCAGCCGACTCTTGATAAGGTCGCCGGCGCCCTCAAGGCTGTCCCGAATCCCGTCCGGCTGGAAGGCCATACAGACTCCGTTCCCATCCATACGGAGCGATTCCCCAGTAACTGGGACCTCTCCTCCGCCCGTGCCATCGCCATGCTCCAGGAACTCGTTGATCACTACGGCATCGCCGAAAAGCGCCTCGCCGTGGTCGGCTACGCCGATACCGCCCCCATCGATTCCAACGACACCCCGGAGGGCCGCGCCAAAAACCGTCGCGTCGACGTCGTCATCCTCAGCCGCATCGGCCTGCAGTCCTCCCCGTCCAACCCGGCCAAGCCCGGTGCGCCCGCCGCGGCCGGTGCGGCCGGCGCGCCGGCCGCACCAGCCAAGCCATCCCCCTCTCACCACTAACGGCCCGTCCACGGAAATCCGGTACAATTCCCGCATATCCATGCGCCGGTACCTGTCCCTTTCCATCGCCTTGCTCTGCTCCGCCCTCCTCGCCCCCGCCCAGCCCCCGCGGGTTCGGAATAAGGTCATCCTCATCTCCCTCGACGGCTTTCCCAGCTACTCGCTCCAGGATCCGAAGCTCCCCATCCCCACCCTCCGCAAATTGATCGCCAACGGTACCTCCGCCCCCATGCTCGGCGTCAACCCCACCGTCACCTGGCCCAACCACACCGCCATGATCACCGGTGTCCGTGCCGACGAACATGGCCTCCTTGCCAACGGCACCATCAAACGCACCGGCTCCTGGCCCCCCATCAAAGTGGATCCCATGGTCGTCCAACCGCAAATGGTCAAGGCACCCACCGTCTATGACGCCGCCCACCGTGCCGGCCTGACCACCGCCCATGTCGACTGGGTCGCCATCGAAAAAGCGCCCACCATCACCTGGGCCTTCCGCGAATGGGCCGGCCTCGACGGCCCGCTCGAACAGGAGATGGTCGCCAAAGGCGCCCTCACCAAAGAGGATCTGGAATCCTTCAGCCGCGCCAATATCGTCTTCCGTGACCAGATCTGGACCAAGGCCGGCGAGTACCTCATCCGCCACCACCAGCCCGATCTCCTGCTTTTCCACCTTCTCACCGGCGATTCCGAGCAGCACGCCTACGGCCCTGACACCCTCGCCGCCAAGACCGCTCTTGCGTTCCTCGATTCCTGCGTCGAAAAACTGGTCACCGCCGTCAACGAAGCCGGACTCGCCGATCGCACCACGTTCCTGATCGTCTCCGACCACGGCTTCAAAGCCTACACAAAGCAGATCAAGCCCAACGCCGCCCTCAAGGCCGCCGGGCTGGATAAACAGGTCTACGTGCTCCCCGAAGGCGGTACCGCCTTCGTCTATTTCGAACCCGTCGCCGATGCGGCAAAACTCGTCCCCCAGGTACGCAAAGCCCTTGCCGGCGTCGAGGGCATCGACCGTATCGCCGGTGTCGAGGACTACCCATCTCTCGGTCTCCCTCATCCGGACAAGGATCCCCAGTTCGGCCACCTCCTGCTCGCCGCCGCCGACGGTTACTCCTTCTCCGGCGCCACCGGTGGCCCCGTCACGGCGGAGGTGCCGCAGCAGGGCGGTAGTCACGGCTACCTCGCCAGCGAGTCGGACATGAACCCCATCTTCATCGCCAGCGGCTACGGCGTCCGCAAGGGCGTCTCCCTCGGTGTGGTGTCCAATATCGATCTCGCCCCCACCATCGCAAAACTGCTCGGTGTCGCGCTGCCCACGGCGAAGGGGAAAGTCCTTCCGCTGCAGTAGGATCGGTGTTTCGCCGAGGAAGGGGAGTTCCCGGCGAAACAGCTCACCATGGATGGCCGCCACGCACGGTTGGGGTAACCACCGCCGCACGGCGGGAGACCTCGGACGGCCGACGCGCACCCGATGGAACCGTTAGCTATCCATCCCACTCGGCCGTTCGTTCTGTGCGGGTTGCCAGTTCGGCGGCCGCCTGCAAAGCGGTTTCCAATGGAGCGCGGGAGCCTCCGGCGTTGCTGGAACTCTAGATGGGAGGGGCGTTGCTTTGTGCAAACGGTTCAAAGTCGATCCCACTCTTCGGTCCGTTCGGGCTCACGGTCGAAGTTCACCCGAACGCTTCCACCCGGCGCCGGCAGAGGTCGAGCACTTGCTGGATCAGTTTCTCCGCCTCCCTGCTACGAGTGACTTGCGGGGGCAGTTCAATTCTCTCGACAGCGCCGCCAATCCGCTGCAGCAGGTCCGCGATGGCTAAATCGGTCTCGCCAACTCCTAACCCGGCCGTGGCCGCCAAGGCATGAAAATCTGCGCGTCGAAGGTTATCATCCTTCCCGTTGACCTTGAGGGCCAGTCGATCATGCTTGAGATTAGGAAAGACTCTTGTGGTCACGGCGTCATAGAGCGGTGCAATCCGCACACTCCGAAACGACGTCTCCCCAGGCTCGGCGACCTTAATGAGCGCAATGTTCTTCAGGTGCATATCGCCATCGGCGATCAACCATGCGAAAACGGCGCGCTTAACGATAAGCTGAAGATCTTCATTCGGCGCGGTCGATAGCGGACGGACGGCGCGTGCGACTCGTTCCATGGTGCTTTGGTACTTAGCGTCGGTAGGCAGATCGAGCACGGAACAGAAATCTTCGAGTGCCAGCATCCTGGTATCAGTCCCGCCCAACCGAACGTCGAATCGCTCGACCAATAGGGCCGGTGCCATGCCATTTGGCATCTCAATCAATGCCACTTCCGGAGTCTCAAAACCTGCGGCCCGGCCGAGCGCCATGGCTGTCCATTCCACAAGTGGCAAGGCCTCAAAGCCGCTGGTTCCGGCAGGCTTTAAAATGTGCGTGAAGGGTTGGCCGATGCTGGGGGATAGGACCCCTTCGGAATCAACAAACATCGGCGCCTTGATTTGAACTCCTGACAGGCGAGGTGTGTCCGCCCTCTGGTAGATTTGTGCGAGATTGTTCTCGAAGCTTGCTTCGATCTCGCTGCGGCCAGGTCCGGAATACTGCCCGGTAAATACGCCTCCCGCGCTAAATCTTTCAAGCCGGGTTAAGAGGATGTCCTGAGGCAGATCCGATAGTTCGGCCTGACGCTCGACGATGGTGATGTTGGATACGTAGCGCTTCCCCGACCGCAAGAGGCTGCGCTCGTCCTTGTGCTTGACGACGTTCTCGAGCCAGCCTTCGGGGAGCAGAGAGACAAGGAAGGGTGGCAGTTTCCCCGGCATGGTCTGCCGAACCAGGGGTGGGCCGTCCCTGTCCACAGGCTGCCAGCGCCATTCAAATCCATCGTGATTCAGATGTCCGATTGGCACCCCATGCCACGCTACAACAAGGTCGAATACCGCCTGATTCTTGACTGTGATGGCGGTTGGGCGCTGCCGTAGGGAGCGCTCGGCGAGTTCGCCTTCCCGAAACCAGTCATTCTCCCTCGCGAGTTTCCAAAGCGCATCCGCCACTCCCTCCGGGCTGCCATACTCTTCCATCAGACGGGCGGCGATCGTTGTTCGCATCTCCTCGTTCAGCGACGCGGCATGTTCACTGCGTAGCCGAAAGGCCTCCAAGTAGCGCTGTCGAATCGACGAAACGCTGACGTGAATTTCTCCCATCCCGTCATCAACGATCGCGCTGCCGATGGACGGTTGTTTCGGAGCTTCGTTTTGGATGATCTCCAACCCGCGAAGTCGCGTGCGCTGCTTCCGCCTCCCGCTTAAAAACAATCGCCCATCGCGGGTCGGTCCAAGCAAGACCGCGCTCGCCGCCGACAGGTAGGCATTGGGGTAGAGATACCGGGCGATCCTGACGGAATGCCTTAGCACGATGGCGTCGATATCGTCGTCGGCGTCGACATAAATTCCACGCATCAACTGGACGATTCGGCCGGTCTCAGCCAAGTAGTGACTGCGGGCCTTGTTCAAGGTTTCGCCGACGAAATGAAGGGCCATTCTAACTGTCCCGTACTTGAGGTACGACTAGGTTAGTATTCTTTGAAGGTCGAATCAATGGTTCAATCTAACTTTCGCGTCCTTCAGGATCGCAAAAGTTAGAATCGCGAATGCAAATCCGGTTTCGCCCCCAACACGCGGTGTTTGGGGAATGGAATTCAGTTCGGCTGCTCTAGCTTTTCCGGAGGAATCCATGCGTCATCCCCCAAAACACCTTCGGCGCAACTCCGGTCTCAAAGAACCGGCATTGCGCCGAAAGGTTTCAAAATGGTGCGGAGAGCGGGACTTGAACCCGCACGGTGTTACCCGCTAGCACCTCAAGCCGATGCACCGGGTTTCGTCGGGTTTCACAGTTCCCTAAGTTGCTGATTTTATTGGTTGGACTGTATCGCTGAGTTTCCCGGAATCGCTTCCAGTGGTTACAGTTTTGGTTACACTCATGCGGCGCTCCAATAGCTCTTTTGCAATGCTCAAGTCTTCGGCGTCGACAATATTATATCGGCGTTCCATGGAGTCCGTTTTGTGCCCGGAAATCTTCATACGAACGACCTGCGGTACACCGGCCCGGCGCATGTTCCTAACGGCCGTTCGTCGCAGGTCGTGGAAGTTCAGGTCTGGAACGCCGGCCCGCTTGCAAGCCTCCCACCATGCCCATCGGAAATCTTTGATTATTTCTCCGGCCCGGTTGAACACCCATGGGCTATTCGGCCAATCGGCGTCCCGTTGACGTTTGGCAGCCGCGAGCAGATCGTGCATGTCACCTGCAAGTATCGGCACCGAACGGGCGTCGTCGTTCTTTGTTGCACCCTTATCCAGAGTGATGAGACCCGCCTCGAAGTCCACTTGGGGCCATTGGATGGGTGTCAGTTCTCCTTTTCGCATTCCTGTCATGTAGGCCGTAACAAACAAGGCCTTCAGTTCGGCGGGCAGTTCGTTGAGCAGCGCGGCGTACTGTTCATCGGTGAGGAATCCCTTGCGTACGGTCGTTTCCTGAACCATGGGGAAGTAAGGAACTTGATTGACCTTCGGCGGCGTGCGCTTGCGGGCGTTATGAAAGGCGGTGCGCAGAATGGAAAGCTCGCGGTTTGCCGTAGCATCTGAGCGGCCCTCCGCCTTCCTCTTCTCGCGGTACTTGTCCATTTGATCAGTCGAAAGGCGTTGAGCCTTAAGCGTGCCGAAGAACGGACGTACATTTTTCTCGATGACCTTCTCCCATACGTACTTCGTGGATGGTTTGATGTCGCTTTTCAACAGGTCGTCTAGCAGTTCCCCGATGAGCACTCGGTCTGGTGCCCCCCCTGTGATTTCGCCGCGATGCCGCTTGGCTATCAACTTGTCCCGGAGACGAATTGCATCTGCCATCTTGGTTGATTTGCTCGACTCGTAAACTGGACGGCCGTCAACTCGGATCTTCACCCACCAAATTTCACCACGCTGGTAGATTGTTCCCGATCCGTCAGATTTCTTGGGCATGCCCTACTGTAACCGTATAAGCTAGTGCGTGTCAACGCATCGCTATCAAAAGGAGATGGACTTTAGCTTCCAATTCGGTAGTGACGGGCGAGTGATGGCAGGAGCACCTGCAAATTCGGAACCCCGGCTGGGAACAACGCCTTGCGAATACGGTCATGGCACTCGGGTGCAGCGATAGCGGAAGAGTGCGTCATCGCCCGAAGATCGATCAAGCGGCTTGACAGATCACCGAAAACAGTACATTTCTGCAGGTGTGCACGCGTGCACTGATGCACGAGTGAAGGATTGCAGATGTGAAGACGATTGCGCTGATAGCTCAGAAAGGGGGCGTGGGGAAGACAACGATTGCCGTAAATCTGGCGGTCGCGGCCGGGGCCCGGACGGCATTGTTCGATCTCGATCAACAGGAGAGCGCCGTGATCTGGGCGGATCGCCGTAAGGATTATTTGCCGCATGTCGAATTCCTGACCGAGCGGCGGTTAGGAGACGCACTCAAAGCGGCAGAGGCAGAAGGATTCGATTTGTCCATTATCGATACCCCACCAGCAGCCGGGCCGCAGGCCTACACGGCGGCCCAAGCGGCCGACTTGATTCTCATTCCGTGCCGCCCCAGTTTGATTGACCTCGACGCGATACGGCGGACCGCTCAGCTTGTTAAATCTGCGGGTGTGCCGGCGTTCGTTGTTTTCAATGCGGCACCGCACAGTGCCACTACACTTCTCGACGACGCAAGGGCGATTGTTGCGGACGCCGGATTGACGACCGCGCCTGTGGTGCTGCGGGAACGCGGAGTCTACCGTGCCGCGTGGCCGGTCGGGAAATCTGTGAATGAGGCCGAACCCGGGTGCAAGGCGGCGCGGGAAATTGCAGAACTGAATGATTGGGTTTTTGCACAACTGCAGGTGTGCACACGTGCACGCGTGGAGAAAGTGGAGGCCCATGGCTAGACGCTCGATACTCTCCTCATTCCGAGAACAGCAGCCATCGCGTGAAACGCCTGCCGAGACGCCGCCGCCGTTGAGTTCGCGATCATCGTCGAGCCGCAGCGCCAAGCTTCACATCGGCGGGTATTTCAATCCGGATGATCGGGTGATCGTCGCCTTTCAGAAGCTTAGGGTGGATTTGAGAATGTCGCAGCAAGAGATGCTTTTGGAAGCGTTGAGCGATTATGTCGCTAAGCAAGAGGCCGAGCGAGCCTTTCGTTAGTGGCACTCCGACATCGCGGTGCCGATTCGGTGGTTTCGGCCAGCCCTTTGAGCCGGGCCGTTCGGCCCAGTTTGCTGCGGTTCCTTTCGTTGATCGCGGCGCGGAATTCATCCCCAGACTTCTGCCACCACGCGATCGCGACGGTGTGAATCGGCGATCTTGAATGCCTCCGCCGCACTTCGACTTGGACACCCATGTCAGACAGCCCATTGACCTCCAGGATGGCGGGATCGATGACTTTGCGCAGAAAGTTATCGGCGCGGGCGTATGCGCCGGGAGGGACGCCGAGCAACGCACGGAAGCGGTCGATTGGAAACGTCTCGACGCATCTTTCGAGGTTCGCCCGGAGTTGGATCAATTCGTACAGGGTGATGGCGTATTTGCTGGTCATAGAGCAGACGATCTCGCCTTTGATGCGTCCCCAACGACCCGATGTCTCTAGGATCGGCGCAAGCTTGCGCGGCAGGCCGTAACGCAGCGTTGCGCGTTTCGCGAGCTCTTTTGCTGAGACATCGAAAAAATCGAATAACCCGGTGATTACGACGCGCTGCTCGGGTCCTTCGAGTCCATCGGCGGAGTCCGCAACGTAGACGACATTTACCTTGACCGACATTAGGCGGGTCAGGCTGTCTCGCAATCGATCGGAGCTTTCATGTTTCGAAAATGATTGCCTCACGGTCGCGAGCGGGATCTCCCATTCTGCATTGGACTCGAGCAACTTGCCGCTGTCATGCGCATGCTGGTAAAGCAAGTTAAGGATAGCCCGGTCACTCGCTTCGAGCGCATGTGTGCCGGTCATCTCGATCAGCTCACCCGGTTTCGGGAAGCCGAGATGATTCGTCTTTTGTTTCACTGTCAGACCGATAGTGCCCATCGTCCACCGATACACTACCGTCATACGGTGTCAAGTAGGAAATGGACCGGCCCCGCCCGTTTGGTAGGAGACCGATATGGCTGAATCGATTCGGCTATGGTTGCTTCGTGGGTAAATTGTCGCCGCCCGTTTGGTAGGAGATGTCCGCCCGTTTGGTAGGAGAGCAGCGCCCGTTTGGTAGGAGATATCCGCCCGTTTGGTAGGGATTCGCCATGCCAACGTACTGACATTCAAAACACTTTTAGGCCCTGAATTAGAACTTAAAAGAATTTGAATCCTTGCGTGTGGATAAGTGTTTCCTCGCATTTTGCACTTGCAAAGATTCACCACAGGCGTAAGGTGGATCACGCAACTGGTTAACACGACAACGGAGAGCAACATGACACAGCCCAACGAGCCCAATGACGAAGCCGAGGAGCAACAAGGATCGCTGACACGGCGTCCGGTCGATACCGCGAGGGTCGGCAATGTCGAAATCGCGATCTGGCGGAACACTGGCGCTAATGGCTTCTTCCACACCGCGTCGGCTCCGGTCATCCGGTACAAGGATGAGAAGACCAGCGAGTGGAAAGAGAGCCACAGCTACGGCGCGCTGGATTTACTGGCGCTTGCGGAAGCGTCGCGCGAGGCGAGCGGAAAGATCCGTGATCTTTCGAAAACCCGGGGACAAGGGCGATAGCTGCATTCAAAGCCCTAGTCAGCGCTTTCATGGTTTGCACTCCATGAAGGCGCTGATCACCTCTGCGGCCACTTGCGGGACGACGGCATTGCCGTAGGCGCGCAAGCGTCCCACTCGGGCGGGAACCCCATTAGCCAACAAACGAATTCCGGGTTTAACTGGCCGGGACTTCCCGTCGGGGCAGAGCAGCCATTCTCCCTCCCAGCCTCGATGGCTTTCCGGGACAATGCGTGGCCTTTCGTACCCTCCATTTTCTGACGAGGCATCTGGGAGCATTTGAATTTCCAGTTCGGTGCAGCAAGTGCCGCCGACATCGTGGCCGTTTGTAGATTCATTCCCCCGGCTCTCCCCTGTGAGCCCGCCCCGGTTGAGCAGTTGCTGTGGGGAGTGGGCCACATGCTGACATTGCCGTGGCTGTCGGGCGGTACCCACTTGTTGGCCCGCGGTGTCGGCCACAAACCAGAGGCGGTCCCGGCGATGGGGCGCCCCGACACTGCAACCTGGCAATACTGCCGCCGCGAAGGCGTAGCCCTCGCTTTCCAGGTCATGAGCAGTCTCGTCCAGCCATTCATGGGCAATCGCAGACGCAACTTGCTCTCCAAAAACTGTTGGAGGTTTGCACTCGCGGATGAGGCGGAACCATATTGGCCAAAGGTGGCGTTCGTCGGCATTGCCTTCTTGTTTTCCGGCGGAGCTGAAGGGCTGGCACGGGCAACTGCCAGTCCAGACGGGTCTATCGTCCGGCCAACACGCCATTCGGAGGGCGATGGCCCATCCACCGATTCCGGCGAAGAAGTGACATTGGGTGAAGCCTTGGAGGTCATCGGAATGCAGCTCCGAGATGGAGCGTGCGTCCACATCGCTCCTCGGCAGGTGGCCTCGCAATATCAGGTTGCGAAGCCATTGGGCGGCGTAGGGGTCGATCTCGTTGTAATAGGCTACGGTCATCCATGATTACTCCTCTGGATCGTGGGTTGTGGGACGCTACGTTGGACTCTCTTGCCGCAGTTCATCGCAAGTTGCAAGAGAAACCCGGCGACAGCTTAGAAGCCGTCGCCGGGCGGTTGGTTAAGCCTTGGGTTTAGAACGATCCCACATGAGAGGTATCGTGGCGTCCTTTGAGTTGGTGAGGAGGTTGGCCCAGATTGGGGTGGCGAAGGACGGATCGTCAATCAGGACCGAAAGGTAGGGATTGCCCTTCTCTGACGTCTTAGCGAAGGCTATGCCGATCTCGTGGATACCGAGGAATACTCGGAAGGCGGGAGCCTTGGCGCCGCCGTTGCGGTTGGGTTCGAGTGTGACCTCAGCCTTCAGAGTCAGGGTGTGGATGGTGCCGCTGTAGGCGTTGCCGTCGTTCTTGAAGGTACCGATCTGCATAAAAGTTCTCCTTGGTTGTGAGCCGCATCATTGCGATCTCATGGCACTGTGACCGCAACCGGAAGGCGCAGGATGTCATAGCATTTTGGTTTTCGCGATGAATGCGTAGCAGAGGAAAATGCGTCATTGATGTCCGAGCTGCCGGGTGCAACGTGCGCAGATGAGATTGCTGGTGATTGCGGGGTACAATCTGGGACGCCGAAGTATCGGTAAAGTCAAGCTGTCGGCTATTCAATACAGCGACGTCTCCATCCCCTACGACACTGGAGAGGCTTGAGACTACCCCCGAGCCCTCCAGTGGCTTTCAGCGGCGAGATAAAGGACCTGGGAAAACGAGGTCGAAGCGACATCAATGCTGCCGCCGACCATGGCCTGCATCGCCTTTTCGTGAGAGGACAAATTCTCCAGTGAGACGTCGAGCCCTTCTTCCCTGTAGAACCCGAGCGAGTGGGCGAGCAGGACCGGCATGAGCTACGTTTGGAAGCCAGTACCGATGATGCCGAGACGGACGGTGGTGTGGTTGGTTTTCCGGCGCAGGCGGCCAGGATCAGGCAGAGGGCGAGGAGAGTGGGCGCCATTTGGAGTTGGGGAGACAGTCGTTGGTCCAGGTGGCGGCCAGGTCGATTCTGGAATTGCGGATGGTTTCGCTGGCAGCGTCGAGCAACTTCTTCAGGGCTTCGGGCCCGCCCGGGGTCATTGCTCCGCCCTTAGTGAAGCTGGGCAAACTCCACTGCAGGATTTCCCCAGCGTTTCGGTGAGTGTTATGGGCAGGTTGTACATCTGCAGGCCGATACCGCCGACGGCGAGGCGGACTTTCTGCGTTCCGGGTTTACCGGCGCAGGCGGCGAGGAGGAGGGTAAAGCAGAGGAGGGCTGATTTCATTTGGTGTTCGGAAGGAAGTCATTGGTCCAAGTGGAGGCGAGGTCGATTTTGAGGACACGTTCGTCGGCGGCGGCCACGACGCGCTGGACGGCTTCTGCGCCGCCGGGGGGCATGCGGCCATTGGGAGAGAGCGCAGCGATGAAGACGCGCAGGGCTTCCAGATCGCCTTCCTTGAACTCGGAGCGATAAAAGGGCCGCATCCGCGCGTACACCTCTTCCATGGGGTGTTGGCGGATCCATTCGACAGTTTTTCGCATGGCGTGGGTGACGCGACGCGCGTCTTCCGGACGTTTCTCCAGCCAGTCAGCCTTGGCGGAGAGGGTGTAAAGGGGTATGGCGTCCACTCCATAAAACTCCCGTGAGCCCTGCGGGGAACGCATGTCGAGGAGGATGCCAATTCCAGGTGTTCTCTGCCGTAAAGTGGCAAGACTTCGCGTTGCAACGAATGCGGCATCGACTTTGCCGTGTTCGAGAGCCGCGACGCTGGCGGGGCCGCTTCCGATGGGGATGAGTGTCACGTCCGTGTCTTTTAGCCCGTGCTGGCGGAGAGCGTGTTTCGCCATGGATTCGGTGGCGGCGCCGAAGGCGGTGATTCCGACAAGGGCGCCCTTCAGGTCTTCGACCCGGTGCACCTGATTGGCCCTTTTGGCGGATACGACGAAGGTCATGACGGACCTGATATTGACGACCAAGAACACTTTCAGGTGCTGCTCGGCAGCGACCGCCTGGAGAGTGGAGGGAAAGGCATCGTAGGCGATATCGCAGGAACCCGCGACGATGGCCTCGGTGGGTTTGTTGGTGTGTTCGATGGTGACCTCAATGCCTTCGTCTCGGAAATGGCCCAGATCCTGGGCGAGTTCCAGCGGGAAGGATTCCAAGGCATTGGAAAAAGTAACCAGGCAGATGGGCTTTTGTAGGCCCTGATTACAGGCGGCGAGGAGGAGGGTGAGGATGAGGACAGCGGGTTTCATTTGGTGTTGGGGAGGTATTCGCCTGTCCAGGCGGAAGCTTGCTCGACACGCGAAGCGTGGACGTTTTCGAGGGTCGCATCGAGGAGTTTCTGCATGGCTTCGTGAGCCCCAGCGGGCAAGGCCCCGCCGGGAGTGTAGGCATCCAAGCTCCAACGGAGAATTTGCAGGTCAACGGCGGTATTGGCGGAGTGAAGGCCCGGGGGGAGTTTGGCGAGGATCTCCTCGGGTGAGTGGGCGGCGATCCAGTGGTGTGCGCGGAGCAGCGCACGGCTGAGACGGCGAGCGGTATCGGGATTTGCGGTGAGCCAGTCCTGGCTAGCGGAGAGAGTGCCACCGGCATAGGCGCTGGTTCCGCTACTTTCTCGCATACCCCCAGGGGTGCCGGCGTCCACCAGGATCCGAAGGTCGGGATGGCGAAGGAGGAGGTGGTAATGATCACCGCCAGCGAGAGCGGCGGCATGGATGCGGCCGGATTCGAGGGCGGCGATGGCCTGCGCCCCGATGCCGATGGAGACGAGGGAGTAAGCCGATGGAGGCAGACCCTTGGTGGCGAGGTAGCGGGACATCCACAAGTGCGTTGCGGTGCCGGGAGCGGAGACGCCGACGAGGGCGCCTTTGAGATCTTCGACACGCCGAAGGCGTTCCTGCGCGGCGGGGGCGACGATGAGGACTTTACTGTCCTTCCAGTTCATGATGAAGAAAGAGCGGATGGGCTGCCCTTGTGCCACCATCTGGACGGTCTGCTGATAGGTGATCCCGGCGACATCGGCACTGCCGCCGAGGAGCGCCTGGAGGGCTTTGACGGTGTTCGGAAGGTTTTCCAGCACGACATCGAGACCCTCCTCCTTGTAGAAACCAAGGGTATCGGCCAGGGTGATGGGCATGCAATAGGTTTGGAGCCCGGCACTGATGTTGGCGATGCGAACCTTTTTCGCGTTAGGCGGGGCGGCGCAGCCGGCAAGGATGAGGAAGAGAGTGAGAAGGGCTGGTTTCATTTGGTGCTGGGGAGGTATTCGCCGGTCCAGACGGAGGACTGATCGATGCGGGAAGCGTGGACGTTTTGGAGATTGGCGTCGACAATCTGTTGCATGGCGTGGTGCGCGCCGGGGGGCAAGGCCCCGTCGGGCGTGTAGGCATCCAGACTCCAGCGAAGGATCTGGACGTCAGCGGCGGGGTCGGCGGAGTGGAGGCCCGGGGGGAGTTTGGCGAGGATCTCTTCGGGTGAGTGGGAGGCGATCCACTGGTGCGTACGGAGGAGTGCGCGGGTGAGGCGGCGCGCGGTATCGGGGTTGGCGGCGAGCCAGTCCACGCTGGCGGAGAGGGTGCCACCGGCAAAGCCGTTGGAGCCATAACTTTCGCGCATCCCGGCGGGAGTGCTGGTGTCGGCCAGGACGAGAAGGCCCGGGTGGCGGTGCAGGAGGCGGAAGTGATCCCCGCCGGCGAGGCCGGCGGCGTGGATGCGGCCCGATTCGAGGGCGGCGATGGCCTGCGCGCTGGTGCCGATGGAGACCAGGGAGTAGGACGAGGCGGGGAGGCCGCGGGAGGCGAGATAGCTGGCCATCCACAAATGGGTGGTGGTGCCGGGTGCCGAGACGCCAACGAGGGCGCCCTTGAGATCTTCGAGACGCCGAATGCGGGCCTGGGCGGCGGGGGCCACGATGAGGACTTTACTGTCCTTGTTGTTCATGATGAAGAAGGCACGGAGGCGCTGCCCCTCGGCGACCATTTGGAGCGTCTGCTGGTAGATGATGCCGGCGACATCGGCACTACCGCCAACGAGTGCCTGGACCGCTTTGGTGGTATTCGGAAGGTTTTCCAGCACGACATCGAGACCCTCAGCTTTGTAGAAACCAAGGGTATCGGCGAGGGTGATGGGCATGGAATAGGTTTGGAGCCCGGCGCCGACGTTGGCGATGCGAACCTTGTTGGTATTGGGCGGGGTGGCGCAGCCGGCGAGGAGGATGCAGGCTGCCAGAAGCAGCCTCATGAGACCTCCGCGCTGCCGGCGTTGGTGTTGTGAGCCTTCCAGCGGAGGAGGTAGCGTTCGAGGCGGTCGACTCCGGCACCGACGCAAAGAACGACTCCGGCGAGGATGGTCATTCCGGCGAAGACTCCGGTGGTATCAAAGACGCCTTCGGCCTGGGAGATCATGTAGCCGATTCCTTTCGACGCGCCGAGATATTCACCGACGACGACGGCGATGATGGCGAAGCCGATGGAGATGTGGAGACTGGAGAAGATCCAGGTGAGGGCGCTGGGGATGAGGACGTGGCGGATGAGTTGCCGTTCGGAGGCGCCGAGCATGCGGGCGTTATTAACGACGACGGGATCAACCTCACGGACACCCTGGAATGTGTTGAAGAAGACGATGAAGAAGACCACGGTTACGCCGAGAGCGACCTTGGACCAGATGCCGAGTCCGAACCAGAGCAGGAAGATGGGTGCGAGGACGACGCGGGGGAGGGCGTTGGCGACGCGGATGTAGGGGTCAAGCAGGGCGGCGAGAAATTTGTTGCGGGCGAGGACGAAGCCGAAGAGGACGCCAGAGGAGACGCCGATCAGGAAGGAGAGAGTGGCTTCGAGAAGGGTTGTGGCGAGGTGGCCCCAGACGGTGCCGGCGGCGAACATCTGCCAAACTCGGAGTGCGATGTCGCTCGGCCGGCTGAAGAAAAACTTGTCCATCAACCTGGCACTGACACCGGCCTGCCACACGGTAACGAAAACCGCACCAAGCAGCACCTGCCATACCAGCATTGGCACGGGCTTAGATTTTTTCGTTTCGTTCATAGCTCTTCAGGACCTCTTCGCGCAGATCGCGCCAAATTGAACCGTATATCTCCGTGAACCGGGGATCGGTTTTGATATCGATGAGATTTCGCGGGCGCTCCAGGTCGACCTGATACACGCCGACGATATGACTGGCGGGGCCGGCCGAGAGGACGACGACTTCGTCAGAGAGGGCGATGGCCTCTTCCAGATCGTGGGTGACGAACATTACCGTCTTTTTGGTTTCGGCCCACAGGCCGAGGATTTCGCCCTCCATGCGGAGGCGAGTGTGGACGTCGAGGGCGCCAAAGGGTTCGTCCATGAATACGATTGCCGGGTCGGTAATCCAGGTCTGCGCCATGGCGACGCGCTTTCGCATGCCGCCGCTCAATTGGTGTGGATATCGATCCGCAAAGCCATCCAGCCCGACTCGATGTATCCAACCGCGGGCCGTCTGCTCCGCAGCCTTTGGATCCGCTCCTCGCAACGCCAAACCGAGCAGGATGTTGTCCAGAACCGTTTTCCAGGGAAGCAGGGCATCCTGCTGGAACATATATCCAGCCTGGCGATTGATACCTTTTAGAGTCTCGCCGAAGATTTCGACTGAACCTTCGCTGGGGAGCATTAGGCCCGCGGCCATGTTGAGTAGAGTGGATTTGCCGCATCCACTGGGACCAACGACGGAGAGAAATTTGCCGGCGGGGACGGCGAGATCAATGCCCTGGACAGCGGTGTAACCGGGAAAGCGCTTGGCGATGCCGTTGAAGCGCACGGCACTGCCGGAGGGGGAGTTCATTTAGCGCTACTTTCTATCGTAAGGAGATGGGAAGGACGACCTTGGACCACGGTAGTCTACATGAGTTTCACTCCTTCGTGTTCCCTCCTTGGACCCTTTACGAGCAATGCCCGCGGTACGGTCCTTTGCAGACGCACTGAAAGAGATATTGGGTGGGTCGCTCCGCATTGAATCCCTGTGACAGTACACCGCACCGCATAGACGGTTTTCGGCGATGAGGCCTTGTTTGAGGCTGTCGTAGATCGGACGATGCTGGGGCTTGCTGACGAGGACGCCGGTGGTGAAGCCGTGGGTGGTCGAGTAGCGCGCGGAGCGGGCTTTGCCGGCTTCGGTACGACGACCGGTGGCGTGCTGGACGATGGCAGCGTTGGCGAGAGACTGGACGGCGGTGGCCATGGGTATTTGTCCTCCGGAATGACGTGGCTGGGAATCTGGACCGGTTTGGGCATGCGGTGAACTTCGGCGAGCGGGCGCTGGGCGAACACCTGCTGGACGGCATCGATTCCGCCAGCAACCACCGGGAGACGACACCGCTTGGAATGGCCGGTTCATCGATTCTGGCCCCCACGAATGACGCCGGCGGAGCTACACGATTCGCTCCTGGCTGGTAAGGGCCCTGCACCCCTGCCCGAGATCTTCGGCCGGAGTCACTAACAGCAGTGTTTCGGCATCAAACTGCTTTGGGATCCTGGCGACGGGAGCAAGAACGGTAGCTGACATCCAACGTCAAAGTCATTCGCGCTTCCAGCATGCGGTCGATTGCGGCACATCAGTTATCGCGCTCCATGGCGACGGCGCGCGGGAACAGGATGTCGTTCTCCAGGTGAATGTGAAGACGCAAGTCCTCTTCCATCTCCGCCAATTCTCTGTAGATCGAACAATGGAGATCACTGGCATCGGGCGGGGGCGCATAGCCGCTAGTTATGCGGTGCATCTCGTCGATGGCTCCGAGCGCGCTTTCATGCTCTTGCTCCATCATCCGTATGGGATTGCCAACGGTGCCAAATGGCGGGATGGGACGCGGCAATCCGATGGCGAGCGCCTGCTCGACGCGCTCAATGAAAGGAAAGAGGACGTGTTCCTCTTTGCTCATGTGCAACTCGAGTTCCGCGCGCATGGCGGCAAAGACCGGTCCAAGCCGGGCGAGCGTATCGACATTGGGAATCGCACGTGCTTCCCCGAGCCGGGCGGAGATCCGCGGAAGCGCTCCCCGCAAATACTCGTGGTGGGTTGTGACAATGTGACGGATGAGCGACGCGAGCGATTTGCTCTGCCACTCCGATTCCGTAACTCGGGCGACTGGTGTGTTTGTGACCATGGGAGAACCTCGGATTTGGAGTTGTTAGGAAATGCCGCAGTCGAAGGTGGAATCCACGCAGTCCGGTACTGGGGCGAGACTTTGGATGACGGGAAGAGTGCGGGGCGGACCGACTCTGGCGAGCAGGGCGGCGCCGGCGGCGGCGAGATAGGCTACGCCCGACGCGGCCAATGACTTCGCGAGCGGCTGGGCGACACAGGAGAGATGATCGTTGATGAAACCGCTGGCCGCGTCGCGGGCAACCTCGGCGGCCTCGGCGTCGCCGCTAATCACGGCGAACGCCTCCTTCAATCGGAGATAGGCGACAAACCCGGCTTCGACGGACATGTGGTCGAGCGCTTCCTGGGTAACCGGATGAAAGGAGAAAGCGGTGTAGTACGCGGTCAATTCAGAAATGAGGTAGCCCAGTTGAATGGTCTCGTGATAGCTGACCTCGCGAGCGGGGGCGGGACCGCCGGGACCGAAGATGGAGTGGTAGTCACCTTCCCACGCTTCGGTGAGAGCGGCTTCGGCGGCCGAACGGAGAGCGGGGTCGGCCACCTCGGGCGCGAGTTCGCGAACGTGCGCCTGCCACTGGGGCTCGGGACACTCAAAGAGCAAACCCAACATTCGCCACTCGGCGGCCTCCCGCAGCAAGGCAACGCCCTTTTCGTCCAACGTGGATTGGGTAGTCATTTTCCTGCCCTTATGGCGAGCGGAATCCAGCCGGTCCGCATCTTTCGAGCGCCGACTTCATTGCCAGCGCCTTCCCAAACCGCCAAGGCGATCTGGGAGCGGGTATTCGGAGCGAGGCCTTCGGGCAGTTTTCGGGTAATAACGACGGCCCATCCATCTTTCGTGCGGACGCCAGCGCCGCGCCCCTTCTTGTCCGGCACCGGCGATAAGGTCCCCGGGCCTTCGGCGATCATCTCCTCCACGGGAGACTCGCGAGGCCCCACGCGGCGGTTGCCCACTGCTTGCGAAGGAGCGTAACGGGAGGCCATCTCTTTTTGCGCGGCGGAGCCGGGCTCAAGACTCTTGGATTCGAAGGGATAGTGGTCGATGGCGGCGTTTGGATAGAGCTCCTTGATGGTGTCTTTACGCCCGTTGACCGAAGCTTGCCAGTCGGCGCGCCAGAACGAAATCTCGACCGGGTGCCCGGGCTGCCCCATTTGGGGATCGGGCGCATTCGGCTCAATCTTGCTGGGGATCTGCACACCGCAAGCGTCGAGAAATTTCGACGGGCCCGGCAGATCGCTTTGCGAAGGATCGACCCATTCCAGGCGGAAGGCGACATCGGAACCGCTGGAGACGGAACGGACACGCACCTCCGGGGTGGTGGCTTTCAACTGGCGCGGTTCGACAAGGTCCTGCGGCAGCAGTTTGCCGAGGTGTTCCGGCGCGCTGTCCCAGACGGGATCGGCGGGGCTCGCTGGGATGCTCCGCGCGGGAATGATGACCACTTCATTCGTCCGCACCGGAGCCTTTTGGCAGCCGCTTAAAAGGACGATGCCGGCAATGACGGGAACAAGTACGGGTTTCATTTCGGCCTCCTTATGGGCAGTTGGTGCGGGTGATCTGGTAGAGCTTGTCGTAGGCGGGGCGAATGATTACGGGCTCATTGCGCGGCACCTTGACGACGGTTTCCCGCTTCTCGTTCATTCCGTAGACGTCGTCACCCTGGCGTTTCCAGCGGGGCATCATCTTGTCGGTGGAACCGAAGAGGCAGAGCATCGCGGCCAGATCGGGATCGTTCGGAGCGTTGCGATACGCCTTGACGGCGTCATCGGCGCCGGGGCCGAACAATTGACGAGAGAAAGACGACGGGACATGAACGGGAGGAATGTAGTAGACATTCGGCTCCAGGCCGTATTGCGGGAACAGCGGCAACGCGATTTTCTTGATGTGTACGAGATAGTCAATGGGGTTATCGGGCTTGGCGTCTTCCGGCTTTGAGATCCAGCCGGCCATGCGGATCTTGCCGATGCAGTTGGCGAAGCACTGCGGCTGCAGATCCTCTTCGATCTTCGGGTAGCAGGCGATACATTTTTCCGAAGTTCCGGTCATGGGGTTGAAGAAGACCTTCTTGTAAGGACAACCCTTGACGCATTCCTGATAGCCGCGACAGCGACTCTGGTCCACAAGTACGATGCCGTCTTCGGGACGCTTGTAGATGGACCCGCGCGGACAGGATGCGAGGCAGGCCGGATAGGTGCAGTGGTTGCAGATGCGGGCGAGGTAAAAGAACCAGCTCATGTGCGGCAGCGACATCATGGCCGCGCCATGGTCCACCTGGCCGGCGCAGTCATCTTCACCGCAGTTTGGGTACGAATAGTCCTGCTGCTCCGGACGCCAGCCGAGGACGCGTTCGCCGGCGGGCGCCGATTCGAAAATCGTCTCTCCGTCGTAGACTTTACCCGTCCACTTACCGGAGTTCAACATCTCCAGCACTTTGATGTCGTAGGCGAGCGGATAGCTGCCGTAGGGCTTGGACTCGACGTTGTTCCACAACATGTACTCCTGGCCCTTGCCGGAAGTCCAGGTGGTTTTGCATGCCAGGGTGCAGGTTTGGCAGGCGATGCATTTGTTGGTGTCGAAAACGGCCGCAAACTGCCTTTTTGGACGGCTTTCCGGATACCAGTAGGACATCTCCCGTCCGAGTTGCCAGTTATAAACGCGTGCCATTATTGTTTCCCCTTTCGATCCCCAAAGAAACCACCGGCCAAGTACTTCTTCATGGTTTCCGACTCGTTTTTCGGCCGGATACCGAGCGTCACGGGTCGCCACGCGCTCTTTTGATCAATGCCGCCCGCTTCGGCGCGAGTGATCTTCACGATGGACTCCCGCGGCGCCCCGGTGGGGCAGTGGGTATCCGGAAGGAACCCCTTGCCGATGCTCTGGCCGAACATTTCTTTTCGTACCAGGGAGTCTGTCATCAACGTTGGCTTGAGCCAGCCGCGAGTGGCGGACTGATGGGAGCCGGAACGGAACATGGCCTGATAGTTAGTGCGCGGATTTTTGGCGAGGCCGTCGGCGCGCGTCTTGCGTCCTTCGACGGAACCCGGCGTTGAGCCGTACATGTTGAACCACATGCGGGTGACGCCTTTCGGGGTGCCGGGATAGTAGCGGGCGCGGCAGAGGAGGCGGGCGATTTCATAGTCCCGCTTGTTGTTCTGCCAGCCGCGGAAGGGGCGATCTTCGGGATCGGAATCGATCCAGACATAATCGCCATCCTGGATGCCGAGGGCAATGGCGTCATCTGGATTCATGTCGACATAGCCTTCGGCCACAAACGGGCTGCGTTTGTCCTGCCGGTACAGATCGCCGAACGGGCCGAAGAGAACGGCGATCATGTCGGTATCGATGGGCATAGTGTGGGCGCCATGTCGGAATTTTGGCGTGTGGAAGATGAACTTGTAACCGTCCTTTTTCAATGGATGGGACGTCTTCTTCGCTTCCTCCCAAGTGAGGACGACGTTGCGCCCGCAACGGGTTTCGCAGGACAGATCGGTCCGGGCGACGCCGTAGGATTCGGGGCTTGCCGGGCGCAGGGCCTCATGCTTCGCGGAGACGATGACGTTGGGCTCATAGAACGTCGAGTCCACTGGTTCCCGGTGTACGGGCAGATTTTCACCCGCCTCGATGAACTCATCTTCGTCACGGTAGAATTCGAGCCGGCCGGTCTTGGTGTACCAGGGCTGCGAATCGGTGACCTGTTCATAGCCGCCGATCTTGGGCGAAGTGCGGGTTTGCAGAATGGCTGGAATGCCTTGCAGCGCTTTGGCTTCCAGTTCGGCGATCTTGAATCCTTTGGTGTTGGTGGAGTGGTCGAGTATGCGTTGGAGATAGACGTCGGTACGCCCTTCGCGCACGAATTTCCAACAGTCATGGAAACGCCGGTCGCCGGTGACGTCGGCCATCTTGGAACCTACCAGAGCCAACACCTCGATATCGCCGATGGTGTTGAAGATGCGCTTCATGGGTGTTCGCGGGAAGACGGAGAGGAACGGATTGGTGACGGACGCGGTCATGTCCGGGTGTTTCAGTTCAGCCCAGGAATCGACGCCAAACACGACGTCGGCCCACTCGCAGGAGGTGGACCACCACCATTCGTTAACGGCGATCAGTTCGATCTTCGGCAGCATGTTGACGACGGTGTTGTAGTGCCATTTCACGTTGCCGAGAATGGAATTGGCATTGGCGAACCAGAGCGATTTTGTAGGGCAGGGGATATGCGTTTTGCCGGTGAGCAGTTTCTTGCCGACGCGGAGGGGGTGGTCTTCGTGGTTGTAATAGTGCGCGGATTCGGGTTTCCAGTATTGCTTCGGGCGGGCGGGCTTGGCCGGATCGAGTTCCAGGTCGAAGGGATTTTCGTTGATGTACTGCGGGGCGCCGTTGAAGAGGGCGACGCGGTAGTTACCGGCGTAGGAACCGACGTTGCCGCCGAGCTTTCCGATGTTGCCCGTTAAGGCCGCGAGAAGGAACAGGTCGCGGTCTTTGTTGTCGTTATTGAAGAACTGGTTGGGGCCCATGCCCATGGCGAACAGGGTGGTGCCGGGGTCCTTGGCGAAACTGCGGGCGAGAGTTTCAATGGCGGCGGCCGGGGCCCAGGTGATCTCTTCGGTGGTCTTCGGGGTGAAGTGATCCACATACTCGCGCACAAGGTCGAAGCTGGGGCGGCAGCGGACTTTCTTGCCGTCGGCCAAGGTCACTTCGATGGAGCCCTCGAGCAACGGGTCGCCGACGGTGGAGAACTTCCCGACCATGTCGCGGGTGAGCGGTTTCGGCGAGTTCGAGACGCGATCCCACCACACGTAGTCGCCCCATTCGGCGCGTAACTTCTCGGGGAGAATCTGTTCGACATGCGCGCCGGGCGGGGGTAGTTTCTCATTGACGCCCAGAGTGCGGGACCGCTTCAACTCGGCCGGTTGGCCACCGAAGACATCCTGCGCGCGCAGGTTCTTCAACGTATCCATGCGGACGAGCAATGGCATGTCGGTCCACTGCTTGACGTAGTTCGCGTCGTAGAGTTTTTCCTTGAGGATGACGTGAGCGAAACCGAGGGCAAGCGCGGAGGTAGTGCCGGGGCGCACGACCAACACCTGGTCGCCTTTGGTGGAGGTGGAGGAGTACTCGCAGGCGATGACGACAATGCGGGTGCCCTTCAGGCGAGCTTCGGTAAGCCAGTGGGCATCGGGCATCTTGGTGGTGATCCAGTTCATGCCCCAGACGACGAGCGTCTTGCAGTGTTCGACGGCGGAGAGATCGAACTCCACTGTTTGTTGGCCGGTCACCATGGGATGGCCTGGCGGGAGATCGGTATGCCAGGAGTAGTTATCGAAGCCCTTGGCGCCCATGGCCTTATCCGGGCCTACTTTGCGGATGTGGGCGTCGAGCAGCGCCATGGAATTGGCCATGCGGTACATGCCGAACACGCGGGTCATGCCGAGCAGCGGCATGCCGCCGCGGAACTTCATTACCTGCGTGCCAACGCCCTGCGTGGCCTCGATCACCGCTTCGTCGTAGTGCTGTTCCTGGAGGCGGCGCTTGCCTTCCGGGCCGGTATAGGTTTCCGCAATGTTCTTGAGCGCCTTCGCCACGATGAGGGCGGCCTCATCGTGCGGCATCCGAACCCATTCGTCCCGCGCGCGCTGGAAATACTTTTCCGGGGGCTTGCCATCGCTACCGCGAGGGAAGCCTTCGTCGACCCATTTCTTGTAGCCGACGCGAACCATGCACTGGTTGACACGGCGATCGCCGTAGAAGCGGCGGGTAAGCGCAAGACCCTTTTGGCAGACACGCGGATCCCAGCGGCTGGTGGTGTGGTTGTTGCTCTGATCGAACGCCTCGCCGTAGCGCATGGTGGGGCCGATGCGGGTGATGACGCCCTGCCGCACGTAGGCGTTCAGGAGGCAGTTGTGGGTGTCGTTCGGGGCGCAGAGGAAGGTGTACTTGGAGTCGTATTTCCAAAGGTCGCGGTAGGCGCGTTCCCAGCCGCGGTCCGGATAGGCCGCGAGCGGATTGGAGACTGCTTCCAGCCCCCAGGCGTCCCGCGTCGAAGCGACGAAGGCGCCAAACCCAGCCGCCGAGATGGCCGCCAAAAAGTCACGCCGTGATTCTTTCGGATTCATTTCCTGCCTCCCTGCCATGACCTGATCAATGCCACGATCGATTCCATTTCCACCTTGGCCAGCCCCCGCCGCACGGGAGTGGGCTCGGCAAAGCCACCCATGGCTGTACCACTACGGCCCAGGCGGATGGTCTCCAACAAATACGAGTCCGAGGCCACTTCCAAGAGCCCCTGATTGTGGAGGGCGGGTCCTTTTCCGCCCTCCCCTTTGGCGCCATGACATCCGGCGCAGTTGGCGGCGAACAGTGGCCGTCCCGAGTCCGGGTTCGCGCTCGATTTCCAGTCGTCCGCTGGGGCGGCGGGCACGTCACCGAGCGAGCGCAGATGCCCAATAATGCTGGTTATTTCTTCCGGGCGCAGCCCGCCATCTTTGGCCCAACCGGGCATACGACGGCCGGGGCGGCCTTTGGCGATGGTCTGGGCCAGGAATTCATCACTTACCAGCCGTAGGAAGTCCGCGTTGGCGATAGCCGGGAAAGTGGTGCCACCCGGGGCGTGTTTGCCTTTCCCTTCCAGGCCGTGACAGCCGGCGCAGAACGCGCCATAGAGTGTGGCGCCGTCGGTTGCGAATTCACGCTGGCCGAACCGCGTTGACTGCATCCGGTCGCGAGGCACATAGGTACCCGGCAGTTCGCGACGGCGGAGCGACAGAACGTAGAGGGTGAGCGCGTCCAGTTCCTTCGGTGAGGCCGAGACGGGCGGCATCTGCGAGGTCGCCACGACGGCGACGGGCGAACGGAAGTGCTCAGCGATCCAGTTGGCCAACACGGGATGGTCTCCACCGGGGACATTGGTGAAGTCCGCCTGGCCGGGGTCCTTTTCGCCGGCGCGGCTGAGATCGGGGCCTTCATCGCCGCCGACACCGCTCACGCGATGGCAACCGAGGCAGCCGAAGCTGAAGAAAGTGGCTTTCGCTTCGACAAGGGCGGGCGCGGCGACACGGGTCGCCAGAAACGTCGCGACCTGTTCCAAGTCCGGTTCGGAAATTTTAGTGAACGCAGAAGCCCAGGGTCCGGACTGTTGTTGCGACGCCTTGGCGACATGTTTTTCGTACCAGTTCTTGTCGTAGCCGGCAATGCCGACGCGAGAGAGATCCGGGCCCTCCATACTGCCGCCGCCGGGACGAATGGTCCCGCCGCGATTGTCCACACGATGGCAGGTACGGCAGTCCAACCTGTCGAAGGTCAGTCGCGCTTTGTCAAAACTATCCTGAGCGGGAATGCGCAGCGCATTATGGCAGGTGCCACAGCCGGCTTGCGCGAAGCGGGCAGGAATCATCGGTTCCGGCCAGAAATGGACCGTGCCATGTGCGTCGGCCTTTTCCGTCGCCGAGCCCTGGCCTCCGTGGCAGATCGTGCAGCCATACTCGGCGGGATCGTGAACCACGGGTTTATGCGCGACCAGGATGGCATCGCCTTTGACGGATTGTTCGCCGGGAGCCATGCTGACGTGACAGGAGACACAGCGGTCACCGACACGCAGATTGGCGTTCGTGATCTGGCGGAGTTGGACGGGGATGGCCCCTTCGTTGTTGCGGGCGCTCGCCTGCAAGACACGCCAGGGTTTCCAGGCGTTTTCGTCCACCGCTGCCGCGATCAGGAGTAGGAGTACACCGAGACTGGATACCAGGAGAAGGAGCTTATTGCGTCGCATAGCGCTAATGCCTCGGCCAGTCAGCGGGGGACCAGTAGAACATCCAGTTGGGCCCGCGGAAGTACGTTCCAATAATTGTCAACACCAGGAAGCCGCAGAGGAAACAAGTGAACAGGCCGAGGGCACCGGCACGCGTGGAGCGGTAGCGCTTTACCAGCCACACGGAATAAATTCCATAAACGGCGGCCAGTAGAGTGCCCGGGTTAATGAGAGTCACGACCAGTTGAGGGACGCCGAGATACCACTCGCGGATCCAGCCGAAGCGAATGGCAAATGCCTCAATTCCCAGAGAAGCGCCGAAACCGACAAGCAGCGCCTGCAACACCACTTGCCGACCGCCGGTACCGCCGAACCACTCGCCGGTACCGTTCTCCTCCCGATCCAGATAGGGAATGAGCCCGAGGCCCGCGAGCACGATGGCGGGGATGCCGATTCCCCCAAGAAAGGCGGAGAAGGAAACCAGTTCCTGCAGCCCGAGGAAGTACCAGGGCGCCTTCGCGGGGTTTTCCGGCACGTTGGGATTGGCCAGTTCTTTCAGCGGGGCGTCAGAGAACATGGCTAGGGCCAAACAGATGAAGGTTGTCAGCATGAAGACGCCCAGTTCGGCGTAGAACAGATGCGGCATCGACGGCACCGTGTTCTCCGGCCCTTTTCCGACCGCGGGCGTTTTGCCTCGCACGATGGCGGCAATCGAGTAGGTCTTTACCGGCTCCTGCGTGAAGACGGGATACACCGCGCCTTCGGGCTTGTGCAATCGCTCATCGGCGTCGGCGGGGCGCGCCAGACCGCCGTCTTTCCGGATGCGCCAGAAATGTACCGACATCAGCATCAGCAGCGCCAGGGGGAGAATCATGACATGCAGCAGGTAGAAGCGGATGAGCGCTTCGGCACCCACTGTCTCCGATCCGAGCAACAGGAACCGCTGAATGCCGCCGGGATCGAACATTTCCGTCACACCGATGGCGTCGGTCACTTCACGCGGCGACTGCGCGATGTTGGCGCCGATGGTGATAGCCCAATAGGCCAACTGGTCCCACGGCAGAAGGTACCCGGTGAAGGAGAGCCCCAACGTGATGGCGAGCAGGCCCATGCCGATCAACCAGTTAAACTCCCTGGGTTTGCGGTAGGCGGCGGTGTAGAAGGCGCGGGCCATGTGCAGCAGCACGGTGATGACCATGACGTTCGCCGCCCAGCGATGGATGTTGCGCATGAACCGGCCGGTGGGCACGACAAAGTGAATATCCTTGATGGACTGATAGGCCGCTTCCGGGTACGGCTTGTAATAGAACATCAGCATCACACCGGTGATCAGGGTGATGAGGAACGCGGCGGTGGAGGCGACGCCGAGGCCCATGGAAGTGGACCAACGCAACGTCCAACGGTGGACCCGGACCGAATGGAGGTGCAGGAACACGTTGCTGAAGATGAACGTGGAGCGTGTGCGGTCGGTGACGGGCGGTCCGCCCCGGAACGCGGTGTCGAGAATGCGGCGCGGCGCCGAGCGGAGGTTGTCTTTGAACTCCTGTAACGCAGACGGAGGTTCGGTGGGTGTCATCATGATTTCACCCTCGTGCCCGGGGGAACGATCTTCCCCTCATCGATGTGGAATCCACCTTCGGCTACCGTCACCTTCAGCCACGGTAACGGCCGCGGCGCGGGCCCTTTGGCGACAGTCCCTTCGGGCGTGAACCGCGAACCATGGCAGGGGCATTCGAACCCCTCGGCGTGGGACTTCACAACGCAGCCCAAGTGCGTACAGATCGTCGAAATGGCATAGACGCCATCGCCATCGCGGTATACGGCGACGGCTCGATCCGCCGGAATGAAGGCCTCGCCGGCGGGCAAGGATTCGGGTAGCGTCACGTCGAAGCCCTTTGATGGCGCCGCGACAACGGCGGCGACGGGTAGCCGTAACGAGCCCAGCGTCGCGAACACAAGAGCGGACGCCATGGACCAGAGTGAGGCCAGGCCAAGCCAATCGCGCCGGGGTATTGGCTCTGGATCCAGCCGGGACTTCGGGGTTCCGGGACGGACTGTCATTGTTGCCTCCACGATGTATGTACTTCCACTCGCTCCATGCCAATCGCGGCGACCGGGCAACGCATGGCACAGAGCGCACAACGGATGCAGCGATCCTCGTCCTTCAAAATCGCCGCGTTCTCATCCCGGACGGTATCGGGCCCGAGCATGTACTCGATGGCCGCGTCCAACTCCACACCGCCGTCAAGATCACTCAGCGGGACGATCTTCAAGCACTGCGTGGGGCAGACGTCGACACAACCGCCGCACAACACACAGCGATTGCTGTCGAACACCGGCGTGACGCCGCAGTCCAGACAACGGGACGCTTCTCGCATCGCCTGGGCGCGGTCGTAACCGATCTCGACCAGTGTGTCGGGATGAGCCAAACGGTCTCCGGGGTGTCTGACTGGAATTTCCTGCCGCCGGATGCTTTCGTAGCCTTGTTCGCGACGATAGTGATCCAGGAGTTGGAAGGACGTGAGCACTTCAGGTTGCAACGTCAGGCCGGTGAGGAACTGATAGATGGATCGCGCGGCCGCCTTGCCGGAGGCGACGGCGTCAATGACGAGGCGGGTACCGTGGGCCAAGTCCCCAGCGGCGAAGACGCCGTAGCCGGTGGTCGCCAGCGTCGCCGGATCGACCTTGGGCCAGCCCGGGCGGCCTTGTACGATGTCGGTCCCGCCGTCGTCGAGAAAGGGGAGCGAGGGCGCCTGCCCTACCGAGAGCAGGACGGTGTCGCAGGGGACAACCCGCTGGTCCGCATCGTCATAAATGGGGGAGAAGCGGCGGTTTTCGTCGTAGACGCGGAGGCACTTGCGGAACTGGACGCCAGTCGGATTCCCGGCACTGTCGCGCAGGATTGCCACCGGCCCCCAGCCGTTCAACCGGACGATTCCTTCTTCGTCGCCTTCGGCGATCTCGACGGTGTCGGCGGGCATCTCTTCGAGTTCTTCGAGCGAAACCAGGCGAACGGCGGAGGTGCCGGCAAGGCGGGCGGCGGTGCGGGCGGCGTCATAAGCAATTTGGCGGAGAACCGACCGAGCTACGTCATAGGCGACATTTCCGCCGCCGATGACGACGATCTCGTGGCCCATGTCCATGGACTCGCCAAGCGACACCGCGCGCAACATGTCAACCCCGCCATAGACCCGCGGCCCACCTTCGCCCGGCAGACCCAAGCCGCGGGAAGATTTGGCGCCCACCGCAATCAGGACCGCGGCGAAATCCCGGCGCAGATCTGAGAAGGCAATGTCGATTCCGACGCGCACGTTGCAACGAATCTCGACGCCGAGGGCCTGAATGACGGCGACTTCCTTGGCGATCACCTCCCGCGGCAGACGGTAGGCCGGTACGCCAACGGCCAACATTCCGGCCGGAACGGGCTCCGTTTCAAAGACCACGGGCCGGAAGCCCAGCAGCGCCAGATCGTGCGCGGCGGAGAGACCCGCCGGACCGGCGCCAATGATTGCCACGCGGTCGCCGTTCCCTTTTCGAATGCGGCCATCGACTGACCCCTTCAGCAATGCCGCGAACTCTTCGGCGTGTGCTACCACGGCGGGGACATATTCCCGAACGTCCCGCAAGACATCTTCAGTTGGACGCGACTCCGGACCGGCGGACTCGCAGGCAAAGCGCTTGAGCGCGCGGATTGCGATGGGCCGGTCAGTGGCGACGAAGTGGCCATCGGCGTCGAGTCGAGGTACCTTACCGCGGCGGCAAGCTGCCTCGCATGGCGCGCCGCAGATCCGGCCGCAGATCGATGCAAAGGGGTTCGGTCCGCGCGCGATCAGATAGGCTTCGTCAAACCGGCCCTCGGCGATCGCGCGCACATAACCACGCGCGTCGGTTCTCACGGGGCATGCCATCTGGCAGGAGATGAGGCCTGCGTGATAGCCAGCGCCGGGTACCTGGACGCGCAGCGGTTGCATGGCGTTTTATCCTTTGGCGAACAGACTCTTACCGCACTGCGCCATGAAGATGGCGGGGGATACACCGTTCAGAATCACGCAGTCGACTGCGTTGGCCTTCTTGCCATCCGCTCCCGGCTTCTTCAGCAATTGCGCCAGGGTCCATCGCGACAGAACGCCACTGATCGCCGCGTGCAGCTCCTCGGCGGCGCGATGATAGGCGCAGACGGAGGCGTGGTCACATACCGCTTGGCAGTAGTCGCCGACGAGGGTACCCTGACAGGCTTGCACCACCTCCAGCATCGTGATGTCTTGCGGCCGCCGGCCTAGCCGAACGCCCCCTTTTACGCCCTTTTCCGCGCGCAGGATTCCAGCCTTCACCAGATGGCGGGTCACCTTTGCCATGTACGTGGGTGATTCCTTCAACTCTTCGCCGATCTTTCGAGGCGATAGCGGATCGCCGTCCTCGTGACGCGAGATGTAGAGCAGTGCGCGGATGGCGGAGAGGGACGTCTTTGTGATCATGCTCGAATACGGATAAAGTATCTCCGTATTATCTTTTTGTCAAGCAAAATATCGAGTTTTGACGACATGAATCAAGGACAATGCCATCGGCCGGGTGCTAGATGGACTTCGCCGGCTACCCGCGAGTTTCTACCATTCGAACGCGCAAGACCTGGTGCCGAATTGCGTAGCGCCTTGGCGGCGGCGGTTTCCGGGTGGGTGAACGGGTCCTGGTTGTGCTGGAGGAAGAGTTCGCGGGTGGAGACGCGGATCTGGCGGAGGCGCCAGGCAGCGTCGAGAAACTCGTCGAGTGCGTCTATTTCCAGCGCGCCCTCGGGATGGTTTTCGGCGATGAGGCCTTGCTTCCGAGAGCACCAGATGGCTTCCTTGCAGTACGTTCCAGCGGTGGGCCGAAATCCAGAATCCTAGCCACTCCCCCCCCCGACCCGCACCCCCGGCTTCTCCTGTTCTCATTCCTTGCAACTGCCCAACGGCGGCAGAATCCTCGCCGTCGCCCACACAACGGATACGAGTGTGGGGTAACACCGCCAACTTGCTGATCGTCGACGAAGCCGCTCTCGTCAAACACGATGTGTATTTCACCGCCGCACCCTAGGCCGGAAGAACGTACGGCTCCATCCGGCTCAGGAGCACGCCGAGTTGCCAGGATGGATTTTTCTACAACATCTGGGAGGACAAGGAATTTAACTCACAACCCGTACGAGAGCCGTTGGCTGCCCAATCTTCACCGGCTCTCCGTCCAGCAGCAACTCCTCTAGCCAACGCGGGCTTATGCCTCCTCGAAATCCACCAGGACACCGCCAAAAGCTCCACCCGCGCTCGTCGGATTCAGCCAATGCCGTGGCCGCGTTAAATGTCAGCGCACAAAGAATCTCCGGCGCCGTCATCTTCAGCTTTCCAGCGGCAAGGTGCACCGTTAGGCGCAAGCATCGCTCCGGAGCCGGAGCGGACCCAGGATTGTAGTCGGTGGCCAATGCCACCCTCGCGCCAGCATCTAGCAATTTCCTGGCATTTGCGTACGGAAGATTCAGGAAAAAGGCCGCAACCGGTAGCATGGTGGCCACCGTGTCATTCTGTGCCAGCGCATCTATCCCACTGGAAGACACGTATTCCAAATGATCGACAGATAGTGCGCCAATTTGCACAAACGCCTCTGTTGTCCCAGACTCACTGAGCTGATCCGCACGAACCTTAACCCCTGTGTTGGTTCTGCCTGAACTGGAGAGAGGGAGATCTCCGCTAGTGAGTATTCCGCCCTGCGGGCGGCGATTTTCAAGGCATGAGGGTCTACCGATCCGATGTGGTCTCTTTGAAGAGCGCGGAAGCGAGGCCGACGCGCTCCGTTCATCGTCTCGATGAGCCCACCGGACTATCCCTCAGCATGGTTGCGTCCCCGCAGTGCCGCTTCCGTTTCGCCCGGCGAAATCATTGTAGCGCCGCCGCCACCAGCGCGGCCAACTTCCGGATGACGCCGTGATCCAGGCGCTAGCCCTACAGACACTTATGGGTCTTGGTAAACACTTCGCACCTCTTGTGGAGCGACGACCTCGCGAACGACATTGCGCGATCATACGCAAAAGGAGGAGGCCTCGTCAGTCTTCGGGTTAAACCGTTCACCGCTTCTGCCGCGAACATGTCCATCAATCAAGCGCCAGCAAGGTCGGTCCTCCGCGGGAATTTCAACGGCGCGGCCCTTGGCTATTCTTTCACTGGCAGGAAATTCTCCAGCACCCAGAGGTCGCTCTTCAGCGTGCTTTCTGTATAAGCGAGCGATTTCCCATCCGGACTAATGGAAGTATCAAACAGCATGCCGGCGCTCTGCACCAACTGCCTGGCCGGTCCCCCGTCGAGCGGAAACATCTGGATTCGGTTCGGATTTGCGTCGTTGGTGGTGCTGATCACTGCCTTGCCATCCGGCGTGAACAGCAGGGGACGCCGGTAGGCGCCGACCAAGGAACCCCGGTCCGCGCTCTTGATGAGCGCCCGGCACTGGCTGGTCGCCACGTCGCAGATTTCGATCGCCGATTTCGCAACACCGGCACCGTCCGGGACACCGGGCCTGTATTGCACTGCGAGTGCAAGTGTACGTCCATCTGGGCTGAAGTTCAGACCGCGGACGACTGTCCCCGACGCGAGCTCCAGTATCGTTCTTTCCGAGCCCGTCGCGACATCTAGCGCGGCGATCAGGCCTTCATGTTCCTTCGCATAATAGTATGTCTTGCCGTCGGAGGAAAGCTCCGAGTTCCACCTCGGCCTCACACCGGCGATCGTCGTCGATTCTCCTGTTTCCACATCCAGTTTGACCAGCACCTCCTTACCCGATTCGGGCAACCGGAAGACGAGAGACCGGCTGTCACCCAACCACTCTGGCGCAAATTGGAGTACGCCTTTTGCGGGTGCCGGGACGGACTTCTCGCCGCCGTTCGGCAAGTTTCGGATCACCAGAGTCCCGCCGCCAACATGATATTGCTCCTTAAGCCCGAACCATGCCAGCTTCTTCCCATTTGGGGAATAGGCCGCGAATCCGTTATTTCCTTCGAACCGCTCGGTGAGCCTGAATGCTGGGCCTCCTTCAAGCCGCAGCACGTAGCTGTTGTTCAGGCCTGCATTCTCGACGAAGAGCAATCTGCCGTCCGAAGCGAGACCCGCCGGAGTGATTCCGTCCGGCATCCCCGACCGAAGAAGCCGCGGTTCGCCTGCGGCCCCGCCGTTCTCCATCCGCGCCAGCCAGAGTTCGCGCCTGCCGAACCGCTCGCTGACGAACACAATCCCTTTCCCGTCTGGAGTCCAGTCCATCAATTGGGCCCGCGCGTCATCTCCAAGAATCTGCCGGTCCGCGCTTCCATCCATTGCCATCACTCGCGCGATGCCGTCGCTGGCGCGGTAGGCGATCCAACGGCCGTCCGGAGAGACTCTCGCCGCGATGGGAGCCATCGCGAACTTCTTCACCACGCGAGCGCTGCCATCCGCTATGTTGATGAGACGGAGTTCGGTCCGTTCCCATATGGGGCCAAAGAGCGCCAGGACACACTGGTTGTCCGGTGTCCAGTCCAACGCCGCCGGCCAGCCACTGTCCTTAACCACTGTTCTCAAACCGCGCCCATCGGTGCTCACTGTCCGCAACTCCGGCTGATCCCCTTCCTTCCTGTACCAGGTAAAGGCAGCCAGCTTACCGTCCCTGGATATCACTACGCGTTCGCCGCAACAGTCCGGTCCAGTCCAATCCAGGTTCACCAGATGGCGGTGCTGCTTAGTGGCCGTGTCATACACCGAAGGGCTGCCGCCCTTCTCATAGTCCGTGTAGGCCATTAGCCGCCCATTCCCGGAAATACCTCCCGTCGTGGCTACATTTCCTTTGGTTACGAACTTCGTGCTGCTGCTCAGGACGCGTAGCTTCATTTGGCCGCTAGTTGCCCTCTCGCCGCTGTTCAGCGCGGCCAGCCTCGATCTCGCCTCCGCAGCATAGCGCGCCGCGCTTGGATACTCCTTCAGTACGCGCTCATACGACCGGCGTGCCTCCGCCTGACCAAGCTGCTCCTGGCAATGCCCCATGTGTACCAGGGCCTGCGCGGCAACATCCGGCTGCTTCCGAAACTGTGTCGCTATCTTGCGGTATTGTTCGATCGCACCGGTCAGATCACCTTCCACGGACTCTTTCTGCCGCGCCGCTTCCAGTAGACGTTCCGCCTGCCCAAACACAAGCCCCGCGAATACGGCTAGGAGCGCCGAAATACGAATCATGGTGCGAAACATGGGACCGATTCTCCTGTTCAAGGATTTCCGGGCTTGCGGCGAACCGAATCAGGCATTCCTGTGCCGCTCTTTGGCATACGCGTGTCCAACGGCAGTCAAGCCCGGAAACCTATAATGTTCTTACAATTCAACCACCAATGGTAAGAGGCTTGGAAGCAGTGCAGTCCGGTCAACCTTACTTGTGCGCGCCAAAGAGGGAGCAGCGGGGGATGAGGGCTGATGACTGGTTTCACATCACGCGGCAGCTACGGCGACTGCTTAAGCACGGTCAGGAGCCTTTGATGAATCCGGCAGGAGCGTAAATTGGCTGTTCGCCATGAGCCGGTCTGCGCCAGATGATTGAATTCACTCAGCTTGAGCGATAGAGAACGAACATCGCCACTATGTTGACTGATCCCAGGGCTTTTATCCGGATCGTCGGAAGTTATCCATTTCACCCGCACGGCTCTCAAGGTGTACCCGCCGTTCTTCACGCGGCCTTCTGACGACGAACCTGGCGCTGTTTCCTGGCCTCCTCCAACTTCCGATCTCGCTGGGCGTGGATCTCAGCCTGACGCCCGGCGAGCATGTCCTTCGGCGTGACGTAGCCAACCGCGCTGTTCAGACGGACATCGTTGTAATGCTCGACGTAACCCTGCACCAGCCGCCGGGCGTCCTCCAGCGATAACGGCGTTCCGGGCCGAATGCACTCTCCTTTGAGCGATTTGTGCCAACGTTCGATTTTCCCGTTCTATTGCGGATAGTACGGCGAGGTTCTGACGTGCGTCATGCCGGAGATCCGAATGAACTCCTTGAAGTCCTTGGCGATGAACTGTGGCCCGTTGTCGGAGATGATCCGGGGCCGTGCTTCCGGGTGCAGTTCCTTGGCCCGCTCCAGGATGATCTCGATGTCCGCCTCCGTCATCGACTCCCGCAGGTCCCAGTTGACGATGTATCGGCTGCAGCCGTCCAGAATGCTGCACAGGTAATAGAACGTCCCGCTGATGTTGATGTATGAGACATCGATGTGCCAGTGCTGATGCGCCGCCAGCGGCTGCTCCAAGCCCATCCCTTACTTCGACGGCCTGCCGTTCCACTTCGACAACAGTCCCGCTTGCCCAAGCACCCGCCAAACGCTGGTCGGGCTCACCGCAACAATGTCGGCGTCGAGCATCATGAACGTCAGCCGCCGATAGCCTTCCAGCGGGTTCTTCAAATGGAAGCCGATGATGGCCTGATTCTCCCAATCCTCCTGCCAGAAATCGCGGGGAACCCAGCCGTTTTGCTCGTTCACCTTGCCGTAGCGTTCCCGCCAGTCGTAGAACTTGCTGGCGGCAATGTCGAGCCGCCCGATGAACCGCCCGGCGCCGATCTCGGTGTTGTCGGACCAGCGCCGGACGAAATCCACGATCTGATCCCGCGTGTCGTGCGGAATCCCGACCCCAATCAGAGTTCCCCAATCTCTTTTTTTAACGCGACGTGCTCCGCCATCAACTCGGCCAGGACCTCGTCTTTGGTCTGGATCTTCTTCTCCAGATAGGCGATTCGCTCCTGCCCGGCAGAGTGATTGCTTGGCCTCTTCTGCTCGAAGGCCGATGCCCCGTTCTCGAAGAACTCTTTCTGCCAGCGGTAGAAGACCGTGGGCTGCCCAGTTCATCGCAAAGCTTCGGGATGGGCTCCTTGTCCAGCAAATGCCGCCTCAGGATGGCGACTTTCTCTTCCGGCGTGTAGTGCTTCCGTTGCTTTTTCATGCGTTCTCTCCTTTACCTTACTGGGAGAACGCCTTCTCCATTTCCAGCTGAACCGGAACAAATCAGTGTAGATCGCGGGATCGCGCAAACGGGGCCGGGAGGTACTCTTCAGGCGTGGCGCTAAGGCCTATTGTCGACGGCGTGGCCGGTTTCGGTCTTCTCCCGGTCGGCGCGCCCTAGACGCCGTAGGCCTGCCGAAAGCTTACGGCTTTTCGTCATCGCCTTCCCCTCCCGCAGCCATGTCCTTGCGGCAATTGAAGTTGGAGGGCAGATTGGGATCGAGAAAGGAATTCTTCAGCCTCGCGACATCGGGCCAGGCGCAGATGGGCCGGGTCAGCTTGCTGTCGTTGCTCGTGCCGATGATTGTCTCGGGAGCCACGCCGCTCGTGACCCACCGGTCGAGCGCCGCTACTGGCCAGTCGAAGTTAGACGGCCCGTCCCGGGAACGAGGAAGAGCCGGTTGAACTTTTTCGTGTTGTTCGTCATAGAGAGTCTTCTCTTTGAGACGAGTGACAAAGTAAACCTCGGCTTTGGCCATCGGCCAAACAGGGCGAAGTCGGTGTAGCCGCGATCTATGGCCACGATGGAGCTTGGGTTGAGCGCAAAGGAATCGGCCAGTTTTACATCGCTTCGGCTCGCCTCTAAGATCAACACATAGGCGGGAGATAGTCGTCGTGATCCAAGAGAACATGCGCTTTCACGCCGCCTTTGGCGCGGCGGAACGTGGCTCAGGGAAACAGCGAAGGGCCCAGCGAGATGGTGGTGGAATCCATCGAGAGAAGCTTGTTCTTGAAGCGGAACTTGTGGCGCTTGCAGCCGAGAGCCTGTTGCTCCCGGAACCTTGCCAGTGCTGTCCAGAACAGGTCCTCGAACATGGCGGCGGGCCGATGTTCGTTGGCGTAGGAAAGCGTCGAGCGCCGAGGCGCTTCCTGGATGCCCAAATGTATCAAACGGCCTTGGCAGCTGGCCAAGCCATTGCAGATCTCCCGCAAGGAGTCGGCGCGGCCGAGTTAGCAGAACAGCATCGAGGCGCACTGCGTCCAACAGGTGAAGCCCTTGGCGGCCCGTTCGGCACTGTGTTTCTTCACCAATGACGCGAACTCGGTGCGCGGGAAGTGCTGCAGCCGTTGATTGAACAGACTCGCTACTTGTTCCACTATCTTGCCCTGCTGGGGAATGCATGTAGCGATGTCCCGGCCAAGGAAACAGACGCTCATGCTTGATTATAGGAGGGCTTTTCTATTCCTATTCGGCGGTTAAAGCTTTCTTGTACAAGAGTGATCTTCCAGGGCGTCTACGACTGGGCAGGACAATTTCGGACGGTGAATATCGCACGATCTGGGCAGTATTTGTTTGCTTTCTGGGACCGGATTGAGCCGGCGCTGCACGAGACTTTGTCGAAGCGGACCCGGGAGCGGCAACTCGCCGGACTGGAACGGGAGGCGTTCTGAGCGCGAGCCGGTTTTCTCTAGGCAAGATTAACGCGGTGCACCCGTTTTGCGATGGCAACTGACGCGCGCAACGGAAGTATATTCGGTAGCTGGCGACGCGAAATGGGTTCGTGCTCAACTGGTCCGCGTGACACGGGACCAGTTGAGCGCGGCTTCCATGGCCAGGTTTCTTAAGGGCGACAACACAGGGCTGGCCGAGACACTTGCCGCCGCCATGGAGTAACCGGAGTTAGTCGGTCACCATTGGTTTGGGCGACCGGGTGGTGAAGACGAAGACGACCAGGACGATGGCGCCGATGGCGAAGAGGGTGTCGCCGGGGGCGCGGAGCCAGCGGAGAACCTGCATCGTGTCGGTCTGGAGGAACTCCGTGCTGCGGGCATACCAGTAGCCGTGTTCCACGCTGGCCTTCGTTTGCAGCAGGCCGACCGGAAGCAGGCTGCCGACGCACATGGCGAACAGGCCACCATTCATCGACCAGAAGGAGAATTTAAGCCAGTTCTCCTTCCAGTCCGCATCGGGCTGCATGGCGCGGAGGCAGACGAGCATCAGGCCCATGCCCAACATGCCGTAGACACCGAAGAGCGCGGCGTGACCGTGGAGCGGTGTGGTGTTCAACCCTTGCATGTAGTAGAGCGCGATGGGCGGGTTGATCATGAAGCCGAACAGGCCGGCGCCGACCATATTCCAGAAGGCCACCGCTACGAAAAAGTAGATGGGCCATTTGTAGCGGGCGGCCCATTTGGTGAGCGTGCCGCGCCGGATATCGTCCAGCGCGGAGTAGGCCACCAGCGTAAGGGGAACCACTTCCAGCGCGCTGAAGACCGAGCCCCAGGCCATGGCGACCGTGGGGGTGCCGGAGAAGTAGAGGTGATGACAGGTGCCGATGACGCCGCCGGCGAGGAAGATGGTGGACGAGAGCAGAGCGGCGCGGGCGGCGAAGTCTGGCTTGATCAACCCGAGACGGGCGAAGAAGAAGGCGATGACCGTGGTCGCGAATACCTCGAAGAAACCCTCAACCCAGAGATGGACTACCCACCAGCGCCAGTATTCGACGATGGAGAGATGGGTGTGCTGGCCCCAGGTGAGGCCGGCGCCGTAGAATAGGCCAATGGCGCCGCCGGATATGAGGAAGAGCCAGATGAGGTGTTTCGATTCGCCGGCGTTTTTGAGCGCCGGGAGGATGGCGCGGACGACCAGGGCGAACCAGATTAAGAGGCCGGCGAAGAGCAGGTACTGCCAGGCGCGGCCGAGGTCGACGTACTCGTAGCCCTGATGGCCCCAGTAGAAGCTGGTGGCGTCGGACATGCGGTTCATGACGCTCATCCATTCGCCGGCGAGGGAGCCGACGACGATCAGCAACAGCGCGCCGAAGAGGACATTGACGCCGAGGCGCTGGAACTTGGGATCGACACCGCTAACGAGCGGGCCGATGAAGAGACCGGCGGCGAGCCAGGCGGTGGCGATCCAGAATATGCCCAGTTGGACGTGCCAGGTGCGGCTGACGGCGTAGGGCAGGATTTCATTGAGGTTGATGCCGTAGAAGCCGTCCCCTTCCACGCCAAAGTGGGCGGTGACGATACCGACGATGATTTGAACCAGAATCAACAATGAGACCACCCAGAAGTACTTCAGCGTGGCCTTTTGGGAGGGCGTGGCGGTCCATTTGGCGAGAGGGTCTATGTCGCTGAGGGGCCCGTGGTCGTCCTGTTCCCTCTGCGAGGCGTACCACCAGACCAGGGCGCAGATGCCGGCGAGCAGCATGATGATGGAGACGCCGGTCCACATGACGGCGTCGCCCGAGGGACGGTTGTTGATGAGCGGCTCGTGGGGCCAGTTATTGGTGTAGGTGATGGTGTCGTTGGGCCGGTTGGCGGAGGCGGTCCAGGCGGTCCAGAAGATGAAGGCCGAAAACTGCTGCATGCGCTCCGGGGTGCTGATGGCGCCGGGCTGGATGGCGTAATTTATGTTGCCCTTACGGAACGTTTCGGCGTAGTGCGCGGCGGTGGCGGCGATGGCGCGGGCGCGGACGGGTTCCAGTTTGATGGTATTGGTGGCGGCGTCAAAGGTGTTGGTGCGGTAGAGATGTTGGAGACGGCCTTGGAGGCGGGACTGCTCTTCGAGGGGGAGGGTTTCGTACTTATTTTCGGCCCATTCCTGCAAGACGAACATGAGTTCGCGGTGCAGCCAGTCGGCTGTCCAATCGGGGGCTATGTAGCTGCCGTGGCCCCAGATGGAACCTACTTGCATGCCACCCATCGATTGCCAGACGTTCTGTCCGCGGCCGACGTCGCCAGCGGCGAAGACGGGTGTTCCATCGGTTGTGGTGATGTGGTCCGGAAGGGGCGGCATCTCCTGATAAATCCGGGTGCCAATCCAACCGAGGACGCTGAAGGACACGACGAGCAGGGCGGCAAAACTGAGCCAGAGTTTCTTCATGCACTCTCCTTTACAGGCGAGTATGTCACTAATCGGGAGGGGTAGACCGTGACGGAAGTCACGAAGCTGTAGTGGAAGAGATAGGATTGCCGAACCCTTGTAGCGAACCGTTCCGTTCTCTTTTCGGAGTTGGTGTGGTTCGGCCTCAACATTCTGAATTTCTACGACCGCAATCTGGCGGGGGCGCTGGTGGAGCCGATGCGGAAGGAGCTTGGGCTGTCGCGGACACCGATATCGGGTTGATGGTGAGTGTGTTCATCTGGATCTACGCGATTATCGGGGTGCCGTTGGGGATGGTGGCGGACCGTTGGAGCCGGAACAAGTTGATGCATATCGGGCCGGTGGTGTGGACGGGAATGACGGCGCTGGGCGGGTTGGCGGCGCTTTTTGTGTCTTTACTGTTTGTGCGGACGGGGGTGGGTGTGGGGGAGGCGGTTTGAGCACCGGCGGCGACGTCGTGGATGGGGGATTTGTATCCGCCGCACCAGCGGTCGCGCATGTTGGCGTTGTTCATGTTGGGCGTACCGGTCGGCAGGGCGCTGAATTATTTCCTTACCGGGCCGATTGCGCAGGCGTGGGGGTGGCGGACGGCGACGGTGGTGGCGGCGTTGCCGGTACTAATTCTGACACCGGCGCTGGCGATGTTGGCGGAGCCAGAGCGGGGGGTGATGGAGACGGTGCGGCAGAAGGGCGGGGAAGTATCGGTTTTGAAGTTACTCCGAATTCTGACGTTGTGGTGGATTATTGCGTCGGGGGTATTTGTCAATTTCAACATGTATGCGATTGGGGTATTTCTGCCGCCGTTGTTGAGCTGGGTGCATAAGATGACGCTGGCCGAGTCCGGGTGGGACGGGGATTTCGAATCTTGTGGGCGGGGTTTGCGGGGGCTATTGGCCGGGTATTTGGGCGATCGGATTGGACATAAGAGCCGGCACGGGTGGTTATTGCTGGCGGCGGAATTGACGTCGTTGAGAGAGCCGCTGGCTTATATCAGCATCATTCAGCCGGTGGGGAGCGTGGGGCTCGCGCTGACGATGTTGATGCGGGCGTATGGGACGATGAACACTTACTACGGATTTGCGTACACCTCCATTCAGGACTTAGTGGTGCCGACGCAGCGTGGACTTACGATGGCCATTTACTTTATGGAAATGTATTTATGCGGGGCTTCCTTTGGCCCGTTGATTACCGGGATGGCGAATGACCGGATGGCGCGGAAGGCGATTGAGGAGGCCGGGGCGACGCAGATGACCGAGGCGTCTAAGGCGGTCGGGTTGCAGCAGGCGATGAAAAAGTTCCTGATTTTGTTGGTGGCTTTGGGAGCGGTGTTGTTTGCGGCGTCGCCGACGATTGCCGAAGATGTGTAGCGGCGGGAGCGCATGGCGGCGGCGGTGGGGGCGTAGCGTGCCGTGCGGGTGTGTGGTGATGGCGTATGTGGGTTTCGCGGCGATCCTGGACCGCAACGCCGGGAAAGTTTCGGTATGAAATTGAGCGGTGGTCGAATGATGGCTGGGGTTTGCACAATATCACACGGGACCGGATACGGGGCGAAACGGCGGTGCGGCCGGATGGGTCGCGGAGCAACCGCATAGAACAGGAGTCGTTTCGGTACTTCTTTGTGCCGGAGGGGAAGCGGTGGGTCTTTCGGAGTCTGTATTTGCGACCCGCGGCCTTGGGATATCAGATTGACGAAGATGTGCGGACGGTCAGTGGAGGGCCGCGTGGGTGCATTTGGTCCCCGGTTCGCGTGGAGGTAGACGATGCAGCAAGGCAGCGGCGCGGTATGGGCTGACGGAGTGGTCGAGGTACGGCCGGATAATTGGCTACGAGTTTGCGCGGTACCGGAGCGGGGATGGCTATTCGGAGATTGCGTTTGCGACCACGGGCCCTCGGCGCTCCCCAGAAGAGAGGGCCAATTCTTCATGCGCGCCGCGGGTGCGTATGTCGTTGAGTAGGTATGGGGGCGACGCTTTCATCCGCGCGGCGAGGCCGCGCGCCATAAGCCCCCAACTCGACGCAGATGCCACGCAATCGGGACCTACTGGTCAACGGTTCGTGAGCAGGGGCGGGTCATTCCTCGGTTCTCCCGCAAATTCCGTGCATTCATGGGGCTTTCCCTGGCGGGAGAGCGACGGTGCGAGGAACATACGGCAGAACGCGGGCACGCAGGAGGCAAAACTTTGCCCGGCCGTACATCTGCCGCTTCACAAGCTTCAGCCGGTGGATTTGCCCTTCCACCTGGCCGTTGCTCCACGGCAGGGTGACGGCAGCGGTAACGGCGCTTTCATCGCGGCGCAGTCCGTCGCAGAATCGGCTGATTTCCGGTAGCGCTGCCTTGTCCGCATCAGCTAGCCAGGTCTGTAGCGCCTCGCTCCGCTTGCTTCGGAGCACCTCGGCAAAGCCATGCGTCAATCCATAGAGGGTGGGAACATCGGGACAACATTCCTGCAACTTGGCGAGTAGTTGCTGCTCATCCGACTTCAGCTTTTCCGGGCGGCGGGCCAACAGCATAGCAGCCTGCCGAGGAGAGGGCGGTTTGGCTTTCGGCTGGCGGGGTGCGGTTGTTTCACGGAAATACTTGGTTCCCGGTGTGCGAAGCGTGGCGACAAAACGGGACATCGTACTTCGTGCGCCGCGATAGCCCTGGGTTTGGATTTCACGCCACAGTTTGGTCGCATTGTGACAGCCCTCAGCCCATCGCTGTTGAATGAACTCCTCGTACTTCCTAATTCCAGGAGGCGGGCGGTGCGGTTTCGCCCTTTTCGGAAACTTACCGGCACGAAGGAGACGCCGAACCGTTTTCCATTCCATATGGAGCGTACGGCCGATTTCCTTTTGACTCATTCCCTGGCGGTTGAGGGCAACGACTTCGTTGTACCTGTCGAGCCGGGATTGCCGGCGCTGCTCGGAAACTTCCTGTAGCCGGGTTTTCGGCCTCGGCGTGACCGCTGGCGCCATCGGCGCTGAAGCCGGCTCCGCGATCGCAGGTACAATCGTCTTCGCCAAGGCGGTCCGTCTCTGTTCCAGAACCCGTTGCACAGCTTCAGTCAGATTACACAACAAATGGAACCGATCGGCCACTTGGGTAGCTTGCGGGGCCCCTCGGGTTGCTCCATCGGCATAGAGGCCGGCCCGGTCCCGGCTCACGAATTCCGCGCCTGGATGTGACTGTAACCAGGCGGCGACGCTATCGGCGGAACGATCCGGCAGCAGGTCGATGGGAGAATGTGCTTCCAGGTCGACCAGAATGGTTCCATATCGTTGCCCTTTGCGCCAGGCCCAATCGTCGATGCCCACCGCCCTCACCGCTCGAACCGAAGCGGACGGCCCGACCTTCACTTTTCTCAGTACGGTGTCAGGACTGATTTGCATGCCAAGCCTCGCCGACAGACGTGCTCCCGCCTCACCGCCCAGCACGTATCCAACCAGCCGGATTGTCTCGGCGAATCGACTCGTTTGCCGGCCATAGCGCGGAGAAACCGATGGCAGTTCCTCAGCGAACGTCACACACGGGCAGTCTGGGCTCCGGCACCGGAAGCGGCGGGCGCTCAGCCGGATTTCAGCCGCTGCGCCCTGCCATGGCAGGTCCCGTAAAATGCGCACGTAATTGCTGTGAAGGGAATGGGTGGCCGTGTGGCAAGACGGACAGTAGGCGACGGAACTGGCAGCGGCGGCCAGGATGAGAACTGGACCGCCGGCGTCTTGCTTGACCGATGTTAGTTTAAGGCAGGATGTGTCAGGAAGAAGCGCCTGCACATGGCTCGGGGGAGAGGCCATTTGTCTCAAAACATAAAACACTTCGGAGACTCAATGGGGGTGGGGCCTCTGGAGCGAACAGGCTTGCACGCGATTTGCGGGAGAACCCATTTCTCGCGAGCGCCGAAGTCGACGGCTGTCCAAATTAGCTGAACGCAGACGATTGGGCGTTTGAAAACAAAGCAATTTGTCATTGAAGGCTGCTACGCAGGAGTTGAGGTGGGGCTGTCGGTGGTCGCGAAGTCGACCGGCTGCTGTCCAAAATCATCGGGAGTGAATAGGAAAGGTTGCGGCGGGAGGCAGTCGGAGCGCCAAACGGTGGCGACGTTGAAAGCGAACAGCTCGCATATGATCCAGATTCACCAGTTCCTGCATCAATTCCGAGCCATTCTCCGTGGCTCCACAAAGGCGAAGCTGAACCAGTGGCTGAAAGATGTCGAGAGCTCCTGCCTGACGCGGTTGGAACGTTTCGCCGAAGTTCTGAAGCGCGACAAAGCGGCCGTTGAGAATGCGGTGATAATGCTCTGGAGCTACGGGCAAGTAGAAGGGCAAGTCAACAAGCTGAAAGCGCTCAAGCGGCAGATGTACGGCCGTGCTGGCGTACCCTTGCTGTGTGCTCGCCTAATACCCGCACCGGCAACGTGAACTTGCACCAAATTTGCGCCAGAACCCGAAATTGCCGCAACTCACAATTTGCACCAGAGCCCTTCGGAACTGTTCACGTCGCGTTGGTTTCGCGGGAGAATGGAGGATATGCAGGAACATTGGGAGCGAGTCTATGGAACGAAGGCGCCGGACCAAGTTAGCTGGTTTCGTCCCCACCTTGAGACTTCGCTCAGCCTAATCGAGCGGGCGATCGTCGGCGACCTCTGTGCCTCGATTGTCGATGTCGGTGGCGGCGCCTCAACTCTGGTGGACGATCTATTGGATCGTGGCTACGACAACATCACCGTTTTGGACATATCGCAAGGTGCACTCGAAACGGCAAAAAAACGCTTGTGTCGGCGCGCGGAAACGGTTCAATGGATCCCAGCCGACGTGACTCAGGCAACTTTCCCTCCTCACTCCTTCGACCTATGGCACGATCGTGCCGTCTTTCATTTCCTGACCAAGGCGGAGCACCGCACAGCATATGTGCGGAACGTCGCCTCCGCGGTTAGGCCGGGAGGGCATGTGATTGTGAGTACGTTTGGGCCCGATGGGCCCATGAAATGCAGCGGTCTCGAAGTCGTACGATACGATGCTGGCGGACTCCATGAGCAGTTCGGCGCCAGCTTTCGTCTGATCGACAGCCGGACGGAGATCCACGAGACACCATTCGGCACAACCCAGCAGTTTGTCTACTGCTACTGCACTCTGGAAATGTCAGCACGCTGAGATTCTCATTGCCACCCACGAGACGATTCGATGTCCATTAACTCCAACCTTCCGCTCCTGAACCATCCGATCGATGAGCCCTCCGTGTTCACGCCCGTTCAATTGATCGACGATGTGCGCCGATCACGCGGTATCCCGGACGGAGAACTGCCCCCAGTGTGCGTCTTAGAGTTCGACGGAGATCTTTCCGACTGGCTAGTCGGGCAAGGACTCGCAAAGCCTATTCCGTCGTGGCCGTGCTTTCACACTACGATGTATGCCCTCCAACTGGAGGACCACTCATACGGAATCATCCCCCGAGCGATCGGCGGACCCTACGCTGTCCTCATCGCTGAGCAACTCGCGGCGGCGGGGGTGAAAGTCATTCTTGGTTTGACCTCGGCGGGGCGCGTCTCTTCAGACCTGCCGGTCCCGTGCCTGGTCGTGGCAACAGCCGCCATTCGTGATGAAGGCACTTCGCTCCACTACCTGCCCGTCGGTAAGCGAGTCGATTGCCCGACGCCCATCGTTCCATTCCTCGCGCGCGAACTGGCCGCGATGAACTGGCCTGTTCGATGCGGAACGGTCTGGACCACAGATGCCCCGTATCGGGAAACGCAATCGCAATTAGAGGCCTGGGCGCAAGAAGGTGTTCTGGCTGTTGAGATGCAGGCAGCAGCTCTGTTTGCCTTTGGCGCGGCCTGTGGAGCTTCGGTGGGACTGGTTGCCATCGTGAGTAATGCAGTGGATCATTCGGGCCAACAGTTCGACACCGGAAGCCAGGATGATAGGCTATGCATCCTTCAGGCGTGTTTCCGTGCAGCGCGAGCATTCCTTGAAACTGCCACCGTTCCTTGAACGGTGGGCGCTCAAGGAACGGTGGCCGAAGGCATCTTCTCTCGTTGCACCAAGTCATGCTCTTCGTCGACCACCACGAGGATGTAGAACTCATCCCCCCGGGTTTCATTGAGGGAACTTTGGATCCCCAGCTTCAGTGCCGCTCGAAGTTCGAGCGCCCTTCGCAACAGCAGCCCGGCCTCGGAAGACTACGCCGCATCCAACTCAACTTGTCCAGAGGGCAGTGGTCGCAACGCCCACCGTCATCGAGAGCAGGAGAATCCGGGGGTGCGGTACAGGGGGGCTAGGATTCTGGATTTTGGCCCAACGCTGGAACGTACTGCAAGGAATCCATCTGGTGACCCTCATTATCTCCTGCTCTCCTTGCCTTCCCTGTGCCTTCCGCATGCCCAAAGAACCGTTCGCCCTGATCAGATTGTTGCCCTTCGGCCATGCTCTTGGCGGCCGTCCGGCTCAGCGGTTGGCAGGACGGCTGGGTGTGTTGGTGAGCCGGGACACGTTACTCCGGCAGGTCAAGCAAGCCGCTGCGCGGGCGGCGCCAGCCGACCCACTGCGCGTCCTGGGTGTCGACTCCCGAGCGTAATCGCATGGCACCGCGGGTTGGCATGCCGGAGTCGTTTTGAGGCTACCTGAGTCAGCGATGGACGCAGAACTGCCGGAGCGCAAAGGATCTGCTGAAGGAAGTTCGCAAACAGGGGTACGTCGGCTGCTATTCTGGGCTGGCGGACCTGCTGTTTTCTTACGGAGTTCGCGGACAGTTTCCCCTTTCACTCCTACCGTCGTCCCAACCCTTATCCTGCCGATATCCGTGGCCGGCAACTCGCGTCGGCTGGCGCCAAAAGTGGCCGCCGCGCTGCTGGCCAAGCACCCCAGCGAACTCTCCGAACAGGAGGCACAAACGGTGGCGACGTTGAAAGCGAACAGCTCGCAGATTTTCCAGATTCGCCACTTCCTGCATCAATTCCGATCCAATCTCCGTGGCTCCACAAATGCGAAGCTGAACCAGTGGCTGAAAGATGTCGAGAGCTCCGGCTCACGCGGTTGGGCCGTTTCGCCTAAGTTTCTGAGGCGCGACAAAGCGGCCGTTGAGAATGCGGTGATAATGCTCTGGAGCTACGGGTAAGTGGAAGGGCAAGTCAACAAACTGAAAGCGCTCAAGAGGCAGATGTACGGCCGTGCTGGCGTTACCTTGCTGCGCGCTCGCCGACTACCAGCACCGGCAACGTGAACTTGTACCAATCATGGGCCAGAACCGAAAAATGGGTGCGAGGCGCTCGAAATCGTTGTTAGGCCGGACGTTTTCCATCACTAACCCTGAGGCATAAGGCGCAGCCTGCGCCAAAACCTGTAACCTGTAACCCGCCACCTGAAGCTCGGAATTGGCGTGTGTCACCCATATCCCGCCGACTGCATCTTAAACAAGGGAGAAGCTCGTCTCAGTATAAAAGCGGACGTGCGATAGGAGTTAGGAAGACTAATGTCAGATAACCAACAACGAACGCCCTTCGGTCACCTGGGCAACCGCCCGCGAGGCGTTTTACCCGGATTGTACTTGGGAATGATGGCAGCCGCGCTGGCGGCTGGAGCGTGGGCTCAGGAGCATCCGCAGCACAACGACGCAGCAGTGGCTCAGCCTGGGCAGGGTCGAATGCGGGGCCAGATGCGGGGAATGATGGGCGAGGGCGGGCAGGACATGGAGACGATCCACGCGCTGTTCGGCGCGCACCAGCAGATTTCCCGAAAGGTTAAGAAACTCGATAGCGGTGTCGAGACGCTCACCGAGTCCGCCGATCTCAAGGTCCAGGCTTTGATCCGGGAGCATGTCCGGGCGATGTACCAGCGCCTGTCTGCGGGGCATCCGATCAGGATGTGGGATCCTTTGTACGCGGAAATCTTCCGGCAGGCCAGCAAGATCCACATGGAACTGTCGAACACGCCAAAAGGGATTAAAGTGATCGAAACCTCCACCGATCCTTGGGTGGTGAAGCTGCTCCATGCCCATGCTGACGCGGTTTCGGAATTCGTCGACCAGGGAATGGCAGCGATGCATAAGGAGCATCCGCTGCCCGTTGCGATTTCAGAACCCGAGGCTAAGTCAGAAAAGGTGGCACCCGAAATGAAAGTACTCCCGCTTCGCACATCCGTCGGCGCAGGCAAAGACAAAGAAGTCGAACTGCTCTACGAAGGCCCGGGCCGCAAACTCGTACAGATCACGCTGCGCAACGGCGGGATTCTGGAAACCCACAAGGCCGCCGTGCCGATCACGATTCACTGCGTCGCCGGCAGCGGAATCCTGAAGGTGGGTGACGCCCCTGAACCCATCGAATTGAAGGCCGGCGTTTTGGTGACGATCGAGGCAACCGTCCTTCACGAGATCAAAGCCAACCCGAATGTGTCAATCCTGCTGACCCAGTTCACAGGCAAACCATAGACAGATTCCGAGACGAAGAAGAGCTTTGCCGCCAAAGACGCGGCATTGCTGAGCGCCCGCGCTAAGGAGCCTGAGCATGGCAACAGATCTGATGGGCACAGTGTCGCCGAAGCCGCCCACGATACCGACCGTGCAGCAGAGGCGCAGCCGCGTGATCAAGGTCGTCCGCACAACCGCTCTTGTTGGGGCTGTTCTGGCAGTCATTGGCGTAGCCGTGTGGTTCTGGCTGCGCCCAGCGCAGGTGATAACGGCAACCGTCGAATGGCGTGAGGTCAGTCCGGCGATTCAGGGTGTCGGCACCGTGGAGGCCAAGGTTGTGGTTTTGCTTGCCGCAAAGATTTCGGGCCGAGTGATCGCCATCCATGCGGACCAAGGTGATACCGTCCGCAATGGCCAGTTGCTGATCGAACTGGAGAATTCAGAGGCACGCAGTGAAGTGGACCGGGCCGACGCGGCAATACAGCGGGCGAGGCTTACCGTGCCCGCTCAACAGGCTGCTGTATTTCGCGCGCAAGCAACACTGTCCGCGGCCGACGCGGCGGTTGCGCGGGCGAAGGCGAACCGGGCGCTGGCTCATACCAATGCAGATCGCTGGCGGAAGCTTGCCGCGACCGGTGACGTGCCGCAGATGGAAGTGGATGCTCGAATCACCGCTGCCGAATCGGCAGACGAGGAACTGCGAAGTGCGGAAGCTCAACGGCAAGCGTCGTTGCATGAAATCACCGCGCAGGAAGCGGGCGTCAAGATCGCGCAGAATGAAATCGTCACTGCGGCGGCAGCACAGACAGCGGTGCGAGCCAGACGGGCGGACACCATGATTGCCAGTCCCATGGCGGCTCTGGTCGTGAGCCGCGAACTGGAGCCTGGCGCGGCAGTGAATCCTGGAACCCCCATTCTGAAGCTCGTGGATCCGCGCACCGCGTGGGTCACAGCCTACGTTGACGAGCGCGAGGCGGGGCGAGTCGCTGTGGGCGACCGCGTGGAACTCGTGCTACGTTCCACCCCCGGGCGCATCGTCAACGGCAGAGTCGCAAGGATCAGACGCGAGAGCGACCGGGTCACCGAGCAACTCACCGTCGACATCGCCTTTGAGGAGCTACCGCAACGCCTGACGCTCGGCGAACAGGCGGAGGCGACGATCCGCCCCGCGCCGAAACGGACCATCGCGCTTCCACTTGGCGCGGTCGTGCGTACTTCTGATGGTACAGGCGCCTGGACCGTGGTTGAGGGAAGACTACGTTTCAAACCGGCTCGGCTGGGTGCGGCCGATCCGTCCGGTTGGATCGAAATCGCCGAAGGACTGAAAGCCGGCGAAAACGTGGTGATTGCTCCCGGAAAGCTGGCGGACCCCGGGAACGAAGGACGGCGCGTAGTCTCAACTCCACAAGACGCGGAAACGGCGAAGAACCGATGAATCTGGCGATTCGGGATGTGAAATACCGCCTCGGGCGGTTTATTCTCACCGCCCTGGGCCTCGGGTTGCTGCTGGCAACGGTTATGGCGATGGGCGGTATCTACCGCGGCATGGTGGAAGACGCTCTCAGCATTGTGCGCGCGCCCGGCGCGGACTTGTGGATTGTGCAGAAAGACACCAATGGCCCATTTGCTGAAAGTTCGCGCGTGCCCGACGATCTTTACAAAGTGATCGGCGCCGTGCCTGGTGTGCGCGAGGCCAGCCCCATTGCTTTTCAATCCATTCAACTGGAATACAATTCCAAACCAATCCGCGTGCAGGTTATCGGTTATCGGCCGAACAGTCTCGGCGGGCCTGCGGCCGTGGCGGCTGGCCGGCCGATCGTAAACGGGCGATACGAGATGGTTATCGACCGCAAGGCCGGAATTCCAGTCGGCGCGCGAATCCCGTTTGGCCGGATGACATTCACGGTGGTCGGCTGGACGGAGGGTATCGTTTCAAGCTCCGGAGATTCAACCGCCTTTGTTTCTCTGCAAGACGCTCAAGAGCTGCAATTCCTCAAGGCGAGCGAAGCCATCCGGAATGACCGGGCGCGTTTGCAGTCCGATTTGAGGGCGAATCCGGCGCTAGGGAACGTCTCCGCCACGGCGCTTGCTCCGATTCTTCAGAACACGAACCTGGCAAATGCGATTCTGGTGAAGCTCGATCCATGGGTAGCACCCGAGCCAGTGGCGCGCCGCATTGAGCAGTGGAATCACTATCGCGCGATGACGACGGCCGAGCAAGAAGATGTTCTGGCAAAGAGCGTGATCGAACGGGCGCGCCAACAAATTCTTCTCTTCCGCATCATCCTGCTCGCGGTGTCGACGGTGATCATTGCCCTCATTATCTACACAATGACGCTCGAAAAGACCCGCGATATCGCTACGCTCAAGATCATCGGAGCGCGCAATACGAAGATCGGTGGCCTCATTCTGCAGGAGTCGCTTGCGCTTGGAATCCTCGGGTACGGATTCGGCGCGGTTTTGATCCATTTTACTTATGGGTACTTTCCACGACGTGTGGCGATTGTGGCCTTCGATCAATATGTTCTGTTCGGCATCATCGTATTCATCTGCGTCCTGGCGAGCGTCATCGGCATCCGCCGCGCTTTGAGTATCGACGCAACCACCGCCATGGGGGGCGGCGCTTAATGCCAGCCGTGGTCGCCGAGAACATCACCAAAGTCTTTGGAGAAGGCGCAAGCCAGGTTGTTGCGCTTAGCGGCGCAAGCATCGCCGTTGAGCCAGGCGAGGTGGTGGCGCTGATGGGGCCGAGCGGATCGGGGAAAACCACGCTGTTGCGTGCCTTGTCGCTGATCGATCCACCGACACACGGCCACATCGTCATCGACGACGACGTAATCTTCGACCGCGAGCGAGTATTGATCGACGACCGGCAGATGCGGCGCCAGCGAATGGGTATTATTTTTCAGGCGTACAACCTGATTCCATTCCTCACTGCCGCAGAGAATGTTGCCCTGGTGCTGACGCTCAACGGGGTTTCGCATCGAGAAGCGATGGAGAAAGCCAGAACACTCCTGGAAAGGCTAGGGCTGGGGAACCGGGCGGACACGCACCCGGCCACATTATCCGGCGGTGAACAGCAGCGCGTCGCCGTTGCCCGTGCAGTGGTGAACGATCCTGTGGTCATTCTGGCCGACGAGCCTACCGCGGCCCTGGACACGGAACGCGGCAAAGCCGTGATGGACCTGCTGCGACAGTTGGGCCACGAACGCCAAGCCGCAGTCATCGTGGTGACCCACGACGAGCGCATGATCAAAGGCTTCGATCGCGTTTATCACATGACCGACGGGAAGATCACGAGTTCGTAGTTCACTCGATGCGTGCCCGGCGGAGCCCATCATGTGTTCGATATCTGGTATCGCAACACGTCGGACATCGTGCCGACCGCGATTACCGGCGACATGCACAGCGTCAACAAGGCCAACTTCGGCATTCTGTATTGCTTTGGGCGGCGCTTCGAGCCGCGCTTCACCGATCTGGATGAGCGGCTGAAGGATCTCTACTGCGCCGACGATCTGGCGCTGTACGAAAAATGTTTGGTTCGCCCCGTCGGCCAGATCGACCGGCAAACAATTATGGATGAAAAAACCAATATCGACCAAATCATTGCGACTGTCGTTCTCGGAAACCTCGGCTTGACGTGTGACCGGACGGATTCCATAGCCTTTCTGGTTTTTGAGCGGGCGTCTTCGGACTTCACTCGCCCGATGTCGTCGGCTCGCAACGCCTCTGGCCGCTTCGCCAAAAGCCTCGTGGCCGCGGCCGCGGTGTCCGTCAATGAGGCGGCGCAAGGGCACAGACCAGTGCGGATGGAATCGCGCCGAAGATGCCTTTATGCGGCGCGGCGCTCGTAACGATGATGGAGTCCGTCGACTTCCGGCATCGCAATAACCCGCCCCATGTCCGCCGATTGGATCGGGCGAAGTTCCGGTGTGTCCTTCTCCAATCCCAGGTGGGTCCGGCTCCGATGATAGTAGTCCACGAAACTTTGCAGGTGACGGTACAAGCTCCCTTCGCCGAACACGATTACGTGGTCCAGGCACTCGCGGCGGATGGTGCCGATGACCCGTTCGACATAAGCCCGTTGCCAGGGGGAACATGGTGCCGACAGAACCTGGTTGATCCCCATGGCTTTAATTTGATCCACGACATCTTTCCCGAAGATCCGGTCGCGATCGCGCAGCAAATAGCGGGGCGCGGTGTCCCAGGGAAAGGCTTCCCTGAGTTGCTGCGCGGTCCACTCCGCAGTGGGATGAGCACTCACGGCAAAGTGGAGAATCCGGCGGTGGTCGTGTGCCAGCACCAGAAAGACATGCAGCACCTGGAATCGGATGGTCGGCACCGTAAAGAAGTCCACCGAAACCATGGTCTTGACGTGATTTTCAAGGAAGGTCCGCCAAGTCTGCGATGGCGGTTTGCGGTGGCGGACCATATGCTTGCTCACGCTCGTCTGGCCGACGTCGATACCAAGCTTGAGCAGTTCGCCGTGAATTCGCGGTGCGCCCCAGAGAGGGTTGTCGCGGCTAATCGCACGAATCAAGGTTCGGACATCCGCCGGGACTGTCGGTCGCCCCAGCGTTCCCCGTCGAATTTTCCACGTCCAGAACAGGCCGAAGCCCTTGCGATGCCACCCGATCACCGTCGCCGGCTTCATGATGGCGGCACTCGGTTGCCAATCTTCCCAGACCGCCGACAACCAGGCCCACAGGAACCGATCAGCGGCCGTCAACTTCGGCCGCCTCACCGACCGTTGCAGAACACCTAGCTGATGACGGAGTGCAAGAATTTCAAGCTGAAGCGCCCTACGACGGCGAAAGAAAGCCACGAAAGCCGCCGCCAGTGCCACCAACAGAGGGGAACAAGGGAATCGAAGGAAGAAAGGCAACCCCAATTTATCAGCAACTTCGAGATTTGTGAGAACCACAGTCAGGCGTCGCGTTCCTGTGGCGCGACCGCCCGAGTAGCCATCCAGAGAAACAGTGCAGCACACATTGAGTACGGGATCCGTCTCAACCACCAGTTCGTTTCCATAAGTCGCTCGAGCAGTGCTGGTGATGCACCCTGTTCGGCAAGTTGAAACTGAATAGGAATCTGGATTGTTGCGGTTGAGACCCAAACCACGAGTTGCAGGAAGATCGCCACCCAGACTGACCAGAGCGGAATTACGGCTGGTCTGGACCACAAAAGAACGATCGTAAATACGGTGCCGAGCACGGCAGGGACGACCAGAAACGCTATGACTCTGGGTCCAATGAACTTGTGGTAGTTCAGGAACGCGTCATCTCCAATTAGGTGCCAACTGGAGTAGTTGACGAAACTCTCGATATAAGCAGCACCATTGCCATAGAAGACGAGTGCGAAGGCGAGCGCGAAGATCCAACGCGGCATTTCTAACTCCTTGAAGGGTCGCGGACGAGATCGGGGATACTTGCGACGACCAACGATTGTCTAGGCTGACCTGCATTAAATCGATCCTGGCCGACGTTATCTCGCCGTCGCAGGCATCATAATCCGAGCCCACAGCATACCAGATGAGCGAGAAGTCGCCGTGTCGCACTGATGCTTTGTGTCGCACTTGTGCTCTGTCGGGATTGCTCCTGGAATAGGCGCACCCCGGTAGTTGGCCGCGCTGGCGGCGGTCGCGCCACGTTGCTTTTGCCGGGCGAAACGGGTGCGGCACCGCGGGCACGCAACCGCGCCGAGGGATAGTCCGGGCTCATCGAGACGATGATCGGAGCGCGGTGGCTTCGCTTCTGCGTTCCTCAAAGAAACCAGATCGGATCGGTAAACCCTGATGCCTTAAAAGTCTCCGCCCGAAGGGCGGAATATTCATTCGCGGAGAGCGCCCTCTCGCCAGGCTGAACCAACACACAGCAACATATCCACCCCAAAGACTTTGGGAAGTTCTGACTCCCCATCGGCCGCGCGTTGGTGAGCGTCGCATCGCTACGCAACTTATTTAGGGTTGCAGCCCCAGCCGGCTGCCTTTGCGAGATATCGAACTTCTCAATACCTACCACCTCTCTCCTCGTGCTTGGCGTGTCACAATCGCGCGGCGCGGATACAAAATCATATTTGGGTTCCGTCCAGCGTGCCGAGACTAACATTGTCAGAGTGCCACCATAGCGTTCTGGAGCCCATGTTAAGCAGTCACTTTCGTCTTCGGACATCGCGGCCGGACGCCAGTACCGGCCCTAAGCAACGCTTAGGAGAGATGTCTACAATCCAATCCTTTATTAACGACTCCTTTACCTGGGTAGGGTATTGTTTCATTAACGAAGTCGTTAACGAAGCCGGAGTTTTGATGCTTTTTATTAACCATTCGTCGAGTAGCCAGGCCGCCAAGGACTACTTCAAGCAGGAGTTGACCCAGGCCGAATACTACATGAAGGACGGCCAGCAGATCCTGGGCGAATGGCATGGCTTGGGGGCGGCCTTGCTGGGGCTTGCGGGACCGGTGGATCGGGATAGCTTCTTCAGGCTGTGCGACAACCAACACCCCCTCACAGGCGAACAACTGACGGCACGGATGAAGGCCAATCGAAGGATTAGCTACGATTTCACTTTTGACGCCCCGAAGTCGGTGACGCTGGCTTTTGAGCTGGGCGGCGATGCGCGCATCCTGGAGGCGTTTCAGGCGTCGGTGCGCGAGACGATGAGCGAGGTTGAGCAATCCATGGCGGTCCGGGTGCGCAAGTGCGGACAGTTTCACAGCCGCGTGTCTGGCAACATGGTTTGGGCCTACTTCCTTCACCGCACGACCCGTCCCCTGGCTGATGGGGCGCCCGACCCGCAACTGCACGTTCACGCCGTGGCGATGAACTTAAGCTATGACTCAGAGGAAGGCTGCTGGAAGGCGGGGGAGTTTGGGGCCATCAAGCGGGATGCGACCTATTATCAGGCGGCGTTTCATGCGCGGCTGGGACTGAAGCTGTCGGAGCTCGGGTACGCAGTGGAGCGCGACGGGAAAAGCTTCCGGTTGGGCGGTATCGGGGAGAGCCTAACGGAGAAGTTCTCACGACGTTCGCAGGTAATCGAAGCGGAGGCTGCTCGCCGCCAGATAACCGATCTCAAGCAGAAGAGTGAACTGGGCCGCCGGACCCGCAAGGCGAAGAATAGCGACCTGAACATCGGAGACCTTCGCGCACATTGGCAAGAACGGTTAACACCGGAGGATTGGCGGTCGTTACGATCGGCGCAGGGACACGAAAAAGGCGGCGAAGTGACCGCCCAGCAAGCGCTCGACTATGGGCTGGAACATTGCTTTGAGCGGGAATCGGTCGTCCGTGAAAAGCGGCTATTGGCCGAGGCATTAATGCACGGCGTGGGTTCAGTTTCCGTCGCCGGGGTGCAGCAGGAATCGCGGCGCGATGATGTCATTCTTCGGGACAACGGCGGCGTACTGTACGCGACAACCCGAGGGGTCTACCGCGAGGAGATGGAGATGGTTGGGTTTGTCCGGAAGGGCCGCGGAACTTGCAAAAGCCTGGCCGGGCCCACCATTACTCTCGATGCCGGACTGAGCCGCGAACAACGCCGGGCGGCGGAGAAGATCCTATCCTCTCGGGACCGGGTCATTGGACTTCGAGGCGGCGCGGGCACCGGCAAGACGCGCATGATGCAGGCCACCATTACGGCGATTCGGGAAGGCGGCCGCGAAGTGTTCACCTTCGCGCCTTCGGCGGAAGCTTCGCGGCGTGTGTTGCGAGAAGAAGGATTTGAAAACGCCGACACTGTCGAGCGGCTACTCTCCGATGACCGCCTTCGCGCGAGCGTCTTCGGCCAAGTGTTGTGGATTGATGAGGCCGGTCTCTTGTCCGTGAAGGACACTATTCGACTTTTCGCGCTGGCGAAAGAGCAAAACTGCCGAGTGATCCTTGCGGGTGACCGAAGACAGCATTCGTCGGTTGCCCGAGGCGATGCGCTCCGCATTATTGAGGAGGAAGCGGGACTTGCCTTTGCCGAGCTAAAGGAGGTGCGGCGCCAGACCAATGCAGCCTACCGCGCGGCGGTTCAAGCCATCAGCCAAGGTGACGCGCCCACGTCGCGGAACGGCAAGCGCACAACTAAACTCGCCGAAGGAATCGCCGCACTCGATGACATGGGAGCCATTGTCGAACTGAATGGCGACACCCTTTACCGCCAGATGGCATGCGACTATGTCGAGGCCGTATCGGAGCGGAAGAGCGATGGAACGACGAAGAGTGCCCTCGCAGTGGCACCCACCCACGCCGAAGGCGACCAGATAACCAGGCATATCCGGGAAGAACTGAAAGCAGCAGGCCGATTGGATGCGTCCGAGCACGAGTTCACCGCGCTAGAAAGCACGAACTGGACGACAGCGGAGCGTCGCGAAGCGTCCCTCTATCGGCCAGGCTTGATCGTCCAGTTCCACCAAAATGCGAAGGGTTGTAAACGCGGCGAGAAGTTGGAAGTGTTGGCGCAGGAGAACGGCGTCGTTCAGTTGAAGCGAGCCAATGGCAAGCAACTGACCCTTGCCCTGGCGGACGCGGATCGGTTCCAGGTATATCGGCCAAGATCGTTTGATTTGGCCGCCGGTGACTCGCTACGGATCACCCAGAACGGGTACGCCAGGGAATCAACGCGAACTGGAAAAACGGCCAAGGCTCGCCTTAACAATGGAGCGGTATACAAGGTGGCCGGGTTCACCAAGGACGGCGATATCCGGCTGACGAATGGATTTGTGGTGCCGAGAGAATATGGGCATCTCAACTATGGCTACACCAGCACGAGCCATGCGGCGCAGGGTAAGACCGTCGACAGGGTACTTGTCGCGATGGGGCAGGACTCCTTCGGCGCCGTCAATCGTGAGCAGTTTTATGTTTCCGTTTCCCGCGGGCGCGAATCCGTGAAGCTCTATACCGATGATAAAGTCGCGATGTTCGACGCCATCCGGGCAACCAATGAGCGGTTGTCGGCGACGGAGCTGCTCCGCGGCGAGATTCAGAAGCAGAATCCGAAACGTCTCAGCAAATTACACGAGATGCTTCGTTTGCAGCGCCTACGGGAGAACTATCAGGTCCAACGGGAGCGAGGCCGCGATATGGTGCGCCCCAGATTCACAAAGGAGAGAGAGTATGGCCGGAGCGCATGACGAACCCCGACGAGGTAACGCCGCAACAGGTAAGCCGGGAGGGCGCAACTCGGACCGGGAACAGGATGACGCGGTGCGGGAGGCGTATGCGACGGGGCGCCGCCAAACGCAGGACGATCTCATGCTTGACGTGCGGTTTAGCAACGGCTCGCGCTGTGCGCTGAGCTACAGCTTTCTCGTCAAGATCGAGTATCTGCCCGCCGATCAAGTGAAGCTGCGCTTTGGCTTGGACACGGTTCTGGTCGAGGGGCGGAGGCTGCTGCCGTTGTATGAAATGCTGCGGCGGCATCGGACGAGATTTGTGCAGGAAGGGACCGTTGCCGAGGATGAGTTGAAGCCCGAGGAGGCCTCGCATATCGATCTGATTCAGTTAACCCAGAACAAAGAGGAGGACGACGAATGAACACCGATACGATCGACCAGTTGAGCGACCAGGAACTGACCGGCCTGATTTCCGCGGCGCAAGGGCTGCTGCATGCGCGTGTGGAAAAACGCCGGAATGATGCGATGGAGCAGATTCGCCAGATCGCCGTCACGGCGCAGCTGATGGTTTCGTTTGACGGTGCTCGAAAAGCGAAACGTGGCAAGGCCCAACTGCGCGCCGGAGATCGTTATGTGAATCCCGCCGACGTTTCCCAGTCCTACGTCGTCGGCAAGGGAAAGCAGCCGAACTGGTTTGTGGCGCTCCGAGACAAAAGGCGGCTGCCGCCGCCCATTGCTTCGGGCTCTCCGAACTTGAACGGCGGCGGTAAGGCTCAGCCCTCCGCTCCAGCGGGCTTTTGAAGCCCGTGGAGGAAGTCAACCGCGCGTTGGGCGTGGGATGCGGCTTGAAAGATGGCGCGATTGTCGTTCTTCAGCACCTCAAGCCACGAAGCCAGATAGGACGCATGATCTTCCCGCACTTCCGGCGTGAGCTCCAGGTCGGCGCAGAGGAAGGCAGCACCCAGTTCGGCTACGAGTTCCTCACGGGCGTAGCCCGGATCACCCCAGGTCGTCCGACCAAAGTCCCGGTCGAGTCGGCTCGGGTGGCGCGTCGAGTGGATACACTCATGGCTGAGTGTGGCGTAAAAGCTCTCCGCGTCAGTGAAGTACTCAATCGGCGGTATCGCGATATAGTCCTGGTCGGTTGAATAGTAGGCACGGTGCCCGCGCATCCGAATGTCGACCTTGGTGTTGGCGAAGAAGGTTTCGGCGCGTTCGATCCGTGCGGGGCCAGCGAGCGCCGGTGTGGGCTTACCGTAGTAGCTCTCCGGCAGTCCATCGATCTGCTCAGCGTTGAAGACGGTGTAGCCCTTCAAGAAGGGAATTTGCCGTTCAACTTCCTTGCCGTCACCATCGTCCTCGGTTCGAGTCAGTGTGTTGGCGTAGACGACCAGCGAGCCTTTCTCGCCTTTGCGCACGTTGGCTTTCATCGCCAGAGCCTGTTGAAAGGTCATCCAGCTCGGAGCCGTGAAGCCGTGTTCCGCTGCCGCACTCCAAAGCATCAGGACGTTGATGCCGGAATACGCTTGCCCATTGTGTCGCAAGGGTCGAATCAGGCTTCCGCCGTCGTGGCCGGTGCTCCAGGGTCTGACCCAGGGACGAGTGCCTTGTTCCAGCGACTGCACGATCTGTCCGGTGATGCGGGCGTATAGGTCTTTTCGTTCGATAGCTTTCATGGTCTTTGCTCCTGTTTCTGCGTTGGTGTTTCTCATGACGCGAACATGGAATGGCCGGACCAGGAGCGGATTCCGTCACCAACGGGAAACGGGCCACACGGGAGCGCAGCGAATGGAGCGGGCAGACCGTTGACGGAATTCGCGGTCCGGCTAATGTCGCGCCAATGTATGAGAAATCCCGGCGCAGAGGCGGAGAACCTGCCGATTGCTATCGACGGAGCATCGCCAACGCTCGCTCGGCGAGGACGCGCGCGGCAAAGCTCTCGGGGGCGTGCGCCGGTGCATCCTGGCCCTCGCTCGACTCTTCGGGTGCGGCCTGCTGCTCCCCTTTGTCGAGGTCCAGCGCGGCGTTCAGTTGCGCTTGCTGGATAAGCAACTCCTTGAGGCGCACTTCGTGCTCGTACGGCTTGTTTGCTTGCGCCTGGTAATCGGCCAACTGTTTCTCCAGCCGTTCAATGCGCTCGTGGTCGCTTTCGGCGTGCCGATCGAGGGCGCGCAACGTATGCTCGATACTCTGAACGGTTCCAACCGGGTTTTCGGTGTTCAGGTTGGCGGAATAGGCGGCCGCGCCGCGAACAAACAGTTCGGGCGTGTGATCGTCCGCGGCGGTATCGCCGAAGCGCAGTGTCCCTCTGCCTCTGCTTAGGATCTCGAACCCGCGGTATGCCGCCCGCGGCTGCAAGGTCAGGTCGTCCCGCCAGGAAAGGACGACGTGGTTCAACGCCTTGGCGGCTTCTTCACGGGCACCCTTTCCAGAGAAGACCTTCTTCCCGACGGTCATATGGAATTCGTCTTCGGTGTTCGCGTCACGGGTAGCGATATCAGCCTTTATCCTTGCCAGGTTCGCCTTTGCATGTTGGATCTGGCCGGGAAGTCCGGAAAGCTGGGTCCGGATGGAATACTGCTGATTGACGTGGGCCGCGCGGAGTTGGTCGAGCTTGCGGATTTCGGTATCGACCTTGACCTTCTCCATCACGGCAGGATTGCCCGAGGCAATCGCCTTGATCTCGGCGTAGGTGAGCGCGCCGCCCTCAATGTCTTCAGCCTGGCGGACGGATGTGGCGCCGGTCATGACCTGCTGAATGAACCGGGCCTTGGTCTCTAGGGTCTGCCACATATAGGCATCGAATGAACCCTCGGTGACGTAGCGGAAGATCCGCACTTCGCGGTTGAGGTTGCCCTGCCGCAAAATTCGCCCCTCGCGCTGCTCGATGTCCCGTGGCCTCCACGGCGCATCGAGGTGATGCAGCGCGATCAGCTTGCGTTGAACGTTGGTTCCGGCCCCCATCTTTTCCGTTGAACCGATCAGAACGCGAATGCGGCCGGCGTTAACGGAATCGAACAGCACTTTCTTGGCCGCGTCAGTGTCGGCGTCATGAATGAAGGCGATCTCATTGGCGGGCACACCGCACTTCTCCAGTTGATGGCGAACCTCGTGATAGACGTTGAACTTGTCCGTACTGGGCGTCGAGAGGTCACAGAACACTAACTGCGTCGACCGCTCGGCCCGCGATTTCTCCCAGTTGTCGTGGATTCGGGAGACGACGCGCGAAAGTTTGGAATCGCCATGCGGGTCGGCGAATGGATCTACCAGTCGCATGTCGAGCGCCGCCTTACGCCCGTCGCCGGTAATCTTCAACATGTTGTCGACGGACGGGTCGACGCGCTGACTGCGGAGCTTTTCGGAGCGCTGTACGAGCGATTCTACGAAGGCTTTTAAGCCAGGTGAACCGGGAGCCGCGACGCCCAGTGGCCGGCCGCCTTCAAGAGTCGGGCGGGGTAGTTTCAGCATATCCGCCGTCTGCACGTCGGCCACGGTGCGGAACATCGAAAGCAGTTCCGGCAGGTTGATGAACTTTGCAAACCGGGTATGCATGCGGTACCCGGACCCATCGGGAGCAAGTTCGAGCGCCGTGACGGCTTCGGCGAAATTGGCGGCCCAGGCGTCAAAATGTTCAACACCGCGTTCCCGCAACAGGTCGGGCGCGAGGTAGCGCAGCATCGTGTACAGCTCGGCCATCGTATTTGAGATGGGCGTGCCGGTGGCAAACACAACGCCGCGGCCGTCGTTGATCTGCCGGACATAGCGGGTCTTCATGTACATGTCGAAAGCGCGGTTGCTGTCCGTGTTCGGCAAGCCGGCGATGCGGTTCATTTTCGTCGTATAGAAGAGGTTCTTGTAGAGATCCGCTTCATCGACGAATAGCTGATCAACTCCCAGCTCTTCGAAGCTGATGGTGTTGTCTTTGTTCTCGCGGTCAGCCCGCTGCTTGAGCTTGGTGGCAAAGCGCTTCTTGGCCTTTTCGAGTTCCTTGACGATGCGGCGGTTATCCCCCTTCTCCGCCCTGGCCTCAAGAATGGCCTCCTCCAACTTGTCCATTTCCTCCTGCATGAACTGTTCGAATAGACGATCCGACACCGGCAAATACTCAAATGACCGGTGGGACACAATCACCGCGTCGTAGTTGCCGCCGGCAATCCGCGCCATCGCCTTTTGCCTGTTCCCCGCCGCGAAATGTTCCCGCCCCGCGACGAACAACTTGGCATTGGGATAGAGCCGCAGAAATTCACTGCCCATCTGTTCCACCAGGTGATTCGGGACGACGATCATCGGCTTCTTGGCGAGCCCCATACGGCGGAGTTCCATCGCCGCCGCAGCCATTTCGAAACTTTTGCCCGCGCCGACACAATGCGCAAGTAACGTGCTGTTGCCCTGCAAGACCCGCCAAACCGCATCTTTTTGATGTTTGTCGAGGTCGCCATTCCGTAGCACTTCACGATTCATTCCGGGGAACGTCAAGTGCGAACCCTCAAACTGGCGCAGGCGCAAATTGTTGAACCGGTCATTGTATTCACGGGCGAGACGCGTCGCCCGCTCTCCGTCCTTCCAGACCCATTCGCGGAACCGGTCCTTCAACTGTTGTTGCTTTTCGCGGGCAGCAATCGTCTCCCGCTGGTTGACGACCCGCGAACCGTCTTCCATCTCGTCGTAAGCCGTTGGCGTGCGCCCGTTCAATGCTTGGTCAATCAAGTCGGATGCCTTGAATCGTTCCGTGCCGTGCGTGGTCGTGTTGCTCACTTCCCATTTCGAGGCGCTGTCAATCTCCACAGTCCAGGTGGCGATCGCGCCCGCATGCGCGACTCGAACGTGCCGTGCCGGCGCTTCGAGCGTCTGCGCGATAAAGTCGCGGATATCGGACGTCGGGATCCATGATGATCCGAGCCGCGCTTCGATTTCGCCGGGTTCAAGGTCCACTGGCTGGACAGCCGTCAGGGCGGCGATGTTGCGTTGATAGGCGGGATCGAGTTCGGCGGCCGATTGCGCTGTGCGCAGCTTCGCGCGCACGTCGCCGCTGAGGTATCGATCGGCGGTCTCCCATTGGCCCCCATTCGGGTTGCGATAGGCAAGGCTGCCCAACTCTCTTTGCAGCTGGGTGCTGGTGCGCCCGGTCAATATCTCCATCCGCGGCCAGGCGATGTCGCCAGTCTCATTTAGCGAAACAGTGAGTGCCTCGGCGGCCGTTTCGACATGCTCAACCGGTTTGTAGCGTTCGAGCGTCCGCTTTTCAAAAATCGCGGTCTTCGTCGCGCGTTTCGTTTCGGCGTCGTAGTTCTCAAGCGAGAGAAGTAAGGGATGGTCGGGGTCCCCTGCGAACGCTTTGATGTTTTCACGCGAAGATAATGGACCGTGCCGCCATTGAAAGTCGTCGTAAACTTCGTTGAGTCTCCGGCGTGTCTCCGTAATTCGTTCCTCGGGAGCGTCATCTAACTGGGATTGGAATACGGCTCGCACGGCGTCACGAATGGCCATCATGCCGCGCACGCGAGAGTCCGCGGTCGATGAGAGATTGACCGGATCAAAGGTCGCGCCGTTGCGAACGGTGAGCTTGCCGTCGCGCAGGGCGAAAGCCCCTTCTTTGACAGCGGCGAAATCGGCGGGCTCGATGGCAGCTACGATGTGCGATCGTGGACGAGGCACCATGATGCCCGCTGGTAGCGAGGAGACTGCCCGCGCCAATAGCTCAGGCGTTAGGTCGCCGTCGAGAGTCGGCTCGTTGCCACGGTACATCGAGCCTTCGAGAACCATCCGCCCGAGCATGAGGTGAGGATTTCGCACGAAGTACTCGTTTATGAATAGCTGCCCGTGTTCGCTTGTTTCGTGTGCCGCGAGGTCGCACCACGGCTCGCCCGATGGCGGTGTGCCGGCTGTCCGTTTTTGCAGGAATAGAATGTCGGTGGTGACTTCCGTTCCGGCGTTGGCTTTGAACGCAGAGTTTGGAAGCCGGATCGCGCCCACCAAGTTTGCCCGCTCGGCCAGGTAGCGGCGAATCGTTGAGTCCTGTTTGTCCATCGTGTAGCGGCTAGTGATCAGCGCCAAAACACCACCGGTGCGCACTTTGTCCAGAGACTTGGCGAAAAAGTAATCATGAATCGCCCGCGTGAGAACCGGTTTATAAGCTGGATCGTAAACCGCATAGTTCCCGAATGGGATGTTGCCTATTGCTGCGTCGAAATAATTGTCCGGGAGCTTCGTCTCCTCAAAGGCTTTCGCGAAGATGGTGGCATCCGGATAGAGCCGCTGGGCGATGCGGGCGGTGATCTGGTCCAGTTCGACACCGGTCCGGCGCGTGTCCAGTTCGAGCGACGGCGGCATCAGCCCGAAGAAATGCCCGACGCCCATCGAGGGTTCGAGTATCGTTGCGCCCGGTGGAAGTCCGAGGCGCTCGATCGCGTCCCACATAGACTTGATCACCATTGGCGAGGTGAAGTGCGCGTTGGGTGTGGAGGCGCGCGCCGAAGTATATTCGACATCGGTCAGAAGAGTTGTAAGCTCACGGTTGATCTGCTGCCACTCGGGCGGCGGATACGGGAGAAAGGCATTCGCCAACGCGCCCCAGCCGCTGTATCGCGCAAGCTGCGTCTTTTCTTCCTCCGTGGCGTCGCGACCCTGCCCTTCGACCTCTTTGAGATTTCGTATGGCCGCGAGATTGTCCTTGGCCTTTTCGCGAAGGCTGCCTTCTCCTATTCGATGCGCATCATTTATTCGGAAGTCGCGGGAGGTTGCTTTTGTGGGCTCTGGGTCGAATTCGTGGACAATAGCGATGGCGGGTGGTCCTCGGTCGGCAGGAGCCCCCATTCCCGCGTCGCTATCTCCCAGGCTTCGTCGTAGTTCATCTTCTGTACCGACAGGAGATCGAACAGCAGATCCGTCGTCCGCTCCTCCGTTTCGCGGAGCGACTGGATCAATTGGTTTGTCCGCAGCAGTTCTTTCACCATCTGGGGACGGTGAGTGATCCAGTGATTCAGGATCACGTCGCGCAATCGGCTCTTGTCGTTCATCGATTCTCTCCGGCTCGTTAGCGACCGTCTGGGTTGCAGTACCTTCCGCCGGTGAATCTTGGACGGCATCGGCAAACAGGTCAAGCTGATTCGTATAGTCCGGTATCGGTTTCCGCTGCCAGCGGCTCGTTCTGAATTCTGTCGGCATTGCGTCTATCTCCGATATTTGCGGCCCTTCTCTCGCTGCGAGTGCGCTGACGAGAGTCTGGGCGGCGTTGTTAATGGAATCAGGTTGCGTGAACATGCAACCCTGCCTGACGCGGCGAGCGTTGGGGGTAGCAACCGCAAGAGGAGGGGAATCACCCACCCGCAGGGCGGCGCACTCGCGCCGTCTTGCAGCACAGCGAAAGATGGGGACACCTCTTGCGGGCGCGAGGGGCGAAGCCCCTTAGCGAATGGCTTTTGTGTTGCCCGACCGACAGCCAAATAGTTCAACGCAACGTCGGCGATTCGTCGGGATTGTCGAGATGACAGAGGCACGTTCCCCTCTTGCGGTTTGCCAGTGGAACATTGCATTGTGCACGAAAAGTCTTAATAGAACGTTAAGGCGGAGCGCATCTCGTCATTGATCTACACTCGGAGGTCGCCGAGTCGCGCTCGTTGAGGAACTTCGCCTTCCCAGCCGCAGTTCGCAGCCTTTCCAGTCAAAATGGATTTGCCGCGCCATTAGCCTCTGGAAGCGATTCGACCAAAGTCCGGACCATTGCAAGTTCAGGTTCCGGTAAAACCGCGTCCAATACTTCCATCGGAGGAGACTATGGCGGCATTCTCATTGCCCGACCTGATCCACCAGTGCCGACTCGCGCGCTGGGAGGAGGAACACAGCATCATGGACACGCTGGAACTTCCGCCCGGCCAAAGAACTTCCTACCCGCTGCTGCTATGCGCGGGCCAGGAAATCAAGTTCAAGATTTGCGCCTCCCGACCGCTTGCCGCATCGATTGGCTTTGAGGCACGGGAGCCGCTTGACGATCTGTCCGGACCTTTCATTCACAATCCAGAGGCCTCTTGTTTCGTCATCGATCATGACGTCAAGCGCACGGCCTACTACCTGTTGGCAATCGTGAACACCTCCGCCGAAGCCGATGATGTCGCTATCGAGATCACTGCGAGCTTGCGTGAGCCCTGCGCCCGCACCCGTTTCGAGCGCGCGGCTTCCCTAATCTCGTACTTCCTGAGGAAGAGTAAACACCTGTGCCGGGTCGCGGCCAAATCGACAGAAGGCGTGCCCAGGCCGGGAACGACAATAGTACCGATCCCTGACTTTCGTCATGATTCTCGCCCTCTCGAACCCCCGTTTACCCTTGGAATAGGGGAGCAGGCTTCGCCCAGGCCGCTTCTATTCCGTGATTTCGGCCGCAAGACTAGCACGGCTCGACATGCAAGAAGAGTCTACCGGAACTCCTGTGGGGATTCGTCAGATGGTCGGACCGACAATCAGAACGGACTCCCGCCGCACTCGTCACTACGAAGCGATTTAAGACATCATGATTTGCTAAGATCATGATGTCTTCGGACCCACCATATGGCGAAAAAGAAGAATGACACCGCATCGCCGACTTCCCCCAAAAGTAGGGGGAGGACGTTTCGTTGCAAGTGATGGTGCCAACGAGTATTAAGCGCCAAGTGAGCGTTCGTGCAGCAAAGGAAGGGTTGACACAGCGCACGATTATCCTGACGGCATTGCGCGCTATTGGTTTTGCCATCGAAGATAAAGACCTTCATGACAAGAGGAAGGTGCGCTAAATGGCTGCAACCAACGATCCTCTCAACGCAGAGCTCAAGCTCCCTTTTCGGCCTCGCGCGCGGCTACTTCAACTCCTTGGCGATCAGCTCATTGGAACTCCGCGGTTGGCGGTATTTGAATTGGTAAAAAATGCCTACGACGCTGATGCCGAAACGGTGATCGTGACGCTCAAGGACATTCAAGGGCAGAACAGTACGATTATCGTGGAGGACGACGGCGACGGCATGACCCTTGAGACAATCCGCGATATCTGGCTTGTGCCGGGACACGACCACCGGCAGGCCCAGCGGCGGGCTCTGCAACGCACCCGCTTGAGCCGTCTTCCCCTGGGTGAGAAGGGTCTCGGTCGCTTTGCGGTCCACAAGCTGGGCGACCAGATCGAACTCATCACGCGCGCAAAGGACAATCCAGAGTGTGTCGCTTCCATCGATTGGGACGTACTTATCAAGGAACCGTTCCTGTCGGACGCCGAGGTTACCATCCGTACGCGTGAGCCGGAGATATTCAAAGGGACGGCGACCGGCACCAGAATGACCATCAGCCGTCTGCGTGAGACCAATTGGACTCGCGGCGATGTCCGTAGGCTTTTCCGCCAGATTACGTCAATCTCTTCACCCTTTACCAACCGATCAGATCGCTTTGAAACACTACTCGAAGTCCCAGAGCACCCCGATTGGGTCGCCGGTGTGCCCGACGCGGACGCGCTACTGGAGCGGGCACCGTGGCAATTCGAGTTTACTTTCGCTAACGGACTGCTTACTTGGTCGTATAAGTTCCGTGGCGTCACCGGCCTCAAGCTCGCTCCCCGCGACACGAACGGCGACAAGGTCCCTCTGCAGATCGGGCCAGAGCGGGACTTCGACTTGTATGGGACAAATCAGGGGCGTAAGGGCCAACCAAAGAGGATCACCGCAAGCGAGGACTACACGAAAGGTATCGGGCCCGTAAAGGGGACCTTTTATGTCTTTGACCGAGATAGAGAGATTCTCAATAGACTAGGCGACAGCCAGTTAGTGCAGAATTTTCTTGATGAAAATGGCGGCGTGCGCGTGTATCGGGACAGTATCCGCGTTTACAACTACGGTGAGCCAGGAGACGACTGGCTCGGCCTCGATCTGCGACGAGTCAACACACCCACCCGGAACATCAGCCGCAACATCATCGTTGGTGCTGTCGACCTTTCGCTCCAACTGAGCGATCAACTCACCGAGAAAACAAACAGAGAGGGGTTCGTCGAGAGCGACGCGTACCACCGCCTAAAGCAGCTCGTCCTTGGAGCACTATCCATTTTGGAAGTCGAACGGAAGATCGACAAGGACAACATCCGTGTCCTCACCGGCAAGGGCGAGGACCCCGAAACCAAAAACATCACGCAGCCTCTGGACGCGCTGCGCGCCGCTGCCAAAACACACGACCTGTCGAAAGAACTCGACCCGCTCATCGACAAGGCCGAGAAGAATTACAACGAGATGCGCGACACCATGCTCCGCGCAGGACTGTCAGGTATGGGCCTCGCCGTCGTCTTTCACGAAATCGAGCAAGGTGTCCGCGTGCTCCATGACGCAATCGAAGGTGGTGGGAAACTCGAAACGATCCAGATCCAAGCGCGCGAACTCGTCCGCATTCTCGACGGCTTCTCCGAACTCCTGCGCAAAGGAGACCGGAAGCCAAACAGCCTCAAGACCCTCATTCGCCGCGCGCGGGATATCAACCGCGTACGGTTTAGAACTCATAACGTGAAATTGGTATGCCCTGCGCTGGAAGAGACCGTCCCTGACATCGAGCTTCAATTCGCGTTCGGCCTCTTGCTCGGAGCCCTCAACAATCTCCTAGACAACGCATTCTATTGGTTACAGGTGCGGTGGCCCGACGGGAAAGGCCAGACTAGGCGCGAAATCTACATCAACATCGAAAACGACTTCGCCGACGGGCCGGCCATCATCGTCGCAGACAACGGACCAGGCTTCCAAGACGACCCCGAACGGCTCACCCGACCATTCTTTAGCCGTCGCCCCGACGGCATGGGCGTCGGCCTTTACTACACCAACATGGTGATGGAACTCAACGGAGGAAGACTCGCCTTCCCGGACGGCGACGAAGCAAACCTGCCCGATACCTTTGACGGCGCAATGCTCGCACTCGTCTTCGGAAAGGGAACGGCAAAATGATCTTTGCAGCACCCCGATTTGTGGTTGTCGACGACAAACCGGAACATCTCGGCGCGATCACGCAAGCGTTCCAATATCTCGGTTCACCTTGCATCGGGATAAAGTACAACCCGGAGGAAGAACTCAAGCCTCAACATTTCCGGGGTGTCCGATGCCTATTCCTGGACTTACACCTTGTCGACGGCCAAGCCGGAACAGATCAAAAACGCCACTACGCACTGATCGCGTCAATTCTCGAAGATAATATTAGCCAAAACGGCGGTCCCTTCATCCTCGTCATCTGGACGGAGCATGAACACCTCAAAAACAAACTGCGCGACTATCTCGACACCAACCTGGACCAAGCGAAGCCTCACGCCCGCCCACTCGCCGTCCTAGGCCTTGCAAAGGAACGGTTCATCAACACCGGCGATGGCGTCGTTAATCAGCCAGAAGAACTTCGCGCGGCAATACAAAACGCGCTCCTCTCGAATTCGCAGCTCGCGGCACTCCTTGGATGGGAAGCAGACGTCCTCGCCGCCGCAGGCGACACGCTCGCAGCCCTGCTCAACCTCGTTCCAGCAACCAACCGAACGTCAGCAACGTTTCCCCAAGCGCTCGACACCATCCTGAGCCGACTTGCGCGTGAATCCGTGGGAAGCTCCAATGTGGACGTGAACCACCGAGCAGCGGTTACCAATGCCCTCGCGCCGATACTCGCCGACCGGATCATGAACCAGGAAGTTACCGCGGAGACAAGAGCGCTGTGGAAAGCGGCGCTGACACAGCACAGTAACGCTCAACTCGCGGACGCCTCTCCGATGGAGGCGGGGCAAGTCAATCGAATGCTGCACTTAGCAGTTCCACCGGGCGAGACGATCAGGCCAACAGATTGGGGTGCAGTGATCAACTGGCCGTATCCGTGGACCGACCAAGAGGTCGAAAATCGATTGGGGCTGACAATAGGACAGATGTTAGGGGGGGAGTTTCTCATCGAGAAAGCGGATCGTGCTCGCTGTATTCCTGTGCTGGTCAGAGTAGGAGCAGTTTGCGACTATGCCCAGAACAAAAGTGGCCCACTGACCTATCTCCTCGGTGCCGAAATTCCCGAGAGCGCAGCCCGCAAGGTTGACAGCGGCGGGCGAGCACTCAAGTTGGCTGAAGCAGTTTGGCGATCGCCCGTACTCATCGCTCCCGATGCTACGGAAGCGAGCCGCTTGCATGTTCATATTCGATTCCCTATAACGGTGCTCGCCAGCGCATGCTCGATATGGACTGCACGCTACCGACTGCGCGAACAGCTCTTGATGCACTTGATCGCCACAACTAGCACCTACATCGCCCGTCCGGGAATTGTACAGCTTCCGGTCAAGTGACTTTGGTATGGAAGATAAAGCTACATCTCCCGCGCTGGTCCGCCGGACAAGTAAGGCCAGTCACGGCCTTCTACGCGCGAAAAGAACGACCTTGCGCTCGTGCACAAATGGTACTTCGTTGACGTCATTCGCGCCGTCGCATTGGAGAGGAATGAGGCTCGGGAATGCTGTGGAAAGCGGTGCGTTTGGTCTCAGGCAATACTCTGCACCAAGGAATCTGTGTTGGTTCAGCCTGAAATGGAGAGAGGGCGCTCTCCGCAAGTGAGTATTCCG
>CAYSFR010000032.1:0-115516 GCA_964430625.1 uncultured Solibacteraceae bacterium
GGATCGGTAAATCCCGAAGCTTCTATCGGTTAGGGTGGAATGTTTTTCGAAGGAAACGCTTGCGGTTGGATCGGTAAATCCCGAAGCTTCTATCGGTTAGGGTGGAATGTTTTTCGAAGGAAACGCTTGCGGTTGGATCGGTAAATCCCGAAGCTTCTATCGGTTAGGGTGGAATGTTTTTCGAAGGAATCCGGAAAAGACCGCCCGGCGTCTGGCGGCCAGGCTCGAACGATTGGGCTACCCGGTGACACTGCCCATTGCGGTGCGGCCGGATCCACAAACTGTGGATCCGCCGCCAGTGCAGACCCAACCAGCAGCGCGGAAGCGCGGGCGGCCCCGGAAAACGCTTGCGGTTGGATCGGTAAATCCCGAAGCTTCTATCGGTTAGGGTGGAATGTTTTTCGAAGGACTCCCGTTTTGCGGAGGCGCAGAAATGACCGTTTTTGTGGGTTTTTGTGGCGTTTTTCCAGGTTCGTTTTAGGTTCGTTTTTCATGCCATTTTTAGGCTCATTTTGATTCAAAAAGGGGATCGTTTTGGGGAAGCATAGGGGTGTGGTACTCAGTATGTATGACAATGCAGGAGCTTTCCGGCGGGATGACGCGGCTGGTGGTGGATGCGAGCGGGGTATTCCGGGAGATGGGTGCGGCGGACTGGACGCGGACGAGGGGGGAGGGGGCGTGGACTCGGTTGGAGGTGTTGGGGCACCTGATCGATTCGGCGGTGAACAATCACCAGCGGATTGTGCGGGCGATGGCGGAGGGGGAGGTGACTTGGCCGGGTTATGACCAGGAGGCGATGGTGCGGGTGCAGCGGTTCGGGACGGCGATGCCGGGGTTGCTGGTGGGGTTATGGGAGAGTTTGAACCTGTTTCTGGCGCGGCTGATTGGGATGATCCCGGAGGAGCGGTTGGGGGCGGAGTGCCGGATCGGCGTTGACCCGGCGGTGACCCTGGAGTACCTGGTGAACGACTATGTGGTGCACATGCAACACCATTTGCGACAGATCTTTGAGGGGATGGAGGTGGAGGTGCGGTGGGCGAAGAAAGAGCGAATTTAATTGGGGACGGCCGCACCCGACATCATTTTTTGTAATAGAGACAGGAGTTTTTCGATGTCGGATTCGTCGTTGTAGAAATGGAGGGCCAGGCGGAGGCAGCCGTGGCGGGCCGAGGCGAGGATGTTGTGCTCGCGGAGACGGTGGACGAGAGCGGCGGGGTCGACGCCGGGGATGCGGGCGGCGGTGATGGGGGAGTGCTTATTGAGCACCGTAATGTGGCCGAGTTCGTGGAAGCGCTCGTGAAGCGTGGCGGTTAACTCCAGAACCCGGCGTTCTATCTTTTCAGGGCCGATATCGAGGAGATCGGAGATGGCGGCGTCCAGAGCGTAGACGCAAGGGAAGGCGGGCATGCCGCCCTCGTATTTTTCGGCCGACTGTTTGAAGGCCGGAGCGCCGTGGTGGAGGCGGTTGACGTTGCGCCAGTCTTCGTGGCTGCGCCAGCCGATGACGTTGGGCTGGAGTTTCTGACGCAGTTCGGGGCTGACGTAGAAGAACCCGGAGCCGTTGGGGGCGAGGAGCCATTTATAGCCGTGGACGGCAAGCATGGCGGGTTGGACGTGCTGGACGTTGAAAGTGAGGGCGCCGAGGGCCTGGGTGGCGTCGACGTAGAGGAGGATGTCCCGATCCTTACAATACGGGCCGATCTGATCGAGAGGCGGGCGGAAGCCGGTGGAGTAGCTGACCTGGCTGAGGAGGACGGCCCGGGTATTGGGGGTGAGTGCATCGAAGAAATCGGGCCATTCGGCTTCGATGAACTCGACGCCTTTTTCGCGGAGGAGGGCGGCGTAGTAGATCTGATTGGGGAATTCGTTCGTCAGGGTGACGATGCGGTCACCGGGTTTGAAGTGGGTACCGCCGAGGAGGAGGGAGAGGGGGGTGGCGGCGTTGATGGCGAAGGCGATGTCTTCGGGCTGGGCGTGGATGAGTTGGGCGGCTTTGGCGCGGGTGAGGTCGATATCGTCGAACCAGGAGAGGAAGTCGGAACAGGCGAGTTCATCGCGGTGGAGGAAGTGGTTGGAGACTGCCTGGGTGGTGCGATGGGAGAGGAGGCCGTAGGTGGCGGAGTTGAAGTAGGTCCATTTCTGGAGGGCGGGGTATTGGGCGCGGATGGCGGGCCAGTTGGTGGTCATTGTGCGAGGAGGGACGGGATGGCTTCGGCGAGGGGGATGTCGACGGACTGGCGGGTACGGCGAGTGGAGAGTTCGACGAGGCCCTGGGCGAGTTTTTTACCGACGGTGAGGCGGTAGGGGACGCCGATGAGGTCGGCATCCTTGAATTTCACGCCAGGGCGTTCGTCGCGGTCGTCGAGGAGTGGGTCGAGGCCGGCGGCCTTCGCCTGGCGGTAAAGATCTTCGGCGGCCTGGCGGAGGGCGGGGTCGGAGGCGTTGACGGGGGTGATGACCACGCCAAACGGGGCGATGGCGGGGGGGAGGCTGATGCCGTTGGCATCGTTATAAAGCTCGACGGCGGCGCAAAGGACGCGTTCGACGCCGATACCGTAGGAACCCATGATGACGGGGGTCTCCTTGCCGTTCTCGTCGAGGACGCTGAGGCCGAGGGCGTTGGCGTATTTGTAGCCGAGTTTGAAGATGTGGCCGATTTCGACGGTCTTTACGATTTCCAGGGGGGCGCCGGACTCGACATCGGTATCGCCGGGCGCGACCTGACGGAGGTCGTGCCAGGAAGGGGTGAAATCCTCGTCCGGAGTGACGTTTTTGAGGTGAAAATCGTCCTTATTCGCGCCAGAAATCATGTTTTTGCGCGCTTTTAGAGCGTTGTCGGCGAGGATGGGCATGTTCGTAACGCCGACGGGGCCGAGCGATCCGGCGGCGGCGGAGAACCACTCCTGGATCTCATGGGGGAAGGCGGGGCGGATCTCGCTAGCGCCGGTAGCCGCCTGGAACTTGGTCTCGCTCATCTGGTGATCGCCGCGGAGGAGGACGAGGAAGGGCTTGCCGCCGGCAACCATGACCAGGGACTTCATCTGGCTGGTTTCCGGGAGGCCGGTGAAGCGGGCGATATCGGCGATGGATTTCTGGCCGGGGGTATGGAAGGGTTCGGGGGCGAGGTCGCCTTCGGGGTCGGGGAGGGCGGGCGGGACGGGGCGGGAGACGGCTTTTTCGAGGTTGGCGGCGTAGCCGGTTTGGGGGCAGACGGCGACGAAGTCCTCCCCGGCGGCGGAGGCGACCATGAACTCGGTGGACTGACTGCCGCCCATGGAGCCGGAGTGGGCATCGACGGAGAGGAACTGGAGGCCGCAGCGCTGGAAGATGCGGACGTAGGCGGCGTGGTGTTTGTCGAAGCTACGGTCGAGGCCGGCGGGGTCGATGTCGAAGGAGTAGGAGTCCTTCATGAGGAACTGGCGGACGCGGAGGAGGCCGGATTTGGGGCGGGGCTCGTCGCGGAACTTGGTTTGGATCTGGTACCAGATTTGAGGGAGCTGTTTATAGCTGCGGAGTTCGCCGCGGGCGAGGGCGGTCATGTTCTCCTCGTGGGTCATGCCGAGGCAGAGGTCGCGGCCGTTGCGGTCGCGGAGGCGGAACATGTTGTCGCCCATGACGTCCCAGCGGCCGGACTCTTTCCAGAGTTCGGCGGGCTGGAGGGCAGGGAGGAGGATTTCCTGGGCGCCGATGGCTTCCATCTCTTCGCGGATGATGCGCTGGATCTTCTGGAGGGAGCGCTGGGCGAGGAAGAGGTAGTTATAGATTCCGGCGGAGAGTTGGCGGATGTAGCCGGCGCGGAGGAGGAGTTGGTGGCTGACGACCTCGGCTTCGGCGGGAGTTTCCCGGAGGGTAGGAATAAAGAGCTGACTCCAGAGCATAAGGCGGGATGAAACAGGGTAGCATGATACGATTGGAAAATAGCCGATGAAGATAGCCATAGGCGCTGATCATGCCGGGTACGCACTGAAAGAGCGACTTGCGGGGAAGCTGAAAGACGCTGGCCACGACGTGGTCGATTACGGGACGACTTCAACGGAGTCGACGGATTATCCGGACTATGCCGCCGCGGTGGGACGGGCGGTGGTGAAGAAAGACGCCGAGATGGGTGTGCTGGTGTGTTCGAGCGGAGTGGGGATGTCCATTGCGGCGAACAAGATCCACGGGGTGCGGGCGGCCCTAGGGACGAACACCGACGAGGTGGGGTATACGCGGCGGCACAACGACGCGAATGTACTGGCGATCGGGGCGAAGTACACCGACGAGGCGACGGCGGAAGCATTGGTTGACACATTCTTAGGAACTGCCTTTGAAGGCGGCCGGCACGCGCGGCGGATCGAAAAAATCAACAAACTGGAGCAGGAAGAGCAGCAATGATGAAGTTTCGTACGCTGGCGGAAGCGGATCCGCAGGTTTTTGAAGCGATTCAGCATGAGACGTCGCGGCAAAATTCGCGGCTGGAATTGATTGCGAGCGAGAACTTCACGTCGGAAGCGATTCTGGAAGCGGCCGGGAGTGTGTTCACGAACAAGTACGCCGAGGGGTATCCGGGAAAGCGGTACTACGGCGGGTGTGAGTATGCCGATGTGGCGGAAAACCTGGCGCGGGACCGGGCCAAGCAGCTGTTTGGGGCCGAGCACGCCAATGTGCAGCCGCATTCGGGTTCGCAGGCGAACGCGGCGGCGTATATGGCGGTGCTGAACCCTGGGGACACGATTCTGGGGATGGATCTGGCGCACGGCGGGCATCTGACGCACGGGCACAAGCTGAACTTTTCGGGGAAGCTGTATAACGTTGTCGGCTATGGGGTGAAGAAGGAAGACGAGCGGATCGACTACGATGCGCTGGCGGCCAAGGCGGAAGAGTCGAAGCCGAAGATGATTATTGCGGGCGCGAGTGCGTATCCCCGGATCATCGACTTCGCGAAGTTCCGGGAGATTGCCGACGCGGTGGGGGCGATTTTTCTGGTGGACATGGCACATTTCTCGGGACTGGTGGCGGCGGGGCTGTATCCGAATCCGTGCCAGTGGGCCGATATTGTGACGACGACGACGCACAAGACGCTACGCGGGCCGCGGTCTGGGATGATTCTGTGCAAAGAAAAGTACGCGGCGGCAGTCGACCGGTGCGTGTTCCCCGGGCAGCAGGGCGGGCCGTTGGTACACATTGTGGCGGCCAAGGCGGTGTGTTTCCTGGAAGCGCTGCAGCCCTCGTTTGTGGAGTATCAGAAGCAAGTGATCAAGAACGCGCAGTCGCTGGCGGCGTCGATGACGAACGCCGGCTACCGGGTGGTAAGCGGCGGGACGGATTCGCATCTGGTGCTGGTGGACGTGTTTGCCAAGGGCGTGCGCGGAAAAGACGCCGAGTGGGCGCTGGACGAGGCCTACATTACGGCGAACAAGAACGGGATTCCGTTCGACGTGAATCCGCCGTTGAACCCGAGCGGGATCCGTTTGGGCAGCCCGGCGTCGACGACGCGCGGGTTTGGGGAAGCGGAGTTCGATACGGTGGGCTCGCTGATTGCGGAGGTTCTGGACGCAGTGGCGGCCAAGGGCCGCGATGGAGTGAGCGAGACGCTGGAGGCGGTGCGCGGGAAGGTGGCGCAACTGACCGACCGGTTCCCGCTGTATGAATGGAAACAGCCAACTGTGGCGCGAGGATAAGTGTCGACGGTCGCGATCGATGTCCGCCATCTGGACGATTTCGGGTACGGGACGTACATCCGAAACCTGATTCGGGCGATGGCGGAACTGGAGCGAGAGCTGCAGTTTGTGTTGATCGCAAAACCGGGCGGAGTCGGCGAATTGGGTCCTCTGGCCGGGAACTTCCGGATGGTGGAGTACCCGCGGGAAGACTCCGGGACGTGGGAGAACGTGGCATTTCCGTGGTTTGTGCGGGGGTTGCATGTAGACCTGCTGCACATTCCTCTGAACAATGTCCCGGTGTGCCTGCAGAAGCCATATATCGTGACGATTCACGATATGAGCAGCCTGGTGTTCGACTACGGGAGTGACACACGGGACCGGTTGCACCTGTGGCGGTTCCGGCGGGGATTGATGCGGGCGGACCGGGTGATCGCGGTGAGCGGCGCGACGCGGCGGGATGTGCTGAACCTGATGAACCTGCCGCCGGAGCATGTGCGGCAGATTTACAACGCGATCGATCCCGGATTTCTGGCGATTGAGACGGATGAGAAGAAGCGGCAGGAGGTGCGGGACCGGTACCAGATCAATTATCCCTATCTGCTCTATGCCGGGAGCGTGAACCCGAGAAAGAACGTGGCGCGGATTGTGGAGGCGCTGGCGCTGTTGCGACAGGACCTGGTGGATCATCCGAAGTACAAAGATCTGCGGCTGGTGATCATCGGGGACCAGATCTCGAAGTATCCGGCGTTGCGGCGGGCGGTACACCAATCGCGGGTGAACGATGCGGTGCGGTTTCTGGGATTCGTGAAGCGGGAGGAGTTGAAGGTTTTTTATCAGGGGGCGGAGGTGTTTGTGTTTCCTTCGCTTTACGAGGGGTTCGGGTTGCCGCCGCTGGAGGCGATGGCGTTGGGGACGCCGGTGGTGACGAGCGGGGTGAGCGCACTGCCGGAGGTGGTGGGAGACGCGGCGATGATTGTGAAGCCGGAGAACGTATTCGACATAGCCCGGGGTGTGCGGGAAGTGCTGATGGACGATTCGTTGCGGGCGGATCTGGTGGCGAAGGGGCGGGAGCAGGTGAAGAGGTTCAGCTGGTATGAGACGGCGCGGCAGGTGTTGGAGACCTATCGGGACGTGATGTTGCGGCGGTAGGGGAGGCGGCGGCAGGGCTGGATGCGTCGACCATGGCGGTAGCCGTCTGGGCATCGACGGGTTTGGCGAAGAAGAAGCCCTGGACGAAGGGACAGCCGAGTTGGTCGAGGCAATCGAGCTGGGCGCGGGACTCGACGCCTTCGGCGACGACGTCCATCTTGAGGTTGCGGGCGAGGGAGATCATGGCCTTGACGACTTCGGTGCAATTGTCATCGACGTCGAGGCGGGCGATGAAGGTGCGGTCGATTTTGAGGGCGTCGAAGGGGAGATTGGTGAGGTAGTTGAGGGAGGAGTAGCCTGTTCCGAAGTCATCGATGAGGAGGCCGACGCCCGCGTGATTGAGGCGGCGGAGGATATCGGCGGCGGTTTGCATTTCGCCGATAAAGACGCTTTCGGTGACTTCGAGGCCGAAGGCGCCGGGGGGGAGATGGAGTTCGGAGACAAAGCGGGAGACGAGCCCGACGAGGTCGCGATCGAAGAACTGTTTGACGGAGAGGTTGACGGAGACCTGGAGGGCGTGGCCGGCAGGGAGGGAGCGCCAGCGGGCGAACTGGCGGGCGGCCTCCTGGACGGCCCAGGATCCGATCGGGATGATCATGCCGGTTTCCTCGGCGATGGGGATGAATTTGAGAGGGGGGACGAGGCCGAGTTGGGGATGGCGCCAGCGGAGGAGGGCCTCAAAGCCGGCGAGGGCACCGGTGCGGATGTCTATTTTGGGCTGGTAGAAGAGGACGAGTTGGTTGCGGTCGAGGGCATGGCGGAGGTCGATTTCGAGGTCCATGCGGTGCATGGCATCGGAGCGCATGTCGGGGTCGAAGCTGACGGAGCGTGCGCGGCCGAGGGCCTTGGCCTGGTGGAGAGCGATTTCGGCATCGCGGAGGATTTCGTAGGCGTGTTCGTAGGGTTCGCTGGTGGAAAGGGCGATGCCGATGGAGACGGAGACGCGGACTTCGCGGCCGCCGAGATTGAGGGGGCGGCGAATGGCGGCCTGGAGCCGGTCGGCGACGGTGCGGGCGAGTTCGATGGAGTCGAGGGCGTTGAGGACGAGGAGGAAGGTGTCGCCATGGACGCGGGCGAGGAAGTCCGCGGCACGGCCGTTGAGAGGGACGGTTCGGGTGACGCGTTCCAGGCGCATGGCGACTTCGCGGAGAATGCGATCGCCGACGGTGGGGCCGAGACTCTCGTTGACGACGCGGAAGCGGTCGAGGTCGAGCAGGAGGAGGGCGAAGGCAGGGGAGGGACCGGCCTTGGCTTTGGCGAGCATGCGATCGATGCGGTCGAGGATGTTTTCGCGGTTGGGGAGTTGGGTGAGCCAGTCGATGCTTTTGTTGCGGGTGATGTCGGTTTGGAGGCCGGTGAGGCGGAGGAGGCGGCCGTTGCGGTCGCGCTCGACATTGGCGCGGCAGTAGATCCAGCGGAGTTCGCCGTTGGGGAGGACGAGGCGGTACTCGTGGCCGAACTCGAACTGATCGGGGTCGCTGCGGAGGAGGCGGAATCCGGTATCGAGTATGGCGACGTCGTCTCTGTGGACGACGGCGAGCCAGTCCTCGAGGCGGATGGGGCCGCCGGCGGGGCGGCCGGTGAGGCGGCCCCACTCGCTGGAAAACCAGAACGTATTGGTGGAGACGTTCCATTCCCAGATGACGTCGGTGGAGACGGCGGTGGCGCGGAAGACGCGTTCCGCGCGGTCGCGGGCGCCTTGGCCGGCCTCTTTCTGGTGGAGTTGACTGCGAATGCGGGCGAGGGCACCACCGCCTTCGGCGGAGGGGGCGATGCAGTCATTGGCCCCGGCTTCGAGAGCGGCGGTTTCGAGGCCGTTCTGAGCGTCTTCTGTGACCATGATCACGGGGAGTTGCTGGGGTGTCCAAGCGGCGCGGAGGAGGCGAAGGAGGTCGAGGCCGCTCATGCCGGGAAGGGACTCGGCGAGGAGGATCAGTTCGACTTCGGTTTCGCGGATCTGGTCGAGGGCCTGGCCGGCGGTGGCGGCGAAATCGACGGTGTAGCCGGCGGTGGTGAGGTTCGCGGTGAGTTCGCTGAGTTCGGAAGCGGCCTGGTCGACGACGAGGATGTGGCGGGAAGGCTCGGGGGCCGGGCGCGGTTCGGTTGTTGAAGGGCAAACTCCCATTCGTAAGTTCGTATCGGCGGGAGAGGGGAAAACATGAATTGGTGTACGATGCCAGGATGAACCGTAGAGAGTTTCTGCGCATCGGCGGAATGCCGGCGTTGACGGCGGCGGCGCAAACGGCACCCGCGCGTCCGAACATACTGTGGATTTCGTGCGAGGACTCGAGTCCGTACGCTTTCTCGTGTTACGGGGATCCGCTGGCGTGGACGCCGAACATTGATGGGGTGGCCAGGCGCGGGGTACGGTATTCGCATTGCTATTCGGTGGCCGGGGTGTGCGCGCCGACGCGGTCCGGGATCATTACGGGGATGTATCCGGCGTCGATCGGGTCCCATTTCATGCGGTGCCAGATTCAACGTCCGGCGCAGGTACGGTGTTTCCCGGAGTATTTGCGGGAGGCGGGTTACTACGTCAGCAACAACGTGAAGACGGACTACAACTTCGCGGTGCCGAAGACGGCTTGGGACGATAACTCGAACAAGGCGCACTGGCGGAACCGCCCGGCAGGGAAGCCGTTTTTCTCCGTGTTCAACAAGACGATGACGCATGAGTCGCAGATCAAGGTGACCGGGGCGGCGCATGCGAAGGTGACGCCGCACGTGCCGGCGGAGAAGCGCGTGGACCCGGGGAAGGTGAAGCTGCCGCCGTACTGGCCGGACACGCCGGCGGTGCGGGAGCAGGTGGCGAATTTCTACGAGTGCGTGATGGAGTTCGACTACGAAGCCGGGCAGTTGCTGAAGCAGTTGGAAGAGGACGGGCTGGCCGGGGACACGATCGTATTTATCTGGTCCGACCATGGAATCGGGTTGCCGCGGGCGAAGCGGTGGAATTACGAGTCGGGGACACACGCGCCGCTGATCGTGCACATACCGGAGAAGTACCGGCAGGCAGGGCAGGGGCGGCCGGGGACGGTGGACGAGCAGTTGGTGTCGTTCCTGGACCTGGCGCCGACGGTGCTGAACCTGGCCGGGGTGGCGTTGCCGGCGCAGTTCCAAGGGCGGGCGTTTCTGGGCCCGAACCTGACCAAGCCGCGCGAGTACATTTATTCCTGCCATGACCGGATGGATGAGCGGTATGAAACGATCCGGGCGACGCGGGACCTGCGGTACCGCTACATCCGGAATTACCGGCCGTTTTTGCCGTACTACCAGTACATGAACACGTCGGAAGGGTCGCCGGTGATGGAGGATTTGCGGCGGTTGCACAAGGAGGGCAAGCTGACGGCGGATGCGGCGCGGTGGATGGCAGAGACCAAACCTGTGGAGGAGTTGTACGACGTGGAAGCCGATCCGCACGAGACGCGGAACCTGGCGGGGGATCCGAAACTGCGACCGGTGCTGGAGCGCATGCGGCGGGCGCACGTGGCCTGGCAGGAAGAGGTGCAAGACCTGGGGCTTTTCCCGGAAGGGGAGATTCTGCGGGAGGAGAAACGGCTGGGGAGCCGGTATGCGATCCTGCGGCAACCGGGGCGGAAACAGTTGCTGGGCGCTCTGCGGGCGATTGCTTCGGCGACGGATGCGAAAATCCTGCAGGGCGCGCTGGCGCATCCGGAGGCGGCGGTGCGGTATTGGGCGGCGACGGGGTTGGCAAATCAGAACCTGCCGGCGCCGGGGGTGCTGGACGATGAGTCGCCGAGTGTACGGATTGCGGGGGCGATGGCGTGCTTGCGGGCGGGCGAGAACGCCAAGGCGGTGGCGGTGCTGCGGGCGGCGTTGAACGACGCGGAGGAGATGATCCGGTTGGAGGCGGGGAATGCGGCCGACCGGATTGGGCCGCGGGCCAAGGCGCTGGAAAACGACCTGGCGGCGCGGCTGAACGATCCGAGGGACAAGACGAACTATCCGTCGCGGGTAGCCAACCGGGTGTTGAATGTCCTGCGCGGGACGAACAACGAGGTGCGGTAGCGGTTAGAGTTTGTAGGCCTCGACGGCGTTTTTGTAGAGGATCCGGTCCTGCTCGGCTTTGCTGTAGCGGGACACGACCTGCTTGACCATGTCGACCCACTGTTTGTATTTCCCGGCAACGAGCATCACCGGCCAATCGGTGCCGAGCATGAGGCGTTTGGGGCCGAATGCCTGGAGGGTGGCGTCGAAATAGGGAGCGAGGTCGGCGGCGGTCCATTTCTGCCAGTCGGCCTCGGTGAGCATACCGCTGATTTTGCAGTAGACGTTGGGGCGTTTGGCGAGTTCGAGCATGTTCTCGCGCCAGGGGCTGAGGATGCGCTCCTTGATGCGGGGCTTGGCGATGTGGTCGAGGATGAAGACCTGTTTGGGGTGGCGGTCGACGAACTGGATGGACGGCTTGAGGTGTTTTTCGAAGATGAGGATGTCGTAGCGGAGGTCGTACTTCAGGAGCTTTTTGATGCCTTCGTTGAAGGCGGCGCCGAGGATGAAGTTGTCGTCGGGTTCGCCCTGGACGACGTGGCGGACCCCCTTGAATTTCTTGTGATGGGAGAGGCGTTCGATGTCCTTTTCGACGGTGCTGCTGCGGAGGTCGACCCAGCCGACGACGCCCTTGATGAAGTCATTCTGTTCGGCCATGCCGGTGAGCCAGTCGGATTCTTCGACGGATTGGCGGGCCTGGACGGAAACGACGCCGTCGACGCCGGCGGCCTTGATCTCCTTCTGCAGGTCGGCGGGGAGGAAATCCTTGCGGATGACCTTCATTTCGTCGCTGATCCAATCGTATTCCTTGGCGGAATACTTCCAGAAATGGTGATGGGTATCGATGATGGGCATGCGGGTTAGGGGAGTTTGTCGACCTTGGTCGTTTGATGGGCGGCGAGGCGCCAGGCGTTATTGTGCTTCACCCAGAAGTGGATGAGCATGATCTTGTCGTCGAAGGGGCCGGCCTGGTTGGTGCCGGTGACGCGGACGTGGGAGAAGGTGACGGCGGCGTCCTTGTAGACGTTGACTTGCGGGTTGCGCTGCTCAAAGGATTTGTAGACCTGGCGGCGCTCCTTGATTTTGGCGATGTAGGATTTCTTGGTGTCGACGATGCCGGTGGCGTGGGCATAGACGAGGTCGTCGGCGAGGAGTTTTTCCAGGGTAGCGGTATCGCTTTTTACGATGGCGTCGCTCCACTGTTTATCGAGGCCGAGGAAGAACGCTTTGTCTTGTGCCAGGCAGAGCGCGCCGGTGAGAAGGAGCAGGCGGAACAGGAGCATCGATTGGGAGTATATCAACTCACTGGAGGTGGAAGACGTAGAGCGAGTTACCGAGGGTCATGGCGACGTACTGTTTGCCGTCGCTCATGTAGCTCATGGGGTTGGAGCGGACGGTGCCGCCGCCCTGGAAGCGCCAGAGGGGCTTGCCGGTGGTGGCGTTGAGGGCGAAGATCTGGCCTTCGTTGGTGGCGCCGAAGACGAGGTTGCCGGCGGTGGAGAGGACGCCGGAGTAGGGAGGAGAGAAGAGTTTGTACTCCCAGGCGACTTCGCCGGAGGCGGGGCGGAAGGCGCGGATGGCGCCCCATTCCTCTTCGCCGGGGATGGCCTTGAAGCCGCCGCCGTTGAACTGTTCGCCGGCCTTGAATTCGGCGGATCCGAAGTAATAGATGGATCCGGCCTCGCGGGCGGCGACGTAGAGATACTTGGTCTGTGGGCTATAGCTAGGGCTATACCAGTTGTTGGCGCCGGCGACGGAGGGCCAGACGCGGGTGCCTTCGACGGTGGGCGAGGTGCCGGGAATGCGGATGGGGCGGCCGGAATCATCGAGGCCTTTGGCCCAGGTTTGGCGGGCGTAGGGTTTGCCGAGGAGGAACTGGCCGGTGACGCGGTCAAGGACGTAGTAGAAGGCGTTGCGATTGGGGAAGAGGAGGAGTTTGCGGGTCTGGCCGCGGAACTCGGCGTCGATGAGGACGGGGACTTCGGTGGCGTCCCAGTCATGGACGTCGTGGGGAGTGAACTGGAAGTGCCATTTGAGTTTGCCGGAGTCGAGGTCGAGGGCGATGAGGCAGTCGGAGTAGAGGTTGTCGCCGGCACGGACTTCACCGTTCCAGTCGGGGCCGGGGTTGCCGGTGCCCCAGTAGAGAAGGTTAGTATCGGGGTCATAGGCGCCGGTTACCCAGGTGGCGGCGGAGCCTCGCTTGTAGCTATCGCCGGCCCAGGTTTTGGCTTCGGGGTCGCCGGCGGCGGGGACGGTCCAGAAGCGCCAGGCGAGTTTGCCGGTTTTGGCGTCGTAGGCATCGAGGAAGCCGCGAATGCCGTACTCGCCGCCGGCGATGCCGATGATGACCTTGTCCTTGACGGCGAGAGGGGCGACGGTAATGGAGTGGCCGGTTTTGTTGTTGGCGACGGTGACATCCCAGCGGACGGCGCCGGTTTTAGCGTCGAGGGCGACGAGGTGGGAGTCGATGGTGCCGACGTAGACCATGTCGCCGAGGATGGCGACTCCGCGGTTGACCTGACCGCAGCAGACGCGGACGTCATCGGGCATGGTGCGGCGGTAGCGCCAGAGAGTGCGCCCGGTGCGGGTGTCGAGGGCGGTGACGTTGGAAGGGGCCTCGGTGATGTACATGACGCCATCGACGACGAGGGGGGTGGTTTCGAATTTCTGGAGGGAGTTGGACTGGTAGACCCAGGCGGGGGTGAGTTTGGCGACGTTGGCGTCGGTGATCTGGTTGAGGGGGGAGTAGCGGTGGCCAGCGAGGTTACCGGAGTAAGTGAGCCAGTTACCGGGCTCCTTTTCAGGATGGAGCAGGCGCTGGTGGGTGACCTGGGCGAGGAGGGGGAGGGAGAGGAGGAGCAGGGCGAGTTTCATTGGGCACCTTTTTCGGCGGCGAGGAAGGCGACGAGGTCGTTCATTTCGGATTCGGAGAGCCGGCCTTTGTAGGCGGGCATGTTGGTCTTCTTTTCGCTGGTGAGGGTGGCAATGTCGTCTTTCCAGAGGGAATGGGCGTTGCCGGAGAAGTCGCGTAGCTGGATGGAGAAGGTATCCTCATTCAGGCGGATACCGCGGAGGGATTTGCCGGACTTGGTGGTGAGTTGGACGAGGCGGAATGCGGGGGGTACGTCGCTGGCGGGGTCCTCGATTTTGGCCTTGAGGTGGGCAGCGGAGCGGCGGGCACCGATGCCGGAGAGGGCGGGGCCGATGTGACCGCCCTGATTGCCGAGGGCGTGGCAGTTGGAGCACCCGCCTTTGGACTGGAAGATCCGGGCTCCGTTGGCGGGATTGCCGGAGAGAGTCTGGGGCTGGAGTTTGCCGAGGGAGCGGACGAAGGCGGCGGTTTGCCAGAGTTCGTGAGCGTCCATAAGGGAGCCGGGCATCTCGGTGTCGGGGATGCCGTAGCGGATGATGCGATAGAGGGCGCGGTCCTCGGCGGCGCGGGAGAGCTTGGGGACGGCGAGGTTGGCGCCTTTGCCGCCGTCGCCGGTGGGTCCATGGCAGCCGGCGCAGCGGCTGAGGTACAGGCGCTTGCCGAGTTCGATATCGGCAGCGGAGTTGTAGGGATTGGTGCTGGGGATATCGAGCGGTTGCTGGAGCTGAAAGAGCAGGAAGGGCGCGAGCCAGAACATGGGCACTCCTTAGAGAATGGGAGCTAGTATATATTTTTCGGGGGAGGTTTTGTGATCAAAGCGACGACGTTGGACGAGTATTTCGAACAGGTACCGGAGCCGCAGCGGACGACGCTGGAGAAGATGCGGAAGATGCTGCGGGCGGCGGCGCCGGAGGAGGCGACCGAAGGGTTGAGCTACGGGATGCCGGCTTTTTTCTATAAGGGTTCGCTGCTTTGCTATGCGGCGTTCAAGGCGCACTGCAGCCTGTTTCCGATGAGCGGGCAGGTGGTGAAGCAGATTCCGGAGTTGGAGAAGTACAGGACGTCGAAGGGGACGATTCAGTTTGCGGTGGACAAGCCTCTGCCGGCGGCGGTGGTGAAGAAGGTGATGAAAGTGCGGATTGCCGAGAAGGACGCAAAGAAGAAACGCTAGAACTGGAAGCGGAGATGGAAGCGGAGGGCACGGCCATCATTGAGGGTGTTGGTGATGAAGGCGAAATTGGGGGAGGAGAGCTCGCGCCAGGGTTCGGCGAATTGAGGCGTGTTGGCGAGGTTGACGGCTTCGACGCGGAAGAGTAGTTTGCGGTCGCCGCCGGCGGACCAGGTGCGGGCGAGGCTGGCATTGACGTTGGCGATGCCGGCTTTGCGGAAGGTGTTGTTGCCGATATTGCCGCGCGCTTCGGTGGGCTGGATATAGCCGAAGGCGGAGCGGGGGAGGAGGGCGCGGGAGGAGTCGGGGTGGCCGATGGTACGGCCGAGGATGGAGGGGTCGAGGATGTTGGGACGATCACCCTGGTCGCCGTCGACGTTGCCGAAGCCGGGAGCGTCGGAGCCGGTGAGGAGGCCGAAGGGGGTGCCGGTTTTGACGAGCCAAACGCCGCTCATTTCCCAGGAGCCGAGGTACTTCACTTTCGGAGTTTGGTAGCTGCCCCGGGTGAGGAACGCGTGTTTTTGATCGAAGCTGCTGACGGCCTTGACGTCGTCCCAGATGTTGAACTGGGACTGGGCCTGGCTTTGGCGGCCGTCGTCGCCGGTGGCGGTGTTGGTGTAGGCGGCTCCGGTATCGATGGCCTTGGAGAACCAATAGGAGGTTTCGAGGTTGGCGCCGCGCCAGCGGGGGAGGACGAGGGTGGCGCGAGCGGCGTCGAAGTAGCCGTGGGAGCCATTGACGGAACTGCGGAGGTCAAAGTAGCGGGTGCTGGGACGGCGATCGTTGATGGTGGCGGTGGTTTGGGGGATGCCGGGGACGGGGACGGCGCGGTTGTTGTATTGCAGCATCATGAGCTTGTGGGCACGGCTGCCGACGTAGCCGAGTTGGAGGCGCCAGTTGTTGGCAAGGGTGCCTTCCCAGGAGAGGTTGTAGAGGTGGACGTAGGGGGTGGCGAGGTCCGGGGAGACTTCGAGGAAAGTGCTGCGGGCGTTGGGATCGGCGGGGACGTTGAGCTGGCGGAACGGGGTGAAGAGGTCGGGGACCTGAATTTCGAACTTGGTGTTGAGTGGCGGGTTGTAGCGGATCTGGGAGTAGGTAACCGGGAAGATCTCGCCGAAGTGGACGGAGTAGGCGCCACGGATAACGCCACGGCCGGCGCGGAGGGCGAAGCCGAAGCGGGGGGCGAAGTTATTGGCGTCGGAGTTGTAGGGAAGGGTGTTGAGGTTGTTGACTTCGGTGGGGGCGGTGACGATTTCGTGGCGGAGGCCGTAGTGGAGGGTGACTCGGGAGTTGATGCGCCAGTCGTCGCCGATGTGGGTGACAAGTTCGCGGTTGCGGAAGCCGCGGTGGATGGAGCCGACCGAGCCGGAGAAACGGGACGGGATGCCGAGGAGGAAGTTGTCCATAACGGTTCGGCCAAAGTCGTTGCGGAAGTAGAGATTGCCACGGGTGGAGGAGGCTTCGGCGCCGTTGAGTTGGCGGCGGGAGTAGTCTGCACCGGCGTACCAGTTGTGACGGCCGTTGGTTTGTTTGAAAGCGGTGCCGTAGCGGAAGCGGTTGAGGGCGCGGTCAATGGGAATGTTGGAACCGGGGCCGAGGGTGGTGATGACGTTGGAGAAGTTGACCTGAGGGCCGACGGCGTTGGGTTCGGGAAGGAGGAGGGAACCTACGCGGTCGAACATGGCGGTGGTGGTGAAGACGGAGGAGGCGGAGCGGAGGAAGTTCCAGGAGATTTGGGCGGTGTGGGCGCGGGTGGTAGTGTCCGGATTCTGGCCGGCGACGAGTTGGAAGGCGTCGACGATCTGCGCCGTGAAGAGGTATTTGAGGTTGAGGGAGTGGCGTTTGGTGAGCTGTTGATCGAGGCGGGCGGAGACGTTGTTGTCGTTGACGTTTTGCGGGGCGTTGGTGTTGAGGGCACGTTCGTTGATATCGGTGCGATTGGGGAGTTGCTTGGGGAAGGCGTCGATGAAGCGCTGGATGACGGCGCGGGCGGCGGGGTCGGCGATGCGGGGTGTGCGCTCGCCTTCTTTGGGGACAAGGACGTTGCCGTTCACGTTGCCGCGGAGTTTGTTCTGGCCGGCATCCAGGGTGAGGGCTGCGTTCTTCCACGGCTTGAAGGTGAGGGTGGCGCCGTACTGGTTTTCGTGGGCGTTGGGGAGATTGCCGACCGTGAAGAAACTGCGGGCGTTGAAGAGGCTGTTGCCGTGGGTTTCAAAGAGGCTGCCATGGATCTGGCTGGCGAGTTTGGCGGGAGAAATGTGAATGGGGGCGGGAGGGCGATTGCCGTACTCGGCGCCGAAGTAGTTCCGGTCGGCCTTGACGTCGTCGATCAGGGTGGCGGTGGTGCCGAGGCGGATGTTGAGTTCTTTGAGGGCGTTGTTATCGATGAGGTTGAACTGGACGTTTTCGTTGCGGCGGGACTCGCCGGAGGCGGTGTCGGTTTTGTTGAGGAGATTGAGGTCGGTGCGGCGATCGGCAGGTTGCTCCGGATTGGGTTTGTTTTGGGGAAAGAGGAGCGCGGGCGTGAGTGCCAGCAGAAAGACCCGGAGTAACCACATTGAAACAATTATAGGCGCTGGGTGGCGATGGGACGGATGGCGGCGCGGAGATCGGCGAGGAATTTGTGGGCGGTGTTTTCAAGATCGCGGACTAGTTTGGGGTTAAGTGGGGCGACGTTGCGGGTCTCTCCGATGTCGGATTGGAGGTCATAGAGGGCGCCGGACTGGAGGTGGAGTTTCCAACGGTTAGAGCGGACGGCGAGGAGGTTGGAGTTGCTGGTGGGGCGGCCGGTTTCCGGGGTGTAGTGGATGGCGGTGTCGAAGTAATAGAAATAGTCGCGGGGACCGTACTGGGCCGTCCCGGTGAGGAGGGGCAGGAGGTTATGGCCGTCGAGGGTGCGATCGGCGGGGAGGGGAATGCCGGCAGCGGCGGCGAAGGTGGGGAGGAAGTCGAGCGTGGCGGCGAGTTCGGAGGTAACGGTGCCGGGGGGGATCCTGCCGGGCCAGCGGAAGACGGCGGGGACACGGATGCCGCCTTCCCAGATACTGCCCTTGGCGCCTTTCAGGGGGCCGGCGGAACCGGCGTCGATGCCATAGGGAGACCATGGGCCGTTGTCGGACGTGTAGATGACGAGGGTATTCGGGTCGAGATTGAGTTCCTTCAGTTTGGCGAGGATCTGGCCGGTGGAGTGGTCAATCTCCTCGACGACATCGCCGTAGCGGCCGCGGAGGGACTTGCCGGCGAAATCCTTGCCGGGAAAGAGCGGGACGTGGGGCATGGCGTGAGCGAGGTAGAGGAAGAAGGGCCGGGCTTTGTTCGCCTCAATGAAGCGGAGCGCTTCGGCGGTATAGCGGGCGGTGAGTTGGGTTTGATCCGGGTTCGTTTCGATCACCTGTTCGTCGCGCATGAGGGGCAGGGGCGGGAACCAGCCGGGGGGATAGTGCTGGCCCTGCCCGTCGAAGCCGGTGAGTTCGGCACGCTCGCGGACGGCCTTGGAGACTTCGTTTTCGGGGCCGGTTCGGGTGACCTTGGGATGATAGGGCCACATGTCATTGGAGTAGGGGAGGCCGAGCCAATGATCGAAGCCGTTGCGGGTGGGGAGGAACTCGGGGGCATCGCCCAGGTGCCATTTTCCGACAGCCTGGGTGGCGTAGCCGCGCTGTTTGAGGAGTTCGGGGATGGTGATTTCGTTGGGGTGGATGCCGGTTTTGGCTTTTGGGAGGTGGTTGAAGTTGAGGCTGTTGCGAGCGGGATAGGAGCCGGTGAGAAGGGCGGCACGGGAAGGGCCGCAGAGGGACTGGGCGTAGAAGTCAGTGAAGCGCATGCCTTCGCGGGCCATGCGGTCGATGTGCGGGGTGCGGATGTAGGGGGAGCCGTAGCAGCCGAGGTCGCCGTAGCCCTGGTCATCGGCGAGGATGACGATGACGTTGGGCGGACGGGGGGCGGGTTGGGCAACGGTGGCTGCGGAGAGGGCACCGAGGAACTGGCGGCGGGTCAACGTCAGCGTCCTCCCGGGGGACGCAGGCTGGCCCCTTTATAGGGGTGCCGCTGTTGCCAGAGGGCCCAATCCATTTCGAGGCCAAGGCCGGGTTTGCCGGAGAGGGTGACTTCACCCTTTACGGTGAGCGGGAAGGTGTTTTTTGTGAGCGGGAGGAAGGCGGGGACCTGGCCGGCGTCCCACTCCTGGATCAGGAAGTTGCGGATGGCGGCCATGGAATGAAGCGAGGCGACGTGGCCGACCGGACCGTAATACATGTGGGGAGAGATTTCGGCGCCGTAGGTGTCGGCGAGGTGGGCGATCTTGCGGATTTCGGAGATGCCGCCGCAGTGAATGACGTCGGGTTGGACGATTTGGGCGCCTTTGGCGTCGAGGAGTTGTTTGAACTCGTAGCGGGAGATGAGGCCTTCGCCGCCGGCGACGGGGACGGGGCTTTTGGCGGCGATTTCGCCGAGGGTTTGGGGGATTTCCCGCCAGGCGGGTTCCTCAATGAACATGGGTTTGAAGGGAGCGACGGCGCGGGCGAACTCCAGGGCGGAGCGGGCGGAGAAAGTCTCCCACATTTCGAGGCCGATTTCGAGATCGGGCCCGCCGCCTTTGCGGGCGGCTTCGACTTCGGCGGTGAGGCGGCGAAGACGTTCAAGCTCGGTGCCGCCTTTGGGCAGGACCCATTTGATGCAGGACCAGCCTTCCTCGCGGGTCTTGCGGGCCAAGGCCTCGATGTTGGCGGGAGTACGGTCGTTCAGCGTCTGGCTCCAATGGGAGTAATAGACGCGCATGGGTTTCGGTTCGGCGGCGCCGAGGAGGCGCCAGATGGGCTGGGAGAGTTGTTTGCCGAGGATGTCCCAGAGGGCAATGTCGATAGCCGAGAGCGCCGTCATGAGGACGGGACCGTTGCGGTAGCGCGAGAGTTGGAAGTAGTTGCGGTTCCAGTGTTCCTCGATGCCGGCGGGGTCCTTGCCGGTGAGGTAGGGGGTGTAGAACTGGATGGCCTGCTCGACGATATCGACACGGCCGGAGACGGAGCCTTCGCCTAGGCCGGTGATGCCGCCATCGGTCTCGATTTCGAGGAAGAGGTAGTCCCGATTCCCGATGGTGTGTTTGCGGGTGACGAGTTTGGTGATTTTCAGGCGCTGGCCGGCGCCGAGGAGGGCGAGGGCGGCCAGGAGGTGGCGGCGAGTCATGGGGAGAGGCTAGACCTTGAAGAAAATTTTGCGTTGATAGAGCCAATAGCAGGCGTACCACATGAAGGCGAGGACGACGATTTGATGGGGGATCTGGCCGAGGTCGCCGAGGAATTGGAATTTGCCGGTAAATGCGGTGAGGCCGCGATCGAGCCAGCCCTTGATGCCGATTTGGCCGAGGGAGTAGATGAAGATGGAGTTCATGCCGACGACGATGAGGGGGAAGGCCCACTTTTTTGCCTGCTTCATTTCGATGATCCAGTAGAAGGCGATGAGCATGGCGATGACCCAACCGGTGGAGAAGAAGGCGAAGGAGGCGGTCCAAAGGCGCTTGACCATGGGGTTGAAGGGCTGGAGGGCGAGGCCGAGGACGAAACAGGCGGCGGCGGAGGCGGCGAGGACCTTCAGCTTCTCCATGTGGGATTTGTGGGTTTGGAGGAGTTGGCCGGTCCAGCAGCCGAAGAGGATGGTCATGGCGTTACCGACGGCGTTGAAGGTGGTGTAGAAGCCGGAGTAGTTGTAGCCGAGGAGGTTGAGGTCGAGAACGGCGCCGATGTTGCCCGACTGGGAGAAGGGGCCCTGGGGGCCGGGGAACAGGTGGTAGAGGGCGGTGTAAAGGGCGAGAGTGGCGGCGGCGGTGATGGCCTGTCTACTCCAGTCGAGACGGGTGATGAGGAAGCAAAGGACGTAGCCAATGGCGATCTGGCAGAGGACGTTGATGAGTTGGAGTTGGAGGGGTTTGGTAGAGCCCCAACTGGAAAAGATGTTGCTGAGGACGATGAGGAGGAAGGCACGCCAGAGGACGTGTTTGAAGATTTGGATGTTGGAGGCGCCTTCGGCGAGGCGGCGGGCGAAGGCGAGGGGCATGGCGACGCCGACCATAAAGGTGAAGGCGGGCTGGATGAGGTCCCAAAAGGTACAGCCTTCCCAGGCGGCGTGTTCGAACTGTGCGGCGAGCCAGGCCCAATCGGGGTAATTCTTGAGGACGCCGAGGCCGAAGCCGGAGCCGGCGAGGATAATCATGATGAAGCCGCGAAACGCATCGAGGCTGACGAGGCGGGAGGAGGCCTTCGTTTCCGCCGAAGCGGGTGTGGCCGAGGCCGGTTGGGCGAGAGTGGCCATGGTGGGTTGCGGCTAGTATATCCTTCCTAGTGCTATGAATTCGAGACGGCATCTGATACAGGCGGCGGCAGGGATGGCGATGGCGGCGGGGATGTTACCGCGGCGAGCTTTGGGAAAGACAGGGCTGGAGGTGTCGATTCTGGGGCTAGGCGGGGCTCCAATCGGGAATCTGCCAGACCAAGCGGCGGCGGTGGATGTGGTGAAGGCGTGCTTTGACGCCGGGGTGAACTACTTCGACACGGCGTCGGCGGGGGCCTACGGGTTGAGCCAGACGCGGTACGGGCTGGCGCTGGGCGGGGTGAGGGACAAGGTGGTGTTTTCCACCAAGACGCGGCACCGGACGTGGACGCAAGCCGAGCTTGACCTGACGCAGAGCCTGACCAACCTGAAGACAGACCGGATTGACCTATATCAGATCCATAACGTGATCAACGACGAAGACATCGAGTTCATCTTTGCCCGGCGGGGGGTAATGGAGATGGTGGAGAAGGCGAAGCGGGACGGGAAGATCCGGTTTGTGGGCGTGACGGGGCACACGGATCCGGCGATCCTGAACAAGATCCTGGGGAAGTACTCGTTCGACACGATTCTGATGCCGTTAAGCGTGACCGATGGGGCGAACAAGCCGAAGAGTTTTGAGGCGCAGACGCTGCCGGTGGCGCGGAAACTGGGGATGGGCGTGATCGCGATGAAGACGCTGGGGGCTGGGGCGGTGCTGCGGGAGAAGGCGGCGACGGTGAACGAGTCGCTGAGCTACGTCTGGACGCTACCGGTATCGACGGCGATTTTGGGGTGCAGTGAGGTGGGGCATGTGCGAGGGAACGCGGAGATCGCGCGGAATTTCCGGCCGATGACGGCAGAGGGAATGGACCGGATGCGGCGGCGGATGGAGGGGCTGCCTTTGTACGCGATGGAACCGTGGAAGCGAATGGCGCACGGGGAGGAGCCGGCGCGGGAGTACCGGGCCGACTGAAAAATGAACCCGAATTTTTGTTAACTGCGCCTAGTGGGGCATGAGACAGATCATCACTTTGTTCCTGCTAGCCGGGGTTGTTGTGCCAGCCCAGACGATCGGAGGGGCCGGCGCGGCCGCGCGAGCGGCTAAGCGCGCCGCCGAGAGAAGAAACGCCGAAGCTCCGCGGGAGGCGAGCCGAACGGAATCCGGAAAAGCGGGTGAGGCACCGGCGACCGGGAGGCAGACCACAGGTGGGCCGACAGACAAAGGAGCCTCCGCCGGGGGGGAAGCGCCGGACCAGGGAATCACGGGACCGTTTCACCAGAAGTATCTGAAACGGGTGGTATTTACGCGGGCGGAAAAAGGTATGGCGGAGATTCGCGAAGCTGACCTCTTGACGGAGATTGGCCTTGGCGAACCGCTCTACTTCCGGGTATATACCGAAAAGTCCGCGGCAAAGCTATTGAAGCCGAAGTTGCCGGAGATGAAGGAACTGGAGATTGCCGAAGGGGTGCGGTGGGGAGTGCGCTTCACGGTCGCGGGGAAGGCACCGGTTGACACGCTAATGCAGAACTGGGGAACGACGAGCGAACTGGCCACGTGGACGACTTGGCGCGGAGTGATGGTCAAGGACGGGAAAACGGCGATCCCGGGAATGGATACCTTTGGTGAGTTTGTCTCGCGCGGCCTTATCAAGGGACTGCTGGTGCCGGGTAAGAATTTGGTGAAAGTAGAGCTTTACCCGATCGGATTCCGAAAGGGCGCCGGAGCACCGGAAAGGGTGAACGGAGATGTAGCGGCGACGGGGGAACTGACGCTCGTCTATTCCGGTGCGATCGCCGGGACCTCCAAACTGTGTCCGCAGGACGAACAACGGCTGCAGGATCCAGCGTTGGAGGGGCTGATTCTACGGACGGCGCAACGGACCTGGAACACGGCGGAGCACAAACCGGTGGCAGTCCGGATAACCCACGACGGCTGGACGATTTTTCGAAACAAGCTGACTGGAATCGTGACGCACAGGTCGATTGACGCAATGATTCTGGCGCGTGGCGCGGAGTATTGCCAATGGGAGGGCTACGCCTATACGCAGCCCCATTCGGGAAACGGTTTCGAGCCCGGCGGGAAGTTTACAGGTGCCGCCGGGGCCCACTTTATGCCCTGTGCCTGTATCGGCAAATGAGCTAGAAGATCAGGCGCAGGACGAGTTCGGTCTGGCGGCTGAGGTTGGCCTGGGCGGAAATGCGTCCGAACTGGCCGAGGGCGCCGAAGGTGGTGTTGGGTCCGCCAAAGACCGGATGGTTCATGAGGTTGAAGGACGAAGCCCGGAGATTCGCCTTCAACTTCTCGGAGATGACGAACTGTTTGGTGAGCGTGAGGTTGATGTTGTTCATGCCCGGGTTGCGAAGCCAGGGTACACGGGACCCGACGTTGCCAAACGTAAAGTCAGCCGGCTGGGAGAAGGCGGCCGTGTTGAAGTAAGCGCCGAGGCGATCGGTGATGCTGCCGCTGATACCCGATTTGGGATCGCCGGGAACGTTGGGCCGCTGGGCGCCCGCACCGGTGAGAAAGAGGGTGTTCTGGTTGACGCCAAAGCTGAGCGGAAAACCGGACTGGAAGGTGGAGAAGGTAGCCATGTTCCACTGGCCGATCATGAGGTCGACGGCCTTGGATGCATTGCCGAGGAATTTGCGGCCTTTGCCGACGGGCATGTCCCAGGAGGTGGTGACCGTCAGGCGATGGGGGACGTCGAAACTGGTGACGGCGCGTTCGACACGGCGATCATAGTTGTTCTGGTAGGGACCGATGTCGCCGATGTTTTTCGACAGGGTGTAGGAGACGATCGTGGTTAGACCGTGCCAGAGGCGCTGTTCAAACTTCGTCTGGAAAGAGTGATAGACGGTGTTGCCAAAGGTAGGCAGGTTGCGGGTGATATTGAGGAACTGGGGATAGGGGCGGAGGAGTTGCTGGCGCTGGACGGTGGCACCGGCGAGCTGGCCGACGGCAATTTTGCCGAAGTAGGGGTTGGGAACGGTGTCCAGGAGAGAGCGGCCCATGGAGAGGAACTGGGCGGGGACCTGATTGACGTTTTCGCTAATGCCGGTTTGCGGGTCGGAGGTAATGTGGATGCCGCGGCTGCCGACGTAGCCGATCTGGAGGAGCGACTTGGAGAACACCTCACGCTGGATGTTCAGGTTCCAGGTGTGGAGGAGAGGAGTGACGTCGCTGGGGTCGAAGTAAGAGATGTTCTGGCCAATGAGGGTGGACAGTCCAAGGGAATTGCCGGTAATCGCGGCGAGGCCCGCCGGGAAGGGGTTGCTGAGACGATCACGAGGAGTGAAACCATCCTGGCTGGTGACCACAGCGGTGGTTGTAGAGTAGCCGACCGGATCGACAGAGCCGACGACAGGCATGTAGTGAAGCGCATAGCCGCCGCGGATGACCGTTTTCTGTTTCAGGGTGTAGGCGAAGCCGAAGCGCGGGGCAAAGTTGTTGCGATCCGGATTGTAAATGCCGCGCGGTTGCCCGCCGACGCCGGCATACTGGAGGCCGCCACGGGCACCGGATCCGAGAGCGTTGTTGGCGGTGGAGATATCGAAGCCGCGGGTGGCGCGATCGTAGCGTTCGGTACGGGGCGTTTCGAACTCGTAGCGGAGACCCATGTTGAGGGTCAGCTTCGAAGTGACACGGAAATCGTCCTGGAGGAAGAAGCCGTAGTACTTGTTGATGATAGAAACACCGTTGTTATTGGCGAGGCTGCCGCCGCCGAGGCCGAGGAGGAAGGACGCCATGGGGAAGCCGGTATTGCCGGCCGGGGTGAGGGCCGAGGGGCCGTTGGACCAGGCGTTGGAAAACGAGAACGTGCCTGAGGGGTTGGTGTTACGGAAGAAGTTGCCGTAGAGGAGGCGGAGATCGGCGCCGGTTTTGAGGACGTGTTTGCCGCGCTGGTGGGAGACGTTGGTTTGGAGCACATAGGTGCGGCCGACGTCGGCGATGAGGGGGCTATTGGCGAGGCCGGTGAAGCCGGTGACGCCGATGGTGGGGAAGGCGGCGCGCTGGGTGAGCCGGATGAACTGGGGCGAAAAGCCGAGGGAGGCGAGATCAAAGCCGTCCGACCACGGTACATTGTCTTCCTTGCCGAAGGCGTAGCCGAGGCGGACGTCGAAGGTGGTGGACGGATTGACGAGGAAGGTGTTGCCCCAGGAGAAGCCGAGGTTGGGGCGGTTGACGACGTTGCGTCCCTGGGTGGCAATTCCGTTGAAGTCGTTGGGGAAGACGAGCAGGCCGTTGCCCTTGTTCATGCGGAAGAAGGTATTCCAGGCGTTGGAGAAGCGGTGGTCAATCTTGGCAACGAACATGTCGTAGTTACGGGGCCACTTGCCGGAGAATCCGTAGTTTTGCACCCAAGGCTGGGCGGCATTGGGGGAGGGGCGATTGGGCGTGGGCCAGAAGGGCATGATCTTCTGGGAGACAGGGTCCTGGCGGTTGGCGGGGATGATGTTGCCGGCGAATGGGGTGCGGGTGGGGGTGCCGTTTACGGTGGCGACGGAGTACGGATCGTAGAGGACTTGCGGGACCTCCGAGAAGTCTCCGGTGCGCATTTTGGCGGTGGGGACCGAGAGGGTATTGTCCTGGCCGTTGCCTTCACGGGCGCCTTCAAAGCTGGTGAACCAGAAGGTCTTGTTGCGTCCGTCGTAGATCTTGGGAAGGAGGACCGGGCCGCCGAGAGCGAAGCCGTAGGTGTTGGCGCTAAAGGCGGCGAGTTTGCGTCCCTGGCCGCGTGCGAAGTAGAGGTTGGCATCGAGCGCGGAGTTGCGGAAGAAGTGGTAGGCGGTGCCGTGAAGGGAGTTGGTGCCGCTCTTGATCACCATATTGGTGATGCTGCCGCCGGAGCGGCCGTACTCGGCGGATAGGGTGCCCATTTCCAGTTTGAACTCGGCGATGGAATCGACCGAGGGGACCCATTGGGAGATGTTGACGCCGCGGTTGACGTTGACGGTGTTGGAGGCGCCGTCGACGAAGACGTCGGTAGCGGCGACGGGGGCGCCATTGGCGGAGAAAAAGATGTTGGTGATGGTGTCGTTGGGGCGGGTATCTTCGCCGTAGCGGTTGTTCACGACGCCCGGCGTGAGGGTGAACATGAAGAGCGAACTGCGGCCCTTGAGGGGGAGGTTGTCGCGGATCTCCGAGCGAATGGCCGTGCCGAGGGAGGTGGAGTCGGTTTCCAGGACCGCTATGTTGGCGACGACGTTTACGGTGTCGGCGGTGTCGCCTAACTGGAGGGCGACGTCTTTGCGGAGGGTTTGCGTGAGGGCAAGATTGATGCCCTTCTCGACGGAGGTGCGGAAGCCCGCGGCCTTGATGGTGAGTTCGTAGTTGCCGGGGGGAAGGAACTGGAAGATGTAGAAGCCATCGGGGTCCGTGTTGGCGGTGCGGTCCTGGCCGGTATCGATGTTGCGGAGCGTGATGGAGGCGTTGGCGACAGAGGCTTGGGAGGGATCGGAGACGGTCCCCTGGAGGGTTGATCGGAAATCCTGCGAGTGGATGAGCGAGGCAGCGAGAGCGAGGGTGAAAAGAGATAGGCGCCGGAGCATTGCGAGACGCTATCAGATCCTGCCAGCCGATGCGAGGGGTGTTTCAAGATATTTGAACTAACTCAGGATGGGGTGGACGACGTGGCCATGGACGTCGGTAAGGCGGCGGCGGACTCCGTTGTGATAGTAGGTGAGCTTTTCGTGGTGGAGGCCGAGGAGGTGGAGGGCGGTGGCGTGATAGTCGTAAATTGTGACGGGATTCTCGGCAGGCTGATAGCCGAGTTCGTCGGAGGCACCATAGGCGAAGCCAGGCTTGACGCCGGCGCCGGCGAACCAGCAGGTGAAGCAATTGGGGTGATGGTCGCGGCCCTTCTTGCCAGCACCCTGGGCGACGGGGGTACGGCCGAACTCGGTGACGCCCATGACGAGGGTGTCCTGGAGGAGGCCGCGCTGGTGGAGGTCGTCGAGGAGGGCGGCGACGGGTTGATCGTATTCGCGGGCCATGCGGGAGTGGTTGCCGAGGAGGTCGCCGTGGGCGTCCCAATCGGTGCCTGAGGCGCCGTGGTAGACCTGGACGAAGCGGACGCCCCGTTCGATGAGGCGGCGGGCGAGGACGCAGCGGCGGGCCATGTGACTGGTTTCCTTCTGGTCAAAGCCGTAGGCCGCTTTCGTAGCCTCTGATTCGCCCTCGAGATTCACGGCATCGGGAACGCTGAGTTGCATTTGGGCGGCGAGTTCGTAGCTGCGGACGCGGGCCTCGAGGCTGGTATCGCCGGGATGCTGTTCGGCGTAGGAGCGGTTGAGTGTGTTGACGAACTGACGGGCTTTGGACTGGTCGAAGGGGCTGGTGAGATCGGGGACGGGGTCGCCGGCGCTCTTGAAGGCAGTGCCTTGGACGGCGGCGGGGAGGAAACCGTTGGACCACTGGAGGGATCCGCCCCAGGGGTAGTTGCGGTGATCGGGGAGGACAACGTAGGCGGGCAGGTTCTGATTTTCGGTGCCGAGTGCATAGGTGACCCAGGCGCCCATGGAGGGGAAGCCGGAGAGGATGGAGCCGGTATTCATCTGGGCGACGGCGGGCATGTGGTTGGCGCTCTTGGCGACCATGGAGCGGATGACGGTGAGTTTGTCGGCGTGTTTGGCGAGGTGGGGAAGGAGATCGCTCACGTAGAGGCCACCTTGGCCGCGCTGGAGGAACTTCCAGGGGCTGGCGTAGAGGTTTCCGGCCTGGCCGAAGAAGGTGGGCATGTCAAACGGCTTGCCATCGCGCTTCTCCAGCGCGGGCTTGTAGTCGAACGTGTCCATATGGCTCATGCCACCAAGGGTGAATACTTGGAGGATTCGTTTGGCCTTCGGGGGGAAGTGGGGGGCGGCGGTGGAGAGTGCGGACGCGGCGAGCCAACCAAAGCCGAAGCCGGCGTTGAGGAGCATTTCGCGCCGGGATTTATTCGAGTTCGATGAATTCGCTGGCATTGAAGAGTCCCCAACAGATTTCCTGGAGTGTGAGGTGTCTGGCGGCTTCGCGTTCGTGCGGCTGCGGCGGGCGACCGAGGGCGAGTTGGAAGGCGCGGGTGAGTTGTGCGTCGGCTGTTGGTGCTTCGGCTGCGACGCGGGCGGCGAAGGCTTTGGCGAGGCGGATGGGAAGCGGATTGTTCATCAGGCTGAGGGCCTGGAGAGCTGTGGTGGTGGAGGGCCTTTTGGGCGTTTTGACGGCGGGGACGGGGCAATCGAGGGATTCGAGCATCGGGTCGGCGCCGGTGTTGACGTTCATGCGGTAGACGGTACGGCGTTGGAGGTCCGGATCGTCACTATCGAAGGGCTCGTATTTCACGTAGGAACCACCAGGCTTGGTGATTTTGAATGGGCGGAAGCTGGGGCCACCGGATTGGGGATTCAACTTGCCGGAGACGGCAAGCATGGCGTCGCGGATGGATTCGCCTTCCAGGCGGCGGGGCGTATAGCGCCAGAGTAGGCGATTGCCGGCGTCCTTGGCGGCGGCCTCGCTATTGTGACGGGAGGACTGCTGGTAGGTTTGGGAGAGCAGGATCCTGCGGTGGAGCGACTTTAAGCTCCAGTTGGATTGGATGAGTTCGGCGGCGAGGGTATCGAGGATCTCGGGGTGGGACGGGAGGCCGCCGTTGGCGCCGAAATCATTGGGGTTTTCTACAATTCCAGCGCCGAAGTGGTGGAGCCAGAGACGGTTAACGATGACGCGGGAAAAGAGCGGGTTGGCTGGGTTGGCGATCCAGGCGGCCAGATGCCGGCGCCGTTCGGCGTCGGAGGCGTTGGGGGGGAGTTGGAAATCGGCGTTGGGGAGCGCGGAGAGGCCGGCGGGCGCGACGATTTCTGCCTTGCGGTTGACGTCGCCGCGGAGGAGTAGGTGGTTGATGCCGGGGTCGCGGGGGGCGGCGGCGAAGGCTTTGGGGGGCTTGGGAAGATCGGCGAGTTGCTGCTGGAGTTGGCGGAGTTCGGCGAAGAGGGGGGGGGCCTGCCTGGGGACGGTTGGCGCCGGACCCTTTTGAAAGGAGGCGGCGATCTGATCAGCGGTGAGGGCGGTCCGGTAGAGCCGGGCCTCATCGATGGCGAGTTCGGGGGTAGGGGTGAATTTGAGGACGGCATCACCGGCGGCGTAGGTCTGGAGCAGTCCGCTCGCGCCGGCGTCGGGACGGAAGGCGTTACCATAGGGCACGCCGTTGCGGTATTGACGGATGGTGCCATCAGCGGCGTAGGTGAAGGCGAGGTGGATCTGCTCGCCGGGGATGGCTGTTTCCTTCGGGCCGTTCACATCCTGAGTGCGGAAGTTTGCGGTACTCAGGTTGCGCCACTGTTTGTTGGTGCCACCAGCAAACTGGATGCCGTCAGAGGAAGCGCCGCGGTATCCGCTGCGGTTGTAAATCTGGAAGACACTGATGAGGTTTTCGAGCGGCTTTTTCACGGTGACCCAGACTTCGAGGGTCTTTTCCTTCACGTCCCAGGGCAGGGGGGCGGTGACGAGGGAGGAGGCGGCGAGTTGGCCGTCGGCGAACTCGGTCTTCCGATTGGTGGAGGCGTGGAGGGCGCCGCGGTGGTCGTGCGCGTCGACATCGAAGGTCCATTGGGCGGCGGCGGCGGGCGCGGCCCCATGCGGGGACAACGGATGGAGCGCCGCGATCTGGCGCTCAATGGTCTGGATACGCTGGTGCAGCGCGGCCGCCTTCGCTGTGTAGTCCGCGTCGAGAATGCGGCCGTCGGGGAAGAGTTCGGTGGAGGCGGGATCGGCAAAGGGCTGCCAGACGCCGGCGAGAGCGGCTTTGAAGCGGTAGTAGTCGCGTTGGGGGATGGGGTCGAATTTGTGATCGTGGCAGCGGGCGCAGTTGGCGGTGAGGCCGAGGAAGGTCTGGGAGACGACGCCCACCATCTCCTCGAGTTGATCTTCGCGGACGGCCTCGCGTTCCTTTTCGACAGCGGAGGTGAGGCCGACGGCGTCAGTGGGGCCGAAGACGAGGGTTCCGGTGGCGATGACGGAGTCGCGGTCGTTTGGCTTGAGAACATCGCCGGCGATCTGCTCGCGGGCAAATTCGAGGTACGACTTGTCGGCATTCAGGCTGCGGATGACGTAGTCCCGATAGGGCCAGGCATGTTCGCGTGGTTCGTCGCGTTCAAAGCCCTCGCTTTCGGTAAAGCGCACGACGTCGAGCCAGTGGCGTGCCCAGCGCTCGCCGTAGCGGGGGGAGGCGAGGAGGCGGTCGACAAGTTTTTCATAGGCGCCGGGAGAGGCGTCATTGACGAAGGCGCTGATCTCCTCCGGTGTCGGGGGGAGGCCGGTAACGTCAATGGTGGCACGGCGGATGAGGGTGCGGCGGCCGGCCGGGGGAGAGAGGGTGAGGCCGTTGTCGCGGAGTTTTGCGCTGATGAGTTCGTCGATGGTTCGGGACGAGGGACGCAAGGGTTGGAGCGACCACCATTGCTGCTGGACCCAAGGAAGGCCGGCGTCGATCCATTTGGCGATGAGTTGCTGATCGGCCGCGGGAAGGGCGCCATCGGGGGGCATTTGTCCGAGTTGGACGCGGGCCAGGAGCCGTTTGCGATCTACGCGCAAGGTTGTGTCGCGCGTGGATAGGTCAAGGCCGGCGGCCTTGGCCTTGGCGTTGTGGCAACTGACGCAACGGCGCGCAAGAAGTGCGGGCGCTTCGACGGCGACATCGGCCGCGGCGCAGAGTGTGGCGGAAAGGAGAAAGAGAAAACGGGTCGACACGCGCGTCGTACCCGATTATATGCTTGCCGGAGGTTAGAGGCCTTTGACTTTCCAGCCGGCGCGGTACGGGCGGCGGAGGAAGGCGTTGGCCTGCTTCTCGTTGCGGAACTTCAATTTGGCCGAGTTCCACTCCAGGGTTGTTTTGGGGAAGCGGGTGGCGAGGCTGCCGAGGAGGACGGTCTCGCTGAGCGGGCCGGAGTAGGTGAACGGTGTGGAGGTGGGTCCTTTGCCCAGAATCGAGTCGACGAACTCGTGGTAGTGGTCGTTGGACTTCACTTCCGGGAGCTTGAAATCGGCGAAGAGGGCTTTGGGAAAGAGGGACGGGAAGGCGACGTGAGGAACGAGCATGACGCCCTTGGTACCGATGATGATGGAGCCCTGACCAGGCAGGCGGGTTCCTTCGATGAGAGCCTGGATGTCCTGCGGCGGGCGTTCGTCGCCGTCGTACCAGGTGACGTTGACTGTTTTCCCGTCGGTGTACTGCGTGCCGGGGAAGGTATATTTGACGATGGCGTTGACGGCCCAGCTATGCTGGCTGGGCGCCGGGCCTTCGGCGCGGACGGTGAGGGGCGCAGTGAGGCCGAGGGCGCCGAAAACGGGATCGTAGATATGGCACCCCATGTCGCCAAAGGTGCCGGTGCCGAATTCCAGCCGTTTGCGCCAGTTGCCAGGGTGGCAGTAGCCCTTGATGTAGCCTTCCGGGCGGGCCACGCCGATCCAGCCGTCCCAATCGAGGGTATCAGGGACGGGATCGGTGGTAGCGGGGCGCGGTTCGGTGTCCCCCCATTTTTTGTTGCTCCAGGCGTGGACTTCCTTTACCTTGCCGATCGTGCCGCCGTGGACGAGTTGGACCGCGGTGCGGTACTCGGCATTGGAGTGAATCTGAATGCCCATCTGGGAGACGAGTCGCTTGGAGACGGCATACTTCTGGAGTTGGCGAGCCTCGGCGACGTGGGAGGTGAGCGGCTTCTGGCAGTAAACGTGGAGGCCACGGCGCATGGCACTCATGGCCTGGGGCGCATGCATGTGATCGGGCGTTCCGACGCAGACGGCGTCGAGGTTCTTGTACTCCTTGTCGAGCATCTGGCGCCAGTCCTGGTAGAGGGTGGCCTTCGGATAGGTGGACTTGACGCGGCCGGTGCGGGAGGTGTCGACGTCGGCGGCTGCGATGAGGTCGACAGAAGCGTGGGTCGCGATGCCGTGAAGGGTGGCCCAGGCCATCCCATTCGCGCCCATGGAGGCGAGGCGGACACGTCCGCTGGGGGGCGCGGAGATCAGGTTGCGAATAAAGAAAGGCGCAGCGAGTACGGTACGGCGAGAAAGAAGCATGGAGTCTACTACTACGATATCGCCTTCTTAGCGGCGAACCTGATTCACCGTGCCGGTGCGCAGTTCGCAGTTGGGCAGGGCGGCGCGGAGCCGTTCGATTCCGGCCGGGGTGAGGTTGGTGTTTACGACGTCGAGGCGCTTCAGGTTCTTCAACCTGGCGAGGCGTTCAATGCCGGCGTCGGTGATCTTGCTGTTGCGCAGGCTGAGTTGCTCGAGTTGGGTCATGCCGGAGAGCGTTTCCACACCACGGTCGGTGACGGTGACCTGCCAGAGGCCGGAGTCGGTACGCTGCAGTCCGCCGAGATCGAGTTCCTTCAGGCCGGCGATGAGGCGAAGGGGGGTGAGACCGACGTCGGTCATCTTGTTCCCGCCGAAGGCGAGAGAGCGAAGCTTCGGCATGGTGGTGAAGTACTCCACGCCGTTGTCGGTCATCTCGGCGAAGCCGGCATCGATCCAGGCGAGTTCAGGATGATTGCTGAGGTGGGCGAGGCCGGTGTCGGTAAGCTTGGTACCGCGCAGCTTCAGCCACTGGAGTTTGGGCCAGCCCTTGACGACGGCGAGCGCGCCGTCGCCGGTGAGTTCAGCGTAGTAGAGATTCAGGTGTGTTACGTTTCTCAGCCGCTTCAGGTGAGCGAAGCCAAGGTCGGAGACGCGGGTGTGGGAGAGGTCGAGTTTTTCGAGCGACGCCAACTGGCCGACGCGGCGCAAGTCGCCGTCGGTGATCCAGGTGCGGGAGAGGTCGAGCGAGACGATTTCCCCTTTGGCGTTTGTCTGCGCGGTGCCGCCCATTTCCTTCACCCAGTCCAGGGGAGAGAGCACGGCGGCAAGGAGGAGCGTGATGGTCCACATGGCTAGCTCTTTCTGCGCGTTGGCAGCGCGGAAGCGGGGTCAAAGGTGATTTTGCAGTTTGGTTTTGCGGAGCGCAGTTTGTTGAACGCGGCTTCAGTAACGAGGGTGTGGTAAAGGTTCAAGTCGCGCAGGGCAGGGAAGGCGGCAAGAGTATCGATGGCCGCATCGGTGATATTGGCGGTATCGAGGCTGAGCGATTCCAGACCGGGCAGCGCAGGTTGGAGGAGGGCGAGCCCTTTGTCGGACAGCGCGGTGTAGTCAAGGTTGAGACGCCGCAGCGCGGTGAACCGGGCGAGGTGGGGGACGGAATCATCATCGATTCGGGTGCGGGCGGCTTCGAGGTGATTGAGCCTGGTCAGGGCGGACAGATGGGCGAGGCCCTTAGTGCCGATTTTGTTATAGCTGAGGTTAAGGTACTCGAGATTGGTGAATGCGGCGATGGCTTTCAGGGTATCGTCGGCGATATCGGTGCTGAGGAGGTCGAGGCGGCGGACATTTTTCAATGCGGCCAGGGACTGAACTCCGGCCGAGGTGACGTCGGTATAGGCCATGCGGAGGTTCTGGAGACGGGAGAGGGTAGCGATCTGGGCGGCGCCAGCATCGTTGATGGGGGCGTTGGCGACGTCGAGATCTTCAACAGTCGCGACGGCGCCGAGGGTGGTTCCCTTGACCAGCGTGTGATTGAGCGTGAGCCGCTGCAACTGTTGCAGCGCGGCGAGCGGGGAGAGTCCTTTGTCAGAAACCATGGTGTGGCCGAGATCGAGATCGCGGAGGCCGGTGAGGCGAGCAATGGTGGCCATACCCCCGTCCCCGATTTCGGTGGTGTTGAGACGGAGGCGTTCCAAGGCGGGAAGGGCAGCGAGGTGGACAAGTTGGGCCTCGGTGACGGCGGTCCGGGAGAGATCGACGGAGCGGATCTGTCCCGCTTCCGTGCTGGACCGGCCGCCGAGGCGTTCAATCCATGCGGCCATAGCGGCGGCGGTCTTCGCGGCGGGCGCGGAGGTGCGGAGCGAGGAGTCCGACGACTGCGGCGCGGACTCCTGGAAGGCGATCTCAACGCCAGGGACGGCGGCGCGGAAGTCCTCAATCCCGTTGCGGGTGACGCGCGTGTAGCGGAGGTCGAGAGTGGAGAGGTTCTTCAACGTCTTCAACCGCGCCAGGCCGGCGTTGGTGATTTGCGAGCGGTAGAGATTCAGCTCGGTGAGTTGGGTCATCCGGGAGAGGATGTCCATGGATTCATCGCTAAGTTGGGCTCCGAGCAGGTTCAACGTCCGGAGGTTGGTGAGGTTACGGAGGTGCTCGACACCGCGGTCCGTGATCTTCAGGCCATAAAGATCCAGCGATTCGAGGGTCTTAAGCTGGCTGAGGTGCCGGAGCCCGTCGTCGGTGACGAAGGTATCGCGGAGGCCGAGTTGGCGAAGTTTCGACATGCCGGCGACGGAGGCGAGGCCGCTGTCGGTGACCGGGGTGTAGCCCAGATCGAGCTTTTCGGCGTTGACGAAGGGAGCCAGGCCGGCGCCGGCGACTCGGGTCATGGTGAATCGCAATTCGCGAAGCTGCGTGAGATTGGCGAACTGTTTCAGCCCTTTGTCGGAGACGTTGACGTTGGTGAGGAAGTGGAGCGAGAAGCCGAGTTTATCGAGCTTGGTGAGCGGGGCAAGGGCCTTCAGTTCGTCGTTGGCGTCGAGCGTGGAGCCGGCGCCGGGATTGAAGATGGTGCCAGGCAGAAGCAGTTCGCGGAGCTCGGTACAGGTGCTGAGTTTGCTCAGGTCGCGGTGGTCAATGATGGTGCCGACAAGGTCGACGGCTTCGAGACGGAAGTCGCCCGGAGGCAGTTGGCTGGAATCGTTGATCCAGCCGGCGGCATTGGGCAGGCGAACGCGGCCGCCAAACTGGAGAGCCCAGTCCGCGGTAGGGCGGTCCGACTGCGCGAGCAGCGGAAGAGCGAGGAGGAAAAGCAGAATTCGCACTACTGGTAGCGTATCGCGGGGCGGAGGTGTTTGCAGCTACTGTTTCTTCTTCTGCTGTTCCAGGGTGTAAAGGTAATACTGCTCCCGCTCAGTGATGTACTCGCGGTAGCCGCCCGGATCGATGAACGGGTTGGCTGCACCGGGTTTGAGGCGTTTGAACTTTTCGGCCATGCCGTAGTACTGGCCATGGGCGCCGAGGAATAGATCACACTGCAGGGCTTTGAGGACGCGGAACGTGCGGGCGTAGTCGGCGGCCATGGCTGGATATTCCTTGTTATTGACCAGTTCGAATCCGGGATTGACGTTGGGGCTGCCGACGATTACGGCGCTGAGCGGTTTGCCCTGGTCGGTGACCTGCATTGACCAGGTGGTGTTGCCCCGGGTGTGGCCGGGCGTCAAGTGGGCGCGGAGGCGGGCTTCGCCGAGGGTGACTTCGTCGCCGTCCTTGAGCACCTTGTCGACTTTGCAGGGGCGCCACGTGGCGGTGTATTTGTACTGACCCTTGCCGCCGCTGCGGACCACTTCGGCGTCGCCTTCCATGACGTAAACGGCTGCGCCGGTGAGTTCGCGAAGCAGGGCGTGGCCGGCGACATGGTCGTCGTGGGCGTGGCTGGAAAGGATAATTTTTACGTCGCTCATCTTAAAGCCGAGCTTCTCAACGCTGGCGCGGATGAGCGGAACGGTGCGTTCGAAGCTGGAGTTGATGAGAATATGGCCCTTGCTGGAGGTCACCAGGTAGGTGGAGAGGCCCTTGGATCCGACGTAGTAAAGATTATCGGCAAGCTTGTGTGGGGGGAAGGGTTCGTCCCAGTCGTTCTGCGCGAACAGGGGAAGGGCGAGCAGGGGAAGGAGGCGGAGCAGCATCCCTAGGATTGTAGCTGGCAAAGGGCTAGGGCAAGTGTTGCGGCGGAGTTGGAAAAAGGATTGGCGCGGGCGAAAGCCTGGGCGGCCCGTCCCTTGGCGGCAAGCGGGGAGCGGATGAGTTGCTGGAGTTCGGTGAGGAAGGTAGCCGGCGTGGCGACGCCGCCGAATTCGGGGCGCATCGCGGCGCGGGCGCCGGCGTGGTCAAGCGTTAGGGCGGGGAGGCCGTATTGGAAAGCCTCCATGAGGGTGAGTCCGTAGGATTCGTGGCGGGAGGGGAAAACGTAAAGGTCGGCGGCGGAGAAGTAGCGCTGTTTCTCGGTGCCATGGACGTGGCCGGGGAAACGGACCTGGGTCTTGTGCAGGCGGGCTGCCAGGGAACGGAGATGCCGCTCGTGCTTCTGGCCGTGCATGTAGGCGGCGCCACCGCAGAGGAATAGGTGGATTTCCGGGCAGCCTGGCTGACGCTCCCACTCCGCCAACGCCTCCAGGAGCAGTTGCTGATTTTTCTCCGGGGACAGGCGGCTGAGGGTTAGGAGGACGAGTGCGCTTTCGGGTATGCCGAGGGCGCGCCGGGCCTCCGGTTTGGGGATGGGGGGCGGTGCGGGCGGGGCACCCCACGGGAGCACATGAACCTTGGCGGGGGGCGTGTCCGGGTAGCAGCGAAGGATGATCTCCTTCATCGCGGGCGAGGGAACAAAATGGGCGGCGGAGTAGCGGACGCAGTCTGCCTGCTTCTGGAAGATCAGTTGCAGGACATCGGGATAGACGCCGCCGATCCGCTGGTGAATCCTGACCAACGTCTCCGGGCGGAACCAGTCCCGGCAGTAGATCGACGAGATGTAGGCGACGACATCGACATGCCAAACCGTGGCGAGGCGGTATCCGGAGGAATGGAGGGCCCGGAAATCGGGGCCTTCCGCGATATCGTTCACAAGGGCGACGCTGGTGGCGGGATCGTGTTGCCGGATGGCGTTCGTCGCGGCGGCTTCGAAGTCCCGCGAGAAGCGGGCATACTCGGCCGTGTTGAAGCGGATGATGTCGCCCCCGGTAACCGCGGGCGGCGTGAAGCGTTCGAGGGGAAATGGACGTGTTCGCTCCCACTCTGCGGTAAGCATTTCAAAAACAGCCGCTCCGCCGCCGAGCGGGGCATGTTCTCGCGCGAAGCCGCCGTGCGCGGCCGTGTAGATGACCTTCACCGGACGAACTGATCAACGAACGACTCACCGAGGCCGACCTCGATGTAGTGTTTGCGGCACATATCAATTTTGGTGAAGACGTCCTCGAAGCCGGTGTTGCGGCCCTCGGCATCGACGTAGTACATACAGCCGGAAATGTTGAAGAACGTGATCATTTCGTCGGCGGAATCGACGGTAAGGGTGTGTGTTTCACCGGGCGGTTCGAAGACATAATCGCCGGCGTTGGCGACCCAGTCATGTTCCAGGTAACGCCACGAACCTTTGATGACATAGCCGTGTACCGGGGCGGGGTGGCGGTGCCGGCTGAGTACGCCGGCCTTGCGCACGCGGAGCAAGTTGCACCACTGGCCTTGCAGGGTATTGAGCATCAGAGGCCGGAACCAGACGTTGGGCGCCTGGGGGACCCAGATGCGTTCGTCGTCCGGCACCGCGGTAGTCACGATTTGAGCGGGAGAAAGAGGGTGGGTGGTTTGTGACATAGGTTCAGACGGCCAGGTAGCCGCCATCGATGGGAAGAATGGCGCCGTTGACAAACGACGCGGCTTCGGAACACAAGAATAGCACCGGCGGAGCCACTTCTTCGGGACGGCCCCAGCGCTTCATTGGACAGCGGTCGAGGATGGGTGCGGAGCGAACGGGATCATCCTGCAGCGCCTGTGTGAGAGGAGTGGCGATCCAACCAGGGGCTACAGCGTTGACGCGGATGCCGTCGGCCGCCCAGGCGACGGCGAGAGATTTTGTGAGTTGGCCGATGGCGCCTTTCGAAGCCGTATAGGCCGGGACGCGCGGGCCGCCGAAGTAGGTCCACAACGAAGCAATGTTGACGATGGCGCCCCGGGCGGCGGCGAGTTTGTCATGGGCCTCCGTACAGAGTCGCATGGCCCCATTGAGATTTACATCCATTACCTGCTGGAAGGCATCCATACGGAACTGCTCGTCGCGGCGGATGATGCCGGCGGCGTTGATGAGAAAGTCGATGCGTGGGTGGGCGGCGACGAGTTCGCGGCAGGCAGCCGAATCAGTGACGTCGAGGATGGTGAACCGGAGGTTCGGCTCGGAGGGCGGGAGCGCGCCCAGGCCTGCGGCCGTAACCGAGGCGCCGGAGGCGGCAAAAGCCCTGGCGATAGCGAGCCCGATACCGGAGGTGCCACCGGTGACAATGGCGGTGCGGCCAATAAATGAGAACATGCAATTACAGGGTAGAACGGGAGCTATGAACGACGAAATTTCGCAACTTCGTAGAAGCTACGTGACGGGCGAGTTGGACGAGTCGCACCTGGATGCCGATCCGATCGCGATGTTCGCGGCGTGGATGAACGCGGCGGTGGAATCGGGAATTGATGAACCGAACGGGATGGCCCTGGCGACGGTGTCGGCCGAGGGCGTGCCGTCGGTACGTGTGGTGCTCTTGCGTGGCTTCGATGAGCAGGGCTTTGTGTTCTACACGAACTACGAAAGCGCCAAGGCGCGGGACATGGCAGCGACGGGACGGGCGGCGGCTTCGTTCTGGTGGCAGCCGCTGGAGCGGCAGGTGCGGATCGGCGGGCGTGTGGAAAAGGTGTCGCGAGAGGAAAGTGAAGCGTACTTCCGGTCAAGGCCACGCGGGCACCAGTTGTCGGCATGGGCCTCGCCACAAAGCGTCGCAGTGCGCGATCGTACGGTACTGCAAGCACGGGCGGAGGAGGTGGAGACCTTGTTTCCGGGCGAAGTGCCGATTCCGGATTTCTGGGGGGGCTACCGAATTGTTCCGGACCGGATCGAGTTCTGGCAGGGCCGCGAGAACCGGCTTCATGACCGGTTTGTCTACGAACGGACGAACGGGGCCTGGGCGGCGACTCGCCTGGCTCCGTGAATTGCGATTGAATAGAAGGGCGATGGCGATATCCAGAAGGCAGTTTCTCGGTGCGGCGGGTTTGGCTGCGACGGCCCAGAACAGTAAGCGTTTGAACTTCGTGTTCGTCCTGGCTGACGACCTGGGTTGGGCGGATCTGCCGGTCAACGGCGGAGATTTGCACGAGACGCCGGAGATCGACGCCTTTGCAAAGACGGCCATGCGCTTCACGCAGGCGTATGCGGCGGCCCCGATCTGTTCGCCCACTCGCGCCTCCATCATGACGGGAAAGAGTCCGGCGCGGCTCGGGATCACGATCTGGCACGAGGGCGCGCTGCGGCGGGAGACGAATCGTCCGTTGATTCCCGCGGTTTCCGAGGATCATCTGGAACATGCGGAAGTGACGCTGGCGGAGAAGTTCCATGATGCCGGTTATCGCACCCTGCACATCGGGAAGTGGCATCTGGGAACGACGGCGCATGGGCCGGAGACGCAGGGTTTTGACCTGAATGTCGGAGGCACGCACTGGGGCGCGCCGAAGACCTTCTTCTACCCCTACAAGGGGATGCAGGCCAATGGCGAATTCCGATTTATCCCGGGACTTGGGCCGGGAAAGCCGGGAGATATCCTTGCAGATCAGTTCACCAATGCGGCGATCAGGGCGATCGACGCCTGTGGCGATGACCCGTTTTTCCTGAACCTCTGGTTCCACGATCCGCATACGCCGATTGAGTGCAAGCCGGAGGTGGAAGCCTATTTTGAGAAAAAGATCCGGCATGAGCATAAGCATCAGAACGCCAAGTATGCCGGGATGGTCCGAACGTTGAGCGAGAACTTCGGCCGGCTGATGCAGCATCTGGAAAAACGCGGGTTGGCGAAGAACACGGTGGTCGTGTTTTTCTCCGACAACGGCGGCTATACCGAGAAGAACGGCGGGAAAACAGTCACCACCAATGCGCCGCTCCGGTCGGGGAAGGGTTCTCTCTATGAAGGCGGGGTCCGTGTCCCCTTCCTGATTCGCTGGCCGGGCGTTACCAAACCCGGTGCGGTGTGTGAGACGCCGATGATTTCGTGCGACTTCTTTCCGACGCTGCTGGAGATTGCAGGCTTGCAGGGGAGTTCACCTGACGGCATCAGCCTGGTCCCGCTGCTGCGCGATGGGCGGGCGGGGATGCCGGCCCGGGACCTCTTCTTTCACTATCCGCACTACTACCCGACAACATCGCCGGTCTCTATGGTGCGAAGCGGTGATTGGAAACTGCTGGAGTATTTCGAAGACGGCCGGGTGGAGCTTTTCCATCTGAAGGCCGATCCGGGAGAGGCGCGCGACCTGGCGGCCTCCGAACCGGCAAAAGCCGCCGAACTGCGGGTCAAGCTGGAAAACTGGCGGAAATCAGTGGGCGCGCGCCTACCGGTCAAGAACCCTGCGGTATCGAAGCGATAAAGGCGTCTGCCTCTTTCGTCGACGCTTCGATGTCGCGAATAAGGATTTGCACATCGGCGTCCATCTTGACGATGTTGGATTTCAGGGACGTGATCGCTTCGGCGTTCAGGTTGTGCTTGATGAACAGAACCTGGTCTTCGAACGCCTTTAGAACCGGTTTGGCCTTTGATTCGACACTCTTCATCTTGCGGATCAGGTCCGTGTAGCGGCGGCGTGTTGCCTTCAGCAGAACGTTACTTTTGTTCCGCAAATCGCCGTTATTCATGCTGTTCAATTCGCGGTCCCATTCGCTGAACATATCGCTGGAGACCTGCTCGATGGACTGAATTCGATCGCTGACCTTCCTCGTGCGTTCGGCGGCTTCGTCGTACTCTTTCTTCAGGCGCTTATAGACCTCTTCGGTCTTTCCGCCTTGAAATCCGGTGGCTGCCTGAAACGCTTCCAGCGTCGTTTTGTACTGTTCCTTGGCCTTGTCCTGGTCTTCGCGACCCTTCTTGATGCGGTCCACCAGGATGTCGCGCTTCTCGTTACCGATCTTCTCCTGCGCCTTGTAGTAGAGCTGGTTACAGGAGGAAAGCGCGAGGAAGCAGAAAACGAGAACAATTCGAACCATGTGTTCAATGATAGCGGAGGGCCTGGGCCGGCTCGACGCGCCGGGCCCGCCGGGCGGGCAACCAGCAGGCCAGGAGCGCTGTCGAAAAGAGTAGCGCCGTCACGCCGGCGAACACCACCGGTTCCAGCGGTTTCACCTGGAAAAGGAGCGTTTCCATAAATCGGGTCAATCCCGCGGCCGCCAGGACGCCTATGACGGTTCCGGCGACGGTCAGCCGGAATCCGCCGGCGAGTACCAGGGAGACAAGTTGACCCGGGGAGGCGCCGAGAGCCAGGCGCAGCCCGAATTCCTGCCGCCGCTGCGCCACCGCATAGGAAAGGACGCCATAAATGCCGAGGCACGCCAGGAAAAGCGCGGTTGCCGCGAAGGCCACGGTGATGGTGGCCTGGATTCGTTGTTGCTCGGTTTCCTGTGCCAGGACCTCTGTCACCGTTCGCACTTTCGCCACGGTCTGATGGGGATTGACTTTCAGAATCGCGTGCCGGAGTGCCGGGGCGTACCGCGCCGGATCGCCGTCGGTCCGGATTACGATGTAGGCGGGCGAGGCGAAGGTGGCGCTGGGACACTGCGACTCGGGAAAGTAGGTGATCACCGGGACGTCCGCCGCCAGGCCGAGCTCATAGACATTTCCCACTACCCCGACTACCGTAACCCAGGGATTGTTCTTGTCCGGCTGTCCGCGCTGGATTCGCTTTCCGATCGCGCTCTCGCCAGGCCAGAAGTGCCTGGCCATCGCCTGATTGATCACGATGACGGGTGCGGACGAAGCGTTGTCGCTCCCGTTCAGGAACCGGCCCTCCAGCAGGGGAATTTTCATGGTGGAAAAGTAATCCGCGGTCACTTGCCGCATCATTGCCTGGTTTCGCGCCGGGTCGTACCCGCGGTCTTCCAGGGTGAAACTCGAGATTCCTCCCTTCCAGAGGGTGGGAACCGTGGACGCAAAGGTAGCCTGAGCGACTCCGGGGACGGTCCGAATCCGATCCAGGACCTCCGTATAGAAGCGGGTCCGCATGGCCGGGTCCCGGGAGAGGTTTCGGGGCAGAACCGTCTGCGCGGACAACAGCCCTTCGGCCTGGAAGCCAGGGTGGACATTGTTCAAATTGGTAAAAGTCCGGAATAGGAGACCGGCTCCGGTAAGCAGCAGAATCGCCAGCGCGATCTCTCCGATGATCAAACCGCCCCGCAACTTTTCATGATGGCGGCCGCCGATCGCCCGTGTGGCTTGCGGCGCCGTGGCGCGCAACGCGGGCAACAGCCCGCTGGCAAGCGTGCAGAAAAGCGCCAGCAGAAACTGGATGCCAACGACTCGCAGATCCAATTGCAGCCTTGTAAACGCCAGCATACTGGGAGGAACCAACGGTTCCAGGATATGGAAAGCGACGGCGGCGACGAAAAGGCTGGCCACCCCGGCCAGCAGAGCCAGCACCAGCGACTCGGTGAGCAACTGGCGAACCAGTCGCCCGCCACTGGCACCCAACGCCCGCCGGACCGAAAGTTCCGCGCCCCGTGCCACCGCACGCGTTAGTAGCAGGTTTGCCACGTTCGAGCAGGCGATCAGCAGCAGTCCAAATACGGCTGCAAGCAGGAAGTACAAGCTGGTACGGCTGTCCTCTGTCAGGCGGTCACGCAGCCCGACGGCTACCAGTTTCCGGTTAGGAAACTCAGTGGGAAAATCCCTTCGGTACTGCGCGGAAAGCGTGTCCAGTTCTGCCTGCACCTGGCTGACGGAGGTGCCCGGGGCGAGCCGCCCGGCAACATAAATGTAGCGTCTTCCGCGATGCGCCCAGGTTTCCGGTGACGCGGCGAATGGTGTCCAGAGTTCGGCGCGATCGAAGTAGAAGCGGAATCGCTCCGGGAGGATGCCAATCACCGTATAGGGCAGGTCCCCGAGCAGGATGCTCTTTCCAATGATCGTTGGATCACCGGCGAATCGCCTTTGCCATAGCTCCATGGTCAGAATGACCACTTGGTTCTTTCCCAGTTCATCCTCGCCCTCGCGAAAGAAGCGGCCGAGGTGCGGTTGAATGCCCACGGTCTGGAAAAAGTTTGCAGTCGCCAGCGCGGCGTCCACTCGCTCCGGTTCGCCGTCGCCCGTGAGCGTCGTTTCGTTTGGTTGATAGAGCGCCAGTCCGCGCAACGTCTGCATCGTCTCGCGCAGTGCCCGGAACGTCCCTGGTGCCACGTCTCCTCTTGGTCTGGCCGCCGCTATTGTTCCTTCGAAAATCTGCGTCAATTCATCGGCCTGTGGGTAGGGGAGCGGGCGATACAGAACCGCTTCCGCCAGCGAGAGAATCGCCGTTCCGCCGCCGATTGCCAGAGCCAGCGTTCCAATCGCGATCGCTGCGAATCCCGGTGCTTTTCGAAATCCCCGCAGCGTATAGCGCACATCGGCGGCAATCGCCTCTATTCCCGTCCATCCCCACGCCTCCCGGCACTCCTCGCTCCACCGTGCCAGGCTTCCGAACTGACTGCGAGCCTCCCGCGCGTTCGATGTGTCCGCCATCTTGCTCTCCAGATGGAATTGCATCTCCTCCTGCAACTCCCGGTCGTGGTGGTCCCGGTTCCGCCAGTACTCGATGCGCCGCCGTAACTCGCGCCAAATGGACATACTACGCCTCCACCGGGTGAATAATCTGGGCAATCGCCCGGTTCACGGTGTCGAAGGAATGGATCTCCGCCTGTAGCGCTTGCCTCCCCTCATAGGTCAATGTGTAGTACCGGGCGCGCCGGTTATTCTCGGTTTGCCGCCAATCGGCCTCAACCCATCCCTTGAGGAGTAATCTCTGTAGCGCGGGATAAAGAGATCCTTCCTCTACCTCCAGCACGCCCTCCGAGCTTTGCTGCAAGAACAGCGCGATGCCGTAGCCGTGCATTGGTCCGAGACGCGAAAGCGTCTTCAGAATCAACATGTGAAGGGTTCCCGGGGGAATGCTAGGAGAGTCTGCCATAGTCTGTCTACCCTAGTTAGACTATGTGAATCCGGTTCCGTTAGCAAACTATTTTTTGATTCGCTCCACGTAAACAAAGTAGGCGCCACGTTCGGTGCCGTCGGCGGAGAGCAGCCATGTCTGTAGCTCCGCTGGACCTGCGGGCAGGTCGACTTCGAATACCGCCGCATGGGCCTTCGGATCGACGTCGGTCGACCGGTCGATGGGGCCGATGCGCAGACGGGCTTTGGAAATACCGCTGATGGCCCGGCCCGGCGTTGTTTCGCGGTTGCCGGGGGGATGCTGATAGGGAGCGCCGAGCGGAAGATCGATCTCTCTCGGCCAGCGCCGCAATTCGATCCGGTAGTGCCCGGCCCGGGTCTGTACGGCCCAAAAGCCATTGACATCGGGTCCTCGAAGAAGGGACTGCTGGTTCCAGGCGCGTAGGGCGCCTTCGCCGTGCCAGTCATGCGCGGTGAGCCGGGCGGGATTCTCCTTGGGGTCGCCGAGGACGATCCGAGCGTACTCGCCGGCGCGGGCGGAGACCAGCTTCCACCACGATTCATACTCGGCCCGCAGCTTGGAGACGACTTCCGGATGGCGGGCTGCGACGTCCATCCGCTGCCCCGGGTCGGCCTGCATGTCAAAGAGCTCGAGCCTATCCGGCGCACCTTTGCCACCGGGGCCGGGGCTCACCAGGCGCCACCGCTGTGTCATCACCGCCGCTTGACGCCAGGGGATTAACTGCTCTTCGCGTTGGGAATCGACAACGATTGACCGTTCGGGCCAGTCCCGTTTCCGAAGGAGGGGCACCAAAGAGCGGCCGTGGAGTGCCGGCCCCTTCGGCCGTTTCACTTGAGTGAGTTCGAGGAGGGTGGGCAGAACGTCGATGTGGGCGGTTAATGTATCGATGGGTTGATTGGCCGTGAAGCCACCCGCGGGCCAGTGCAGGAAGAACGGGACGCGGTGGCCGCCGTCGTACGGCGAGCCCTTATTCCCGCGCATTCCGGCGTTGTGGACCTGGAATCCGGAAGCGCTGCCGTTATCCGTCGTAAAGATGAAAATCGTGTTGGCCGCCAGGCCGCTATCCTGGAGGTACTGGCGCAAACGGCCCAGGTTCTCGTCAATGTTCTCGATCATTCCGTAAAACCCGGGTTCGCGGAGGCCCTTGACGTTTTGATAGCGGGCTGCGTTCTTTTCCGGTGCCCACATGGGGCCGTGAGGCGCATTGGTGGGCAGGTAGCAAAAGAACGGCTTGCGCTGCCGGGCGGCATCCGCGATAAATCGCTGGGCATTAGCGAAGAACACGTCTGTGCAAAATCCCTCGTACTTCTCCGGTTTCCCATTGTGAAGGTAGATGTCGTCGAAATAGTCGTTACCGAAGTGGTCCGGTGTTTGCCAGACTCCTCCTCCACCATGAACCACTGTTTCTTCAAAACCGCGATCCTGGGGACGGCACGGGTAGTTGTCGCCAAGGTGCCATTTGCCAAAGATTCCGGTTCGGTAGCCAGCCTGGCGAAAACAGTCAGCCATCGTGATTTCATCGTGGTGCAGGATGCTGCGGCCCTGTATGGTGTGCCAGGGGCCTACCAGATTCGTGTATCTGCCCGTCATGAGCGCGGAGCGGGTAGGCGCACAGGTGGGGCTGACATGATAGTTCGTCAGCCGTAACGACTCATCGTGAAGACGGTCCATGTTCGGTGTCCGCAGCACCGGGTTGCCATGGCACGCCATGTCTCCATAGCCCTGATCGTCGGTAATCACTAAAACGACGTTCGGTCGCGCGGAAGCGGCAGCCAATGCCGGGGCGCCGGAGAGAAAGGCTCTTCGGGAGATACGCATGGCTTAACAGCGTATCGAAATCACCGGCCGGACAGGGCCGCCTTCTTGGTTGCCTCCATCAGTGCCTCCAGCGACTCGCGCGGTAAATCTTTCACAATCGGTTTCACCGCCCATCCAAGCCCGATCGGGACATCCCGTGTCAAGCTCACCGAGCGGACCTCCATCCAAAGGCCCTCGTTTGTCTCCTCAAGAATCCAATATGTCTGCAGCCGCCACAGAAAGCCATGATCCCGGCCGGGCGGGAATCGCTTTTCCTTTGGGGTTCCAACGTTCTCCAACTCCGTTATAGAGAGGGCTGTTGACCGGCTGGCGTAGCGATTTTGCGGAGAAGGAAGCACTTCCAATTGATAGCGGGCCTCCAGATTCACCTCCAGGACCTTTTTCTTCCGCAGCAGATGGAAACCGAAAATCCGCCCGGGCTCCCGCTTCTCCACCCTGCCCTCCACTACCTCGGGGTAAATCGCCGGATGGCGGGAGAAATCCTCGAGCACCGCAACCGCCTGTGCTTTCCGGACACCGGGAATGAATGTTGCCGCACTCCAGTCGTGGACAAGTCCGTCACGGACCTCTTTCCCTCTGGCCTGCGCAGTAACACCTTGCGTGCCGCCGGAAAGAGCGCCCGCCGCGGCGGCCCGTCGGACCATTTGCGCATCGACGGAGCGCAAATATTCCTCAAACTCGCGAACCGTCTTCGGTTCGAGGGTCGCCAAGAATTGCGCGGTCAAAAGGACCGCTCCTAGAAAATACATCCCTGCATGATAGACTCACAAGTTCCCAATTTGGTTGCATGCCGGATTTTCCTTTCTATAAATGGCTGCTCGGGGCTTTTTGCGCCTTCAGCGTCGGGGTTGCCAAAACCGGCGTACCGGGGTTCGGAATATTGTCGGTGCCGGTGTTTGTCTTAACGGTTGGCGATGCCCGGCTTTCAGCGGCGTGGTTGCTTCCACTATTGATCTGCGCTGACGCGTTTGCTGTCTTCTACTACCGCCGTCACGCTGCCGCAGGAGCGCTGTTTTCTCTGCTCCCCTGGGTCATGATTGGCATGGGCGGCGGAGCGCTGATGTTGCAGTACCCGGACGAATGGATCCGGCCGGTGGTCGGCACCATCTCGCTGGTGATGCTGCTGCTCTTCTTGTGGCGGCAACGAAAAACGACTGTACTTCCGCCCTCCGACTGGAAACACGCCGGTTTTTATGGCACCTCAGCCGGCTTCGCCACGATGGTCGCAAACGCCGCCGGCCCGATCATGAACATGTACCTGTTGAGCAAGCAACTCCCGCGGGAGGAGTTTGTGGCGACCGGGGCGTGGTTCTTTTTTGTCGTGAACCTCAGCAAAGTGCCGGTCTATTCGAAGCTCGGTCTGTTTAGTTCGCAGTCTTTGAGCTTTGACGCGGTCTTGGTGCCTTTTGTGATTGCTGGAGCCCTGACCGGCCGCAAGTTGCTATTGATTATGCCGGAGAAGGTATTCGTAAACAGCGTGGTCGCACTGGCATTTGTCGCCACTCTGCTTCTCTTTCTGCCAAAGTAGAGAGATTGCATGAAGTATAGTCCGATTCTTTTGCTCCTTGGCTTGCCGCTCCTGCCGGCGCAATCCTACCAGCCGTTGACTGGGGAAGAGCGGCTTGCCTGGTTTGCCAAATCTACCTACGGTCCGAAGAGCCTCCTGGTGGCTGGTCCCTTCAGCGCAGCGTGGCGCACGGCCGTGAACCGGCCTGAAGAATGGGGCCCGCATTGGGAGGGCTTTGGCAAGCGCTATGCGGCCCGTCTCGGCAATAACAGCATTACGAACGGCACGGAGGCGGCTCTCGGCGCGATCTGGAAAGAGGATCCCCGCTACTTCCGTCTCGGACAGGGATCGGTGGGAAAGCGTTTGGGGTCGGCGTTCAAGCAGACGTGGCTGGCTCGGTACGGCGATGGGGAGTACCGGTTTGCGGCCGCCAAGGCCATTGGCATCACCGGAGCCTCGTTTGCGCAGAAACTCTACATGCCCGAAAGCGTGACATCGAATAGAGACTGCGTTCTGCGCATCGGAAGCGGATATGCCGGACGCTTCTTCGGGAACCTTTTCCGCGAGTTTGGTCCGGATGTGTTCAAAAAGCTCAAAAAGCGCTAACCGATTGGTTCGGTTGGTTTTTCGGCACCGGTCAGGCCTTGGCCCGAATTAGCCGGGTCAAACGCGGGATTCGGCTTCGGCATAGTGGCGTTAACGGATTTGCGCCACGCCTCAAGGCGCGCCCTCATTTGGGCGGCACGCGGCGCATGCTTTCGCGCCAGATTGAGCCTCTCGCCCGCGTCGCTCTGCAGATGGAACAACTCCAGGCGTCCATCCTCATAAAACTCGATCAGCTTCCATTCTCCGTCCCGAATCGCCCCTGCCGGTTCGCCACCTTGGTTACTGTAGTGCGGGTAGTGCCAGAACAGCGGGCCCTCCGCTATCCGTCCCCCCCGCAATAGCGGTACGAGCGACCGGCCGTCGATCGTCTGCCGGGACTTGGTACCGGCAATTTCGGCCACCGTGGCAAATAGGTCCGGTGTGATTACGGGAGTAGCTGATTGGGTCCCCGGCTTGGTGACTCCTGGCCAGCGGATGAGCAGCGGCACGCGGATCCCTCCTTCGTAAAGGTGCCCTTTCCCATTTCGGGCTGGCGCATTGTCGGTGACTGGTTTCGCCGATTTCCCCTCATAACGAAGCCCACCATTATCGGAGGTGACAATCCATACCGTATCGCTTTCCAACCCGGCGCTCTGCACTTTCTCTCGCAGCCTGCCGATGGAATGATCGAGAGTTTCGACCATGGCGGCATACGCCGGATTGCCGTCTACGCCCAGAGATGCCATCTTGCGGCGATACTTCTCGGTGAGCGCTTCAGGCGCCTGGATGGGAGTGTGGACGGTATAGTGCGGCAGATAGAGCAGGAACGGAGTCCCGGCGGTTGTAGCGATGAAGTTGGCTGCTTCCTCGGTGAGCCGGTCGGTGAGGAGGTCGGCCTTGGTTCCGCCCTTCAGATTGACCATGTTGAAGGGACCGAAATAACCGGGCGGCGATCCGCGGTGGTCGCCGGCAATGTTGACATCGAATCCCTGGTCGGTCGGGGCGAACCCTTCTCCTCCCAAATGCCACTTCCCGACGCTGGCGGACCGGTAGCCGATTGGTTTGAGGAGCTCTGGCAGCGTTGTTTCGGAGAGGGGGAGTTGTTGTTCAAAGGGTATGGTGAGGAGCTTGGAGGCCGGCCATTGCTTCCGGCCGGGAATCCAGTCGGTCAGATGGAGCCGTGCCGGGTATCGACCGGTCATCAAGGACGCTCTTGTCGGCGAGCACACCGGACAAGCCGCATACGCCTGGGTAAAGCGAACGCTGTCGGCGGCCAGCCGGTCGAGATGGGGGGTCTCGTGGTAGGGGTGCCCGTAACAGCCCCAATCCCGCCAGCCCAGGTCGTCGACGAGAACGACGATAAAGTTTGGAAGCCGCTTCGGCTGACTGACAGCGAGCCCTGCGCCAAAGGAGGCGGAAAGAAAGCTGCGGCGGTTGAGGGGAAATGGTGGAGGCATCGTACCGGAACTAGGCAATCGTACGTCAAAATGGGTGGAGAAGGAAGTCACCACCCGGAATGATGGTTCGTTGGCCAGCAGCATTGCGGAGAGTCACGGGACGCATCGCCGCGCCGATCGCGCGAGTCTGGCGCCGATTCTTCCGCGGCTGGGTGCTGGCGCTAATCGGATTGTTTCCCTTTACCCGAACCGGACTCGCCTTTCTGGGGCTTTTTGCCGTCTCGATGTGGGTCTATGGAGTTCTGGTACGGGACCTGGTTCTGCTTGTGGCCGGACTTGGCGGCGGACTGATCCTGATTACATTGCTGCTTTCCACAGCCCTAATGGCATCTGTCATGGGGATTCGAACCAGGAAAGCGACCACCCCAGGAGATCTGGACTTGGATACGGGCGTACCTCAGCCCACCGGATTTCGCCTGCCCCGGCCGCGCTGGATTCCGTTTGCTGTTTTCGAATGGCAATGGGTGGACGATGGAGGCGGGGAAACGGCGGCCCGGGTGGAAGTGGAGCGGGAGGGGGCTCATCTGGTTGAAATGGCCTCCCCTGCCAGGCGGTGTATTGTGAAGAGGGTCGTGCGCCGGTTTGCTGTTCGCGACCTGTTCGGACTCACGGAAATTTCGTGGCGAAAGAAGGAAGATGTTCTCCTGCGGGTGCTTCCCTATCGGGGAATGCTCTCCCAGATGCCGCCGCCGGCAGGAATGGCCGAGGGCGACGATCTTTCTGACCCGTTCGCCGAGCCGAAGGGAGATCGGGTGGAGATGCGCCAATATGCGCCCGGAGATCCTCTTCGGATGGTGCTATGGAAGGTGTATGCCCGGACGGGGAAAATGATGGTCCGTACACCGGAACGCAGCGTCGCAGAGCGAAAGCGCGGGTGTGCCTACCTGGTGACCAGCCCGCAGGACGATGCCACTGCCGCTGCCGCCCGTGTCACGATCGAACGTGGATTACTGGGCGACGACTGGTGTTTTGCCGCGGATGGCGTTGACCGGGAAGCCAAAGACGATCGCGACGAAGCGTTTGAGATTATCGCCCGCAGCGGGGAGGCTCATCCGGAAGATCGTGCCGGCCGCCTCTCGTCCTTTTTGACTCGGAGGGAGAGCGAGGGCTATCAGTTTTGTCTTCTGTTTGTACCTCCTGACGAGATGGCGTGGGAAGCCGTTGCCAGCCAGTCAGCCGCGACCCAAACCATGCGTGTTCAAGTACTTACCGCCTCAGGGGAGATTCTCCCTGACCAGGTGCCGGCGCGCGGGGTTCGCGAAATGGTGAGCCGCTGGCTGCTCAAACCGCGCGAAACCGATGGCGTGTCCATGGCGGAAATCCGTTCCCGGGCCGGAGCGGTAAAAGGACTGGCCAATGAACTGATCGTCATTGAACGCAACTCCGGCCGGACATTGAGCGATATGCTTGGATATAAGGGCTAACCGGCGTGGGGAAAGAGAGATCCATCTGGTGGAAAATCCCCGGCATCCTGATCTGGATGGCGGCGGCCGGCGTCGCGGCCGTTAACTTCACTTCCAGCGCCGGGTTGCTGGCGGTGCTGTTCGGTGTGCTCGCGGCGTTTTTTCTGGCCGACCGGCTGGGTTCGTTCCAGGTTCGTTTAACCCGGCTGTGGCTGATCGCCGGCATCGCCTTATGCTTCGTGTCTCTTGCCGGTTCGGTGCTCCGCGCCAGTGATTCCGCGGCGCGGGTTTTGGGCAGCCCGGCTGTCTATACGTTTACCGAGTTCGCTCTGTGGTTGATGCTGCCGGTGGCCCTTCTGACCCCACTCCTGCTCTCGGCTGCGCGACACGCAATCTTTCTTTCCATCGAAGCCGCATTGCTTGTTGGTATCTTCGCGGGTGCGTTTGCTGCGCATCGGGAAGGTTCGTTGCACCGCCCCTATTTCATCACTGACTGGTTGCTTGAACGAAACTACGACCCGCTGCCATTCTTCCTCGCCACGGGCGCCGTCCTCGGCATTCTCCTCATCGTCTGGCTGCTCAGCCGACGCTCCGCCAAACAGACACTTCTCGATCCGCTCATTCTGATGGCGCTCATCCTGGCGCTCGTCCTTTTCCTGCCGGATGGGAAGATCCGCCAGTTGAATGCCTGGGCCGCTTCCGGGAATGGCGATGAAAAGCAAAAGTCCAAGAAGGAGAAGGGCGGTGGTGGTGGCGGGAAAGCCGGCCAAAAGGAGCAGCAGAAGGAGCAGAATAATGGCGGGCAAAACCAGGACCCGGATCCTTCCAACGGTTCCGGGGGCAAGAGTTTCCCGGTTGCTGTCGTCAATCTGCACGATGACTACACTCCGCCTTACGGCATGTTCTACTTCCGCCAGGATGCGCTGAGTACCTGGAACGGCAAACGGCTCGTCCGGGACGCCAGCCAAAGACTCGATACCGACATCGGTGTTCCGTTTCCAGCGGAAGCGATTGAAGTGCCCATGCGGGACCGGGCCGACACGGAGCGACAGCCGTCCGGCAAGCGCCTCGCCCACCGCATGAAAACCACGGTGGCGCTGATGACTCCCCACTCGAAACCGTTTGCTTTGATCGATGCGGCGAAGTACGAACCGGCCACCAACCCGGATCCCAAACGGTTCGAACGGGCCTACAAAACGGAGTCGATCGTCCTCGACACTGATTTCGGTGATCTGCTGCAGCGGCCGATCGGGAGTGAGAAATGGTCCCCCGAAGTCTGGCAGCACTATACCAAGGTGCCCGACGATCCGCGGTACCGGCAAATCGCCGAGGAGGCAAAGCAACTTCTTCCTCCGCATATGCGGGGAATGGTTCTTGCCCAGGCACTCGCCATCAAGTTCTGGCTCGATAAGAATACGACCTACAATCTCAACGTGGCCCGCCCCGATGATGAGTCGGATCCAGTCGCCGGCTTTCTGTTCGGCGACCGCAACGGATATTGCGTGCACCTTGCCCATTCAGCGGCATATCTGTTTCGTACACTGGGAATCCCATCGCGGGTAAGCGTAGGCTATGCGGTGGATGCCCGCCAGCGTGGCAGTGGCTCGGCCGTCCTCATTCGGAACGGCGACGCCCATGCCTGGCCGGAAGTTTATGTCAAAGGTCTTGGCTGGGTGGTATTGGATATCACGCCGGAAAAGGTGGCCACTCCGCCGCAGCAGGAAAAGGCCGACCCCGAACTCCAGCGAATGTTAGGGGAAATGGCTCGGCAGACTCCGGGTTCGCCGAAAGAAGAGAACCCTCCGGCTGGCGACGGCGACGTACGGAAAGCGTTCCTGGAGACGCTTCGTGCTCTCGGTGCGATGCTGGCGCCTTTGGTGCTCCTGACCCTGGTTGCCATGTACCTCATGAAAATCTGGCGACGGCTTGAACCCCGTTTTTGCTCGGAGAGCCGACTGCCAGTTTCGTCCTACCGCGCCGCGCTGGATCGTCTGGCGGATCTCGGCCTGAAGCGCCCTTTCGGCGCCTCTCGGGAAAACTTTGCCGAAACCATTGCTCTTCGGGTGCCCGAGTTCCAGCAATTGACACAAATCCACCTCAAGCACTCTTTCGGTGCCGGCACCGAGGTTCGTCCCCGCACCGCGTATCTTGAATTGACCCGTGCGGTTTCGAAGAAGGCTTCCGCCGGGGTTCCCTGGTGGCGCCGCCTGGCCGGAGCCCTCCACCCGCTTTCGTGGTGGAGAGTAAGTTAAACCCAAACTGAAAGGATTGGAATGGCCTCGTACCCACAATCGCCTGAGCCCCAAACCGTACATCCGCTGGCTGCTCCCTATGAGACGGCGCAGATCCTCCGGCGCCGCCTGCGGGCCGCCGTCAAGGGCCGGGATGAGGTGATCGACCTCATCATTACTGCTTTGTTCGCCGACGGACACGTACTGCTGGAAGATTATCCCGGCTCGGGGAAAACAACGCTGGCAAAAGCACTTGGCGAGTCCGTTACCGATGCCGAAGGGCAGCACATCGCCCCGTTTCGCCGTGTCCAGTTTACGCCTGACCTGCTGCCGAGCGACGTTTCCGGTGTGTCTATTTTCGATGTCTCCACCAGCCGGTTTGAGTTTCGCCCAGGGCCGATCTTTGCGCATGTACTCCTGGCCGACGAGATCAATAGGACGTCTCCCAAGGTCCAGTCGGCAATGCTCGAGGCGATGGCGGAAAAGCAGGTCACGGTGGACAATCATACTTACCCGCTTGACGCCTTCTTCTTTGTGATCGCAACCCAGAACCCTCGGGACCTCGCTGGAACCTACCCTCTTCCCGTGGCGCAACTTGACCGGTTCCTTTTCAAAATCAATATGGACTACATCGCGCGCGAGGCCGAAATTGACGTTCTTGCCACCCGAAAAGTCCGGCGGTCCCAACCCGCTGAGCGTCTTGTCACTCGCGATGAAGTTGTCGAAGCGCGTCAGGCGATGGAGGAGTTCGTCCACGTGGATCCGCGCGTTCACACGTGCCTGGTGGATGCCGCGCGCAATATCCGTGCGCACAAAAAAGTGCTGCAGGGCCTCAGCACGCGAAGTCTCGTCCTGATGATTCCTGCCTTGCAGGCGGTTGCTTTGCTCAATGGCCGCGATTTTGTCTCCTCGCAAGATATTGAGTACCTCGCCCCGTTTGTGTTCAGCCATCGCCTTGTTGTGGCTCCCGGGGCTGGCGACACCCGTACCGTTGTCCAGGAGTGCCTGAAGGCCCCGCTCGAAATGCTGACCCGCTCGACAATGGCCAGCGTCACGCCCATATCGCAAACGCCTCCGGCGCTTCCGGCACAGGCGCAGGGTTGGGCGGGAAATGGACAGAATCCCGGATGATCCGCGCGCTCGCACTCTGGCTGATCGCCGCAATCGCCCTCTGTGCCCAACAACAGCCGCAGCAGGCCGATCTGGCCACAGTGCGTCAATGGATCGACAGCGGGCGCTTTATTCGCCTTCGTGAAATGGGGGAGGCAATTCTGCGACAGAACAAGGATTCCGCTCTCGGTAACTACCTTTTGGGTGTATCCATGCAGCGCGGCGAGGGGAACTTGCCGCTTGCGCGCTATTACCTGGGACGTGCCCGCACTTTAATTGAGCGCAATCCGGCGATGACCGCCACCGACCAAGGCAACGATCTTTACGCACTGGTGCTTTTTGAAATGTTGCTGGTCGCCGGACTCACCGAGAAGCACGAAGAACAGATCCGGTTAGTTGGAGAATATGGGCGTCTCTTTGGTGTGGACATGGGCGAGCGGTCCGGATGGTCGCTCATGAAGTTGGGTCGGCACAACGAGGCCCGGCAACTGATGCAGAAGTATTTGAAATCAAAGGATCCGGATACCCGGCGCGGCGCTTTGAACACGCTCGGCTCCATTGAAATGTCGTTGGGAAATTACGAAGAGGCATTTCGCTGGTTCACGATTCTGAAGAACGAATTGACAGAACGGGATGTCGTGAATATCGCTACGCTGGTTCGAAACCGCGCCGAGGTCGCCAACGTGCTGCTGCAGTTTGATGTTGCCGAGTCAGACACTCTGCTTGCGACCAAGTATTTCCACCCCTCGAGTTATTCCAATCCCTGGATGTCGCTTTCCCTCCTCTATACGACCGAGGGCCGTCTGGCCGAGGCGGTTTCTGCCATCAGCAGTATGCACGCCTGGGATCGGCGGTCAGATCCGACGCTGGAGCAGCAGCGCTGGAACGACGGGCAGCAAGCGACCGCAATTGTGTTGCTCGCGACCGGCTATCCGGATGCCGCTCTCCAAATAGTGCGGCGAATCCGCAGCAAGCCGGACCGCCGCGGGACAACGTCTGGCACCATGGAGCAGGCCGAAATCGGACTTCTCTATCTTTGGCGGGAGACCCTTCGGATGCAGCGCGAGGCTCTCCGCGAACAGATGGTGTGGGAGCCGTGGCAGGAATGGTTCGGGTCGGGATGGGAGCGCCTGAAAGTGGAGCGCGAGTTGTGGGCCGCCAACAGCAGGCTGAACGCGCTGCTCGTTCCTGAGCAGCGTCTGCCCTGGATTCTTCGGCCGTACGCCCCTGATTCACCGATTACCGAGTGGATGCGCCCCGGACTTTACGGGGCGGTGGGCGGTGGCCTTGTCCGCGCAGAGTTGGAGAAGTTGCTGAGCCGGAGCGGGAAGATGGCGGACCGGGAGCGCCCTTATCTGCAAGCGGCACTGGGTGAATCCCTCATCATGGCGGGGGACTGGGAGAGGGGGTTGGCCTCCCTCACGTCCGCTCGGGAGAAACTGCCGCATGAGGAAGTCCTCCTCCGGGCGCGAATGGAAGCGCTGGCCGCCCATGCGCTGGAGCGGAGCGGGCAGATTGACCGCGCGGCGGTCGCCTGGCGGAATGCGATGGAACGGAATGCAGGGATCGTTCGACTTCTCGAATTGTCAATTCCCGTTACCCTTTCCAGCGACAACTCTCCCGGGGCCAACGAAGCGGTGAGTTGGCTGGAGAAGTCACCCCGGTTCCACCGCGGGCGCGGATTCAGTCTCGCTGTTTCCACCACCGGAAGGCGTCTTTACGCCCAACTGAAGGGCCGGGACGGAGCCGTACTGGCGCAGGCCAGTGCGACTATCCTCCCGGACGTGAAGGACACGGCCCGGATGCTTTGTAAGGAAATCCATCGTAAAGCGTTCGCGACCAAGATCGATCTGTCTCAAATGGATATTAATTCGCTCGACGGCTCCGTCACCTCGGGCGACTCCAGCCAGATCGGCCTTCGAGAGCTTTTTGGCACGAAATAGGGAGAGGGGCGCCGCGGCGCCCCTCTCCCTCGGTCTCCTAATCAGGTTCTACTAATCTTTGATGTCAATGATCTTGGCGATGTGCAGCGTGTCGCCCTTCAACTCGCCAGTCACCTGAACCTTGCCCTTCAGATGCGCCTTGGCCAATTCCGCATTGTTCACTTTGTAGACGTTCTGTTCCTTTTCAGAAACAAAAACGGGAGCGGCGCCACCCTTGATGCAGCGCTCAGCGCATTCCCGAGACGCCTGAGTGGAGGCGGCGTTTCCGGCGCCACACGACGCGTCGCTGATCCAGCCCTTGAATTCTGCGGCAGCCATCCCCATCGATAGCGTCAAAATCATGCTTGCGGTAAACACGGCTTTCTTCATGTCGTTAGAATCCTCTTCGATATTGTCACACGCCTTTGACAGATGCGGCGGTCAGTCAATCGTTACATTCGTTGAACGAGTCCGCTTGTCTCGGAAAATTCCTCTATTACCCAAAGGGCGGCTTGCCGATATGCCTAGTATGGCGGTGTTTCTCCGCCGGAGTGCTCATGGGAATATCACCGCTTACCTTCACAGGTATCAGTACCTACTCATCTGATTTTCAGAAGATTCTCGAGCGGACCGTGGCGATCGCCTCTCAACCGATCACACAACTCCAGTCTGAGCAGGCAAAGATCTTTGAGCAGAAGAACCTGGCTGCTGGACTTCAGACGGCGGTGGCGGGGCTAGCGTCGGCCCTCGACTCTTTGACCGAGTTGGGCACGACAAAAGCGCTCGGCGGAACGTCGTCGAACTCATCGAAAGTAGGTGTTGGAACCATCACGGCCACAAGTCCGGCATCCTACACCATTTCTGAGATCACTTCGGTTGCGCGGGCCGGTTCGGCCGCGTCGGCAGGCTACATGACCGGGGACTCAACCACCGTCTCGGCGACCGGGACGGTAAGGCTCTCCTACGGAGGAACTGATCACACCATTGTCCTCGGCTCTGGCGAGAACAATTTAGCGGGTCTTCGAAGCAGAATCAATGCGCTCAATGCGGGTGTTACCGCGTCGATTCTGACGACGGGTACCGGAGCTAATCCTTACTACCTCTCCATCACATCCAATACGTCCGGAGAGAAACCCATCGTCTTGGTCGATGATCCGGGTGGAACGGAGACGAATCTTCTGGCAACAGTCGACGACGGAGCAAATGCCGTATTCAAGGTGAACGGGGTGAGTGTTTCGAAGCCGTCCAACCTAATCAATGATGTTGTTAGCGGCGCGACGTTCACGATCGCGGCCGTTACCTCGGGAACTGAGACTGTGACGCTTTCCCTTGCTACGAACCGGTCGACTTTCTCGACGCGGTTGGAGAATTTCATCACCGCCTACAATAAGGTTCTCGAGAATACCGATGCGCAAATCGGCGAAGCCGCAGGATTGTTGACGGGTGATTACCTTGTCAGGGAGGCAAAGGATGCGCTGCGTGCGACGGCCGGTTATCTGGGGGCAGGCAGTATTAAATCCCTGGCCCAAATTGGTGTGACATTTGGAAGCGACGGGAAGGCCATCTTCGATTCAGAGCTCTTCGATGGGTTGACGGACTCCCAAATCCAGGATGGATTCGCATTTCTCGGTACGTCGAGTTCAGGGTTCGGTACAATGAAGTCCCGTTTGTTCCAGCTGTCGGATCCGGTTACTGGTCTGATCGCGATTCAGAGCGCGAAGTATGACGAGAGCGACGAACGAATTAGTGATCGGGTGGAGGAACTCACGGCACGCCTGACCGCGTTGCAGAAGAGTACGGCGGAGCGTTTGCAGACAGTCGACGCGTTGCTGGGGGCATTGGAATCTCAGCAGACCATCATTGATGCCAGCTTCAAAAGTCTTCAACTGACCCTGTTCGGCAAGAACGAGGGCTAACGAATGTACTGCGGGAACGACGATTTGCTGGCAAACCTCGCGGACCTGGACTGCCATCTCCTTGCGATTCTGCCTGGCGAGGAGCAGCAGGCGGCCATTATGATTGCCGATCGCAATGGCTTGATTGCCAGGCTGATGGAGACCCGCATTCCGCTTCCGGCATTGGCCGATCTGCAGGAACGGACCAGGCGGCTACATGAGAAATTTCTGCATTTACGCCGTACTTCCATCATGGAGATTTCGTTCATCGAGCAAAACCTGCGCTACCTTTCGAACCAAACGTCGGAGCGCGCCATGGCGGGACGCCGAACTATTGCAGTCGACGCCTGAGTCGGCTTTAAGGCCATGCTGGGACACTCCCTTGGTCAGAATTACGGCCGCCAGCTTCCGACCGCTTCCAGCACCGCGTCCACGTCGTCTGTCGACATGTACGGGTGAATCGGGAGAGTTACCTCCTCTACAGCCAGCTTCTTTGCTCGTTCGAGCGTTCCGAAGCAAACCGAGTTGACGGACAACATCGCCTCCTGGTCGGGGATAAGGATCGGATAGTGCTCCCCGCACTGAATTCCATTTGCCCGAAGCCATCGCATAAACTCCGGCTTTTCGCTGGCGGAAACCCTCACTGGAAAAAGATGCCACGCTGGCGCCCAATCATTTTCGTCGTCTGCGATCCTGCCAAGGGGAAGGACCACCGACGACGGCCAGTGATCCAAGTAGTGTCTGGCGATCTGGCGCCTTCGCTGGGTCCAGTTCTCCAGTCGCGGGAGCAAGACCCTTTCGAGCAATGCTGCCTGGAGTTCGTCGAGCCGGCTGTTCCAGCCAATTTCCGTGTGACGGTACTTTGCCGTCTGCCCATAATCGCGCAGGGATCGCAAGCGCGAAGCAACCGTATCGTTTGAGGTCAAAACTGCGCCGCCGTCCCCCATTGCGCCAAGGTTCTTCGTCGGATAGAAGCTAGTTGCCGCAGCAATCCCGGTTAGTCCCGTGAACTGCCCGTGGGATTTCGCTCCAATGGACTGCGCGCAATCCTCGATGCAAACGAGTTGAAACTCGTTGATGAGAGCTTGCAATCCGAGACGGTCGAGCGGCATTCCATAAAGGTGAACTGGCACGAAGAAGCGTGTGTCCGGGAATGCGCGCAGCGCCGATCGAACCTCGTTCAGATCGATCAGCCCGTATTCGTCGGTATCGCAGAAAACCGGAATGCCGCCGGATTTTACGATTGCCAATGTTGTCGCAAACGCCGACATTGGCGTAGTCAACACCCGATCTCCTGGTTGCATGCCCACGGCGCGGAGTGAGATTTCGATAGCGTCCAGTCCGCTGGCGACGCCGATCGCAGAAGAGTGCCCCCAGTATGACGCCAGCGCGGTCTCGAACCCACGGACTCCACCTCCGAGGATGTACCAGCCGCTTTGTCCAATGTCGTCGACGACTTTCAGCGCATCCTTGCGGATGTCGCTCCATTGCCGCACGAAGTCGTTCATCAGTACCCGGTTTATGCTCAAGCCCTTATTATCGTCCCGTGGAAAGGATTGTTGCAGCTTCGGCAATGCTGCGTAGCACCGGCCGCCATTTGCGAATCTCCTTTTGGCGGAACAGGCGCGCCGAGGAATACCAGGGGCTGTCGCTCCGATCGAGCAACCAGCGCCAGTCCGGCGCAAACGGGAGGAGAATCCAAACCGGCCGGCCAAGTGCACCGGCCAAATGAGCCACTGCGGTGTCAACACTGATCACCAGGTCGAGGTTTGTGATGAGCCCGGCGGTGTCAGCGAAGTCGCCTAAGGTGGGCGTTGATACCTGCAGATCCACGGGTACTGACTGACCCCGTCCTTTCTGCAAGCTAATCCACTCGACGCCCTCCACCAGCGAAAGCTCATTGAGAAGTTCGGCTTGCAAGCTCCTGTTATGGTCGTTTTTGTGGTTGGGGTTTCCCGCCCAACACAATCCTACCCGCATGGTCCCGGCGGGTGGGCCTAGCCAACGCCGCCATTTTTCAACAGCACCATCACTCGCCGTGAGGTATCCCTTTGCGAGGGGGATGGTTGCAAGCGTGGTTCCAACAGCCGCGGGAGCGCTCAGAAACGGGAGCTGAAAATCGGTGATGGGCAGATGTTCCACTGGTGTCGGGCAGGTGCCTCCGGCCAGAGGCTTCGGCGCCGGAATCCACTGGGAGACGGACGGCAAGTTCTTTACCAGTTCGCCGAGTTCAGCTTGGCATTCGACAATGACTGTTGCGCCCTGATCCGCAAACATCGGAGCGTAACGGATGAACTGCAGCGTGTCGCCCAGTCCCTGTTCGGCGTGAAGCAGGAGTGACTTGTCCGCTAGCGGCTGTCCCTGCCACAGCGGAGAACGGACTTCTCTGCGTGGTGTGGCCCCTTTCACGTCGAACCGCTTCTCATATCCTCGCCAGCCCTGTGTCAGGTCGCCGCTCAGCAAATGCACGATTCCGAGGTTCCATTCTGCGGCGGTTTCGTGGGGACTGAGTTCCAGCGTTCGCTGGTAACACTCGATTGCCTGCCCAATTTCATTACACCCAAGCCTTGCATTGCCGAGATTCGTCCAACCACCGGCATGGGAGGGTTCCCGCTTCAGGAACTTGCGCAGAACCGCAACGGCGTGTCTTGGATGGGCGGACTCTTGCCAAGCAGTGCCGAGGTTATATATCGCGGGGGTGAAATTGGGATTATCGGAAATCGCCTTTTGATAGTGACGAATCGCTTCCCCATATCGATGCTCGATTTGCAGGAGGATCCCCAGATTGTTGGATGCCTCAGCGTGGCTGCCGGCGAGGCTAAGTGTATGGAGGAAACCCTCAATCGCTTTCGCTGCGTCGTCGATTTGCATCAAGGCGACAGCACGATGATAAGCAGCCTCGATATTTTCTGGATCTTTGGCGAGAATCTGGTCGTACAGGGCGATGGCGGTCTTTTGTTCGCCGGAGAGCGCCAAGGAGTTGGCCCAGGTAAGGCACATCGGATCCGCAACAACTTCTGTACTCGGACGAGACTCGAAGGCTCGCCGCCAGGCGCGGGCCGCGTCCTGATGGCGTCCCTCCTCAGAAAGTAGCAATGCGAGGGCCCTCCAGACCGCAACGTCCTCGGGTTTGCTCTCCAGCACCTGGCGATAACAGGCAATGGCGTCTAGCCGCCTGCCTTGGCGTTCGAGGATGATTCCCAAATTCCGGCAAAGATGAGGGAGCGGACCGTCGATAGTTATCGCGACTCGCAGTAACTGCAGTGCGGTGTCGGTGCGTCCGGTCTCGGCGTGGAGCAGTCCGAGGTTGTGGAGGCAGGACGCATCAGCCGGGTTCTGCCCAAGTAGCCTGAGGTAAACGGTTTCGGCTTCCTGAAAGGAGCCGTTCTTGTGCAGCTTTTCAGCGTATCGAAACGAGTCCTTGATCGCCTTCATCTACTTGTTAATCGGCGAAGAAAGGGCGAATCTGTATGTTTTTGTCTAGGAAGTTCCTGGTGAGAGAGCTAAGGATTTTGCGAAGAACCAGGGCCGCCTATGCGCGACGGCCCTGGAGGTGAGCGGGTTAGCCACGGAGCAAGGCGAGAACCTGCTGCGGTGCCGAGTTCGCTTGGGCAAGTGCCGAGATGCCGGCCTGGAGCAGGATCTGGGCTTTGGTGAGCGAAGCTGCTTCTTCCGCCAGATCGGCGTCGCGGATACGCGACTCGGATGCGGCGAGGTTGGTCAGCTGGGACTGGGCCAGGTTGACGGCGAAGGTGAACTGGTTTTGTCCACGACCGACAACGGCTTGGGCGTTGCCGAGTGTGTTAACGGCATCGGCTAGGGCGTTGACTGCGCGTTCCGCGGCCGCCTGTGAAGTGATGTCTGCGGTAGCGCCAGTTCCGACTGTTGTTGCGGTAATGACAGTGCCTTGGCTGCCGACGCCGGTTCCCGCTTCGTTGGTGCCCACCGCGACGCGGAAGTACTGGAGGGTGCTGGCCAAGCGCAATCCTTCTGCGCCGGCTCCACTGGCCTTGTCCTTGACGGCGACGATTTTCTGCAACGTTGTATCGTTGGACTGCTGGAGAGCCGTATTGATGGCGTCGATGGCCTCGTCCACGGTGCCGGCATTCCTGCTAGTACCGTCGTTTCGGAGTACGACGGCCAGCGAGTGTTCTGCTCCGTTGACGTCGTTGGCGACGATCGTTATGGTCTGATCATCACCGCCATTCCTGATCCCGGAGAAGGCCAGTAAGCTGGTCTGCTGTGCGCCTCCTGCGACAAAGGAGTTGATGGTTGTATCGCCCGCCTGGGCCTCTGCCACATCCGCTACCCCGGTCGCGCCAGCCGAGTTGAAGCCGAAGATATTGGTGTTGGAAACCGTATTGATCCGGAACTTGCTGCCGTTCGCGCTTGTGATAATCAGATTCGTGGTGTCGTCGGTGACGACGAGTCCTGCCGCGGAAAGCGTCGAGTTGGCCGCAATCGCGGCGTTCAGGGCCGTCTTCGCGCCAGCCGGGGTTGCGGCGGTTGGAGTCACTGAAATCGCGACTTTTGCACCGCCACCGATCGAAAACTCAAGCGTTTCCGCTGCTGCCGCATGAGTGCCGCTAGCCGCCGTGATCGTCGTGTAATCGAACGTGCCAGACGCACCAGCGGAACTGCGGAAGCTGCCAAGGCCGAGCCGATTGTTTAGGTCGCCAGATGCCAGCACTTCGAATCTCTCTCCACGGTTACTCGTGAAGACGAGGGCCGAACCGGCCGTTGCTGTCGTTGCGGTGATTCCCGCCGCCTGCAACGAACTGTTAGCCGTGATGGCCGAAGTCAGATTCGTCAGAGCAGCATCAATGGTGGTTCCAGCGACAACTGTCAAAGATATGTCCACCGGACTCGTCAATCCGGCGCCCTGGAATCGAACAACGACCGTGCCGGCGCCGCTGGCGCCAAACGTAGTTGTGGTCGCAGCTGTTGCACTTCCACCGGTTACGGTGTTGGTAAGAGTCAACCCGGTGGGATCTGACGCCGAAGTGACGTTTCCCAGTAGAGCATTCGATAGCCGGTCTCCGGCCTCGACCTGAAATGCCGTCGTGGAGGAGGTAAACCCGACGGACTTTTTTCCATCCGCGGCTGTTACGACGACGGCGCGGACTCCTGCATTCTTGAAAGCGGTCGCTTGGGCCGATGCAGCGTTGCCGGCATTATCGATGGCCGCGTTGATGCCGGTGACAAGCGTGTCGGTATCCGTAATGCCGGAGAGATTCACAGAGACTTTGACCCGCTCGCTGTCTCCGAATCCCGGACCTCGGAAGTAAATGTCGGTCGACCCGGCAGTCGAGAGAGATGCAATGTTCGTGGCGTTGTTGACGATGGCGGAGACGCTGGTGCTTGCCGACCCCGTCCCTATATCGACGCTGGCGACACCCTGCGCTTGAACGCCTTGAAGGCCAAGGCTTCGTGAGTCCACCGTGGAGGTAGACAGATTAACTCCCACCGATCCGTTAGTGATTGCTGAGACACCGCTGGACGTCCGGCCACCGCCAATGAAGACAGATAGCGATTTCGCCAGGGAACCGCCAGCATTCAGACCGATTGCCTGCGCCTGGCGGTCGATCTCTGCCACAACGCTTTGGAATTCGCTGTTGAGAACGGTGCGACTGCCGGAGAAAGCTCCGGAGGACGACTGGGTTGCCAGAGTGCGAGCTCGGTCGAGAAGCTTGCTGATGTTGTTAATGCCGCCGTCGATGGTCTGCAAAGTGCTCAGGCCGTCGTTGGCGTTCCGAATGCCCTGCGACAACACCGCCTGATCGCTGCGGTATGTGTTGGCGATCGAAAGTCCCGCAGCGTCATCGCCGCTGGCGAGGATGCGGAGCCCCGACGTGACTCGTCCGATCGTCTTTCCTTGGCTTTCTGAGGTCTGCCGCAAATACTCGCGCGACTGAAGCGAGGCGACGTTTGTGTTAATACGAAATGACATGTTTCTCTCCTTGAAACAGGTTCCCGGACGTGTTTCCGGGCCACCCAAGCTATGCCGAGAAATCCTTTTCGCGGCTTATGGTGCCTGAGTGGGCGTTCAATGCCCATATCGGAACCGATGGGCACAAGGAGAGGAGTAGGGTAAGAAAATGCTAGGGGTAGGTTGCGCCGAATCTAGCTCTGGAGCAGCGATAGAACTTGCTGCGGAGCCGAGTTTGCCTGGGCCAGTGCTGAGATTCCCGCCTGAAGCAAGATCTGTGCCTTTGTCCGATTTGCCGCCTCTTCGGCGAGATCAGCGTCACGAATCCGCGATTCGGCGGCGGCGATGTTGGTTAGTTGACTGGAGGCCAGATTCACGGCAAACGAGAACTGATTCTGGCCGCGACCGACAACCGCTTGTGCGTCACCCAGCTTAACCACCGCCGCGGCGAGCGCGTTAACGGCGGACTCGGCACCCGCTTGGCTGCTTATGTCCGCGGTCGATCCGTTGCCGGCGGCGGCCGAACTGACAACGGTGCCTTGTCCCCCGACACCGGTGCCCGCCTCGTTTGTGCCGACGGCCACTTTGAAACCCTTCAACGTCGAGATGAAACGGAGTCCTTCCGCACCAGCCCCAGATGCTTTGTCTTTCACGACGGAAACTGCCTGGAGGGTCGTATCATTGGACTGCTCCAGCGCGGTGTTGATTGCCGCGATCGCCTCATCAATCGTGCCGGCATTACGGCCCGTAGTATCATTTCTGAGCAGAACCGCCACGGAATGCTCAACGCCAGCCGTATCGTTTGCGGATACGGTGATCGTCTGGTCGTCACCGCCATTTCGGATTCCGGTGAATGGCAGAATCTGCGACTGCTGTATGCCGCCGGAACTGAAGCTGTTGACGTCGGTATCGCCCGCCTGCGTTTCTGCCGTGTCGGCAACACCCGTGGCGCCGGTCGAGTTAAACCCGAATACGTTGGAATTGGATACCGTATTGATACGGAACCGGCTGCCATTCGAACTGCTAATGATGAGATTGGTCGCGTCGTCGGTTACCACCAATCCGGCTGCCGCCAGTGCAGAGTTTGCGGCGATGGCGGCGTTCAGGCCAGTTCTGGCTCCAGCCAGCGTGGCTGCTGTCGGAGTCACAGAAATTGCTACTTTAGGGCCTCCTCCGATCGAAAACTCCAGGGTTTCGGAAGAGGCAGCATGTGTTCCGCTTGCCGCCGTTACGGTGTTGTAGTCGAACGTCCCGGAGGCTCCAGCCGAGCTGCGGTAGCTGCCCAATCCAAGGCGGTTATTCAAGTCTCCGGAAGACAGCACTTCGAACCGTTCACCGCGATTGCTGGTGAAGACGAGCGCAGATCCGGGCGTCGCGCTGGTTGCCGTGATTCCGGCCGCTTGCAGATACCCGTTGGTGGAGACCTGGGAGGTTAGGTTTGACAAGGCCTGGTCAATGGTCGTTCCTGCTGCGACCGTTAGCGCGATGTCTACCGGTGCGGCCAGGCCGGCGCCCTGAAACCGAACGGTTACCGTACCAGCGCCGCTGGCGCCGAAAGTTGTGGCCGTTGCTGCTGCGGTCGACCCTGCGGTGAGGGTATTGGTGAGTGTTTTACCTGATGGGTTCGAGGCCGACGTAACATTGCCAAGAAGGGCATTCGCCATTCGGTCTCCGGCTTCCACCTGAAATGCTGTGTTGCTGGAGCTGAAAGCAAGTGACTTCTTTCCATCGGCTGCGGTCAATACGGAGGCGGAGATGTTTGCGTTCTGGAATGCCGTAGCGGCTGGACTCACAACGGTTCCGGCCGATACGATCGCATTGTTGATGGCAGTCACCAGATTTTCCGTTGTCGTTATTCCAGAGAGGTTGACGGCGACCTTGATTCGATTCTCACCTCCAAACCCAGGCCCACGGAAATAGAAATCGGTAAACCCCGCTGCCGCCAGCGACGCAACATTGGTTGCGTCGCTGATAATGGCCGATACGCTGGTCGAAGGAGAACCGCTGCCAATGTCGGTCGCCGCTATACCCTGGGCTTGTGCCCCTTTCAGTCCCAGGCTCTTGGCGTCGACGGTTGAGCTGCTCAAGTCCACCTGCGAGGCACCGTTCTGTATCGACGTGATTCCGCCGGACGACTTTCCACCACCGATAAATACGGATAGCGACTTTGCAAACTCACCGCCGGCATTTAGACCGATTGCCTGCGCCTGCCGGTCGATCTCGGCAATGACGCTGCCAAACTCCGAGTTCAGTACATCGCGACTGCCAATAAAGGTGCCCGACGCGGATTGTGTTGCCAGCGTGCGAGCCCGGTCGAGGAGTTTGCTTATGTTGTTGATGCCGCCATCGATCGTCTGTAGCGTGCTAAGGCCGTCGTTGGCATTCCGTATGCCTTGGCGCAGGACGGCTTGATCGCTCCGGAAACTGTTGGCAATGGACAGCCCGGCCGCGTCGTCGCCACTGGAAAGAATTCGGAGGCCGGAAGTTACCCGGCCAATTGTCTTTGACTGGTTTTCGCTTGTGACCCGCAAGTACTCCTGAGACTGTAATGATGCGATGTTTGTGTTGATGCGGAAGGACATGAAGGTACTCCTTTGGGAAACGGATCTTCCGGTCCGGCTTGGCGACCTCTGCTGTAGCCAGAACGTCCGTTTGCCGGTCGATTTTGGGGGAATAGCCACTGGGGCAGTTGCGCTGTACCCAAGTAGGCGTATCGGTGATAGGCGGGTTTGTGTTAGGGGATAATCGACTATTTGTCGATGGGGGGTATTACTGCTGCAGTCTCGGGGGATGAGACCTCGGGGGAAGTGGTGGCGGGAGTCGTCTCGCGCAGTTGTTCAACAAGTTGCGTGAGCCGGATTGGATCGTCGGCCGGCGTGGATGCGGCACGATTCACATCGCGGGTGACCCGGATCTCCGAACGAAGAACAGTGACTTCTTTCGGCGCGGAAATTCCGAGTTTTACTTGGGTCGGAGACGTCTCGAGGATCTCGATTTCGATGTCCTCGCCAATGACGATGGATTCTCCGCGACGCCTGCGAATGATTAACACTAGACCTCCGCAAGCCGTTTCGCATGGATGTCCCCATCCGGAGACAATTCATCGGCGTTCTGCGCTGCGGTTGTAGGCTGAAGGGGAGTCATGGCTGAATACCGGCAGTCATCGCGCACAGCTTGCACACCTTTCCTTGTTTCTCGCGAGAGTACCACGGGACCGAGTAGGTTTGCCGTAGGGGTGCCAGACGACGGCAGGCAGACGATCGCCAGACAAGCCAGACTCTGCTCCCAAACTGGCGTTTCCGCGTCTGCAATCCCGAGAATAGTCCGTTCGTCCGGCGGCACTTCCAACTGATATTCCGGATCGACCGATCTGGCCGGCAAGGTAATGAAGCACAAGTCCGATTTTTCGATACTTTGGAGGAACACGACGGGACGGAGGGCAGGCCGTTCGATGCAGAGGAATCGATGCTCTGCCTCAAAGCCGGGCAGACCATTCGGAAACTCAAAAATGTCCTCGTCCGAAAACTGGACAATGCCGAATTGTTTGGTGCTAATGGATGGCATGTTTTTGGGGGATACTCCGGTTCATCATCTGAACCGGTGAATTCCTTGCTGCTGATCTATCGGACAGTGGGGGCACGGACTTCATACTTTCGGAATAATCTGAAGAAACTATAGCCCAAATTCGGTAAAAGTGACTCCTCATCTTTGTTCGCAGACCTGATTCGGCGGCAGATCCGGGAGGGTTGTACTGCTGATGGCTCGGGCATTCCGAACCGCAGCCCGGAACCGTTGCCACTCCGCCAAGCGTCGCTGATCACTCCACCGGAGTTCCTCGCTAAGGGCTGCGACAGCCTCTCCGGCGACCTTGGCGCCGAAATCCGGCGAGAACGCAGTTTCGGTGCGCCGCAAGAGAAAATCGTCCAAATGGACGCAGAATTCCTCCCGAACACTGAATCGAGCCTGTCCGCCTATCCGACCGTGCTCCCGAATCAGGGGCTTCAGTCTCTCGGCCCTGCTGCCGTAAAGGGCACCCATCTCACCATCGGGGGCTGCTGTACCGCCCGGAAGGGGCGCCTCGGCTGTCTGACACTGCGTTTGCAACCCAAGCCGGCCGGAAACCAAGTCAGCTATTTCTTCGGCGATGGCCCTATAGCCAGTAATCTTGCCGCCAAGCACCGAGATAAATCCCGGGAGGGTCTCCTCAATCCGGTGCATCCGTGACACGGAGGACTCTGATCCGTCTTGCCGCACCAAAGCGCGGACCCCGGCGTTGGTTGAGAACAGCGTAAGTTGGCGCACCTCCGGGAAGAAGGGCTCGACAGAATTCAGCAAGTAGGCGATATCCTCCTCCTCGGCACGAACTTTTGCTGGATCGTCGGAAAAGTCGGTATCGGTTGTTCCGATCCATGTATTCCCCAGCAGAGGAATGACGAAGAAGAGCCGTCCGTCCACTGGTGAGAAGAGGACGTTGGCCTTCTTCACCATGGGTGCGCAAGTTAGATGGATGCCTTTCGTTGTGCGGATGCGGCGGCTGGCCTTACCGGAGAGCATCGATTGCGTCCGGTCGAACCAGGCTCCGGTCGCATTGACGAACAGCTTTGCCTGAATGGCGCACTCCTGTCCACTTTCAACGTCCCGAACCTGCAATCTGCGCATCTGGCCGCTGCTCGAATGGGCTCCGACAACCTCACAGTAGTTCCGGACGACGGCGCCATGGGCGGCGGCATCCACCAGATTTTCCAGACACAGCCGCTCCGGCATTCGCACTTGGGCGTCGAAATAGCTACCCGCGCCTTGGAGTCCTGTTCTCGTCAGTGATGGCTCGTCGGCCAGTGCCTCGGCGCTGTTGAGGAATCGGTGGCCAGGAAGCGACCGATCGTAGCTGAGAGCGTCGTAGAGGGCCAGCCCTAGCCGCATCTTTGTGCGAAACCACGCCGACTGCCCCACGAACGGAATTCTAAACTCGAGCGGCTTTACCAGATGCGGGGCGATGCGCAATAGAATCTCCCGTTCTCGCAGGTCCATTCGCACCAGCCCGAAGTCGAGCATTTCCAAGTAACGCAAACCACCATGAATCAGCCGTGTCGATCCGCTCGTCGTTCCCGAGCCGAAGTCGGCCTTTTCCACCAGCGCTACCGATGCCCCTCGGCGGGCCAAATCGCGCGCAATCCCAGCGCCGATGATTCCGCCGCCGATGATGGCTACATCAAACGTGCCGCTGAACTGGCTGGCAAGATTGCTCATGTCTGGAAACAATTATCGCAACTTACGACTCAGCCACCGCCTGGTAGACTTCCCGCTTGGAAAGCCCGCGCTGGCGGGCGATGTACTTGATGGCATCCATCCGTTCCATCCCTCCGGCAATGGCGTCGGCGACAGCCTCGCTCAATGGCCGGTCGTCTCGCACCGTCCCTGTGCCGCGTCCGATCAGCAAGACGATCTCTCCCCGGGTATTGGTCTCCGACATCCGGGCTCGCACTTCGCGGGCTGTGCCGCGCAGAAACTCTTCGTGCAACTTCGTCATCTCCCGTGCCACCACCACCGGCCGGTCGCCGAGCACCGCGTCGACGTCTTCGAGCGCTTCCGCGATCCGATGCGGCGCCTCATAAAACACCAGTGTTGCCGGCGCGGCGGCCCAGGACTCCAACACTTTGCGCCGCTGGCCCTGTTTGGGTGGGAGAAACCCGCCGAAGACAAAAGAGTCTGTCGGCAGACCCGCCGCGCAAAGTGCCGTGATGAGCGCCGATGGGCCAGGGATCGGTATAACCGGAATCCCTTCGGCGGCGGCCGAGACGACCAACCGGTAGCCTGGATCAGAGATCAGCGGCGTGCCCGCATCGCTGATGAGCGCGATCCTCTCGCCGGCGCGCAGTGCATCGAGCAACTCCTCTCCCCGGTCCCGCTCGTTGTGCTCGTGGTAGCTAATGAGCGGCTTGGAAATCGAGTAATGGTCCAGTAGGCGCCGGCTGTGGCGGGTGTCCTCACAGGCAATCCGGTCGACCTCGTCGCGAAGCACGCGAAGCGCGCGAAGCGTGATGTCTTCCAAGTTCCCGATCGGTGTTGCGAGAAGATAGAGTGCGGCAGGCAATATTCGTCACTATACTTGAATAGGAAATTGCGAATGGAAGGAGATTCCAGGATTGCCTCCTGAACCCGGTACGAGCACTGCTTCCTCCTATGTCTGGAAGCCCGCGGAGAAGCCTATCTCCGTGCAACTCCAATTCGATGTTGTCGATCGAATTCTGCTGGAAGTGATGAAGGGCTTTGGCGCGGTTCCGAAGCGGGGCGCAGAAGTTGGCGGCATCCTGCTCGGAACAGCGGAAAATCATGGCGGGCGCGTCGTCGTTAACGTCGAGGATTTTGAGGTCGTTGAATGCGACCATGCCTCTGGCCCCTCCTACATTCTGTCCGAAGATGACCGCGCGGCCTTTGTCGAGTCAATGGAGAGATGGAAGGAAGGATCGGACCGCCGCATTTACGCTGTTGGATACTACCGAGGTCACACCCGCGACGGTATTTGCCTGGCGGCGGAGGATCTTGCCATCCTCGAGGAACTATTCCCCAGCCCGTCTGCGATCGCATTGATCGTCAAGCCATTTGCGACCAAGGTGAGCATGGCGGGTATCTTTTTCCGCGAAGACGGCCAATTTAAGGCGGATGCATCTCACCTTGAGTTCCCGTTCCGCCGGAAAGAGTTGGGGGGCGGTTCCACCGGGATGGAACGGCTCGCCAGCGCTGCGAGATTTGGCCAGCAGCGTAGTGGTGACGATCCGCGCCTTGCCTTTCGAGCACCTGGAGAAGACGGTTCCGAACCCGCTGAGCTCGGTCAGTCGCCGATGGCCCCTCCGGCATTTTCCTCCGATTTCCCCCCGCCGCAACTCCCGCTGCCTGAAGGCCCGAAGGGTAAGGGGGTTCGGGGTGGTTGGGTCTGGATCCCGTTGTCATTCATTTTCATGCTGCTCGGGGTCGTAGTCGGTTTTCAGATCGCATTGAGCATGCGCCCCAAGCAGCCGGCGAATCCCTGGCTGGAAGCGTGGGATATGGCCTTCCAGGTGAAACGGGCCGGTGAAGAACTTGCCATTACGTGGGATCCGCTCTCCCCCGCGGTTCGCAACGCTAGCCGGGGTGCGCTGATTATCCAGTCTCGCGAAGAGACCCGCACCATCGATTTGCGCGGGTCCCAGTTGCAGGGCGGCAGTGTCGTGTATCGAGGCGTCCCCGACCGTGTCGTGTTTCGCTTGGAAGTCTATCCGCGCGAGCGCGTTGTTGTCTCGGAGATCGCCGAATTTAAGCGCGAGCCCTAAAGCAGGGCTCGCTTCAACACCAGGACGGCGTTCAGCCCGCCGAACGCGAAGGAGTTGGAGACGGCGGCATCGTGGGCCCACGCCTTTCCCTCGACGCATACCGGCACATCGCAGTCGGGATCTGCCGCTTGAAAGTTCGCGGTTGGGATAACGCATTGGTCCCGCAGTCCGAATACGGTAGCAACGGCTTCCAATGCCCCCGACGCACCCAGCGCATGCCCGTGCATCGACTTGGTGGCGATCACTTGCAACTTCGACACGTGGCCGCCGAACACCTGCCGGATCGCCGCAGACTCGGTTACGTCGTTCGCCGCTGTTCCCGTCCCGTGGGCGTTGACGACCCCGATCGCTTCCGGCGGCAGTCCCGCATCGGCCAGTGCCAGCCGCAACGTCCTCGCGGCCCCTTCCGCGGACGGCTGTGTGATGTGGTGCGCATCGGCGCCCATGCCGAAACCAGCGATTTCCGCAAGAATGGGAGCTCCTCGCGCCACGGCGCGGTCCCAGGGTTCCAACACGAGCATGCCGGCGCCTTCTCCAAGCACCATTCCCGTCCGGCCTTTGGAAAATGGGCGGCACGTATCCGGACTCACCACCCGAAGCGCTTCCCAGGCCTTCAGGGAACCGTAGGTGAATGGCGCTTCACTCCCGCCCGCCAGGGCGACCTCGGCCAGCCCGTGCCGAACCAGCCAGTAGGCCTGGCCAATGGCGTGATTGGCAGAACTGCATGCCGTCGAGACGGTCCAGACCGGTCCCTGCCAGCCGAGTTCCAACGTCAAAGCGCTTGCACCCGCATTGGCCATTAGCCGGGGAATCGTCATCGGATGCACCCGTGGCTGTCCGTCCCGGTACAGCGCCTGGAATCCGGCATCCTCGCTGTTCTTCCCGCCGTAACAGGATCCGGTGACAATTGCCGCGCGAGTCCTTTCGTCCGCTGTCAATTCCAGTTGCGATTGCGTCAGTGCTTCCCGGGCGGCCACGACGGCCATCTGTGCGAAACGGTCCAGGGGGATCAGTTGCTTTTCTTCAAAGTGCGCCGAAGCGTCAAACCCGCTTGCCTGCGCCCCATTTTGAAACCGGATTCCAGTCAGGTCAATGCCACTGATCGGCTTAATCCCACCCCGTCCTTCCTGGCAGCGAGCCCAGAACTCCCCTGTGGTGTTTCCCAAGGCGGAAATGGTTCCGGCGCCGGTGATCGCCACGCGCCGTGTCATGCCGCCGGTTCCGGCGGCTTCGCCGCGTTCTTGTCATCGATCAGCTTCTGCACACCGGCCGCCAGTTGATGAATGTCTCGCACCAGTCGCGCTGACTCGTCGGGAATGTTGATATCAAACTCGTTCTCTAGCGCAAAGAGAATGTTGATGCCGTCCAGGGAATCGATGCCAAGCTGTTCAAACGTGGACTCGGCTGTCACCTTTTCCAGCGGCAGCTTCTGCGTCTCCGCTAAGGTGCGCAGGACTCGTTCCAGGACTTCGGGAGAAACGGACTCGCTCATCGTTCCAGCATCGCAGAGACGGACGAGATCGACAAATTTCTCTCTGTCAACTTAGGCAAAAGAATTGCGGTCGCCCCCAGCGTCGAGGCGATATCCGGCCGTTCCTCCAGTACCCGTCCATCATGTAGGCAGAGAATTGCCCCATCCTTCCCGTTCCGGAGCAGTCGTCTGGCTACTCGTTCGGCCGGTAATGCCCAGTCCCGTCCAATCGCTGTCCACATCACACCCCGCAAGCCCAATTCTTCCTGCACTGCACCCAACCCAAACCACCGGACCCCATAGGGAGGCCGGAAAAGACGCGGCCGGACGCCGGTGATCGACTCAATTACCACCTGTGTTCGCCCTAACTCCTCGCGCATCGCTCGGCGTGTGGCAAAGTCCAGGCGTGGGTGGGACCAGGTGTGGTTACCAACCTCATGGCCTTCTTCAACCATTTGGCGTAGTACCCCTGGCAGTCGCTCCGCATTCCGACCGCAGACGAAAAATGTGGCCTTGGCACCATGTCGCGCCAGCAATTCCAGCAATGCCGGCGTTGATTCGCTTGGTCCGTCGTCAAACGTGAGCCCAACGCGCCGGTCCCCTGCGGGCAGTTTCCAGACAGACGGGGCCAGCAGTTGCGAACTCCGCCCTCGAACAGCCCAGGCGAGCAGTCCCGCGCCGAGTCCCGCTGCCGTAACTGCCTCCGTCCACACTGCGGTTAACCTTTGGGTGCGTCTGCCCAAGCAATGCTGTGGTCGGAGGTGACCGCATGCGTGCCCGGTGGTGAAATCAGCGTGAAATATGACCACGGCCCTGGTTGCCAAGGATACTTTTCAATGACGGATTCATCGATCTCCACGCCCAGCCCTGGGCCACGCGGTACCACCAGGTCCCCCCGATCCACTTCCAGTGGCGATCGCAGAATATCCGTCGCCAGCGGCCACTCGTACATAAACTGCCGGCCTGGTGTGCTGTAGCACGGCGCCTCGAGCCATTCCACGACATTTTCCGGCCAGCAAATCCCTACATGCGCCGCGGCAATCAACTCGAGGTCGGTTCCCCAACTGTGGAACGCGAATCGCAGCCCTTCCTGCCGGATCTCCCGAAACAGGCGGCGGCCCATCGCATACCCGCCCTGGCACACTACGTCCATTTGCACGTAGTCTGTGCACCCGGTGTGAATCAGATCCAGGAACCCCTCTTCGGTATGTTCGTGCTCGCCCGTCGCAATCGGAACATGGCCGTGGTTCCGCAATTCCCGGTAGGCAGAATGGTCCGCCGGAGGGAGTGGTTCTTCCAGCCAGGTGATGTCGTACTGCCCCATTTCCTTCGCCAACTCAGCGATCGTCTCCGCGCTATAACTGCGGTCGCCCATTCGCCACCAGGAATGGGCATCCACCATCAACCCAAAGTCCGGCCCCGTCGCCGCTCGCATCTGCCGCACAGTTTCCAGGTCGAGTTCGGGGCCAAGGGCTGGACGCATTTTGTAGGCTGTGTAACCCATCTCCTGCGCCAGGGCTGCCTCTCGCGCGTACCCTTCCGGGGGTTGATACATGCCCGCGCTTCCATAAAGTGCGATGCGGTCCCTCACCCGCCCCCCAAGCAGTTCCGAAACGGGTATCCCGTGCGCCTTCCCCAGGAGATCGTAAAGGGCAACCTCCACCGTTCCGTAGACATGGCTGGTTTTCAGATCCCTGCCCGGACCCGCTTGAAACTGTACGCGCAATGCGTCCGCATCGCGCAATGTCCTGCCTTCCAGCCAGGGCGCGATTGTCTCCTGGATCACGCGCTCAGCGGCTTCACTGCCCTCTCCGGGACCGTATCCCACGAGCCCGTTATCGGCTTGAACCCGGATCAGCATTGCATCGCGCTTCACAATGCGACGCTCTCCGCCGAAATACTTCAGCTCCACCGGCCGGGGGAAAACGTAGGAAAGCAGAAAGCAGCGAACCGATTGAATCTGCATGATCTTTCAGAATAACCGCAAAAAAAGCCGGGTGTTACTTGGGAACACCCGGCATCGAGATGAACTGGAAATCCCTCGGAGGCCAGGATCTACAGTTCCGGAGGAGCCTTCGATTTTATATCAGGAGCCCACCGTGGCCCAAACTCGCAATTTCCCATCCGCTCAGCCTGTAGCGGGCCAATAGAGGCGGCAGCACGATGTCCAGTACGTTCTTCTTCGCCGAACGATAACAACCTGGTGCTGAGACGATCGGTATTTCGTCTTTGTAACCCAAAAGCATGAGGCTACCCGGTTCCACTGGTGCCAGGAATCGTTCGATATGGGTTCCAAGTCGCAACATGGCCCGGCCCACGACGTCTTCCGGCCCTTGCGGTGCTGTCGTCGAGGCAATCAAAATTACGGCCGGTTTTGCCCGCAACAGGTGTTGGAGTGCCCGGCAGATCGCGCTCTCGTCCTCCAGTGCACTCAGAACATAGTTCTGCTGGACGCCCATCGTCTCCAGCCGCTGCCGCATGATGTTCTCAAACAGCTGCCGCGCCCGGTCACCCTGAACCGGATCGGTGTAGAGAACCGCAACCTGCGGATCCTGCACGGGACGAGCCTGCAGGATTGGCCCGCGCTCGCCCAAGATGTTTCGAATTGCTTCCACTTCGTTTATGGACACCGCGAAGGGCGTGCTCTTGATTGTCGCGACCCGCTGTCCAGCCGGGACGAAGGAGAAATTCACCCCTGTTGCAATCACCACGCTAGACGTGCAGTTGATCTGTTTCAGCAACTCGTCGTCTACCAAGAGGCAACAATCCTCGGTCGCAAACAGATTGGCGCGGCCACCCGCTGCCGGGCGAAGCTCCAATGCCCCGCATCCAATCCGAGTGGCGATCTCCAACACCGCCTCATCTTCACCGATCTCGCCGTCTTCCAACTGCGTGACCCAGACCTCTTGCATCCCTTCAGTTTCCAGGATACGGACGTCTTCATCGTTCAGCACATGGCCTTTCGCCAGCAGCTTCTTGCCCCCCGGCCGAAAGATTGTACAGCACAGGATTCTACCGGTAGAGGCCTTGACGTCGACGGTCTGCGCGCGCATGCTTGTTCTCCAGGGACACCAGTATATTTGCGGAAATGCCCCCTCAAATATTTACTGGTTTGCGTTGATTATACAAATTGGTCATTGCAGCAGCGAAAAATTCTCTCCCCTTGTTTACACTATTTTGCGGGTATTGGCCTTAGGGCGCGGCTGGTCCACGCCCTGTACCATGCCAATGGAGAGTGGTACGCTTTTCGGCAAATACATTCAAAAGAATAAGTTAGGCGCTGGTACCTATTTTCTTCAATACCCGCAAAAGGGGGGAGATGTTACCCTCACCTGCGGTGGTACTAGGTCAGCCTTTTCCGCATGGCAATTTCGTCGCATGCCTGGAATTTTGGGCATCGAAGGCAGTCCTTCCAGGCCTTGAGGGGGAGTTCACCCCGCTCCACGGTTTCATACCCCAATTTCCGGAAAAACCCTTCGACATAGGTGAACGCAAATAGGCTCACCAGGCCGAAGGCCCGCGCCTCCGCTTCTAATGCTTCCACCATCTTGCGCCCGAGACCGTGTGATTGCCATCCAGGATTGACAGCCAAAGAGCGAATCTCGGCCGCTGTCGGCGAGTAGATGTGCAGGGCGCATGCGGCTACCAGCTGTTCACCGTGACCAATCACCACGAAATCCCGGATGTTTTCCGCCAGTTCGAACTCGGTCCGTGGAAGCATGATGCCCTTGGCGGCAAAGCTGTTAATCAATGCCAATAGTTGCGGGATGTCCCGCAGGCTCGCTTTGCGAACCGGGAGCGGACCCTCGGTATAGGTCGACGGCGGAGGAGGCGGGGTAGCCTGCAACGTAACGAGGGTGCTCATGTCGCGATCCTTTCTGGAATTCGGTACCGGTGCACTAGCCGCGGACGAACCGCGTTCCAATCGCTTCGCCAGCCAACAGGCGTGCCACAATGTCAGGCGCGCCGCCAGGTGCGATCACAACTTCGCCCACTCCGCCCAGCAATGCCTCACCGGCGGCGTTGAGCTTCGCCTGCATTCCCCCGGTCGCCACCCCATCGGAGATCAGCAGCCGGCTCTGGTCCAGGGTAAGCGTCGGGATCACTTGTCCCCCGCTATCCTTGACGCCATCCACATCCGTCAGGAACAACAGCCGGTCAGCCCGGAAGCCCGAGGCGCAGGAGACCGCCATCTGGTCCGCATTGACGTTGTAGATTCGCCCCTGTCTATCCCCGGCTACACAGGCAACAACGGGCAGGAAGCCGCCCCCAATCAGCGTCTCCAGTAGAGCTGGATTCGATCGCACGGGTTTGCCGACATGCCCCAGATCCGGCCGTAACTGTTCGGCCTCGGCCAGACAGGCGTCAATTCCCGTGATTCCAACCGCCGGTGCTCCTTCCGCCACCAGAGATGCGACCAACTGATGGTTAACGCTGCCGGCAAAGACTTTCAGCACGGCGTCCAGAACATCATCGGTTGTCACCCGCAAACCGTCCACGAACTTCGACTCCACGTTTCGCTCGGCCAGGAACCGTGTCATCTGCTTACCGCCGCCATGAACAACCGTCATTTGCGCATGTGCTCTCTGCGCCGCGGCCAATTGCACCGCGACCGCCCGCCTTGTCGCATCACCATCCAGGAGCGTGCCCCCGAGTTTGATCAGAAGTTTCATAACAGCCCCTGCGTTTCTGGAAGTCCGAAGGCCAAGTTCATGTTTTGTACGGCCTGGCCGGCTGCCCCTTTTCCCAGATTGTCGATCGCTGCTACCACAACGGCCCGGCCCGTCGCCGCATGCAGGGTGACCCCGATATCGCAAAAATTTGTGCGAGCCACACTCAACAGGTCTGGCGCCTTCCCGGGATCGTAGATCCGGACAAACGGCTCACCGGCGTAGCGCTTTTCATAGAGCGACACCAAATCCCCTGCTGACGCCATTCCCTTGGCCCGGAAATAGATTGTTTCTAAAATTCCCCGGTGTGCGGGAATCAACTGGGCCGTAAAGCTGAATTCCTCTTCCTGAATCCCCGTATTCAGTAGAACCTCAGCAACGTGCCGGTGTTCCAGGATCGAATACGCCGAAAAATTCTCGGTCACCTCGCAATAGCTGGTCTTGAGGCTCGGTTTCCGTCCCGCACCGCTAACCCCACTTTTCGCGTCGCATACAATTCCGGCACTACGGTCCACGACGCCTGCTTCCAGCAGTGGCGCAATCGCCAGACTCGCCGCCGTCGGATAGCACCCCGGGTTGGAGATCAGCTGCGCTCCCGCTATCGGCGCCCGGTTCAACTCCGGCAGCCCATAGACGGCGCTTGCCAGCAACTCCGGTTGCGTATGCGGCTCCTTGTACCAGCGCGTGTAGTTGTTGACCGTTCGCAATCGGAACGCGCCGCTCAAGTCGATCACCTTCGCGCCGGCTTCCAACAGGCCGGGTGCCAACTCCATCGACACTTCCGGCGGAGTTGCCAGGAACACGACGTCCAGGCCCGCCTCTCGCGCCCCATCAGCCGTTGCCGGTATCCGTCCCGGACCCGCGGCACCGCGCGGTACAGGACGGTCGCCCGCGTCCGCCCGGTGTTCCATTAAATACACCGCGGCGCCTCCATGGCGCTGCAATATCTGAATCAGTTCCGCGCCGCTATAGCCGCGGAATCCGACAATACCCGCTTTAATCATTTCGTGCTCACTGGACCTGGTGATTATTTATTCAGTGCTGTGAATAATTATAACACACCCTGGTCTAAGAACGCCCTGAGCTCTGTTCCGCGACGGATCGATCCGCCAAATCTCCCAGAAACGGCAGGCGAATGACCTCTCCCGTCGAGGTTTTATAGAGAATGTAAACCCATCCGCAGAGCACCGAGAGTTTCAGGCTCCCCGTGAGTGCCCTCCGTACCGCAACCCCGGCGAACCCAAATAGCGAGGCGAACGCCATGTCAATCAGGAGCCACACTACAAAGATGTAGAGACCCTGGAACGCATGGAACCGAACCAACTGGTCTTCCCGGAACCGGTGGGTTGCCAACACGACCAGCGCGGCCACCCACCCTACAAAGGGCACGTAGCAGAGAGTGCTCGCCGTCGATGGCGTAATTCCTTGTAACCATTCCTCGCCCTTTACCGGTGCCGGCCGGGCCGTGCCCGCCTCGGTTCCCGGTTGCCGCGCGCCGCACTTTGCGCAGAACGCCGCCGCTGGCGCAACCTGATTTCCGCATTGTGTGCAAAAGGGCATTTCGTTCGCTTCCTCCCTAGGATACGCAACTCAGGCTTGCAGTGTTCCCTGCGAGTTCAGTAGCATGATTGCGCATGAAACCGATTGTGCTCGCTTTAGGGATGCTAGTCGCCGCCGTGCTGTTGCCGGCAGCGGAAAAAACTCTGGACGTCTACTTCATCGATGTGGAAGGTGGGCAGGCCACGCTTCTGGTGACGCCAGATAAACAGTCGATGCTGATCGACACAGGCTGGCCCGGGTTCGGCGACCGAGATGCCGATCGCATCATACGCGCCGCGAAAAAGGCCGGGGTCAAGAAACTCGACTACCTCCTCATCACTCACTATCACCGCGATCACGTCGGCGGCATTACCCAACTGCTCAGCAAAATGTCCGTTGGCACGTTCGTCGATCACGGCCCCAACCGTGAGACCGGTGCCGCCGCCGATCAACTCATGGAGGCCTACACCAAAGCCGCCTCCAGCGGGCAACGCACCAGCGTCAAGCCCGGCGATCGCATTCCGCTGAAAGGAGCCGAAGTCGTCGTGCTTACTGCCGACGGCAACTCGATCGAGAAGCCTCTGCCGGGTGGCGGCCAGTCTAATCCTCTCTGCGCGAGTGCTCCGAAAAAAGCCGATGACCCCTCCGAGAATGCTCGTAGTCTCGGCGTCCTGGTCACGTTCGGTAAATTCAAGTTCATCGACATTGGCGATCTCACCTGGAACAAAGAGCTCGAACTCGCCTGCCCGATCAACAAAGTTGGCACAGTCGATCTTTATGTCACCACCCATCACGGCATGGATGTCAGCGGACCCGAAGCGCTCGTTCATGCTTTGCGCCCCCGCGTAGCCATCATGAACAATGGGTCCCGAAAAGGTGGATCGCCAGCCGCCTGGAAAATCGTGAAGTCCTCTCCGGGGCTCGAAGACCTCTGGCAACTCCATTTCGCGAATGCCGGGGGGCAGGAACACAACGTTGCCAACGCATTCCTGGCCGACCTCAATGACACCGGTGAAGGCAACTACATAAAGGTGAGTGCCACCAAGTCTGGTGCCATGACCGTCTGGAACTCCCGCAACAAACACACCAAGACCTATCCTGTTAAATAGCAACCTGGAAAAATGTTCCGCTTTCTCCCGCCGGTCTTACAGTTCCGCGGCAAAATACTGAAACAATATGCCCATGGACGAACGGGCCTTCTATTCCGAATCCCCGGCCACCCGGCAGGCTCAACTCCACTGCCCCTACTGCCGTAGCACCCAGTCCATCGAACTCCGTTGGCTCATCCGCCGGAAAAAGGACCGGATTCCGGCTGCGGCCGATTCCCGTGACCGCGCCCGTTTTGAGAAATGTCAGAGCTACATGGTCCTCCTCGATGACAGGGCTCGCTGTGGAAATCCGCGCTGCAGGAAACTTTTTGAGGTCTCTGGCATCAAAACAACCGCTTTTTTGGCCGATCAGCAATCGCTGTGAAAAATTTGCACAGATCTATGTTGTTGATATAAAGAGGGTTATTTCTTCATCGGGACGCAGGTTCTGTACTGGTACTGCATTCCCTAGAACTAACGTAGGACTATTCACGTCCAAAGGAGTGGAATAGCCTGAAGTTGTCCGGGGCCTAGTGAAGTAAAACTCACCAGCCGCGGTTTCAAATTCCTCCGAATCTCGAGCCGGGAGCCTACTCCGGCTCTTTTTTTTGCCCTCTCCCTCCACGTCGTCAGCGCCCGCTGAACTCGGCGCGGATTCAGTGGCTAACCGGGGCCGAAGCGCTGCAAAAACGACTGCTACTAGTCGGCAGGGACGCAGGTTCTGTACTGGTACTACTGTCGATAGGACCAACGTAGGGCTATTCACATGCGGGATGGCGGAATAGCCTGAAGTTGTCCGGGGCCTAGTGAAGCAAAACTCACCAGCCGCGGTTTCAAATTCCTCCGAATCTCGAGCCGGGAGCCTACTCCGGCTCTCTTTTTTTGTGGCCGCCCATTTGCCACACTGTGAGGATGCCCATCCTCATTGCTGCCCCCACCCGGATCGAAGCCGCGGGAACAAAGCCGAAATCGATCGACGAGTACGTTGGCCTTGTCAATACCGGCACGAGCAAACTGAGCGTGGCTCACATGCGAAGCCCCAGCGGTTGGGTGGAGCCCGGACAGACACCGAAGTTTGACGAGTACACCGTTGTCATTAAGGGCGCCGTTCAAGTCGAGCATATTGGAGGCGTGCTGACGATCAATGCTGGTCAGGCCGTGCTCACGCGCGCTGGCGAGTGGATTCGCTACTCCACACCAGGGCCCGATGGTGCCGAGTACATCGCTATTTGTCTTCCCGCCTTCTCGCCCGATACCGTCCATCGCGATCCGGAATAGGTATCTGCCCGGCATCCCCGCCGGCCATGTTAGACTCAAAGGTTGGCAACCCCGCCCCGAAGAACCCTCTTGGCCGTTCACTCTGCACAGTCTGGGATTTTGGGTACGCTCTCAGTGGAGCGGGTGCGCATTTTGCCAAAAAGTCTAACTTAAACCCAAGGAGCAGTACGTGGCAGAAGGTATGCGTCACATATTTACTTCGGAATCGGTCACCGAAGGTCATCCCGATAAGATGGCGGACCAGATTTCCGATGCCGTTCTCGATGCCGTTTTGAAGGACGATCCGACGGGCCGCGTGGCCTGCGAAGTCCTGGTAACCACCGGACTCGCGGTCGTTGCTGGTGAAATCACCACCAAATCGATCTTTAACGTACCCGACCTCGTCCGCGAAGTCGTTGCCGACATCGGGTTCACCGATGCCGCAATGGGTTATGACGCCAAGACTTGCGGCATTTTGAACGCGATCCAGACCCAGTCTCCGCACATCGCGATGGGCGTTGACACCGGCGGCGCCGGTGACCAGGGCCTCATGTTCGGCTATGCCTGCAACGAAACCGAAGAGCTGATGCCGCTGCCCATCATGATGGCGCACAAGCTCGTGCAACAGCTCTCGATCGTTCGCCGCGCCGGCACGCTGCCTTGGCTCCGCCCAGACGGTAAAAGCCAGGTTTCGGTCGAATACGTCAATGGTGCACCCAAACGCATCGACGCCGTCGTCATCTCCACCCAGCACGCTCCCGACATCGCTACCGACGAACTGCGTGCCGAAGTCAAGAAGCACATCATCGATCCCATCGTCCCCTCGGACATGGTCGACAGCGGCACGAAGTATCACATCAATCCCACCGGCCTGTTCGTTATCGGTGGCCCTCACGGTGACACCGGACTCACCGGCCGCAAGATCATCGTCGACACCTACGGCGGGATGGGCCGCCATGGCGGCGGCGCATTCTCGGGCAAAGATCCGACGAAGGTCGATCGCTCCGCCTGCTACATGGCCCGCTACATCGCCAAGAACATCGTCGCCGCCGGCCTCGCGTCGCGTTGCGAAGTGCAGCTTGCTTACGCGATCGGCGTTGCAGAGCCCGTCTCGGTCATGGTCGACACCTTTGGCACCGGACTAGTGGATGGCACCCGCCTTACCGAACTGGTTCGGGCCAATTTTGGCCTCACCCCGCGCGCCATCATCGACCATCTCCAGCTTCGCCGCCCCATCTACCGTAAAACCGCGGCGTTTGGCCACTTCGGCCGTAACGAAGCGACATTTACCTGGGAAGCCACCGACAAAGCGGATGCCCTCCGCTCCGAGGCCGGCATTTCTGCGGCTGCCCGCGGCTAGTCCTAACCCCAATCCAGGCGCGGAGCCAACCCCTCCGCGCCTTTCTCTCGAAAAACACTCACTTTTTTCCCATGGCACTCCTCGAAGGTTGTAAGCACGAAATTGAACTGGTCGTCCCCGTTGAGGAGATCGACAAGGAAACGGCGCTCGTCGTCGAAGACATCCGCAAGAAGGCCGCCCTCCCCGGCTTCCGCCCGGGCAAAGTCCCGGCCTCCCTCATTCGCACAAAGTTTGCCAACGAGGTACGCCAGGATGTCCTGGAGCGATTGATCCCCAAAGCCTTCCGCCGCTATGCCGATGGCGAGAAGCTACAGGTCGTCGGTACCCCTTCGGTTGTCGACATGCACTTCCACGCCGGTGCCCCGCTCAAGTTCAAGGCCCAGTTTGAAGTAGCGCCCGAGTTCGAATTGCGCGACGACTACCGCGGACTCACCGTTCCCTATCGCGAACCCGTCGTAACCGAGGAAGAGGTGGCTGCCCGCCTTCAGGGTCTCCGCGAACAGAAGGCCGAGTACATCAACGAAGATCCCCGCCCCGCGACCGGTACGGATCATGTCCTCATTGCGCTCCGCAGCCTCTCCTCCTTGGAGTCGGGCGAACTCAACGAGAACGAAGTAGCGCTGGAACTTGGTCATGCCGACACGATGGCCGCTTTCACCGAGAACATCACCGGAATGGAACCGGGCGACGAGAAAGAGTTCACGGTCGTCTATCCCGATGACTATGGCTCCGATCGCCTTGCTGGTAAGACCGTTAGGTTTCACTGCACGCTGAAGACGATTCGCCGGAAAGAAATGCCCGAACTTAACGATGAGTTCGCTCAAGACCTGGGTGATTTCAAAAATCTGGACGAACTTCGCGACGCCGCACGCCGCTCCATCCACGCCGAACGGGATATGACCGCCCGCCAGGAAGCCCATACGGCCATCCTTGATTCCCTTGTGGCCCTATACGATTTCCCCATTCCGCAGGCGTATGTGGATCAGCAGGTCGAGTCGATCATCGAAAGCCGCCTCCGCAGCCTTGCCGGGCAGGGTGTCGATCCCCGCTCCCTCAATCTCGACTGGAGCAAGATCAAGGAATCGCAGGCGGAACGTGCGCTGAAAGATGTCCGCGCCTCCCTGCTCCTGGAGAAGGTGGGTGATCGCGAGGCCATTCACGCGACACAGGAAGAAGTGGATGGCGAAGTCCAGCGGATTGCCCGCCAGGAGCGCGAGGCCGTGGCCAGCGTCCGTCGCCGCTTGGAACAAGATGGGACTCTCGGCCGCATCGCCGGCCACATCCGGACGCAGAAAACATTGAACTTCCTCTTCGAGCAGGCCAATAAGGTCGCACCGGCTGCTCCCCCCGCCCCAACGGAAACAGAATCTTAGTAGTCTTTTAGTAGGTGACTACCGTTGACCCGGAACTCGCGCCGCTCGTAAGCGTAGCGCGAGCCGCGCAGATCTGGCGTCGTAGCCGGATGGCGGTTTTTTTATATCCGCTCATTCTGGTACCCATCGGCTTGGGTACCCCGTTAGCGGCTGAGCACCCGTTCGTTCTCGCCAGCGTATTTCTGCTTTTTTCGCTAACTGGAATTCTCCGCTGGCGAACCCTTCATCTCACCCCCGCGCCGCTGGACCCCGCTGCCGCCCTCTCCTGGATTCGCAACTATAGCCGCCACACCTTGCTCGCCGGCCTCGCATGGGGCTGTTTCGCCTGTTTTGTCCAGGTGGCCTATCGCGGAGCGTTTCTTCAGTTCGCCATCCTTCTCATTACGGCGGGAATCGTCTGCTTTGCATCCGGCGCATTTGCCGGAGATCGCAAGCTTACCCTCACCTATATCGCCTGTGCCCTCGCCCCCACACTAATTGGTACCGCATCCGGCGCCGACGGTGAGTCTGCCGTGCTCATCACCATGATGGTCATCTTCGTCATCGCCATCGCTTCGCAAATCGAAGAGATGAATGACTGGTTTGTCCGTTCCACCGTCGAGTCCCTGCTGCTTGAGAAATCCCGCAAAGAAGCCGAAGCCGCTGCCCGCGTAAAAAGTGAGTTTCTCGCCAACATGAGCCACGAACTGCGCACTCCGATGAATGGCGTCATGGGCATGCTGGAACTCCTTCTGCAAAGTGAGCTCGACCGCGAACAAAAACTCCTCGCTCGCACGAGCCACCGCTCTGCCGAAGCACTCCTCGATATTCTCAACGACATCCTCGATTTTTCCAAAATGAGCGCAGGTAAGCTCGACTTTGTCCGCCAGGATTTCCTCCTCCGCAACGCCATCGAAGACGTCTACGACCTTCTCGGGCCACGCGCTCTGGAAAAAGGTGTCGACCTTGGTTACCGGGTTGACCCCGAAGTGCCCGAATGGGTCTCCGGCGACGAGGGCCGCCTACGCCAGGTCCTCATGAACCTTGTCAGCAATGCAATCAAATTCAGCCGCGAGGACCACTGGCCTGCCGCTGGCGGCGTTTTTGTCGAGGCCAATGTACTCCAGCGGTCCTCTGATTCGGTGCGCATCTCCTTCTCCGTCACCGACCAAGGACGCGGCATGAGCCCGGCCACCGTCGCTAAACTCTTTCAGCCCTTCATGCAGGCCGATACCTCCACCAGCCGCCGCTTCGGTGGCACGGGTCTTGGCCTCGCCATTTCCCGCCAACTCGTCGAGGCCATGGGCGGATCCATTACCGCCGAAAGTCAGGAAGAGGTGGGTTCCCGGTTCCAATTTGATATCGCTCTGGGTATCGCGGACTCTCCCCACACGCTCCTCCCGCTCGCCGCGCCCTGCCGGGTCTTGGTGATCGAACCGGCCCCCAATTCGCTGGCGACCATAGGGCACCTGCTCTCCCGCCACGGTGCCACCGCGACACTCGTCTCTTCTCTCACGGAGGCGGCTCCCCATCTTGCCGTTAACGTCTTTCATTGCGTTATCGCCGGCGTCCCCACTTCCGACGTGCGCGACTTCCTCCTTTCCCGCCTCGCCGCTCCCCAGCCCCCCATCTTCTTTCTCTTCAACCGCGGCGACTCCATCGATGAGTTTTCCTCCCCCGGTGTCTCCCTTACGCGCCCCGTCCGGGCCGCTCAAATCGCTGAACTCCTCGTGGCCTCCTCCTGTCTCCCGCGCCGGAATGTTCCTGCTCCCGTTCGCACCCCCACCCGACTTGCCGGACATGTCTTGATAGCCGAGGACAATGCCGTCAACCAAATGCTCGCGCAGCGGCTCGTCCACGCCCTTGGACTGACCGCCGAAGTGGTCCCTAACGGCGAGTCCGCCCTCGCTGCTCTCGCTTCTCGCCCTTTCCATCTTGTTCTGATGGATTGTCAGATGCCTGGCCTCGATGGATATGAAACGACCCGCCGTCTGCGGCAGATGCCCGCCACGCAGGACCTCCCCATCGTCGCCATGACGGCTAACGCCATGAAGGGGGATCGGGAACTCTGCCTCGCCGCCGGCATGAACGACTACGTCTCCAAGCCCATCCGCCTCGACCGCCTTCGGGAGATCCTGTCCCGCTACCTGCCTGCGGCTACCCCGGTACCTGAACCGGAAAGTTCTAAGTAGGAAGAATACCCTTGCGCTCAAATCGGAACGGCTATAATGGAGGCGGAGCGTCTATGGCGTTTCCGATTCGAATGTCTAATTTGTTAGGAGATCCCGCGTGAAGCGTTCCTCCTCGGACGAGTCTCTGCGCTGTTCGTTCTGTCACAAGAGCCAGGATGTCGTCGGTAAGCTGATCTCCTCGCCCCTCAGCGATTATCCGCGTTCCTACATCTGTGACGAATGCATCGCCGTATGCAATTCCATTCTGGAAGATGACCGGAATGAGCAGACCTATTCTTCCCCGCACAAGCTCCCCAAGCCGCTGGAGCTCAAGGAATACCTGGATCAGTACGTCATCGGCCAGGACCCTACCAAGAAGAAGCTGGCTGTCGCCGTCTACAACCACTACAAGCGCATCCAGATGAATAAACAGCGCGGTAGCGATGTCGAGTTGGGCAAATCGAACATTCTCCTTATTGGGCCGACCGGTACCGGGAAAACGTTGCTTGCTCAGACCCTCGCTCGCATACTGGATGTCCCTTTTGCGATTGTGGACGCCACTACGCTTACTGAGGCCGGCTACGTCGGCGAGGACGTTGAGAACATCATTCTCCGCCTTCTGCAGAATTCCGATTGGGATGTGCAGCGCTGCCAGCAGGGCATCATCTATATCGATGAAATCGACAAGATCTGCCGCAAGGACGAGAACCCGTCGATCACCCGAGACGTCTCCGGAGAGGGCGTACAGCAGGCCCTCCTGAAAATCCTTGAGGGTACCATCGCCAACGTCCCTCCGCAGGGCGGGCGTAAGCACCCCCACCAGGAATTCACCCCTGTCGACACCTCCAACATTCTCTTTATCTGCGGCGGTGCCTTCGTCGGGCTCGATAAGATCGTGGAGCGCCGCGTCGGCCGCCGGTCCATCGGCTTTACCGATGGCGAAGAGCAAAAGGACTCCGTCCGTCCCCGCAAATCGAATGTGCGGAAAGAGGAGCACCTGATCAGCCTCATCCAGCCCGTCGATCTCATTCGCTACGGCTTTATCCCGGAATTCATCGGCCGCCTCCCAGTCGTCGGTGTCCTTGAGGATCTCGACCGCGAGGCCCTCATTCAGATTCTCACCAAGCCCAAGAACGCCGTCATCAAGCAGTACCAGCGTCTCTTCGAATTTGAGAATGTTAGACTGAAATTCAGCGACGATGCACTCGAAGCCATCGCCTCGCTCGCCATGGAGCGGAAGGTCGGAGCCCGCGGTTTGCGGATGATTCTCGAAGACCTGATGCTCGACCTGATGTACTTCCTTCCGTCCCACAAGAAAATTCGGGAGTTCCTGGTCACGAAAGAAATGGTTCTTTCGCAAAAGATCAACCTCACGCTTCTGGAGAAGGCCGGCTAGTACCCTTCGTCGGCCTCACTTCCCCTCAATCCCATTCCATAATCGCGCCGTCCCGTCCCCCCGCTCGTAAATTAACGAGCTTTGGGAGTCTCTTTCCACGGCGAAAGAATCAATCTAAAGTAGTATCGTCCCCAAACTATATAGGTCAATGCACGCATGAGCACCCGAGAACGTACAGAAGCCCGACGCCTCCCCATGATGCCGATCCGCGATGTGGTCATCTTTCCTCACATGATGACCCCCTTCGTTGTCGGCCGGGATTCCAGCGTACGAGCCTTGGAAGAGGCGCTCTCCGCCGACAAGAAAATCTTCCTCGCCACCCAGCATGACGCATCCGTCGACGACCCCCGTCCCGACGAAATCTATTCAGTCGGAACCATCGCCAACATCGTCCAAAGCCTGAAACTCTCCGACGGCAATATTAAGGTTCTCGTCGAGGGCGTCGAACGCGCCAAGGTGGTCAGCGTCGCCAATGAAGAGGGTTTCTTCCGCGCCACGGTTCGCACCTTCGCTTCCAAAATCGATGCCGGATCCCACCTGGAGTCGCTCACCAATCGCGTAACGTCGCTCTTCGAACAGTACGTCAAGCTCAGCCAGAACCTGAACTATGAGACGATGATCGCCGCCATCAAGGTGGACGATCCTGGCAAACTCGCCGATACCGTCGGCGCCAATCTTCAGTTAACGATCGAAGAAAAGCAGGAACTCCTGGAAATCTTCGATCCCGTCGACCGCCTTACCCGCGTCGCCGAGATGCTCGATATCGAAATTGAGAAACTTTCCGTTGACCGCTCCATCCAAGGCCGCGTCAAACGTCAGATGGAGCGCGCGCAAAAGGAGTATTACCTCAACGAGAAGATTAAGGCCATCCAGAAAGAACTCGGTCGCGGCGAAAAGAGTGAATACGACGACCTCAAAAAGAAAATTGACGCCGCCGGAATGTCTAAGGATGCGCAGGAAAAGGCTCATGCCGAACTCAAGCGCCTCGAACAGATGCCGCCGATGTCGGCCGAGTCCACAGTTTCCCGCAACTACCTGGAATGGTTGCTTGCTGTGCCGTGGAAGAAGAAGACCCACGAGATTCGCGATCTGAAGTTCGCCCACAGCGTTCTCGATTCTGACCACTACGGCTTGGAGAAGATCAAGGAACGCATTCTTGAGTTCCTTGCCGTTCGCCGCCTGGTCAAGAATCCGAAGGGTTCGATCCTCTGTTTCGTTGGGCCTCCGGGCGTCGGCAAAACCTCGCTTGGAATGTCGGTTGCCAAAGCCACTGGCCGCAAGTTTGTCCGTCTCTCCCTCGGCGGTGTCCGTGATGAAGCGGAAATTCGCGGCCATCGACGGACCTACATCGGCGCCCTTCCCGGCCAGATCATTCAGAGCATGAAAAAGGCAGGGACCAAGAACCCGGTGTTCATGCTCGACGAAATCGACAAGATGTCCACCGACTTCCGTGGAGATCCGTCGGCCGCCCTGCTCGAGGTACTCGATCCAGCCCAGAACTTCATGTTCCAGGATCACTATCTGGATGTCGAGTACGATCTGAGCGAAGTCTTTTTTATCGCCACCGCCAATGTTCTCCACACCATCCCCGGTCCGCTGCAGGATCGCATGGAGGTAATTCGTCTTTCCGGCTATACCGAACTGGAGAAGTCCGAAATCGCCAAGACCTTCCTGATCCCGAAACAGAAGACTGCCACGGGTCTCTCCGACACTCAGGTCGAATTCACCCCCGAGGGTCTGGCGGCCCTCATTCAGGGCTATACCCGCGAATCCGGTGTCCGTAATCTCGAACGGGAAATCGGCAACGTCTGCCGCAAAATTGCCCGAAAGGTAGTCGAGATTTCCGCCACCGATTCTCCGGAGACCCTCGCCAAAGCCGGCGAGATCTTCGAGGACACCTCCGCTCCGGTTGTCGCGAAAAAGAAGAAAGGAAAGAAAAAGGAAGAAAAGCCGGTCGAAGAGGCCGCCCCGGAGATGGAGAAGATTGAAAGTAAACTCCCCTCGGTCTCTGTGAACCTCCAGACCCTTACCGAACTCCTTGGGCCGCCCCGCTTCCGTGACACGGTAGCAGACCACAAGAACGAAGTCGGAGCCACCGTCGGTCTCGCCTGGACCGAAGTCGGCGGCTCTATCCTCACCACCGAAGCCGCCATTATGGAAGGCCGTGGCAAGCTAACACTAACCGGCAAGCTCGGTGACGTCATGCAGGAGTCCGCTCAGGCCGCCATGAGCTACCTCCGCACCCGGTCCCAGTCGCTTGGCCTCGCTCGGGACTTCTACCGCCACCTTGACATTCACCTCCATGTACCCGAAGGCGCGATTCCCAAGGACGGCCCGTCGGCCGGAATTACCATCGCGACGTCGATTACCAGTGCCCTCACCAACATCCCGGTTCGCGGCGATATCGCCATGACCGGTGAGATCACCGTGCGCGGCAAGGTCCTCCCGATCGGCGGGCTGAAGGAAAAAATGCTCGCTGCTCATCGCAATGGGATCCATGAGCTCGTCCTCCCCAAAGAGAACGAAAAGGACCTTTACGATATCCCCGAAGTCATCAAGAAGGATATGAAGCTCAACTTCGTTGAATCCATGGACGAAGTTCTGAAAATCGCCCTGGAGCGGGAAGTCACCCCCTTGCCTCTTGCACCGGCCGCGGTGACCGCCGAGACACGTCCTGTTGATGACATGACGCACTAACCCGCCACCCGGGCGAGTGCCTCCAACTCCATGTCCTCCCCGAAAGCGGAAGCTCGTTTTATACTAAGTGCTACAAGCCCAGCGCAATTCCCAAACCTCCGTCTCCCGGAGTTTGCGTTCCTGGGTCGCAGTAATGTAGGAAAATCCAGTCTGCTGAATGTGCTGGCCGGCGTCAAGAAACTTGCCAAGGTCAGCGCTCAGCCGGGCCGGACGCAAGCAGTCAACTTCTTCACCATCAGCGAGTCGGTTACGTTCGCTGACCTGCCTGGCTACGGCTTCGCAAAAGTTCCCATCCATGTCCAACAGTCCTGGAAAAGCCTCATCGAGGCTTACCTCGTTCACCGTGAACAGCTCGTGCTCAGTTTCATTCTCCTCGACGCACGCCGTGGCTGGATGGATAAGGACCTCGAACTCCGCGATTGGCTCCTCCACCAGAACAGGCCGTTTCTAGTCATAGCCACCAAGATCGACAAACTCAATCATTCGGAACTTCAGCGCGGCCTGGCCGCCATCCGCCGCACCAACGACGGATTGGAGCCTGTGCCGTTCTCGGCCATTACTGGCCAGGGAGCGAGGGAAATTTGGCAAGCGATTCAGACATCAAAGACCCGGTAAATCCGGCCCCGGCTACGACCGCCGCGGAAGATCCTACCCCTTCCGCAGAGGCCGCTCTCCCGCGCCCCGCGGCCGATTCCAAGCCTCGCGCCCCCAGGCCCAAGCCCGCCGGTGATTCCCCGGCTCAGGCTATCGCCGGTGAGCCGGCTGACCTAGCCAGCGCCCGCCGCGACGGAACGCTCGACCTCGTTGAACTCAAAGACATGTCGATCGTCAAACTCAACACGATCGCCAAAGAACTCGGTGTCATCGGGGTTGCCGGCTTGCGCAAACAGGAGTTGATCTTCAAGATCCTCCAGACCCAGGCCGAAAAGTCAGGACTCATCTTCTCGGAAGGTGTTCTGGAATGCCTCCCCGATGGGTTCGGCTTCCTCCGCGCTCCGGAGTACAATTACCTCCCCGGCCCTGACGATGTCTACGTCTCTCCCTCCCAGATCCGCCGCTTTGATCTCCGTACCGGCGACACCATCTCCGGTCAGATTCGTCCCCCCAAAGAAGGGGAGCGCTATTTCGCCCTCATTAAAGTCGATGCGATCAATTTCGAGCCGCCCGAAGAAGCTCGCAACAAGATTTTCTTCGACAATCTCACTCCGCTCTACCCCCAGGAACGCATCAAGCTGGAAATCTCCAAGGAGAACTTCTCCGGACGCGTCATGGATCTCCTCGCCCCGATCGGTAAGGGGCAGCGCGGCCTGATCGTCGCCCCCCCGCGTACCGGCAAGACGATGCTCCTCCAAGCCATCGCCAATTCCGTTACCACCAATCACCCCGACGTAACCCTGATCGTTCTCCTCATCGACGAACGACCCGAAGAAGTCACCGACATGCAGCGCTCCGTCAAGGGCGAGGTGATCAGTTCCACCTTCGACGAACCCGCCTCCCGCCATGTCCAAGTTGCCGAAATGGTCATCGAAAAAGCAAAACGCCTCGTTGAGCACAAACGCGACGTCGTGATCCTCCTCGACTCCATCACCCGCCTCGCCCGCGCCTACAATACGGTAGTTCCGCCTTCCGGCAAGGTGCTTTCCGGCGGCGTGGACTCTAATGCCCTGCAGCGTCCCAAGCGGTTCTTCGGCGCGGCCCGCAATATCGAGGAGGGCGGCTCGCTCACTATCATCGCGACAGCTCTCATCGATACCGGTTCCCGGATGGACGACGTTATTTTTGAAGAGTTTAAGGGCACCGGCAACATGGAAGTCCACCTCGATCGCAAACTCGTTGATAAACGCGTCTTCCCCGCCATCGACATCAATAAATCGGGTACCCGCAAAGAGGAGCTCCTCATGCCCAAAGAGGAACTCAACCGCGTTTGGATCCTCCGCAAAGTGCTCAACCCTCTCTCGCCCGTCGAATCGATGGAACTCCTCCTCGACAAACTGGCAAAAACCCGCTCCAATGCCGAGTTCCTGGCATCCATGAACGGCTAGCGGTACTTTTTGGTTGCGATTGTCGCCACGAAGCGTAATACTAATCGCCACTCCCCCATAACCTTTTCAGTTAAGATGTCGTCATAGCTGTTAAGTAACCCTGACTGCTGGGGCTCGATCCCGGTGGCGTGGAGTGTCAACTGATGTTTCCTCAACAATCCGACATGAATTCCGGAATGGCGATTTCGCCGATGCAGATGTCTGGCGCTGCCTTGCCCAACCTCCAGCCGGCGTCGGCTCCTCCCTCCCCTGCAGGCCCGCAAGTCGTTACTCCGCCTGAAGTTCCGCACCGGAGGTCGTATGGCTGGGTGTGGGCGGTCCTGCTCGTCGGCGCTGTCGGCGCCGGCTATTGGCTCTATCAGAAACGGCAGCACGAAGCGGCAACCGCTACTGTCGTGGCTATTCGCACCGCCCCCGCCCAGTCCGGTTCTGTCGAAAAGACGCTCCGGCTCACCGGCGTCACGGCTGCTGAGAAATATGTCTCGCTGATCGCCCCCTCCCTTCGGGGAGGCCGTGGCGGTTCTGGTGGTACTGTTTCTGTCCAGATGTCCGGACGTGGCGGCATGACCGTAGTCTCGGTCTCCGGTGGATCCGGTAGTGGCGGTGGAAGTTCTTCCGGCGGCTCTCGTACCGGGTCCTCCAGTTCCGGATCCGGCTCGTCGGTTGCCTCCGCTGGCACCGCGCTTGCCAGCACCTCTGGTGCTGCATCTGGCGGTTCCGCAGGTGGTTCGGCGTTCGGCGCCGGTGGTGACAGTCTGGCCTCCTCGGCCGGCAGCAGCGGCAGCGGCAACCTTCGCTCCGCCCGTTCCGCCTCCGGGGGTGGTTCAGCACGGGTCAGTACGGCCTCCCGAAGTTCCCGTTCCAGTTCGCCCTCCGCGTCTGCCACTCTCGGCGCCGACGGCCTTGGATCGACATCCAATTCTATTCCCGGCGGCGGTGGCGGTGGCGGAAGCACCGGCGGCCGCGGTGGTGGTGGCTCCAGTGACTTCATGATGCAACTCCAGATGCTGGCACCGAATGGCTCCCGTATCGCCAAGGGCGAAACCGTAGCCGAATTCGACCGCCAGTACATGTTGCTTCGCTTGGACGACTATAAAGCGAACGTTGAACAGTCAGAGAATTCCATGAAGGCTTCCATGGCCAACCTGGAAGTGACTCGCAAGTCCTACGACCAGCAGATACTCGCTGCCAAGAATCTGGTCGAAAAGTCCGAACTCGACATGCGCACCATCCCGGTCCGTAGCGCCATCGACGCCGAACGTCTCCGCCTCGCGATGGAAGAAGCGAAAGCGAATCTCAAGCAGTTGCAGGAAGCAGCCAGATACGTTGATATCGGGGAGCGGGCCACCTTGAAAGTCGCAGACCTCGAACTCGCCACCTCCAAGCTCGAACTGCGCCGCGCGCAGGCCAATGCGGATCGCATGGTCATGAAAGCTCCTATGGATGGTCTCGTCGTGGTCCAGAATACCTTCCGCGGGGGCGACTTTGGTGCCATCCAGCAGGGCGATCAAATCTATCCCGGCATGATGTTCATGCAGGTTGTTGATCCCTCTTCGATGATCATTAATGCGTCTGTCAACCAGGTCGATGTTCAGAATCTTCGACTCGGTCAGCGCGCGAAGGTTCGTTTCGACGCCTTCCCGGGCCTCGAATTGCCTGCCCATCTCGTGACCATCGGTGCCATCACCAAATCGGCGGGAACGCGAGCCAGTTTCAAGAAGGAGATTGCAGTGCGTCTCCGCCTTGATAAGCTCGATCCGCGCATCATTCCTGACCTAAGCGTCAGCGCCGATGTTGTCCTCGAAGAAGCCGAACAGTCTACCGTGGTTCCCGCCGAAGCGCTCATGTCGGACGCTTCCGCCGCTGGAGCCGCTCCGAAGTCCTTCGTTATGGTTCGTTCCGCAACCGGGGCCTGGGAGCGCCGGGAAGTCCAGGTTGGACTCCTCAGCAACACCCATGCGGCAATCCGCGGCGGCCTAAAGCCTGGCGAAGTTGTCGCCCTCGAACCTCCCGCCGCTACGTCCGCGCCGCCGGAATCTGCCGCAAGTTAACTTCGTCCTTCAAAATTTCTGCTGGGAAAGTCTATGTCGAAAGATATCAAACCGAAAGTGCGTCTTGGCCAGACTGCGTCCGGCAACCGCCGGCGGGCCATCCTATCGTTCATCACCTTCGTCGTCCTCGCGGCCGGCGGATACGCGGCTTACCGCTACACCGGACAGACAAAGGTAGAAGTGCCCGTCGCCCGCGTCCGCCAGGCTGAGTTTGTGATCTCAGTCAAAACCCGCGGCGAAGTGCGCAGCTCTCGCTCAGTCATTCTTTCGGCTCCCCAGATTCCTGACCCGCGCATCGTCATGCTCGCCGAATCCGGCAAACCGGTCCGCAAGGGCGACACGGTCATCGAGTTTGACGCCGCTCAGCAGGAACAGTATTATCTCGACCGCGCCACTTCTGTCCGCACCGTCGACAAGGAAATCGTCCAGATGCAGGCCTCCCACCGCATCACCAAGGAAATGGACGCCATGAACCAGATGACGGCTACCTACAATGTCGACCGCGCCAAGCTGGAAGCCTCCAAGGCCGAAATCCTCTCCGAAATCGAAGGCAAGAAGAACCGCATCGATGTCGGTACCAGCGAAGGCGACCTCGAACAGGTAAATGTCACCATCAAGGCGCACAAGACCACTCAGCAGGCGGACCTCGATCGCCTCGACAGCAAAAAGGACAAAACAGTCCGTGACGTCGAACGCGCCAAGGGTTACCTATCGCGCATGAAGATCTATGCGCCCATGGACGGAATCGTCAATATTCTTCCTAACACGCGGACCGCCGGTTCGTTCGGCTCCACCCCTCCTCCCTTTAAGGAAGGCGACCGTGCCTGGACCGGTGCCGCCATCGCTGAAATCCCAGATCTCTCCCAGATGCGTGTGGAACTGAAGCTCGACGAAGTCGACCGTGGCAAACTCCAACTCGGTCAGGCGCTTCGCGTTCGCGTCGACGCCATCCCGGAAGTCGAATTCACCGCCACCCTCGATTGGATCAGCCCCATCGCTGCCGTTATCTTTAAGGGCATGGGCCTGACCGAGAAGACTTTCCCTGCTCGCGCTACCCTCTCCAAGGTTGATCCCCGACTCCGGCCAGGTATGAGCTGCAGCTCGGAAATCATCATTGAAAGCGCACCGAATTCGCTGCTCATCCCCGCCCGGGCCAGCTTCATGAATAAAGGGAAACCCGCCGTTTGGGTCCAAAAGGGCGATGGCTTTGAAATTCGCCAGATTGAAGTCGGCAAACGCAACGATACCGACATCGTCGTCGCCAAGGGCCTTAAGGCCGGGGAAGTGATTGCGATGGAAGATCCCAACGAAGTCGCCAAGCGCGCCAAGAAGCTGTAGGACCTCTCCCTATGAAAAAAATCATCATCCGGTTGATTATTCTGAGCGTCATTCTCGGCGCTGCGTGGGGTGCCTACACTTATATCCCCAACCTGACCGCAACTCGCCAGGAGTCCATCGCCACGGCGAAAGTGCGCCAGGGAGAAATCGTCGTCCGCACCTTCGCCCGTGGCGAACTGCGCGCGGTCCGCTCGGCCACGCTCACCGCGCCCAACCTCTTCGGAACCGTGCAGGTTACCCGCCTGGCTGAAATTGGCGCCTTTGCAAAAGAGAAGGACCTTGTCATCGAGTTCGACGATGCGGAACTCGTCTCCAGTGTTGAAGAAAAACAGCTCGAAATCGACCAGATCGATGAACAGTACAAGAAGTCGGAAGCCGATCTCGCCATCCGCAATAACCAGGATCAGGTCGAACTGCTCCGCGCCCGCTACTCCGTTCGCCGGTCCGAACTCGAAGTGAAGCGCAACGAACTGCTCTCCCCCATTGATCAGAAGAAGAATCAGCTCAACCTGGAAGAGGCCAAACGCCGCCTGAGCCAGTTGCAGAGCGATATCAAGTCCCGTCAGGAGCAGGCGGAGGCCGAACTCGCCGTCCTCCGGGAACGCAAACAGAAAGCGCTTCTCGAAATGGCGCGGGCCAAGTCCCGCCTCAATCAGGTGAAAGTACTCGCCCCGATGAGCGGACTGGTGGCCATCCGCCAGAATTCGTCCAGCCGTATGGGCTTCGGCTTTGACGTCCCTGATATCCGCGAAGGCGACCAGGTCCAACCCGGCATGCCCATCGCCGACGTCCTTGACCTCTCTGAATTGGAAGTCGTCGCTCGCGTTGGAGAACTCGATCGCGCCAATCTCAATGAAAATCAGGAAGTGATCATTGGGCTCGACGCCGTACCGAACGAAAAATTCCGCGGTCACATCAAGACGATGTCGTCGACCGCCAGCGCCAACGTCATGTCGTCGGATCCGGCCAAGAAGTTTGACGTCGTTTTTACCATTGATATGAAGGAACTCCTGACCAAGCTCGGTGCTAAACCCGATCAGATCCAGCGCATTCTGGCTACCGCTGAAGCCAACCGCAAAAAGCCGCCCGTCGCATCGATGGCCTTCGGTGGTGGAATGCCCGGCATACCCGGAATGGGCGGCATGGGTGGCGGAATGGGTGCAGGTATGGGTGCAGGTATGGCTGGTGGTGGCGGTATGCCCGGCGGCGCGCCCGGCGGGGACCCCTCGGCTGCCGGCGGCGGTCAGCGCGGCGGCCGGATGATGGCATTTGCCGGCGGCGCCGGCGCTCCCGGTGGCGGTGGCGCGGCCTCTGGTATGTCTGATGCCGATCGCGCCAAGATGCGGGAAGCGATGCAGGCCGCCCTCAAAGGCCGCAGCATGCAGGACCTCACCGCCGAAGAACGTACCAAGATCATGCAGGAAGTAATGGCGAAGATGGGCCGCACCCCGGGAACTGGCCGTACCGCTGCCGCCAAACCCGATCCCTCCAAGCCCGAAACGGCTCAAGCCGGCGCCGCTCCAGGCGCTGAAGGCCAAGGCCGCCGCCGGCGCGGCGAAGGCGGCGGAGCGGGCGGTCCTGGCGGAGCCGGCGGTGGCTTCCCTGGTATGGGTGGTGGTGGCGGCTTGGGACGCTTCACCGAAGCGGACCTCAAGAACGCCAAGCTCCCGCCTCCTCCCGATCAGGACTCCAACCTCGATGTCCTCCTCCGGCCCGGCCTTCTCGCCGACGTCGAAATCATCGTCGAAAAAATTCCCAACGCCATCCATATCCCGGCTCAGGCCGTGTTTGAAAAGGAAGGCAAGCTGGTCGTCTACGTGAAAGAGGGCGAGAAGTTTGTGGCCCGTCCTATCAAACTTGCTAAACGCAGTGAGTCCACTCTCGTTGTCGCCGATGGCCTCAAGCCGGGTGAAACCATCGCCATGGCCAATCCGGAAGCCAAACCGGGTACCAAACAAAAATCCGATGATAAGGGCGGCTCCGGCGGCCCCATGAACGCCCTGCCCGGCGGAAAGTCCTAGTCTTAAGAACCCCAGGAGCCTGATACGAATGTCGATGCTTGCCGACATCCTGCCCGAAATCAAAATGGGCCTGTCCAGCTTGTTAGTCCACAAGCTGCGCAGTTTGCTGACCATGCTGGGCATGATCTTCGGCGTCGGTGCCGTGGTGGCTATGCTTTCCATCACCGCCGGCGCTCAAAAAGAAATGATGAGTTACATCGACCTCCTCGGTGTCAACAACATCATCATCGAGGCCAAGGAGGCCGTTGACCGGAACGAACTCCAGGCCCGCCGCGCTATCTCCCCCGGTATGTCCTTTCGGGACTTCCGCTCCATTTCAGAGAACGTCCAGGGCCTGGAAGCCCTCACGCCCCGCAAGCGGTTCAAGCCGCAGAAGGTGCTACCAAAGACCGCGGCTGAACCACCTATCCTCATCGGGGTCCTTCCCAATTACATGGCGATCAATAGCCTGCGCGTCGTGGAAGGCCGGTTCTTTAATGATGAGGATAACGATCGCTCGGCCCCTGTTTGCGTCCTCGGCGAAGCCGCCAAGGTCAACCTCCTCGGGTTCGACCCCGCCGTCGGCAAGTTTGTCAAAATCAACGACACTTGGCTCCAGGTCGTTGGGGTTCTTGCCCCGCAGGCTACCGCCGACTCCGTCGAAGGTCTCGAGGTCTCCAGTGGCAACAACCTTGTCATCGCGCCGCTGAACACCGTCATGCGCCGCTTTGAGGACAACAACTCCTACCTCAAGGACGAAATCGATGGTATGTACATCCGCGTCAAAACCGGCACCGATTCCATCGAAACTTCGAACATCATTAACGCCATTCTCACCGCCACCCATAAGGACGCTGGCGACTTCGCCATCACCGTCCCCGCCGGCCTTCTCGAACAGCGCCGTCGTACTGGGTTTATTTTCAACGTCGTCATGATCTGTATCGCCGGCATCTCGCTGCTCGTTGGCGGCATCGGCATCATGAACATCATGCTTGCCACCGTGTTGGAACGTACCCGCGAAATCGGTATTCGCCGCGCCATCGGCGCTAAGCAGAAGGACATCATTCGACAGTTCCTCACCGAAGCGGTGCTCATCTCCATCATGGGTGGCCTCCTCGGTATCATCTTCGGCGTCACCCTTTCCCAGATCATTGCTTCGGCCGCCGGTTGGTCCACTGTTGTCACCACCTCGTCCATTGCCGTCGCCTTCGGTGTCTCTTGCGGCATCGGCCTCGTCTTTGGAATCTATCCGGCCATGCAAGCCGCCCGCCTCGACCCCATCGAAGCGATCCGCTACGAATAACTACGAGAAAAATCTCCACAATGACTTCGAATCGCCAATTGCTCTCTCTGGCACTCGCCCTCCTTGTCTGTCAATCTAGTTTTGCCTGGCAAGCCCCAGCCGGCGCCGCTATCGGTGTCATTCCTGCCCCGGAACGGGCGTTTACTTCGACCAGTAAGAAGGACCCTGATCTCCTCGACGCGCCCTTTTTCCCCAAGCAAAATTGGTTCAAACGCCATTTTGCCGAACCGATGCCGAAGGTCGAAATGCGCGGCGTTTCAAAGTTCGATGATTTCGTGGTCGACGGCAAGCTCGAGCTCACTCTCCGCAGCTACCTCCAACTCGTCCTCGCCAACAATGTAGACATCGATATCCAACGCCTGAACGTCGAGATCACCCGGAACTCGATCACGCGGGCTTACGCCCCGTTCGACCCGTTCTTTACCGGAAACTTCACCTCCACCCGGACCAAGACCCAATCCACCAGTCAGCTCGAAGGTGCGCAGACCCTCAACCAGTTGGTCCAGCCGATGAACTTCGCCTATACCCAGACCCTCGATAGCGGTCTGCAGTATACGGCCGGCTTCAACGCCAACAAGACCTCCACCAATAACTCTTTCAACTTCTTCAACCCCGCGCTCAACGCCCAGATGTCGGCCAGCTTCGTCATGCCGCTCCTCCGCAACCGGGGCAAAGAAGTGAACCGCCTGCCCATTACCATCGCTCGCAGCCGCCTGCGTGTCAGCCAGGAGAATTTTCTCAATACCCTCCTCACCCTGATGTCGAACGCCGAAAATGCCTATTGGGATCTGCTCGGCGGCCGTGAAACCCTTCGGGTTCAGGAAAAGGCCCTTGAACTCTCCGCTGAAGCTCTCAAACGCTCCAAACGCGAACTCGAACTCGGCGCCATCAGCCCCCTCGATATCTACCAGCCGGAAGCAAATTACGCTTCCGCCGAAATCCAGGTTCTCCAGGCCCGCTACCGTCTCCAGCAGTTCGAAGACTCCCTGCGCCGCCAGATGGGCGCCGACCTCGATCCCAAATTCCGGAATATGCCGATCGTCCTCACCGAGACCCCCCTCCCTCCGGCTAACGACAAAGAGATCGATCGAGAAGCCGTCGTTTCCAAGGCAGTCCGTCTCCGTCCGGACCTCCGCGCCAACATTGAGCGCATCGCCCAGGACGATCTCGTGCTGAAGCAGTCCTCCAATGCGCTCCGCCCCGATCTCGGCCTCCGCGGCACCTACACCTCCACTGGCCGCGGCGGCGATTTCTTTGAACGCAGCGGCAATAACATCACTGTCGTCCGCGGCGGCTTCGTCGACGCTCTCGACCAGGTCTTCGGTTTCAACTTCCCCATCTACCAGTTCGGACTCACCCTTCGCCTCCCCATTCGCGACCGCGCCGCCGCCGCCAACTACGCCGACGCCGTCCTCACCAAACGCCAGGATGTCCTTTCTCGCCGCAGCCTGGAGCAGACCATCCGCCAGCAGGTTCTCAATGCCGTCAGTCAGGTGGAATCGTCCAAGGCCTCCGTCAAATTGGCCGCCGTTGCCCGCGACCTCGCACAGAAACAGCTCGACGCGGAACAAAAGAAGTATGACCTCGGTACCTCCGTTATCTTCTTCGTCCTCGATGCGCAAACTCGTCTGGTCAACGCGGAAGCCCAGCTAGTGAATACCACCATCCAGTACCGCCGCAACCTCATCAACCTGCTCCGCGTCACTGGCGATCTCCTCGAAGACCGCGGCATACAGGTCCAGTAGTCCATCCTCCGTAAAGCGGCGAAAGGGGGACAGTGGAAGCTGTCCCCCTTTCGTATTTCTAGTCCTCGATCGGAGGCGCCAAGTGCTTCCGCGTCACCATATCCAGTTCCAGCAGACGCCCCCACAGCCCAGCTAACTCGCTCAAAGGTAGCGCATTTGCTCCGTCGGATAATGCCGCCGCCGGATTTTCGTGCACTTCCAGGAACACCGCGTCCACCCCAACCGCCACCGCTGCCCGCGCCAACGGTTCGATAAACTGCGGCTGGCCGCCGCTCTGGGTGCCCCCCGCGCCCGGCATCTGCACGCTATGCGTCGCGTCGAACACGACAGGCCACCCGAAACTCCGCATGATCGCCAGCGAGCGCATGTCTACTACCAGGTTGTTATACCCGAAACTGCTCCCGCGTTCGGTCAGAAAGATGTTCGGGTTCCCTGCCGCGGCCACTTTCTCCGCCGCGTGGCGGATGTCCCACGGCGAGACAAATTGCCCCTTCTTGATATTCACGATGCGCCCCGTCCTCGCCGCCGCTACCAGCAGGTCCGTCTGCCGGCACAGAAAAGCCGGGATCTGCAGAATGTCGCAAACCTCCGCCGCCTCTTCCGCCTGCCACGGTTCATGGATATCGGTGGTGATCCGGTATCCTTCCGCCTTCAATCCGGCCAGGATCCTCAAGCCCTCTTCGATCCCGGGCCCTCGGTAGGATTCCCCGCTTGATCGGTTTGCCTTATCGAAGGAGGCCTTGAAAACAAAGTTCGGCCCAGAGATTTCTTTAATCTTCCTCGCCAGATAATGGACGTGGGTCTCGTTTTCGATGACACACGGTCCCGCAATCAGCGCGACCGGGGCGTTACCCGGCATGACTCAGCAACTCCGCCGACGTTCCCGTCCGCCGCAGCCGCTCTTGATAGGTCGCCCCCACAAAAGCCGCGAATAGCGGATGCGGTTCCAGGGGTTTCGACTTGAATTCCGGATGGAACTGGCAACCCAGATACCACGGATGATCCCCTATCTCGCAGATCTCCACGTAGACTCCGTCCGGTGTCTGACCCGTGATCTTCAGTCCGCCCTCAGTCAACACTTTCTCGTAATCCCGGTTGAACTCAAACCGGTGCCGGTGCCGCTCGCTGATCTCCGGCTTTCGATAGGCCGCCCGGGCCGTCGACCCCTCGGCCAGTGCGCACGGATAAGCCCCCAGACGCATCGTCCCGCCCAGTTCATCCACACCCTTCAACTCCCGCAGCTTGTAAATCACCCGGTGTGGCGTAGCGTTGTCGAACTCCGCCGAATCCGCCTGCGCCATTCCGCACACGTTCCGGGCATACTCGATAACCATTGTCTGCATACCCAGGCAGATCCCGAAGTACGGTACCTTCTTCTCCCGCGCATACCGGATCGCCTGCAGCATCCCCTCCACACCCCGCTTGCCGAAACCGCCCGGCACCAGAATCCCGTCATATTGGGACAGCCGTTGCGCACAGTCCGGCCACACCAGATCCTGCGCTTCTATCCAGTGCGTATTCACCTTCAGACGGTGTGCAAATCCGCCGTGCAGCAGCGCTTCCTTCAGGCTCTTGTAGGAGTCTTCATACTCCACGTACTTGCCCACCAGCGCGATGTCCACCTCGTCCACCGGATTGTGCAGCCGGTCCAGCATGTCCTCCCAACGTGCCAGATTTCGTTGCCCTGCCTCGATCTTGAACTGCCGCAAAATGATATCGTCCACATGCTGCGATGCGAATCCCAGCGGAACTTCGTAAACACTCTTTGCGTCGCAGGCCTCAATCACCGCCTCCGCTCGCACGTCGCAAAACAACGCGATTTTGTCCTTGATATCGCCCACCAGTGGCTTCTCACACCGGCAGATCAGCATGTCCGGCTGAATACCAATCGCCCGCAACTCTTTCACCGAATGCTGCGTCGGCTTAGTCTTCAATTCGCCCGCTGCTGCAATCCACGGCACCAGCGTCACATGGACGAAAATGCAGTTCTCCCGCCCTTTCTCATGGCGCAGCTGCCGGATCGCTTCCAGAAACGGCAGGCTCTCAATGTCGCCCACCGTCCCGCCGATCTCTACCAGCACCACGTCCACCCCGGCCGAAACCTTTTCAATGTTGCTCTTGATCTCATTGGTGACGTGCGGAATCACCTGCACCGTCTTGCCCAGGTAGTCCCCACGCCGTTCCCGCGAGATGATCGTCTCGTAGATCCGCCCGCTCGTCACGTTGTTGCTCTGCGTCAGCGGCGCATACGTGAACCGTTCATAATGACCCAGGTCCAAGTCCGTCTCCGCTCCATCGTCGGTGACGAACACCTCCCCGTGCTGAAAAGGGCTCATCGTCCCCGGATCCACGTTCAGGTAGGGATCGAATTTCTGCAGCGTCACCCGTAGCCCGCGGCTTTCGAGCAAGCAGCCGATCGACGCGGCCGCTATCCCCTTACCCAATGAACTGACCACACCGCCCGTTACGAAGATGTACTTGGCCATACCCCTCTGGTTCCAAAAAGCTGTTCGACCCGTGCCAGGTCTTCCGGCGTATCTACGCCCAACGACTCATACTCGGTCTCGGCGACCTTGATCTTGTATCCGTTCTCCAGCGCGCGCAGCTGCTCGAGTTTCTCTACCTGTTCCAACGGCCCTACCGGCAACTGCGGATAATCCAGCAGGAACTCTCGCCGGTACACGTACAGGCCAATATGCTTGTAGTACACCGCCCCGCCACCCCGGTCGTACGGAATTGGCGATCGCGAAAAATACAACGCGCGGCCGCTGCGGTCCATCACTACTTTGACGACGTTCGGGTTCAAAATCTCCGATGCGTCCTCGATCCGCTTCGCCAGCGTCCCCATCAATGCATCATCATCGTCCAGCAACGCCAGTACCGCCGCGTCAATTGCCGCCGGGTCAATCAGAGGCTCGTCGCCTTGAATATTAACGACCAACGCATGCCCGTATGCCGACGCCGCTTCCGCCACCCGGTCCGTTCCCGATGGGTGGTCCGGTGACGTCATGCGCACCTGCGCCCCGAACTTTCGGGCCACCGTGGCTATCGTATCGTCGTCGGTCGCAATCAGCAGATGCTGCAGATACCTCGCCTGGCTCGCTCGCTCCCACACATGCTGCAAAATCGGTTTGCCGTGTAGAGGGGCGAGTGCCTTGGCGGGAAAACGGGTGGAGGCGAGTCGTGCCGGAATCACTCCGAGTACTTGCTGTGGCACGTTTGATCTTACCACGAGAGGTTCGTTACATCACCGTTACCGAGGTTGAAAATGGCTATGAAAATTCATAGGCGTGATATCATTCGAGTAGAATTCAGCCGGGCGAGGTCCTCTCTGGCCATGCGAAAACCCATCTCTTTTTTCGGCGTTGGCCTGCTGCTCGTTGCGGCCGCCATTGCCGCTGACGACAAAACCGCCCAGCCCAAACCGCCCGCCACTCCCGCGGCCGGCTCTGCCGCCCAAGGTCCTGCCTCCCAGCGCAACACCACTGTCGCCCCCCGCCGCAAAGCCGCCGCCGAAGAGCCCGATGAAGCCGCCGGCCGCCCCGCCTCCATCCGCGTCGATACCAACCTCGTCCTCATTAACGTCACCGTCACCGACCCTCTTAATCGCTTCGTCACCGGTCTGGAAGCCGAACATTTCAAGCTCTTCGAAGACAAGGTGGAGCAGAAGATCGCCACCTTCGCCAGCGAGGACGCCCCACTCTCGGTCGGCCTCGTGTTCGACGCCTCTGGATCCATGGGCGCCAAACTCCAGAAAGCCCGCCTCGCCGCCGCTCAGTTCTTCAAAACCGCTAACCCCGACGACGAGTTCTTCCTGGTTCAGTTTAACGACAAGCCGGAGATGATCCAGCCCTTTACCACCAACACCGAAGAGATCCAGAATCGCCTCACCTTCACCCAGGCCAAAGGCCGCACCGCCCTCCTCGATGGAATTTACATGGCCCTCAATCACATGAAGAAGGCCCGCAACACCCGTAAAGCTGTCCTCGTCCTCTCTGACGGTGGCGATAACTCCTCCCGCTATACCGAGACCGAAATCAAAAACCTTGTCCGCGAAGCCGACGTCCAGATCTACGCCATCGGCATCTTTGAGCCCGCCTCCGCCCGCTCCCGCTCTGCCGAAGAACTCGCCGGTCCCGGTCTCCTCAACGAAATCGCCGAACAAACCGGTGGCCGCCACTTCCCTGTGGAAAATCTGAACGATCTTCCCGATGTTGCCGCCAAGATCGGTATCGAATTGCGCAACCAGTACGTCATTGGGTATGTGCCCAACAACACCACGCGCGACGGCAAATACCGCCGGGTCCAGGTTAAGATAAATCAGCCCCGCCGTCTGCCCCCCCTGCGTCCCTTCTGGCGCCAAGGATACTATGCCCCTGCTCAATAGGCGAGCGTTCACTCTTGCTCTCGCCGGTTCTGCCTTTGCCCAGCAGAACCAGGACGACACCGGCCTTACCTTCCGCTCCGATACTCGCGAAGTCCTCCTCCACGCCACTGTTGTCGATCGCAAAGGCGCCTTCGTCACCGATCTCCCCCGCGAAGCTTTCAAAGTCTTTGAGGATGGTGTCGAACAACAACTCAAGGTCTTCCGCCGCGAAGATGTCCCTGTTTCTATGGGCCTCATCGTCGATAACTCCGGCTCCATGCGCCGCAAACGCAAAAAGGTCGAAGACGCCGCCATCGCCCTCGTCAAAGCCTCCAACCGCCAGGACGAGATCTTCATCGTGAATTTCAACGATGTCGCCTACCGCGATGCGGACCTCACCAGCGACGTGAAAAAGCTGGAAGAAGGCCTCTCCCGCATCGACGCCAAGGGCGGTACCGCCATGCGCGACGCCCTCACCCTCTCCATGGACTACATCAAGGAGAAGGGCAAGAAGGCGAAGAAGGTGCTCCTCATCGTCACAGACGGTGACGACACCGCCTCCAGCGACACCAACACCCTCGAAAAACTCCTCGCAAAGGCGCAACGTAGCGAAGTCCTCATCTTCGCCATCGGCATCCTCAACGAGGAGGATCGCCGCGCCGCCAAACGCGCCCAGCGCGCCATGGAACTGCTCACCAAACAGTCTGGCGGCATTGCCCATTTCCCTAAGGACGTAGAGAGCGTCGAAGACGTCGCGCTCCAGATCGCCAAGGAAATCCGTAGCCAGTACATCATCGCCTACTCTCCTACTAAGCCAGACGACGGCGCTTACCGCCAGCTCAAAGTCACCGTCAAAGGCTCCGGACTCACCGTTCGCACCCGTACCGGCTACTACGCGAAAGGCGACGAAAAACGCTCCGCCCTATGATCGGATTCCTCTGGGAAGCCTCCCGCGGCTATCGCCTCACCCCTTGGCGAAGCCCCTATATCCTCTGGCGTATCGAGACCTATTGGGGCCTCCACGCGGAAAGAATAGGCTTCCAAGACTTCTGGCGCTTCGTCTGGCAGCGCCGCTCAGAGCTCATCCGCTTCCTCCGCTGGGCAGACCGCATGCGTCTGCCCCAGAGCTAAAGAAGGAGCGGACTACAGCGTCCGCGTCACTTTTTCCAACGCCCGCGGTTGATCCGGGTTCAGCCCCTTCTCCTCCGCCAGGCATGCCGCCAGAAGCTGCGCCGGCACAATATAGGGCAGCGGCGTATACAGTTCCTCCGGGACCGCGTCGTGCCGGTGCAGCGACGACGGCAGCAGAATCTCCCGGGTCCCCTTAAGCGACGCCGCTTCCCGGTTGCTCTGATCCGTAATTACCAGCGTCTCGGCACCCAAATGATGCACCCGCTCGATCATCTCCCGGATCGACGGCCACGTCACGCCCGCCGGTGCAAACAAAAACACCGGGAATGACCGCTCCACCATCGCAATCGGACCGTGAAGGAAATCGGCCGACGAAAACCGTTCCGCCACCACATAGCAGGTCTCCATCAACTTCAGCGCGCACTCAAATGCGTTGGCGTAGTTCAATCCGCGCCCCACTACCACCGCGTTCTCCATGAACCGGTACCGCCCGGCCTTCTCCCGAATCTCTTTCTCCAGTGTCAGCGCCCCCGCTACCGCTTCCGGCATCGCCCGCAACTCGTCAAGCGATACCGGTGCCCCCAACGCATACGCCAGCATGTACATCGCGAGCAATTGCCCCGTGTACGTCTTCGTCGCCGCCACGCTCTTCTCTCGCCCCGCCCGAACCAGAATCACATGCTCGGCTACCCGCGCCAGTGTGCTCTTCGCTTCGTTCGTCACACCCACCGTGAACGCCCCGCACTCCCGCGCCCGCTCCAGCACCAGATTGGTGTCGGTCGACTCCCCTGATTGCGAAATCGCCACCACTAACGCGTCTTTATAGTCCACCCGCGCGCCGTAAAGCGTGAAAATCGAAGGCGCCGCCAGCGATACCGGAATCCCCGTCGCAATCTCCAGCAAGTAACGGCCAAACTGCGCCGCGTTGTCCGACGTACCGCGCGCTGCCAGAATAATGAACTTCGGCCGGTTCTTTGCGAAAAGCGCTTTCAGCCTTTCAATTCCCTTCAATTCCGCCCGGAACGTCCGTTCCAGTGCCGACGGCTGCTGCCGAATCTCTTCCAACATTTTCGACATAGAATCTTCAGGATACCAGCCCCTTCCTCTCCGGCGTCGGAACCACTCCGGCCGATAACCCCAGAATCCCCACCACCCCGGCCAGTCCGTAGAACAGCAAATCGTACGACCCGGTCCGCTCCAGCGTCTCGGCCAGCAGCAGCGGACCCACCGCCGACGCCACCACGGTCGCAGCCTGCGCGCACCCCTGAATCCGTCCCAAATGTGTCCGGCCGAATACCTTCCCCCACACACTGAAAAACACCACGGTCACGATTCCCCCGGCCGCCCCCATAGCCGCCGCATACAGGTCCACATGGCCAGCCGTCCTCACCAGCGGCAATCCGCCCAACGACAGCGCCAGCACCCCCATTCCTACCCCTATCAACCGCTGCATCGGCCACCTTTGACCCAGCCATCCTGCCCCGAAATTGCACACCAGCCCCACCATCGTGCTCACCACCAGCGTCCGGTGATACGTCTCCGCACCGAAACCTCTTAACTCTAAAATCGACTGGTTAAAGAGCGCGATCCCCGAATACACCAGCCCGAATGCCGCACTCGCCAACGCAAACAGCCAGAACGCCGGTGTCCGCAACGCTTCTCCCAACGTCAAATCCCCCGCCTCTAATCCCAACCCCTCCACGTCCACTTCCGCCTTGTCCCGAACCAAAATCCACGCCGCCGGTGCCAACCCTGCCACCACCGCTCCCACCCAGAACCACGCCACTCTCCACCCGCTTCCCACCACCGCCGCCCCCACCGTTGGAAACGCCCCAATAAACCCCATCGCCACCAGTACCGCGAAGATCCCCATCGCCAATTGCAGCCGCCGCGCAAACCACTTCCCCACCAGCGCCAGACTCACCACCGACAACGCCGATTGCCCAAGCGCCCGCGTTAGCGTCAACATCCCCACTAGCACCGCGAACGATCCCGTCGAACTCATCGCCATCGTCGCGCCGCCCAACCCCGCCAGCACACCCGTCAGCACCACCCGCGGCCCCCACCGGTCCGTCCATCTCCCCACCGGCAAACACAGCACCGCCCCCGCCAGCGTCGCCCACAAATTCACCGTCGCAAACACCACCCGCTCCATCCGCCAGTCGGCCAGCAACGGCTCGGTCACCAGCCCCAATCCCTGTGTCCTCCCGGGCAGCGTCGCCACCATCGCCAGCGCCGCAATCACCAGGTTCACCCACCCGTAATGAAACCGCCGTCCCGCTGTCGCCATAATTGGTGTCACACTCCCCACTCTCGCACCAAACACTCCCTCCATGCCCCACCCACTCGTCCTCTGGACTATCCGACTCTCCGGTCTCCTCTACGCCCTCGCCCTCGTCCAGTTCCTCACCCGCCGCAATCCCCGCCCCGCCTGGACCCTCGCCTGTCTCCTCTATCTCGCCCACGTCCTCGCCGCTTTCCACTTCTCCTATCACTGGAGCCACCAGTTCGCCGTCGCCGAAACCGCCCGCCAGACCCAGGCCCTCTTCGGCCTCCATTGGGGCGGCGGCGTCTGGTTCAACTATGCTTTCACTGCCATCTGGACGCTCGATGCCGCGTGGTGGAACTTTGCCCCGCAATCCCACCGCCTCCGCCCCCTCTGGATCACCCGCTCCATCCACATTTATCTCGCCTGGATGTTCTTCAACGGCGCCATTGTCTTCCCCCAAGGACCCACTCGCTGGGCCGCCCTTACCCTCGTCGCCGCTCTCCTCCTCCTCCTCGGCTACACCCGCCGACAAATGTGATATCATCTTCGCCAATTGTCGTAGCGCTTCTCGGGGAAATTCAGCATTAGTCGTCGGCCCTTCCGCTGCGGCAGTTCCTGTTACCTAAAGGAATCCTGTCCATGCTGACTCATCTCTTCCGCCTCGCGTTCCTGTCGACGCTCCTCTCCGCCGCTCTTTTTTCCCAAGGACTCACCGGCAACATGTCCGGCTCCGTCTCGGACCAATCCGGCGCCGCCGTCCCCGGCGTCGAAATCACCCTCACCAACGTCGCTACCGGCCAGACCCGCACCGCCCAGTCGGACTCCAACGGCGACTTCACCTTCACCCAACTTCTTCCCTCCACCTACCGCATCCAGGTCTCTGCCAAAGGCTTCAAACGTTACGAGCAGACCGATATTGTCCTCACCGCCACCGAACGCGTCGTCCTCAAGAAGATTGAGCTCCAGCTCGGCGAAATCAACCAAACCATCGAAGTTTCTGCCGAAACCGCTCGCCTCCAGACCCAGTCGTCTGAGCGCTCCGGCTTGATCTCGCTCGAACAGACCCAGAACGTCCCCCTGAAAGGCCGTGACTACCTCGGCCTTGTCAAGCTCCTGCCCGGAGTCATCGATACCGCCAACCGGAACGCCCCCGGCTGGAACAACCTCGGCGGCATCACCATTAATGGCAACCGCGCCGGCACCATCAACCTCACCCTCGACGGCATCTCCTCCCTCGACACCGGATCCATGGGTGGCCCTTACCTCGCCCCCTCCCTCGACGCTGTCGCCGAGGTAAAGGTGCTTCTCACCAACTACCAGGCCGAATACGGCCGCTCCTCCGGCGGCACCATCAACACCGTTATCAAGTCCGGCACCAAGGAATTCCACGGCGGCGCTTACTACTTCATCCGTAACGAAGCTCTGAATGCCAATGAGTTCTTCCGCAACCGCGACGGGCTCCGCCGCCCCCAGTATCGCTTCAACTACCCCGGCTACTTCATCGGCGGCCCCGTCCCTGCCGGTAAGTTCAACAAGAACCGCGATAAGCTATTCTTCTTCTGGAGCCAGGAGTTTCTCCCCCGCAATTACCCCTCCTCCCTCCAGCGCCGCACCTTCCCCACCGCTCTCCAGCGCAATGGCGACTTCTCCCAGACCTTCGACACCAACCGCGCCCTGATCCCCATTCAGGACCCCCTCAATAACCGCGTCCCCTTCCCGGGCAACATCGTTCCCCAGAACCGCATCGACCGCAACGGCCAGGCCCTCCTGAATATCTTCCCTCAGCCCAACGCCGTCGACCCCACCAATAACTTCAACGCCCTGATCCAGGCCCCCATCACCCAGCCCCGCCGCGATTCCATCCTCCGCATCGACTACAACATCGGACCCAAGACCAGCTTCTACTGGCGCGGCATCAACGACTACGAAGCCTACAAAGGTGACTTTGACTTCGTCCTCGCCTCCTCCTCCTGGGCCCAACTCCCCATCAACTACCAGATCCGCTCCTCCGGCATGGTCTCCACGTTGATCCATACCTTCAACCCCACCACCGTCAACGAATTCACCTTCGGCGTTAACCGCGCCCTCCAGACCGTCGACCCCCTCACCCAGGAAGGCCTCGACCGCAACAACCGCGCCAAGGTCACCCCGAACCTTCCCCAGTTCTACCCGCAAGCCAACGCCCGCAATCTCGTCCCCCAGGCCAACTTCGGCGGCGTCCCCAATGCCGGCGTCCTCAACATCGAACAGCGCTTCCCCTTTTTCGGCACCAACAACATCTGGAACTGGTCCGACAATCTGTCGAAGATCATGAACCAGCACAATCTTAAGGCCGGTATCTACATCGAAAAGACCACCCGCAACGCCGCCCGCGGTTCCGCCTTCAATGGCACCTTTAACTTCAACCGCGACGTCAACAACCCCTTCGATACCAACTACGCCTACTCCAACGCCCTCCTCGGCAGCGTCCAAAGCTACACCGAAGCCAACAATAAGCCCGACGGCCACGCCCGCTACTTCAACATTGAGTGGTTCCTCCAGGACACCTGGAAGGTGAACCGCCGCTTCACCGTCGATGCCGGTGTTCGCTTCTACCTCATCCACCCCACCTATAGCGCCAACGACCAACTCGCTGCTTTCGACATGGGAACCTACGACCGCAACCGTCAGCCGCGCCTCATCCAACCTTTCCGCAATGCTGCCGGCGCTCGCGTCGGCCGTGATCCCGTCACAGGTCTCGAAGTCTCACCCGCCTCCATCGGCCAGTTCGCCGACGGCGTCGTACCCTTCCAGGGCATGACCGTCTATAACGAGTCCATCCAGAACCGTCCCCCCATCCAGGTCGCCCCTCGCCTCGGCTTCGCCTGGGACGTCTTTGGCAATAGCAAGACCGCCATTCGCGGTGGCGCAGGCATCTTCTACGATCGCTTCAACGACGACCAGGTCCTGATTCATCGCGAACTGCCTCCCAATACCATCACCCGCACCGCCTTCAACACCACCATCGCTGACCTCCTCCGCAGCCCGTTCCGCGTCAGCCCCGCCGGTGTCACCTCCATCCAGCGCGACTTCCAGCCCCCGACCGTCTATAACTGGAGCTTCGGCATCCAGCAGAACATCGGCTTCGGCACCGTCCTCGATGTCGCCTACGTCGGCAACGTCGGCCGCCACCTTATGCAGCGTCGCAGTCTCAACGCTCTGCCCTACGGCACCCGATTCCTGCCTTCCAGTATCGATAGCACCACCAACAGCCCGCTGCCGGACAACTTCCTCCGCCCCCTCCCCGGCTACGCCGACATCCAGTACATCGAACTCGCAGGTACTTCGAACTACCACTCCATGCAGACCCAGCTGAACAAGCGCTTCGCCAAGGGCTTCCAGTTCGGCGTCGCCTGGACCTGGTCCAAGGCCATGACGATCGTGAATGGCAACGGTGACGCGGTGAACCCCTACCTCGACTACCGCATGCGCAACTACGGCAAGGCCAGTTTCGATCGTACTCACAACTTCGTCCTCAACTACCTCTACGACTTGCCGAAGCTCTCCACCCTCGCCAACAACGTCGTCGTCCGCTCGGTCTTCGACAACTGGCAGCTCTCCGGCGTGACGAGCTTTACCTCCGGCGCCCCCCTCGGCATCGGCTACTCGCTCGTTGCCGGTACCGACCTCACCGGTGCCTCCGGCGCCGGTCTCGATAGCCGCATCAATGTGCTCTCCAATCCCGTGATTCCCAAGGGTGATCGCACGCCCACCCGCCACTTCGATACCACCGTGTTCGCCCCGCCCACCCGCGCCGAATTCGGTATCGGAAACGCCCCCAAGGACGTTCTCCGCGGACCTGGCATCGCCAACTACGATGTCACCGTCATCAAGAACATCCCTGTCGGCAAGTCCGACGTCCAGCGCTTGCAGTTGCGCTTTGAGTTCTACAACTTCTTCAACCACACCAACTTCCAGGGTGTAGACACCACTGCCCGTTTCGACGCCCAGAACCGTCAGGTCTCCGGCACCTTCGGCCAGTACACCTCCAGCCTCGATGCCCGCCGCATCGTACTCGGAGCGAAGTTCTACTTCTGATAGCCGGTGCCAACCGGGCCCTCAGGCCCAGGCAATCACCGAATCAGCAAAAGGCGGCGAAACCCTCGCCGCCTTTTGCTTTCCCTAGTTCGCCCCGCACCGCCTCCCCATCCCCGCCCGAAAAGCCGCCCGCTCCTCCTCCGACATGGCCGCAATCCGCGCCCTCCAGTGCGGTCGCCGTAGCCCGCCGCCCACCAGCAACCGTCCCAGCACCAGTAGCCCCAGCGCCTGCCAGAACCCGATCGCCGGTAATCCAAAAATCCCCGGAATCAGCAGATTCCACAATTGATGGACCGCTTCCCCAAACAACCCAATCCCCAACAACACCATCGGAACAAACCGGAATCGTCTCAAATTCCCTCCTTGAATTCGTCATAAACCGCTTGCAACCGCTGGCGCAGAGCCAGCACCGCATAGCGCTTCCGAGACAGCAGCGTGTTCACGGCCACCCCGCTCCCCTCCGCCATATCCGCAAACGTCTTCCCCTCTATCTCGTGCCCCACAAAAACCTCCCGTTGCGCGTGAGGTAACTCCTCCAGCGCTTCCTCAATCACATCCAGCAGGACACTCCGCGTATACGCCGCCTCCGGACCGCCATCGGCCGAAGGCAGCACCTCCTCCAGCATCAACTCCTCCAGCGAATCCGTTCGCCGCCTCCGGAACAGATCGGTGATCCGGTTCCGGGCCACCTGGAACAGCCACGCCCCGGCACGCTCAATTGGCGCCAGTACCCGCTCGGCCTTCAGCCATTCGCACAGCACGTCCTGCAGGATGTCCTCGGCGTCCCGCACGTCCGGCACTCGCCGCCGGATAAACCGCCAAAGCCGCTCCCGTTCCATCGCCAATTCGTTCATACACCAGGGAAGACGGGCGAATGGCCAAAATATTGTACGAAACGGCAAATTTACCGGAACTCGAGCCTCGTCATCCCCTCACCACAAGCCCACTCCCCCGGCATCGTTCTTCGCGAATGCCCGCACCGCCTCCAACAACCGCGCCTCATCCTCTCCGTACACGAAAAACACCATGGCCTTCGCCGTCCGCCGCCAGCCATAGACAAATGTTCCCCGTCCGCGCGCCGCCTCTGTTACCGCCTTCACCACCGTCCCCGGGACCACGCCCCCATTCCGCCGAACCAAGCCCATCTCCCCCTTTGTCAGGAATACCACTCCGCCCAGGTCCTTCGCCGCCCGCAGATCCTTCCACTCCTCCTGCGTCGAGATCCCCCGAACCAGTTGACGAAACTCATGGCTCGCCGCTTTCCCCTTCGGCCCGTGGATCTGCACCCGGCTCGACAGAATCAGCCGCGGGCTCGCCACCAACGGCCCCATCTCTCGGCCGAACGCCCGCAGATAGGCCTCGACGAACTCGTCATCAAATACGGTTCGCCCCTCCGCCACCCACCTCTCCATCACCGGCAGCAACGCCCGCCCTGCGCGCGCAATGAACGGATCAAAGTAGATATTCTCGTCCGTGGCTACAAACTCCCCAAACTCCGCCGCCGGCCGCATCCGTTTCTCCACCATCAACTGGATTCCGCACGCCAGCCCCTCGTTCAGCAGACTGTACGCCGCCATCGAATAAGCCTCCGGGCGCGCCGCGAACCGTTCGATCAATCGCAGATGGTCCGCCTCGCCCGCAAAGTCGTACAAGTGGTGCGTCAGCTCATGGATTAACAGCGGCATCCGAACCCCGCCCACCTTCTCGTCCTCCGTCAGTTCCGTCAATACATGGTTCTCCATTACCGTCGCCGACATGTTGGTCAGGTACGCTTTCGGATGCACCATCACATCGATCCCCAGCACATGCCGGGCCGGCACCCGTGAAGCCGTCACCCGCGCCGCCGTCTCGCACAACTCCCCCAACCCGTGCTTTGTCATCAGCCCGGCCATCTCCGGCACAAACCGTTGCGCCGTTGTCAGCCCTTCTTTCTCCCACCACCCTTTGAATCGCGGCCAGAAATGCCGCAGGACGTCGATAAACTCCCCGGCGCATCGCTCCCCGCAAAGCGCCGCATAGCGCTCCCGCAGCCGCTCAAAATCCTCCGCTTCCGCCGCCGCGATCCGGAAGGCGTAGTCGCGCCCAGTGGCACTTCCATAGAACCGCGCATAGTTCGGCGGATAGACAGCCCGCCCGTGGATGGCCGTCCGCGCTCGCCGGTGACGCGCGTGCAGCGCGGACCATTTCCCCAGCATTCGCGCATCCTCTGCCCCCCACTCCAGATCCTTGCGCCAAAGGTCTTCATAGTCTTTGGGTGCCGTATTCGTACGGCCGATCAGCGTATCCAGTTGCCAGGCGAGGTTCCCAACTGCTCCGGCGCGAATCTGTATGGAGAGCCGCCCCCCTTCCCACCGTTGCGTCACATCCTCGGCCGCTGCCAACCCCAGCCCGCAAACCACCAGTAATCCAATCCTCATCCCCCCTCCTCCCCGATTTCCCCTAGTGCCTGGCTACCAGCAAAACACCGATGCTACGGAAGACCCTGACCCTGTACTACGCTTCCAACCGGTCCGGATACCCCACCACCTCCCCTGTCTCGCAGTACTTTTTCAACAGCCGCAAGTACATCGCCCAGCAGTACGCCGAAGTCCGGTAGTGTCCATTCACAGCCGGCCACCCCGTATGGGCAAACCGCACCGCCGTCACCCCGTCTCTTTCCGCAAACCGAAAACCCACTCGAGTCCCCCGCCAGTCGTCATCGGCTACTGTCATCGCCAGCACAAACGCTGCACCCTCTTCGCGCTCCGTTACCTCCGCCTGCCACGCGTACTCCGGTCCGAACCCAAGCGCGTAATTGGGACCATCCACCTCGGCCGTCAGGGTCCACCACGCATTCAATCCGTCCGCTGTCGACACCGCCGCATACACCTTTCCGGCCGGTGCGGCCACCGGGAAATCGTACAGGATATCCGCCATGCCAAACAGCATCGCACACCCCAACCCCACCCCTCGCCTCCCCCGTCGCCATCCGATATGCCTCCGCGCCGATCGCCCTCGGAGCCAAGTTCTACCCCGGATGGCTAACCGCTCCACCAACGGCACCGGCTCTCCCGGCGCCGTCCTGCGTGTGTGCCGAGCATGATCGAGAGCTTGAAGGTGAAAGTCCTTTTCACAAC